>NZ_JALJWR010000001.1:1553750-2900000 GCF_024169315.1 Pseudomonas migulae | reverse complement strand
CAGAAGTGCGAATGCTGACATGAGTAACGACAATGGGTGTGAAAAACACCCACGCCGAAAGACCAAGGTTTCCTGCGCAACGTTAATCGACGCAGGGTTAGTCGGTCCCTAAGGCGAGGCTGAAAAGCGTAGTCGATGGAAAACAGGTTAATATTCCTGTACTTCTGGTTATTGCGATGGAGGGACGGAGAAGGCTAGGCCAGCTTGGCGTTGGTTGTCCAAGTTTAAGGTGGTAGGCTGGAATCTTAGGTAAATCCGGGATTCTAAGGCCGAGAGCTGATGACGAGTTATCTTTTAGATGACGAAGTGGTTGATGCCATGCTTCCAAGAAAAGCTTCTAAGCTTCAGGTAACCAGGAACCGTACCCCAAACCGACACAGGTGGTTGGGTAGAGAATACCAAGGCGCTTGAGAGAACTCGGGTGAAGGAACTAGGCAAAATGGCACCGTAACTTCGGGAGAAGGTGCGCCGGTGAGGGTGAAGCATTTACTGCGTAAGCCCATGCCGGTCGAAGATACCAGGCCGCTGCGACTGTTTATTAAAAACACAGCACTCTGCAAACACGAAAGTGGACGTATAGGGTGTGACGCCTGCCCGGTGCCGGAAGGTTAATTGATGGGGTTAGCTAACGCGAAGCTCTTGATCGAAGCCCCGGTAAACGGCGGCCGTAACTATAACGGTCCTAAGGTAGCGAAATTCCTTGTCGGGTAAGTTCCGACCTGCACGAATGGCGTAACGATGGCGGCGCTGTCTCCACCCGAGACTCAGTGAAATTGAAATCGCTGTGAAGATGCAGTGTATCCGCGGCTAGACGGAAAGACCCCGTGAACCTTTACTATAGCTTTGCACTGGACTTTGAATTTGCTTGTGTAGGATAGGTGGGAGGCTTTGAAGCGTGGACGCCAGTTCGCGTGGAGCCAACCTTGAAATACCACCCTGGCAACTTTGAGGTTCTAACTCAGGTCCGTTATCCGGATCGAGGACAGTGTATGGTGGGTAGTTTGACTGGGGCGGTCTCCTCCTAAAGAGTAACGGAGGAGTACGAAGGTGCGCTCAGACCGGTCGGAAATCGGTCGTAGAGTATAAAGGCAAAAGCGCGCTTGACTGCGAGACAGACACGTCGAGCAGGTACGAAAGTAGGTCTTAGTGATCCGGTGGTTCTGTATGGAAGGGCCATCGCTCAACGGATAAAAGGTACTCCGGGGATAACAGGCTGATACCGCCCAAGAGTTCATATCGACGGCGGTGTTTGGCACCTCGATGTCGGCTCATCACATCCTGGGGCTGAAGCCGGTCCCAAGGGTATGGCTGTTCGCCATTTAAAGTGGTACGCGAGCTGGGTTTAGAACGTCGTGAGACAGTTCGGTCCCTATCTGCCGTGGACGTTTGAGATTTGAGAGGGGCTGCTCCTAGTACGAGAGGACCGGAGTGGACGAACCTCTGGTGTTCCGGTTGTCACGCCAGTGGCATTGCCGGGTAGCTATGTTCGGAATAGATAACCGCTGAAAGCATCTAAGCGGGAAACTAGCCTCAAGATGAGATCTCACTGGGACCTTGAGTCCCCTGAAGGGCCGTCGAAGACTACGACGTTGATAGGTTGGGTGTGTAAGCGCTGTGAGGCGTTGAGCTAACCAATACTAATTGCCCGTGAGGCTTGACCATATAACACCCAAGCAATCTGTGAACTCGAGAGAGGCCAGATTGCGGTGTGTGAAGACGAAACGAACCGAAAGTTCGGATACAAACACACAAACTATCGCATACCCATTCGCTGGAGCGTGATCTCGCAAGAGAAAACGAGCCGGCTACCGAATTTCTTGACGACCATAGAGCGTTGGAACCACCTGATCCCATCCCGAACTCAGCAGTGAAACGATGCATCGCCGATGGTAGTGTGGGGTTTCCCCATGTGAGAGTAGGTCATCGTCAAGATTAAATTCCGAAACCCCAATTGCGAAAGCAGTTGGGGTTTTGTTTTGCCCGGAATAAAAGCACGATCCGGACCAGCACAAATTTGCACAGTTATTTTCGAGTCATGACACTAGAATAGGTCCAACTTTTTCGGAGTCAGAGCCTTTATGCCAGATCCGGTTGACGCCTCCGGGCTGTCAGAATTACCGCTGGACGACTTGGTGGCCTGCCATGAGTGCGACTTGCTGATGCGTAAGCCCAAGCTCGCCCATGGCGAGAAAGCCCTGTGTCCGCGCTGTGGCTACGAGCTCTATGCGCATCGGCACAATGTTGTGCAACGCAGTCTCGCCTTGGTCATCGCCGCGCTGTTGTTGTACATCCCGGCGAACTTTTTACCCATCATGCAGCTCAATCTACTCGGGCAGTCGTCACAAGACACTGTCTGGACCGGTGTTGTCGGCCTGTTCGATACCGGGATGCAAGGTGTTTCGATCATTGTTTTTCTGTGCAGTATGGGAATTCCACTCCTCAAGCTACTCTGCCAGTTGGCGGTGCTGTTAAGTATTCGTTTTGATATCGGCCGTAGTTACGGTTTGCTGCTTTATCGGATTTATCACCATCTACGAGATTGGGGAATGCTCGAGGTTTACCTCATGGGCGTTCTGGTGGCGATCGTCAAACTGGCAGATATGGCAGCAATCACTGTCGGTCTCGGCCTGGCGTGTTTTATCGGATTGTTGTTGGTTCAGGTCTGGCTGGAGGTTGTGATGTCGCCTCATCAGGTCTGGCAGGCTTTATCAGGAGAGGATGCCCATGCGGGCGATTGATGCAGGCATTCTGATTTGTACCGAATGCCATGAGTTGAACAGACAGGACGCTGACACCGACGAGCAAGTCTGCACCCGCTGCGGTGCGCTGGTTCATGCCCGTCGACCGAATAGCCTGGTTCGTACCTGGGCGCTGCTGGTCACGGCGGCGATTCTCTACATTCCGGCCAATGTGCTGCCGATCATGACGGTCAGCTCTCTCGGTCAGGGTGATCCCAGCACCATCATGTCCGGTGTGATCCAGCTGGTTCAACACGGCATGATTCCGATTGCTGCCGTGGTTTTCATCGCCAGTATTCTGGTCCCCACATTCAAGCTCGTGGGCATCGCTTTGCTGCTGTTTTCGGTGCAACGCCGCCAACCGCTTTCGGCACGCCAACGCATCTGGATGTACCGCTTTATCGAGTTCATCGGCCGCTGGTCGATGCTCGATATTTTTGTGATTGCCATCCTCGTGGCAGTCGTGAATTTTGGACGGCTTGCCAGCGTCGAAGCCAATCTTGGCGCCATCGCTTTCGCCACGGTGGTGATACTGACGATGCTTGCCGCAGTAACTTTCGATCCCCGACTGATTTGGGATAACACGGAGTCGGACGACGACCATGACTGATTTGCCTACAGCGAAAACCCGACCGGCCTCGAACTGGTCCGCCATTTGGGTGTTGCCCCTGATCGCCCTGATCATTGGCGGCTGGCTCGGCTGGCGTGCCTACAGCGAAACCGGCATCGAGATTCAGGTGCGTTTCGAAAGTGGTGAAGGCATTCAGGCCAACAAGACTGAAGTCGTCTACAAAGGCATGTCGGTCGGCAAGGTGAAAACCCTTACGCTCGACGACGAAGGCGCCTCCAAAGGGGTGATTGCCACCATCGAGATGAACAAGGACGTTGAGCAATACCTGCGCACCAGCACACGCTTTTGGCTCGTCAAGCCGAGCGTGACCCTGGCCGGTATCACGGGGCTGGAAACCCTGGTCTCCGGTAACTATGTCGCGGTCAGTCCGGGCGAAGGGGAGCCCACGCGCAAGTTCAAGGCTTTGGCCGAAGAGCCGCCGCTGTCCGACGCCCAGCCCGGCCTGCACTTGACCATCAAGGCTGATCGCCTCGGCTCGCTGAACCGCGGCAGTCCGGTGTTCTACAAGCAGATCAGGGTCGGCCAGATCAAAAGCTACCTGTTGTCCGAAGACCAAAGTACCGTTGAGCTCAAGGTGTTCATCGAGCCTACCTACGCCAAGCTGGTGCGTAAACACACACGTTTCTGGAACGCCAGCGGCATCAGCATCGACGCTAACCTGTCCGGTGTGAAAGTGCGCAGCGAATCCCTGGCCAGCATCGTCGCCGGCGGTATCGCGTTCGCCACCCCGGAGAACCGCAAGGACAGCCCGCCCACGGATCCGAGCCTCCCATTCCGTCTCTACGAAGATTTCGATGCAGCCGCCGCCGGTATCCGGGTCAAGGTCAAACTGAGCGACTTCGAAGGCATGCAGGCTGGCCGGACGCCGGTGATGTACAAAGGCATTCAGGTCGGCACGCTGAAAGCGCTCAAGATCGATCCTGATCTGTCCAGTGCCACTGCGGAATTGACCCTTGATCCGCTGGCCGAGGATTACCTCGTTGATGGCACCCAGTTCTGGGTGGTCAAACCCTCGATTTCACTCGCGGGCATTACCGGTCTCGAAGCACTGGTCAAAGGTAACTATATTGCCGTGCGTCCTGGAGACAAGGGTGCCGCACCGCAGCGCGAATTTGTGGCGAGGCCTAAAGCACCGCCGCTCGACTTGCGGGCGCCGGGCCTGCACCTGGTGTTGTTCACCGAGAACCTGGGTTCGCTGGAAGTCGGCAGCCCGATTCTCTACAAGCAGGTCAAGGTCGGCTCGGTCCAGAGCTATCAGTTCTCGCGCACCAAAAAGCAGTTGGTGATCGGTGTCCACATCGAGAAGGAATACGAAGGGTTGGTCAACGCCTCGACCCGTTTCTGGAACGCCAGTGGTATTACGCTTACGGGTGGACTGACCGGTGGAATCCAGGTCAAAAGTGAGTCGCTGCAAAGCCTGATGGCCGGCGGTATCGCCTTCGAAACCCCGCAAGCCAAAGCGCCGTTGCAAAAACGCATTCCACGTTTCCGTCTGTTCGCCAGCCATGACGAAGCCAATCAGAAAGGCACTGTGGTCACGATCAAGGTCGATCGTGCCGATGGTTTGCGCAGCGGCACGCCTGTGAGATTCAAAGGCCTGGATGTCGGCAAGATCGAAGACGTCGACCTCAGCGATGACCTGCAATCGGTGCTGCTGACTGCGCGGATCACCGAAGTGCCGGAGCGTATTGCCCGTGTCGGTAGTCAATTCTGGGTGGTCAAACCGGAGTTGGGTCTGATCAAGACCTCGAACCTCGAAACCCTGGTGACTGGCCAATACATCGAAGTGCAGCCGGCCGCGAAAAACCTGGGGCCGCAGAAGAACTTCGTAGCGCTGGTCAATCCGCCGGAAACCGCGAAACAGGAACCCGGTTTAAGCCTGGTCCTGAGCGCGGCTCGCCGTGGCTCGTTGAAAACCGGTGTACCAGTGACGTATCGCGAGGTCACCGTCGGCAAAGTGACGGGCTATGAACTGGGCCAGACCGCTGACCGCGTTCTGGTGCACATCCTGATCGAGCCTAAGTACGCGCCATTGGTGCGTAGCGGGACACGTTTCTGGAACACCAGCGGTTTCGGTTTCGACTACGGCTTGTTCAAGGGCGCAACGGTCAGGACCGAATCGCTGGAGACGTTGATTCAGGGCGGCATCGCCTTCGCTACCCCGGACGGTGACCGCATGGGCAGCCCGGCACGGCCTGAGCAGACGTTTCCTTTGTTCGACAAGTTTGAAGATGAGTGGCTGACCTGGGCGCCGAAGATTTCCCTCGGCAAATAGCAGGAACCAGATTGGGCGTCTGTACGGACGCCTTCGCGGGCAAGCCTCGCTCCTACAGGGATGGCTTTACCAACATCGGCTCTTGTAGGAGCGAGGCTTGCCCGCGAAGAGGCCCTAACGCTCACTACAAATCCCACGCCAAAAAAAAGGCCGCGATCCATCTGGATCGCGGCCTTTTTATTGCCTTCGACTAACGCAAATCAGACCGCATCCAGCTCCGGCTCGTCCGCTTCAACGTTGACGGCAGCTTTCACCTCATCGTGACGACGGATGTACTTCCAGTCCGCCTCATCAATGTAGATTCCGTTCGGCCCGCTCCCGCCTTCCAGGTCGATGGCGACACTGGCGCAAACCTGTGGCTTCACACTGGCCAGAATCGGCACAAAGCCCAATTGCAGGCTGGTTTCCAGCAGCGCTGCCTGGTTCTTCTCGTCGATGTCCGCCGCCTCGTCGAGGTAGTACGGCAGACGTACGCGGCCGGCCTGGTCGCGGTCCATCAAGTGCAGCAACAAGTACATGTTGGTCAGCGCCTTGATGGTCATCGTGGTGCCGTTGGAGGCAGCGCCGTCGATGTCGGTGTGGATAACCGGTTGGCCGTTGACCTTGGTGATTTCGAACGCCAGTTCGAACAAGTCCTTGAGGCCCAGCTGGTTGTGGTTCGCCGCCACCAGCCGCGCCAGATACTCCTTGGCTTCTTCGTTCTTGTTGTCCTGATCGGCGCTTTGGCTCAGGTCGAACACGGAAAGGGTTTCGCCTTCCTCGTATTGGCCAGCACTGTGGATGATCTGGTCGATGTGCTTCAACGCTTCCTTGTTCGGCGCGAGCACGATGCGGAAGCTCTGCAGGTTGGACACCTGACGCTTGTTGATCTCGCGGTTGAACAGCGCCAGTTGATGCTCGAGGCTGTCGTAGTCGCTGCGGATGTTACGCAGGGTCCGGGCGATGTCGGTGACCGCCGCGCGCCGAGCCTTGCCGAGGGTCAGGGCTTCGTCGGTGCGGTGTGCATACGCATTGATCAGCAGTTGCAGGCGACGCTCCATATCGTCTTCGCTGTCGAACTTGGCCACGCCCTTGAGGCGCACCTGAGCGTACAGCGCGTCGATCTGGCCATCGCTGCGCAGCAAACCCTGCCAGCTGTCCTGATAGTCATTGAGCAGTGGCAGCAAGTTGTCCATGGAATCGTCGATCGGGTCCATGAACGGCGTGCCGAACGGCAAGTCTGCCGGCAACAGCTGACGGCGGCGCAGGGCATCGTCGAGCGTGCGCTGCTTGGCTTCCATGTCGCCGATCTGCCGGCCGACCAGTTGCAGCTTGGCCGACAGTTGCTGGACGCGTTCGGTGAAGGCATCGCTGGAACGCTTCAACTCGTCCTGCGCCGCTTCCATCTGTGCCAGCTGCTCAAGCTTGTCGCCTTCTTCGGCGCTCAGGGTTTGCGAGCGACGGAAATCTTCCAGGGCTTTCTGCGCATCCAGCACTTGCTGGTAGAGCGCTTCGGTCTGGGTCTTGCTCGCCGCGCGGTCGGCGACCACGGCAGCCTGGGTTTTCAGTTGCTTGAGTTCTTTCTCCAGGCGGTCTTTCTGATCGCGCAATGCGGCGCGGTCGGCCAAGGCTTGCAGGGCTGGCGGCTCAATGTGCGAGATGTCGATGGCCAGACCTGGGACTTCGAAACGCTCGCCTTTGAAGCCGTCGAGGATCAGCTCCAGGGATTTGACCCACTGACCGTCCTCGTCCAGCGTGATGCCATGCTCACCCAACGGCAGGCTGAACAGCGCGCTGTTGAACAGACGCATCAGGCGCTCGACGTCCTGTTGCGAGAACTCTTCGCGCAGGCGGGCGTAGCTGTTGTTGTCGGCATGATCGAGTTGCTGCTTGACCGACTTCAGGCGTTTTTCCAGATCCCGCAGACGTTCTTCCAGGTCTTCGGCGGAGAACTGCCGCGACTGCGCCAATGCGCCGGCCAGTTCATCGTGAGCGTCTTTGGCCGCGAGCAGTTGCTGTTCGAGCACCTTGACGTCATCGACCAGCGCGAAGCGATTCTTCAGCGCCGAGAGTTCGCCGAGCCAGCGCTGGATGCCGGTGATTTCCCGCTCCAGGCGCATCAGTTCCTGAGTGCCGCCACGCTGATCGTTTTGCAGCGCGTCCTGCTCGTTGCGGTAATGCTCGGCCTGAATCGTCAGCTCTTCCTTGCGCGCACTGGCGTAGTCCGACCAGGTGCCGAGCAGCGAGTCGAGCAGCGGCGAGATCCGGTGCAGCTTGCCGCGCAGGATATTGCGCTGGGTCACGCCTGCCGCGAGCGCTTCAACCAACGGGCCGGCGGTGACCAGCGAGTTGTAGTCCTGCTCCATGCGTCGTACATCACGGAACGCTTCTTCGCACGCGGCGATGTAATCGACGCTGCCGGAACGCAGGCTGTGTTCGAAGGCATCGAGGAACAATTGCTTGAGCTTGGCGGCGGTGATTTCACGCATGTGCAGCAGGTTGATGAACAATGCGCGGAAGGTCTTCAGGCTCTGTTCGCTGGTGGAGCGCAGCGGGATCAGGGTCAAGTCCAGCGGGATCGACGTGTGGCCACCGACCAGCAAGCGACGCAGTTCATCCGGCTTGAGTTCGTAGGCTTTCAGGCCCTCGCGCTCAAGGTTGGTGAACAGCTCTTTCTGGCGCAGGCAGGTGTCGTTTTTCTGGTAATGCGCCAGGTCCAGTTTGCCGGCGTAGGCAAAGAACTGGTGACCGAAACCACCGCCTGGGCCGCGTCCGACCACGCCGATCACGTGCGGACCGTGGGGCAGCGAGACTTCCACCAGGATGTAGCTGGTGTCCGAGGCGAAGTAGAAGCGACGGGATTGCTCCAGGCTGTACTTGCCGAAACTCATGTCCGACATGCGCGCCAGAATCGGGAACTGCAACGCGTTGATCGACGCGGATTTACCGAGGTTGTTCGCGCCGTAGACCGACAGCGGTTCTTCCAGCGGGAACAGGCCGAGGCTGTAACCGGCGGTGTTCAAAAGGGCAAAGCGGCGAATGCCGTAGCGTTCCTTGCTCATGCGTCGGTCTCCTGTTCTTCGGCAATGGCGCGGGCCATGGCGTCTTCTTCGCTTTCTTCTTCGAAGTCACTGAGGTCCAGCGGATCATCGGTTTCCAGCAGCTTTTCGTCGCTGTCGTCGTCAATCAAAACCGGGACTGGCAGCGGCAGTACGCTGTGCAGGCTGGCCGCCAGGTCGCGGTCCTGCTGGACCGACAGGCAAACGTCGAGGAAGCGGTGCATCGGCGGCAGGAACCGGTAGACGCCGTTTTCTTCGCTGGCGAAACCGAGCTGAGTCATGCGGCGCATGATTTTTTCTTCGAGTTCTTCGACGGTCTGTACTTCGGCCTGGATGAACAGGTCGCGGTACTTTTCCAGTAGCGAGGGCAACTCGTCGCGACCGAGGCTGCCACCGTCGAGCACGGCAATCGGGTCGCGACCCTGATCCGCCAGGTGCTCGACGAGGATGAAGGTGAACAGCGCCAGACGCTGCGCAGTCTTGTTCACCGCAGCGGCGGCGAGGTCCGGCACGAAGTAGTAGAAACCCCGGGTGTCGCAGACCAGTTCAAAGCCTAGCGCTTTGAACAGCGTGCGGTACTGGTCCTGGAAGTTCGACAGTTGTGCGTACAGCTCCGGATCGCGGCGGCTGACGTGGTAGCCCTTGAACAGCTCGCGAAAGATCGGCGCCAGCTGGGACAGTTCGGATAGATCAAGATGCATGTGGAGTGCTCGCAGAATTCTCGGTGGCGTCATCGCGGGCCGAGAGCAGGGCGAAGGAGCGCAGGCTGACCTGGTGCTCGTGAGTGTGGTAATCGCGGCGTTCCAGACGCTCGCGTTTGAAGCGTTTTTCCCGCGAGAGGCGCGAGAACCAGTACAGCAATTCGTCGGTGGCGCCGTCCGGTTCCTGCTCCAGCAGCCAGGTCATCAGGTCCGGCATCGGCAGGGCGTCTTCGCAGCGTTCGAGCATTTCCCGAACCGTGCGTGGCGCGCGCGGCGCTTCGCCTTTCTGCGTTTTGTGGGCCTTGGGGAAACGGGCCGGTTTTGGCTCGAAACGGGCCAGCGCATACACGTAGGCTTCAACCTGACTGGCGCTGCCGAGGAACGTGCTTTGCGGCCGAGTGAACATCGGCATTGCCGCTTGCGGCACCGCATCGATGCCTTTGCGACGAATGGCCGACAAGGCCAGTGCCGCGCCACGGGTCACGGCGTTGTGCCGACGGGCTTCTTCACGCAGCGGCAGCAGCAGTTCGCGGGCATGACGCAGGGTCAATTGGGCGCTGGTCTGCATTTCGAGGATGCGCGCGTGGGTGCGCAGCAGCATGTCATCGTCGACCAGATGGCCGAGGCGTTGCTGCTCGGTGAGCATCTTCAGCAGGACATTTTCGACCTTGCGCACGCCTTGCTCGAAGGCGCCATCGGCATTCACCAACTGAATCATCGGCTCGACGTATTCGTCCCAGGTCGCCAGTACTTCAGCGTAACGCTGACGCAGCGGAATCTGCCGGTCACTGGTCTTGGCGCGTTCGGCAACCGCCACCAGGGCCTGTTCGTCGTTGGCGAGTTTCTTCAATACGTCTCGCACGCGCATGTCGAGCAGGCGCAACTGACGCGCCAGGTCGTGGCCGTCGCGGATGTCGAAAGCGTCCTGGATGTAACCGGCCAGGCGTTCGAGGTGGCGCAGATAGGCTTCGATTTCCAGGCACAGGCCCAGACGGTGTTCACGGCGCAGGTAGGCGAGGAAGTCGTGGATCTGCGCATTGAGTTCGAAACGGTTCGGGCTTTTCGCCACGGGAACCAGAATGTCGAGGCGGATCCACACGTCCAGCAGGCTGGTGATGTCCTGCGGCGTACTGTCGAGTTGCTGGGCGGCCAGTTGCGTGCGCAGTTCGTTGAGGCTCAGTGTGCCTTGGTCGAAGTGCTCGCACAGTGGCTCCAGAAGTGCCCAGTGTTCAGCGAGGGCGCGCAAGACGCGCTTGGGTTCGATCATCGGAATGGCCGGCTGGTTGGCGATTAAAAGCCGCGATTGTACTGCATCGCAGGCGATGCGATTCACTCTCGGGACAGACTGTAGGTTTTCTATCGATCAAGCGTGGGCGATCTTGAGTGAAGGGCGGTAGAATCAGCGCACTTTCAGTTATCCACAAGTGGCCGACCTTTGCTAATCGAGTCCCGTCGCCGCGCTTATTTGACCGCCATGCAGGTGGTCAACTGGCTGCCGCGCACCGAATTGCCCTTTGCCGCGCCTTCGCGGCCCGAGCTGCTGGAGATGCCCGAGCCATTGGTCATCGCACCGGTGACGCTGGCTCCCGTGGTCGATGCGCCCGTGGAACCTGTGGTCAAACCGGCCGAACGGGTGAAGGTCGAGGTGCCCCGGCCATCTTTGGCCAGTACGCGCACCAACGCCAAGGTTGAAGAAGAGGAAGTGCCGGTCGCGGTCAAGGCTCCGGTGGTGCCGCCACCGCGTTTCGCCCTGCAATTGTTGCGCGCTGGTCGCTGCCTGCTGCTGGTGGAGTTACCCACAGGCGAAACGTTCCAGACTCGCGATCCCGCGTATCTGCTGCTCAAGGACATGTTGCGTGCCGCCGGTCTGCCGGACAGCCCGCAGATCGTCGGCGAGCCGGTGCGCTGGCCGCTGCTGGCCCGGGGCACGATGGACCAGGGCCCGGAAGCGGCCCGCGACTTCGTGCAAGGTTTTCTGTCGGCCCGGCTGGAGGATGCTCCATGCGTCTGCGTGTGGCTGATTGGCCTGCCGGCGGTGCGTTTCGCCGGTGAGGCGAATGCCGAATCCTTCAATCGTGAACTCCAGGTCGACGGCCTGGGCACGGTCTGGGCCCTGCCGGGCCTGGAATTATTAATGGAAGAGCCACAGCGTAAGGCTGATGTCTGGCAAGCCATGCGTCGGCTGATGGCGCGCTGGAAAGAATCGAATGAGTGACGCTGTATCGTTTCGCCCGATGACCGAGGCGGACCTGGACGCTGTACTGAAAATCGAATACGCGGCGTACAGCCATCCGTGGACGCGCGGGATTTTTCTCGATGGGCTGGGCAAGTACCAGATCTGGCTGATGTTTGAAGGCTCGCAGCAGGTCGGGCACGGCGTGGTGCAGATTATTCTGGATGAAGCCCATCTGCTGAACATCACGGTCAAACCGGAAAACCAGGGGCGCGGGTTGGGTTTGACGCTGCTGGAGCACCTGATGTCGATCGCCTATAAGGCTGAGGCGCGGGAATGTTTTCTGGAAGTGCGCGACAGCAATCGGTCGGCGTTTCGGTTGTATGAGCGGTATGGGTTTAACGAGATTGGCCGGCGTCGGGATTATTATCCGGCGGTTGGTGGGCGTGAAGATGCCGTGGTCATGGCCTGCACGCTGGTTGACTGAACCCCTTTAGGAGCTGCCGAAGGCAGCTCCTACACGGAAATCCGCTCAGCCAGATAGATCAACGATTCCCATCCATCGGATCCCGCCGCGCCAGTTCCTCTTCATCCAGACCATTGCCCCCGCCGATGTCATCTTCATCGACAATGCTCAAATCCCAGTCGGCCTGGCCACCTTCACCTGCCTCATGGGCATCCCGCGCACCGTCTTCACGGATCAACGTCTCCGGGCTCATGTCGTCATCGGTGGATTCATGGTCAGCGGTGGAGGCGCCGGTCATGCCGGCTTCACGTACACGCTCCCGTGGCATGAGTTGTTCGCGCTCTTTATCCGGCAATTCATCGCCGATTTTGGCACTGGGTTCTTCCTCGTCGAAATCCAGCTCATGCATCGAACCCATGCGGTCTTCGTTGTCGTCGATGGGCTCGGGCTGCGCCGCATCGTACGGACGTCGTGAATCAGTCATGGCAATTCCTCATACTGTGGGCCTTACTACGGTGGACCCACTGGGCTCCTCAGAATTCCACCGGCATGGAGTGCAGGTAATATGCATCAGCGGCAATCTGCATCTCGCGCGTGACCCCGACGGACGGTTGTCTGTCAAAGCAGCGCATCATTCTCGAGGCTTCATTGCATGAACGAATTACAAGATCTGATTGATAACAACGAGCGTTGGGCTGACGCGATCACCAAAGAAGATCCTGATTTCTTCGCCAAACTGGCCCGTCAGCAAACGCCGGAATTCCTCTGGATCGGCTGCTCGGACGCCCGCGTGCCGGCGAACGAGATTGTTGGCATGCTGCCCGGCGACCTGTTCGTCCACCGCAATGTGGCGAACGTGGTACTGCACACCGACCTCAACTGCCTGTCGGTGATTCAGTACGCGGTTGACGTGCTCAAGGTCAAACACATCCTGGTCACCGGCCACTATGGCTGCGGCGGCGTGCGTGCTTCGATGCAGGACCGTCAGCTGGGCCTGATCGACGGCTGGTTGCGCTCGATTCGCGACCTCTACTACGAAAAACGCGAGGAACTGGCCCTGTTGCCGACGGAAGAAGAGCGGGTCGACCGCCTCTGCGAACTCAATGTGATCCAGCAAGTGGCCAACGTCGGGCACACCACCATTGTGCAAAACGCCTGGCATCGTGGGCAGAAGTTGTCGATTCACGGCTGCATCTACGGCATCAAGGATGGCCGGTGGAAGAGCCTGAACGCCAGCATCAGCGGTTTCGAACAGTTACCGCCACAGTACCGTCTGCGCCCGGTCGAGGCGCAATAAAACCCTCAGGCCGGGCTGCGTCGGCGGCGCTTCTGTAAAAACAGCTGGCCATTGGCATTCGGCAACTCGTCGTAGCCGGTGATCCAGCCCCGGCAGCCAGGACAACCGCAGCGGCAGGCGAACTGCCGCTGCAATTTGTCTTCCGTCGCGGCGAGATCAATCATCAGTCGATCGCCCTTTTTGATGTCTTTCAGCGCCCATAACCACAGCTCGCTCATGTCGAGAAAGACATTGGGGTCGCAGGCGTGGTTCAGCAGGCCGCAGAAGCGCGGATCGTAGACATGAATGCCCGGCGCCAGTTGTCGGGTATATCGGCAGCGATAGGGCAGCAGATGACCGGAAACCCGGCACATCCGGCTCAGGCGTGGGAATTCGCGCAAGGCTGCTACAGCGATTGCCTCCCCTCGAGCGTTGGTGATGGTTTCGAAGTCATCCGTGGAGGGGAATCCAAGGCGAAGGGGTAACTCTGCAAAGGGGTAGATCCCACCGGATGGCGGTGGGGCTCCTTGATCGGTGCAGGCTCTCATAACAATCCTTGTCGGCAGGGCGCTGCGACTTCCGCCAGCTGACATCCTGTCAGCCCTGCAGCACATGGGTCTGCCTCAAGACTCTCGCAAAAGAAACCACCGGTCTACTGTCACAACTGACAGAAGAAAAACGCGCGCTCCCACGTCAGCCAAGGCTCACGCAGGAACGCTGTTCAGCTTTTTACAGATGCGGAGCAGGCACCGCGGTCGCAGGCGCCGGGACCTTGAGCTGTTTGAGTTGAGCCTTGATCGGAGTCGTGGCGCACTTGGCCGCGGCTTGCCCGGGCGTCAGGTTGCGGATCGAGGTGTAGAACAGCTCGCAGGTTTTTTCTGCCTGGGCCACTTGCCAGGTCTGGGTGCAACTTCTCAGTTCAATGTCGGGATTGCTGTCCAGGTCGCGGCCCATGGCGGCCTGCCAGCACGCGGCACTCAAGTCCTGGCCCATGACTTTCAGGCCCGCCGCGTCGGCCTGGGCCTGGGCATCTTTGCCGGTATAGCTGTCCGGGTCGGCGGCGTACCAGATGTAGCTCGGGTGGTTGGAACCCAGCACCGGCACTTTGACCCCCTCTTTCGGACTGATGCTGACCAGGCCCAGCACGTTCACGGTCGGCCCGTATTGCTGCTTGATCCAGTTACGCACCGGCGCGCCGAAAGCGACCATCGGCAGCGCGGTGCCGCTGGCGTTCTGGCTGACTTCCTTGACCATGGTGGTCTGGTAGTCCTTGAAGTAGTCGTAGACACCTTCCAGATCCTTGCCCGCGTTGGATGGCGCGGCGATCGGCGCGATGTCGATGATAGTCTGGAACGCCGGCGTCTTGTCGGCCGGGATCCCGTTGACCGTCAGCAGCGTGGCCCAGCGATCGGTGGTCTTGGACTCCAGATAGTCCTGGGCCTGAGTCAGGGAGTGATCCGGCGGGAAGTGCAGCAACTCGACGCTTCTGCGGTTCTCCAGCGCCATGCCCAGCGGCAGGAACAGATACCAGCTATACGCCCACTTGCCGTCGGCATTCAGCTTGCTGGCGCCGGTGTAGGCCAGATCGCCCGCATCGAGCAGCGCCGCCAACGGCTTTTCATAGCCCCGGGGCACCCCGGTGATGGCGGCATAGAGCTGATCGTTATCGGTTTTGACCTGCACCTTCGCATCGCTGTAACCATCGCGCTGCACGCTTTGCGTCAGGTAATGCTCGACGGTTTGCTCCAGCGTCCAGTTGCGGAAGCAGATCACGTTGCAGTTGTTGGGGTAGGCGAACAGCCGGGTGACGCGCTCGGTGCTGCCCAGCTTCAGATCGGCATCGGCATGGGCGACGGCACTCAGGGTGAGGGCGGCGAGAGTGAGTCCTGCGAGTTTGAACATGCTCAGATCCTTTTCAGCGTGTGGGACCCCGAAACGGGCGAAGACATACTGAAACAGAAGGGACTGAACGAGAAGTGGGGCCGATAGAAATATCGGCCCCTTTTTGCGTTACGGCATCACTGGCGCCGTATACGTCAGCGTCGTCCCCAACGCCCACAGCAGAAACAGCACCAGTGGCGTGTGCACCAGCAGCTGCACGAACGAAAACCCGATCAAGTCCCGCGCCTTCAACCCCAGCACGCCCAGCAACGGCAGCATGTAGAACGGGTTGATCAGGTTCGGCAGGGCTTCGGCGGCGTTGTAGATCTGCACGGCCCAGCCCAGGTGGTAGTTCAGGTCGGTGGCCACCTGCATTACGTACGGCGCTTCGATGATCCACTTGCCGCCGCCCGACGGAATGAAGAAACCGAGTATCGCCGAGTACACGCCCATCAGCAGCGCGTAGGTGTCGTGGGAGGCGATTTGCACGAAAAAGGTCGAGATGTGGTGCGCCAGGGTCTGAGCGTCAGTGCCTTTTACCGTGGTCATCAGCGCCGCGATCGAGCCGTACAACGGAAACTGGATCAGCACGCCGGTGGTGGTCGGCACCGCGCGGGACACCGCATCGAGGAAGCTGCGCGGGCGCCAGTGCAGCAGGGCGCCGAGCATGATGAACAGGAAGTTGTAGGTGTTCAGCCCGGAAATCGCACTGATCGCCGGTTTGGTCGAGAACTCGTGGAACAGCCACCCGGCCGCCAGCAGCACCAGCAGAATCGTCAGCAGCGGGCTGTGTTCCAGCCATTCGCCGGGACGAGTGCGCGGTTGCAACGGCGGCAGGTTGAAGCTCGGGTCGATGCCGCAGGCTTTGGCATCACGGGCCGAGTTCGGGCCGGGTGCGGTGGCGTAGGCAATGATCAGCGAAATCACGATCAGCGCCAGCAACATCACCCCGGACTGCCAGAGAAAGATCGTCTGGGTGAAAGGAATCACCCCGGTGATCGACAGAATCGACGGCGGCAGGCTGGCCGGGTTGGCCTGCAATTGCGCAGCGGACGATGACAGCCCCAGGGCCCACACCGCGCCAAGGCCCAAGTACGCAGCGGCGCCGGCCGCGCGGTAATCCATTTTCAGGTCGACGCGGCGGGCGAGGGCACGCACCAGCAAGCCGCCGAATACCAGCGACAAGCCCCAGTTCAGCAGCGACGCGACCATGGAAATCAGTGCCACCCACGCCACGGCGGAACGGCCATTTTTCGGGATTCGCGCCAGGCGGTCGATCAGCTTCACGGCAGGGGGCGAGCTGGCGACCACATAACCGCCAATCACCACGAACGCCATCTGCATGGTGAACGGGATCAGGCTCCAGAACCCGTCACCGAAGGCCATGGCCGCGTCGGTGGGCTTGGCGCCCATGAATAGCGTGGCCACAGCGACGATAATCACCGCCAGCGCGGCGAATACCCAGGAATCGGGAAACCAGCGCTCGGCAAAACTTGAACAGCGCAGGGCAAAGCGGGCGGAGCGGGTATCTTCGATATCAGCAGCCACGGGAGTACCTCGATTTTTATGTTTGTTGTGGTCTTCAAGGCCGTAGAGGCCCGTCTGGACAGGTGCCAACAGTAAATCAAACGGTCACGTTTTGTGACGAAGTTTTACCAAGCTGAGACTTTGGTCTAACGGTTGTCCGCTGGCGCGTTTGCGTAGACCATGGGCGCCTTGGTTTTTTGCCTACGCCAGAGTTCTCTTGATGACTGCCCATAACGATTCGCGCCCGGCACCGTTCAGCCGCTCGGACTACAAGACCCTAGGCCTTGCGGCCCTCGGTGGTGCGCTGGAAATCTACGATTTCATCATTTTCGTTTTTTTCGCCCTGACCCTCAGCCAGCTGTTCTTTCCGCCGGAAATGCCTGAATGGCTGCGACTGCTGCAAAGTTTCGGGATTTTCGTGACCGGTTATCTGGCGCGGCCGTTGGGCGGGATCCTGATGGCGCATTTCGCCGACCGGCTGGGGCGCAAGAAAGTCTTCAGCCTGAGCATTCTGATGATGGCGCTGCCGTGCCTGCTGATCGGCATCATGCCGACCTATGCCCAGATCGGCTATTTCGCGCCGCTGCTGCTGTTGGCCCTGCGGATTCTGCAAGGCGCGGCGGTGGGCGGTGAGGTGCCGAGCGCCTGGGTGTTTGTCGCCGAACACGCACCCGTCGCGCACCGTGGTTACGCGCTCGGTTTCCTGCAAGCGGGACTGACCTTTGGTTACTTGATCGGCGCCCTGACGGCGACCTTTCTGGCGCAGGCGTTCACACCGGCGGAGATCCTCGATTACGCGTGGCGCTACCCGTTCCTGCTGGGTGGCGTATTTGGCGTGATCGGCGTCTGGCTACGCCGCTGGCTCAGCGAAACCCCGGTGTTCATGGCAATGCAGGCCAAGCGCGATGCCGTCGTCGAACTGCCATTGCGCACGGTCTTGCGTGAACATCGCCTGGCCATTCTGCCGGCGATGATTCTCACCTGCGTGCTGACATCGGCGGTGGTGGTGTTCGTAGTCATTACCCCGACCATGATGCAGAAAACCTTCGGCATGACCGCCAGCTACACCTTCGCCCTGAGTGCGTTGGGCATCGTGTTCCTGAACATAGGCTGCGTGCTCGCCGGGTTGCTGGTCGACCGCATCGGTGCCTGGCGCACGGTGATGCTGTATAGCCTGCTGCTGCCGCTGGGCATTGGCGTGCTCTATACCAGCCTGATCAGCGGTGGCAGCTGGATCGGTCTGGCCTACGCGATTGCGGGCCTCGGTTGCGGCGTGGTCGGCGCGGTGCCGTCGGTCATGGTCAGCCTGTTCCCGGCGCGGATTCGCGTCTCGGGGATTTCCTTCACCTACAACATTGCCTACGCCGCATGGGCGAGTATCACGCCGCTGTTGCTGATCGGCCTGATGCCGTGGAGCCCGTGGATCTGCGTGATTTTCTGCGCCGTGATGGGGGCGGTGGGTGTGAGCAGCGCGCTGTACTTTGGCGCGCGCATGCCGAAAACCGGCAGTTGCCCGGCGGCGGGTGCCATCTGACTGAAGGTGGCGCGGCGCATATGGCAACTATTTTTGTAGGACAAGCCTGAAGCACTCTTCAGAAAATATCCCCAAGGCCGATGGCTAGGCTGCATGCCGCTTTCTTTCCCTGCCCATCGGTGCTTTCCCATGTTCAACAAACGCTTGAAGCAAGAGTTGTCGGCTCTTCGCGAAGAACTCTCCAGCCTTCAGCAAGTGAAGGAAAGTCTGGAAAGCGAGATGCTGGTCCTGACCCTTGATCCCGATGGGCGGATTCAATCGGCCAACCAGAATTTCATCAGCGAAATGCTCTACAAGAGCCACGACCTGATCGATCGTCCGATCGAAGACATCGTGCCGCCCCATGTGAAGTCCGATGAATTCCATCACCGTTTCAAGGCCGCGCTGACCCGTGGCGAACACTTCGCCGGTGCGGTGCGCCTGTTGCGTGGCGATGGTCAGGAAGCCTGGTTGCGCTCGATCGTGCAGCCCGTGCGTTCTTCGGACGGGCGAATCAAACATTTTTCGATTTTTTCCAGCGACCTGACCCGCACCATCGAGGCCTCCCGTGAACACGAGAACCTGATCGGTGCGCTGGTACGTTCGACGGCGGTGATCGAGTTCGACCTCGCTGGCAACGTGCTCGCAGCCAATGAGCGGTTTCTCAACGGAATGGGTTACAGCCTGGCGCAAATCAAGGGCAAACATCACCGCATCTTCTGCGAAGCGCAGGAGCACAACAGCGCCGAGTATCAGGACTTCTGGCGTCGTCTGAATGCTGGTGAATTCGTGGCCGGCCGCTTCAAGCGCATTGACAGCCACGGGCGTACGGTCTGGCTGGAAGCGTCCTACAACCCGGTGGTCGACGCCAACCACAAGCTCTACAAAGTGGTGAAGTTCGCCACGGTGATCACCGATCAGGTCAATCAGGAGCAGGCCGTCGCCGAAGCGGCCAACATTGCCTATGGCACCTCGCAGCAAACCGATCAAAGCGCCCAGCGCGGCACCGCCGTGGTCACTCAGGCTGTGAACGTGATGCGCGATCTGGCCAAGCACATGCAAACCGCCGGCGACGGCATCGAAGCGCTGAACGAACAATCGCTGGTGATCGGTACCATCGTCAAAACCATCAGTGGCATTGCCGAACAGACCAACCTGCTGGCGCTCAACGCGGCCATCGAAGCGGCCCGGGCCGGTGAACAGGGCCGCGGTTTTGCCGTGGTGGCGGACGAGGTCCGGCAACTGGCTTCGCGCACCAGTCAGGCCACGGATGAAATCGTGTTGGTGGTGCGTCAGAACCAGGACATGGCGCGTAACGCCGTGTCCCTGATGACCGACGGCAAACTCCAGGCTGAACAAGGGTTGGCGCTGGCGGCAGAGGCGGGCACGGTGATTGTCGAGATTCAGGACGGTGCGCAGAAAGTGGTGAATGCGGTCGGACAGTTCGCCAATCAGCTGTCGAGTTGATACCTGCCAACCGGGCGGAAATCGTTACAATCGGCTCTTTTCCCAGGAGCAGATGCCATGAGCGCTTCCCATCGCCGCCCGGTTCCCTTGTCCAAAGCCTATCGTCTGCTCAATCACGGGCCGACCGTGCTGGTCAGCGCGGTCCATGACGGGCAGCGCAATATCATGGCTGCGGCCTGGGCCATGCCGCTGGATTTCGAACCGCCGAAAATTGCCGTGGTGCTGGACAAGTCCACCTGGACCCGGCAACTGCTGGAAGCGTCGGGCACGTTCGTGCTGAACGTGCCCTGCGCCGCCCAGGCCGATATCGTGCAAACCGTGGGCTCGACGTCCGGACTGGAGCTGACCCAAGGCCAGGGCCGGGATAAATTCCAGACCTATGATTTGCAGACCTTCAGCGGCGAATTGATTGATGCGCCGATGCTCGAAGGCTGTGTGGCCTGGCTGGAATGCCGACTGCTGCCCGAACCCGGCAATCACCAACAGTACGATCTGTTCGTGGCCGAAGTGATTGCCGCCCAGGCGGACGAGCGTGTGTTCAGCGAGGGGCGGTGGCATTTCGAGGGGCACGATGCGTTGCGAACCTTGCACCACGTGGCCGGCGGGCATTTCCTGACAATCGGCGATCCGGTGGACGGGAAAACCTTACAGCCGTAAGACTTCACAGCCAAACGTCATTCTCAGCCGTGCGTTCGCCGCCATTGCTGCCGGTGTTCAACACGCCCCGGGGTTCGATAAGCAGGAGTTTCACCTCCTGCCCGGCGAACGGTTTGTGCTCGACCCCCTTGGGCACCACATACATTTCGCCGGCGTTCACCAGCACGTGGCCATCGCGAAAATCGATGCGCAACTGGCCTTCGAGAACGATGAAGGCTTCGTCGGTATCAAGGTGGTCATGCCAGATGAAATCCCCCAGCAGCTTCACCACCTTGAACTGATAGTCGTTCATTTCGGCGATGACCCGCGGTGTCCAGTGCGAGTCGATCCGGGAGATTTTTTCGGCGAAGTTCAGGCTTTCGTAGGCTTTCATGGAGCAGCTCTCGTGGTTGATCGTCAAACCACGATAGCCAGCGCAGCAGCGTGCTTCTTGTACGATTGTGCGTGGCTCAGCGGCGGTGCATCTTCATCCAGCGCGCTGGCGACAAACCGTAGGTTTTGCTGAACTGGCGGGTCATGTGGCTCTGATCGGTGAAGCCGGCGATCAGCGCGGCGCTGACCAGCGGCTGCCCTTGAATCAGCAGCGAACGAACCAGGTCGAGGCGGCGCATGGTCAAGTAACGGTATGGGCTGGTGCCGAACAACAGGCGAAAGTCTCGCGACAGGCTCCAGCGATCCCGGCCGCTGTGGTGCGCCAGTTCTTCCAGCGTCACGGTGCGATCCAGTGCGCTGTGCATGTATTCTCGCGCGCGTTCCGCAGCCCTGTAGTCGAAGCTTGCGTGCCTGGCAGTGACTCCACCAGCGCTGTTCAAGGCTTGCGCCAGATCGAACAGCGCATCCTGCGCTTCCAGCGGTTCGAGGGGGGCGTCGAGGCTGCGCAGCAGGACTTCGGTGGCGGCGAACAGGCGTGGATCGGTCGACAAGCCGTTCTTGATGAACGGCAGCGGCTGACCGCCGAGCATTTGCTGAATCAGTGCCGGTTCGATGTACATCATCCGGTACTGGAATCCGAGCTCGGTCCCGGCTTCGCCATCGTGGATTTCGTCCGGGTGCAGCACCATCGTCCCGCCGGGCAGGCTGTGGCGCCAGCCGCCGCGGTACTGAAAGCGCTGCACGCCGGCGAGAGTGTGACCGATGGCGTAAGTGTCATGGCGGTGCAGGTCGTAGCCATGTCCGGCAAAAAACGCTTCGAACCGCTGCAGCCCCGCCACATCGGGCGCGCGGTGGAACCAGTCATTGTGCGGTGGGTGCCTGGTCATGGTGATCGTTGTCTGGAACTCGATGCGGATCACGTTAACCCAGTGACCGGTTGTCTGTCTTCTGGCCGATGAAAGGCCGCGATCGAGTAGAAAATCGAAAGCAAATGTTGCACTGTGTGGCACATCCTCTGTAGCCAAGAAGGCGACCCACGTCATGGAAATTTCCCACCTGAGCTACGCCGCACCGTTGTTGTCGCTGGCGTTGTTGTGGACGGTCGCGGTGGTGACGCCGGGGCCGAATTTCTTCAACATCGCGCAACTGGCGGCCAGTCAATCCAAGCGCCACGGGGTGGTGGCCGCACTGGGCGTGGCCACTGGCACTGTGCTCTGGGGACTGGCGGGCGGGTTGGGCATCAAGTCGCTGTTCAGCGCGGCGCCGACGCTTTACCTGAGTTTCAAGATTGCCGGTGGCTGTTACCTGATCTACCTGGGCTTGAAGCAATTCCGGCGTAAACCGCCCGTTGTCGCGGGCAATCGCGGCTCGATTGACGGAGCAGGGCGCACGTTACTGTCGGTGTATGGCCAAGGTTTCCTGGGCAACATGACCAACCCCAAATCTGCCTTGTTCGTCGCGACCATCTTCGCGACAGCGATGCCCGCGACCGTGCCGCCGATGTTGCTGGCGCTGGCCGTGCTGACCATGGCGACCCTGTCTTTCAGTTGGTATAGCGGCGTTGCGCTGCTGTTTTCAAGTCGCCGCATGGCGGGCGCTTACGAGCGATCGCGCAAATGGCTGGATCGCTTCGCCGGCAGTTGCTACGTGCTGTTCGGTGCGCATCTGGTGGCCAATCGTTGAGGAATTCTGAATGAGCAAACTGCGGGTAGGCATTATTTTTGGCGGCCGTTCGGCTGAGCACGAAGTGTCGCTGCAATCGGCGAAAAACATCGTCGACGCGCTGGACCGGTCGCGCTTCGAACCGGTACTGATCGGCATCGACAAGCAGGGCCATTGGCACCTCAACGATCCGTCGAACTTCCTGCTCAACCAGGAAAACCCGGCGCTGATCGCCCTCAACCAGTCCAACCGCGAACTCGCCGTGGTGCCGGGCAAGGCCAGTCAGCAACTGGTGGAAACCTCGAGTCAGGAACTGCTGGGCCACGTCGATGTGATCTTCCCGATCGTCCACGGCACCCTCGGTGAAGACGGTTGCCTGCAAGGGTTGCTGCGCATGGCCGATCTGCCGTTTGTCGGCTCCGATGTGCTCGGGTCGGCGGTGTGCATGGACAAGGACATCAGCAAGCGTCTGCTGCGAGATGCCGGGTTGGCGGTCACGCCATTCGTGACCCTGACCCGCGCCACAGCCAGGCGCACCGGGTTCACCGAGGTCCAGGGCAAGCTCGGCCTGCCGCTGTTCGTCAAACCGGCGAACCAGGGTTCTTCGGTGGGCGTGAGCAAGGTCAACGACGAAGCCGAGTACACGGCCGCGGTCGAACTGGCTCTGGGTTTCGATGAGAAAGTGCTGGTCGAATCCGCCGTCAGCGGCCGCGAGATCGAATGCGCTGTGCTCGGCAACGAAGACGCGATCGCCAGCGGTTGCGGCGAAATCGTCGTGCGCAGCGGGTTCTATTCCTACGACAGCAAGTACATCGATGCACAAGCCGCTGAAGTGGTGGTCCCGGCTGACATCAGCAGCGAGGCCAGCGAGCGTATTCGTGCCCTGGCCGTCGAGGCGTTTCAGGTGTTGGGCTGCTCCGGTCTGGCGCGGGTCGATGTGTTCCTGACCGACAGCGGCGAAGTGCTGATCAACGAGATCAACTCGCTGCCCGGTTTCACCCGCATCAGCATGTACCCCAAGCTGTGGCAGGCCACCGGCATGACCTACAGCGAACTGGTCAGCCGCCTGATCGAACTGGCGCTGGAGAAACACCAGGCGCGGCAGGCACTGAAGATTTCTCGCTAGGCTGCACGCGACTAATCAATCAAGGATTCAGGAATGAGCGATTCAACGGTGTATCTGTTTTCCTACGGCACCTTGCAGGACAAAGCCGTGCAACTGGCCAACTTCGGGCGCGAGCTGACCGGTAGCGCCGACGCGATGTTGGGATACGAGCAGGCGTGGGTGGAAATTACCGATCCCGAGGTATTGGCCACCAGCGGCAAGACGCACCATCCGATCCTTCGCCCGGGCAATAAGGACAGCGCGCCGATTCCGGGGATGGTGTTTCAGATCACGGCCGAAGAGTTGGCGGCTGCGGATAGTTATGAAGTGTCGGATTACAAGCGCGTCAGCGTGGTGCTGGAGTCCGGGATTGAAGCGTGGGTGTATGTGAGTGTGTAGTTGCGCGGTGAGGCGACGGTAATCAGGGACTCGCTGATTACTCTGGTATACGTGCCATTCGCTTTAAGGGTTTTCCAGCGGTTCGGGGATAAATCCTTGCTCTCTGAGCCCCTTAATAACACCTCGCATCAGGTAGTTATTTGAGAACCCGATAGTGTATTGCCTTGCTCCTTCGTTGATCGGGAGGAGCATTCCCTGGCTAACCAGTTTTTTGATCAAATAGGTACGTTGGCTACTTGATAGATCCGGTAGCACACTCGCGAGATCGGCAGACTTGACGATGCGTTCAGTGATTGCTTTATCCAGCACAGCCTCTTCTGTTTTGGTAATCCATTCACGCTGACGAGCGAATGTAATAGCAGGCGTGAGAATCGAGTGCTTGAGATAGGCGTAGTCGGTGAGTCGATCGACCTTGGCAATTTCATCCTTTACCCCCGTCAGTATGTAGATGCACCACGCCTCAAGTCCGTCTTTGGTACCGGTGTCAGCAACACCTAGCATTGCGTAATAGCGCTCACGATCGTTACAGAAAACGGCCGTGGGATTTAGCACTCTACCGCCTGTATTTACGTTGAACCCGTATTTCATCAAGAGTGCATAAGTGAGTAGTCTCACTACACGGCCATTGCCGTTTCCAAAAGGGTGGATCCAACCGAATCTATGATGAGCCAAGGCGATCTTCATCAGATCGTATTTCGGTAGGTCGTTGTTATTCACGAATGCAACCAGTTCTTGCATGTATCCCGGAACCTGAACAGCTTCAGGCGGAAGGTGATCTGACTGCGCGATACGTACTGGAGTTTGACGGTAGGCACCTGGAGTTCGGTCGCCTTCGCGCTCCAATTCCTCGA
Organism: Pseudomonas migulae; assembly: GCF_024169315.1. Lineage (NCBI taxonomy): Bacteria > Pseudomonadati > Pseudomonadota > Gammaproteobacteria > Pseudomonadales > Pseudomonadaceae > Pseudomonas > Pseudomonas migulae. The sequence continues at coordinate 2,875,268 of NZ_JALJWR010000001.1, read as the reverse complement.
CAGTCATCGCATGAATTTCGCGAATGGTCCGTTCTGTCAGCGGTTCACCAGGCCGCATGATTTCTTCGATATAGCTCATGGCTTTTTCGATGTTGGCAATTTCACGCAGTTGATCACTGTCCGTTGCCTTACCTTCGATTTTGTTGTCGAGATAGTCGGCCAGCGTTGTATGGTTGCCCTCGATCCGTGCTGACCCCAGGCTTTCCAGCGTATGGAAGATTGCCTTGAGTTGGAAAAACACCGGGGCTGGAGTATCGCCTTAGAGTCGCAGTCGTCGTAGGTGCTCCAATTCACTCAAGACATCTACCAACGGTGAGTCGAACGTCGGATTCAGGAGCTGAAGCTCGTGATGGGAAAATTCAGGCATATGAAATTTATCTCTGAGGCCGCAGGAGGTTATCTCTAATGAGGGCCTCAATAGCCCCTATTTATAGGACTATTTCGCCGATGGTGTAAAAATTATCTCTAATCGCTCTCTGCGAGAAGTTAAAAACTGCAACGGAATAAGTAAAAAGGGCCTACCTCCCGGTAAGCCCTTTCCGCGCCGCGTATGACTCAATCCCCCAACGCTTCCCCCTCGCGCCGCGGATCCGCCCCACCCGCCAGCGATGCTTTCCCCTGCGCATCCTTGACCCGGACAATCGCCTGAGTGCCGCTGGTCATGTCGATTTCGCTCACGCTGTGGCCCTTGTCCTTCAACGCCTGAATCAGCCCGGCACTGAACTGTCCCTGTTCCAGTTCGGTCGGACCGTTGCGGCTGCCGAAGTTGGGGAGGTTGATGGCGGTTTGCGGGTCGAGGTTCCAGTCGAGCAGGCCGATGGTGGATTTGGCGACGTATTCAATGATTTGCGAACCGCCGGGGGAGCCGATGGTGGCGAGGAATTCGCCGCTCTGGCGGTCGAAGATCAGGGTGGGGGCCATGGACGAGCGTGGGCGTTTGCCGGGTTCGACGCGGTTGGCGACTTTCTGCCCGTTTTCTTCCGGGATGAATGAGAAGTCGGTCATCTGGTTGTTGAGCAGAAAGCCCTGAACCATCAGGTGCGAGCCGAATGCGGATTCGACCGTAGTGGTCATCGACACCGCTCCGCCCAGGTCATCGACCGCTACCACTTGCGAGGTGGAAATGCGCAGCGGCGAACGGTCCGGCGCGTAGGCGACCTGAATGCCCGGCGGTGTGCCAGGCTTGGCCGTGCCCATGCTGCGATCACCGATGAGGGCGGCGCGGCTGGCCAGATAGGTCGGGTCTACCAGGCCTTTGACCGGGACCGGTACGAAGTCGCTGTCGGCGACGTACTGTGCACGGTCGGCGTAAGCGAGGCGCTCGGCTTCGGAGATCAGGTGCACGGCTTCCGGGGCGGGTTCGATGCCGGCGGGGAGGGTACTTTTGACTGGCTTTAGTGGCGCCAGGGCATAACGCAGGTCGCGGGTTTCCAGCGCCTGCAAGGTGCCAAGGATCTGCGCCACGGCGATTCCGCCCGACGACGGCGGCGGCATGCCGCAGACCTGCCAGCGTTTGTAGTCGGTGCACAGCGGCGCGCGTTCCTTGGCGGAGTAGCCATTGAGATCGCTCAGCGACAGGCTGCCGGGGTTGGCGTGGCCCTGAACCTTGGCGACGATCTCCTGCGCGATAGGGCCTTTGTACAACGCATCAGGACCTTCCTTGGCGATGCGTTTGAATGCGGCGGCCAGCGCCGGGTTTTTCAGCGGGGTGCCCACGGCTTTCGGGCTGCCATCGGCGTTGCGGAAGTAGGCCATCATGTCTGGCGAACGCTGCATGGACGAATCCGAAGCAATCAGCTGATACAGGCGTGGTGAGATGGGAAAACCTTGCTCCGCGAGTCTGATCGCCGGTTCGAACAACTGCGCCCAGGGCAGGCGCCCGTGTTTCCGATGGGCCAGTTCCAGCGCCCGCAACACGCCGGGGGTGCCCACGGAACGACCGCCAATCTGCGCCTGAGTGAACGGCATCGGTTTGCCGTCGGCTTGCAGGAACAGCTTCTCCGTGGCACCGGCCGGCGCGGTTTCACGACCGTCGTAGGTGCGCACGTTTTTGCCGTCCCAGAGCACGATAAACGCACCACCGCCGATACCCGAGGATTGCGGTTCGACCAACGTCAGCACCGCTTGCATCGCAATAGCGGCATCAATCGCCGAACCGCCCTGACGCAGCATCGCTCGCCCGGCTTCGGCGGCAAGCGGATTCGCCGCCGCCGCCATATGCTTCGAGGCGTGCCGGGTCTGCAGGTCGGTGCGATAACCCGAGGCGGCTTCCGGCGCGGTCGGCAACTTCGATGCGGGCGGAACGTTACACGCCGCGAGGGTTAATGCGCCGGCGATCAGCGAAAGGGCTGACAGGCGATAGCGATTCAAGCGAAGGGCTGAGAACACGCGGGGCACTCCATCCGTGGGAAAGATCAGGGGACTTTATCGGCCGACAGCCAGTGACGCAAACCAGGGGTGTTTTTGTCCTTCATCCGTTGACGGATTTTCTGTAGGGTCAAGGGCAGTAGACGAGTCAGAAAATCAACAAGAGGCAGACATGCAGACCGACTTCCCCTCACAGCCAAGCTATGGCGCCCAGCGTGAACAATTTCTGGCGGCGGCAATCGCGGCCGGCGCGACGCTGACCGAGTATCCGCACCCGCTCAAAGGCCCGTTCGGGGAGCCGTTGAGCACCGATGTGGCGGTGCTCGGTGATCCGGGCGCCAAGCGTCTGCTGATCGCGCTGAGTGGTACTCACGGGGTCGAAGGCTTCTATGGCTCGGGCTGTCAGATCAAGTGGATGCAGGAGCTGGGCAAGCGTTCATTGCCGGCCGATGTCGCCGTGGTGTTTGTTCATCTGATCAACCCCTGGGGCACGGCTTGGCTGCGTCGGGTCAACGAAGACAACATCGACCTCAACCGAAATCACCTGAACTTCGAACATCCCCTGCCGGACAATCAGGCCTACGCGGCGTTGCATGAGATCTATGCCTGCACCGAGCTGACAGGCCCCGAGCGTGATCGCGCCGATGTGCTGCTTGATCAGCAGATCCAGGAACACGGCTGGCCGGCGGTGATGTCGATTGTCGAGGGTGGCCAGCACAGTCATCCCGACGGGCTGTTTTACGGCGGGCGGGCGCCGAGCTGGTCGAACCGCACGTTGCACCGGATCCTGCAAAAACATGTCGCCCATGCCGATGCCGCGATGTGCTTCGATTTGCACACCGGTGCCGGGGAATACGGCCATCCAATGTTGTTGACCATCACCGAGTCCGCTTATCCAGCGTTGGCGGATGCGCAGGCGATCTACGGACCGTGGCTCTATACGCTGCTGACCGGCGCCGACACGCTGAGCGAAACCGGCGTGGCCGCCACGGCCACCGGCTACACCTCGCAGGCGCTGGTCGATGCGCTGCCACAGGTGCGACTGATGCCCTTCGTGATCGAGTGCGGGACTTATCCGGGGGCCGAAGTTCATCGTCATTTGCGCGACGACCATTGGCTGCATCTGCACGGCAATCCGAGTGATGCGGTAGGGCGTGAAATCAAACTGAATCTGCTGGAGCAGTTCTATCCCGCCGACAGCGACTGGCAGTCGATGGTCTGGCTGCGTACGTGGCAGATATGGGAGCGGGGGTTGTCCGCGTTGGCGTCGATGCGTTTGTGACAGGGTAGGTGGCCGGTACAGGTTTTGTGTCGGCCAAAGATTTCGCGCACAACACATCCCCTTTAGGAGCCGGCTTGCCGGCGAAGCTTCTGGCGCCCTTGCGCGCACCATCTTTCGTAAATTAGTTAATTAGCGATTTGCCCTACATCCGCTTCTTACTTTCCTGACTTCTTTCTTTTCTTATCCCCCGCACAGTCTCGCGCACCATTTTCTGTGCGAGGGATTGCCCGTGGGCGAGATGAATTGTCCACGGTTGTTTTTCGAAGACATCTTTCGCTTGGCGACTACTCAGTGGGAGGACCTCCACAAGGCCGGTCTTGAGGATCAATCAACATGGTAAGGCTTGCGATCTCTGACTCAGATAGATTTATGACCGCTTCGCGCTCAATTCGCGGGCAAGCCTCGCTCCTACAGGATTGGGTGTGTTCCCGGTTTTGGCGGCCTGACTCGGTCCTGTGGGAGCGAGGCTTGCCCGCGAAGGCGGTCTTACAGGCTGCGAAATTTCCGGGCAAGGTCGTCGGAAGTTTCCTTCAAGTTGTAGCGGTTTCCATGAACTGGTGGGAAATGCGCTCCATCGATAGTCTCTGGTGGTCACTGAAATTTCAGTGATGGGGTGTAGGAACCCTTCAAGACTAGAGAGGACGCTTTGGCGTCGACACTTGAATTGCGGCCATCAACATGCGTCCGTAAGATCAGTTGCGGCGGCTGTGCGCGGGCACGCTTCGGTGTGGTCGAGTTCTCTGGTCTCGATATTCCTACCCCGCGTATAGCTGCCACCCAAGCCTGTAGGAAGGCCGATGGTAGCTTCCCTTCTTACCAGAGGTTTAAAAATGACAAATCTTCACCCCGATCCACCCTACGAAAAACCAGCCCCTCCACCCAAAAGCCGCTTCATGGCACTGACCAGCAACTGCGACGACATGCCCACTTTGTTCGTCGATACCCTCGCACCACTCGACGTTTTATACGACGCTGCCCACTATCGAATTTGCGCCGTCACCCAAGTGATGGAAAACCTGTCGATGCGGGGCTCGATCGAATGTCAGTCTTTCATCCTCAGCGACTTTGCATTGCTCTGCGCCATTCCCTTGCGGGATGGGTGTGATGTGCTGGATGTGTTGGGGCGGCGGTTGAAAGCGCGGCGTTCGGAGTAGCGCCGGACGCTGTTGTGGCAGGGGAGCAAGCTTCCTCGCTACCAGGATCAAGAGATCGCAGCCTTCGGCAGCTCCTTCAGGGGAATCGAGCAACTTGCCGGCGGAAGCGGCCGCAAAATTGATGCAGGACTTAAGGGCCTCTTCGCCGGCAAGCCGGGCTCCTACAGGATTTTTGTCGGGAGTGGGGGCCTGTGCATTTTCTTTGGGCATAAAAAAACGGCCTACCTTTCGGTAAGCCGTTTTTAGTACTTGGTGGCTACACAGGGACTTGAACCCCGGACCCCAGCATTATGAATGCTATGCTCTAACCAACTGAGCTATGTAGCCAAGTGGCGCGCATTATTCGCGGGAAACGAATATGCGTCAAGCGCTTTTTTAAAAAATTTATCTACGCTATCAACCGTTTATCAAAATCCCTCGTTCAACAGTGGCGAAGGGCAGCGCTGGAACCAGCGACTCGCCTGTTCGTAAGCGTGGGCCAGTTGCAGGACGGCGAAGTCGGCCTGGTGCCTGCCGATGATTTGCAGGCCCATCGGTAAACCGTTCGAATTGAACCCTGCCTGCACATTCGCCACCGGACAGCCGGACAAGGTGCCGGGAATTACCACCTCCATCCAGCGGTGGTAGGTGTCCATGCTCACGCCTTCAATAGACGTCGGCCACGGCTGGGTTTTATCGAACGGGAACACCTGGGCACTGGGTAGCAGCAAATAATCGAAATCTTCAAACAGCCGGGAGATCGCCCGGTACCAGTTACTACGGTCCACGGAGGCCGTAAATACCTCGCTGGCGGACAGTTTCAAACCGTGTTCGATTTCCCAGCACGCTTCCGGTTTCAGTTGTGCGCGTTTTTGCGGGTCGGCGTAAATCGCGCCCAGCGAGCCGGCAACCATCCAGTGGCGCAAGGTTCGCCAACTGCTCCATAGCTGTTGCGGGGCGAATCCGGGCTGCACCGCTTCGATGTGACATCCCAGGCTTTCGAAGTCGGCGAAGGTTTTTTCGCAGAGGTCGAGAATGCCTTTTTCCATGGGCAGATAGCCGTTGAAATCCCCCAGCCAGCCCAGGCGCGTGCCTTTGAAGTCCCGCTCCAGTGGCGCCGCAAAGGCGCTGCCGGATTCGGCGATAGACAGCGGTGCCCGGACATCGGCACCGGCCTGTACCGACAGCAACAAAGCAGCATCGCGCACGCTGCGCCCCATGGGGCCTTCGTAGCCGAGCTGATCGATGAACAGGTCGGCGCTGTCATCGAAGGGCACGCGTCCCTGGGACGGACGGAAACCAAAGATGTTGTTGAAGGCCGCCGGGTTGCGCAGCGAACCCATCATGTCACTGCCGTCGGCCACCGGCACCAGATGCATCGCCAGCGCCGCCGCCGCGCCACCGCTGCTGCCGCCGGCAGTCTTGCTCGGATCAAAGGCGCAGCCGGTCGCGCCGAACAACGGATTGTAACTTTGCGAGCCGAGGCCGAACTCCGGGGTGTTGCTCTTGCCGATGATGATCGCGCCGGCTGCCTTCAGCCGCTCGACCATGATCCCGTCGCGATCGGGAATAAAGTCTTTGTACAGCGGCGAACCCAGCGTCGTGCGTATGCCACGGGTCAGCGACAGGTCTTTGACCGCATGGGGCAAGCCATGCATCCAGCCACGGTAATCGCCCCGTGTCAGCTCGGTGTCGCGCATCTCGGCCTGGGCCAGCAAGTCTTCCGGCGCCTGCAGGCTGATCAGCGCATTGACCCGTGGATTGAAGCGATCGATATGGGCCAGGTAAGTCTGCATCACTTCCCGGCAGGAAACCTGGCGCAGGCGAATGCGTTCGGCGAGTTCATGGGCCTGCAGCAGGACCAGTTCGCTGATGTTATTAGAAGTCATTGCAACGCTGCCTTTCGGACGGCTGGAGGAACACCCCGTCACCACGACGGGGCGGTTGGAATCAACGCATCAGGCTGGTCCAGAGACGGTCGGCCAGGCGGATCGCGCCTTCGCCGCAGGTCTTGCTGAACACCACTTGGGTGCCTTCGGGAATGTGCAACTCCGGGGCGTCCTTGAGGCTGGCGTCGAGGAACGGTTCCACGCCCTTGATCGGGCTTTGGTGCTTGAGGAAGTTCTGGGTCATGGCGGCATTTTCAGGCTGGCTGAGGAACGCGATAAACGCCCTGGCGTTCGCCGGGTTCTTGCTGCCGGTCGGGATCACCATGTTGTCGACCCACGCCAGCACGCCTTCTTTCGGGTAGAGGTACTTCAGGCCCGGTTTCATTTCCCGGGCGCGCATCGACGAACCGCCCCAGAACATCGACATGTCGATTTCGCCCGCGGCCAGGTTCTCGCGAATCGAGCCGGCCTTGGAGCTGTAAGTCTTGACGAAAGGTTTCTGCGCCTTGAGCAGGCTCAGCACTTGCTGCATCTGCTTGGGGTCTTCGCTGCACAGCGGGATGTTCAGGTACAGGCTGGCCATGTCGATCACTTCGCTGACCGAATCGAACATGTTGATCCGTCCCTGCAACTCGGCCGGCGGCTCGTAAAGCACCTTGTAGCTGTCGGCCGGGCCTTTGTAGCGTTCGGTGTTGAGCACCACGCTGGTGGTGCCCCAGATGAACGGCACGGAATAGGCGCCTTCCGGGTCCCAGGTGGGTTTTTTCAGGTTATCCACAACGCTGGCGTAGTAGGGCTCTTTGACCGGGTCGAAGCGTTCCAGCAGATTTTCCTTGATCAGGATCGGTACGAATTGGTGCGATGGAATCGCCACGTCGTAACCCGCGCCGCCCTGTTTCAGTTTGGCCAGCAATGTTTCGTTGGAATCGTAGGAATCCACGGTGACTTCGATACCGGTCTGTTTCTGAAACTTGGCGAGGATCTCCGGCGAAAAGTAACCACTCCAGCTCACCACGTTGAGTTTTTCTGCGGCCTGAACGCTGCCGGCCAGTGTCAGTAACAACGAAGTCCCGATGCTTGCAATCAACTTGCTCATGCTATTTCCCCACGGTACGTAGAAGGTTCAGGTGTTCTTTTTGCCCAGCAGGTAGGAGAGGCTGACGAACAGCACCGAGACGCCCAGGATCAGGGTCGAAACAGCGTTGACGTCGGGCGTCACACCCATGCGCAGCAGGCCGAATATGAAGATCGGCAGGGTGGTGGTGCCGGCCTGGGAGACCATCATCGAAATCACGAAGTTATCCAGCGAGACGATGAAGGCCAGCATCAGTCCGGAGAAAATCCCCGGCATCAGCAGCGGCAGGGTGACCTTGCGAAAAGTCCGCCACGGGCCGGCGTAGAGGTCGGCCGAGGCTTGTTCCAGGGACAGGTCCATGTCGTTGAGCCGCGCCCGGATCGGCAGGTAGGCAAAAGGAATGCAAAACACCGTGTGGGCGATGATCAGGTTGCCGTAGCCCAGGGACAGGCCGAGGGTGGAAAACAGTGCCAGCGTGGCGACGCCGACTACGATTTCCGGCAACACCAGTGGCAGCATGATCGCGCCCATCGACAGTTGCAGGCCTTTGAATCTGGCACCTCGCGAGGTGCCGAGGGCGGCCAGGGTGGCAATCGCCGTGGCGATCATGCTGGCGCAGACGGCGATCAACAGACTGTTGCCGGCCGCCTGGCGCAGCGCCTGATTGGCGAAGGCCGCGCGGTACCAGTCCAGGCTGAAGCCGGCCCACACCGTCGCCGACTGGTTGGCGTTGAACGAGAACACCACCAGCACCACTATCGGCGCGTAGAGGTACAGGTAGAACAGGAAACTGAAGCCACCGAAGCCCGGAAAATCCTGAACCCCCAGGCCGTTCCGCTTGAATAGACGCAGCATCATGCACCTCCCTTGGCGATGCGCTGACGTTCTGCGCGCAACGCATACACCGTCAGCACCAGCATCACGGCGGCCATCAACACTAGCGACAGCGCCGCGCCGAAAGGCCAGTTTCGTGCATCGCTGAACTGCCGGAAGATCAGGTTGCCGAGCATCATGCGCGTGCCGCCGCCCAGCAGTTCCGGGGCGATCATCGCGCCGAGACAAGGCACGAACGTGAGGATGGCGCCGGCGAGAATCCCCGGTCTGGCGATCGGCAGCACCACTTTGCGCAAGGTGCGCCAGCGTCCGGCGTAAAGGTCCTGCGCGGCTTCCAGCAGGCGGATGTCCATCTTTTCCAGCGTCGCGTAAATCGGCAGCACCACGAAGGGCGCGTAGGTGTAAACCAGACCCAGCAACACCGCGCCGTCGGTGTAGAGCAATTGCAACGGCTGGTCGATGACGCCGAGGCCCATCAGGCTGTTGTTGATCACACCGGTGTTACGCAAAAGCAAAATCCAGGCGTAGGTGCGGATCAGCAGGTTGGCCCAGAACGGCACGGTGATCAGAAAGATCAGCAGGCCGCGCCGATGCGCCGGTTGCATGGCCAGCCACACCGCCACCGGAAAGCCGATCAGCAACGTGATAATCGTCGTCAGACCGGCGATGCCGATGGAGCGCAAGGCGATCAGCAGATAGGAATCGGCGAAGGCCAGGCTGTCGTCCAGTTGCCGTTCAAACAGTAGCGAGGTGTAGGCGTCAGTGCTGAAGACTTTGTTGACCCCGCCGTAGGGGTTGGCTTCCATCAGCGAGTAGCCGATGACAATCAGGATCGGCACGATCAGAAACAGGCCGATGGCGATCAGCGCCGGGCTGACCCCGAGGAAGCTCTGGAAGGCCCGCCGGCGCTCCAGTGTGTTGGCGATCGGTAAAGCGTGCATGGCAAATCCTCGGGCTCAATCGTGCAGGACGCTGGCGCTGCCGCTGTCAAACAACAGGCCGGCCTGAGTGCCCACGGCGAAGCGCAGACTGCGGTCGACGTTGTTGGGCGTGCGCACGGTGAGGCGCGAGCCGTCACTCAGGCTGACTTGATATTGCAGGTCGGTGCCGAGGTAGATCTGCGCATCGATCCGACACGGCAGCGCGCCGTCGGTGTCGCCAGGCACGAGGTGCAGACGCTCCGGGCGCACGGACAGCGCGACGTTGGCGCCGATCTGAGCGTCGCTGCAGGGTTGTGCCGGCAACGGATGACCGGCGGGGCCTGCGAACCAGGCCTGGCCGTTCTCGACGCGTGTGACCGTGCCTTCGATGAAGTTGGTTTCGCCGATAAAGTCCGCCACGAAGCGATTGCGCGGGCGTTCGTAGATGTCTTCCGGGCGGCCGACCTGCTGCACTTCGCCTTCGGACAGCACGGCGATGCGGTCGGACATGGTCAGCGCTTCTTCCTGGTCATGGGTGACGAAGATGAAGGTGATGCCGGTCTTGGCCTGGATGGTTTTCAGCTCTTCGCGCATGGCCTGGCGCAGCTTGAGGTCGAGGGCCGAGAGCGGCTCGTCGAGCAGCAACACTTTGGGGTGCGGTGCCAGTGCCCGCGCCAGGGCAACGCGCTGTTGCTGGCCGCCGGAAAGTTGCGCCGGTTTGCGTGCGGCGAAACGTTCCATCTGTACCAGCGCAAGCATTTCACGCACACGCTCGGCGACCTGGGACTTGTTCATGACCTTGCCCATCGGGTGCGATTCGAGGCCGAAGGCCAGGTTCTCGGCGATGGTCATGTGCGGGAACAGCGCGTAATGCTGGAACACCGTGTTGACCGGGCGTTCGAACGGCGGGCGGTCGGCGATGTTTTCGCCGTAGAGCAGAATCTCGCCCTCGGTCGGAAACTCGAACCCGGCGATCATCCGTAAGAGTGTGGTTTTACCGCAGCCGGAAGGGCCGAGGAGGGTGAAGAATTCGTTGTCGCGAATGTCCAGGTCGATGCTTTTCAGCGCCACCGGGCCGGACTGTGGATCACCGTAGACTTTGCGCACCGAGCGGATGGACACCGCCAGTGTTTGCAGCGAATGCAGGGCATTCATGCGTTACCTCCGATTCCCCCATCGCCTGCGAATACGCTGATATCAGCAGCACCGTCGGGCCATGGATATTATTTTTTTGGGCAGGATCGAGATGTGTTCGGGTGTTTTGAGCCAGCTGTTTTTTGTTTTGCTGTGCCTGGATTATCAGTGAGGGGTTGCGGGGGCGACACTTCAATTTTAACATACGACCTGTTAAATAATTTAATAGCAGAAGGCGGCCAACCCCATGCCTGATCACCGTTTACCGCCACTGAATGCGGTGCGTGCCTTTGATGCGGCGGCTCGTCTGGGCAGCTACGTCGAGGCCTCGAAGGCGCTGCATGTGACTCAGCCAGCCATCGGGCGGCACGTAAAATTGCTGGAGGAATGGCTGGGCGTTCAACTGTTCGAGCGCACGTCTCGTGGTGTGACCTTGACGTTGGCGGGGGAGAAATATCACCGCAAGATTGCTGCTGCCTTGCAGCTGATGATCGAGGCTGGCAAGGAAGCCCGGCCCAGGGATGCCGAGCGCTGGCTGCGCATCATGGTGGTGCCGGGGTTTGCCAAGCGCTGGCTGATGCCACGCATTGAAGGCATGCGCCATTTGCGACCGGGTCTGAAGTTCGCCATCGAGCCCAATTCGACGTTCACCGATGTCGATGGCAAGAGCGCCGACCTCGGGATTGTCTACGGCGTGGACGGGCAGTACGCGCATTCCCGCGTCAGCCTGATCCGCCCGCGCGTATTTCCGATCTGTACGCCGGATTATCTCGCCAGCATCGACCCCGTCGGCGGTCCTGCCGATCTGGTGAAACACAACCTGATTCACGTTGATGACGGCGAGTGGTGGAACCTGTGGTTCGCCGCCCACGATCTGGATGTGCACCTCAACTCGGACATGCTGTACGTCAACAACGACCACGCGCTGTCGGTCGCCGAGAGCGGGCAGGGCATCGCACTGGCCAACGAAGTGTTGGTGCGTGAAGAACTTGAAAGCGGCGCGCTGGTGCGGGTGCTGGACGCGGAAGTAAAACTGGAAAGCTATCGTGTGTTGACGCCATCCGCCGAACTCTCGGCGGATGTGTCGTGGTTCATTCAGTGGCTGAAAACCGAACTGGAGCAGGACTTTCCAGAAGCGATAATCCCGTCCTGAACCGATATCTGTAGGAGCCGGTTTGTCTGGCGATCCAGATACCGCGGCTCGCCAGACAAACCGCGTGATCGTTCTTCGCCAGCAAGCCGGCTCCTACAAAAAACAGAGCTAGACAGTCAGGCGAAACCGTCCCGTGTTGTCGCTCAAGGCCTTGCTGCCCTGGCTCAAGGTGTCCGCGGCCTGATTCACTGCCCGTGCGCCTTCGAGCAAGCGCACGGCAGCCTGATCGACTTGCTGGATGTTGCCGCTGACTTCGTCGGCAGTGGTGGCTTGCTCGTCGACCGCGGTGGCGATCTGCGCCAGGGTGTCGGTGACACTCTGCACGGCGCTGGCGATTTCTCCCAGTCGCTCGCCGAGGCCGGTGACCGCTTGCGCATCGGATTGCGCCTGGCCGCAGGCGGCTTCCATCAGGCTCACGGCTTCATTCACCGTGCTGCGTAGACTGTCGACGGTGCCGGCAATCTGCGCGGTGGACGATTGGGTGCGTTGCGACAGGCTGCGCACTTCATCAGCCACCACCGCAAAGCCTCGACCCTGTTCACCCGCACGAGCGGCTTCGATGGCGGCGTTGAGCGCCAACAGATTGGTCTGCTCGGCAACCCCGCGAATGGTGTCGACCACCAACTGAATCTGCTGGCCTTGTTCGCTGACCCGCCCGAGAGCCGCTGCCGTTTCGTTCAAACGCTGATTGAGTTGCTGAATGCTCGCGGTGGTGCGTTGGCTGTCACGGCTGCTGTCGGCGGCAATGCGCTGGGTGTGCTGGGCGCTGCCGGAAGCCTGTTCGCAACTCTGGGCAACGCCTTGAGAGGTAGCGGCCAATTGCGTGGCCGCCGCCGCGATCTGACTGATCTGCAATTGCTGCGCTTCGACCTCACCCAACGCACCGCTGGAATGATGGTTGAGCGTGCGCACTGCATTACTCAGCTGCAGGGTTTCGTGATCGACTCCCAGCAAGCTGTTGCGCAATTGCACCACGGCGACGTTGAGTGCGGTGCTGATCGCCGCCAGTTCGTCGCGGCCTTCAACCGGCACTTGCAGGCTCAGATTGCCGTCGCGCAAGGCTTCGGCCAACAGCGTGATGCCGCTGGCGCTGCGACGGATCGAGGCCTGCAAGCAGATGAACAGGTACAACGCGGCCAGCAGCAGGCAACCAAAGATCGCTGCCACGACAATGAACTGGCGGATCGCCGAGCCGTGGTAGTAATCCAGACGCTGGTCCAGCGAGACCAACGACTGCTGGCGCAACGAAGCGAGGTCGGTGAGCAGGCCGTCCAGGCTGCGTTCGAATTCTTCAGGCTTGAGTTTGATGCTGCCACCGAACACACCGTCATCGAGGACTTTCAGCTCGGCATCGAGGTGTTTGAGGCTGTCATGGTATTGCCCGGCCCAGGCCTGCAAGGCACTGGGCAGACGTGCTTCCAGCAGCGTTGCGGTTTTCACCAGTTGCTCACGGGCGTCGCCGATGCGGCTGCGCAGGTCGCGCAGTTGCAGACGGCTTTGCAGGGTGAACTGACCCGACACCACGGATGCCTGGCCGACGCTGGCCAGGCGGCCGACCCGCTCGATCAGGTCCGGCGCGTGTTGCGTCGAGATCTGCGTCAGCAGGTAGGTTTCCAGCCACGGTGCGAGCGTCAGGCGATTGTCCATGGCGATCTGTTCGCGCAGGGCTTGCAGAGCGCTCAAGGCATTGGTGAAGCGGTCGTAGCCGTCCGGCCACCAGCCGACGCTGCTCAGGCTTTTCGAGTCGAGGCCATTGAGGGCGGTTTGCAGGGCTTGATAGCGGGCAAGCGTTTCGCCCTCGGCGCCTTCGGTTTGCAGCGCGTTGCCGAGGTCCGTGGTGGCCTGGGCGACTGCTGGCTGAACCGCATCGAACGCGCCCATCGCCGCGAGCGTGGCCGGTGTCGGCTGGCGGTTGGTCTCGGTGGCGCGCCAGCGTGCAGCGCGGTCACGCTGGGCGGCGAGGAGGTTATCCAGTGCATCCAGCGCCAGCAGTTGCCGGACCCCGGCACGCTCGCCGGAGATCAGGTTCAGTTTGGCGCGATAGTCCTGGCCGATCATCAGCAGGCTGCCCGCGAGTGGCAGGATAAACAGCAGAAACAACAGCTGAAACTTGCGGGCGAAACCAAAACGCCCGAGCAACCCGATCCCCGGAGATAAAAAAGCCTGCATGCCCCATGACTCCTCTGGACACCACGCACCAATCGCGTGCGTCGAGGTCGTTGCGACCGCGACTCGTGCCCTTTTTAAAGGCCTCGAAAGTTCACCCTCGTCAGCTCTGTAGGCCGACTCTGTAGCGAAACTTCCCATTCTCGGTGCCCTTTGTAAGGGCGCCGCGTTGAAGAGGATAAAGAAGGCAAGATTCAGACCATGGCGTTGAGCTATCAACGTCTGAATTTAGTTCGTTAGCTGGCTAAGGGGATGGCGCTGCTGCACTGAAAAATGGCACATTGACGCACCTGCCCGTGTGCACCCATCTGCTGTACGGAAATTCCCATGGCTATCAGCAACGCCCAGACCGGCACGCCGCCGGCGTCCGCGACTTCACAAAGCAGCCCTCTGGTCATGCGCATCATCGGCGCCGTGGCGCTGGCGCATTTGATCAACGACCTGATTCAGTCGGTATTGCCGTCGATCTATCCGATGCTCAAGGCCAACTATGGCCTGACCTTCACCCAGGTCGGCCTGATCACCCTGACCTTCCAACTGACCGCCTCGCTGTTGCAGCCATGGGTCGGTTACCACACCGATCGCCACCCCAAACCCTGGCTGCTGCCGGCCGGGACGGTGTGCACCTTGATCGGCATTTTGATGATGTCGGTGGTCGGCACCTTTCCATTGATTCTGCTGGCGGCGGGGTTGATCGGCATCGGCTCGTCGACCTTTCACCCGGAAGCGTCTCGCGTGGCGCGGCTGGCGTCGGGCGGGCGATTTGGTCTGGCGCAATCGACATTCCAGGTCGGCGGTAACGCGGGCTCCGCGTTCGGTCCATTGCTGGCGGCGGCGATCATCATTCCGTTCGGTCAGGGTCATGTGGCGTGGTTCGGGTTGTTCGCGGTGTTTGCGCTATTCGTGCTTTACCGGATAAGCCGCTGGTACGCCAATCATCTGAGCCTGTTCAAACTCAAGCAAGGCCAGGCAGCGACGCATGGCTTGTCGAAAGGCCGGGTCATCAGCGCGCTGGTGGTGCTCGGCTTGCTGGTGTTCTCCAAGTATTTCTACATGGCCAGTTTCACCAGCTACTTCACCTTTTACCTGATCGAGAAGTTCGACCTGTCGGTGGCCAGTTCGCAGCTGCACTTGTTCCTGTTCCTGGGGGCAGTGGCGGCGGGGACGTTCTTCGGTGGGCCGATCGGCGACAAGATCGGGCGCAAGGCGGTGATCTGGTTTTCGATCCTCGGCGTGGCGCCGTTCACGCTGATCCTGCCGCATGTTGACCTGTTCTGGACCAGTATTCTGAGCGTGGTGATTGGCTTCATCCTCGCCTCTGCGTTCTCGGCCATCGTGGTGTATGCGCAGGAATTGGTGCCGGGGAATGTCGGGATGATTGCCGGGGTGTTCTTTGGACTGATGTTCGGCTTCGGCGGGATTGGCGCGGCGTTGCTGGGGTATCTGGCGGATGCGCAGGGCATTGAGTACGTGTACTTCCTGTGTTCGTTCCTGCCGTTGTTGGGTGTGTTGGCGATCTTCTTGCCAAGAACCAAAAAAGCCTGAGCACGGTTCCCCTGTAGGAGCGAGGCTTGCCCGCGAAGGCGTCATCACGGACGCTAAAAGCTTCGCGGGCAAGCCTCGCTCCTACAGGATACGGAGGTATCAGGCACAAAAAAGCCGCGTATCAAACGCGGCTTTTTCTTGGGTGATAGCTTTTACACGTTGAAACGGAAGTGCATCACGTCGCCGTCTTTCACGATGTAGTCCTTGCCTTCCAGACGCCATTTACCGGCTTCTTTGGTGCCGGCTTCGCCCTTGTACTGGATGAAGTCGTCGTAGGCGATGACTTCGGCGCGGATGAAGCCTTTTTCGAAGTCGGTGTGGATCACGCCAGCGGCTTGTGGTGCGGTGGCACCGACGCGGACGGTCCAGGCGCGGACTTCTTCGACACCGGCGGTGAAGTAGGTCTGCAGGTGCAGCATTTCGTAGCCGGCGCGGATCACTCGGTTCAAGCCAGGCTCTTCGAGGCCCAGGGCTTCGAGGAACATGTCTTTTTCTTCGCCGTCTTCCAGTTCGGCGATTTCGGCTTCGATCTTGTTGCAGACCGGAACCACCATGGCGCCTTCTTCTTCGGCGATGGCTTTGACGATGTCCAGCAGCGGGTTGTTCTCGAAACCGTCTTCAGCGACGTTGGCGATGTACATGACCGGCTTGGTGGTCAGCAGGTGGAAGCCACGGATCACCGCCTTGTCGTCGGCACCCATGTTCTTCATCAGGGTACGCGCTGGCTTGCCGAGAGTGAAGTGAGCGATCAACTGCTCCAACAGACCCTTCTGGACAACAGCGTCCTTGTCACCACCCTTGGCGTTGCGGGCGACTTTCTGCAGTTGCTTTTCGCAGCTGTCGAGGTCGGCGAAGATCAGTTCCAGGTCGATGATTTCGATGTCGCGTTTCGGGTCGACGCTGTTGGAGACGTGAATCACGTTCTCGTCTTCGAAGCAGCGGACCACGTGGGCGATCGCATCGGTTTCACGGATGTTGGCGAGGAACTTGTTGCCCAGGCCTTCACCTTTCGAGGCGCCGGCGACGAGGCCCGCGATGTCGACGAATTCCATGGTGGTCGGCAGGATGCGCTTTGGATTGACGATGGCCGCCAGGGCTTCCAGACGTGGATCCGGCATCGGCACGATACCGGTGTTCGGCTCGATAGTGCAGAAGGGGAAGTTCTCGGCCGCGATCCCGGATTTGGTCAGGGCGTTGAACAGGGTGGACTTGCCGACGTTAGGCAGGCCGACGATGCCGCAATTGAATCCCATGGTGTTTCCCCTCGGATAAGAGTCAGGCCTTCTGGCTGTGCAGGTTTTTCATCGCGCGGTTCCATTCCCCGGCGAGGATATCCGGCAGCACGCCGAGGGCAAAGTCGATGCTGGCATCGAGTTTTTCCTGTTCGGCGCGTGGCGCACGACCCAGGACGAAATTTGAAACCATACTGGCTACGCCCGGGTGGCCAATGCCAAGCCGCAAGCGGTAGAAGGTATTCTGATTGCCCAGTTGTGCGATGATGTCGCGCAACCCGTTGTGACCACCATGGCCGCCGCCCTGTTTGAGTTTGGCAACGCCCGGAGGCAGGTCGAGTTCGTCATGCGCCACGAGTATTTCTTCAGGCTTGATGCGGAAGAAACCGGCAAGTGCCGCCACGGCCTGGCCGCTGCGGTTCATGTACGTGGTGGGAATCAGCAGACGAACATCCTGACCCTGATGCGAATAGCGCCCGGTCAGGCCGAAATATTTGCGATCCGCCACAAGGTTTACGCCTTGTGCGTTCGCGATGCGCTCAACAAAAAGGGCCCCTGCGTTATGCCGGGTCTGTTCGTATTCAGCGCCTGGATTTCCCAGGCCAACGATCAGTTTAATGGCAGTCACGATAGGGGCCCTTCCTTGGAGTGGTGGATAACATCGCCGCAATCTGGGTGTGCGGCGAAAGTGGACGACAAGTGCTCATTTACCATTATGTAAACTCCGCGTTCTCGCCCGCTTTCTCGCTACGTTCCAGTCCGCGATGTTACCGGGTCACTCCGGCATCACAGAGTGAATTACTCTGCTGCGCCTTCTTCAGTAGCTTCTGGAGCAACACGTGGAGCGTGGACGTTGGCAACAGCCTTGTCATCGCCGTGTGCCAGAGCAACAAACTCAACGCCTTTAGGGGCTTTGAGGTCGGACAGGTGAATGATCGAGCCGATTTCGGCGTTAGCCAGGTCGACTTCGATGAATTCAGGCAGGTCTTTTGGCAGGCAGCTAACTTCGATCTCGGCTACAACGTGCGAAACTTCGCCGCCTTTCTTGATCGGAGCTTCTTCACCAACAAAGTGTACAGGCACGATAGCGGTCAGTTTCTGGCCAGCTACAACGCGTACGAAGTCAGCGTGCATCACGTGGCCTTTGGCCGGGTGACGCTGCAGAGCCTTGATGATTACGTTTTGCTTGGTGCCGCCAACGTTCAGCTCGATGATGTGGCTGTAAGCCGCTTCGTTTTCGAGCAGTTTGGCAACTTCTTTAGCCAGCATGCTGATGGATTCAGGGGCTTTTTCGCCACCGTAAACTACAGCTGGTACCAGGCTTGCGAGACGACGCAGGCGGCGGCTCGCACCTTTCCCCAGGTCGGAACGCACTTCAGCATTCAGAGTAAAATCGTTCATGTTGTATCTCCAAAATAACCACATTCGCCCCAGCGGTTGCGACCAGCGCTAAAGGCGATATGGGCAAAAAAGCCCCGCCCCGACAGGAATGCCGGGGCGGGGCGCTTTTCGTCAACGAGATGTTCGAGAAGGGCAGGGCCCTTAGCGGAACATCGCGCTGATCGATTCTTCATTGCTGATGCGGCGGACCGCTTCGGCAACAACCGGCGCGATATCCAGTTGACGGATACGCGAGCAGGCTTGAGCAGCAGCGGACAACGGGATGGTGTTAGTCACCACCAGTTCGTCCAGCATGGAATTTTCAATGTTTTCGATCGCCCGACCGGACAGCACAGGGTGTGTGCAGTAGGCGAAAACCTTGGCAGCGCCATGCTCTTTCAAGGCCTTGGCCGCGTGGCACAGAGTGCCGGCGGTATCGACCATGTCATCGACCAGAATACAGGTACGCCCTTCGACATCACCGATGATATGCATCACTTCAGAGTGATTGGCTTTCTCACGGCGTTTGTCGATGATCCCGAGATCCACGCCCAGGGATTTGGCAACAGCACGTGCACGCACGACGCCACCAATGTCCGGGGACACGATCATCAGGTTTTCGAAGCGCTGATCTTCAATGTCATCCACCAATACCGGGGAGCCGTAGATGTTATCTACCGGAATATCGAAGAAACCCTGAATCTGGTCAGCATGCAGATCAACCGTGAGAACACGGTCGATGCCGACTACGGTAAGCATGTCAGCAACGACTTTCGCGCTGATAGCCACACGTGCGGAACGCGGACGGCGATCCTGACGGGCATAACCAAAGTAAGGAATAACAGCAGTAATACGAGTAGCCGAGGAGCGGCGGAAGGCATCAGCCATCACTACCAGTTCCATCAGGTTATCGTTGGTCGGAGCGCAAGTCGGCTGAATAATGAAGACGTCTTTACCGCGGACGTTTTCATTGATCTCGGCTGTAATTTCGCCGTCGGAGAACTTACCGACAGAGATGTCACCGAGAGGGATATGCAGCTGACGTACGACACGTCGAGCCAGATCGGGGTTAGCGTTCCCCGTAAAGACCATCATCTTGGACACGCGCAGTACCTAGAGGCTGAGGGTAACCTGGATGAGTATAGGAAAATGGCAGGGGCGGCTGGATTCGAACCAACGCATGGCAGGATCAAAACCTGCTGCCTTACCGCTTGGCGACGCCCCTGTATCTGTTGCAACGAGTACCCAGTACTCGATTCCTTTTAGAGCAGACTTTGCAGCTTGCGATGCAACATCGAAACGTTGCTTCCTTTTGCTACAAACCCTGTAAGGGTCTCTGTAAGAAGGGCCGAGACTTTATCAGCTTCAGCTTTGCTTGGGAAGCCCCCAAACACACAACTTCCAGTTCCGGTGAGTTTTGCTTCGGTAAATTTACCTAACAAATTCAATGCGTTACGTACATCTGGATAACGCCTTGCTACCACCGCTAAGCAGTCATTTCGACTGTTTCCCTTGGGAACGGGGCGCACTTTAATGGGAGAAGAGTTACGTGTCAACAACGGATCTGAAAAAATTTCTGCTGTACTTACAGAGACTTGCGGCACAAGCACGAGATACCACGGTTCTTCGGGGTCTACAGGGGTGAGTTTCTCTCCCACGCCCTCGGCAAAAGCCGCGTGTCCACGCACGAAAACCGGGACGTCGGCGCCCAGCGTCAGGCCCAGTGCGGCCAGCCGATCCTCATTCCAGCCCAGCTGCCAGAGATGATTCAGACCGAGCAAAGTCGTCGCGGCATTTGAACTGCCGCCACCGATACCACCGCCCATGGGTAGAATTTTTTCGATCCAGATGTCGATCCCGAGCGAACAACCGGATTGCTCCTGAAGTTTTTTTGCCGCACGAACAATCAGATTGCTGTCGTGGGGAACGCCGTCGAATTCGGTGTGCAGCTGGATCACGCCGTCGTCGCGCACAGCGAAAGTGATTTCATCGCCGTAGTCGAGAAACTGAAAAATAGTCTGCAACTCGTGGTAACCGTCTTCACGGCGACCGAGGATGTGCAGCATCAGATTGAGTTTGGCAGGGGAGGGCAGCGTCAAGCGTGGGGCGGTCATGTTCATTGCCCCAGTTTGCGAGGTTGCCATTCCTTGATCACCAGCGTGACATCAAGGTCGGTGCCATGCAGTTTGATCCGCTCGGGCAGCCAGAAGCCGTTTTGCTCGGCATAACTCAGGTATTCGACTTGCCAGCCATCCTGATCCAGATTGGCCAGGCGGCTGTCGGCATCCAGTGTCAGGCGACTTTTGCTGTCCGGCGCCGGGAGTCCGCGGACCCACCAGGCCAGATGCGATACGGGCAGCTTCCACCCGAGCTGTTCTTCAAGCAGCACTTCCGGTGTCGGCGCTTCGTAACGCCCCTGATTGGCGACTTCCAGCGAAACCTTTCCGGGGTGTCCGGTCAGGCGTGCGGCGCCGCGACCCAGAGGGCCCGAAAGGCGGATGTCGTAATAGGACTGGCGCTGCAGCCAGAACAGCGTGCCGCTGCCCGAGTCTTTTGGCGCGCGGATGCCGATCTTGCCGTTGATCTGCCAGCCATCGAGGCTGGTCAGTTGCTCTTTGTGCGCACGCCATAGACCGGCGTCGCCTTGACCCTGAACCGATTCGCGGGCACCGAAGCCCGCGCAGCCGGCGAGCAGGGCGATAAAACTGAAAACGATGAAGTGGCGCAAAAACATGATTTTAAAGAGTCTCTGATCCGGTCAGGCGCTTGATGGTGCCGCGCAGGATTGGGCTGTCGGGTTGTGCCTTGAGGAACTTGCCCCAGATTTGTTTGGCTTCCCGTTGCTTGCCATTGGCCCACAGGACTTCGCCCAGGTGCGCCGCGACTTCCTGATCGGGGAAGCGATCGAGTGCCTGGCGCAAATACCGCTCGGCTTCATCAAGATTGCCCAGGCGGAAATTCACCCAGCCGAGGCTGTCGAGTACCGCCGGATCTTCCGGGGTGATCTGGTGCGCCTGTTCGATCAGGGCCTTGGCTTCCGCGTAACGCGTCGTGCGGTCGGACAGGGTGTAGCCGAGGGCGTTCAGCGCCATCGCGTTGTCCGGGTCGCGCTTGATGATCAGGCGCAGGTCTTTTTCCATCTGCGCCAGGTCATTGCGTTTTTCCGCCTGCATGGCGCGGGTGTACAGCAGATTCAGATCGTCCGGGTATTGCTGCAAGGCCTTGTGCAACACATTCCAGGCCTTTTCCGGTTGTTTGTTGGCGGACAGCGTTTCGGCTTCGATCAGATACAACTGAATCGCGTAATCGGGCTGCTCGTCGCGCTCGCTCGCCAGACGGCTTTGCGCTTCGGCGGTCTTGCCGTTGTTCATCAGGATATCGGCCTGACGCAATTGCGCGGGCAGGTAGTCGTTGCCCGGGCCGACCTGGGCGTATTCGATCAGTGCACCCTGGGGATCGTTGCGCTCTTCAGCGATACGGCCGAGGTTCAGATGGGCCGAGTCGACATGGCTTTCCCGGGCGATCAAGTCTTCGAGGTAACCCTTGGCCTCGTCCCAGGCCTTGGCTTCCAGGCACACCAGTGCCAGGGAATATCGCAGTTCGTCGTCTTCCGGGTACTGCTGAACCAGGCTCGAGAACTCGGCTTTGGCGTCGTCCATGCGGTCCTGTTCGACCAGCATGCGCGCGTAGGTCAGGCGCAGGCGTTTGTCGTCCGGGTATTTCTTGATGCTTTTTTGCAGCAACGGCAACGCTTCGTCGCCGCGATCAAGGGTTTGCAGCAAGCGTGCGCGCAGCAGGATCGGGGCGATCTCACCTTCGTCCGGCGGATTGTCTTCCAGCAAGGCCAGTGCGCCTTTGCTGTCGCCGTCCTGTTGCATCAACAACGCCTTGCCGAACGTCAGCTGGGTGTTGTGTGGGTGGCGCTGCAGCAAACGGTCAAAACTTTTCATCAACCCGTTACGGGTTTCCTGATCGGTATCGGCGGCGGAGAGGGCAAGGAAGTCGAAATGCGTGTCGCCCTTGCCTTGCAGGACTTTCTCCATATAGACCATGGAGTCGTCATAGCGCCCGGCGCGCGCCAGTTGCACGGCGGCGGCCCGTTGCGCCTCGAGGTCGTCCGGGGCGTTTTTTGCCCAGATCAGCGCGGTGTCCAGGGCAGCCTGGTCGGCGCCCAGGTACTCGGCGATGCGAAACGCCCGCTCGGAGATGCCCGGATCCTGGGTATTGATGGCCTGGGTCACGTAGTTGTCCAGCGCAATGTCGAAACGATTGCGTTGGCCAGCCAGTTCGGCGCTCAACAGACTGAAGACGGTTTCTTCACTGAATGAGCTGTAAACCTTGGGCTTTTCAGGGGCCGGAGTGCTGTCTTCGACCGGCGGCGTACCGTCCGGTGAAACGGGTGCCATGACCTGGCAGCCGCTGAGGAAGACAAAAGCGAGGAGCAACGCGGAAGATCTATTCATATAGGAAGAGGACGACTAACCTGCGGTCGGATCATCATGACACAAGCCTTCGGCCAAACATAACCGGCCGGGCATTTTCCCTCCGCGCCGTGTCCTGTGGGAGCTGGCTTGCCCGCGATGGTCGTTAACGATGACGGGTTTTTACAGGGCGTCAGCGGTGTTTGTCAGTCCATCGCTGGCAAGCCAGCTCCCACAGGGGCCGGTGTACGCCTCGTGTAAACGAGAACCGCTCGCAATGTCGAGTGTCGTCTACCGGGCCAATAGATATCGAGTAGTTGTTCTGGCTCTGTCGAAGTAGGACAATTGCCGGCTTCACGTCACCACCAGCGACTTTGAATGGCCTTCCTTGCACTCGGTATTAACCACAAGACTGCTTCAGTAGACGTCCGCGAGCGCGTGGCCTTTACCCCTGAGCAGCTGGTTGAGGCCCTGCAGCAGCTCTGCCGACTCACCGACAGCCGCGAAGCTGCGATCCTCTCCACCTGCAATCGCAGTGAACTCTATATAGAACAGGATCACCTTTCGGCTGACGTTGTGCTGCGCTGGCTGGCCGATTATCACCATTTGAGCCTCGAAGAGCTGCGCGCGAGCGCTTATGTGCACGAAGATGATGCGGCAGTTCGTCACATGATGCGGGTTGCCTCCGGGCTCGATTCGCTGGTGTTGGGCGAACCGCAGATTCTCGGCCAGATGAAATCCTGCTACGCCGTGGCCCGCGAGGCTGGCACCATCGGTCCGCTGCTCGGGCGTCTGTTCCAGGCGACGTTCAATGCGGCCAAGCAAGTGCGCACCGACACGGCCATCGGCGAAAACCCGGTGTCCGTGGCGTTTGCCGCGGTCAGCCTGGCGAAACAGATTTTCAGTGACTTGCAACGCAGCCAGGCCTTGCTGATCGGCGCTGGCGAGACCATCACCCTGGTCGCCCGTCATTTGCATGAGCTCGGGGTAAAACGCATCGTCGTCGCCAACCGCACCCTGGAGCGCGCAAGCATTCTGGCCGAGCAGTTTGGCGCTCATGCCGTTTTACTCTCGGACATCCCGGCCGAACTGGTGCGCAGCGACATCGTCATCAGTTCCACCGCCAGCCAGTTGCCGATCCTCGGCAAGGGCGCCGTTGAAAGCGCCTTGAAGCTGCGCAAACACAAACCGATCTTCATGGTGGACATCGCCGTACCGCGCGATATCGAACCTGAAGTCGGCGAGTTGGACGACGTTTACCTCTACAGCGTCGACGATCTCCACGAAGTGGTCGCCGAAAACCTCAAGAGCCGTCAGGGCGCTGCGCAAGCGGCGGAAGAAATGGTGTCGGTGGGCGCCGAAGATTTCATGGTCCGCCTGCGCGAACTGGCGGCGGTGGATGTGCTCAAGGCTTATCGCCAACAAAGCGAGCGCATGCGTGACGAAGAATTGCAGAAGGCCCAGCGGATGCTCGCCAACGGCAGCAGCGCCGAAGACGTGCTGGTGCAATTGGCGCGTGGCCTGACCAACAAACTCTTGCACGCACCGAGCGTGCAGTTGAAAAAGCTCTCTGCCGAAGGTCGCCTCGACGCACTGGCCATGGCCCAGGAACTCTTTGCTCTCGGTGAGGGCTCATCGGATAGCTTTTCGGATAAAAAACCGCAATGAAAGCGTCACTGCTCAATAAGCTGGACATCCTCCAGGACCGTTTCGAGGAACTGACCGCCTTGCTTGGCGATGGCGAGGTCATTTCCGATCAGACCAAATTCCGCGCCTATTCCAAGGAATACGCGGAAGTCGAGCCGATCGTCGACACCTATAAACAGTTGCTCAAGGTGCAAAGCGACCTCGAAGGCGCCCAGGCCCTGCTCAAGGACAGCGACCCGGACATGCGCGAAATGGCCGTGGAAGAAGTTCGCGAAGCCAAGGAGCAACTGATCGAGATCGAAGCCAGCCTGCAACGGCTTTTGCTGCCCAAGGATCCGAATGACGGGCGCAACGTGTTCCTCGAAATCCGCGCCGGCACTGGCGGTGACGAGGCGGCGATTTTCTCCGGCGACCTGTTCCGCATGTATTCGCGTTACGCCGAGCGTCGTGGCTGGCGGGTGGAAATCCTCTCGGAGAACATCGGCGAACACGGCGGCTATAAAGAAGTCATCGCTCGTGTCGAAGGCGACAACGTTTACGGCAAGCTGAAATTCGAATCCGGCGTGCACCGCGTGCAACGGGTTCCGGCCACTGAATCCCAGGGGCGCATCCACACCTCGGCATGCACCGTGGCGGTGTTGCCCGAGCCGGACGAACAGGAAGCGATCGAGATCAACCCGGCGGATTTGCGGGTCGATACTTACCGTTCTTCCGGTGCCGGTGGTCAGCACGTCAACAAGACCGACTCGGCGATCCGCATTACGCACTTGCCGTCCGGTATCGTCGTCGAGTGCCAGGAAGAACGTTCCCAGCACAAAAACCGCGCCCGGGCGATGTCCTGGCTGTCGGCCAAGCTCAACGATCAGCAGACCAGCGCCGCCGCCAACGCCATCGCCAGCGAGCGTAAATTGCTGGTGGGGTCCGGGGATCGTTCGGAGCGGATTCGCACTTACAACTTCGCCCAGGGCCGGGTCACCGATCACCGGGTCAACCTGACGCTGTATTCCCTCGATGAAATTCTCGCGGGCGGTGTCGATGCGGTGATCGAGCCGTTGCTGGCCGAATACCAGGCTGACCAACTGGCGGCCATCGAATGACGATCATTGCCAGCCTGTTGCGCGCTGCTGATTTACCCGACTCGCCGACGGCGCGTCTGGATGCCGAATTGCTGCTGGCGGCGGCGCTGGGCAAGTCCCGCAGTTTTCTGCACACCTGGCCGGAACGCATTGTTCCGAGCGACGCCGCGCTGAAATTTGCCGAGTACCTGCAACGCCGTCGCAGCGGCGAGCCGGTGGCGT
Source organism: Pseudomonas migulae (assembly GCF_024169315.1). Classification (NCBI taxonomy): domain Bacteria; kingdom Pseudomonadati; phylum Pseudomonadota; class Gammaproteobacteria; order Pseudomonadales; family Pseudomonadaceae; genus Pseudomonas; species Pseudomonas migulae. Next base: position 2,849,792 of record NZ_JALJWR010000001.1, on the reverse strand, counting down.
ATATTCTCGGCCAGCAAGGTTTCTGGAAACTCGATCTGGAAGTCGCGCCGCACACGCTGATCCCGCGTCCGGACACCGAATTGCTGGTGGAGGCCGCGCTGGAATTGTTGCCGGCCACACCCGCCAAGGTCCTCGACCTCGGCACCGGCAGTGGCGCCATCGCCCTCGCCCTGGCCAGTGAACGTCCAGCGTGGACCGTCACGGCCGTGGATCGTGTGCTCGAAGCCGTGGCCCTGGCCGAGCGCAATCGTCAGCGCCTGCACCTTAACAACGCCACCGTGCTGAGCAGCCACTGGTTCAGCGCGCTGGAAGGTCAGCGTTTCCAGCTGATCATCAGTAATCCACCTTACATTGCTTCAACCGATCCGCATCTGGTGGAAGGCGATGTACGTTTCGAGCCGGCCAGTGCGCTGGTGGCGGGTCTCGACGGGCTCGACGACTTGCGCCTGATCGTCGCCCAGGCACCGGATTACCTGGACGCGAGCGGCTGGTTGATGCTCGAACACGGTTATGATCAAGCCGAAGCCGTGCGCGATCTGCTACAGACCCGCGGCTTTGAAGAAGTCCACAGCCGCACCGATCTGGGCGGCCATCAACGGATCAGCCTGGGGCGCCTGCCGTGCTGAATGATCAGGAATTGTTGCGTTACAGTCGGCAGATTCTGTTGCAGCACGTCGACATCGACGGTCAGCTGCGACTGAAAGAAAGCCGCGTGTTGATCGTCGGTCTCGGCGGGCTCGGCTCGCCGGTTGCACTTTATCTCGCCGCTGCTGGCGTCGGTGAGCTGCACCTGGCGGACTTCGACACCGTCGACCTGACCAACCTGCAACGCCAGATCGTTCACGACACCGACAGTGTTGGCTTGACCAAGGTCGATTCGGCGATCCGTCGTCTGAACGCAATCAATCCAGAGATCACGTTAGTCGCCCATCGTACTGCGCTGGACGAAGATTCTTTGGCGGCCGCGGTTGCCGCCGTGGAACTGGTGCTGGACTGCTCCGACAATTTTTCCACCCGCGAAGCGGTCAACGCCGCCTGCGTGGCTGCGGGCAAGCCTTTGGTCAGCGGCGCGGCGATTCGCCTCGAAGGGCAATTGTCGGTGTTCGATCCGCGTCGCCCGGAAAGTCCGTGCTACCACTGTTTATACGGGCACGGCAGCGAAGCTGAACTGACGTGCAGTGAAGCCGGCGTCGTCGGGCCATTGGTTGGGCTGGTTGGCAGCCTCCAGGCGCTGGAGGCGATGAAGCTGTTGGTGGGTTTCGGCGAACCGCTGGTGGGGCGCTTGTTGTTGATTGATGCCTTGGGTTCGCGTTTTCGCGAGCTGCGGGTCAAGCGTGATCCGGGTTGCAGCGTCTGTGGGCCGAAACATGCGTGAAGCGCCGATTGGCGTGTTTGACTCCGGTGTCGGTGGACTCTCGGTGCTGGCCGAGATCCAGCGATTGCTGCCCAACGAAACACTGCTGTACTTCGCCGACTGCGGGAATATTCCCTACGGCGAGAAATCCCCGGAATTCATCCAGCAGCGTTGCAGCGTAATGGCTGAATTTTTTCAGCAGCAGGGCGCCAAGGCCTTGGTGCTGGCCTGCAACACAGCAACGGTTGCCGGCGTTGCGGATTTGCGACGCGATTATCCCGAGTGGCCCATCGTCGGCATGGAGCCTGCGGTCAAGCCGGCTGCAGCCGCGACCCGCAGCGGGGTGGTCGGTGTGCTCGCTACCACCGGCACCTTGCAGAGTGCCAAATTCGCCGCGCTACTCGATCGCTTCGCCACCGATGTTCGGGTGATCACTCAGCCATGCCCGGGGCTGGTGGAGTTGATTGAAAACGGCGATCTGCACAGCCCCGTCCTGCGTGAGTTGCTGGCCAGGTATGTCGGGCCGCTGCTCGCCGCCGGCTGCGACACGATAATTCTGGGCTGCACGCATTATCCCTTCCTAAAGCCAATGCTTAAGCAGATGATCCCTGAGGACATCACTTTGATTGATACCGGCGCCGCAGTAGCGCGGCAACTTCAGCGTTTGTTGGCCGAGCGCGAATTGCTCGCCGAGGGGCCTGCACGTGCTGCGCAGTTCTGGACGAGTGCCGATCCGGAGCATTTCAGAAATATCTTGCCGATCCTGTGGAATACCGCTGGCGTTGTGCAAAGCTTCAAGGGATAAACAAAATCCTGGGGAGAACGAATAATTGGGTGAACTTCTGATTAAGCGTCGACTTCTATAGCGGTGAGCAACAAAAAAACCTTACGAAATCGTTCGGAAAAGGATGTTTCTAATGAAGCGACTATTCTGCTTGGCCGCGATTGCGGCCGCACTGATGGGGCAAAGCTTTACCGCACAGGCGGCAGGCGTGGAGTTCGCGGTCGGCCAGACCAGCGAGTCGACCATGACCTATCGGCTGGGCATGCAATTCGATTGGGACAAGAGCTGGCTGCAGAGTGATGTCGGTCGATTGACCGGGTACTGGAGCGGCGCCTACACCTACTGGGAGGGCGATGAGGCCTCCAGCAATCACAGCCTGTCGTTCTCGCCGGTGTTGGTTTACGAATTTGCCGGCCAGAACGTCAAGCCGTACGTGGAGTTGGGCGTGGGTGTCGCGGTGTTTGCCAATACCGAAGTTGAAAACAATCAACTTGGCAGTGCCTTCCAGTTTGAAGACCGGTTCGGGTTTGGCCTGCGCTTTGCGGGCGGACATGAAGTCGGGATTCGCGCGACGCACTATTCCAATGCCGGTATCAGCAGCCCTAACAACGGTGTAGAGAGCTACGCGCTGCACTACACGATGCCGTTGTAACGCTAAAAGCTTCGCGGGCAAGCCTCGCTCCTACAGGTACAACGGTGACTTGTAGGAGCGAGGCTTGCCCGCGAAGGCGTCAGACCAGACAACACATCTATAAACTAACGATACGCCGTGGTAATCCCCTGGCGCTCATCGATGCATTCCGGTGCGCCCATCTCGAACTCCCGGCAGATCAGCGGGCGTTTCTCGTAGATCGTGCACATCATGCTGTTGCGGTCCAGCGCGGCGCACCAGCCGTCGTCCAGACGCAGCATGACTTCCCCACCCCAATCATCGGTATCGATAAATCGTTCGGGCACACCCGTGTCGGTGATCAGCATGACTTCGAGCTGGCAGCAGCAGGCTGCGCAGGTCGAGCAGGTGACTGCCGGCTCGGCGATTTGTGTGTGGGGAATGGTTTTCATGGCGCGCAGTGTAAGTCAGTCGGTCGGCGCTGTGTGAAAGGCCTGACGGACGCCCGGCCGGGCGACCTGGCCAGTAGCAACCGAAATGATGCGTTGGTCAGCCCTGGGATCAGGTCATGTTCAGGGCACATCCATGATCGGTGGATTCCTGCGGACAATGCGTTTGCCGATGGCCAGTTGCACCCGGCTGGGCATTTTCGGCAGTGGCCAGAGCTCTGCCATGAACAGGGCCGGGAGAGCGATCTCAAGTGGGCGGTGCCCGAGCTCAGTGAAGACGTGTCGCGCGGCTTTGCCCACCGGCCAGCTGAATGACCCCGGTACATCGTTGATCGCCGTCGGCGAATTGACCACGCCAGGGCTGACCACGGTGATTTCGATGCCTTGCGGCGCCAGCTCGATGCGCGACCTTTCGAACAGATAACGCAGCCCTGGCTTCGATGCTCCCCGCGCCTCGGCCCGGGGCAGCGGCAGGTAAGTCACCGAGCTGGCGATGCCCACCAGATGCGGCGCGATACCGGCTCGCAACAGAGGCAGGGCCGCTTCGATGCAGTAACTGCTCGCCAGCAGGTTGGTGCGCACGACGTGCTCGATGATCGATGAGTCGAGCTGTTGGGCGTCTACATATTCGCAGGTCCCCGCGTTGAGAATGACCGTATCCAGCGAGCCCCAGAGGTTGGCGATTTGCTCGCCGATTTCGCGTACGGTCTGGCTGTTGGTCAGGTCACCGGCCATCACCAGTACTTGCCCGGGATAGCGTTGGGCCAGGATTTTCAGGGGGGCGACCGACCGTGAGCTGACGGCCAGTTGCGCGTCGGATTTCAGAATTTCCTCGGCCAGCGCGGCGCCAATGCCGCTGCCGGCGCCGGTCAACCAATATCGTCGTGAGGCTGTAAAACTCATCCCGTTCTCCTTTTCAACCAGGCATTCGCCCGGCCCCATACGGGTAAACATTCATCCAACAGAGCCCGCACGTTGCAGTCACTCATTGCTTTCTGCCGCGGCCTGTCGTGATGGCAGGTTTTTGAACGCCGCCAACGCGCGTGCGCGACTCGTACTTAGATTGACGATTGGCGACGGATAACCTGCCACCCCGAACAAGCCGCCAAGGTTCGCCGGGTTGTGCACGTCCTTTTTATCCAGACTGGCCAACTCTGGCAGCCAATGCTTGATGAACAAGCCTTCGCTGTCGAATTTTTCGGATTGGCTGAGCGGGTTGAAAATGCGGAACCAGGGTGCCGAATCGGTGCCGGTGGACGAACTCCATTGCCAGCCGCCGTTGTTCGCCGCGAGGTCGCCATCAATCAGGTGCCGCATGAAAAACCGTTCGCCTTCGCGCCAGTCGATCAGCAGGTTTTTCGTCAGGAACATCGCCACCACCATGCGCAGCCGGTTGTGCATCCAGCCGGTTTCGAGCAGTTGGCGCATCGCGGCGTCGATGATCGGCAGTCCGGTACGCGCTTCTTGCCAGGCCGCCAGTTCATCGGGGGCGTCGCGCCAGGCCAGCGCTTCGGTCTCCGGGCGAAAGGCGCGGTGACGCGAGACGCGCGGATACCCCACCAGAATGTGTTTGTAGAACTCGCGCCACAGCAATTCATTGATCCAGGTGACAGCGCCGACCTTGCCGCTTTCGAACTCGCCCTGATTGCTTTGCAGTGCGGCGTGCAGGCACTGGCGCGGGGAGATGACCCCGGCAGCGAGGTAGGCCGAAAGCTGGCTGGTCCCGGGCTTGGCCGGGAAGTCCCGCTCGGTTTTGTAGTAGTCGATCTGCACATCGGCGAAGGTGTCGAGGCGGCGTCGGGCTTCGGCTTCACCGGCGGGCCAGAGGGCGCGCAAGGTTTCGCCGGGCGTTTCGAAGCCTTCGATAGTAGCGGGGATTTCATCGCTGTCGATGCTCAGTCGCGACTGCGCCATGGGGGCTTTCACCAGGCTCGGCAATGAGCGATGCAGACGGTCGTAGCAGACCTTGCGGAACTGGCTGAAAACCTGGAAATAGGTACCGGTTTTGGTCAGCACGGTGCCAGGCTTGAACAGCAATTGGTCGAGATAACGGTGCAAAGCGATGCCGTTACTGTTCAGCCGTTCGGCCACCGCTGCGTCACGACGGCTTTCATGAACGCCGTATTCCTCGTTGACGTGCACCGCGTCGATGTTCAATTGCAGGCAAAGATCGAGCAGCACTTTCGGTGCTTGATCCCAGCGAGAGGCCGTGCGGATCAACAGGGGAATGTTCAGTTCGCCCAGCGTGCGGCTCAATACGCTCAGGTTGCGCAGCCAGAAATCGACTTTGCACGGCGCGTCGTCATGCGCCTGCCATTGCTCCGGGCTCAGCAGATACACCGCCACACTCGGGCCGCGGGCCGCGGCGGCCGAAAGGGCCGTGTTGTCATGTAGGCGCAAGTCGCTGCGCAGCCAGATCAATTGCATGGTTTTGTCCGCATCCATCATTAAACAAGCCCGCGCTGAACCAGATCCTGGTGAGCCGATAGCGGGTCTTCGGCCAGGAACAGATCAGCGATTTCTGCAGTTTTTGCGGACAACTCGGCGTGGTGAATGCACACCGTTGGTCCGGCGATCATTTTTGGGCAACTGACGCCATTCAAAAGTTTCGGCAGCTGCGACAAATTCATGGCTTTGCTGGAATACAGCAGTACACCGCGAGCTTGCAGGTGATCGACCGCCAGCGCGAGTTCGCCCGCCGGCAGTGGCCAATCGAATACTTCCACCGGGCAATCGGCGCTGCTGATCAGCCAGGCGGTGAGCCACAGATGCGGTTCCAGTGGCAGGTCCGATTGATTGATCAACAGCAGCGGTGCGGTGCGCAACTGACGGTTGTTATGGTAGATGCGCGCACCGAATTTGCTGCGTAACCAGGAGTGAAAAAATACGCACTCCATCCGGGCGCCAAACTGGCCTTGCCAGCGCAGTTCCAGTTCGGCCAGCAACGGCATCAGCAAGTGTTCGCACAAGGTCCGTGGCGGATACAAGGCTATCGCCTGATTGACCGTGTCATCAAGGGTGCGCTCGTTCAGGTTCGTGACCGCTTGCAGCAAGGTTTTGCGCAAAATCTGCCAGTCGTTTTCGATCGACTCGGTAAAGGCCTGGGGCGTGTCGAGCAATTGCTTGACCTGGCTGACGGCCACGCCGCGATTGAGCCAGGTGAGGATCGTCAAAATGCGCTGCACGTGTTCAGCGCTGAACAGCCGATGCCCTTTCGGCGTGCGTTGCGGCACGATCAGGCCATAGCGCCGTTCCCAGGCACGCAAGGTGACGGCGTTGACGCCGGTCTGCCGGGCCACTTCACGAATGGGCAGCCAGCCTTCGTCGAGGGCTTTTTTGAAGTCGGCGCCGAGGTCTTCGGTGGCACTGGTGTCGAGCAGGGTTTTCATTAGATCGCGTTTCGCAGGCTGAGGTTTTCCGGGTGCGGTTGCAGGTAGACCTGTTGCGCAATGTACGGATCCGGGTGTTGGCGAAAGTAGTGTTTGAGCAGCGTCAATGGCACCACCAGCGGCACGATCCCATGCCGGTACTGGCCAATCACGTGCTGCACTTCCTGTTTGTCTTCAGCACTGATGACCTGTTTGAGGTAACCACTGATGTGTTGCAGAACATTGGTGTGGGTGCGGCGGGTGGCGCATTTCTTCAAGGCAGCCATCAGTTCGCTGAAATAGCGTGGGCCGAGTTCTTTCGGGTCGATCTGGCCCATGTTGCCCAGCAGATTACCCAACGTTTTGTATTGCACCGGGTTGTGGGCCATCAGCAGGTATTTATAGCGCGAATGAAATTCCGTCAGTCCGCGGCGAGTCAGGCCCGCTTGCAGCAATTGTTGCCAGGCGCTGTAGGCGAACACGCGGGTGAGGAAGTTTTCCCGCAGCACCGGGTCATTGAGCCGACCGTCTTCTTCCACCGGCAGATCCGGATGCCGTGCACAGAACGCCTGGGCGTAGATGCCTCGGCCACCGCCGTCTACCGGTGCGCCATTGGCGTGATACACCTTGACCCGATCCAGGCCGCACGACGGCGATTTCTGCATGAAGATATAACCGCAGATATCGCCCAGTTCGACGGCCATTTTTTCGCCGTACTCGGCCAGCGGCCGGGTAACGTTGAGTTCGGGGTCAACCGTGCCGACGGCTTCGGGGTGATCAGCGTCGCCGACCAATCGGATGGGTTGCCGAGGAATGCCGAGTCCGATCGCGACCTCCGGGCATACCGGGACGAAATCGAAATATTCAGTGAGGGTGCGGCTGCACAGCCGCGACTCCTTGTGACCGCCGTTGAAACGCACTTCGGCGCCCATCAGGCAGGCGCTGATAGCGATTTTCGGTTTCACGCTGGCAGGGAGCATCGGAGTACCTCGAATCTGAACCTGTACAGATTGTTTATTCTGTACAACATGTACTTCATCATAGATTCAAAGGTGTACAAGTCAAATTGTTTGTATAAGTTTTCTGTAGGAGCAAGGCTTGCCGGCGAAGAACGATAACCTGTTCTTCCTGAAAGACCGCGTCGCCTGGTTCGCGAGCAAGCTTCGCTCCTACAGGTCACTAGTTCCAGCCTGTGAGCCACGCGTCGCTGTTTTTCAGGGTTTGCCAACTCAGGCGTTGATTGCGCTTGGTCAGCACTGCCTGCAATTCGACGTCCAGCACCGTGCCTTCCTCGTCGCGGAACAACTCGGTCACCAGAAAGTGTTTTTCGCGGTTTTGCGGGAGGGCTGCTGTCCATTTCGACAGCAGCAATTTGCTCGGGTTGATGCGGTTCATTGCAGGTGTTCGTGCAAGCGGCGGGCGGCTTCCTGGCCGCTGAGCCATGCCCCTTCGACGCGGCCGGACAGGCACCAGTCGCCACACGCATAAAGGCCCAGGTCGGCATCGGCCAGAGTGCCCCATTCATGGCTGCTGGCGGGGCGGGCGTAGAGCCAGCGATGGGCGAGACTGAACGTGGGGGCGGGCATCGCGCTGTGGAGCAGTTCGGCGAACGCGCCATGCAATTGCTCGATCACGGCCTCTTTGGGCAGGTCGATATGTTGCCGGCTCCAGGCACTCGTTGCGTGCAGCACCCAGGTGTCCATCGTGTTGTCACGCCCCGGTTTGCTGCGATTGCGGGCCAGCCAGTCGAGCGGGCTGTCCTGCACGAAGCAGCCTTCCATGGGGGTGTCCAGCGGTGTATCGAAGGCCAGTGCGACCGCCCAGGTCGGGTCCATTTTTACCCCGGCGGCGGCACCGGCGAGCTTCGGCGCGGAGGCCAGCAATGCGGTCGCCTGTGGCGCGGGCGTAGCGACGATGACATGACTGAACGGGCCATGGGTGAACCCGTCTGCGTCCTGCAGGTGCCAGTGCTCTTCACCCCGATAGACCTCGGTGATGCGGCAGGCGAACTGCACTTGCGTATCTCCGATCAGGCCGCGGGTGATGGCGCTCATGCGTGGCGTGCCGACCCAGCGCGTTTGCTCGTCCGGCGACAGATTGAGCTGGCCACCGTGGAAGGTGTAGAGCTGCGGCGTCCACTCGGCGACCCAGCCGTTGGCTTGCCAGCGCTGGACTTCCGTGACGAAGCGGCGATCGCGGGCAGTGAAATATTGCGCGCCCATGTCCAGGGCACCCGCATCGCTGCGCTTGCTCGACATGCGTCCGCCGCTGCCGCGGCTTTTATCGAAAAGTTGAACGACATGCCCGGCCTCCGTAAGGGCCTGGGCGGCTGAGAGTCCGGCGATGCCGGTGCCGATGATTGCGATAGGTACAGTCATAGGGGCCTCGTTTACCTTTCTGTACAGACTACGCCGTGGATGAAACCTGTACAATATTGTTTTTTGGTATAACTTTTAGCGTTCTCGTTCTGACAGCTTGGCCTATTGTTAACAACAGAGCCTGCCCGATATCAAAGATCCCTGCTTATAAAAATAGACTAGTGATCAGGGTAAAACGCCACGCGAGGAAGAAGTCATGCACATATTGCTGACCGGCGGTACTGGTTTGATAGGACGTCAACTCTGCCGACACTGGTTGAGCCAGGGACATCGTCTGACGGTCTGGAGTCGGACGCCTGAAAAAGTCGCAAAAATTTGCGGTGCAGACGTTCGTGGTATCGCGCGTCTGGAGGACCTCGGGCAAGAAGCGGTGGACGCGATTATCAACCTGGCGGGCGCACCGATTGCCGACCGGCCTTGGACGACCAAGCGCAAAGCCTTGCTCTGGAGCAGTCGCATCAGCCTGACCGAAACGCTGCTGGCCTGGCTTGAAACCCGCGAACAGAAACCGCAGGTGTTGATCTCGGGTTCCGCCGTGGGCTGGTACGGCGATGGTGGCGAGCGGGAATTGACTGAAGAATCTCCACCCGTGATCGACGATTTCGCCAGCCAGTTGTGCATCGCCTGGGAAGAAACCGCGCAGCGTGCCGAGGCCTTGGGCATTCGCGTGATCCTGATTCGCACGGGGTTGGTGCTGTCCGCCGAGGGCGGCTTTTTGTCGCGGCTGTTGCTGCCGTTCAAACTGGGGCTGGGCGGGCCTCTCGGCGATGGTCGGCAGTGGATGCCGTGGATCCATATCAAGGATCAAATCGCCGTGATTGATTTTCTTCTGCATCAGAAAGACGCTGCCGGTCCTTATAATGCCTGCGCGCCCAAACCGGTGCGCAATCGTGAGTTTGCCAAGACGCTGGGCAGCGTGCTGCATCGCCCGGCGTTCATGCCCATGCCGGCCCTGGCATTGAAGGTGTGCCTGGGCGAGTTGTCATTGCTGTTGCTGGGCGGCCAGAAAGCCGTACCGGCGCGTTTGCTGGAAGCGGGTTTCACATTCCAGTTCACCGATTTGCGCGCGGCCCTGGACGACCTGTCCAGCCGCCTTTGAAATAGGACGTTGCATGACCGATCACGCGTTGCTTCTGGTCAACCTGGGTTCACCTGCCTCCACCTCGGTGGCGGATGTGCGCAGCTACCTCAATCAATTTCTGATGGACCCGTATGTGATCGACCTGCCATGGCCGGTGCGACGCTTGCTGGTCTCGCTGATTCTGATCAAGCGTCCGGAGCAGTCGGCCCACGCCTACGCCTCGATCTGGTGGGAAGAGGGCTCGCCGCTGGTGGTGCTCAGCCGTCGCTTGCAACAGGCCATGACCGCACAGTGGACCCACGGGCCGGTAGAACTGGCCATGCGTTACGGCGAGCCGTCGATTGAATCGAAACTGCTGCAGCTCGCTGCCCAGGGCTGCAAGAAAATTACCCTCGCGCCGCTTTATCCACAGTTCGCCGACAGCACCGTGACCACGGTGATCGAGGAAGCCCGGCGGGTCGTGCGGGAAAAGCAGCTCGACGTGCAATTCTCGATTCTCGAGCCGTTCTACGATCAGCCGGAATACCTCGATGCATTGGTAGCCAGCGCCAGGCCTTACTTGCAGCAGGATCATGATCATCTGCTGTTGAGCTTCCACGGTCTGCCGGAGCGACACCTGACGAAGCTGGACCCGACCGGTCAGCACTGCTTCAAGAATGAAGATTGCTGCAAGAATGCTTCGCCGCAGGTGTTGGCCACCTGCTACCGCGCGCAATGTCTGCGCACGGCGTCGGAGTTCGCCAAGCGCATGGGGCTGGCGGATGGCAAATGGTCTGTGTCGTTTCAGTCGCGATTGGGCCGGGCAAAATGGATCGAACCCTACACCGAAGCGCGCCTCGATGAACTGGCGGGCATGGGCGTGAAGAAAGTGCTGGTGATGTGCCCGGCGTTCGTTGCCGATTGCATCGAGACGCTTGAGGAAATCGGTGATCGCGGGAAGGAACTGTTCCGCGAAGCGGGGGGAGAGGAGTTGGTGCTGGTGCCGTGTCTCAACGATGATCCGCAGTGGGCCAAGGCGTTGAACACTTTGTGCGAAAGAGCGCCGTTGGCGCTCTAAAAGCATCGCGGGCAAGCCCGCTCCCACAGGTTTTGCGCAAATCCTGTGGGAGCGGGCTTGCCCGCGATGGCGTACTTGAGAACGGCCTAAATCAGCGGCTCGTCCGCCTTCTTGTGCTTCCAGCTGTCATTGCCCGGCAGCAACAGGTTCAGCACAATCGCCACCACCGCACACAGCGCGATGCCTTTGAGGCCAAAGTCGTCCGGGCCGGTGCCGGTGCCGACCAGCACACCGCCAATCCCGAACACCAGCGTCACCGAGACAATCACCAGGTTGCGCGCTTCACCCAGATCGATCTTGTGGCGAATCAGCGTGTTCATCCCCACCGCCGCAATCGAACCGAACAACAGGCACAGAATCCCGCCCATCACGGGCACCGGGATGCTTTGCAGCAGCGCACCGAATTTGCCGATGAACGCCAGGCTGATGGCGAAGATCGCCGCCCAGGTCATGATTTTCGGGTTGTAGTTCTTGGTCAGCATCACCGCGCCCGTCACTTCGGCGTACGTGGTATTGGGCGGACCGCCGAACAAACCGGCTGCGGTAGTGGCAATGCCATCGCCGAGCAGCGTGCGGTGCAGGCCTGGCTTTTTCAGGTAGTCGCGACCGGTCACGCTACCCACGGCAATCACACCGCCGATGTGCTCAATGGCCGGGGCCAATGCCACCGGAACAATGAACAGAATCGCCTGCCAGTTGAATTCCGGCGCGGTGAAGTTCGGGATCGCAAACCACGGTGCAGCGGCAATCTTTGCGGTATCAACCACGCCGAAGTAGAACGCCATCGCAAAACCCACCAGCACGCCGGAGATGATCGGCACCAGGCGGAAAATGCCTTTGCCGAACACCGCGACGATCAGGGTGGTCAGCAGCGCTGGCATCGAGATCAGCATGGCTGTCTGATAATGGATCAGCTCGCTACCGTCGCCAGCCTTGCCCATCGCCATGTTGGCGGCGATCGGCGCCATGGCCAGGCCGATCGAAATGATCACCGGACCAATCACCACCGGTGGCAGCAAGCGATCGATGAAACCGGTGCCTTTGATCTTCACGGCGAGGCCGAGGAAGGTGTAGACGAAACCGGCCGCCATCACGCCGCCCATGGTCGCCGCGAGGCCGAACTGGCCCTTGGCGAGAATGATCGGGGTGATGAAGGCGAAGCTCGACGCGAGGAATACCGGCACCTGACGCCCGGTGACGATCTGGAACAGAATCGTCCCCAGACCCGCCGTGAACAGCGCCACGTTCGGGTCGAGGCCGGTAATCAGCGGCATCAACACCAGCGCGCCGAACGCCACGAACAGCATCTGTGCACCCGACAGCACCGTGCGCCAGAGCGGATCGTTGAACTCTTGCTGCATGCTCAAGCGTCCTTCTGCTTGGTGCCGAAGATCTTGTCACCGGCATCGCCCAAGCCTGGGATGATGTAACCGTGCTCGTTCAGTTTCTCGTCAATGGACGCGGTGTAGATGGTCACATCCGGGTGAGCCTTTTCCACAGCGGCAATGCCTTCCGGCGCGGCGACCAGCACCATGGCGCGGATGTCGCGGCAACCGGCTTTTTTCAGCAGGTCGATGGTGGCGACCATGGAACTGCCGGTGGCGAGCATCGGGTCGATGATCATCGCCAGGCGTTCGTTGATTTCCGGAACCAGTTTTTCCAGGTAGGTGTGGGCCTGCAGCGTTTCTTCGTTGCGGGCCACGCCCACGGCGCTGACTTTGGCGCCCGGGATCAGGCTCAGCACGCCTTCAAGCATGCCGATGCCGGCGCGCAGGATCGGTACTACAGTGATCTTCTTGCCGGCGATTTTCTCGACCGACACGGTGCCGCACCAGCCTTCGATATCGTAGGATTCCAGCGGCAGGTCTTTGGTGGCTTCATAGGTCAAAAGGGCGCCGACTTCCTGAGCGAGCTCACGGAAATTCTTGGTGCTGATGTCTGCGCGGCGCATCAGGCCGAGTTTATGACGGATCAGCGGATGGCGGATCTCGAGGATGGGCATGGGAAAGGCTCCGGCGGCGGGCAAAAAAACCGGCCTAGATTAATCTATCCGAGGGTGTTGTCCTATAGACATACAGTACGTTAGTCCACAAACGCTTGATCTGGCCGTGCGGGATGCGTACCTTTGCCCGCTTTTCCTGATTCCCCAACCCCCCGGAGAGCGCCATGTCCGCTGATCTCGAGCATATCCGTCAAATCATGCGAGAGGCTGACTGCCTGTACACCGAAGCTGAAGTCGAGGCGGCCATCGCCCGCGTCGGTGCACACATCAACGAACAACTGGCTGACACAAATCCGGTGGTGTTCTGTGTGATGAACGGCGGCCTGATTTTCGCCGGCAAGCTGCTCACCCACCTGCAATTCCCGCTGGAAGCCTCCTACCTGCACGCCACCCGCTATCGCAACGAAACCAGTGGCGGCGACCTGTTCTGGAAAGCCAAGCCTGAAGTGTCGTTCATCGACCGTGACGTGCTGATCATCGACGACATTCTCGACGAAGGTCACACCCTGGGCGCGATCATCGACTTCTGCAAACACGCTGGCGCGCGCAAGGTGCATACCGCCGTGCTGATCGACAAGGACCACGACCGCAAGGCTCGCCCGGACCTGAAAGCCGATTTCGTCGGCCTGCCGTGCATCGACCGTTACATCTTCGGCTACGGCATGGACTACAAAGGCTACTGGCGTAATGCCAACGGAATTTTTGCCGTCAAAGGGATGTAATCAATGAGCGCGCCGAGCTTTCTTGATCAATCCCTGTTCAATGAATTGGCCGGGAAGGCTGCGGCCAATCCTCGTGGGCGCCAGCATCACAACTTCCATCAAATGGAAGAGGCGTGTCATCGCATGGCGGTGGGTTTGCAGCCGTCCACGTACATTCCGCCTCATCGGCACTTGGGCGAGAACAAGGCTGAAACCTTGCTGGTCCTCAAAGGGCGGCTTGGTCTGCTGATTTTCGATGAGTCCGGCGGGGTGGTGCGCAAGCAAGTCCTGCAGGCCGGTGGCGACTGTGTGGGCGTTGACCTGCCGACCGGTGTGTTCCATGGCCTGGTGGTGCTGGAAGCCGATAGCCTGATGTTCGAATGCAAGGCCGGCCCTTATCGTCCTGTCGGGGAAGGTGAGCTTGCTCACTGGGCGCCGCGTGAAGGTGAGCCGGGTGTCGCCGAGTATCAGGCGTGGATGCGCGCTCAGTTCGATTGATGTTTACCCCTTGTTGGAGCGAGGCTTGCCCGCGAAGGCGGTGTGTCAGTTAAAACAGTTATCGACTGACACACCGCCTTCGCGGGCAAGCCTCGCTCCTACAGGGACGGTGAACAGCCATGCTAAAGTGCTCGGCCTCGACTTCGGAGCCCGTCATGAGCCTTTTGATGCGCAGCTGCGCCGCCCTGTTGCTGACCCTCAGCCTGCCCCTGGCCGCCGCGCCAGCGCCGATGCATGCGCAGTTCCTGCCACCGGACGACCTGACCCTGCGTGACGCCGAACCGGAGCAGCAACAACTGCTGCAGGTCACCGAGTATTCGGTGGTGGTCGGCAGTCAGCGCCAGTCCACTCAACAGCCGATCCCGGTGACGTCTCCGCTGCTGATCCGCCTCAAGGGCAAATCCTTGAACAAGGGGGCGACCATCAATCAGGTGCTGGTCAACTTCGATGGCGAAAGCAAAAGCCTGAAAAAGCCGATCTACGACGACAAGAGCAAAACCCTGACGCTGTTTTATCCGATGGCGCAGTACCGCGTGGTGATCGACTTGTTGCGCAATGACACGGTGTATTGCCAGTTCCTCAGCTACGCCAATGGCCATGTCTGGGCTGACCTGCACACCGGAGCCGTTCGTCCGCGTTGAGCCCGGCGCCTTGTGAGGGGTAAACTGCCAGCCCCGTGAAATGTCTGCGAGCTGGAGTCGGCAATGCGTAAAGATAAGAAACAAGTGATTGGTGACGAGATCGGCGATGAGCAGATCAAGTTGTTTCTCGATTTCGAACCGGTCGACGCCACTTC
The DNA here is from genome assembly GCF_024169315.1 of Pseudomonas migulae. NCBI lineage: Bacteria > Pseudomonadati > Pseudomonadota > Gammaproteobacteria > Pseudomonadales > Pseudomonadaceae > Pseudomonas > Pseudomonas migulae. The sequence goes on along the minus strand of NZ_JALJWR010000001.1, from coordinate 2,834,714 downwards.
GCCGTCCCTGCACAAACTGATCAAGGCTTACCGTGGTCTGCGCATCGACGACTTCGAGCGTTTTCTGACGTTCTTTGTTGAAGCCGGCCTGGATTTGGACGGCAAGGATGAACACGGCAATGACTTTGTGACCCTGATCAAGGATCAGCGCAACGCGGCCGAGTACATCGAGCTGATCAACAAGGCTCGCGGCTAATTATTGCCCTGACTGGGTTGGTGTTTGTGTTGGCCCCTTCGCGAGCAAGCCCGCTCCCACATTGAATCTGTGCCGATCACAAATTTGTGATTCAACTAGATCAACTGTGGGAGCGGGCTTGCTCGCGAAGGCGATGTAACTAACACCAAAATATCGCTGGGCTAACTGTTTTACCGGCCAAAAAAAACGCCCCGCTCTCAATGAGAACGGGGCGTTTTTTATGCGCGACGATCAAGCGTAGCTTGGGGTCTCGCTGCTTTCTTCAACCAGTTCCAGCGCGATGTTGTTCTGCGTGTTGATCTTGCGATACAGCGCAGCATCGGTTTCCAGGACCTTTTCACGGGCCGGGAAGATTTCCGCCAGTTTGGCAGCCCATTCGCCGGATGCTTTGGCCGGAAAGCATTTCTCGATCAGCTCCAGCATGATCGAAACGGTCACCGACGCGCCTGGCGAAGCGCCGAGCAGTGCTGCAAGAGAACCGTCCTTGGCCGCGACCAGTTCGGTGCCGAACTGCAGGACGCCGCCTTTTTTCGGGTCTTTCTTGATGATCTGCACCCGTTGGCCGGCCACTTCCAGGCGCCAGTCTTCGGCTTTGGCTTCAGGGTAGAAGCGACGCAGGGAATCCAGGCGCTGCTCCATCGACTGCATCACTTCGCTGACCAGGTACTTGGTCAGGTCCATGTTGTTTTTCGCCACGGCCAGCATCGGGCCGATGTTGCCGGCGCGAACCGACATCGGCAGGTCCATGAAGGAACCGTGCTTGAGGAACTTGGTGGTGAAGCCGGCGTAAGGTCCGAACAGCAGGGATTTCTTGCCATCGACCACGCGGGTGTCCAGGTGCGGCACGGACATCGGTGGCGAACCCACGGCGGCCTGGCTATACACCTTGGCCTGGTGGTGTTTGACCACTTCCGGGTTGTCGCAACGCAGCCACTGGCCGCTGATCGGGAAGCCGCCGAAGCCTTTGCTTTCTTCGATGCCCGAGGCTTGCAGCAACGGCAATGCCGCGCCGCCCGCGCCGAGGAAGACAAACTTGGCGTCGACTTCACGGGAGTTGCCGCTGTTGACGTCCTTGATGCTGACGGTCCAGCCGCCGTTGTTGCGCTTCAGGCCGGTCACGCGCTTGCAGTACTTGACCTGGGCATCGGGTGCGCTGGTCAGGTGCTTGAGCAATTGATTGGTCAGGGCGCCGAAGTTGACGTCGGTGCCGTTCATCACGCGGGTGGCGGCGACGACTTCGTCAGCCGGACGGCCCGGCATCATCAGCGGCATCCACTCGGCCATGACGGCCTTGTCTTCGGTGTATTCCATGTCCGAGAAGGCGTGGTGATTGCTCATCGTCTTGAAGCGTTCCTTGAGAAAGGAAACGCCACTGTCATTCTGCACGAAGCTCAGGTGTGGCACCGGGCTGATGAAGGACTTGCACGAGCCGAAGGTGCCTTTTTTGGTCAGGTACGACCAGAACTGCTTCGACACCTCGAACTGGGTGTTGATGTGCACGGCTTTCTTGATGTCGACGGTGCCATCGGCGGCCTGCGGCGTGTAATTGAGCTCACACAGCCCGGCGTGACCGGTACCGGCGTTGTTCCACGGGTTCGAACTCTCCGCGGCACCGGAATCCATCAGCTCGACGACTTCCAGCTTGATCGCGGGGTCGAGCTCTTTGAGCAGTACGGCAAGGGTGGCACTCATGATGCCGGCCCCAACCAGTACTACGTCGACTGCTTCGTTATGCGCCATTTAACGCGTCTCCAAAATCTGCAGCACCAAATTGTCGGCATGGCTGCCAGGCGTTCCGGGGCGAGTCAGTGATGCCCCTGGTACTCATGGCAGTGTCGCCATGTCCGAATCTTCGCAATTTATCGCAACTTCGACGGACGCTACCGGCCGGGTCAATGAGGTCTATGAACTCATTTCAACGCGCGACTGGCAATTCGACTTATGGTCGAGACATCCGTTTGTGCAACCAAATCCGTAGCGGACAGGCTTCAGGCTCCGGTGTTCGAGGAATACTCGGTCCTGTGTCGTTGGGCTGTTCCAGACGCTAATGGTGCATGTTCAGACGCAAAACTATTCATTTGCTCGCCACACTCTTGTGAAGTTGTGAAAACCCGTTTTTTTCACGCTCTTTTGAAGACGTGAACCTCAAAAAAGGGCTGCCCCAGCCTGGCACCGTGCCCGGATGGATTGCCGCCATGGGGTACATGACAGGCAAAACGGGCAAACAGCTCAGTGACCGAGCGTAATGACAGCTCTGCAGATTCGCGAAAAGTGGGGGTTTTGCTCAAGGAACAGCAAGCGCGCCAGCTTCACTCGATCTGTGTGGGCGGCTCTCTGTGGGCGGTGCGGGGTGCCAATACCGAAGCATTGACGATGCTGCGAGGCCCGATCAGGAGACGTCCTTATAATCGGGGGGAGATTGTATCTAAGAAACGCAGGGAAATGGACGTGTTTAATGACTTTTATTAGGCGTCTGGTCAGATGGCCAACAGCTGTTGCGCCCGCGCGCGCGGCTGGCGCTGGCTGACACGGGCACTGGCGGGCAGGGGATGGTGCAGCCAGTTGATGCGGATTTCTTCGATTTCGACCCAGCCATCGCCCATCGGCTGCAGGCTGCACTGCTTGAATGCCTGGCAATGACCATTGCGGTCGAGCAGGGCGAAGCAGCGATGCAACGGGCGTGGAGTGAACAGCGAGATCAGGTGGCGCATGGCAAAGTACCTTGAGGGGGTGACTGCCGTGAAGGTTGCCGGAGCGCCGTGACATGCAAGTGTATGGGCGGTGACATCTGTGTGACAGGAACCGGCTTCCCAAGGGTTTGTCAGACATTTCAGTATTCACTGCGAGGCGCTGGTTACCCGCAGTGGCCCACCGCTATACTGCCGGCCTGTTTGTGCCTGATTCTGGAGAGAAGAGCATGTTGCAACGCCTGTTGTTCGGTTTGATCACTGTGACCAGTTTGACCCTGGTCGGCTGCGCCCACAGCCCGCAACAACTGAACCCGGAACCCAAGCTGACGACTCAGCTGGCGCCGGTCGGCCATGGTCAGCCAGTTGTGGTGCGTGTGGTGGACGGTCGTCCGTCGCCTACCCTGGGCACCCGTGGTGGTCTGTATCCGGAGACCAGTGCGATCACGGTGCAGGGCGCGCAGATCCTGCCGAAGTTGCAGGCCCAGGCTGAAGCGGCTGTGCGCTTGCTGGGCTTTACCCCGACGTCGAATGCGATGAACGCTCCGCAGTTGACCGTGACCCTGGCCGAGCTGAAGTATCAGTCGCCGAAAGAAGGCATGTACGTGACCGAGGCGACCATTGGCGCGACCTTCCGCTCCGACGTACAGAACGCCAACCGCCGCTACAGCGGTCGTTACGGTGCGTCGCTGGATCAGCGTTTCGGCATGGCGCCGAATCAGGAAACCAACACCAAGCTGGTCAGCGATGTGTTGAGCGACGCGCTGACGCGTCTGTTCAAGGACCCGACGATTGGTCAGATTCTCAGCGAATAACTTTCGCTGAAATCAAAAAGCCCGGTGCCAGCAATGGCCCCGGGCTTTTTTGTGCCTGCGCCGCCGATCTTCTGTAGGCGCGAGGCTTGCCCGCGAAGGCGGTGTGTCAGGCGACATCAATGTTGAATGAGAGGCCGCCTTCGCGGGCAAGCCTCGCTCCTACAAGGGTTCTGTGGTGTCAGGCGGCCTGTGAATAAAAATCCAGCACACTCACGCCCGTCAGCAAATCCGTCTCCGGCAAATCCGCATGTTGATGCCCGCCCAGTGCGCAATACACCAGCCAATGGCGATCCTGAACGTTGAAGGCAAGGCTGCCGACTAAGGCTTGTTGTTCGTCGCTTTGCGCGATGAGGTAGAGGCGATCCTGGTTTTCGGCGTGCAGCATGACGGTTTCCGTGTCGGTTTTGATGGGCCGAGAGACTGGCGCATTCAGATGACGAAGCCGTGACGCAGGACAGGAATCTGCCAAATGGTGAGTTATTTGTCGTAAAGCGGCGGGCAGGAGGGATGGCTTTCGGTAGAATCCGCGCCGCGGTCGTCGGTCCGGCGTTCGCCACACCTGTTTTGACTGAGGTTTGTGATGTCGCTGCATTTGATGACGCTGTTTACCGCCCATCCCGCCAAATTGATCAACCTGCTCGCCTTGCTGTTCGCCTTCCCGGGCAGCTGGTTGCTGCACGCTACGCGTCGCCGCGAACAACGCGCGCAGGCCAGTCTGGCAGCGCAGCGTCAGAGCCGTCCCAGCGAAGAGCCCATGCTGGATTGGGCGACCTTGCGCATGAACCGGTTTTTCTATCGCTTCGGTTTTGCCTGTTTGGGCTTGGCGTTGCTGGTGTCGTGGATCAGCACGCGGGTCTGAGCTGACGCAAAACCTGTGGTGAGGGAGCTTGCTCCCTCTCCACAGATTGCCGTTGTCGGGTTTAAAGCGGCAATCCCGCCTTGACCCGGTACTGATTACGCACCGGCGTCGCGTATTGCAGCACCAGGAACGGACGATGTTCTTCCGGGCAGGCCTCAAGGCGTCGTTGCCATTCTTCCTGAGCCTTCGCCAGTTCGTCGGCGGCAAACACGTCAGCCGCTTTCGGCACCTGCAACTGCGGGTCGGCGTCTTTCCACTGCGCGTAAGCCAGGTAGTGCACCGGGAACAAGCGGTAACCACCGAGGATCTGCTTGTCCATTTCGATCGCCAATTGCTTGGTGTCGTCGAACAGCTCGGTGATCGGCGCGGCAAAGTTCACGTGGACGCGGCCCTTGTAGCCGGTGATGCCCTTGGCGATGCTCACATCGTCCTCGCCCGGTACTTTGGTGTAGCTGCCGGTGGTGGCACGAATGTAGAGTTCGCGCGCCTTGGCCTGGTCGCACGGATCATATTCGTAGCTGATCGACACCGGAGTGACGTTCAACGAGCGGATGACTTCGCCGAACGGTTCGTCCTTGCGGCTCATGTGGAACATCTTGAGGATCGCTGACTCGGTGCGGTCGTCGCCGTCCTTGGCCCGGCCTTCGGCCTGCGCGATCCAGATCGAGGCGCAATCGTTGCGGATCGAATGGTTGATGTAGGCCGACAGCAGTTGATAGGCCGCCATTTTTTCCCGGCGACCGGTGATCGAACGGTGCACGATGAAGCTCTTGTTCAGGCGCATCAGGTCGCTGACGAAGGGTTTCTGCAGCAGGTTGTCGCCGATCGCGATGCGCGGTGTCGGCAGGCCGGCGTGGTACACGGCATAGTTGACGAAGGCCGGGTCCATCACGATGTCGCGGTGGTTGGCGATGAACAGGTAGGCGCTGCCGGACTTGAACTGCTCGACGCCGGTGTACGTCACTCCGTCCGTGGCGCGCTCGATGGTGTGGTCGACGTACACCTCGACTTTGTCCTGCAACGTGGCCACCGAATGGACGCCGGCGAACTCACGGCGCAGCCGATGGGCTATAAGGGGTTTGAGCATCCAGCCGAAGGCACCGGCATAACGCGGGAAGCGGAAGTGGATGAGGATATCTAGAAACGCCTTGTCGCCGAGCAGCCGGTTCAGTACCGCTGGGACTTCGCTGTCGTCGTAAGGTCGGATGGCATCGAATTCGCCCATCATGCTCTCTTGTTAGAAACGGCTAGGGTAAGTAAAGGTTTTGATCGAAAACCAACGGGGCACGGTCTGAAAAGGTAGCCAGACAAAAATAGCCCTGCAAATAGACCGGCGATTATACGCACAAGTCACCCGGGAGACCGCGATGCTGGAAACTGCGCAGTATGAATGTCCTTATTGTGGTGAAGAGGTTGAGACAACGGTGGATCTGTCCGGCGGCGATCAGACCTATATCGAGGACTGTCAGGTGTGCTGTCGGCCGATAACGTTTGTGTTGCAGGTTGACGGAGAGGAATGGCATCTCGAAGTGTTCAGTGAAAACGAGTAAGGGGCATCTATGCAGCGAATCTATGAGCCGGAAAACCTGATGGAAGGCGAGCTGCTGCAAGGCATGCTCGCCAGCGAGGGCATCGAGGCGCATCTGGTCGGGCGAGATTTGCTCGGTGGCAGCGGGGAGTTGCCCATCTTCGGTCTGTTGGGGTTGTCGGTCGATAACGACCAGGCCGAATACGCCCGTGAGTTGATCGCCGCGTACAATGCCGCGCTGCCGCTGCCCGGCGATGAACCGGAAAGCTTTCCCGGCACGCTGGTCTGTTAGGCTGACGTTCGTTTTATCAAGAGTCGTGTTGCCCCATGTGTGGACGTTATGCCCTGTTTCGCTGGAACCCCGCTTTCGCGGCCCTGCCTGGCTTTCCCGCCGATCAGCAGGCCCAGTGGAATATTTCCCCAAACGATTCGGTGTTGATGCTGCGTGCCGCCGCTGACGGCCAGCGAGAGTTGGCCCGTGCGCGCTGGGGGCTGACGCCGCCGTGGCTGACCGATCTATCCCGCACGCCGGCCCATGCCCGGGCCGAAACCGTGGCCGAGCAACCGATGTTCCGCCAGGCCCTGCGCGAGCGCCGATGCCTGCTGCCGGCCAACGGTTTTTACGAATGGCGCGGCACGACGCGCAAGCGGCCTTACTGGTTGACGCCGGCAGAGGGCTCGGCGCTGTTTTTTGCGGCGATCTGGGAGGCGTATCCCGTGCAGGAACAGGTGTGGTTGAGCACGGCAGTGATCACGCAACCGGCGGCGAGTCAGCGTCGGCCGTTGATTCTGGATGCAGCGGGGCAGGAGGCGTGGCTTGATCCCGAGACGCCTTTGCATGTGTTGCAGGGGTTGTTGGCCAGTGAACCCGCTGCGTTGCGCGAGCGGGTGTTGGCGAATCTGGTGAATGATCCGAAGTTGAATGGGCCGGAGTGTTTGACCCCCGGTTGATGCGTTGTTTGTACCGGCCCCTTCGCGAGCAAGCCCGCTCCCACACTGGAATGCGATCAACTGTGTGGGCTTGCTCGCGATGGGGCCTCTGGATCAAACCTTGAACTGATTGATCAACCGCCGCTGCTGTTCAGCCAGCTTGGTCAGATCCGCACTCGCCGCGCTCGACTCATCCGCCCCGCCGGCCACTTCATTGGCCACTTGCCCGATGTTGATCACGTTACGGTTGATGTCATCCGCCACCGCGCTCTGCTCTTCGGCCGCACTGGCAATCTGCGTGTTCATGTCGTTGATCACCGACACCGCCTGAGTGATCGCATCCAGTGCTTCGGCGGCTTTCGCGGCGTGCTGGACACTTTCATCGGTACGGTTCTGGCTGTCCTCCATCACCCGCACCACATCGCGCGTGCCTTGTTGCAGTTGCTGGATCATGGTCTGGATTTCTTCGGTGGCCTTCTGGGTTTTCTGCGCCAGGTTGCGCACTTCATCGGCCACCACCGCAAAGCCACGGCCCTGTTCGCCGGCGCGTGCCGCTTCGATGGCGGCGTTCAAGGCCAGCAGGTTGGTCTGCTCGGCGATCCCGCGAATGGCGGTGAGGATCGCGTTGATGTTCTCGCTGTCCTTGGCCAGGGTTTGCACCACGCTGACCGCCTTGCCGATCTCCACCGCCAGCACACCGATCGAATTCGACGTGTCCCGCACGATCTGTTTGCCCTGAGCCGCCGCCTGATCCGCATGACTGGCCGCTTGTGCCGCCTGGGTCGCGTTGCGCGCCACGTCCTGGGCGGTGGCGGTCATTTCGTGCACCGCCGTGGCGACCTGATCGATCTCGACCATTTGTTTCTGTACGCCGATATTGGTGCGAATCGCGATGTCGGCGGTGTGTTCCGACGAATCGCTGACGCTCTGCACCGACGTCACGACCTGAGTGATCATCGCCTGCAACTTGGCGAGGAAGGTGTTGAAGCCTTTGGCGATCGAGCCCAGTTCGTCGGCGCGATCACTGGTCAGCCGACGGGTCAGGTCGCCTTCGCCTTTGGCAATGTCGTCGAGCATGGCGACCATCTGTTTCAGCGGCCGGGCGATGCCGTGGCCCACGAGCCAGATCACCAGCAAACCGATGCCGGCAATCAGCAGGCCAACCATGGCCATGCCAAAGGTGTCGGATTTACGCTGGGTGTTCAGGTCGGCCTGGAGTTTTTGCAGGTCGGCCATGACCGCGTTCAGCGGCAGTTGCAGCATCAGGGTCCAGCGGGCGTCGGTCTGGCCGATGCCGAAGGGCAGGTACAACTCGATCCGGCCCTGGGCCTTGTCGACGGTGTAGGTCACTTCGCCGCGCTTCAGATTGGCCATGTTGGCGATCTGTTGGCTGTCGAGAATGTCGCTGACCTTCTCGCCGAATTTGCTCGGGTCCTTGGTGTAGGCCACGATCCGGCCGTTACCGCCGATCAGCGCCATGACGCCCGAGCCGTTGTACAGCTTCTGGTTCGCGCCCAGGAGCATTTCCTGGATGAAATTCACCGACAGGTCGGCGCCGACGATGCCCTGGAACGCGCCGTCGAGCATGATCGGTTCAATAAAGGAAGCGAGCATGACGATCTTGTCGCCGACCTTATAAGGCGCCGGATCGATCACGCAGGATTTTTTGGTTTCTTTCGAGCACAGGTAGTACTCGCTGGCGCGCACGCCGGTGGACAGGGTTTTCTGGTCGTCGACGTCCACCAGTTTGTCCAGGCCCAGAGTGCCGTCTTCATTGCGGAACCACCATGGCAGGAAACGGCCGTTGCTGGCGTCGATGCCGACCACTTTGGTGCCGACGTAAGCCGCGTCGTTGTGATCGAGTGCGTCTTTTTCCCAGCCGATGTAGGTGCCGAGGATTTTCGGGTTCCTGGCGACGTTTTCCTTGATCAGGCTGATCATTTGCTCACGGCTGAGGCTCAGCTGCGGCTGGCCGTCTGCGCCCGGCGTGCCGATCAACGCGTTGACCCGCACCAGACCGCCGGCAATCAGCAGGGGCGCTTCAAGTTCGCGCTGGATCTGGCTGACCTGGGTTTGCGCCAGGGACGTCAGGCGCTGTTCGATGACTTGCTCGAATTGCGCCTGGGTTCGTTCCTGAACCATGTCTTGGGTCCGGGCACCGGAAAACAGGGCGTACAGCACCAGCGCGGCGACGACGCTCAAAACGATGGCGCCAGCCAGGGCCGCCACGGAAAACTGGATTGACTTGAATTTCATGGGTGCTCCGCACGCAAGAGGACATCTGCGGTGCTGTATCGGCAGGGGATTCGAGGGGCATGAGCGGGGCGGGGCGAAATGGCTGTTTTGGAGTGGTTGATGTCGCAAATGAATCACTGCGGGCCGTTACCAGCCGTGGCGGGGGAGGTTATGTGAATTTTTTCCTACGGCGATGAGAGCTTTATCCGAAATATGCGTCTGAATGTCTGTTGTATCTGGCGTCGATACATTTCCCCGCCTAGGATACCCGGCATGTTTTCAGGGAGTTTTTTGATGAACAAGCGATTGGTTTTGTGTGCTCTGAGTGCGGGTCTGTTGCTCGCCGGTTGTCAGTCGGTCAACACCACCAGCGGCGGTGCCGTGGGTGTGGAGCGCAAGCAGTACATGTTCAGCATGTTGTCCACGGACGAAGTCAACCAGATGTACGCCCAGTCTTACCAGAAGACGGTTGGCGAGGCGACCAGCAAAGGTGTGCTGGACAAGACCAGTAACGATGCCAAGCGCATCCAGGCGATCGCCAATCGGCTGATTGCCCAGGCGCCGATTTTTCGTCCGGATTCGGCCCAGTGGAAATGGGAAGTCAACCTGATCAAGAGTGACGAACTCAACGCCAACTGCGGGCCTGGCGGCAAGATCATTTTCTACACCGGGCTGATTGACAGCCTGAAACTGACCGACGATGAAATCGCCGCGATCATGGGCCATGAAATCGCCCACGCCCTGCGCGAGCACGGTCGTGAAGCGATGTCCAAGGCCTACGGTATCGAAATGGCCAAGCAGGGCGCGGGTGCATTGTTCGGTCTGGGCCAGGACAGCCTGGCGCTGGCAGACACCGTGGCCAACTACGGCATGACCTTGCCCAACAGCCGCTCCAATGAAAACGAGGCGGACCTGATCGGCCTGGAACTGGCGGCTCGCGCCGGTTACAACCCGAATGCCGCGATCACCTTGTGGAACAAGATGAGCAAGGCCTCGGAAGGTTCGCCGCCGGAGTTCATGAGCACGCACCCGGCGTCGTCCAGTCGGATTGCTTCGTTGCAGGCGGCAATTCCGAAGGTGATGCCGTTGTACGAGAAGGCGCCGAAATCCTGATGGTCATGCGGCGTCTTTGAAGACGCCTTCGCGAGCAAGCCCGCTCCCACATTTTGACCGTGTTCTCATGTTGAATACGGTCGAATGTGGGTGCGGGCTTGGTCCGGGCGGCGTTCCGACGACGGTCTACCGACCTAACGCATCAAACCCACCCGCTGCTCTGCATCGCCTTGTACACCGCGACAATCGCCAGGACGAAGAACGCCGAAGCCGCCAGGCGACGGATCAACGTCAGGGGCAGTTTGTCCGCCGCAAAGTTACCCGCCAACACCACTGGCACGTTGGCAATCAACATACCCGCGGTGGTGCCGATAATCACCAGCCACAGTTCCGGGTATTGCGCGGCGAGCATCACGGTTGCGATCTGGGTCTTGTCGCCGATTTCCGCGAGGAAGAACGCAATCAGCGTCGTCAGGAACGGCCCGAACTTGCGTGCGGTGCTGGCTTCGTCGTCATCCATCTTGTCCGGCACCAGGGTCCACAACGCCGTCGCGGTGAAACTCGCGGCGAGAATCCAGTGCAACATCGAATCCGAGAAGAAGCTCCCGACCCAGGCGCCTACCGCACCGGCTGCCGCGTGGTTGGCCAGGGTGGCAGCAACGATGCCGGCGATTATCGGCCACGGTTTGCGGAAACGGGCAGCGAGAATCAGCGCGAGCAGTTGCGTCTTGTCGCCGATTTCGGCCAAGGCAACGATTGCGGTGGGAACGAGAAGTGAATCCAGCATCAGGGTTTTCCTAAGGGGCGGGTCGACACGGCTATGACACGTACAGCCTTCCCGCCCCGGGTAAGGTGTTCGTGTCATAGGTCTTGTCAAACCCTGGCGATCCGTCTGATGCGGACGCTTGGGTCGCATACGCCATGGTCTGAGGACCAAGTATGTTGACGTATGCCGGACGAGCATGGCGCTCGTGGGAGACTACTCCCCTAGGACGGAGCGGATTCTGCCTAGGCGAAACCCGTTAGGCAAGCACTTATTTCTCAGCCGCGTTTGGCCCGGTAGATTCGAAAACCCTGTCCCTCAGCCTTGATCGCACAGACGCCAAGGTGCTCTTCGATCAGCGGTTGATACTTCAGGAAGCTGTTCGCAACCAGGCGCAGTTCGCCACCGTTTTTCAGATGTTTGGCTGCTTTTCGCAACAAGTTCTCGGTAGCGAAGTAGTCGGTGTGCACGCCGACGTGGAACGGCGGATTGCTCAGGATCGCACTCAAACCCATCGGCGCCGCATCGATGCCATCACCGGTAATGACGTCTGCTTCAAGACCGTTGGCAGCCAGGGTCAGGCGACTGCTGGCGGCCGCAAAAGCGTCCACGTCGAGCAGCGTGACCTGGTTGTGCGGATAACGACGTTTGACCGCTGCGCCCAAAACGCCCGCGCCGCAGCCGAAGTCCAGCAAATGACCGCTCGGCAATTTGTCCAGATGTTCAAGCAACAACGCACTGCCGCGATCCAGTCGACCGTGGCTGAACACACCCGGCAGGCTGATGACTTTCAACGGACCTTCGGCCAGCGGCAACTCATAGGTCTGAGCCAGGCTTTCCAGGGATTTGGCCGCTGGCGCATCGGCTACGGTGACCTGCCAGAGCTGACAATGACGCGCGCTGTCGAGTTTGCGCGGCTTGCCGAACGGATTCAGTTGCTTGGCCGCACCTTCGATGCCACTGCGTTTTTCACCCACCAGATACAGCTCGCGACCGGCCAGCCGCGAGGCCAGGGCGTTGAGGATGTAATCGGTAAGATCCTTGGACTTGGGCAGAAACACCACCGCGGTTTCGAACTCGCGCTCGGGCGCAGTCACACCGAAATGGCTGCGCTCGGCGAAACGAGCGTCCAGCGCGGCCTGATCGCCGGCGTGCCAGCACCAGCCATGCGCATCGGACAGGCGCCCCAGCAAATCATCGGCGGGCAAACCGGCCAGCAACACCGAACCCTGGAATAACTCGGCCTGACGAAGCAGTACTTCACTGCGCGGATCCATACTCTGCTCCCTGAAAAAAAGTGCCGCAGTTTATCAACTGACGACCCGCAGCGCCTTACCGCTGAAGTATCCCTGAGCGTTTTCAGTCAATTGGCCAACGATCCGCTGCCGCGCCTCGCGACTGCCCCAAGCGTTGTGCGGTGTGACGATCAGGCGTGGAATGTCGGTGGCGAGTAACGGGTTGCCGGCGGTCGGCGGTTCGACACTCAACACGTCGGTGGCGGCGCCGCCCAGATGACCGTTGCGCAAGGCATCGGCCAGTGCCTGTTCGTCGATCAAGCCACCACGGGCGGTGTTGACCACAAAGGCGCCCGGTTTCATCGAGGCCAGTTCGCGGGCGCCGATGAAGTGACGTGTGTGTTCGTTGAGCGGGCAGTGCAGCGTCAATGCATCGATTTGCGGCAGCAGCTCATCCAGCGGCAAACGGTCCGGCCGGGCAGGGCGCCCCGGAATCTGCCCGAGCAGCACGCGCATGCCGAAGGCTTCGGCCAGTCGTGCGACCGCGCTGCCCAGCTCGCCGTGACCGAGCAAGCCCAGGGTTTTGCCTTCCAGTTCGACGATCGGGTAATCCAGCAGGCAGAACTGTTTCGCTTGTTGCCAGCGACCTTCGCTGACCGCTTTCTGATAATCGGCGAGGCGCGTCGCCAGGTTGAGCAGCAACATGATGGTGTGCTGGGCCACCGATGGCGTGCCGTAACCCTGGCAATTACACACGGTAACGCCATGGGCGCGGGCGGCGGCGAGGTCGACGTTGTTGGTGCCGGTGGCGGTGATCAGGATCAGCTTCAGTTCGGGGCTGGCGGCAATGGCGGCGGCGTCGATCAGGATTTTGTTGCTGATGGCGACGGTCGCGCCTTTGAGACGTTCGATCACCTGATCCGGCGTGGTCTGCGCGAACAGCTGCAAATCGTCGAAGCACTCACGCAATGGGCTGAGGTCGAGGTCGCCGAGGTCCAGCGAGGGATGGTCGAGGAAAACGGCGCGGCGAGGGTTCGTCATCAACTGTACCTTTTGTGCATTGAATTGAAGGCGTAATCTGCCGAGCCTACCAGATAGAAACAAATGGTTACTTACAGCCAGGCCAGACGCCGAACCTGTGGGAGCGGGCTTGCCCGCGAAGGCGGAGTATCAGGCAACCATTATGGCGACTGACCCACCGCTTTCGCGGGCAAGCCCGCTCCCACAAGAAAAGTGCCAGCTTATAAATTCAATTCGACCGTTCAGCCCCAATAGGAGCCCCCATGTACTGGACAGAGTTCTTGACCGTTGCCCTCATCCATTTGCTGGCCGTGGCCAGCCCCGGGCCCGACTTTGCCGTGGTGGTGCGTGAGAGCGTGACCCACGGTCGTCGCGCCGGCACCTGGACCGCGCTGGGCGTCGGTACGGCGATTTTCCTGCACGTCGGCTATTCGCTGCTCGGCATCGGCCTGATCGTGTCCCAGTCGATCGTGCTGTTCAACGCCTTGAAATGGGCCGCCGCCGCTTACCTGCTGTACATCGGCTTCAAGGCCTTGCGTGCGCAACCGGCCAAACCGGTGGCCGACGACCTGCACCAGGAAGCGGGTGAGCGCACGGCTCGCGGCGCCTTCACCTCGGGTTTCGTGACCAACGGTCTGAACCCGAAAGCCACGCTGTTCTTCCTGTCGTTGTTCACCGTGGTGATCAATCCGCACACACCGCTGGCGGTGCAAGCGGGTTACGGGATTTACCTCGCGGCAGCGACGGCCCTGTGGTTCTGCCTGGTGGCGATGCTGTTCAGTCAGCAACGCGTACGCGCCGGTTTTGCCCGCATGGGCCACTGGTTCGACCGGACCATGGGCGCGGTGCTGATTGCCATCGGCGTCAAACTCGCGTTCACCGAGATGCACTGATCTTGTAGGAGCCGGCTTGCTGGCGATGGCATCGCCTCGGTCTGTCTGATAAACCCTGGAGTTCCTATCGCCAGCAAGCCGGTTCCTACAGGCCTGGATTGCAGTTAAATGCTGGCGCAACGCTAGCATTTGCTGAATTCTGCAAATCATTCCTTCGGCTGATTTGGTTGTCATGGAAGGGCACTAGAGTGCTTACTTTCAGTCACGACCGTGCAGTCAGAAAAGGGATTCTTATGTTGCAGACTCGCGTTATCCCCCCAGCCGAAGGCGCTTACCAGTATCCGTTGCTGATCAAACGGCTGCTGATGTCTGGCGCGCGCTATGAGAAAACCCGCGAGATCATTTACCGCGACCAGGTGCGCTACAGCTACCCGACCCTGATCGAACGGGTCGCACGCCTGGCCAACGTACTGACGGCGGCCGGCGTCAAGGCCGGCGATACCGTGGCGGTGATGGACTGGGACAGCCATCGTTATCTGGAATGCATGTTCGCCATCCCGATGATCGGCGCGGTGATCCACACCATCAACGTGCGCCTGTCGCCGGAACAGATCCTCTACACCATGAACCACGCCGAGGACCGCTTCGTGCTGGTCAACAGCGAGTTCGTCGGGCTTTACAACGCGATTGCCGGTCATCTGACCACGGTCGAGAAAACCCTGCTGCTGACCGATCTGCCGGAAAAAACCGCCGACTTGCCGAACCTCATCGGCGAGTACGAGCAATTGCTGGCGGCCGCGAGCACGCAGTACGACTTCCAGGACTTCGACGAGAACTCGGTCGCGACCACGTTCTACACCACTGGCACCACCGGCAATCCCAAGGGCGTGTATTTCACCCACCGGCAACTGGTGCTGCACACCATGGGCGTGTCGACCATCATGGGGGCCATCGACAGCGTGCGGCTGCTGGGCACCAACGACGTGTACATGCCGATCACCCCGATGTTCCATGTGCACGCCTGGGGGTTGCCGTATGTGGCGACGATGCTCGGGCTCAAGCAGGTATATCCGGGGCGCTACGATCCGGAATACCTGGTGGAGCTATGGCGCAAGGAAAAGGTTACCTTTTCGCACTGCGTGCCGACCATCCTGCAAATGGTCCTCAACGCCAAGGCTGCGCAAGGCACGGATTTCGGTGGCTGGAAAATCGTCATCGGCGGCAGTGCATTGAATCGTGCACTGTACGAAGCCGCCAAGGCCAAGGGTATTCAACTGACGGCCGCTTACGGCATGTCGGAAACCGGACCGCTGGTCTCGTGCGCGCACCTCAACGACGAGTTGATGGCGGGCACCGAAGACGAGCGCACCACGTATCGAATCAAGGCCGGTGTGCCGGGGCCTCTTGTGGAGGCGGCGATCGTCGACACCGACGGCAACTTCCTGCCTGCCGATGGCGAGACCCAGGGCGAACTGGTGCTGCGCGCGCCGTGGCTCACCGAAGGTTATTTCAATGAGCCGCAGAAGGGCGCCGAGCTCTGGGCCGGCGGCTGGCTGCACACCGGTGACGTAGCGACGCTGGACAGCATGGGCGTGATCGATATTCGCGACCGGATCAAGGACGTGATCAAGACCGGCGGCGAATGGATTTCCTCCCTGGACCTCGAAGACCTGATCAGTCGCCATGCGGCGGTACGCGAAGTAGCAGTGGTGGGCATTGCCGATCCACAGTGGGGCGAACGCCCGTTTGCCTTGCTGGTGATCCGCGAGGGCCATGTCATCGGGGCCAAAGAACTCAAGGAGCACCTCAAGCCGTTTGTGGAGCTGGGGCACCTGAGCAAGTGGGCCATCCCGAGCCAGATCGCCCTTGTTACTGAAATTCCCAAGACCAGTGTCGGCAAGCTCGACAAGAAGCGCATTCGCGTCGACATCACTGAGTGGCAAGCCAACAACAGCACCTTCCTCTCGACGCTTTAAGCGTCTTCGGCGTGCCCCAAAAGGGCACGCCAGCCCCACCAAGCAAGCGCTTGGCTTGTGAAATCCGAATTTTCAGCCATCCTTCCCGTGCCGACAGGTGTCGGTCTGGCGAAAGGACTGTTCCAGAGTGGCTGGCAGCTGCAAATCACACTTTAGAGGGATCAAGCAGTACTACCTGCTGGCTATAGTCCGCTCAAGGATTTTTAAGAACGGGGCAAACGCACAAAACGGGGCGATGCAACTTTGGAGTGACTTCGGGAAGCCTTGGCTCCCGGTCAACCACAGCGTTTTTAAAAGTACTCACTGCCATAACAATAATGCACATGGAGTAGCGTCGATGACATCAGTAAACCAGTTCTGGCGCCGGGCTAAACTGCCCCTGGCTGTCAGTCTTGCCTCTTCGCTCGCCGGGCCCGCATTCGGCGTCAGTTTCAACGTTGGTGAAATCGAAGGTCAGTTCGACTCATCCCTGTCTATCGGTGCCAGCTGGTCTACCGAGAGTGCCAACAAGAACCTCATCGGCGTCAACAACGGCGGTCGCGGCCTGTCCCAGACCTCCGATGACGGTCACTTGAACTTCAAGAGCGGGGAAACCTTCTCGAAGATCTTCAAAGGCATCCATGACCTTGAATTGAAATATGGCGACACCGGCGTCTTCGTCCGGGGCAAATACTGGTATGACTTCGAACTCAAGGACGAAGACCGTCCGTTCAAGGACATCAGCGACAGCAACCGCAAGGAAGGCGCCAAGTCCTCCGGCGCGCAGATCCTCGACGCCTTCGTCTACCACAACTACTCGATTGCCGATCAGCCGGGTTCCGTGCGTCTGGGCAAGCAGGTAGTGAGCTGGGGTGAAAGTACCTTCATCGGCGGCGGTATCAACTCGATCAACCCGATCGACGTTTCCGCGTTCCGTCGTCCAGGTGCCGAGATCAAGGAAGGCCTGATCCCGGTCAACATGTTCTACGTGTCCCAGAGCCTGACCGAGAACCTCTCGACCGAAGCGTTCTATCAGCTGGAATGGGACCAGACCGTTACCGACAACTGCGGCACGTTCTTCTCGCAACCTGACGTGATCTCGGATGGCTGCGATCAAAACCTGGCCGTGCTGCGGACCCGTAACGGGATCAACAGCTCACTGGGGGCCTTGCCGGCCGGCGCGCGTAGCGCTGTCATCAATACGCTGGCTGCCAGGGGCGTGAACTGGGGTAATCCAGACGAAGGCGCCATTGTCAAACGTGGTCCGGATCGTGACGCGCGTGACAGCGGCCAGTTCGGCGTGTCCTTCAAGTACATGTTCGAGCCGCTGGACACTGAATTCGGTGCCTACTTCATGAACTACCACAGTCGTGCGCCGATTTTCAGTGGCAAGGGTGCACCTGCGAGCGCTTATAACGCACAGGCACTTGGTGGCGCACTGGGCGGCGCATTGATTGGCGCGGGCATTCCGCCGGGTGCCGTTGGTGGCATCGTGGGTGGCCCGAACGGGCTGGCGGCGCAAACCCTGCCATTGGTGGTAGCGGCCAACTCCAGCTACTTCGTCGAGTACCCGGAAGATATTCGTCTGTATGGCCTGAGCTTCTCCACCACGTTGCCTACCGGTACCGCGTGGAGTGGTGAATTCAGCTACCGTCCGAACGCACCGGTACAGCTCAACACCACCGACATCCTCTTTTCCGGCCTGACGCCACTGAACCCTAACGTTTCCGTGCTGCAAGGTCGTCCAGGCGAAGATCAACATGGCTATCGTCGCAAGGAAGTGAGCCAGCTGCAGACAACCTTCACGCACTTCTTCGACCAAGTGATGGGCGCCGAGCGACTGACCCTGGTGGGCGAGGTGGGCTGGACCCACGTCGGCGGCCTGGAAAGCACCTCGAAAGCACGTTACGGCCGTGACCCGAGCTACGGCCCAGGTCCATTGCCAGGCGGTCAGTGCCAGGCATTGAACGCCAGCACTCTGGGAGCAGGCGGACCACAAAACAACGTCAATCGCTACTGCGAAAACGATGGCTTCACCACCACAGACTCCTGGGGTTATCGCGCTCGTGCCATCTGGGACTACAACAGCGTATTCGCCGGTGTAAACCTCAAGCCGAACATTGCCTGGTCCCATGACGTGGACGGTTACTCGCCAGGTCCTGGCGGCAACTTCGAGGAAGGTCGCAAAGCGGTCAGCCTGGGTCTCGATGCCGAGTACCAGAATACCTACACCGCGTCCCTGGCCTACACCAACTTCTTTGACGGCAAGTACACCACCGTGGATGACCGCGACTTCGTTGCGCTCAGCTTCGGCGTGAACTTCTAAGCACTGCATTTTCAGGACGAACACACCTATGAAAACAACAAAGAGTCTGTTCCACGCTGGATTTCTGGGGCTTACGCTGCTGGCGACCAGCGTCATGGCAGCGGTCCCTGCGGCCGAGGCGGACAAGCTGGGCAAGAGTCTGACGCCGATGGGCGCCGAGATGGCCGGCAATGCCGACGGTTCGATTCCGGCCTGGAAGCCGTTGCCGAAAAACGCCGGTACCGCCGACAGCAAAGGTTTCCTGTCCGACCCGTACGCCAGTGAAAAACCGCTGTTCACCATCACCGCGCAGAACGTCGACCAGTACAAGGACAAGCTTGCTCCGGGCCAGTACGCGATGTTCAAGCGCTACCCGGAAACCTTCAAGATGCCGGTTTACCCGTCCCATCGCGGCGCTACCGTGCCGGATGACGTGTTCGCGGCCATCAAGAAAAACGCCACTGCCACCGAGCTGGTGTCCGGCGGCAACGGGTTGAAGAATTTCGAGACAGCCGTACCGTTCCCGATTCCAAAGACCGGCATTGAGGTTATCTGGAACCACATCACCCGCTATCGCGGTGGCAGCGTGACCCGTCTGGTGACCCAGGCCACGCCGCAGCCGAACGGCTCGTACAGCCTGGTGTACTTCCAGGACCAGTTCGTATTCCGCGACAAGATGAAGGATTACGATCCGGCGAACCCGGGCAACATCCTGTTCTACTTCAAGCAGGAAGTGACCGCGCCGGCACGTCTGGCCGGTGGTGTACTGCTGGTGCACGAAACCCTCGATCAGGTGGCGGAGCCACGTTCGGCGTGGGTCTACAACGCCGGTCAGCGTCGTGTGCGTCGTGCACCGCAAGTGTCCTATGACGGGCCGGGTACTGCGGCGGATGGCCTGCGTACCTCCGACAACCTGGACATGTACAACGGTGCACCGGATCGTTACGACTGGAAGCTCGAAGGCAAGAAAGAGATGTACATCGCCTCCGACAGCTACAAGCTCGACGATCCGAAGCTGAAGTACAGCGACATCATCAAGGCCGGTCACATCAACCAGGACCTGGCTCGTTACGAGCTGCGTCGGGTCTGGCATGTCGTGGCCACCTTGAAGGAAGGTCAGCGTCACATCTACGCCAAGCGTGACTTCTACATCGACGAAGACACCTGGCAAGCAGCGGTGATCGATCACTACGACGGTCGTAACCAACTGTGGCGTGTGGCAGAAGCTCACTCCCAGAACTACTATAACGTTCAAGTGCCGTGGTACACCCTGGAAACCCTGTACGACCTGCAATCCGGCCGTTACCTGGCACTGGGTATGAAGAACGAAGAGAAATCGGCGTACAACTTCGGTTTCACTGCCACCACCAGCGACTTCACACCGGCGGCATTGCGTCAGTCCGGGGTTCGTTAACCTGAACTGAACAGAGGCCGCATCCTCGAAAAAAGCCCCGACTGGTTCGGGGCTTTTTTTTGCGCGTAGACTTTTTGTAGCCATTTGTAGCAATAACCTTCAATACCTCTTCGTTTACCGCTAGTCTGCGGACATCTGCAACGCCGCCAACAGCATTTCAAACAAGAGCCGGCCATGACTGATCTGTCCCCACTCCCGGGCCCTGCAAGCGTTGCCGTCGCGACACTGGACGGCCGTTTCTTTCGGCCACCGCTGCCTGACGGGCACGTGCTGCGGCCTCGTTTATGCGAGCGCCTGAGTGCCGGCCTCGGTGGCAGGCTGTTGCTGGTCAGCGCACCGGCGGGGTTTGGCAAGAGTTCGCTGGCAGTAGAGTTCTGTCAGGGGCTGCCAGCTCACTGGCAAAGTCTGTGGTTGGGGTTGAGTCCCCGAGACAGCGACCCCGGCCGTTTTCTCGAGCGGTTGCTCGAAGGCCTCCAGGACTTTTTTCCGCAGCTGGGCAGGCAGTCCCTGGGCCTGTTGAAAATGCGTCAGCGGCATCAGCCGTTTGCCTTCGAGGAATGGCTGGACGGTTTGCTCGACGAGTTGGCCGTGCATCTGTTGCCGACGGCACCACTGCTGCTGGTACTCGATGACTACCATCTGGCCCAGGGTCCGGTGCTCGATCGTTGCCTGCAATTTTTCCTCAATCATCTTCCCGACGGCTTGCTGGTGATGGTTACCAGTCGCCAGCGTCCGGACTGGCACCTGGCACGTCTGCGCCTGTCACGGCAATTGCTCGAGTTGCATGAACAGGATCTGCGCCTGACCCACGACGAAGCCCTGACCCTGCTCGATCGACACAGCACGTCCTTGCGCGGCGAAGCGCTGGAGAGCTTGATCCAGCGCAGCGAGGGCTGGGTCGCTGGCTTGCGTTTCTGGTTGCTGGCGGCTTCCGAAGCCGGCTCCGAAGGCGCATTGCCCCAGTCCTTGCATGGCGGGGAAGGGCTGATTCGCGATTACCTGCTCGAAGAAGTCATCGATTGCCTGCCCGTCGAGGTGCAGGCATTTCTGTACGACACCGCGCCTCAGGAGCGTTTTTGCAGCGAGCTGTGCGACGCCGTTCGCGAGGCGCATGACAGTGCCGAGATCCTGGGTTTTCTGCTCGCGCATCAAGTGTTCCTGGTGCCGCTGGACGAACACGGTCACTGGTATCGTTATCACCATCTGTTTTCCGACCTGCTGCGTACCCGGCCGACCCGTCAGGCAATGGTGCCGGCGGCTAGCCTGCACCTGCGCGCCTGTCGCTGGTTCAATGCCCAGGGTCTGCTCGATGAAGCGGTGGAACAGGCGTTGCGCGCCGGGCACCTGGACGTGGCGGCCAACCTGGTACAGAACCTTTCCGAAGAACAACTGCTGGCTGAACAGAACGTCGGCATGTTGCTGCGCTGGAAAATGGACTTGCCCGACAGCCTGCTGATCAGCACGCCACGCTTGATCGTGCTCTACAGCTGGGCGCTGGGGCTGGCCTGTCAGCTGGATGCCGCCGAGGAGCTGGCCAGTCACCTGAGCCGCTTCCTGCCGGCGCCGTCGGCCACTGCGCAGAAGTCCATGCTGGCGCAATGGCTGGCCTTGAGCGGGATCATCGCGCGCGGTCGCGGCAATCGCGAATTGACGCTGCTGTATTGCACCGAAGCGCTGGAGAGCCTTCCGTCCAAGCGTTACGGCCAGCGCCTGATGTGCCTTTCAACCCTGTCCAACCTGGCCATTGCCGACGGCGATTTATGGCGGGCACGGGGCTTGAACCGTGATTCTCTGGAGCTGGCGCAACGGGTGGGCAATCCATTGTTCGAAGCGTTGGCCCATTACGATCGCGCCCGGGTGTTGCAGGCGCGAGGGGAAATCCTGCGTTCGCTGGATGAAGTCCGCCAGGGGTTGCAACGCCTGCAAGGATTGTCGCCGCAACGGCTCTATGCCGTGCGCGCCCGGCTGACCTTGTACGAGGGGTTTCTGCTGGCCCTGCGTCTGCAACCGCAGACGGCGCGGGCGCGTTTGCAGGCGGGGTTGACTGAAGCCCGCGCCTGTCGCGACATCAGCGTACTGATCGGCCATTGCGTGATCGCCAGGCTCGAAGGCAGCAGCGGCGAATTCGCCAAGGCGTTTGCCGAACTCGCCGAAGCCGAACGGCTGATGCACATCTGGGACGTACCGCCGATCTACTACCTGGCGATGATCACCCTGGTCAAATGCGAACTCTGGCTGGCCCAGGGGCGTACCGATCTGGCGGAAGCCTGGCTGGCGCGACTGGGCCAGACCTACAACGGCGAACAGCCGGCTGCACCGCCGGAATTCCACCCGCAACTGCCGCTGCATATCGAGTTGCAACAGGCCTTGCTGGAGGTCATTCAGGCGCAGCCGATGCTGGCCGAGGGGCGATTGAATGCGTTGCTCGAGCATGGTCAGCAAACCGGTCGGCAGTTGCTCAGTGTGATGGCCCTGGCGCAGAAAACCGAACTGCTCCTTGCGCACAACCGTGAGCCTGAAGCCCGGCAAACCTTCGCTCAGTCCCTCGAAGCGGCCAGCGGCGGCGTGCTGCAACCTTTTGATGTCTTGTTGAGCAAATACCCCGACTGGCTTCGCGAGCAGCTGCAGAATTGCGCGAAAGCAGAGGTTTCGCAGAGTCTTTCAGAACGTCTCCCTCTTGTCGCTGCACGCATTGCCCCGGAGTCCTCACAAGCGTGCGAACAGCTCAGCTCCCGCGAGCTGTCGGTGCTGAAACTCATTGCCCAAGGTTGCTCGAACCAAGAAATCAGCGACCAGCTGTTCATTTCCCTGCACACCGTTAAAACCCACGCCAGCCACATCAATAGCAAGCTTGGAGTTGAGCGCCGCACGCAGGCTGTGGCACGGGCGAAAGCCTTGGGTGTGTTGGGGTAGTCGAGTTTCGCGCGCACTCAGCCAATGAAAAACGCCCCGAACCAGTCGGGGCGTTTTTCATTGGCTGAGTGCGCCAGGCATGGCGAGTTACGCGTAAGTGCAACCTGTTTGGCTGTGGTTCAACCCCGCCTCTTACTCGATCGCTATGGTCACGCTACCAAATCATGGGTGCTGAAGCTGTTGAGGCCAACCAACTGGATTTTGAAGTCCGCAGCCAAATCACCATTGACGTTGCCATAGAGCACATGGTCGACAAAACGTAATTGGCCGGCCCCCGTGAAGTCGTTCGAGTTGATGAACGTGAACTTGTTGACCCCGGCACTCAAGAGGTTGGCATCGAATTTCGAAAAATCGAGTTTATCGCCGTCCAGGCTGCTGAAGTCTGTGATGACGTCAGACAAGCTGCCTTTGCTCATTTCGTTCAGTGCGTTAAATACAAACCGATCGGCGCCCGCACCACCAGTCAACGTGTCGATACCCAGTCCGCCGATCAGTGTGTCATTGCCAACACCGCCGTCCAACACATCGTTCCCGAGCCCGCCATTGAGGAGGTTGTTGCCGTCATTGCCGATCAGCACGTTATTCAGGACGTTGCCGGTGCCGTTGAGGTTATCGCTGCCGGTGAGGGTCAGGTTTTCCAGGTTGGCACCAAGGGTGTAGCTGATCGAAGCCACCACGGTGTCGATTTCACCCGCCAGGGTGCCGGTTTCGCTGACGACGTCCCTGAGGTTGTCGACGATGTAAGTGTCGTTGCCGGTGCCGCCGATCATATTGTCCGCACCGAGGCCGCCGTCGAGTACGTTGTTACCGCTGTTGCCGAGCAGGGTGTTGTTCAGGGCGTTGCCGGTGCCGATGAGGTGGTCGCTGCCGGTCAGAGTGAGGTTTTCGACGTTGGCAACGAGGGTGTAGTTGATCGAGGCCTGGACAGTGTCGATTTCTTTCAGCGAGGTGCCGGTTTCGTTCACGGTATCGCCGATGTGATCCACCACATAGGTGTCGTTGCCGGCACCGCCGATCAGGATGTCCGCACCCGCACCGCCATTCAGGATGTTGGCGGCGGCATTGCCGGTCAGGGTGTTGGCCAGTTCGTTGCCGGTGAGGTTCACGGCGGCCGCACCGAGTAACAGGGCGTCTTCGACATTGGCCGACAGGCTGTAGCTGACCGACGCCTTGACCAGATCGTGGCCTTCGTTGGCCAGTTCGATGACCTTGTCACCGACGTTGTCGACGATGTAGACATCGTCGTCCATGCCACCGCTGAGGCTGTCCGCCCCGAGACCGCCGTCCAGCCAGTCATCGCCGGCGCCGCCTTGCAGGACATTGATCGACGCGTTGCCGACCAGGGTGTTGTTCCGGTCGTTGCCGATCACGCTGAAGGCCCCGATGCCGGTGACGGTAACGTTCTCGACGTTGAGCAGGTTGCTCTGGCCCAGGTCGATCACGCTGGCCAATGCCTTGACGGCATAGGCGACATAGAGTTGATCGGTGCCGTTATCGGCGTCTTCCTGTACCAGCGCCAGTTCCACGGCCTGATCGAGGTAATAGGTGTCGTTGCCTCCGCCGCCGATCAGCGTGTCGATGCCGAGCCTGCCATTGAGGAGGTTGTTGCCGTCATTGCCGATCAGCACGTTATTCAGGATGTTGCCGGTGCCGTTGAGGTTATCGCTGCCGGTGAGGGTCAGGTTTTCCAGGTTGGCACCAAGGGTGTAGCTGATCGAAGCCACCACGGTGTCGATTTCACCCGCCAGGGTGCCGGTTTCGCTGACGACGTCCCTGAGGTTGTCGACGATGTAAGTGTCGTTGCCGGTGCCGCCGATCATATTGTCCGCACCGAGGCCGCCGTCGAGTACGTTGTTACCGCTGTTGCCGAGCAGGGTGTTGTTCAGGGCGTTGCCGGTGCCGATGAGGTGGTCGCTGCCGGTCAGAGTGAGGTTTTCGACGTTGGCAACGAGGGTGTAGTTGATCGAGGCCTGGACAGTGTCGATTTCTTTCAGCGAGGTGCCGGTTTCGCTCACGGTATCGCCGATGTGATCCACCACATAGGTGTCGTTGCCGGCACCGCCGATCAGGGTGTCCGCACCCGAACCGCCATTCAGGATGTTGGCAGCGGCATTGCCGGTCAGGGTGTTGGCCAGTTCGTTGCCGGTGAGGTTCACGGCGGCCGCACCGAGTAACAGGGCGTCTTCGACATTGGCCGACAGGCTGTAGCTGACCGACGCCTTGACCAGATCGTGGCCTTCGTTGGCCAGTTCGATGACCTTGTCACCGACGTTGTCGACGATGTAGACATCGTCGTCCATGCCACCGCTGAGGCTGTCCGCCCCGAGACCGCCGTCCAGCCAGTCATCGCCGGCGCCGCCTTGCAGGACATTGATCGACGCGTTGCCGACCAGGGTGTTGTTCCGGTCGTTGCCGATCACGCTGAAGGCCCCGATGCCGGTGACGGTAACGTTCTCGACGTTGAGCAGGTTGCTCTGGCCCAGGTCGATCACGCTGGCCAATGCCTTGACGGCATAGGCGACATAGAGTTGATCGGTGCCGTTATCGGCGTCTTCCTGTACCAGCGCCAGTTCCGCGGCCTGATCGAGGTAATAGGTGTCGTTGCCTCCGCCGCCGATCAGCGTGTCGATGCCGAGCCTGCCATTGAGGAGGTTGTTGCCGTCATTGCCGATCAGCACGTTATTCAGGACGTTGCCGGTGCCGTTGAGGTTATCGCTGCCGGTGAGGGTCAGGTTTTCCAGGTTGGCACCAAGGGTGTAGCTGATCGAAGCCACCACGGTGTCGATTTCACCCGCCAGGGTGCCGGTTTCGCTGACGACGTCCCTGAGGTTGTCGACGATGTAAGTGTCGTTGCCGGTGCCGCCGATCATATTGTCCGCACCGAGGCCGCCGTCGAGTACGTTGTTACCGCTGTTGCCGAGCAGGGTGTTGTTCAGGGCGTTGCCGGTGCCGATGAGGTGGTCGCTGCCGGTCAGAGTGAGGTTTTCGACGTTGGCAACGAGGGTGTAGTTGATCGAGGCCTGGACAGTGTCGATTTCTTTCAGCGAGGTGCCGGTTTCGTTCACGGTATCGCCGATGTGATCCACCACATAGGTGTCGTTGCCGGCACCGCCGATCAGGATGTCCGCACCCGCACCGCCATTCAGGATGTTGGCGGCGGCATTGCCGGTCAGGGTGTTGGCCAGTTCGTTGCCGGTGAGGTTCACGGCGGCCGCACCGAGTAACAGGGCGTCTTCGACATTGGCCGACAGGCTGTAGCTGACCGACGCCTTGACCAGATCGTGGCCTTCGTTGGCCAGTTCGATGACCTTGTCACCGACGTTGTCGACGATGTAGACATCGTCGTCCATGCCACCGCTGAGGCTGTCCGCCCCGAGACCGCCGTCCAGCCAGTCATCGCCGGCGCCGCCTTGCAGGACATTGATCGACGCGTTGCCGACCAGGGTGTTGTTCCGGTCGTTGCCGATCACGCTGAAGGCCCCGATGCCGGTGACGGTAACGTTCTCGACGTTGAGCAGGTTGCTCTGGCCCAGGTCGATCACGCTGGCCAATGCCTTGACGGCATAGGCGACATAGAGTTGATCGGTGCCGTTATCGGCGTCTTCCTGTACCAGCGCCAGTTCCACGGCCTGATCGAGGTAATAGGTGTCGTTGCCTCCGCCGCCGATCAGCGTGTCGATGCCGAGCCTGCCATTGAGGAGGTTGTTGCCGTCATTGCCGATCAGCACGTTATTCAGGATGTTGCCGGTGCCGTTGAGGTTATCGCTGCCGGTGAGGGTCAGGTTTTCCAGGTTGGCACCAAGGGTGTAGCTGATCGAAGCCACCACGGTGTCGATTTCACCCGCCAGGGTGCCGGTTTCGCTGACGACGTCCCTGAGGTTGTCGACGATGTAAGTGTCGTTGCCGGTGCCGCCGATCATATTGTCCGCACCGAGGCCGCCGTCGAGTACGTTGTTACCGCTGTTGCCGAGCAGGGTGTTGTTCAGGGCGTTGCCGGTGCCGATGAGGTGGTCGCTGCCGGTCAGAGTGAGGTTTTCGACGTTGGCAACGAGGGTGTAGTCGCTCGAGGCCAGGACAGTGTCGATTTCGGTCAGCGAGGTGCCGGTTTCTATCACCTTGTCGCTGACGTTATCCACCACATAGATGTCGTTGCCGGCGCCGCCGATCAGGGTGTCCGCACCGCCCATGCCGTTGAGCATGTTGTTCAGGGCATTGCCGGTCAGCACGTCGTCAAAGGCCGAGCCTGTGGCGTTTTCGATTTTCGCGCCGTAGGCAATTGCCAGGCCGTCATTTATGAGCGTCTGATTCACCCCATCGATGAATGCCTTGCCTATCTGGCTGAATGCGCCCTCGTTGAGGTTCAGGTTAACGGCGGCCAATTGGTTGCTGGCGTCGATCGTGTCGTTGCCGCCCGCATCCCAGATAGTCTGAAACACCGATTGGTCCGGTGCCCAGCGATAGACGTTGTCACCGGTTTGCCAAAGCATGTTGGCGCCGTAAATTTTCTGGATGACAAGAATATCCAGCAGCATCGGCGTAGTCGGCTGATAGGCATACGTGTTGTTGTAGCTCATGATCGTGAAATGTGAATCGTCGAGCAGGGGATTGAGCACCGTGCTGTTGGATTGGCTCGCCTCGAAGGGATGCTTCAAACCCAGAGCGTGACCGATTTCATGCACAAATGTCATGAAGTCATAGGTGCCTTTGACGGGGTCCGGGTTGTTCGTCGTCGGTCCGATCCAGACATCCCCGCCCACAGGATATCTGTCGGGGTAGTAGCCCCAGGCAGCGGTTTTGTCTTCCATCCCGGCGTAGCCGCCGAACCGCAAGTCTCCAGCGCTGACGGCATTGTCAGTGACCTGAGTGAACTTGAGATTGGCTACGGCGCTCCACGCGCCCAGTGCGATTTTCACAGCGTCTTGCTGGGCAAATGTCAGAGCGTAACTGTTCCGGTACTCTTGTTCGGCGCTGTAGTTGGTGGCGAAGAATGACCCGCCAGGCGTGATGAAGCTATAGGTCAGATTAGTCGTGGAGACATTACCTTTCCATGTGGGGCTCAGCCAATGGGAGCCGTAGATCAGGCTGTCGATCTGTTGGTTACCAGTCAAAAAAGTCGGGAATGTAAAAACGTAACCAAGAGGCGTCGACATCTGAAAATCCTGAGTGGGCTGCGACCCTCCTACAATGTGGCCGCTACATGAAAGCAATTTTGTACCAAAAGCAACGCCAATTGATATCATATAGCCATTATTTTTGTATGTTTGGCGTCAAATAAATGGTGAGCATGGCTGTATCGGCACGTCATGTTGAAGCCTGAGGAAAAGCAGGCTGATATTCTGCTAAAAATCGAACCATCAGGACTTTCCATGAACCTCCCAAGCCCCGAGCTAATCCGCGAAACCTTCCCCGTCGGCCCTTTGCAGTGCAACTGCACGATCATCGGCGATCCGGTGACGAAAAAGGCCATCGTGGTCGATCCGGGTGGCAATCATGAGCTGATCCTGGCTCGCCTCGATGCGCTGGGCCTGAAGGTGGTCAGCATCATTCACACCCACGCGCACCTGGATCATTTCCTGGCCTCCGGTCAGTTGAAGGAAAAAACCGGCGCGACCTTGCACCTGCACAAGGAAGATCAGTTCCTCTGGGACAATCTGGAGATGCAATGCCAGATGTTCGGTGTGCCCTATACTCCGGTTCCATCCCCCGATCGCTGGTTGGCGGATGATGAAGAACTGGCCTGCGGCTGCGGCGTGGCCTTGCACACGCCCGGTCATACGCCGGGTTCCATGAGTTTCTGGTTTTCCGAAGCCAAGCTGCTGATTGCCGGGGACACGTTGTTTCGTCGCGGAGTAGGGCGCACTGATTTGTGGGGTGGCGATCAGGCGACCATTGTGCGTTCGATCAAGCAGCGCCTGTACACCCTGGATGAAGACGCGACAGTGGTGACCGGCCACGGCCCGGACACGCGTCTGGGCGATGAAATGCGCGACAACCCTTTTGTGCGGGCTTAGCGGATAGCGATGGAATTTTCTTCGCCTGCAATGATCCAACGCCCGCTAAGGCCGATGCCTTGTTCCGTTGCACCCTAGAATGCAGAAAGTAGGAGCTCTTCATGTTCACCAAGCAGCGTTTGATTATTGTCGCTACGGCTGTGGCTTTGCTGTCTGGCTGCGCCTCGCCTAACCCTTACGACAACCAGGGCCAGGCCGACGGTGGCTCCACGGGCATGAGCAAAACCGCGAAATACGGTGGCCTCGGTGCTTTGGCCGGCGCACTCGCCGGTGCCGCCATTGGCCACGACAACCGTGGCAAGGGTGCGCTGATCGGTGCCGCCGTGGTGGGGGCTTCCGCTGCCGGTTACGGTTACTACGCCGACCAGCAAGAGAAAAAGTTGCGCGCCAGCATGGCCAATACCGGCGTCGAAGTGCAGCGCCAGGGCGATCAGATCAAGCTGATCATGCCGGGCAACATCACGTTCGCCACCGATTCGGCGAACATCGCTTCAAGCTTCTATCAGCCGCTGAATAACCTGGCGGGCTCGCTCAAGGAGTTCAACCAGAACCAGATCGAGATCGTCGGCTACACCGACAGCACCGGCAGCCGTCAGCACAACATGGACCTGTCCCAGCGTCGCGCCCAGAGCGTGGCAACCTATCTGACGTCGCAAGGCGTAAGCGGTGCGAACCTGTCGGCGCGCGGTGCCGGTCCGGATAACCCGGTTGCCAGCAACGGTGACGTCAATGGCCGGGCGCAGAATCGTCGGGTCGAGGTCAACCTGAAGGCGATTCCGGGTCAGCAGTATGGTGGCCAGCAGCAGGGCACTGTTCAGCAGTATCCATAAACGTCTGACTGAACCCCAGGCGTAAAAAAGCCCGCCCTATCTTCAACAGATCGGGCGGGCTTTTTTGTGTCGCCAGTTCTGGCCTCTTCGCGGGCAAGCCCGCTCCCACAGGGATTTGTTGCGTTCACAATACCTGTGGGAGCGGGCTTGCCCGCGAAGAGGCCAGAACAAGCGATGAAAACTTCAGAACTGAAAAAGCCCCCGGACAATCACTCATCCGGGGGCTTTTTCATGTCGCGCGAAACCTGATTACTTCTTCAGGCCGTAATGCTCATCGAGCATGCCCGGCGCGTTCGGGGCTTTGGGGGCGTAGTCGCGAGGCGGCTCCTGATTGCGCGGCGGCGTCAGGCGCTCCCGTGGGGCGGCTGCCGCGTCGGCGTGCAGCGAGGCCAGCAGGCGTTGGCGGGTCTGCTCGTCCAGGGCCAGGCGGTTGGCACCCTCGGCGAGATGATCCTGCACTTCCTGATAGCTCTGAGTCAGTTTCTTGACCAGGGTTGCAGTGCTGTTGAAGTGGGTGACCACCTCGTTCTGATAACTGTCGAAACGTTCCTGAACGTCATCCAGCTGACGTTGTGTGCTGCTCGGCGCGGCGTTCGGCACCAGGCGAGCGATCAGGAATCCAACGGCGACACCCACTACCAGGGCAAGAGTCGGCAACAACCAAACTAAGAGCGAGTGTTCCACGAGTCCTTCCTCTATAAACGGCTTTGCTTTACGTTAACGGCTCGAACCTGCGCTGTATACCGCGATTCACTCGCAATACATCGGCACAGACAATTTGCTAGACGAGTCGACCCGATTCGAGGTCACGGAGTTCCTTCCTTTGCTTATGCGCGAAACCCCTGTAGTGATTGATGGCCCGGTCGGTCAACTGGAAGCTCTTTACCTGAACAATGAAGCGCCTCGTGGCATTGCGCTGATCTGCCACCCGAACCCGGTGCAGGGCGGCACCATGCTCAACAAAGTGGTCTCGACCCTGCAGCGCACCGCGCGCGATGCCGGTTTGATTACTTTGCGTTTCAATTACCGTGGTGTCGGTGCCAGCGAAGGTTCGCACGACATGGGAACCGGCGAAGTCGATGATGCTCAGGCGGTGGCCGAATGGTTGCGGACGCAACATCCTGATTTGCCGCTGACGCTGTTCGGTTTCTCCTTCGGCGGATTTGTTGCCGCCAGTCTCGGCGGACGCCTGGAAGCGAAGGGCGAGCTGCTCAAGCATTTGTTCATGGTCGCGCCAGCGGTGATGCGCCTTGGCGATCAAGACGCACTGCCGCAGCAAGGCGAGTTGACCCTGATCCAGCCGGAAACCGACGAAGTCATCGACCCGCAAGCCGTCTACGACTGGTCCTCGAAACTCGAACGTCCCCATGAGCTGCTGAAAGTGGCAGAATGCGGACACTTTTTTCATGGCAAGCTGACTGATCTGAAGGATCTGATCCTGCCGCGTCTTTCGAATTGATTGCAGTCTGACAAGCGATTACCCATGACGACTCGTACCCGTATCCTCACCGGCATCACCACCACCGGCACGCCGCACCTGGGCAACTACGCCGGCGCCATCCGCCCGGCGATTCTCGCCAGTCGCGACAGCAATGCCGATTCGTTCTACTTCCTGGCCGACTACCACGCCCTGATCAAATGCGATGACCCGCTGCGCATCCAGCGCTCGCGTCTGGAAATCGCCGCGACCTGGCTGGCCGGTGGCCTGGATGTGGACCGCGTGACGTTCTATCGCCAGTCCGACATCCCGGAAATTCCCGAGCTGACCTGGCTGCTGACGTGCGTCGCCGCCAAGGGCTTGCTCAACCGCGCCCACGCCTACAAGGCCTCGGTGGACAAGAACGTTGAAACCGGCGAAGACCCGGACGCCGGCATCACCATGGGCCTGTACAGCTACCCGGTGCTGATGGCCGCGGACATTCTGATGTTCAACGCCCACAAGGTCCCGGTCGGCCGTGACCAGATCCAGCACGTGGAAATGGCCCGCGACATCGGCCAGCGTTTCAACCACCTGTTTGGCCAGGGCAAAGAATTCTTCACCATGCCTGAAGCGCTGATCGAAGAAAGCGTCGCCACGCTGCCGGGCCTCGACGGTCGCAAGATGTCGAAAAGCTACGACAACACCATCCCGTTGTTCAGCAGCGCTAAAGAGATGAAGGACGCGATTTCGCGGATCGTCACCGACTCCCGCGCGCCGGGCGAGGCGAAAGATCCGGACAATTCGCACCTGTTCACCCTGTTCCAGGCCTTCGCCACTCCGGCGCAGTCCGACGAATTCCGCAGCGAACTGTTGCAGGGCCTGGGTTGGGGCGAGGCGAAGAACCGTCTGTTCCAACTGCTCGACAGTGAGTTGGGCGAGTCCCGCGAGCGCTATCACCAGTTGATCGAACGCCCGGCTGATCTGGAAGACATCCTGCAAATCGGTGCGAAAAAGGCTCGCTCGGTGGCGACACCGTTCCTCCACGAACTGCGTGAAGCGGTCGGCTTGCGTTCTTTCGTTGCTCAGACTCAAGTCGCGGCGACCACCAAGAAGAAAGCCGCGAAAGCCGCGCGTTTTGTCAGCTTCCGTGAAGATGACGGCAGCTTCCGCTTCCGTCTGTTGGCAGCTGATGGCGAGCAATTGCTGCTGTCGCGCAACTTCGCCGACGGTAAAACCGCCGGTCAGGTGACCAAGCAATTGCAAGCGGGCCAGCCATTGGACGTGCGCAGCGAAGACCTGAGCTTCAGTGTCTGGCTGGAAGGAGAGTGCGTTGGCGACAGCCCGGCCTTCGCCGATAGCGCTGCTCGCGACGTCGCCATCGACGCCCTGCGGATTGCCCTCACGCCGGTTCAGGAATAAATCAACGGCTCGGCCCGACCAAGGGCCGATTGCCATTCCCACGGGCCGTCGCTACAGTGACGGCCCGTTTTTGTTGCCTTGCTAACGAATTATGACGCCCCTAGAACGATATCAAGCTGATCTGAAACGCCCGGAATTCTTCCATGACGCCGCGCAGGAAACTGCCGTGCGCCATTTGCAGCGCCTGTACGACGATCTGGTCGCCGCCTCGCAGAGCAAACCGGGCCTGCTCGGCAAACTGTTTGGCAAAAAAGACCAGGCGCCGGTCAAGGGCCTGTACTTCTGGGGCGGCGTAGGGCGTGGCAAGACCTACCTGGTCGACACCTTCTTCGAAGCGCTGCCGTTCAAGGAAAAGACCCGCACTCACTTCCACCGCTTCATGAAGCGCGTGCACGAAGAAATGAAAACCCTCGGCGGCGAGAAAAACCCGCTGACCATCATCGCCAAGCGCTTCTCCGATGAGTCGCGAGTGATCTGTTTCGATGAGTTCTTCGTCTCCGACATTACCGACGCGATGATTCTCGGTACGTTGATGGAAGAGCTGTTCAAGAATGGCGTGACCCTGGTCGCGACCTCGAACATCGTGCCGGACGGCTTGTACAAGGACGGCCTGCAACGCGCGCGCTTCCTGCCGGCCATTGCGCTGATCAAGCAGAACACCGAGATCGTCAACGTCGACAGCGGCGTCGATTACCGTCTGCGTCACCTCGAGCAAGCGGAGCTGTTCCATTTTCCGCTCGACGAAGCGTCCCACGAAAGCCTGCGTAAAAGCTTCCGCGCCCTGACGCCGGAATGCACGGCTGCCATCGAAAACGATGTGCTGATGATCGAGAACCGTGAGATCCGTGCCTTGCGCACCTGCGACGACGTGGCCTGGTTCGACTTCCGCGAACTCTGCGACGGCCCGCGCAGCCAGAACGATTACATCGAACTGGGCAAGATCTTCCACGCCGTGTTGCTCAGTGGCGTGGAGCAGATGAGCGTCACCACCGACGACATCGCTCGACGCTTTATCAACATGGTCGACGAGTTCTACGACCGTAACGTGAAGCTGATCATTTCTGCCGAAGTCGAGCTCAAAGACCTCTACACCGGCGGTCGCCTGAACTTCGAGTTCCAGCGCACCCTCAGCCGTCTGCTGGAAATGCAGTCGCACGAATTCCTGTCTCGGGCGCACAAGCCGTAGGACATTTCGGAAAATAAAAAAGGGCCTGCATTTGCAGGCCCTTTTTCGTTCACCGCAGATCCCCTATAGGAGCGAGCTTGCTCGCGAAGGTGGGTCAGTCGATATCAATGCTGCTGATACTCCATCGCGAGCAAGCTCGCTCCTACAGGGAGTGTCAGTCTTTTGAGAGATAACTCGCCAGTCGATGTTGCCGCTGGCAACCCACGAGCAGCCACAGCAAAATCCTGGCTTTACGCGGGCACAGAAACCCGGCCATCGACGCACCTTTACGGATCAAATCCATCTCGCCACCCATAAAACCGTAGGTAGATTGCGCGGTAGGGCCGGATCCGGTCCGGGTTGCAATGATGACCGGGATTGTTCCGGCGATAGTTTCGATCACACCAGCCCAGTTCTCGGGAACGTGTCCAGCACCAAATCCCGCAATCACAAGCCCGTCGTAGGCGAGTTCGAGGATGTTTTCCAGCATAAGGCTGTCTGCGGAAAGCGACGCTTCCAGCAGGGCGATTCTCTGCGTTGTGTGCTGCGGCAGCGGTAAAACCTTCCGCTGGGCCGGCGGGTGCAAATAGTGGATGGCGTTTTCCACGAGCATGCCGGCAGGACCGACGATGGGAGAGGAAAACGCCTGCAACGCCAATGAATCGGTTTTGCGGACGACGCTCGCGGAGTGAATCTGTCCGTTCATGACCACTTGAACGCCTCGCTGTCGGCTTTGCGCAGCCAGTGCTACGCGGCAGGCATCCAGTAGATTCGCGGGCCCGTCGGCACCCGCACTTGCCGCTGAACGCATGGCACCGGTCAGGACCAGTGGCTGGTTGTGATCCCACAAGTAGTCGAAAAAAGTTGCGGTTTCTTCGAGGGTGTCCGTGCCTTGGGTGATGACAACACCGACTGCACCTTGCCTGATCTGGAAACTGGCCCAGGAAAGAACGCTCAGCAAGAACTCGAAATCCAGTGAGGCGCTTGGCAACAACCCGAGCGTTTCAACGTTGACCCGTGCCAGTGCCGCCAGCTCCGGAACCGAGTCCAACAGGACTTCTCCGCTGATGATCGGTGTAACACCTTCACCAGCGTTCCTGACTTGCATGCTCACGGTGCCGCCAAGCGCCGCAATGGCCAGTTTGGGCAGTTCCATGTGGATACCTCGCTTGTTGGATATGAAAAAGCGGCTGTATCCGGACCGGAGCCCGCGATACAACCGGATGGCAGAGCGAGTCAGCTGGCTATCAGCAGTCCGATAAACGGAATGATCAGCAGAGTGCTGATGGCCATGGACAGGACGTTGCCGATGTAGGCATGCATATCGGCGGGCAACCTTTTGGCAATCGCGCAGGCCAATGGCGGCGCAATCAGGGCGCCTAGCAGTGCACTCATGACAATGACCTGCCAGCTGCCGCCATAGGTCAGGATCGCTGCCGGCACGACTGAGACCAGTGGAACGTAGGTGGGGTACCAGCCGTGCGACATCCATTGTCGACGCCAGATCAACACGCCTAATGCCGAGGTCAATGTCTGTGCGCCAATCAGCTGTGGCAGCAGACCGGAACCGTATACCGGACTCATCGGGTTCAGGGTGTAAGCCAGTAGTGCACCCGCTATCAGGCCGAGGCTCGCCAACTCATTGCCAAAGAACGGCGCTTCCGAAAAGTCAGCCAGGACCCTCCGCAGGCTCCAGATAACACCGTAATCCGGTGCTTTGGTGGGCAAGGAAGGTGGAGCGGAAGGCTTTGCGGGTACTTCGGACTTCATGAGGCTGGGAACGTAACGACAGAGCAGAAAAGCGAAGACGCTGGCGACTGCCATGCCCGAGACGTTACCGATCACGGCCGGTAAACCCAGTGGATTGCAGACATAGTTGACGATCAGTAGGCACATTGGCGTGACGAACACCGCACCCATGATTGCGCCGTTGACCGCCACCTTCCAGCCTCCACCAAACATCAGCACCATCGCGGCCGGCAACGAAACAAAGGCTGCAAACGTGGGTTGCCAGGTGGTAGCCGTCACCGTCCAGCCCCAGAGCAGATTGCTCAGCAGAAGTCCGAGCAGTGAACTGGTGATCAACCACGGCCATAGTCCGCTACCGTAGGAAATGGCAAAGCCTTGCCAGCGTTTTCCCGTTCGGTTCGCCCAGTAGGCCAAGTAAGCGCCCGCCAGCAGCCCGATTGAGGCGAACTCGTGTTTGTAGAATGCAACCTCGCTGATGTCTCCCAATACCCAGCGCAACCAGGCACTCGGTTCGGGAAGGCCAGACAGCATGTCGCTGTAGCTGGGCCAGTGAGCTGACCAATAAGAACGGTTAGCGAATGAAAGCCAGACAATCAGCAGAATCGCGCCGAGTATCAGCAGGAGGATTGCCGCATCGAGCGGCGATTTGCGGGGCAGTTGTTTTTCTTCAGTCGTACATTCCATCCGTTTGCTCCCCCATCAACGCGGCAGACATGGATGCTGGGTGTAACCGAGCATCTGGTCGTAGAGGTCGGTTCGACGGTCGCGATGCAGATCGTTCAGGTCGTTCCAGATTGGCGCGCTGCGGGAGCTGGTCAGGTCGATGTCGGCAAACAGGATTTCTTGTTGGTCCGCCGAGGCGACAGCGCCAATCGGCCAGCCATTGGTACCGGCAATCAGCGAGCAGCCCAGATAGCGAGCCCCTCGCTCTTCGCCAATTCGACTGGCTGCGGCGATAAACACATTGTTTACATGGGCGGCGGTCATCGTCAGGTACGAGGCCATGCACTTGCCGGCGTCATCGAACAGGGGCGGCGGCGTCCAGACCCAGTTGTTCAGGCTGCAAATGATGTCCGCGCCTTGCTGGCTCAGAACTCGCGGCACTTCGGGGAACCAGATGTCCCAGCAGATCAGCAAACCGATTCGACCGATCGGGGTATCGAAAACCGGAAAGCCCAGATCGCCTAGCGTGAACCACAGCTTTTCAAGATTCCACAAATGAGCTTTTCGATACTTGCCGATAAAACCGTCGGGCCCGACCAGAACACCGGTATTGAACAGTCGCATGCCGTCGCGCTCGGACAGACCGGCCACCAGGTAAATCTTGTGCTGACGGGCGAATTCCATCCAGGTTTGCACGCTTGTGCCACCGGGAATCATTTCCGAGTGGTCAAACGCATCCTGTCGATTGCTGAAGAAATACCCGGTGTTCGAGAGTTCAGGCAGGACGATGAGGTTCGCCCCGCCGTTTACAGCTTCCAGCGCCAATTGCAGGCTACGATGCAGATTTCCTTCTCGATTGCCCACGCCGACCTGAGGGTCGAATTGCACGACTGCTACACGAACAGGGCTTGTTGGTTCACTCATTGTTGATGACCTCTTTTTATTGTTATTCACGCTGTTGAATTGCGTGCCTATAAGAGGTGAATCAGCAGGTCGGAGTAAGTCAGCCACTTCCGTTTAGGTTGTAGTCCGGATCCCAATCAGACCCGTCCGGGGCTCGTGCAAGTGATCAGGCCCTGACGTTGTAGTGTGGATAGTCGCTCAAGGAAAACCCGCCATTGAAGGTCGCAGACGTTTTGTTGCAGATGTGAATGACCGCATCAACGGCACCCCGGAAGCAAGGCTCTGTCCAGCCGGCATCGACTGAAAATGACTCCCCGGACAAGTACAGGCCTGAAACATGCGCGAAGTCTCTGTTGTACTTCATCAGGCTTACGGCGTCGTAATAGGTGCCGGGCCGGTACAACTTTGCGCAGCCCAGCGCATTTTTATCGGTCATCCAGCGTTGAACCACGGCTTGATCAAGCCCGATGTAAGGAGAGATTCTCTCTTGGATATTGGTGGCGCTCATAAGGATTCGGTCCAGCTCTTTGGCGCACTTGCTCACCAGTTCCTTGTCGGTAAATGAGGCCAGCTTGGTGGCATCGTCTTCCCATGTGTAACTCAAAAGGATGCAGTCATAGCTGTAGGTATCGTTGTATCGGTAGGTATAAACGTCATGGATAAAACTGTCGGTGACAATGGCTTGCGGAATTTTGCCGCTTTTCGAAAGGAAGGATTTCTTCAGTGGGGCGAAGACTTTGCAGCTGGTTTCCCAATGCGCCGTTTTATAGGCATTGATTGTCTCGAAAGGCAGCATTTGCGGCGTGAAGTTTTCAAGCTTGATGCGGGTTTCGATCAACCAGGAAGGAAGGGTTATGATGACCGAATCAAAGTCCTCGAACTGTTCCTGGGAATGCTCGGTTTGGCTGTGTTTCCAGTTGTAGTAGACGCGTGTTTTCTGATCGGGCAGTTTTTTGAGTTTTGTGACGGACGAGTCCGTCAGCAAACCTCTGCCCCGTTCACTGCAATGATCGTAGAAAGACTTTCCGGTTTCCGCGGTTTTCATGAACAGCAGGCATTCGTCCAGAGCTGCAAGTCCGATATAACGTGGGGCGTCGAAAGTCAGTCCTTTTGAATCAAATACGGCATTACTCCGCAGGTGAGGTGAAGTCAACGGATCGCCCTGAGCGTCTACACGGCCATGGATTAGTTGCAACTGGCTGCTGAACCCGAAAATCGCAGTACGCAGAGGATAAAGGGAGCAGACGTCATAAAACGCTCCCCAACTGCCATCGCCGATGCCGATGGCATAGAAAATGGCCGACTCTTGTGCGGACATTCCCATACCGCCAAAGTCTCCCGGCGAGCGTTCGTCCCACTCTTCCAGGGCCGGCATACTCACCAGGTCGCGAAAGGAAATGCGTTCGTATTTTTCGACGATCGCGGCCCATATGGTTTCCCAGTCCTGGCTGGCATAGACCTCTGCAACATGCCGGGTCATCCGGTCGGCAAAGGCCTTCCACTTGGCATAAACCTTTTGCAGTTCATCGCCGGGAGGTGGTGTCTGACCATCCTCATTTTTCCAGATGAGCATTTGCGGAGTCTGTCCGTCACCCATGCTGCCTTCTCGCAGATAGATACCGGTCGAGGTCACCCATTGACTTCCGGGATTGGCGAAATCTGAAAAGGCCAGATCAAACGTCTTCGCGTAGTAAGCCATCAGTGAACGGCCGTCTGTCGGTGATTCATCTGCCCTGTTGAAGAAGGGCATGCGCATTGCGCCCATTTCAAACGGTGTGTGGCTCGTCGAGGAGCGCTGGCTTCCAGCAACGGTCAGGTGGCGACCGCCAATTCTCCTGGACTGTTCAATGAGGGTGATATCGGTAAAGCCGCAACGATAGAGTTCTCTGGCGGCAGTAAGCCCGGTGACACCTGCGCCGATGATGCAGATTTTATGGTGTGGGTTGGTTGCCTTGGCGATGCCGTTTTCCTGTTCGACCAATGCTCGATAGTCGAAGCAGAGGTCGGGGGGATTTGGAAAACGGCCCGACCATTTGGTGTCAGTCGAGCGCTTTGTTCGAGCGACAGTCTTGGCCGCATGGGCCGGGTACTCGTAACTTGATCCGATGGTCACTGTTGATCTTCCCTGATGTTGATAGCAGGGAAGGATGCTGGGCCTTTTCAGGGGCTGTGTCTGTGGGCCGGATCGGGGGCTTTGTCGCTCTGTTTTCCGTGATTTGTGTAGGAAAGTGCATTGCCAACCCACTGTGCATGCAAATCCCAATGTGGGGGCGAGACCGGCCTGGCGGCGTTAGCGGTGTGTCAGTCACATTATTGCTGGATGTGCCGACGCCATCGCGGGCAAGCCCGCTCCCACAGGAATCCATGTTGGCTTCCAGTATCTAGGCAGCCTGCTGAAACTGCTGCCGATACTGGTTCGGCGACAATTCCGTGTGCTGGCGAAACAGTCGAGCGAAGAAGCTCGCGTCGTCATAGCCGACTTCATAACTGATGGTCTTGATGCTTTTTCGGCTGCCGGACAGCAAGCCCTTCGCTGTTTCGATGCGCAGGCGTTGCAGGTAATGCAGCGGCTTGTCGCCGGTGGCGGTCTGGAAGCGGCGCATGAAGTTGCGGATGCTCATGCCGTGCTCGCGCGCCACGTCTTCGAAGCGGAACTTGTCGGCGAAGTGTTCTTCGAGCCAGTGCTGAATCTGCAGGATAATCACGTCCTGGTGCAGCTTCTGCCCGCCGAAACCGATGCGTCCCGGCGAATAGCTGCGCTGCACTTCATAGAGGATATCGCGGGCCACGGCCTGGGCCACGTTGGCGCCGCAGAAGCGCTCGATCAGGTAGATGTAGAGGTCGCACGCCGAGGTCGTGCCGCCGGCGCAATACAGGTTGTCGGCGTCGGTCAGGTGCTTGTCCTGATTGAGGTGAACCTTCGGGAAACGCTCGGCAAACGCATTGAAGAATCGCCAGTAGGTTGTCGCTTCCTTGCCATTGAGCAGCCCGGCTTCGGCGAGCCAGAACACCCCTGTGGCCTCGCCGCAGAGTACGGCGCCGCGCGCGTGTTGCTGGCGCAGCCACGGCAGGACCTGTGGATAACGTTGGCAGAGGGTTTCGAAATCGTCCCAGAACGCCGGGAGGATGATGACGTCGGCGTTTTCCAGGCCGCCGTCCACCGGCATGATCACATCACTGAAGCTGTTCACCGGTTTGCCATCGGGGCTGACCAGCCGCGTTTCGAACGCCGGTGTCAGGCCTTGGCCCAGTTGTTTGCCGTAGCGCAGGCTGGCCAGGTGGAAGAAATCCTTGGCTTGCATGAGGGTGGAAGCGAAAACCCGGTCGATAGCCAGGATGCTGACGCGCCGCAAGGGCGTGGAGACTTGGTTAGACATAATTCAACTTTATTCTTATAGGGGAAAGTGGTCACCAGACGGCTGGATCGTCTTATTTTTTGTCGGATGTGTCCAGTGTCCTGTATCGGATGCGGGGCTTAGTCTCTGAAGGTCAATTCCTTCTAACAATAACGACAGGTGTCGCATGATCCCCAGAACCTTGTTCAGTCCCGAGCACGAACTTTTTCGCGACAGTGTGCGAACGTTCCTCGAAAAAGAAGCCGTGCCGTTTCATGCTCAATGGGAGAAGCAAGGCTATATCGACCGCCAGCTCTGGAACAAGGCGGGGGAGGCGGGGATGCTCTGTTCGCACCTGCCGGAAGAATACGGTGGGCTGGGTGCAGACTTTCTCTACAGTGCAGTGGTGATCGAAGAGGTGGGACGTCTGGGTCTGACCGGGATCGGGTTTTCTCTTCATTCCGACATCGTCGCGCCGTACATCCTGCATTACGGCAGTGAAACGCTGAAACACAAATACCTGCCGAAACTGGTGTCTGGCGAGATGGTCACTGCGATTGCCATGACCGAGCCGGGCGCCGGTTCCGATCTGCAAGGGGTGAAAACCACCGCGGTGCTCGATGGCGACGAATACGTGATCAACGGTTCGAAGACCTTTATCACCAATGGCTATCTCGCGGACCTGGTGATTGTCGTGGCCAAGACCGATCCGAAGGCGGGCGCGAAGGGCACCAGTCTGTTTCTGGTCGAGGCCGACACGCCGGGCTTTGCCAAGGGCAAGCGCCTGGAAAAAGTCGGTATGAAGGCGCAAGACACGTCGGAGCTGTTTTTCCAGGATGTTCGAGTGCCCAAGGAAAACCTGCTGGGGCAGGCCGGGATGGGCTTCGCGTATCTGATGCAGGAACTGCCGCAGGAGCGTCTGACGGTCGCTGTCGGCGGATTGGCGTCGGCTGAAGCCGCGCTGCAATGGACGCTGGAATACACCCGCGAGCGCAAGGCGTTCGGCAAGGCGATTGCCGACTTCCAGAACACCCGTTTCAAGCTGGCGGAAATGGCGACCGAAATTCAGATTGGCCGGGTCTTCGTCGATCGCTGTCTGGAGTTGCACCTGCAAGGCAAGCTCGATGTGCCGACGGCGGCGATGGCCAAGTATTGGGGCACGGACCTGCAGTGCAAGGTGCTCGACGAGTGCGTGCAGTTGCATGGCGGCTACGGGTTCATGTGGGAATACCCGATCGCACGTGCGTGGGCGGATGCGCGGGTGCAGCGGATCTATGCCGGCACCAACGAGATCATGAAGGAGATTATTGCGCGGTCGCTTTGATTTTGCGGTGACTGGACTGACGCCTTCGCGAGCAAGCCCGCCCCCACATTCGACCGAGTTCTCTTGGAGGAATACGGTCGACTGTGGGAGCGGGCTTGCTCGCGAAGGCTTTTACCTATCAATCAAGGCGCAGGATTCGGGTGATCCTTGTGAATCGCCTCGATCCCCGCCAGCACTTCATCGGAAAGTTTCAGCTCGAAGCTGGCAATGTTGCTGTCCAGCTGTTCCAGCGTCGTCGCGCCGATGATGTTGCTGGTCACGAACGGCTGTTGCGTCACGAACGCCAGCGCCATCTGCGCCGGGTCCAGGCCGTGCTCACGGGCCAATGCCACATAGCGGCTGCACGCTGCTTCCGACTGCGGATTGAAATAGCGGCTGAAGCGGCTGTAGAGGCTCAGGCGACCCTTCGGCGGGCGCGCGCCACCCTCGTACTTGCCCGACAGAAAACCGAACGCCAGCGGCGAGTAGGCCAGCAGGCCGCATTGTTCGCGGATGGCGATTTCCGCCAGGCCGACTTCGAAACTGCGGTTCAGCAGGTTGTACGGGTTCTGGATCGACACCGCACGTGGCCAGCCACGGGCCTCAGCAAGCGCCAGGAAGCGCATGGTGCCCCACGGCGTTTCATTGGACAGTCCGATGTGGCGGATCTTGCCGGCCTTGACCTGTTCGTCCAGCGCTTCGAGGGTGTCCTCGAGTGGCGTCAGGTTGGCTTCGATTTTGTGTTTGTAACCCAGTTGACCGAAGAAGTTGGTGCTGCGCTCCGGCCAGTGCAGCTGATAGAGGTCGATGTAATCGGTCTGCAGGCGCTTGAGGCTGGCATCCACCGCTTCGGTGATGTGCTGGCGGTTGTGGCGCAGGTTTTTGTCGCGGATGTAGTCGATGGTGTTGCCGGGGCCGGCGATCTTGCTGGCCAGGATCCAGTCGGCGCGATCGCCGCGGCTTTTGAAGTAATTGCCGATGTAGCGTTCGGTGGTGGCGTAGGTGTCGGCCTTCGGCGGCACCGGGTACATCTCGGCAGTGTCGATGAAATTGATCCCGGCGCTCTTGGCCCGTTCAATCTGTGCGAAGGCTTCAGCCTCGCTGTTTTGCTCGCCCCAGGTCATGGTTCCGAGGCAGATGGCGCTCACGTTCAGATTGGTTCGGCCTAGCTGTCGATAGTCCATCGGGTGCTCCTTGGGCAAAACAATCATAAAAGCAGGTTGAAATATTTTTCGCAATCTGCATAATTGCGCACCTCTTTCTGCAGTGGAAGTGATGCGCCGCCGCCGAAGAATCTTGCCGTTGAACGGACGCGCCGACCCGAGCCCCCGAAAGCGTCTGTATCCGGCTGCCTTTGACTTGTCAAAGTACGCACTATTCAGTAAGATCCGCCGTCTAATTTACAGGGCGGCCCCTGAGGCTATAAAGAATGAAAACTTTTACTGCTAAACCGGAAACAGTACAGCGCGACTGGTTTGTCGTCGACGCTGCAGGTCAGACCCTGGGTCGTCTGGCCACCGAAATCGCGAGCCGTCTGCGTGGCAAGCATAAAGCTGAGTACACTCCTCACGTTGACACCGGCGATTACATCGTCGTTATCAATGCCGAGCAGATTCGTGTAACCGGTGCTAAAACCACCGACAAAATCTACTACTCCCACTCCGGTTTCCCGGGCGGCATCAAGTCGATCAACTTTGAAAAGCTGATCGCTAAAGCCCCTGAGCGCGTGATCGAGACCGCGGTCAAAGGCATGCTGCCTAAGAACCCGCTGGGTCGCGACATGTATCGTAAGCTGAAAGTCTATGCGGGCGCTGTACACCCTCATACTGCTCAGCAGCCCCAAGAACTGAAGTTTTAACGGAATAGTTCATTATGTCGGCGACTCAAAATTACGGCACTGGCCGTCGCAAGACCGCAACCGCACGCGTTTTCCTGCGTCCGGGCACTGGTAACATCTCCATCAACAACCGTTCGCTGGATAATTTCTTCGGCCGCGAAACTGCCCGCATGGTAGTTCGTCAGCCGCTGGAATTGACTGAGACTGTCGAGAAGTTCGACATCTACGTCACCGTGATCGGTGGTGGTGTAAGTGGTCAAGCTGGCGCAATCCGCCACGGTATCACTCGCGCACTGATGGACTACGACGAAACTCTGCGCGGTGCTCTGCGCAAAGCCGGCTTCGTAACCCGTGATGCACGTGAAGTTGAACGTAAGAAAGTCGGTCTGCGTAAAGCGCGTAAGCGTCCGCAGTACTCGAAGCGTTAATTCGCTTTCACGTTCAAAAAGAACGCCCAGCTTCCTCGCGAAGCCGGGCGTTTTTTTATGGGCTCGATTTATCAAAGAA
This sequence comes from Pseudomonas migulae, assembly GCF_024169315.1. NCBI lineage: Bacteria > Pseudomonadati > Pseudomonadota > Gammaproteobacteria > Pseudomonadales > Pseudomonadaceae > Pseudomonas > Pseudomonas migulae. The sequence goes on along the minus strand of NZ_JALJWR010000001.1, from coordinate 2,790,831 downwards.
TTGCTCTGTGACAACTTGCCACAGCCGTAGAGCCCCTATACTGCAAGGCTTGGCAGTGGAGCCCTTCGGTAATTACCTTGTCAGAATTGGGGCTTTTCATTACCATTCGGCAAAATTTTTATAAGTACATAGTTTTACTTAGTAGATGCCTGATTTAACAGGCCACAAAGCTGATGGGAGAGGACTGAATGAGCAATGACGGCGTGAATGCAGGCCGGCGTCGCTTCTTGGTAGCAGCCACATCCGTGGTGGGTGCTGCAGGAGCGGTGGGGGCTGCGGTCCCGTTCGTGGGGTCATGGTTTCCCAGTGCCAAGGCGAAAGCCGCAGGTGCACCGGTGAAAGTGAATGTCAGCAAAATCGAGCCAGGCCAGCAGATGATTGCTGAGTGGCGCGGTCAGCCGGTGTTCATTGTCCGCCGTACAACGGAAATCCTGGGGAATCTGAAGAAGATCGAGGGCCAGCTGTCTGACCCGACCTCCAAGAACTCGACTCAACCGACTTATGTCGACCCGGAAACGCGTTCGATCAAGCCAGAGGTTCTGCTGCTGATCGGTATCTGCACACACCTCGGTTGCTCGCCGACCTTCCGTCCAGAAGTGGCACCTGCGGATCTGGGCAAGGATTGGGTAGGTGGTTATTTCTGCCCTTGCCACGGTTCCCACTACGATTTGGCTGGCCGCGTCTACAAGTCGCAACCCGCGCCTTTGAACCTGCCAGTTCCCCCGCATTCCTATGAGACCGATGACATCATTGTCATTGGCGTCGATACGGAGAAAGCGTGATGAGCAAGTTCATGGATTGGGTTGATGCGCGCTTTCCCGCGACCAAAATGTGGGAAGACCATCTCAGCAAGTACTACGCCCCGAAGAACTTCAACTTCTTCTATTTCTTTGGTTCCCTCGCGCTGCTCGTTCTGGTCAACCAGATCGTCACCGGTGTCTGGCTGACCATGAGCTACACCCCGTCGGCGGAAGAAGCATTCGCCTCCGTCGAATACATCATGCGTGACGTCGAGTACGGCTCGATCCTGCGCCTGCTGCACTCCACCGGCGCTTCGGCGTTCTTCATCGTGGTCTATCTGCACATGTTCCGTGGCTTGCTCTACGGTTCGTACCAGAAGCCACGTGAGCTGGTGTGGGTCTTCGGCATGCTGATCTACCTGGCGCTGATGGCGGAAGCCTTCATGGGTTATCTGCTGCCGTGGGGCCAGATGTCCTACTGGGGTGCCCAGGTGATCATCTCGCTGTTCGGTGCGATCCCGGTCATCGGCAACGACCTGACCCAGTGGATTCGTGGCGACTACCTGATTTCCGGTATTACCCTGAACCGCTTCTTCGCCTTGCACGTGGTTGCCCTGCCAATCGTGATTCTTGGTCTGGTGGTGCTGCACGTTCTGGCGCTGCACGAAGTCGGCTCGAACAACCCGGACGGCGTGGACATCAAGAAACACAAAGACGAAAACGGCGTACCGCTGGACGGCATTGCCTTCCACCCGTACTACACCGTGAAAGATATCGTCGGCGTGGTGGTGTTCCTCTTCATCTTCTGCTCGATCGTGTTCTTCTTCCCGGAAATGGGCGGCTATTTCCTCGAGAAGCCGAACTTTGAAGTGGCTAACGCGTTCAAGACGCCAGAGCACATCGCTCCGGTTTGGTACTTCACCCCGTTCTACGCGATTCTGCGGGCGGTTCCGGACAAGCTCCTGGGCGTTATCGCCATGGGTGCGGCCATCGCTGTGCTGTTCGTCCTGCCATGGCTGGATCGTAGCCCGGTCAAGTCGATGCGCTACAAAGGCTGGTTGAGCAAGATCTGGCTCTGGGTGTTCTGTATTTCGTTCGTGATCCTGGGCGTGCTGGGTGTTCTGGCGCCGACTCCAGGCCGTACGTTGCTGTCGCAGGTGTGTACCTTCCTGTACTTCGCCTACTTCATTCTGATGCCGTTCTACACCAGGCTCGAGAAGACCAAACCGGTTCCGGAAAGGGTGACTGGCTGATGAAAAAGCTATTTGCTGTACTGATTCTTGCTGCTTTGCCTGTCCTGTCCTTCGCGGCTGAGCACGGTGGTCCCGAGCTGGAAAAGGTCGATATCGACGTTTCCGACAAGGCTGCCATGCAAGATGGCGCGCGTACGTTCGCCAACTACTGCATGGGTTGCCACAGCGCCAAGTTCCAGCGCTATGAGCGCGTTGCCGATGATCTGGGTATTCCTCACGATCTGATGCTGTCGAAACTGGTGTTCACGGGTGCCAAGATCGGCGACCACATGAACATCGGCATGCAGCCGGCCGACGCCAAGACCTGGTTCGGTGCTGCGCCACCTGACCTGACCCTGGTGGCTCGTGTTCGTGGTACTGACTGGCTTTACGGTTACCTGAAATCGTTCTACGAAGATCCGTCGCGTCCTTGGGGCGTGAACAACAAGGTCTTCCCGAACGTGGGCATGCCGAACGTCCTGGTGGGCCTGCAAGGTCGCCAGGTCGTTGGCTGCAAACAGGTGCAGATCGTCGAAGACGGCAAGAAGCAATATGATCCGCTGACCGGTACCGCGCTGACTCATGAAGCGTGCGATCAGCTGACCATCGTGCCAAAGAGCGGTGCCCTGACCGAAGAGCAGTTCGATGAGAAGGTCAAGAATCTGGTAACCTTCCTCGCTTACTCGGCTAACCCGGTTAAGCTGCAGCATCAGCGCATTGGTACCTACGTCTTGCTGTACCTGGCGTTCTTCTTCGTATTCGCCTATTTGCTCAAGCGCGAATACTGGAAAGATGTGCACTGATAAAGTTTCAAGCAATTGCTGTTAATCGCGCGCGCCCAAGGGCGTCTCTGAAAGTGTAACGAGCCTGGTCAGCCAGGCGTTACGGGAGGCGCCCTCTGGGCGCGCGCGTTTTTCCGCTTCCGATAATTTCAACAAGCGAGGAGGACCGCCATGGGCGTGACCAATCGGTTGGCCTGTTACTCCGACCCCGCCGACCACTATTCCCACCGAGTGCGTATCGTACTTGCAGAGAAGGGTGTCAGCGCCGAGATCATTTATGTGGAAGCTGGTCGCCAGCCGCCTAAACTGATTGAAGTGAACCCTTACGGAAGCCTGCCCACCCTGGTCGATCGTGACCTGGCGTTGTGGGAGTCGACCGTGGTGATGGAATATCTGGATGAGCGTTACCCGCATCCGCCTTTGCTGCCGGTTTATCCAGTGGCGCGTGCCAACAGCCGTCTGCTGATTCATCGTATTCAGCGTGACTGGTGTGGTCTGGTGGATCTGATCCTGGATTCGCGGACCAAGGAAGCAGCCCGCGTAGTGGCTCGTAAAGAGCTGCGCGAAAGCCTGACTGGCGTGTCGCCGCTTTTCGCCGACAAGCCGTTTTTCCTCAGCGAGGAACAAAGTCTGGTGGATTGCTGCCTATTGCCAATACTCTGGCGCTTGCCGATTCTGGGTATTGAACTGCCGCGGCCTGCCAAGCCGCTGCTTGATTATATGGAGCGCTCGTTTGCGCGTGAGGCTTTCCAGGCGAGTCTGTCTGGTGTCGAACGCGATATGCGCTAAGGCTTAAGGAGCCGCTATGAACTCCAGTCGACCTTATCTGGTCCGCGCGCTCTACGAGTGGATTGTGGACAACGATTGCACCCCGCACATGCTGGTCAATTCCGAATATCCGTCGGTGCAGGTGCCACAGGGTTTCGCCAGTGACGGACAGATTGTCCTGAACGTATCGCCGGCCGCCGTGCGTCATTTGCACATGGACAACGAAGCGGTCAGCTTCGAAGGGCGCTTCGGTGGCGTGCCGCATACCCTGTACGTGCCTATCGCATCGATCCTGGGTATTTACGCCCGGGAGAACGGTCAGGGCATGGTGTTCGATCTGGAATCGCCTATGGAAGACGAGGAAGAGATCGAGCCGGAGGATGATCTTCCGCCACCGGACAGTGAGCCGCCGCGTCCCAGCGGTCGACCCAGTTTGAAAGTGGTGAAATAAAAAAAGGGTGATCCGCAAGGATCACCCTTTTTTATTTCATGTAGGAGCCAGGCTTGCCGGCGAAGGCGTCCTGGAAATCGCCTTCGCCGGCAAGCCTGGCTCCTACAGGAGGATGTGTCAGTCGATGTACTCAAACAGCTTCACGATCTTCTGCACGCCGGAAACACCCTGCACCAGATTGGTCGCCTGAGCCGCTTCCTGTTTGGTCAGCAAGCCCAGCAAGTAAACGATGCCGTTCTCAGTGACCACCTTGATGCGCGAACCTGGGATGTTCTTGTCGGTGAGCATCTGGGTCTTGATCTTGGAGGTCAGCCAGGTGTCGTTCTGACGGGCAAGGAAGCCAGAGGGCGGCAGCACCTGCAGTTCGTTGTGCACCGTCTTCACGCGCTGGACGGCGGCGGCGGCCTGTTCGGCCTTGGCCTTGAGATCCGCGCGTGGGGTCTGGCCGGCGAGCAGCACGACGCCGTTGAAGCTGGTGACGACGATGTGCGAATCGTTGTCCAGTGCCGGATCGGCCTTCGCGATGTTCACGCCGACCTTGGTGTCGATCAGAGAGTCGTCGATCTTGCTGCCTAAGGTGCGTGTGCCGCGGTCATCATCGATCGGTGCTTCACGGCTGGCGTTAACCACCGAGGTGCAGCCGCTGATGCCAAGGCACAGGGTCAAGGCCAGAAGGCCTAGGCGATTAGGGGTCATTCTTCACTCCCGAACAGTTGGCTGTCGATCAAGTCGCAAAGGCAATGGATCGCCAGCAGGTGGACTTCCTGAATACGTGCGGTGACGTTGGCCGGTACGCGAATCTCGACGTCCTCGGGCAATAGCAGCGACGCCATGCCGCCGCCATCGCGACCGGTCAATGCTACGACAATCATTTCGCGATCATGTGCGGCCTGGATCGCTTGAATTATGTTTGCCGAGTTGCCGCTGGTGGAAATCGCCAGCAATACGTCGCCCGGCTGGCCGAGCGCGCGGATTTGCTTGGAGAAGATTTCGTTGTAGCTGTAGTCGTTGGCGATCGAGGTGATCGTCGAGCTGTCGGTGGTCAGCGCAATGGCCGGCAGGCTCGGGCGCTCGCGTTCGAAGCGGTTGAGCAGCTCGGACGAGAAATGCTGCGCATCGCCGGCAGAACCGCCGTTGCCGCAGGAGAGCATTTTGCCTTCGTTGAGCAGGGCGTTGACCATCACCTGGCTGGCTTGCTCGATGTGCGGTGCAAGTACGTCCATCGCCATTTGCTTGGTGTCGATACTGGCCTGAAAAAGCTGGCGAATTCGGGATTGCATGTCCATCTGTGTGACCTTAATTAGCGCGGCTACTCGGCACATGAATGTGCAGCCCGCAAAGCAAAGAGCAAAATTGTTGGGTGAAAGTGTCCGTTTCGGGACGCGCTCGATCAGCTGTCGAAGGCATTCTGCAGCCAGTTCAACTGATCGTGGTTGCTGTCGATGGCGACCACGTCGAAACGGCAAGGGGAATTGGCCCAACGCGACTCGCGCTGAAGAAAATACTGCGCGGCAAAAATCAGTTTCTGCCGTTTGCGCTCATCGATGCTATCGAGCGCGCCACCCCATTGAGTGTTTTTTCTGTAGCGAACTTCAACGAATACTACTGTATCGCCATCAAGCATGACCAGATCAAGCTCGCCACGTTTACACAACCAGTTCTGCGCCAGCAGGCGCAGACCCTGTTGTTGAAGATGCTCGAGCGCATGGCGCTCGGCATCTTTACCGCTTTGCTGGCGTGACCTGTCAGGCATCAGTGCGGAGTATCCGGCAGGCGTTGAACCTGGCCGTTGACGAACTGGGCCCATGGCAACTGGCGCACCACGCGTTGGTTCTGAGTCATGCCCAGGCTGCCCGATTGACCTTCGATGCGGCTGTCCGGCAACGCCTTGAGTTGCCCCAGGCGTGGAGCCAGGCGATAGGCATCGACGCCCATCGCATACAGGCGACCCAGGCTGCCGCCGGCTTGTGGCCATTGTGCTGTCACTTGCTTACGCAGTGGATCGTTGGCATCCAGCAACCATGGGGTTTCGCAAAAGCGAACGCCGTTCATGTCGTTGTACTGGTTGACGTCGCCGCTGGCACTGAACACGTGGGACGTGGCGTAGACCGGCACATCACCGGCGTACTGGAAGTTCAGGGTCGGTTTGATCTGCTGGGCTTGCTGAGGCGTGGCGGCCAGGAAGATGAACTCGATGTCCTGGCGGCGCGACGGCTGAGCGGCTACCTGCGAACCAACAGTGCTTTGCAGGCTCTTGGCGCGGCCTTCGCTCTGGCGCAGCTGGAACATGTCGGCGATCTGCTGGGCCAGTTGCACCGGTTGGTCAACGCGTTCGGTGGCAACGATGCTGCCGCCGTTGGCTTGCCAATCCTGGCTGAACGCTCTCAGTACGCGGTCGCCCCATTCGCCTTTCGGCACCATGATGGCGGCGCGATGCAGGCCGTCGGCGCGAGCGCGGCGGGACACTTCGCGAGCTTCGTCTTCAGCGGCAAGACCAAACTGGAACAGCTGGGCCGGACCTTGTTCGCCTTCACTGTAATTCAGTGCCAGGGTCGTGATCGGCAGCTGTGGACGAGCGCTCAACTGTTTGACCAGCGGCTTTTCCAGCGGGCCGACCACCAGTTGCACGCCATCGGCCTGGGCCTTGCGATAGAACTCGTCGAGGGAGGTCAGGCGCGAGCTGTCATAAAACTCGATGGCCGGCGGCTTCTGACCGGCTTGTTGAGCCTGGTAATGAGCAGCCATGAATCCTTCGCGAAGCGCCTTGCCTACCGATGCCAGCGGGCCGTCTTGCGGCAGCAGCAGGGCGATCTTGCCCAGGGGCTGGCTGGCCAGCTCCTTGAGTTTGGTCAGTGGCAGGGGCAGCTGGACGGCGGCCGGGTGCTTGGGGTTTTGGGCGCGCCAGTTGTCGATCGCGGCTTGCTGCTGCTCCAGGGTGCCGGCGGTTTTCACGGCCAGCGCCAGACCCATCCATCCACCGAGGTCGTCGTTGGTGGTCGGTTGCAGCTGATCGGTTGGCAGCGAGGCGATCAGGGTCCAGATCGCTTCGTGGTTTTTGCTTGCCGCTTCACCGCTCAGCATCGGCGCGATGAAAATGCGCTCCCGTGCCGCGGCGAGGGTCTGGCCATCGGCTTCAAGGGCGCGGGCGTGCACGGTGCCGGTGCGAACCTGTTGCTCGACAGGCAATTCGCCCAGGCGTTGCAGGCTCGGGTGGCTCAAGGCAGTCAACGCAGCTTTTGGCTGATTGCGCACCATAGCCAGTTCAGCTGCCAGGGTGCTGGCGAACACCTGTTGGCCAGGCTTGAGTTGTTCGACCGGCACTTGTTGCAGGATTTGCGCGGACTGGCCGGCATTGCCCTGGCGATAAGCGAGGTCTGCCGCACTCAGACGAAGCAGTGCTGCTTGCTCCGGCGTTTTGCTTTTGGCGGCCTGATCGAGCAGTTGCTCGATACTGGCATCCGGGGTCCGTGGAAGTTCGCCAAGGCTGGAAGAGGGCGAGCTGGCGCAAGCCGCCAGCAAGGCAGCGAGGCAGAGGGCAGTGAACAGCCGCAGGCAAGCGATCATGTAGTGTTCCTGATACTCGATCAAATTAGCGTGGAATTGTACCCAAGCACTGGCCGGGGCGCGATGTTACTGGCGTGAATCGATCAATTTAGCTCGTGCAAATGTTGCAGCACTGCACAAAAGGCTGAAAAAACCGGGCTTGCTTGCGCGTATCGAAAGCATCGCTACGCGCTACAATGGCGGCTTTTACCGATCATGAGGTGTGCGCTTTGACTGCTCCAGGTGCTTTGAATTCCGCTGCTGGCTCGCTTTATGTGGTGGCGACGCCCATCGGCAACCTGGACGACATCAGTGCGCGCGCGCTGAAGATCCTGCGCGACGTGGCATTGATCGCCGCCGAAGATACACGTCACTCCCAGCGGTTGATGCAGCACTTTGGCATTCCTACGCCGCTGGCAGCCTGCCATGAACATAACGAGCGGGATGAAGGTAGCCGCTTTATTACCCGCTTGCTCGCCGGCGACGATGTGGCGCTGATCTCCGATGCCGGGACACCGCTGATTTCCGATCCGGGTTATCACCTGGTGCGTCAGGCGCGCGCGGCGGGAATCAACGTGGTGCCGGTTCCGGGTGCCTGTGCACTGATCGCGGCGTTGTCGGCGGCGGGTCTGCCGTCGGATCGTTTTATCTTCGAAGGCTTCCTGCCGGCCAAGGCTGTCGGTCGTCGTGCTCGCCTTGAGCTGGTTAAAGAAGAGCCGCGCACGCTGATTTTCTACGAAGCCCCGCACCGCATCCTTGAATGCCTGCAAGACATGGAGCTGGTTTTTGGTCCGGAGCGTCCGGCGTTGCTGGCGCGGGAACTGACCAAAACCTTCGAAACCCTGAAGGGCCTGCCATTGGCCGAGCTGCGCGAGTTCGTCGAGTCGGACAGCAATCAGCAGCGCGGTGAGTGCGTGGTGTTGGTCGCAGGTTGGTCGGCCCCGGAAACCGAGGACGCTGTCAGCAGTGAAGCCATGCGCATTCTCAATCTGTTGCTCGAAGAGATGCCGCTCAAGCGTGCCGCAGCCTTGGCGGCGCAAATCACCGGCGAGCGCAAGAATGTCCTGTATCAAGTCGCGCTGGATAAACAGAAGGGCGAGTAAAACCCGACGTGCTGGAGTGTCTGCAGGCGTTTAGCGCTTGTTCTTCGGCCGCTCTGCCGTTAACCTTCGCGGCGGAGAGTCGATCGGACAGTCGCTGCCCTCTATGAAAATTAGGGGGGGGAGGAAAGTCCGGGCTCCATAGGGCGAAGTGCCAGGTAATGCCTGGGAGGCGTGAGCCTACGGAAAGTGCCACAGAAAATAACCGCCTAAGCGCTTCGGCGCCGGTAAGGGTGAAAAGGTGCGGTAAGAGCGCACCGCACGTCTGGCAACAGTTCGTGGCTAGGTAAACCCCACTTGGAGCAAGACCAAATAGGGTCCCAAGGCGTGGCCCGCGCTGGGACCGGGTAGGTTGCTAAAGATGTCCAGTGATGGCCATCGTAGACGAATGACTGTTCAAGACAGAACCCGGCTTACAGATCGACTCTCCACCTTTTTCCCTCCCTGTTCGAATGATTGAGCAGGGCGCTCGTAATGGCAGTTTCCCTCCTTGCACAATCCATCGCATATCCTCTTTTGTAATACCGAAAAAATCTTACTCTTAACAAACTACTTTAACTTCTGAGCGCAGCCTTCCGTGCTGATTCAAGTTATTGGGCAGATTCATCCGCCAGATTCTCGTTACCCCTCCTAATACGCTCCTAAATCTCAGTTCTGTAAGGGTTTTCCTTTAATCCGCGCCTTGACGGTGCGGTGGCCGCATTCCTATAGTGTGCGCAAGTGGCGGAAAGTGGCATGAAGTGGGTTTTTTGAACGCAAAACGCTAATATTTGGAGAAACGCTGTCGTGTTTCGCGGAGCTAACGCTATCAGTCTCGACGCAAAGGGCCGTCTCGCTATGCCGAGCCGGTACCGTGACGAGCTCGTTTCGCGTAGTTCCGGGCAGTTGATCGTCACAATTGATGCCGTTGATCCGTGTTTGTGTGTTTACCCCCTCGATGAGTGGGAAATTATTGAAACCAAACTGCGCGCACTCCCTTCGCTTCGCGAAGAGAACCGTCGCCTGCAACGTTTACTGATTGGTAATGCCGTCGACCTCGAGCTCGATGGCAGTGGTCGTTTTCTGGTTCCACCGCGTCTTCGTGAATATGCCCGACTGGACAAGCGCGCGATGCTGGTAGGCCAACTGAACAAGTTCCAATTGTGGGACGAGGATGCCTGGGATGCGGTTTCTGCCGCTGACCTGGCTGCTATTCAACAACCGGGCGCCATGCCTGATGAACTGCGTGATTTGATCCTGTGACTATTGATAGCGGCTTTAACCACATCACCGTACTGCTTGACGAAGCCGTCGAGGCTCTCGCCGTACGTCCTGATGGCTGCTATCTGGACGGCACGTTCGGGCGCGGCGGGCACAGCCGGCTGATCCTCAGCCAGCTCGGTCCCGAAGGTCGGTTGCTCGGATTCGACAAGGATCCTCAAGCGATTGCCACCGGGCAGACGCTAGCGGCCGAAGACGGCCGCTTTGTCGTTGTGCAGCGCAGCTTTGCCGAGCTCGGCTCGGAAGTGGCGGAGCGCGGTCTGGCCGGCAAGGTCAGCGGCGTTTTGCTCGACCTGGGCGTTTCCTCGCCACAGCTCGACGACCCTGAGCGCGGCTTCAGTTTCCTCAACGATGGTCCGCTGGACATGCGCATGGACCCGTCCCGCGGGATCAGCGCGGCCGAATTCGTCAACACCGCGCCGGTGGAAGAAATCGCCCGGGTGTTCAAGGAATACGGCGAAGAACGTTTCTCCGGGCGTATGGCCCGTGCCGTGGCCGAGCGTCGCGATATCAAACCGTTTGAGCGCACCGGCGATTTGGCTGAAGTCCTGAAAGTCGCCAACCCGGCGTGGGAAAAGGGCAAGAACCCGGCAACCCGCGCGTTCCAGGGCCTGCGTATTCACGTCAACAACGAACTGGGCGATCTGGAAGCCGGCCTTGAAGCCGCGCTGGAATGCCTGGAAATCGGCGGCCGCCTGGTCGTGATCAGCTTCCATTCGCTGGAAGACCGCATCGTCAAACTGTTCATGCGCAAACTGGTGAAAGGCGAAGCCGACAACCTGCCGCGCAACCTGCCGGTTCGTCACGTCGCTTTCGAACCGAAAATCAAAGTCCATGGCAAAGCGCAGTCCGCCTCCGAGGCCGAACTCAAAGCCAACCCACGTTCCCGTAGCGCCGTCATGCGCGTCGCGGAGAAGCTGCGGTGAGCAAGCTTTTCGCCAAGCCACTGCCCGGCGGAAGCTTTTTCATGCTGCTGCTGTTTGTGGGCGTGCTTGTGTCGGCCATCGGCGTGTCGTACAGCGCCCACTGGAACCGTCAGCTGTTGAACTCGCTGTACAACGAGTTGAGCGTGCGCGACAAGGCGCAGGCGGAATGGGGCCGGTTGATTCTCGAGCAGAGCACCTGGACCGCCCACAGCCGTATCGAAGTCCTGGCCACCGAGCAACTGAAGATGCACATCCCCGGCGCGGCTGACGTGCAGATGGTGGCGCCATGATGAAACTCGAAGGCGCAATGTTCCCATGGCGGTTTCGCCTGGTGGTGGGTCTGCTTGGCGTCATGGTCGCAGCGATTTGCTGGCGCATCATTGACCTGCAAGTGGTCGACCGTGCCTTCCTGAAAGGTCAGGGCGATGCGCGCAGCGTTCGTCACATCCCGATTCCGGCTCACCGCGGTCTGATTACCGACCGTAACGGCGAGCCTTTGGCGGTCAGTACGCCGGTTACCACCCTGTGGGCCAACGCCAAGGAAATGCAGCTGGCCAAAGAGAAGTGGCCCGCACTGGCGGCCGCGCTGGGTCAGGATCCGAAAGCTCTGGCCGAACGTCTCGAGGCCCAGGCCAACAAAGAATTCATTTATCTGGTGCGCGGGCTGACGCCTGAGCAAGGCCAGTCCGTGCTCGATCTGAAAGTGCCGGGCGTTTATGGCATCGAAGAATTCCGGCGTTTCTACCCGGCCGGTGAAGTGACTGCTCATATGGTCGGCTTTACCGACATCGATGACCATGGCCGTGAAGGTGTCGAACTGGCGTATGACGAATGGCTGGCCGGGGTCGCCGGCAAGCGACAGGTCATCAAGGACCGGCGCGGACGACTTATCAAAGATGTTCAGGTGACCAAAAACGCCAAGGCCGGCAAGCCCTTGGCGTTGTCCATTGACCTGCGTCTGCAATACCTGGCCAACCGCGAGCTGCGCAACGCGATCATCGAGAACGGTGCCAAGGCTGGCAGCCTGGTGATCATGGACGTGAAGACCGGCGAGATCCTCGCCATGGTCAACCAGCCGACCTATAACCCGAACAACCGTCGCAACTTGCAACCGGCGATGATGCGCAACCGCGCGATGATCGACGTGTTCGAGCCGGGTTCGACCATGAAAGCGATTTCCATGAGCGCCGCTATCGAAACCGGCCGCTGGAAACCGACCGATACCGTCGAGGTCTACCCGGGCACCTTGCAGATTGGCAAGTACACCATCAAGGACGTCTCCAAGAGTGAAGGCCCGGTGCTCGACCTGACCGGCATCCTGATCAACTCCAGTAACGTCGGCATGAGCAAGGTTGCGTTCGATATCGGCGGCGAAACCATTTTCCGTCTGGCACAGAAAGTCGGCCTCGGCCAGGACACCGGCCTCGGCTTCCCGGGCGAACGCGTGGGCAACCTGCCGAACTACCGCGAATGGCGCAAGGCTGAAACCGCAACGCTGTCCTACGGCTACGGTATTTCCGTGACCGCGATCCAGTTGGTCCACGCCTTCTCGGCGCTGGCCAACAACGGTCGCCTCGCACCGCTGACCCTGATCAAGACCGACAAGGCGCCGCAAACCACGCAAGTGCTGCCCGAAGCGGTCGCGAAAACCATGCAGACCATGCTGCAGCAAGTCATCGAAGCCCCGCGCGGTGTATTCCGTGCGCAGGTGCCGGCGTATCACGTCGGCGGCAAGTCCGGTACCGCACGTAAAACGTCGGTCGGCACCAAAGGCTACGCCGAGAATTCCTACCGTTCGCTGTTCGCCGGCTTCGGCCCGATGAGCGATCCGCGTTACGCCATCGTGGTGGTGATCGACGAACCGACCAAAGCCGGTTACTTCGGTGGCCTGGTATCGGCGCCGGTGTTCAGCAAAGTGATGTCCGGGACCTTGCGCCTGATGAACATCACGCCGGACAACCTGCCGCCGGTTCAACAGGCCAACGCAACACCGGTCGTTCCGCTGAAAGCCAATGGAGGGCGCGGCTGATGTCTCTGAGCCTGAACAAGATATTCGCCCACGCCGGCCGTGATCTGTTGATCCGTGAATTGGCGCTGGACAGCCGCAATGTGCGGGCAGGTGACCTGTTTCTCGCCGTCCCTGGCGGCAAGTTCGACGGTCGTGCGCACATTACCGACGCCTTGCAGCGCGGCGCCGCAGCCGTGGCTTATGAAGTCGAAGGTTCGACCGTATTGCCGATCACCGATGTGCCGATGATTCCGGTGAAAGGCCTGGCGGCACAGCTGTCAGACATCGCCGGGCGTTTTTACGGTGATCCGAGTCGCCACCTGAATCTGGTCGGCGTGACCGGCACCAACGGCAAAACCAGTGTGACCCAACTGGTTGCGCAAGCGCTGGATTTGCTCGGCCAACATTGCGGCATCGTCGGCACTCTGGGCTCGGGTTTCTATGGCGCGCTGGAAAGCGGCCTGCACACCACGCCGAACCCGATCGCGGTGCAAGCGACCCTGGCTGACCTGAAAAAGGCCGGCGCCAAAGCCGTGGCCATGGAAGTGTCGTCCCACGGTCTGGATCAGGGACGTGTCACCGCGCTGGCCTTCGATGTGGCGGTGATGACCAACCTGTCCCGCGATCATCTGGATTACCACGGCACCATGGAGGCCTACGGCGAAGCCAAGGCCAAGCTGTTTGCCTGGAACGATCTGAAATGCCGGGTGGTTAACCTCGATGACGATTTCGGCCGGCAACTGGCCGCCGAAAAACGCGAATCGCGCTTGATCACGTACAGCCTGCTGGACAGCAGCGCTTACCTGTATTGCCGTGAAGCGCAATTCGACGACGAAGGCGTGCGCGCGACGTTGGTGACGCCGCAGGGCGAACACCATCTGCGCAGCACCTTGCTCGGTCGCTTCAACCTGAGCAACGTGCTGGCTGCGGTCGGCGCCTTGCTCGGTCTGGACTATGCGCTGGACGAAATCCTCAAGGTCCTGCCAAAACTCGAAGGCCCGGCCGGACGCATGCAGCGCCTGGGTGGTGGCACCCAGCCGTTGGTGGTGGTCGATTACGCTCACACCCCGGATGCGCTGGAAAAAGTATTGATGGCCCTGCGTCCTCACGCCAAGGGTCGCTTGTTGTGCCTGTTCGGGTGCGGCGGAGATCGCGATCGCGGCAAGCGTCCGCTGATGGCCGAAGTGGTCGAACGTCTGGCCGATGGCGTGCTGGTGACCGATGACAATCCGCGCACCGAAGATCCTGCCGTGATTTTCGATGACATCCGCGCCGGTTTCACCGATGTGGACAAAGTTACTTTCGTCGCCGGTCGTGGTCAGGCGATTGCCCAGTTGATCGCCAGCGCTTCGGCGGATGACGTGATTGTCCTGGCCGGTAAAGGTCACGAGGACTATCAGGAAATCAACGGCCAGCGCCATGACTTCTCCGATCTGGTCGAAGCGGATCACGCGTTGACCGCGTGGGAGGTGGCCCATGCTTAAGCACCTGAAACTGAGCGAACTGACCGGTGCATTGAATGGCCAGTTGAGCGCGTCCGATGCCACGTTCGACGGTGTCAGCATCGACAGCCGTGCGATCAAACCGGGCCAGCTGTTCATTGCCCTGACCGGTCCGCGCTTCGACGGCCATGACTATCTGAACGACGTGGCCAGCAAAGGCGCCGTCGGTGCCCTGGTCGAGCGCGAAGTCGCCGACAGCACGCTGCCGCAATTGCAGGTCAAGGACACCCGTCAGGCACTGGGTCAACTGGGCGCGATGAATCGTGCGGCGTTTACCCATCCGGTGGCGGCCATCACCGGTTCCAGCGGCAAGACCACGGTCAAGGAAATGCTCGCGAGCATCCTGCGCACGCGCGGTCCGGTGCTGGCGACCCGCGGCAACCTGAACAATGACCTCGGCGTACCGCTGACCTTGCTCGAACTCGCGCCGGAACACACCGCGGCCGTGATCGAACTGGGTGCTTCGCGCCTTGGCGAAATCGCCTACACCGTCGGCATGACCAAGCCCCACGTGGCCGTGCTCAACAATGCCGGGACCGCCCACGTCGGCGAGTTCGGCGGGCCGGAAAAAATCGTAGAAGCCAAAGGCGAGATCATTGAAGGGCTGGCGGCCGATGGCGTCGCTGTGCTCAATCTTGACGACAAGGCGTTCGACATCTGGAAGACCCGCGCTGCCGGTCGCAAAGTCCTGACCTTCGCCCTGAGCAACGTCAGCGCCGACTTCTACGCCAGCGATCTGGACCGCGACGCTCGCGGTTGCCCGGCCTTCAACCTGCACACTCCTGACGGTGTGGAGCGCGTTCAACTGAACCTGCTCGGCACCCATAACGTTGCCAATGCCATGGCCGCCGCTGCTGCCGCGCATGCCCTGGGCGTGTCGCTGTTCGGCATCGCCACCGGCCTCGGTGCAGTGCAGCCGGTCAAGGGGCGCACCGTTGCGCAACTGGCCACCAACGGCATGCGCGTGATCGATGACACCTACAACGCGAACCCCACCTCCATGTGCGCGGCCGTTGATATACTCGCCGGCTTTTCCGGTCGCACCGTTCTGGTGCTCGGGGATATCGGCGAGTTGGGCGATTGGGCGGAGCAGGGCCACCGCGACGTGGGCGAGTATGCCCGTGGCAAGGTTTCCGCGCTTTATGCCGTCGGGCCAAATATGGTTCACGCCGTAAACGCTTTTGGCGAGCAGGCTTATCACTTCACCACTCAGGCTGAATTGATCAAGGCCCTCGGCGCCGAGCAAGACACAAACACCACCATTTTGATCAAGGGCTCGCGCAGCGCTGCGATGGAAAACATCGTCGCCGCTTTGTGCGGGACCAGCCTGGAGAAACATTGATGCTGCTGCTGTTAGCGGAGTACCTGCAACAGTTCTACAAAGGCTTCGCGGTCTTCCAGTACCTGACCCTGCGCGGGATCCTCGGTGTGCTGACCGCGCTGGTCCTGTCGCTGTGCTATGGCCCGTGGATGATCCGCACGTTGCAGAACCGTCAGATCGGCCAGTCCGTTCGTAACGACGGTCCACAATCGCACCTGTCCAAATCCGGCACGCCGACCATGGGTGGCGCACTGATCCTATCGTCCATCGGCGTGAGTACTTTGCTTTGGGCTGACCTGAGCAACCGCTATGTGTGGACCGTGTTGCTGGTCACGTTGCTGTTCGGTGCCATCGGCTGGGTCGATGACTATCGCAAGGTGATCGAGAAGAACTCCAAAGGCCTGCCGAGCCGCTGGAAGTATTTCTGGCAGTCGGTGTTCGGCCTCGGCGCGGCGATCTTCCTTTATATGACCGCGGCGACACCGGTGGAAACCACCCTGATCCTGCCGATGCTCAAGGACTACAGCATTCCGCTGGGTGCCGGCTTCATCGTCCTGACCTATTTCGTGATCGTCGGCTCGAGCAACGCGGTCAACCTGACCGACGGCCTCGACGGCCTGGCGATCATGCCGACCGTGATGGTCGGTGGTGGCCTGGGGATTTTCTGCTACCTGTCGGGTAACGTGAAATTCGCTGAATACCTGCTGATTCCGTATGTCCCGGGCGCAGGCGAACTGATCGTGTTCTGCGGCGCGCTGATCGGTGCGGGTCTCGGTTTTCTCTGGTTCAACACCTATCCGGCACAGGTTTTCATGGGCGACGTTGGCGCGCTGGCGCTGGGCGCAGCCCTGGGCACCATCGCGGTGATCGTCCGTCAGGAAATCGTCCTGTTCATCATGGGCGGGGTGTTCGTGATGGAAACCCTGTCGGTCGTTATCCAGGTTGCATCTTTCAAGCTGACCGGTCGCCGCGTGTTCCGCATGGCGCCGATTCACCACCACTTTGAACTCAAGGGCTGGCCCGAGCCACGCGTGATCGTCCGTTTCTGGATCATCACCGTGATTCTCGTACTGGTCGGCCTTGCCACCCTGAAGCTGAGGTAGAACGAGTGTCTCTGATCGCTTCTGACCACTTCCGCATCGTTGTCGGCCTCGGCAAGAGCGGCATGTCCCTGGTTCGCTTCCTGGCGAACCGGGGCACGTCGTTTGCCGTCGCCGATACGCGGGAAAATCCACCGGAACTGGCCACGCTCAAGCGTGACTATCCGCACGTGGAAGTGCGTTGTGGCGAGCTGGACGTCGAATTCCTGTGCCGGGCCGACGAGCTCTACGTGAGCCCTGGTCTGGCGCTGGCGACCCCGGCCCTGCAGGCCGCTGCGGCCCGTGGCGTGAAATTGTCCGGCGACATCGAGCTGTTCGCGCGTAATGCGAAGGCGCCGATCGTGGCCATCAGCGGTTCCAACGCGAAAAGCACCGTGACCACCCTGGTGGGCGAGATGGCGGCTGCGGCGGGCAAGCGTGTCGCCGTCGGCGGCAACCTTGGCACCCCGGCGCTGGATTTGCTTCGCGATGACGTCGAGCTGTACGTGATGGAATTGTCGAGCTTCCAGCTCGAGACCACCGATCAACTCAACGCCGAAGTGGCGACCGTGCTCAACATCAGCGAAGACCACATGGACCGCTATAGCGGTCTGCCGGCCTATCATCTGGCCAAGCACCGGATCTTCCGCGGCGCCAAACAGTTTGTGGTCAATCGTCAGGACGCACTGACCCGTCCATTGATTGGCGAAGGCCAGCCTTGCTGGACTTTCGGTTTGGGCAAGCCCGATTTCAAGGCCTTTGGTATCCGGGAAGAGGACGGCGAGAAATACCTGGCCTTCGAATTCCAGAACCTGATGCCGGTGCGCGAGTTGAAAATTCGCGGTGCGCACAACCAGTCCAATGCCCTGGCGGCCCTGGCCCTGGGCCACGCGGTCGGCCTGCCGTTCGAGGCCATGCTGTCGAGCCTGCGCACGTTCGCCGGGCTTGAGCATCGCTGCCAGTGGGTTCGTGACCTCGATGGCGTGGGCTATTACAACGATTCCAAAGCCACCAACGTGGGCGCCGCACTGGCCGCCATCGAAGGCCTGGGCGCGGACATCGACGGCAAGGTCGTGCTGATCGCCGGTGGCGACGGCAAGGGTGCCGAGTTCAATGATCTGCGTGATCCGGTGGCGGCCAACTGCCGCGCCGTGATCCTGATGGGCCGCGACTCCGACAAGATCGGCGAGGCCATTGGCGACGCCGTGCCGCTGATCCGCGCCGGTTCACTGGTCGAAGCGGTTGAGCAATGCCGCGCCGCTGCGCAACCGGGCGACGTGGTGCTGTTGTCGCCGGCCTGCGCCAGTTTCGACATGTTCAAGAATTACGAAGACCGTGGTCACCAGTTCGTCCGCGCCGTGGAGGATCTGGCATGAGCCTGCTTAACATCATCAAGCCGTATCCTTCGCCGCTCATTACCGGGCGCGGCATCGACCTCGATTTCCCGATGCTCGCCGGTTGCCTGGCCTTGCTCGGCCTCGGTCTGGTCATGATTGCATCGGCCTCGACCGAAGTGGCGGCCGTGCAGTCAGGCAGCGCGCTGTACTACATGATTCGCCATTTGATCTACGTGGTGCTGGGCCTGGCGGCCTGCATCGTCACCATGATGATTCCGATCGCCACCTGGCAACGCCTGGGCTGGCTGATGCTGATTGGTGCGTTCGGTTTGCTGGTGATGGTGATCATTCCGGGGATCGGCCGTGAGGTGAACGGGTCGATGCGCTGGATCGGTTTCAGTTTCTTCAACGTTCAGCCTTCCGAGATCGCCAAGGTGTTCGTGGTGATCTACCTCGCCGGTTATCTGGTGCGTCGCCAGAAAGAAGTACGTGAAAGCTGGATGGGCTTCTTCAAGCCGTTCATCGTGCTGCTGCCGATGGCGGGTCTGTTGCTGATGGAACCGGACTTCGGTGCCACCGTGGTGATGATGGGCGCGGCGGCGGCGATGCTGTTCCTCGGCGGGGTCGGGCTGTTCCGTTTTTCCTTGATGGTGGTTCTGGCGGTCGCGGCGGTGGTGCTGTTGATTCAAGTGCAGCCGTATCGAATGGCGCGCTTGACCAACTTTGCCGATCCGTGGGCTGACCAGTTCGGTGCCGGTTATCAGTTGTCGCAGGCGTTGATCGCGTTTGGTCGCGGCGAATGGCTGGGCGTTGGCCTGGGCAACAGCGTGCAGAAACAGTTCTACCTGCCGGAAGCCCACACCGACTTCGTGTTTTCGGTCCTGGCCGAAGAGCTCGGTGCCGTGGGTTCCTTGTGCACGGTCGCACTGTTCGTCTTCGTCTGTATTCGTGGCATGTACATCGGTTATTGGGCCGAGAAAGCCAAGCAATTCTTTGCCGCTTATATCGCGTACGGCTTGTCATTCCTGTGGATCGGTCAGTTCCTGATCAACATCGGGGTGAACGTCGGCCTGCTGCCAACCAAAGGGTTGACCCTGCCGTTCCTCAGTTATGGCGGCAGTTCGCTGGTGATCTGCTGTGCCTGTCTCGGTTTGTTGCTGCGCATCGAGTGGGAGAGTCGAACCCACCTCGGCAGCGAAGAGATGGAGTTTCATGAGAGTGACTTCGCCGAGGAGTCGACCCATGGGCGCTAACGTTCTGATCATGGCGGGCGGCACCGGTGGCCACGTGTTCCCGGCGCTGGCCTGCGCTCGCGAATTTCAGGCGCGCGGCTACACCGTGCATTGGCTCGGGACGCCGCGTGGCATCGAGAACGATCTGGTGCCGATGGCCGGTATCGAGCTGCATCGGATCAATGCCAGCGGTCTGCGCGGCAAGGGCAAATTGTCCCTGCTCAAGGCGCCATTGATGTTGCTCAAATCGGTCTGGCAGGCGCGGGCGATCATTCGCCAGCTGCGGCCGGTGTGCGTGGTCGGCTTCGGTGGTTATGTGACCGGACCTGGCGGCGTTGCAGCCAAACTGGCCGGTGTGCCGGTGATCGTTCATGAACAGAACGCCGTGGCCGGTACCGCCAATCGGTTGCTGGTGCCGTTGGCCGCCCGAGTCTGTGAAGCGTTCCCCGACACCTTTACCCTGTCGGACAGCCGACGGACCACCGGTAATCCGGTGCGCACCGAGCTGTTCCTCGACACACCGCGACCAGCCCTGGCCGGTCGCAAGGCGCGTTTACTGATCCTGGGCGGAAGCCTGGGCGCAGAACCGTTGAACAAGTTGCTGCCTGAAGCCCTGTCGCACGTCGCTCCCGACCTGCGCCCGGAAGTGTTCCATCAAGCCGGCAAAAATCACGATGAAGTGACTGCAGAGCGCTATCGCGCGGCTGGCGTCGAGGCGCAAGTGCAGCCTTTCATCAAAGACATGGCCCACGCCTATGGCTGGGCCGACCTGGTGGTGTGCCGCGCAGGCGCATTGACCATCAGTGAACTGGCCGCCGCCGGTCTGCCCTCGATGCTGGTGCCCTTGCCCCATGCGATCGACGATCACCAGACCCGCAACGCCGATTATTTGGCCCGTGAAGGCGCTGCCTTCCTGATGCCGCAAAGAACGACTGGCGCAGCGGATCTTGCCGCACGCCTGACAGAGGTCCTGATGCAACCACAACGACTCACCGACATGGCCACTGCGGCACGCCGCCTGGCCAAACCCGATGCGACCCGTAACGTGGTCGATACCTGCCTGGAGGTGGCCCATGGTTGAGAATCAGAAAGCCATGCCGCAACCGGAAATGCGCCGCATCCGTCGCATCCACTTCGTCGGTATCGGCGGCGTGGGCATGTGCGGGATCGCCGAAGTGTTGCTGAACCTGGGCTATGACGTGTCCGGTTCCGACCTGAAAGCTTCGCCGGTCACCGAGCGCCTGGAATCCTTTGGCGCACAGATTTTCATCGGCCACCGCGCCGAAAACGCTGCCGCCGCCGACGTGCTGGTGGTGTCGAGTGCCGTGAACACGTCCAACCCGGAAGTCGCCACCGCGCTGGAACGCCGCATTCCAGTGGTGCCACGCGCCGAGATGCTGGCCGAGCTGATGCGCTATCGCCACGGCATCGCCGTCGCCGGTACGCACGGCAAAACCACCACCACCAGCCTGATCGCTTCGGTGTTCGCTGCCGGTGGTTTGGACCCGACATTCGTCATCGGTGGTCGTCTGAATGCGGCGGGCACCAATGCCCAGCTCGGCACCAGCCGTTACCTGATCGCCGAAGCCGACGAAAGCGACGCCAGTTTCCTGCACCTGCAGCCGCTGGTGGCCGTGGTCACCAACATCGACGCCGACCACATGGCGACCTACGACGGTGACTTCAACAAGCTGAAGAAAACCTTCGTCGAGTTCCTGCACAACCTGCCGTTCTACGGTCTGGCGGTGGTGTGCCTGGACGACCCGGTGGTGCGTGAAATCCTGCCGCAGGTCAAGCGTCCGACCGTCACTTACGGCTTCGGCGATGACTGCGATGTGCGCGCAATCAATGTGCGTCAGCAGGGCATGCAGACCTTCTTCACCGTCCTGCGACCTGACCGCGAGCCGCTGGACGTCTCGGTGAACATGCCGGGCAACCACAACGTGCTGAACGCGCTGGCCACCATCTGCATCGCCACTGACGAAGGCGTCAGCGACGAAGCCATCGTCCAGGGCCTGTCCGGGTTCCAGGGTGTCGGCCGACGCTTCCAGGTCTACGGCGAACTGCCGGTCGAAGACGGCAGCGTGATGCTGGTCGACGACTACGGTCACCACCCGACCGAAGTTGCCGCCGTAATCAAAGCCGTGCGCGGTGGCTGGCCGGAGCGCCGTCTGGTGATGGTCTACCAGCCGCACCGTTACAGCCGCACCCGCGACCTGTACGACGATTTCGTCAATGTACTGGCCGACGCCAACGTCCTGCTGCTGATGGAAGTCTATCCGGCCGGTGAAGAGCCGATCCCGGGCGCCGACAGCCGCAAGCTGTGCAACAGCATCCGCCAGCGTGGCCAGCTCGACCCGATCTACATCGAGCGCGGTGTCGACCTCGCGCCGGTGGTCAAGCCGCTGCTGCGTGCCGGCGACATCCTGCTGTGCCAGGGCGCCGGTGATATTGGTGGTCTTGCACCGAAATTGTTGAAGAGTCCGTTGTTCGCTGGCGCCGTTGCCGCGCCGAGCGTGGGGAAGTTGAAATGACTGCTGCTTACGCCAACCTCGTCTCCACGATCGCGCCGAAAGACTTCGGCCGCGTCGCCGTGCTGTTCGGCGGCAAGAGTGCCGAGCGTGAGGTCTCCCTGAAGTCGGGTAACGCGGTTCTCGACGCGCTGCAAAGCGCCGGTGTGGACGCGTTCGGTCTCGACGTGGGCGATGACCTGTTGCAGCGTTTGCTCAACGAAAAAATCGACCGCGCCTTCATCATCCTCCACGGTCGTGGCGGTGAAGACGGCAGCATGCAAGGCCTGCTGGAATGCCTGGGCATTCCGTACACCGGCAGCGGCATCCTGGCTTCGGCACTGGCCATGGACAAGCTGCGCACCAAACAGGTCTGGCACAGCCTCGGCATTCCGACGCCACGTCACGCGGTGCTGAGTTCCGAGGCCGATTGTATTTCGGCGGCGACGGAACTGGGCTTCCCTTTGATCGTCAAACCGGCCCATGAAGGTTCAAGTATCGGGATGGCCAAAGTGACCTCCGCGTCCGAGTTGATCGACGCGTGGAAAGCGGCCAGTACCTATGATTCGCAAGTGTTGGTCGAGCAATGGATTCAAGGTCCGGAGTTCACCATCGCCACCCTGCGTGACCAGGTGTTGCCACCGATTGCCCTGGGCACGACGCACAGTTTCTACGACTACGACGCCAAGTACGTGGCTTCCGATACTCAGTACCGGATTCCGTGTGGCCTCGACAGCACCAAGGAAAAAGAACTGATGGACCTCACGGCGAAAGCCTGTGAGGCGCTGGGTATCGCCGGTTGGGGCAGGGCAGACGTGATGCAGGACGCCGACGGGCAGTTCTGGTTCCTCGAAGTCAACACCGCACCGGGCATGACCGATCACAGTCTGGTGCCGATGGCGGCCCGTGCTGCCGGTCTGGATTTCCAGCAACTGGTTCTGGCGATTCTAGCGGCAAGCATTGAGGCGCGAGGTTAATACCATGCAAGGCGCACAGCTTCGACATCAGCCCCCACCAGCACCCGGCCGCAAGCCGGTGCCACGGGGTGCCAGCCGAATGGTGGCGAAAGAGCCGATGTCCGCGCGCCTGCCGAAAGCCAATTTTGGTTTTCTCAAAGCTTTGTTCTGGCCGGTGATGTTGGTTGCGGTGGGGTTCGGTACGTACGAAGGCGCACAGCGTTTGCTGCCGTACGCCGACCGGCCGATCACCAAGGTCGCGGTGCAGGGCGACCTGAGCTACATCAGCCAGCAAGCGGTGCAGCAGCGGATCGCCCCGTACGTGGCGTCGAGCTTCTTCACCATCGACCTGGCGAGCATGCGCACCGAGCTGGAACAGATGCCCTGGATTGCCCACGCCGAAGTGCGTCGGGTGTGGCCGGATCAAGTGGTGATCCGCCTGGAAGAACAACTGCCGGTGGCCCGTTGGGGCGATGAATCGCTGTTGAACAACCAGGGTCAGGCGTTCACCCCGCGTGAGCTGGCGAACTACGAACACTTGCCACAGCTGTTCGGCCCACAACGGGCTCAGCAGCAAGTGATGCAGCAATACCAGGTGCTGAGCCAGATGCTCAGGCCGCTGGGCTTCTCGATTGCACGCCTGGAGTTGCGTGAACGGGGCAGCTGGTTCCTGACCACCGGTGCCGGCAGCTCGGGCCCGGGGATCGAACTGCTGCTGGGCCGGGGCAACCTGGTGGAAAAGATGCGCCGCTTCATTGCCATCTACGACAAGACGCTTAAAGAACAGATTACGAACATTGCGCGCATCGATCTGCGCTACGCCAACGGCCTCGCTGTTGGCTGGCGGGAACCTGTAGCGCCCACGACAGCCCAACCCGCTGTCGCGAAGAATTAAGAAGAGGCAGGACCCATGGCAAACGTGCAAAGCGGCAAAATGATCGTCGGTCTCGATATCGGCACCTCCAAGGTGGTGGCGCTGGTAGGCGAGGTCTCGGACGACGGCACGCTGGAAATCGTCGGGATCGGCACTCATCCGTCCCGCGGCCTGAAGAAAGGCGTGGTGGTGAACATCGAGTCCACCGTGCAGTCGATCCAGCGCGCCATCGAAGAAGCGCAGCTGATGGCCGGTTGCCGGATCCACTCGGCGTTCGTCGGCGTGGCTGGCAATCACATCCGCAGCCTGAACTCCCACGGCATCGTCGCTATTCGTGATCGCGAAGTCAGCTCCGCCGACCTCGAGCGTGTACTCGACGCGGCCCAGGCCGTCGCGATCCCGGCTGACCAGCGCGTGCTGCACACCCTGCCGCAGGATTACGTGATCGATAACCAGGAAGGCGTTCGTGAGCCGCTGGGCATGTCGGGCGTACGTCTGGAAGCCAAGGTTCACGTGGTGACCTGCGCCGTCAACGCCGCACAGAACATTGAAAAATGCGTGCGTCGCTGCGGTCTGGAAATCGACGACATCATTCTCGAGCAACTGGCGTCCGCGTACTCGGTGCTGACCGACGACGAGAAAGAGCTGGGCGTGTGCCTGGTCGACATCGGCGGCGGCACCACCGACATCGCGATCTTCACCGAAGGCGCAATCCGTCACACCGCCGTGATCCCGATTGCGGGCGATCAGGTGACCAACGACATCGCCATGGCGTTGCGCACCCCGACCCAGTACGCCGAAGAGATCAAGATCCGCTACGCCTGCGCCCTGGCCAAACTGGCCGGTGCCGGTGAAACCATCAAGGTGCCAAGCGTTGGCGACCGTCCACCGCGCGAGCTGTCCCGCCAGGCCCTGGCCGAAGTGGTCGAGCCGCGTTACGACGAGCTGTTCACGCTGATCCAGGCCGAACTGCGTCGCAGCGGCTACGAAGACCTGATCCCGGCCGGCATCGTGCTGACCGGTGGTACGTCGAAGATGGAAGGCGCGGTCGAACTGGCCGAAGAGATTTTCCACATGCCGGTCCGCCTGGGCGTGCCCCATGGCGTCAAGGGTCTGGACGACGTGGTGCGCAACCCGATTTATTCCACCGGCGTTGGCTTGTTGATGTACGGCCTGCAAAAGCAGTCCGACGGGATTTCGTTCTCGGGCATCAGCAGCCGCGACAGCTACAGCAATGAAGAGCCGAAACCCGCCTTGATCGATCGCATCAAGAGCTGGGTGCAAGGCAACTTCTGAGAATTACCGCAGCACCGTTGTAGATACAGGCAGTAGGCGAAAAAACTAGAGAATCAAAGGAGAGGGAAAATGTTCGAACTCGTAGACAACATCCCCGCAAGCCCGGTCATTAAGGTTATCGGTGTTGGCGGAGGCGGCGGCAACGCTGTCAATCACATGGTCAAGAGCAACATTGAAGGCGTTGAATTCATCTGCGCCAACACTGATGCCCAGGCGCTCAAGAGCATTGGCGCACGGACCATCCTGCAACTGGGCACCGGCGTGACCAAAGGTCTCGGCGCTGGCGCCAACCCTGAAGTAGGTCGTCAGGCCGCTCTCGAAGACCGTGAGCGCATTGCCGAAGTCCTGCAGGGCACCAACATGGTGTTCATCACCACTGGCATGGGCGGCGGTACCGGTACCGGTGCTGCGCCGATCATTGCTGAAGTGGCCAAGGAAATGGGGATCCTCACCGTTGCGGTGGTGACCCGTCCGTTCCCGTTCGAAGGTCGCAAGCGCATGCAGATCGCCGACGAAGGTATTCGTCTGCTGTCCGAAAGCGTCGACTCGTTGATCACCATTCCCAACGAGAAGCTGCTGACCATCCTCGGCAAGGACGCCAGCCTGCTGTCGGCTTTCGCCAAGGCTGACGATGTACTGGCCGGTGCCGTTCGCGGTATCTCCGACATCATCAAGCGTCCGGGCATGATCAACGTCGACTTTGCCGACGTGCGTACCGTGATGAGCGAAATGGGCATGGCGATGATGGGCACTGGCTGCGCCAGCGGTCCGAACCGTGCACGCGAGGCCACCGAAGCGGCCATTCGCAACCCGTTGCTGGAAGACGTGAACCTGCAAGGTGCACGCGGCATCCTGGTGAACATCACCGCCGGTCCTGACCTGTCTCTGGGTGAGTACTCCGACGTGGGTAGCATCATCGAAGCCTTCGCTTCCGAGCACGCCATGGTCAAGGTCGGTACCGTTATCGATCCGGACATGCGCGACGAGCTGCACGTGACTGTGGTTGCCACTGGTCTGGGCGCGAAAATCGAGAAGCCTGTGAAGGTCATCGACAACACCGTTCACACCTCCATGGCGTCGCAGCCGCAACAATCGGCTCCCGCTCGTCAGGAAGCGCCAGCGGTGAACTACCGTGATCTGGACCGTCCGACCGTCATGCGCAACCAGGCTCAGGCCGGTGCTGCGACTGCCGCGAAGATGAATCCGCAAGATGATCTGGACTACCTGGACATCCCGGCTTTCCTGCGTCGTCAGGCCGATTAATGGAATGTATCAGGGCTATGAAGGTGATTGGTGTTCAGCAAAGGTCTGGTCTGCTATTATCGCCAGCCTTTGTTGATACCAGTTCGCAATTTGCGCTGAAGCGGCCCAAGCCATGATTAAACAACGCACACTGAAAAATATTATCCGTGCCACAGGTGTAGGCCTGCACTCCGGGGAGAAGGTATACCTGACCCTCAAGCCCGCACCTATCGACACCGGCATTGTGTTTTGTCGTGCCGATCTCGACCCTGTGGTGCAGATTCCTGCCCGCGCGGAAAACGTTGGTGAAACCACGATGTCGACCACGCTGGTCAGTGGTGACACCAAAGTGGATACGGTGGAGCACTTGCTCTCGGCCATGGCTGGCCTGGGCATCGATAACGCCTACGTCGAGCTCTCCGCGTCCGAAGTCCCGATCATGGATGGTAGCGCTGGACCTTTCGTATTCCTGATTCAATCGGCCGGCCTGGAAGAACAGGACGCACCGAAGAAGTTCATCCGGATCCTGCGGGAAGTGACAGTGGAAGACGGCGACAAGCGCGCCACTTTCGTCCCTTTCGAAGGCTTCAAGGTGAGTTTCGAGATCGATTTCGATCACCCGGTTTTCCGTAACCGCACACAAAGTGCAAGCGTGGATTTTTCCAGCACTTCGTTCGTAAAAGAAGTCAGCCGCGCCCGTACCTTTGGTTTCATGAGTGACATCGAGTACCTGCGCAAGCACAACCTCGCACTCGGCGGCAGCGTTGAAAACGCTATTGTGGTCGACGCGGATGGCGTACTGAACGAAGACGGTCTT
Organism: Pseudomonas migulae; assembly: GCF_024169315.1. NCBI lineage: Bacteria > Pseudomonadati > Pseudomonadota > Gammaproteobacteria > Pseudomonadales > Pseudomonadaceae > Pseudomonas > Pseudomonas migulae. The sequence goes on along the minus strand of NZ_JALJWR010000001.1, from coordinate 2,763,855 downwards.
CGCTATGAAGACGAATTCGTGAAGCACAAGATCCTCGATGCAATTGGTGACCTCTACCTGCTGGGCAATAGCCTGATTGGTGAGTTCAAGGGCTTCAAGTCCGGACATGCATTGAACAACCAGCTGCTGCGCAAGTTGATTGAGCAGACAGATGCTTGGGAAGTCGTGACTTTCGAAGACGCCAGCACTGCACCGATCTCTTACATGCGTCCGGTTGCGGCGGTGTAAGTAAAAACCTCTCTAGTTTTTAAAGGCTGCCTTCGGGTGGCCTTTTTTTATGTCTGCGGGAAAGAGATGTGGTGTCTTTTCTGGCCCCATCGCGGGCAAGCCCGCTCCCACAGGTATCGGGGGATACCAAAGATTTGGGTACGACGCATTACCTGTGGGAGCCGGGCTTGCCCGCGAAGAGGCCGGCCACCACAGCGAAGATCTCACTGCGCAGCCACCACCCGATTCCGCCCGCTTTCCTTCGCCTGATACAGCGCCTTGTCCGCCGCAAACAGCAACTGCTCGAGACTGGTGTCGGTGGCCGTGGTCCAGGTGCTGATGCCGATACTGACAGTAATCGGCGATTCAATGCCCGCCACAAACGGCAGTTGTTCCACTGCAACGCGGATGTGTTCGGCAATCTGCCGTGCTCCCGCGCTGTCCGTTTCCGCCAGGATCACCGAAAACTCCTCCCCTCCGTACCGGGCGACCAGATCTGCCGGTCGTCGCACATTCTCGGCAATCACTTTGGCCAGCGCACGTAACGCATCGTCCCCCGCCTGATGACCATGTTGATCGTTGAAGGCCTTGAAGTGGTCGGCATCGATCATCAGCACCGACAGCGGTTTGCCGGAACGTTGGGCGCGAAACCACTCGTGGCGCAGGGTCTGATCGAGCGTTCGGCGGTTGGCCACGCCGGTCAAGGCATCGGTGGCGGCCAGTTGTGCCAGTTCCTGCTCGGCGTTGTGGCGCAGGCGCAGTTCCCGGCACAGCAGCCAGCTCAGCCAAAGCAGGCCGATGCACAACACGCCGGTAGCACCGCTGATCACAATCGCCGTGCGCTTCCAGGCGGCAAACACGTCGTTGCCGGAGAGCGCGACGATCACCGTCAATGGCAGGTTGCCGACCCTGGAAAACGTATACAGGCGTTGCTCATGGTCGACGCTCGACACGCTGTCGAAGCTGCCGCTGTGTTCGCGCAGGATGCGCTGGACATTGGGGCGATTGGCGAAGCTTTTGCCGACCGAGTCATTGGTCAGATGAGGCTTCTGCGCCAGCAATATCCCGTCGTCGTTGATGATGGACAGCGCGCTGCCGGCCCCGATGTTCAGGCTGTTGAACAGTTGATCGAAGTAGCCCAGGCGCATCGAAGCCACGGCGACCCCAAGGAATTCACCCGTAGTCGATGAGATACGGCGACTGAAACTGATTCGCCATTCGTCGCTGTCTTCACAGTCGCAACGGGGTTTGAACGGACGACTGATGAACATGCCGGTGTCGCGGTTGAAGGCATGTGCGAGGAAATAATCGCGATCGGCAAAGTTACCGGGCTTGGGCTCGATCAACGAGGAGTCCGCGAGCACGTCGCCCTGCTTGTCCAGCAGCAGAATGTCGCCCTTGAAGCGCGCCGTGGTGGAGCGGTCGAACAGCACCAGATGGCGGATCTGCGCTGACACCTGTTTCAAGTCATCCCGCTGCGAGGCGGCAATCAGGCCTTGCAGCGTCAAATCGTAGAGTTCGACAGTGCGCAGCACGTCGGCATCGATCAGTTGCGCAATCGTGGTCGCGCTGCGCGTGGCCGCCTGTTGCGCGTTGGCGTGTTCGCGGATCAGCAGGAAGGTGACGATGCTGAGAATCGCGATAACGGTCAGGGAGCTGCCGAGGATCACCATGAGCTCGGGGCGACCGGTCTTGCCTGAAACGTGTGGGGGACGGCTCGCGGGCATGGGGAGAATGTCTGTTTGAGGAGCAAAAAAAAGACCAGCAAAACGCGCTGGCCTCTACTAACCCAAGCTTAGAAGACATTGAGCGGGTAGTCGACGATCACCCGGTATTCATCGCTGTCCTGATGTCGACTACCTGAACGTTGATTCGCATCGTTGCAATTCTTGTAATGATCAATGCAGTGACAACAAAAAAAAGCCGCTGACAGCAGCGGCTTTGAAGACAACGGTTCAACGGGAAGAGCCGATGAACGTGTCGAGGGAAACAGAGCGATACGTCGCGATCAGCTATCTTTCTCGACCCGTGGTTGGGCCTGAGTGGTAGACGCTTGAGGGGTTGGCGCAGCGTCTTGAGCCCTGGCTGTCATTTCGCTCTGATTCGCTTCGAACGCGGCAGCGCGTGCCGCATTGTGCGCGACGAAAGTCTGCGACTCTTCAGCGACGGCGAACGGGGAGAGGAACAAAGAGGACAAAACGAAAGCGCTGGCAATACCCATGGTGTTGGACATCTTTAAAACCTTCTTGCTTGGCAAGTGCTGTTTGGTGGCGCAAAGATAAGGCGCTTTGGAGAGGGGAAAAAGAGCGGTTTCATGAAAGGACTGTTGCGGTTAAGGCAACAGTAGATGAGCCGAGGTGAACGAGGTCCTGTGGCAAAGGGGGCTTTTGTGGCGAGGGGACTTGTCCCCGTTCCAGTGCGCAGCACTGGCAAGATTTCGGTAACGCTGCAGATTTTTTGGGGCCGCTTCGCAGCCCAGCGGGGACAAGTTCCCTCGCCACAGAGTCCCTCCACCACAAGGGGCGGGGTTGGGTCAGACGGGAAGGTGAATGCCGAAGGTATTCATGCCGTGATCACTGCGCACAAACACATCGCCGCCATGCATCAACGCAATCGCCTTGACGATCGCCAGCCCGAGGCCGTGGTTGTTGCCACTGTTGCTGCGCGACGCATCGACCCGGTAAAAACGCTCGAACAACCGTGGCAAATGCTCGCTGGCAATCGGTGATCCAGGGTTCGCGACGCCAATGCTGACCAGATGCTCCTCGACCTCGATCCGCACCTGAATCACCTGGCCGGGCTCGGTGTGTTGCACCGCGTTGCTGAGCAAATTGATCAGCGCCCGCCGCAGATGCGCGATTTCGATTCGGACGTGCGCGTCACCATTGACCTGCACCTGAACCTGCGCATCTTCAAGAATGAAATCCAGATACTCCAGCGTCGTCGCCACTTCATCGGCCAGTGAGGTGGACGTCAGTTTGGTCGCCTTGCTGCCCTGGTCGGCACTGGCGAGGAACAACATGTCGTTGATGATCGAGCGCAGCCGCTCCAGTTCTTCAAGATTCGATTGCAGCACTTCGAAGTAGTGCTCGGCCGAACGGCCACGGGTCAGTGCCACCTGGGTCTGGCCGATCAGGTTGGTCAGCGGCGAGCGCAATTCGTGGGCGACGTCGGCATTGAACGACTCAAGCCGTGAGTAGGCCTGTTCGACCCGCTCCAGTGTGGAGTTGAATGAGTTGACGAATTGATTGAGTTCCGGCGGCAGCGACGACAGGCGCAAGCGTCCGGAACGCAACGGTGGCGCCAGTCGCTGGGCTTCCTGAGACAGCTTGATCAACGGCTTGAGACCGATCCGCGCCACCCAGTAGCCGAGTGCCGAGGCCAGCAGCACACCGACAATCGCCAGGCTGATCAGGGCAATCAGCAGATGGTGCTGGGTCTGGAAAAACGTCTCGGTGTCGATGCCGATCATGAAGCGCAACGGCGGTCGCTGATCCTTGGCCGGAAACTGGCTGACCAGCACTTTCAGCGGATAGGGCTGGTCCGGCAACTGCAAGTCGCGCATGCCCAGCGGCCCTTCGGCGAAGGTGCGGATCTGCGCCGTCAGGTTGCCGTATTCGTAGTGTGGATCGCCGCTGATGATCCAGAAACTGATGCGTTTGTCTTCTTCACCCAGCAACTTGAGTTTGTTGTTGATCTTCACCCAATGCTCCGGCGTGCCGTAACGGCCGACGGTGGATTCGAGCACGCTGTAGCGCGCATCCAGTTCGGCTTCGGGCAGCAGGCCCAAGCCCTTGTCGACCTGTTGATACAGCGCCCAGCCGATCAGCAGAAACACCAGAAGCGCCACCAGCGTGAACATCCCGCTGAGGCGCAGTGCAATCGAATTACTGGACACCACGGCTCTCCAGCACATAACCCATGCCACGGATCGTGTGCAGCAGTTTCTCGTCGAACGGCCCGTCGAGCTTGGCCCGCAGGCGCTTGATCGCGACTTCGACGACGTTGGCGTCGCTGTCGAAATTGATGTCCCAGACCATTTCCGCAATCGCGGTTTTCGAGAGGATTTCACCTTGCCGGCGAGCCAGCACGCTGAGCAGCGAGAACTCCTTGGCGGTCAGGTCCAGTCGCGTACCGGCGCGGGTCGCCTTGCGACTGATCAAATCTATCCACAGGTCGGCGATGCTCACCTGCACCGGTTCATGACCGCCGCTGCGCCGGGTCAGCGCTTGCAGGCGTGCCACCAGTTCGAGGAAGGAAAACGGTTTGCCGAGGTAATCGTCGGCGCCGTCGCGCAGGCCTTTGATGCGGTCTTCCACACGCTCGCGGGCGGTGAGCATGATCACCGGGGTTTGCTTGCGCGCACGCAACGCGCGCAGTACGCCGAAGCCGTCGAGACCCGGCAGCATGACGTCGAGGACGATCACCGCGTAGTCGCTTTCCAGCGCCAGGTGCAGGCCTTCGACGCCGTCCCGCGCCAGGTCCACGGTGTAACCCTGTTCCGTCAGGCCGCGGTGCAGATAATCCGCGGTTTTTTCTTCGTCTTCGATAATCAGAACGCGCATGACCCCGCCTCAGTCTGTGGTCGCCAACGCCGGCATGGGCGAAGGTTTGGGCCGATGGAAAAGCCGCTCAAGCCACAAGTATATGACCGGAGTGGTAAACAGCGTCAGCGCCTGGCTCACCAGCAAGCCGCCAACCACCGCAATCCCCAAGGGCTGACGCAGTTCGGCGCCGGTGCCGTAGCCGAGCATCAGCGGCAGTGCGCCGAGCAGGGCGGCGAGGGTGGTCATGATGATCGGCCGGAACCGGGTGATACAGGCCTGGTAGATCGCTTCTTCCGGTGGCAGGCCACCCTTGCGCTGTGCTTCCAGCGCAAAGTCGATCATCAGGATGCCGTTTTTCTTCACGATGCCGATCAGCAGCACCAGCCCGATCAACGCCATGATCGAAAAGTCCTGGCCGCAGATCCACAGCATGATCACTGCGCCGAGCCCCGCCGAGGGCAGGGTCGAAATGATGGTCAGCGGATGGACGAAGCTCTCGTAGAGCACGCCAAGAATGATGTACACCGCCACCAACGCCGCCAGAATCAGCCATGGCTGGCTGGCCAGCGAACTCTGGAACGCCTGGGCCGCGCCCTGGAAGTTACCGCTCATGGCCGCCGGCATGCCGATTTCAGCCTTGGCCTGATTGAGCATGATGACGGCGTCGCCCAGTGCCACACCGGGTGCCAGGTTGAACGACAGGTTGGCGGCCGGGAACATGCCGTCGTGGGCGATCGACAATGGACCCACCGTCGGCGCATCGAATTTCGCCAGCGCCGACAGCGGCACCATTTCTCCGCTCAGGGGCGAGCGCAGGTAGAAATAGTTGAGGCTTTCGGCCTTGCCCCGTTGCTTGGTGTCCAGTTCCAGAATCACGTTGTACTGGTTGATCTGGGTCTGGAATTCGTTGATCTGCCGCTGACCGAACGCGTCGTACAACGCTTCGTCGACATCACTGGCGGTCAGGCCGAAACGCGCTGCGGCGCTGCGGTCGATGCTGATGTGCGTGATGCTGCCGCCCAGTTGCAGGTCGTTGGAAATGTCGCGGAACGCCGGGTTGGCGCGCAATTTTTCCGTCAGGCGCTGGGTCCAGGTGCTGAGGGTCGCGCCGTCGTTGCTCTTGAGCACATATTGGTACTGCGCGCGGCTCGGGCCGGAACTGAGGTTGATGTCCTGACCGGCGCGCAGATAGAGCACGATGCCCGGCACTGCCATCAGTTTCGGGCGAATCCGGTCGATGAACTGGCTGGCCGAGACGTCGCGATCACCGCGTTTTTTCAGGGAGATCCAGAAGCGGCCGTTGGCGATGGTCTGGTTGCTGCCCGAAACGCCGACGGAGTGGGAAAACGCTGCGACCGCCGGATCTGCCGCGACGATTTCCGCCATCGCCAGGTGTTTTTTCACCATGTCGCCGTAAGAAATGTCGGCAGCCGCTTCGGTAGTGCCGAGGACAAACCCAGTGTCCTGGACCGGAAAGAATCCTTTGGGGATAAAGATGTAGCCGGCAATCGCCAGGCCCAAAGACAGGCAGAACACGCCGATCATCAATTTCTGATGGGCGAGGGCGCGGCGCAGCAGTTTTTCGTAGCCTGCCAGCAAGCGTTCGCCGAACGTGGGTTTGCTATGGGCGTGATGCACCGGTGCTCGCATGAACAAAGCTGCAAGCGTCGGCGCCAGGGTCAGCGACACCACCACTGAAATCAGGATCGTAGACGTGGCCGTCAGGGCGAACTCCTTGAACAGCCGCCCGACCACGCCGCCCATGAACAGCAACGGGATGAACGCCGCCACAAGTGAGAAACTGATCGAGACCACGGTGAAACCAATTTCGCCGGCGCCCTTGATCGCCGCTTCGCGCATGCCGTCGCCGGCTTCCAGGTGACGGTGAATGTTCTCCACCACCACAATCGCATCGTCGACCACAAACCCCACGGCCACCACGATCGCCACCAGCGTCAGATTGTTCAGGCTGAAGCCCATGATGTACATCAGGGCGAAACTGGCGACCAGCGAAACACCCAGCACCGCCGACACGATCAGCGTCGCCGACCATTGGCGCAGGAACAGCGCCATGACGGCCACCACCAGCATGATCGCGATCAGCAGAGTGATTTCCACTTCATGCAATGAGGCGCGGATGGTCTGGGTACGGTCGACCAGCACCTTGACCTGCACCGAGGCCGGCAGCATCGCTTCGAGGCCGGGCAGGGCAGCCTGGATGCGGTCCACGGTTTCGACAATATTGGCGCCCGGTTGCCGGGAAATCACCAGGTTTACCCCAGGCTTGTCACCGGCCCAGGCTTGCACGTAGGCATCTTCCGAACCGTTGACGACTTTCGCTACATCTTTCAGGTGAACCGGTGCACCGTCCTTGTAGGAAACGATGAGCTGGCTGTATTCGTCCGGGTGGAACAGCTGATCGTTGGTGGACAGCGTGGAGATGCTCGATTCGCCGTACAACGCACCTTTGGCCAGGTTGAGGCTGGTCTGCTGAATCGCCAGACGAATGTCCGCCAGCGTCAGGCCGATGGCCGCGAGTTTGTCCGCCGAAGCCTGAACGCGAATGGCCGGACGCTGCTGACCGGTGATGTTGATCTGGCCTACGCCGTCGATCTGACTGATCTGACGGGACAGCAGGGTTTCCACCAGATCGCTGAGTTCGGGACCGGGCATCAAGGTTGAGTTGATGCTGAGAATCAGCACCGGGCTATCGGCCGGGTTGACCTTGCGCCACGTCGGCAGGTTCGGCATGTCCTTGGGCAGTTTGCCGGCGGCGGTGTTGATCGCGGCCTGCACTTCCTGCGCGGCCGTGTCGATGCTTTTGTCGAGGGTGAATTGCAGGGTCAGGTTGGTCGAGCCCAACGCACTGCTTGAGGTCATCTGAGTCACGCCGGGAATGGCGCTGAATTGCACTTCAAGCGGTGTGGCCACCGACGACGCCATGGTTTCCGGGCTCGCGCCGGGGAGTTGCGCGGCCACCTGGATGGTCGGGAATTCGGCTTCCGGCAGCGGCGCGATCGGCAGGCGTGGGAAGGCGATGACGCCGAGCAACACCAGGGCAAACGTCAGCAGGATCGTCGCCACCGGATGATCGATGCACCACGCCGAAACCGAGCCGTGGCCCTTCATGGCTTCGACTCCGATTGCACCACTTGCGGTGGCTCGGTCAGTACCTGCACGGTCGAGCCGGGCTTGAGCCTTGACTGGCCGTCACTGACCAGCACGTCGCCCGGTTTCACGCCTTTGATGATGTCCTGGCCGCTGCCCTGATGAACCATCTGCACCTGAACGGTTTCAACCTTGTCGCCCTTGACCCGGTACACGAAGTGTTGATCGAGCCCGCGTTGAACGACCGTGGGCGGCACCACCAACGCATCTTTATCCAAGGCTGTCTGAATCTTTACCGTCACCAGCAGGCCCGGCCAGAGTTTCTGCCCGGGGTTGTTGAATTCGGCCTTGGCGCGGATGGTCCCGGTGTTGGCGTTGATCTGGTTGTCGATCAGGGTCAGGTGACCCTCGCCCAGCAGGTTGCCGGTTTCGCCGTCGGTGTCGGCGCCAATGTAGGCCTTCACCTGCGCGTGCTCCGGATCGTTGATCAGGCCTTGCAGGGTCGGCAGCATTTGCTGTGGCAGGGAAAACTCCACGGCGATCGGGTCGATTTGGGTCACCGTGAACAAGCCCTGGGTGTCGGTCATGCGCAGGAAGTTGCCTTCGTCCACCGTGCGAATACCGACGCGCCCGCTGACCGGGGAGCGAATCTGTGTGTAGGAAAGCTGCACTTGAGCGGCATCAATCGACGCCTGATTGCCCTGGGCGGTGGCCTTGAGCTGGTTGACCAGCGCTTGTTGCTGGTCATAGGTCTGCTTGGAGACGCCGTCGTCGACGCTCAGCAGTTTGTAGCGCTTGAGATTGACCAGCGCCACTTGCAGCTGCGCCTGGCTTTCGCCCAGTTGTGCGCGGGCCTGGTCGAGACTGGCGCGGATCGAGCGGTCATCGATGGTGGCAAGCAAGTCACCTTTGCTGACCAGTTGACCTTCCTTGACCAGTATTTTGGTGAGGATGCCGTCGATCTGCGGGCGCACCACCACGCTGTGCAGCGACAGCACCGAGCCGATGCCGCTGACGTAGCGCGGGACATCTTTTTCGGCGACGTTCACCACCCGAACCGGAATCGCCGTGGGCGCGGCCAGTTTGGCCGTCACGGGTTTGGTGGCGTACCACACGCCCAGCGCTGCCAGGACAATCAGAAGGGCGGCGATCAAGGCGGGTTTTTTCTGAATTCGCATGCGAGTGGGGCGCCGGGGCTGGGTGGACGGAGTCTGGTCAGGGTTATACCTCCCTTTATAAACCTGTTCGCCGGTCAGGAAGGTGACTGCTAACTGACGGCGCTGTCAGTTTGGAGTTGGTTTTGTCTGTTCTGGCCTCATCGCCAGCAAGCCGGCTCCTACAATAGGTCGTGCTGAACGCCAATCCTGTGTAGGAGCCGGCTTGCTGGCGATGGCGGCATACTTGCCACTACAAAACCCGACAGACTCACTCACCGCGTGAAGCCTGCCGCCCCCGACACAGGTATACTGCCGCCTTTCGCGGCTCGCTGACCGGGCCCGACTCTATTGCATCACCCGGAGCTTTCATGACTTCCCCGACACAACCGCCGGTTGCCGACGCCTTGAGCGACGACCAGGCAGACCTGCCAGACAGCGTCGACTCCAGCGCAGACAGCGAAACCAAAGCCGCGATCCCGGCGTTCAAGTTCCCGTTCAAACCGGGTGAACTGGCCGCCGCAAAAAACGCCAGCCAGCCGTGGTACAAGAACGGCGCCAAGAACGGCCACACCAAGACCCCCGGCGCAGCGCCTCCCGGCACTCGTCGTTCGATGGGCAAGCGCTGAGTTTCCACCCCCCGCCATTGGCCATCCGCCGCGGTTTTCAATCGCGGTGATGGCTAAGTGCTCATATCCTGAGCCAGATCAACGTTTGTGGAATCAGTGCGCTTAGAGTCAGCTGCCCTGCCGACTCTTTCCCTACAACGAGCGCGCTTTCCATGAAGATCAACCTCCCGGTGACCGGCCGTAATGTCGACGTTGCGGCTGATGCAAACATCCTCTCGACCACTGATCTGACCAGCGCGATCACCTACGCCAACGCCGACTTCATCAAGATCAGCGGCTACAGCCGTGAGGAATTGCTGGGCTCGAAGCACAACCTGCTGCGTCACCCGGACATGCCGGCAGCGGCTTTCGCGCATATGTGGCAGACCCTCAAAAGTGGCCGTTCATGGATGGGGCTGGTGAAGAATCGCTGCAAGAATGGCGATCACTATTGGGTGAGCGCGTACGCCACACCGGTGACGCAGAACGGTCAGGCGGTGGAATATCAGTCGGTCCGGACCCGGCCCTCGGCGCGACAGATCGAAGCCGCGGAAAAAGCCTACGCAAATCTTCGCGACAGTCGGGTGCCGCTGTTGCAACGCCTGCCTGTGCTCGCACCGGGTCTCAAAGTGACGGCGCTGTTCAGTGTGACGCTGGCCTGTGTGGTGGGCATCGAGGCGTGGCTCAACCCGTCATCGGCCGTGTTCGGGATGTTGGCGTTTGTCATCGGCAGCGGTTTGGCGGCCGTCGGAACCGGGCTGATGTTGCGTCCGCTGACGGCATTGACCGAACGCGCCCGGCAGATTGCCGATAATCCGCTGAGCCAGGGCATTTACACCGGCCGCCGGGATCAGTTCGGTCAGATCGAGTTTGCTTTTCAGATGCTCGAAGCGCGGATCGGCGCGGTGGTGGGGCGCATCGGCGATGCCTCGCAGCGCCTGGCCGGGCACGCGGCGGAACTGGTCGAACACTTGCAAAGCAGCCACAGCAGCACGCTGTCCCAGCAGGCTGAAACCGATCAGGTGGCGGCGGCGATTCATCAGATGTCCGCCAGCGTCGCTCAGGTGGCCAGCCATGCGCAGCAAGCCTCGCAGGCGGCTGATCTGGCCGGCAGGGAAACCCGCGAAGGTCATCAGCTGGTGAGCGAGAGTCGCCACGCAGTCTTGCGTCTGGCCGAGGAACTGGCGCACGCCACCGAGGTGATTCATCAGCTGGAAGGGCACAGCAGCGAGATCACCGGAGTACTGGAAGTGATCCGCAGCATCGCCGAGCAAACCAATCTGCTGGCCCTCAACGCGGCCATCGAGGCCGCACGCGCCGGGGATGCCGGGCGCGGTTTTGCGGTGGTGGCCGACGAAGTGCGAGGACTGGCGCAGCGCACCCAGCAATCGACCAACGAGATTCAGCGCATGATCAGCACCCTTCAGAACGGCACGCGGGATGCGGTGGTGGTGATGCAGCAAAGCAGTGAGCAGGTGGAAAGCAGCGTCGACCAGGCCCGGCGCGCCGCCGATGCGCTGGACGCGATCAGTCGGCGGGTCAATCAAATCACGCAAATGAGCCTGCAAATCGCCTCGGCGGTGGAAGAGCAGAGCACCGTCAGCGAAGACATCAACCGCAACATCAGCAGCATTCGCGCTGCCTGCGAAGTCACGGTGAGCGAAGGCCGGCAAAGCCAGGCCAACTCCGAAGACGTGGCGGAACTGGCGGGGGATTTGCGGCAGTTGGCGCAGGAGTTTTGGCGAGAACGCCGTTAAGCCGCGCGCAACGAAATGAATGCGTAGTTGACGGGTGTCTCGGTGGTCACTTGCGCGCCGGCGGCCAGGACTTGCCCGGCGATGTCGTCGCCGGACACGTGGAACTGCCAGTCACTGCCCGACCCCGTCGACGGCTGTTGCGCCACCTGATCGATAACCGTGGCAAATGCGCTCATGTCCGGCAGGTACGCGGTGAATCCATCGCCCTTGAGCGCTGTAGTCCGAATGCCCAGTAATGCGCAAATCGCATCCTTGGTGCGGATGTCATCGCGATCCGCCTGACGGGAGCGCTGGATAAGTCCTGCAAGTTCCTGATCGACCAGTTCACCGCCGACGATCAGATCCGGTCCTTGCTCCCACGATTCGGGTGGGCATTCCTTGATCGAAGTGTTGAGGGGAATGTGCGGATTGATTTCCATCGGATAGATACGGCACACCAGCGGCCGGCGTTCGTAGATGCGGCAGAGGTTATCTTCGTCAAGATTCCGGCAGGGACCGACGTTGTAGGCCGCAAACGTGATTGCCACGTACGCTTCGGTGGCGCCGCTTTGAACCACCACCGAACGGCGTTCGGCATGTTCGCGTTGCCGCACCGGCAGACCCAGGCCATTGCCCAGGAAACCTTCCACCAGCACGATCACCTGACCGCCGTCGGCCGCCCACATCCGGGCTTCTGTCAGGGTCAGGGGCACGTGATGGTCATTGCAGCATTTGCCACAACCTACGCAGGAAAACGTCGTATTCATCGAAGGGTCAGTCGCCTATGAGGGCCCGAAACGGCGACAGAATGTCACCGCGAAGGTCTGCCTCGAAGCAAGTTATGCGCCATTCACTTGGATTTTGCAGGTAGGCGGATGGAGTCCCATTCGGTCACGTAGGCGGTTTTGCTTTTCTTGTTGTAGAGGCACAGCTCGGTGCCTTGCTGGCCTTTCATGTGTTTTTGCGGGTAGCGGCCTTGCAGGAGCACGGCGGTGTAGTCGACACGGTCATCGAACTGTGCGGCTTTGCCGACGGGGAAGGCGTCTGCCAGACCGCTGGCCTTGATGCAGCTGGCGAGCATGGCTTTGTCGAAGGCGGCCCAGGCTTCAGGGGTGGAGGCTTGGGCTTGGGAGGCGAGGGCGGTGAGGCAGAGGAAGGTGAGGGTGGTGGCTTTCATTGGTCAGGCATCCTTGGGCATGTGTGGGCCGAGTATGCCTGATGGTATTGGGTTGAATGTGTCGGCCTCTTCGCGGGCAAGCCTCGCTCCTACAGGTTTTGTGTCGTTCGCGAAAAATGATACGACACAAACCCTGTGGGAGCGGGCTTGCCCGCGATGGCGGTGTGTCAGGCCGGAACCGGCTCCCTGCGGACCACATACATCCCGGCACTTTCATACAACCGCTGCGCCCGAACGTTGTCTTCCAGCACCTTCAAATCCACAAACCCTTCGCGACGTTGCTGAAACACGTTGAATGCATTCAACAGCAATGCCCGACCCAATCCCTGACCCTGAGCGCGCGGGTGTACCACCAGACTCTTGATGTAGGCGCTGGTCCAGCACTGGCACACGCCAACGATACCGTCGGCATCCAGCGCGATGAAGCACAGGGAAGGATCGTACTCGGGATCGGTCTCGAACCGCTGTTGCCAGGTTTCCAGCGCCGGCACGCGGCCGCCACCTTCCAGGTAACCCAGCGCCATCAACCGATGAACCGCTTCTGCCAGTTCGGGGCGATATTCGCTGAGGACAATGCCCTGAGGCCAGGTGATGGCTGGCGCAACCTCAGCCAGGTTGCGTCGCATCAAAAAACAAAAGGCCTCGGCCACACTCAATGACCTTGTTCGGCGACCGCCTTGGCCGCCTCGATCAGGCACTTGGTCAGCTCCGGCGAGGAGAACTTGGTCAACACCGCGTTGGCGCCGGCAAGACGTGCCTTTTCGCTGTTCATCGCACTGTCCAGCGAGGTGTGCAGCAGCACATACAGGTGCGAGAAATCCGGAGTTTCACGCAGCGTGCGGGTGAAGGCGTAGCCGTCCATCTCCGACATTTCGATGTCCGAGACGATCAGGTTGATTTGCTGGGCTGTACCTTGCAGGTCCAGCAGGCAGTCGATAGCTTCCTTGGCGCTGCGCGCGGTGTGGCATTGCAGGCCGAGGTTGCGCAGGGTGTGCACCGACTGCTGCAAGGCGACCTGGCTGTCGTCGACCACCAGGATGCGCGCATTGCCCAGCACTTCGGCGTCTTCCATGCTCAGTTCGGTCGGCGCCATTTCGATCTGCGCCGGGGCGATGCCGTGGATGACTTTTTCGATGTCCAGCACCTGCACCAGCGTGCCATCGACCGAGGTGACACCGGTGATGTACGACCGCACGCCGCCAGAGCCGAAGGGCGGCGGACGGATGTCGGTGGTCAGGCAATGGACGATCTTGCTCACGGCCTGAACGTGCAGGCCCTGCTTGGAGCGGCTGACGTCCGTGACGATCAGGCAGCCGCCGTTCGGGTCTTCCAGCGGCCGCTCGCCAATGGCGCGGCTGAGGTCGATCACCGACAACGACGCACCGCGCAGGGTGGCGATGCCTTTGACGTGGGGGTGCGACTCCGGCAGCTTGGTCAGCGGCGGGCAGGGGATGATTTCACTGACTTTGAGCAGGTTGATCGCCATCAGCTTGCCGCTGCGCAAGGTAAACAGCAGAAGCGAAAGTGAGTCTGCGCGGGCTTTGGTGGAGGACATAAAAACCTTCTGTGGAAAAAGGTGATGGGCGAATGGAAAGTCGCCAAAAGCTATCGATGCCGGGTTATCGACTTGTTGGGGGCAGGCTTTAGAAATTCGGTTGAATGGTAGGACGCTTTCGCGAGCAAGCCCGCTCCCACACTGGATTTCTGTCGTACACACATTGGGTGTTCGCTGAAGATCCAATGTGGGAGCGGGCTTGCTCGCGAAGGGGCCGTCACTTCATACCCAATCGCTTGGCCATCCGCCCAAGATTCGCCCGATCCAGGCCCAGCTCACGCGCCGCGCTCGCCCAGTTATTGTGGTGCCGTTCCAGGCATGCGCTGATCAATTGCCGTTGGTAACTTTCAGTCGCTTCACGCAAATCCCCGGACACCAACGCCACCGGAGTCGCAGCCGGCGGCTCGGACGTTACCTCCACATTGCCGCTGGGCAACTCCAGATCCGCCGCACTCAGGCTGAGGATCTTCGGCCGTTCCTTACAGTGGCCCAAGGCTTTCAACGCGCTGCGACCAATCAAGTGCTCCAGCTCTCGCACATTACCCGGCCAGTCATACGCGAGCAACGCAGCCTGGGCATCGCTGTTCAGGCGCAGGCTGTTGAGGCCCATGCGCGAGCGGTTCTGCTCCAGGAAGAATCCGCTGAGCAGCAGCACATCCCGCCCGCGATCCCGCAGGGCCGGCACCAGCAGTGGGTAAACGCTTAAACGGTGATAGAAATCAGCACGGTAACGGCCGCTGCGCACTTCTTCGGCGAGGTCGCGATTGGTCGCGGCGATGAGTCGCACGTCGACCTGATGTTCCTTGTCCGACCCCAGCCGCTGCAACTGACCGCTTTGCAGCACGCGCAGCAACTTGGCCTGCACGGTCAGCGACAGCTCGCCGACTTCATCAAGAAACAGCGTGCCGCCATTGGCCAGTTCGAACTTGCCACGGCGATCGCTGGTCGCCCCGGTAAACGCGCCGCGCACGTGGCCGAACAGTTCGCTTTCCACCAGCGTGTCCGGCAGCGCGGCGCAGTTGAGGCTGATGATCGGTTTGTCGGCCCGGGGCGAGGCGGCGTGAATCGCCTGGGCCACCAGCTCCTTGCCGACCCCGGTTTCCCCGGTGATCAACACGGTCAGGTCGCTGCCGCCCACCAGGCTGATTTCTTCCACCAGCCGTTTATGGGCCTTGCTCTGGCCGATCATTTCGCGGTTCTGCTGACCGCTGGCCTGACGGTAGACCTCGGCGCGCTGATGTTCGTCTTCGACACGATTGGCCAGCCGTTCGATGCGCTCGGCGGCATTGACTGTGGCGGCGGCGAGGCTGGCGAAGGCTTGCAGGGCGTCCAGTTCGATCGGTTCGAAACGTTCCGGGTCGAGCGCGTCGAGGGTCAGCAACCCCCACGGACGCTCGTCGATAAACAGCGGGCACCCCATGCAGTCGTGGACTTCCAGATGCTCGTGGAGGCCGTCGACCAACCCGTCATAAGGGTCGGGCAGGTCGCTGTCGGCGGCAAAACGGGTCGGGCCGGGGCTGCTGAGCAGCGCTTCGAAGCGCGGGTGTTCGCTGATTTTGAAGCGCCGACCGAGGGTGTCGGTGCTCAAGCCGTCAACGGCCAAAGGCACC
This sequence comes from Pseudomonas migulae, assembly GCF_024169315.1. Taxonomy (NCBI): domain Bacteria; kingdom Pseudomonadati; phylum Pseudomonadota; class Gammaproteobacteria; order Pseudomonadales; family Pseudomonadaceae; genus Pseudomonas; species Pseudomonas migulae. The sequence goes on along the minus strand of NZ_JALJWR010000001.1, from coordinate 2,748,153 downwards.
AGCCAATCTCCATCGAGGCGCAACAGGGCGGCGGCGTCGCAGGGGAGCAGGGCGCGCATGGCTTCGAGCAGGCGCCGATAGCGCTCGCCTTCGGGGAGTTCGCGGGACAGGTCCGAGACCAGGGGAAGCAAGGTGGTGAGCAGGGATTTTGCAGTCATAGTGACTCCATGTAGTCGAGATGACTATAAGTCAGGCTGTGTCGTTATGACTAGAATGTTTTTAACTTATTGATTTATAACAACTAAATAGCTGGCACGGAAACTGATAAGCATAGGGTAATCAATTAGAAACCCAAGTAGCTCAGGAGTCACCTTATGCTCAGCGTTCAAGACCGTGCAATCGTCAAATCCACCGTGCCGTTGCTGGAAAGCGGCGGCGAAGCATTGATCACGCATTTCTACCGCATGATGCTCTCCGAATACCCGGAAGTCCGCCCACTGTTCAACCAGGCGCACCAGGCCAGCGGTGATCAACCCCGCGCCCTGGCCAACGGCGTGTTGATGTATGCGCGCCACATCGATCAGCTCGATCAGTTGGGCGATCTGGTGGCCAAGATCATCAACAAGCACGTGGCCCTGCAAATTCTTCCGGAACACTACCCGATTGTCGGCACCTGCCTGCTGCGGGCGATTTCCGAAGTGCTGGGCGACGAGATTGCCACGCCGGAAGTGATGAGTGCCTGGGGCGCAGCCTATGGTCAACTGGCCGAAATCCTGATCGGCGCCGAAACCAGCATCTACGACCAGAAAGAACAGGCACCGGGCGGCTGGCGCGGTGCGCGGGCATTCATCGTCGCGGCCAAGGTCGAGGAAAGCGCGGAAATCACCTCGTTCTACTTCGAACCGGCGGACAAAGGCCCGATCCTCGCGGCTGAACCCGGCCAGTACATCGGCATGAAACTGATCCTCGATGGCGAAGAGATTCGTCGTAACTATTCGCTGTCAGCCCTGGCGAACAAAGGCCAGTACCGCATCAGCGTCAAGCGTGAAAACGGTGGGCGTGCCTCGAACCATCTGCACGATCAACTTCACGTCGGCTCCAGCATTCAGCTGTTCCCGCCATCGGGCGAATTCACCCTGACCGACAGCGACAAACCGTTGGTGCTGATCAGTGGCGGCGTCGGCATCACCCCGACCCTGGCCATGCTCGAAGCGGCGCTGGAAACCCAGCGGCCGGTGCATTTTATCCACTGCGCACGCAACGGCAGCGTCCACGCCTTCCGCGACTGGATTGATGGATTGGCCGAGCGTCACCCGCAACTCAAGCGCTTCTATTGCTACGCTGAGGACGATGGAGTCAGTCCGGCAGCGGACAAGGTCGGGTTGTTGAGTCAGGAACAACTGGGCGAATGGTTGCCGCAGCAGCGCGATCTGGATGCGTACTTCCTGGGGCCTAAAGGCTTCATGGCGGCGGTGAAGCGTCACCTGAAAGCCTTGGGTGTGCCGGAGAAGCAAAGCCGTTACGAGTTCTTCGGCCCGGCTTCGGCGCTGGAATAACCGCCGCTTTTCTGTAGGTGCACGGCTTGCCGGCGAAGGCGATCTTGAGGACGCCTTCGCCGGCAAGCCGTGCTCCTACAGGTGCGTGTTTCGCCGGCAAGCCTGCTCCCGTGTTTCGCCGGTTATCCGGTAGCGTGTTGGCGTATCAGCCCTTCAATTCCTTCAGGTGTTTGTACACCGTCGCCCGTCCCATGTTCAGCACGTTCGCCACATAGTTGGAAGCGCTTTTGCCCTTGAACGCGCCTTCGGCGTGCAGGGCCAGCACCAGTTCGCGTTTATGGTCGCGGGTCAGCAGGTTCAGGCTCAGCTGACGTTCGCGCAGCCAGCCGTGGAGGAAGGTGTTGATCCTCTCCTGCCAGTCATCACGAAACAGTGAATCCGGTTGCGGGATCAGTTTGCTCGGCGACAGGAACAGATCCAGCGCGGCCTTGGCGTTTTCGAACAGCGAAATATTCAGATTGATGCACAGAACGGCCAGCGGATGACCGTTGCTGTCGCGCAAGACGCTGCTCAGGCTGCGAATCTTCTGACCATCCCAATTGAGCTTTTCGTACGGGCCGATGTTTCGTTCGCTGATGTCATCGCTGAGCATGTCTTCCAGCGCGGAATCGTCACCGACTTCCCGTTTCGACAGGTTATTGGCGATGTAATCGACTTTCTGTGTGCGCAAATCGTGCAGCACCACCTCGGCGTGGGGAAAGAACAACGTGGCGATGGCGTCGGCGATCGCGCGGAAGTTGTCCAGGGCCGGGTCTTTTACAGGTGCGTTCATACAGTGGAGCTCCAGGCAGCGTCAGCGCCCTGCAAAAAGGGCGCTGGAAGTTTGCCGCAATCGTGTCGACACGTCACCTGAGGACGCGGATCAGCCCAGGCGAGCGGGGGAGAGCATTGCGGCATCGAGGCCGAAACGCGAGAGTTGCTCGGGCAAGGGTTCGCCGCGCACCAGTGCGGCGCTGGCCTGACCCATGGCAGGCGAGGTCTGGATGCCATAACCGCCTTGCGCCGCGACCCAGAACAAGCCCGGCACCTGCAGATCGAAACCGGACAGCAAATCGCCGTCGGCCACGAAGCTGCGCAGGCCGGCCCAGGTGCGGGTCGGACGGCGGATGGTCAGGGTCGTGGCTTCTTCGATCTGGTAGATGCCCATCGCGATGTCCAGTTCTTCAGGCTGCACGTCGTGGGGTTCGACCGGGTCGGCGTTGGCCGGTGAGCCGAGGAACATGCCGGCGTCGGGCTTCATGTAGAACGACTCGTCGAGGCTGACCAGCATCGGCCAATGGTGGATGTCCACGCCTTCCGGCCCGGCGAAGATGAACGCCGCACGGCGCTTCGGTTGCAGACCCAGCGGTCGTGCGCCGGCCAGTTCGCCGATCTTGTCGGCCCAGGCACCGGCGGCGTTGATGATGACCGGGGCGCTGAAGGTTTGACTGTTGGTTTGCACCTGCCACACACCCTCGGCATCGCGGGTCAGGCTCAGGACTTCGCTGTCGGTGTGCACTTCACCTTTATTGCGACGGATGCCGCGCAGGTAACCCTGGTGCAAAGCATCGGTGTCGATGTCGCTGGCGGTCGGGTCGTAGATCGCGCCGTGGACTTTTTCCCGGCGCAGGATCGGCAGGCGCGCGCAGGCTTCGTCGGCGCTGAGCAGTTGCATCTCCGGCACCGTGGCTTTGGCGCTGAGGTATTGATTGTTCAGCTCGGTCGGGTCGCCGGTGAAATCCACGGTCATCTCGCCGCGTGGAGTCAGCAGCGGGTGTTCGCAAAACCCGGCGGGTGGGGCGTCGAAGAAATCGCGGCTGGCCTGGGTCAGTGCCCGGACTTGCGGTGTGCCATAAGCCGCGGTGAACAGCGCGGCGGAACGTCCGGTGGAGTGATAGGCCGGATGGGATTCGCGTTCGAGCACAATCACCCGGGCATGCTGCGACAGCCAGAAACCGGTGGAAGCGCCGGCAATCCCGCCGCCGATGATGATGAAATCTGCCTGGCTCATGAACGTCTCCTGTCGAGCGTAAATGCCAAAAATGTAGAGATCCCTGTGGGAGCGAGTTTGCTCGCGATGGCGTTCTGGCATTCAGCAATGATGCTGGCTGATACGACGCCATCGCGGGCAAGCCCGCTCCCACAGGGGGTCGTGGTGTTTAGGGGTGTAGGCGGTAAATGGCATTGGCCAGTGCGATGTCTTCCAGGCCCAGGCCGATCGAGCGGAAGAACACGTGGCGGTCGTAGCCCGGGCGCTGGACTTTTTCGCTGAGCAGATCGGGCAGGTCACCGACAATCGCGTTCTTGTCCCAGCCATGTTGCTCGCCGGCAATCAGCATTTCGCCCGCCGAGCCCGGAGTGGTCAGGCGATAGTCGCAGAACACCTGCATGTCATTGAGGCTCTGCGGCGGCACTTCGTGGGCGCGCGGTGCATTGGTGCTGATGGAGGTGATCAGCGCCGGTTTGCTCAGGCTGGACGGGTCAATCACCGGGCCGGCGGACGAGGTGCACAGCATGATCACATCGGCGTCCTGGACGGCCGCTTCGCGAGTGTCGACGAGGGTCAGCCGTGGATCGAGGCTTTTGATCTCGGCCAGGGCTTCAGGGCTGAGCTCGCTCAGGTTCGGCGAGAACAGGTGGATGCTTTGCCAGTCGCGCAAACCCTTGACGTAATGCAGGTGCGCCAGGGCGACCTTGCCGCTGCCGATGATCGCCAGACGCTGCACATTCAACGGTGCGAGTGCGTCGACAGCGACAGCGGTGGTCGCGGCGGTTCGCGCAGTGGTCAGTTCACCGGCATCGCAGAGCAGCAGCGGCTCGCCGGTCTGCATCGACATTAGCAAGGTCCATGCGGTCACCAGCGGACCTTGTTCGCGCACGATGTAGGGCGACGTCTTCACCCCGTAAACCCCGTCTTCAGCCAGCACGCCCAGGTAGTTGATGAAGTCGCCGGCACCCTTGGGGAATTCCACCAATTGCTGCGCCGGTTGCACCGCTTGCCCGACGGCCAGGTCGCGGAACATCTTGCGCAGGATCTGCGGCACATCGACCTGTGCCAACAATTCACGGGCCTGGGGTTGGGTGATCACATAAGGCGTGCTGGACATGGTCGGCTCCGGGAGCTGGAAGTAAACTAATTTGTCTATTATGGACTTTTAGTTATCGCGAGCAATATCCGGGACGAAAAAAAAGCGCAGTCCGTTGCCGGCTGCGCCTCTTTCATTAAGGCCAGCGTTACGGACGCTTGCGCTCAATCGCCCGCAACAGGTGCGTCGGTGGCGTTTCACAGCTGATCTTGCGACCCAGCAGCGCCTCGATGGACGGTAGCTGGTAGGAGTCGTCTTCCCCGGCAAAACTGATGGACACACCATCGGCGCCAGCACGACCGGTCCGGCCGATGCGGTGCACGTAGTCGTCCGGGACTTCCGGCAGGGTGAAGTTGATAACGTGGCTGATGCCGTCGATGTGAATGCCGCGACCGGCCACGTCGGTGGCCACCAGCACGCGGATCTTGCCTTCGCGGAAGCCTTCAAGCGTCTTTATGCGCTTGTGCTGCGGCACGTCGCCGGACAATTGCGCGGCATTGACGCCATCGCGTACCAGGCGTTCTTCGATGCGCCGCACTTCATCCTTGCGGTTGGCAAAGACCATGACCCGCTCCCAACCGTTGTCGTTGACCAGGTTGTAGAGCAGTTTGTATTTGTCGGCACCGGCAACCGCGTAGATGTGCTGCTCGACGTTTTCGCTGGCCACGTTCTGCGACTCGATCTCGACGATCGACGGGTCGGTGGTCCATTGCTTGGCGAGGTTCATCACGTCTTCGGTGAAGGTCGCGGAGAACAGCAGCGTCTGACGTTCGTTCTTCGGCGGAGTCTGGCGAATGATCTGGCGCACTTGCGGGATGAAGCCCATGTCGAGCATCCGGTCAGCTTCGTCCAGGACCATGACTTCGACCATGTCCAGGTGCACGTCGCCGCGCTGGTTGAAGTCGAGCAGGCGGCCCGGGGTGGCGACAAGAATGTCGCAATGACGCGCCTCGAGGTGCTTGAGCTGCTTGTCGAAATCCATCCCGCCGACAAACGTCATGACGTTGAGGCCGGTGTACTTGGTCAGGTCGGCGGCGTCCTTGGCGATCTGCACCACCAGTTCACGGGTCGGCGCGATGATCAGCGCCCGCGGCTCGCCCATGTAGCGCTCTTTCGGCGGCGGGGTTTGCAGCAACTGGGTGATGATCGAAATCAGGAACGCGGCGGTTTTACCGGTGCCGGTCTGGGCGCGCCCGATGGCGTCTTTGCCCGCGAGGGTGAAACCCAGCACCTGCGCCTGGATCGGCGTGCAGTACGGGAAACCCAGGTCCTGGATGGCGTGCATCAGTTCCGGAGCGAGTTTGAAATCGTGGAAACGGGTTTTGCCTTCCTGGGGTTCAACGGCGAAATCTTCGAGTTTCCAGGGGGTGACCGGCGCTTTCGGCTTGGGCTCGCGGCGCGGTTTGGCAGGTTTCGCCGCTTCGCTGGTCGGCGCCTCAGCGACAATGGCTTCGACAGCTGGGGTGGCCGGTGCGGGCTTCGGCGCGTGTTGCGGTGCCGCTACGGGGGCGGTCCGGCCAGGCTGATTACCGTCGGTGCGGTGGCTGGGGGTGTGAGACGGAGCGCTGGAGACTGGCGCGAGCTGCTCAGTCTCGCTTTTACCGAACATTTTCTTGAGTGCTTTGAGCACGGTCATCTCATCAATAGGTTAAGTGCCGGCCAGTGTAATGCAAGAAACGGGCGCGGCGTAGTGGGAGGGATCAATGGGCTGTTTTTCGCCTGAACCGTTAACGCAGGCGTTCAGCGAGCCAGACGCCGATGTCGCGAATTTCCTCGGGTAACACTTCGTGACCCATTGGGTATTCCTGCCATGTCACGGTGACACCATGGGTCTTTAAATACTCGTAGGCGGTGCGACCCATGGCGTTTTGCACCACGTCATCGTACTGGCCGTGCAGCGACAGCACCGGAATGCGTTGCTGGCTGGCGGAAAGCTCCAGTCCATCGCTGAAGGTCGGTGCATAAGTAGAGAGGGCAAGTACGCCACCCAACGGCCCCTGCCATTTCAGAAACGCGGTGTGTAACACCACGGCGCCACCCTGGGAAAAACCGGCCAGGAAAATCCGCGAGGCGTCTATTCCGCCGGCGCGCTGCTCTTCGATCAATTCAATGACTCTGTCCGCCGACGCCTCGAGCTGTTCGCGGCTGATCGCCCGCGCCGGGCTCATGGCCAGAATGTCGTACCAGCTCGGCATCTCGTAACCACCATTAATGGTCACGGCGCGGGTCGGTGCCTGAGGCAACACGAAGCGGGTGCTCAGCAGGGTTTCCTGCAGCGCTTCGGCCACCGGCAGGAAGTCGTAACGGTCGGCGCCCAGGCCGTGCAGCCAGATAACGCAGGCGTCTGCGGGCTTGACGGGTTGAAGAATCAAGGGTTCGGTCATGGCTGCTCCAATTTTGTGCGTGCGCTCTCATTGAGTGCGTGATGCGAGTGCGCGTCAGGTTGATCAGTTACGAAGATGTCGCAAGGCTACAAGTTTTGCTATTGACCTGTCCCTTAAGTGCATTGGCGAGCGGTCTGGTACGGGCTTTGCTATAGGAAAGCCTGTACGAAAATCCCACGCCTGTCGGTAACACTATCAGGCCATTGTTCGTGGTGGGATAGCAAAAAAATCCGGTGATGGATGTTCGCCAGTGGCCGCTACGGGCTTCGCGAACGTGAAAGGGCTACAGCCCGTTCGGCCGATTGGTGAGAAGTGAGTGGTCCATGATTTGGATTTTCTCCTACTAGACTCATAGCGCAGGTCCTACGTCGGTTGACCCCAAAAAAAGCCAACACGGGTCGACTACGCCTCATAAGGGTGCGACAGGACTCAAGCTCCGACACAACAAGAGCAAAACTGGAGGTTTGAATGAAGATGTTGAAATCCACCCTGGCCATCGTGACTGCAGCCGCAGTACTCGGTGTCAGTGGGTTCGCTCAGGCGGGTGCAACCCTGGATGCAGTGCAGAAGAAAGGTTTCGTACAGTGCGGCGTCAGCGATGGCCTGCCTGGTTTTTCGGTTCCAGACTCCACTGGCAAGATCATCGGTATCGACGCTGACGTCTGCCGCGCTGTGGCCGCTGCCGTATTCGGCGACGCAACCAAGGTGAAGTTCAGCCAGTTGAACGCCAAGGAGCGCTTCACCGCGCTGCAGTCCGGCGAAATCGACGTGCTGTCGCGTAACACCACCTGGACCAGCTCCCGCGATTCGGGCATGGGCCTGGTGTTTGCCGGCGTGACTTACTACGACGGCATCGGCTTCCTAGTGAACAACAAGCTGGGCGTGAAAAGCGCTAAAGAGCTCGACGGCGCCACCATCTGCATTCAAGCCGGTACCACCACCGAGCTGAACGTTTCGGACTACTTCCGCGGTAACGGTCTGAAATACACCCCGATCACTTTCGACACCTCCGATGAAAGCGCCAAGTCGCTGGAATCCGGTCGTTGCGACGTGCTGACCTCCGACAAATCCCAGCTCTACGCACAACGCAGCAAGCTGGCGACGCCGACCGACTACGTCGTTCTGCCGGAAACCATCTCCAAGGAGCCTCTGGGCCCGGTCGTGCGTAAAGGCGACGAAGAGTGGTTCAGCATCGTGAAGTGGACCCTGTTCGCCATGGTCAACGCTGAAGAAATGGGTATCACCCAGAAAAACGTTGAAGCTGAAGCCAAATCCACCAAGAACCCGGACGTCGCTCGTCTTCTGGGCGCTGACGGTGAATACGGCAAAGACCTGAAAGTGAAGAAAGACTGGGTCGTGCAGATCGTCAAGCAAGTGGGCAACTACGGTGAAGTGTTCGAGAAAAACCTCGGCAAGAGCACTCCACTGGCCATCGACCGCGGGCTGAACGCTCTGTGGAACAACGGCGGCATTCAATACGCACCACCAGTGCGCTGATGGTTCTATCACCCGGTGGGCCAACCGCCGGGTGATGTTCTGTTCCATTACATCCGGGGCACTTCATGCAAAATTCAATCGGCGCACCAAAGCAGAGGCTCAGCCTCAGCGATCCCAAAGTGCGTGCGTGGCTATTTCAGATCATCACCATTGTGGCGGTGGTCTCGATGGGCTGGTACCTGTTCGACAACACACAGACCAACCTTCAACACCGGGGCATTACCTCCGGTTTCAGCTTTCTTGAGCGCAGTGCCGGTTTCGGTATCGCTCAACACCTGATCGACTACACCGAATCGGACAGCTATGCCCGGGTGTTTGTCATCGGCCTGCTCAACACATTGCTGGTGACCTTCATCGGCGTGATCCTGGCGACGATCCTCGGGTTCATCGTCGGCGTGTCACGGCTGTCGAAGAACTGGATCATCGCCAAGCTGGCGACTGTCTATGTGGAAGTCTTCCGTAACATTCCGCCGCTGCTGCAAATCCTGTTCTGGTACTTCGCGGTGTTCCTGACCATGCCGGGGCCACGCAACAGCCATAACTTCGGCGACACCTTCTTCGTCAGCAGTCGCGGCCTGAACATGCCGGCCGCACTGGTGGCGGACGGTTTCTGGCCGTTCGTGGTCAGCGTCGTCGTGGCCATCGTCGCCATCGTGCTGATGAGCCGCTGGGCCAACAAACGCTTCGAAGCGACCGGTGTGCCATTCCACAAGTTCTGGGTTGGCCTGGCGCTGTTCCTGGTGATCCCGGCACTCTGCGCGTTGATCTTCGGCGCGCCGGTGCACTGGGAAATGCCGAAGCTGCAAGGCTTCAACTTCGTCGGTGGCTGGGTTCTCATCCCGGAACTGCTGGCGCTGACCCTGGCCCTGACGGTGTACACCGCGGCGTTCATCGCCGAGATCGTGCGTTCGGGCATCAAGTCGGTCAGCCATGGCCAGACCGAAGCGGCCCACTCGCTGGGCCTGCGCAACGGTCCGACCCTGCGCAAGGTCATCATCCCGCAAGCCCTGCGCGTGATCATTCCACCGCTGACCAGCCAATACCTGAACCTGGCGAAGAACTCTTCGCTGGCGGCCGGTATCGGTTATCCGGAAATGGTCTCGTTGTTTGCCGGTACGGTGCTGAACCAGACCGGGCAGGCGATCGAGGTGATTGCGATCACCATGAGCGTGTACCTGGCGATCAGTATCAGCATTTCCCTGCTGATGAACTGGTACAACAAGCGCATTGCGCTGATCGAGCGGTAAGGAATAGCGCATGAGTACTCATACTTTCAAACCTGACATGCCCCCACCGAGCAAAGTGTTCGGGCCGATGGCGTGGATGCGCGCGAACATGTTCTCCAGTTGGCTGAACACCGCGCTGACCCTGTTCGCGTTCTACCTGATTTACCTGATCGTTCCGCCGATCCTGGAGTGGGCGGTCATTGATGCCAACTGGGTCGGCACCACCCGCGCCGACTGCACCAAGGAAGGCGCCTGCTGGGTGTTCATCCAGCAGCGTTTCGGCCAGTTCATGTACGGCTACTACCCGTTGGACCTGCGCTGGCGCGTGGACCTGACCGTGTGGCTGGCGGTGATCGGCGTGGCACCCTTGTTCATCTCGCGCTTCCCGCGTAAAGCGGTGTACGGGCTGAGCTTCCTGGTGTTGTACCCGATTATTGCCTGGTGCCTGCTGCACGGCGGCGTATTCGGCCTGAGTGCCGTAGCGACGAGCCAATGGGGCGGCCTGATGCTGACCCTGGTGATCGCCACCGTCGGTATTGCCGGTGCTCTGCCGCTGGGTATCGTCCTGGCCCTGGGCCGTCGTTCGAACATGCCGGCGATTCGAGTGGTCTGCGTGACCTTCATCGAATTCTGGCGCGGCGTGCCGTTGATCACGGTGCTGTTCATGTCCTCGGTGATGCTGCCGTTGTTCCTGCCCGAAGGCATGAACTTCGACAAACTGCTGCGGGCGCTGATCGGCGTGATCCTGTTCCAGTCGGCCTACGTCGCCGAAGTGGTGCGTGGCGGTCTGCAAGCGATTCCCAAAGGTCAGTACGAAGCGGCTGCAGCGATGGGCCTCGGTTACTGGCGCAGCATGGGCCTGGTGATTCTGCCGCAAGCCCTGAAGCTGGTAATCCCTGGCATCGTCAACACCTTCATCGCGCTGTTCAAGGACACGAGCCTGGTGATCATCATCGGCCTGTTCGACCTGCTCAACAGCGTCAAGCAAGCCGCCGCCGACCCGAAATGGCTGGGCATGGCCACTGAAGGCTATGTGTTCGCGGCCCTGGTGTTCTGGATTTTCTGTTTTGGTATGTCGCGCTATTCCATGCATCTGGAACGCAAGCTCGACACTGGCCACAAGCGTTAGGAGTTCTGTAATGAGCGAAGCAATCAAAAAGCCTGTGAGCCCTGAAGGCATCATTCAGATGCAGGGCGTGAACAAGTGGTACGGCCAGTTCCACGTGTTGAAAGACATCAACCTGAACGTCAAGCAGGGCGAGCGAATCGTCCTGTGCGGCCCATCGGGTTCCGGCAAATCCACGACCATCCGTTGCCTCAACCGTCTGGAAGAACACCAGCAGGGTCGCATCGTGGTCGATGGCGTGGAGCTGACCAACGACCTCAAGCAGATCGAATCGGTCCGCCGTGAAGTCGGCATGGTGTTCCAGCACTTCAACCTGTTCCCGCACCTGACCATCCTGCAGAACTGCACGCTGGCGCCGATGTGGGTGCGCAAGATGCCGAAGCGCAAGGCCGAAGAAATCGCCATGCATTACCTGGAGCGCGTACGCATTCCGGAGCAGGCACATAAATACCCGGGGCAACTGTCCGGCGGTCAGCAACAGCGTGTGGCGATTGCCCGTGCGCTGTGCATGAAACCGAAAATCATGTTGTTCGACGAACCGACGTCGGCTCTCGACCCGGAGATGGTGAAAGAGGTTCTGGACACCATGATCGGCCTGGCCGAAGACGGCATGACCATGCTCTGCGTCACCCACGAAATGGGCTTCGCCCGCACCGTGGCCAACCGTGTGATCTTCATGGACAAGGGCGAAATCGTCGAACAGGCCGCGCCGAACGACTTCTTCGACAACCCGCAGAATGAGCGCACCAAGCTGTTCCTGAGCCAGATCCTGCATTGATCGACGCCAGGCAGTGAAATAAACCCGGACTGAGTTCCGGGTTTATTTTTGCCTGGGGGGTTATCGTGTCAGGGCTGTTTCCTGTTCTGGATGACAGGTCGCGAGAAGTTGCTTCAAGTCGCGCCCTTCACTGAGTGCGTGCACTTCGGCCATCAGGTGCGGATGACGATCAAGCAAGCGCATCAGTGTAAACAGCGGCTGAGGCGGTGCGAGTTCACCGCGCTCGTAACGGGAGAAGGCGTTGTGCCCGCCGCCCGAGAGCAGCCTCACAGCGTCTTTTTGCGTGAGGTGCAGTTTGCGGCGGATGCGTTTCATCTCGGCGGCCATGAGTTGGCGGCAGTCAATGAGCAGTTTATCGCTAGCCTCGGAGTACCGTTCGGCACTTGCGTCGTCGAACTCGATTTCACCGCAGACCCGGCATTCATAACCTGAAATGTCGTCTATCTCACGACTCATCTGCTTGAAGTCAATGGTGAAGCTGCGCGAGTCAAAATGTTGCAGTCCATCATGGGTGCCGCAGCTGAAGCATTGCTTTGCTTTCATGTGTCTTTCTCCTTGAAGGAGATTATCGGAGGCCCACCACCGGGGCGGTAAGTCGCTTTGATGTGAATCTCCAGACCGTGAGTTTTCATGTGATAAACGTCCTGCCATATTCGATGGTCGGCGTAAGTGGTCATCGATTTGTGCAGCATCCTGTGCTCCAGCGACCAGACGATTCGCAACATCTGTGACAGGCTTAAATCGAGTCTCCGGCCACCTTCCCGCGCGGCAGCGGTAAATGCTTTTGTTCCTAGTCTGACAACCTCCGCTTTGACTATGGCCAAGTCGTAATGAGGTGTGTTCTTTTCCATAAGACACTTGGGACCTTGAGTTGAAAATTACCCTCAAAGGGTTATTTTGACAATCTGAAATTCAGTTCTTTTTGTTGCCTGAATAACCCTGGCCCGTTGCCCTCTCGGACGAAGCTGACTAACATGTCAGAAAATTCATCCTATGATTGGATGAAAGGGCGAAGCGCATGTCAGAAATTTCTCCATTAGTTAAACGTTCCCTGGTCGATCAGGCGTTGGACCAATTGCGTCAGCGCATCACCGAAGGTGTGTGGGCGATCGGCCAGCGTTTACCCACCGAACCCGAGTTGTCCGCCGAACTGGGCATCAGCCGCAACACCGTGCGTGAAGCCATGCGCGTGCTGGCGTTTTCCGGGTTGATCGAAATTCGTCAGGGCGACGGCAGTTATCTGCGGGCGGTGATCGATCCGCTGGACACCCTGAAGGCGTTGTCCCGCTGCTCCCATGAGCAGGCGCGTGAGACTCGGCACATTCTTGAAGTCGAAGCCATCGGCCTCGCTGCGCTGCGTCGTACTGATGAGGATCTGAAAGAACTGCGCGAGGCATTGAGCGTCAGCGGCAGCCATTACCACGGTGATCTCGACAGCTACATTGCCTGCGATCTGGTGTTCCACCGCCGTTTGGTGGACGCCGCGCATAACCCGACGCTCAGCGAGTTGTATCGCTATTTCTCCAGCATCATCGGCGCGCAATTGCGCCAGACCCTGAACATCTCTCCCCGGCGCCAGGAGGTGTTCGATCTGCATATCGAACTGCTCGATGCCGTCGAGCAACGCGACCCGGAACGGGCCAAAGCCCTGACGAGGCAGTTGATCAATGAACCTTGAAACCGAGAACGCCATGTCCAGCAGCAATAATCGCATCCCCGAAGCCAAGCGCACGGCGGAGCTCGAAGAGCTGCTGATCGATGCGGAGGCCGATGACGAACAGGTTCAGAAAAGCCAGCCCGTTCTGCTGCGGCCGTGGCTGTTGTTGCTGGGCCTGATTCTGGTCGCGCTGAACCTGCGTCCGGCGCTGTCGAGCATGGCGCCGATGCTCAGCGACGTGTCGAAAAGCCTTGGATTGTCGGCTGCGCAGGCCGGTTTGCTGACGACGTTGCCGGTGCTTTGCCTTGGTTTGTTTGCGCCGTTGGCGCCGATTCTGGCGCGACGCTTCGGCGCTGAACGGGTGGTGTTGGGCATCCTTCTGACGCTGGCCGGCGGGATCATCCTGCGCAGTTCGTTCGGCGAGATCGGCCTGTTTGCCGGCAGCGTGCTGGCCGGTGCCAGCATCGGCGTCATCGGCGTCTTGCTGCCGGGCATCGTCAAGCGCGACTTCGCCAGACACGCCGGCACCATGACCGGCGTCTACACCATGGCGCTGTGCCTGGGCGCGGCGATGGCGGCGGGCGCCACCGTGCCGTTGAGCGAGCACTTCGATAAAAGCTGGACCCTGGGCCTCGGGTTTTGGGTGATTCCGGCGCTGGTCGCAGCGATATTCTGGTTGCCGCAGGTGGGTCAAAAGCACGGCGCGCATAACGTTGCCTATCGGGTTCGCGGTTTGTTGCGTGACCCGTTGGCCTGGCAAGTGACCTTGTACATGGGCCTGCAATCGTCGCTGGCCTACATCGTGTTTGGCTGGTTGCCGTCGATCCTGATCGGTCGCGGTCTGACGCCGACCCAGGCCGGTCTGGTGCTGTCCGGCTCAGTGATTGTTCAGCTGGCCAGTTCACTGGCCGCGCCATGGCTGGCGACGCGTGGCAAGGATCAACGCCTGGCGATTGTGATCGTCATGGTGCTGACGCTCGGCGGTCTGTTCGGTTGCCTCTACGCACCTATCGAAGGCCTGTGGGGCTGGGCCATCCTGCTCGGTTTGGGGCAGGGCGGTACCTTCAGTCTGGCGTTGACCCTGATCGTGCTGCGCTCGCGGGACTCGCATGTCGCGGCCAACCTGTCGAGCATGGCCCAGGGCTTTGGCTACACACTGGCGTCCATGGGGCCCTTCGCGGTCGGCATCGTGCATGACTGGACCGGTGGCTGGAGCGCCGTGGGCTGGATCTTCGGTGTGATCGGCCTTGGTGCGATTGTCGCCGGGCTCGGTGCCGGGCGAGCCCTTTACGTTCAGGTGCAAAGCGAAAAAATCTGAATGGCCGCATTACTGGCATTCGGCCCACGAATGCCAGTGGTCTTGCGTGCATTTGCAGACTATCGTGCAGGCCATCGTTTGATGCCATTTTGCACAACAGGGAGTCTGCCCATGAGTGATACCCACAACGCCTTGATCACCCGGTTCTACCAGGCCTTCCAGCAGCTGGATGCCGAGGCGATGAGTGCCTGTTACACCGACGACGTGGTGTTCAGTGATCCGGCGTTTGGCGAACTGCGCGGCCGTGACGCCAGCGACATGTGGCGCATGCTCACTTCGCGGGCAAAGGATTTTTCCCTGACGTTCGACAATGTCCGCAGCGACGAGCGTAGCGGCGGCGCGCATTGGGTGGCGACGTACCTGTTCAGCCAGACCGGCAACACCGTGGTCAACGACATTCAAGCCCGATTTGTTTTTCGCGACGGCAAGATCTGCGAGCATCACGACAGCTTCGATCTGTGGGCCTGGTCACGCCAGGCGCTGGGTTTCAAAGGCCTGCTGCTGGGCTGGACGCCGCTGGTGAGAAACGCTGTTCGTGCTCAAGCCTTGAAGGGGCTGAAGGCATTCCAGGCCAGTCGCTGATAAGATCGCGGCTTGTTTCCTACAAGCCTTGAACGTCACGTGAACACCCCGAGCGAAGCGTCTGTCATTGCCGTCGAACCGATGCCGGTCAGCAAACCCTGGTTCGTCTACCTCGTTCGCGCGGCCAATGGCTCGCTCTACTGCGGGATCAGCGACGATCCCGTCCGCCGCTTCGCCACTCACCAGAGCGGCAAAGGTGCGCGGTTCTTTCTCTCCAGCCCGGCCGTAGCGCTGGTCTACACCGAAGCCTGCCGCGATAAAAGTGAAGCGCTGCGACAGGAGCGGCTGATCAAAAAACTCAAGAAAAGCGCCAAGGAATGTCTGGTGGCGACCTTTGCTGCGGGCTTATCAATCTGACTGATAAGTTCCCATCAGGCAGATGGGTGGGATGCTCATGGATTGCGCGTTAAGCTGCAGATTCATTACCCGTGCGGCGGAGCCGAGCATGTCAGAGTTGATTCTTCATCATTACCCGACGTCCCTTTTCGCCGAAAAGGCCCGCCTGCTGCTGGGCTTCAAGGGGCTGTCCTGGCGTTCGGTGAAAATCTCGCCGGTGATGCCAAAACCCGATCTGACGGCCCTGACTGGCGGCTATCGCAAGACGCCAGTGTTGCAGATCGGTGCAGATATCTATTGCGACACCGCGCTGATCGCCCGCCGTCTGGAACAGGAAAAAGCCTTGCCGGCGTTCTTCCCGGAAGGTCAGGAAATGATCGCCGCATCGTTCGCCGCCTGGGCCGATTCGGTGGTGTTCCAGCATGCGGTCAGCCTGGTGTTTCAGCCGGAATCGCTTGCCGTGCGCTTCGGCAATATGCCACCGGAAGCGATCAAGGCGTTCATCGCCGATCGCGCCGGACTGTTCAGCGGTGGCAGCGCTACAAAATTGTCCGCCGAGCAAGCCCGGCATCAATGGCCGACGATCATGGGGCGCCTGGAGCAGCAGCTTCAGCGCGAGCAGGGCGACTTCCTGTTCGGCGCGCCGTCGATTGCCGACTTTGCGTTAGCTCATTGTCTGTGGTTCCTCAAAGCGACACCGGTGACTTCACCGTTGGTCGATGCCTATCCGGCAGTGTCTGCCTGGCTCGGGCGGGTGTTGGGGTTTGGTCATGGCGCGTCCAGCGAGATGACGTCCGAGGAGGCGCTGGAGATCGCGCGCAATGCCACGCCGGCCGCGATGCCGGATGAGCAGTTTGATGAACCGAACGGGTTCGAGGCGGGTCAGCAAGTGGTGATCGCAGCGACCGATTATGGTGTTGATCCGGTGGCCGGGGAGTTGCTGTTTGCCGGGTGCGAAGAGTTGATTCTGCGTCGGGAAGACGAGCGAGGCGGCGTGGTGCATGTGCACTTTCCGCGGTTTGGATTCCGTATCGAAAAACGCTGATCTCACACATATCTGTGGCGAGGGGATTTATCCCCGTTGGGTTGCGAAGCGGCCCCAAAAAAAGGGACTGCTACGCAGTCCAACGGGGATAAATCCCCTCGCCACAGGGTTGAGCTAGCCTGATCGGTTATTTCAGGGCTGCCAGGATTGCATCCGGGTCATACCCGCGAATCAACGTCCCGTTCACATCGATGATCGGAATCCCGCCGCCACCCAGCGCCTCATACGCCTTGCGCGCCTCGGCATCCTTCTCGATATCGAATTCCTTGTACGGAATACCTTTCTGGTCGAGAAAGCGCCGGGTCAGTTTGCAGTAGCCACACCACTCGGTGGCGTAGAGCACGACGCTGGCCTTGGCCTGAGTCTGCTCGGACACTACCTGAGATGGGTTGAACACCCGCTCGATCTTGCCCCAGTTCTGGTAGACCACGACCACCAGCAGGATCAGCAGGAATTTCTTCAGTACGCTGCCCAGCATCAGTTGCGTCGCTTGAGCTGGTCAGTCAGTTGGGTCGGCAGGCCTTTGATGATCAGCGTGCCGGCTTCTTCGTCGTATTCGATCTTCGAGCCCAGCAAGTGTGCTTCGAAGCTGATCGACAGGCCTTCGGCGCGGCCAGTGAAGCGGCGGAACTGGTTCAGGGTGCGTTTGTCCGCCGGGATCTCTGGCGACAGGCCGTAATCCTTGTTGCGGATGTGATCGTAGAAGGCCTTGGGGCGTTCTTCGTCGATCAGCTCCGAGAGTTCTTCCAGACCCATGGGTTCGCCCATTTTTGCCTGGCTGCTGGCGTAGTCCACCAGGGTCTTGGTTTTCTCGCGAGCCGACTCTTCCGGCAGGTCTTCGCTTTCGACGAAGTCGCTGAAGGCCTTGAGCAGGGTGCGGGTTTCGCCCGGGCCGTCGACGCCTTCCTGGCAGCCGATGAAGTCGCGGAAATACTCCGAAACCTTTTTGCCGTTCTTGCCTTTGATGAACGAAATGTACTGCTTCGATTGTTTGTTGTTCTGCCACTCGGAGACGTTGATCCGCGCCGCGAGGTGCAATTGCCCCAGATCGAGGTGCCGGGACGGGGTCACGTCCAGCTGATCGGTCACTGCAACGCCTTCACTGTGGTGCAGCAGCGCGATCGCCAGGTAATCGGTCATGCCCTGCTGATAATGGGCAAACAGCACGTGGCCGCCCACAGAGAGGTTCGACTCTTCCATCAGTTTCTGCAGGTGTTCCACCGCCACACGACTGAACGCCGTGAAATCCTTGCCGCCCTCGAGGTATTCCTTCAGCCAGCCGCTGAACGGATGCGCCCCGGACTCGGCATGGAAGAAACCCCAGGCCTTGCCTTGTTTGGCGTTGTAGCTCTCGTTGAGGTCGGCAAGCATGTTCTCGATGGCGCTGGACTCGGCCAGTTCCGAGTCACGAGCGTGGAGAACTGCGGGCGTGCCGTCGGGTTTTTTGTCGATCAGGTGGACGATGCAATGACGGATCGGCATGGGCTTCTCGGCTGTTTGAAGCGGATGGTTGGAGAGAGCAGGGCAGGCTCCCGAAAAAGTGCCAAGTGTACCGCAACCACTGGTTTTGGCGCGGTGCGAAGGGCAATTCGCAGCCGTCTGGCGACCCTTATGCGTTTTTTTCCTGTTTTAGAGCAATAAAGCTGACCAAATGGGTAGCTAGAGGCGGATATTTCCCCGTCTCTGTGCTAGTTTTGCCCCGTCTTACGCGAAGTCACTGCGTTAAGCGTGCATTCAGCATTTGTCAGGTCGAACCAAACCCTGATTTCGGTATCTATAACCCCGATCCCGTGGTTATTGGCCGAGGGTGCCAGATCCAGAAGATCGGGCTCGATGGCTGACACTGCACTCTGCAATCCATATGAATTTGATAGGGAAGGAACACTACATGGCTCTTACTAAAGACCAACTGATCGCCGACATCGCTGAAGCTATCGACGCGCCAAAAACCACCGCGCGTAACGCTCTGGACCAACTGGGCCAAATCGTTGCCGATCAGCTGGAAAACGGCGGCGAAATCACTCTGCCAGGTATCGGCAAACTGAAAGTGACTGAGCGTCCTGCCCGTACCGGCCGTAACCCTTCGACTGGCGCTGCCATCGAAATCGCTGCCAAGAAAGTTATCAAGCTGGTTGTGGCCAAAGGCCTGACCGACGCTGTTAACAAGTAAGACGCAGTAAAAAAAAGCCGTGCTCCGGAGTGATCCGGGCACGGCTTTTTTGTGTCTGCGATTCCGAAAACACCGGAGATCATTGTGGGAGCGGGCTTGCCCGCGAAGACGGTATGTCAGTCGCCATCATTGTCTCCTGACACACCGCTATCGCGGGCAAGCCCGCTCCCACAGGGATTTCAGCGCTCAGTAATTTGCGCTTCCACCCGTTGATCAGCTTTTACGCGCCCAGCGCTCGCGCCAGACCTGCTGTTCGGATTTGGTCTGGAAGGTCCAGGCGACAAAGCGGCTTTGCTTCTGGCCCTGGGACATTTCCACGACCTGGCTTTCCAGCACACCGGCCTTTTTCAGTGCCGTCTGAATCGACGGCAGGTTCGAGGCTTTCGAGACCAGAGTGCTGAACCACAGCACCTTGTGTTGAAAGTGCGCGCTCTCGGCGATCAGTTGCGTCACGAAACGCGCTTCGCCGCCTTCACACCACAATTCCGCCGATTGCCCGCCAAAGTTCAACACCGGCAGTTTGCGTTTCGGGTCGGCGCGACCGAGTGCGCGCCATTTACGCTCGCTGCCCTTGGTCGCTTCGTCCATCGAAGCGTGGAACGGTGGATTGCACATGGTCAGGTCAAAGCGTTCGCCCGGCTCGAGCAGGCCCAGCAGGATGTGCTTGGGATTGCTTTGCTGGCGCAACTGAATGGCTTTGTTCAGACCGTTGGACTGGACGATGGCTTTGGCCGCGGCAACGGCCGTCGGGTCGATTTCCGAGCCGAGGAAGTGCCAGCGGTAGTCGCTGTAGCCGATCAACGGATAGACACAGTTGGCGCCCATGCCGATATCGAGCACCTTGACCGGTGCGCCGCGCGGGATTTCGCCGTCGTTGACGCTGGCCAGCAGGTCGGCCAGGAAGTGCACGTAATCAGCCCGGCCCGGTACTGGCGGGCAGAGGTAATCCGCCGGAATATCCCAATGGGCGATGCCGTAGAACGATTTCAGCAGCGCCCGGTTGAACACCCGCACCGCGTCCGGGCTGGCGAAGTCGATGCTTTCCTTGCCGTACGGATTGATGATCACGAACTTTGCCAGTTCCGGCGTGGTTTTGATCAGCGCCGGGAAGTCGTAACGACCCTGATGGCGATTGCGCGGGTGCAGGCTGGCCTTTTCACGCGGTTCCACGGCTTTGGCCGGGGTGGCGGAGTCGGGCTTCTTGCGCGCAGGGCGGGGTGTGCGGGGGGCAGTCATGGGCGTGGTCGATTCGGGTATGGCTAAAAGTGGCGGGTATTGTCCCACAGTCGATGACCCGGCGGGGATCCTGTAGGAGCGAGGCTTGCCCGCGAAGAACGATAACGCGGTATGTCTGTTTGACCGTATCGCGACCTTCGCGGGCAAGCCTCGCTCCTACAGAAAGCAAAAAGTGGCGGGCACAAAAAAGGGAGGCCGTTGCGGGCCTCCCTTTTCATTGCGATTTGCCGTTACAGACTGGCAATCCGCGCATGCTGCTCGGCCAGCTTGCCCAAAGCCTGTTCGGCTTCAGCCAGTTTGGCGCGTTCTTTGTCGATGACTTCGGCCGGGGCCTTGTCGACGAAACCGGCGTTGGACAGCTTGCCGCCCACGCGCTGGACTTCGCCCTGCAGACGCAGGATTTCCTTGTCCAGGCGCGCCAGCTCGGCGTCCTTGTCGATCAGGCCGGCCATCGGCACCAGCACTTCCATCTCGCCCACCAGCGCGGTGGCGGACAGCGGTGCTTCTTCGCCGGCAGCCAGAACGGTGATGGATTCGAGGCGAGCCAGTTTCTTCAACAGGGCTTCGTTCTCGGTGAGACGACGCTGATCTTCAGCGCTGACGTTTTTCAGGAACAGGTTCAGCGGCTTGCCCGGCCCAATGTTCATTTCACCACGGATGTTGCGCGTGCCGAGCATCAGTTCCTTGAGCCACTCGATATCGTTCTCGGCCGCCGGATCGATGCGCTCTTCATTGGCCACTGGCCAAGGCTGCAGCATGATCGTCTTGCCTTCGATACCGGCCAGCGGCGCGATGCGCTGCCAGATTTCTTCGGTGATGAACGGCATGAACGGGTGCGCCAGACGCAGCGCGACTTCAAGGACGCGAACCAGCGTGCGACGAGTACCGCGCTGACGTTCAACCGGCGCGTTTTCGTCCCAGAGCACAGGCTTGGACAGTTCCAGGTACCAGTCGCAATACTGGTTCCAGATGAACTCGTACAAGGCTTGTGCCGCGAGGTCGAAGCGGAACTGGTCGAGTTGGCGGGTCACTTCGGCTTCGGTGCGTTGCAGCTGCGAAATGATCCAGCGATCCGCCAGCGACAGTTCGTAGGCTTCGCCGTTCTGACCGCAGTCTTCGCCCTTGTCCAGCACGTAGCGTGCGGCGTTCCAGATCTTGTTGCAGAAGTTGCGATAGCCTTCGACGCGACCCATGTCGAACTTGATGTCGCGACCGGTGGATGCCAGCGAGCAGAAAGTGAAGCGCAGGGCATCGGTGCCGTAGCTGGCGATACCGTCGGCGAATTCGTCGCGGGTCTGCTTCTCGATCTTCTTCGCCAGTTTCGGCTGCATCATGCCGGAGGTGCGTTTCTGCACCAGATCTTCCAGCTCGATACCGTCGATGATGTCCAGCGGGTCCAGGACGTTGCCCTTGGACTTGGACATCTTCTGGCCCTGGCCATCTCGCACCAGACCGTGAACGTAAACCGTCTTGAACGGAACCTGCGGCGTGCCGTCTTCGTTCTTCACCAAATGCATGGTGAGCATGATCATCCGGGCAACCCAGAAGAAAATGATGTCGAAGCCGGTCACCAGCACGTCGGTTGAGTGGAATTTCTTCAGGAATTCGGTCTGCTCTGGCCAGCCGAGCGTGGAGAACGTCCATAGGCCCGAACTGAACCAGGTGTCGAGAACGTCGTTGTCCTGTTGCAGCGCAACGTCCGGGCCCAGGTTGTTCTTGGCGCGCACTTCGGCTTCATCACGACCGACATAGACTTTGCCCGACTCGTCGTACCAGGCCGGAATCCGGTGGCCCCACCACAGCTGACGGCTGATGCACCAATCCTGGATGTCGCGCATCCACGAGAAGTACATGTTTTCGTACTGCTTGGGCACGAACTGGATGCGGCCGTCTTCAACGGCGGCGATCGCAGGTTCGGCCAATGGTTTGGTCGACACGTACCACTGGTCGGTCAGCCACGGCTCGATGATCGTGCCGGAACGGTCGCCTTTCGGCACTTTCAGCGCGTGATCGTTGACGCTGACCAGCAGGCCGGCGGCATCGAACGCTGCAACGATCTGCTTGCGCGCTTCGAAGCGGTCGAGGCCGACGTATTCGGCCGGGATCTTGCCGTCGATGCTTTCGTTCAGCGTGCCGTCGAGGTTGAACACCTGGCAGGCCGGCAGAACGGCAGCGTTTTTGTCGAAGATGTTCAGCAGCGGCAGGTTGTGGCGCTTGCCGACTTCGTAGTCGTTGAAATCGTGGGCCGGGGTGATTTTCACGCAGCCGGTGCCGAATTCCGGATCGCAGTAATCGTCGGCAATGATCGGGATGCGGCGGCCGACCAGCGGCAGCTCGACAAATTTACCGATCAGGGCCTTGTAGCGTTCATCGTTCGGGTTAACCGCCACGGCGGCGTCGCCGAGCATGGTTTCCGGGCGAGTGGTCGCGACGATCAGGTAATCATTGCCTTCAGCGGTCTTCACGCCGTCGGCCAGCGGGTACTTCAGGTTCCACAGGAAACCTTTCTCGTCGTGGTTTTCCACTTCGAGGTCGGAAATCGCCGTGTGCAACTTGGTGTCCCAGTTGACCAGACGCTTGCCGCGATAGATCAAGCCGTCTTCGTGCAGGCGCACGAACGCTTCTTTAACGGCTTCCGAGAGACCGTCGTCCATGGTGAAGCGCTCACGGCCCCAATCCACGGACGAGCCGAGACGGCGGATCTGACGGCTGATGTTGCCGCCGGACTGATCCTTCCATTCCCAGACTTTTTCGAGGAATTTCTCACGGCCCAGGTCGTGACGATTCTGGCCCTGGGCTTCGAGTTGACGCTCCACCAGCATTTGCGTGGCGATACCGGCGTGGTCGGTACCCGGCTGCCACAGGGTGTTGCGACCCTGCATGCGGCGGAAACGGATCAGGGCATCCATGATCGCGTTATTGAAGCCGTGACCCATGTGCAGGCTGCCGGTGACGTTCGGCGGCGGGATCATGATGGTGTAGGACTCGCCCGCGCCTTGCGGGGCGAAGTAATTCTCTGACTCCCAGGTGTTGTACCAGGAAGTTTCAATGGCGTGCGGCTGGTAGGTCTTATCCATGCGCGGCGGGACCCTATTGGCATTAATTCAGGAAAAGCCGACGAGTATAGCGGGGCATGGGGCGCAGGGCGAGCAGGGGCGGACAGGCGCAGGGGCATTTGGGCGACGGGATTTGTCGGCGCGTCCTTTTGGCATCGACCACTGGGAGAGGCAATCAAATCTCGTTACTTGCTTCTGTTGTCTCTTGAATGCGGTAAAAAAAGAGCAAAAAAAAGCCATCCCGGAGGATGGCTTTAAATCGGTCATCACTTCTGACGACCTGGCGGCCACCTCTCCAGATGACCTTTTTCGCTGCCAATGACATTTGTCAGCAAATGGGTGAAGTAGTAACTTCATTTGGTGGAGCCGGGGGGATTTGAACCCCCGTCCGCCAGTACTCCGCTGTCGGTTCTACATGCTTAGCCCGTTCAATTAAGTTAACCCGTCGCTACCCGAGGGGCAGGGCGCTTGGGGCGAGCTGTGTAATATTTAGCCGTTACGTCCACAGCACACTACGCGGCGATTCTGTTCTAAATGACAATCAGGTCGGGTTTACAGAAATCCCCTGGTGATTGCTGGCGCCGAGGCGGCCAGAAGTGCTTAGGCGTAGAGCTTTTCCTTGAAGAAGGAATCGTTTACTGCAGGAGCACCGTAGTTGGCAAGTTTGGCAACTATTAAGTATGTAACAGTGGGTTTACGAGTGCTGTTACCCACTCGGCATGCCCCTAGAGTTTTGTTACCGACGTCGAATCCTGATCGGCCCCAAGTGCGCTAAGGCAGGGGAAATATAAGAAGACTTATATAAATAATCAACAGGTTTATTTGTGGGGTGATGAGCGTTTTTTGAAAGACTTTAGTTGGTTGGTGCAGTAATTGCTCGAGGGGAATAATCTGTTAATTCGAATTGTTTTATAAGAGGGTGTTTACAAGTTTAAACTCTGAAAAAGGCTTTAGGGTTTTAAGGAAGTGCCTGTATCAATGCGGGCTGCAAAGATCCTGCGATAGAAGATGCACTTTAAGCGGCCCATGATTTTGCGCCAGTTCTCGAGTTCGCATCTGAATCGGGATTTTCGATGAAGCGGCGATGCTCAACTTCTGTCGCCTGTTAAAAAAGACGCAGGGGCGAGCAGAATTTTGCAGCCTCTCCCAATCGTGCGCGATCAGGCGTGCAGAAATCGGGAGCCGGATTCTATATCTGGGGGGCAAATATAGAATCTCCCGCAGGTGACTCAGTCGTTGTATTGGCTCAACAACCGTTCCAGGCGCGCGCTGAGGCGGCGTTTGATTTCGGTTTCGATATGCGGGGCGAAGTCGTCGATCACGTCTTGCATGATCAATTGCGCGGCGGCGCGCAGTTCGCTGTCCAGGTGCAGCAAGTCGTCGGGGTTCTTGCCGGGGGTGGCGGCTGGCGCTGTGGCAGCGGCGGGTGGAGTCGGTTCGACGGTTGGCTGAGACGCGCTGACCGTGTCGAACAGCATCGGAATCTGTTCCTGGTCACCGTCCTCGACCGTGTCGGTCAGCAGCGGCGGTTGCAGGTTATCGTCGCCGAGCAATTGGCGAATCGACTCGAGGTCGTCCAGCAGGTGCGCGGACTTTTGCAGCGGTTTTGGAGTGTCCATCGGAATGCTCAGAGTCGCTGTAAACGGTGATCTTGCAGAGGATAGCCCTGTTCGCGGTAGAAACGGAAACTCTCCCGCGCCGCCGTGCGAATCGCCGGATCTTCCACCACCACTTCCGCCACGCGGGCGAACTTGTTGGCAAACGCCAGGACTTTCAGGTCAAGGTTGACCAGCAGGTCCTGATGTTGACCGCAGTCATCGCCAAGCCCCAGCACAATCAGGCCGTCCGGTTCGCTTTCGGCGGGGCCGTGGGGCACGAAGCTTTCGCCCTTGAAGGCCCAGAGGCGCGCATCGAGGTCGTCACGCTGGGCGGCATCGCTGCAATGCAGGTAGATGCGGTGGCCCATGCGCCAGGCTTTTTCGGTGAGCTTGCAGGCGAAATCCAGCCGCGCCGAAGGATCGGCGCTGGGCAGGATATAGAAGTCGACTTTGGTCATTGCGGTTCCTGAGCCTGGAGCGGCGTCGCCCGAGAGCAACGCCGCCCAAGGTCATCGGTTTCAGGCCTTGGCGCGGTCCAGCAGGTATTGGGTCAGCAAAGGAACCGGACGGCCAGTGGCGCCCTTGTCCTTGCCGCCGCTGGTCCACGCGGTGCCGGCGATGTCCAGGTGCGCCCAGTTCAGGTTCTTGGTGAAGCGCGACAGGAAGCAGGCAGCGGTGATGGTGCCGGCTTTAGGGCCGCCAATGTTGGCGATGTCGGCGAACGGGCTGTCCAGCTGCTCTTGGTACTCATCGAACAGCGGCAGTTGCCAGGCGCGATCGTCGGCAGCCTTGCCGGCGCTCAGCAGTTGGCCGATCAGTTCGTCGTTGTTGCCCAGCAGGCCCGACGTGTGGGAGCCCAGTGCAACGACGCAAGCGCCGGTCAGGGTCGCGATATCGATCACGGCTTGTGGCTTGAAGCGCTCGGAGTAGGTCAGGGCATCGCACAGCACCAGACGGCCTTCGGCGTCGGTGTTGAGGATTTCCACGGTCTGGCCGCTCATGGTGGTGACGATGTCGCCCGGACGCGAGGCGTTGCCGCTCGGCATGTTCTCGGCGCAGGCGAGGATGCACACCAGGTTGATCGGCAGCTTCAGTTCGAGCACGGCACGCAGGGTGCCGAAGACGCTGGCGGCGCCGCCCATGTCGTACTTCATTTCATCCATGCCGGCGCCCGGCTTCAGGCTGATGCCGCCGGTGTCGAAGGTGATGCCTTTGCCGACCAGTGCGTACGGCTTCTCGGATTTCTTGCCGCCGTTGTATTGCATGACGATCAGGCGCGGTGGCTGGGCGCTGCCCTGGCCGACGGCGTAGAACGAGCCCATGCCCAGGTCCTTGATCTTCTTCTCATCAAGGACTTCGACTTTCAGGGTCTTGAATTCTTTACCGAGGTTCTTGGCTTGTTCGCCGAGGAACGTCGGGTGGCAGATGTTCGGTGGCAGGTTGCCCAGGTCACGGGTGAATGCCATGCCGTTGGCGATCGCGGTGGCGTGGGCCACGGCACGCTCGACTTCAGCCTGGGCAGCCTTGATCGTCACCAGGGTGATTTTCTTCAGGGCGCGCGGTTCGGCTTTCTGGCTCTTGAACTGTTCGAAAGAGTATTCGCCGTCCACCAGGGTTTCCGCCAGCAGACGGGTTTTGCCGTAGCTGTCGCGTCCCTTGACCACGACTTCGTCCAGCGCCAGCACGGCATCGCTGCCACCCAGGCCTTTGAGGGTGTTCAGGACACCGGCGATGATTTTGCGGAACGGACGGTCGCCCAGTTCTTCGTCCTTGCCCACGCCCACGAGCAGCACGCGTTCGGCTTTCAGGTTCGGCAGGCTGTGCAGCAGCAGGCTCTGGCCGACTTTGCCGGCCAGATCACCGCGCTTGAGTACGGCACTGATGGCGCCGCCGCTCAGTTCGTCGAGTTGCTTGGCAACGGCCCCGAGCTTGCGGCCTTCGCCGACGGCGACTACCAGAGTGGAGGTTTTCAACGTTTCCGGGTTAACGCTTTTTACAACCAGTTCCATGTCGGGGTCCCTGAGTGATGGGTCAACCAGTGCTCGACGATCTGCGCTCGAGCCTGCTTACAGATAGAAAGACGCAAGTCACGGCCTGCGACAAAGGCCGCAGTTTGAACCTCGGGCCCCGAGCCTGACAACCCTCGGTTGTACGATCTTCTACGCTTTAGCCGCCTGCTTGAGCGTGCGCAGTGACAGGCGCACCCAATCACAGGATAATGCGCCAACTTTTTTCGGCGGCTCTGTCCTGCGGGCTGCCTGATACGTTTGCTTGTTTGGCCGCCTTAGCCTGACAACCCTGGAGTGTCTGGTTTGATTGTCTTCCGTTATCTGTCCCGCGAAGTCCTGTTGACCTTGAGCGCCGTCAGCGCCGTGCTGCTGGTCATCATCATGAGCGGGCGCTTCATCAAATACCTCGCCCAGGCGGCCGCCGGCCTTCTGGACCCGGGCTCGCTGTTCCTGATCATGGGCTTTCGTCTGCCGGGCTTCCTGCAGCTGATCCTGCCGCTGGGCCTGTTCCTCGGGATTCTGCTGGCCTACGGTCGCCTGTACCTCGAAAGCGAAATGACCGTGCTGTCGGCCACTGGCATGAGCCAGCAACGCCTGTTCACCATGACGCTGTTCCCGGCCACGCTGGTTGCGCTGGTGGTGGCCTGGCTGAGCCTGAGCCTGGCGCCACAGGGTGCCAATCAGTTCCAGTTGCTGCTGAACAAGCAGGACGCCCTGACCGAGTTCGATACCCTTGAACCGGGTCGCTTCCAGGCGTTGCGTGACGGAACCCGGGTGACCTACACCGAAACGCTGTCGGATGACCGCATCCACCTGGGCGGCGTGTTCATTTCGCAAAAGAATGTCTCGTCCGAGAAGAAGGACCGCGGGATTTCCGTGCTGGTCGCCGAAAAGGGTCGTCAGGAAATCCGCCCCGACGGTAACCGTTACCTGATTCTCGACAATGGCTATCGCTACGACGGTAACCCGGGGCAGGCCAACTACCGTGCGATCAAGTACGAAGAGTACGGCGTATTGCTGCCTAAACCGGACGTGAGCGACGAAGTCACCGACCGTGATGCAATGCCCACCAGCTCCCTGTTCGGCAGCGACGACCTGCGTTCCCGCACCGAACTGCAATGGCGCCTGTCGTTGCCGTTGCTGGTCTTCATCGTGACCTTGATGGCGGTGCCGCTGTCGCGGGTCAATCCGCGCCAGGGCCGTTTCCTCAAGCTGCTGCCGGCGATTCTTCTTTATATGGCTTACCTGAGCATCCTGATTGCCGCTCGCGGCGCCCTCGAAAAAGGCAAGATCCCGCCCGCGCTGGGCCTGTGGTGGGTTCACGGGATTTTCCTGGCCATCGGCCTGGGCCTGCTCTATTGGGAACCCTTGCAGTTGAAGCGGGCAAGTCGCCGCGCCGCGCTGGAGGTGGCCCGTGGTTAAGCTCGATCGCTACATCGGCAGCAGCGTCTTCGTCGCGATCCTGGCGGTACTGGGGATCATTCTCGGCCTGGCGACACTGTTTGCCTTCATCGACGAGATGGGTGATGTCAGCGACACCTACACCCTGGTCGATGTGTTGAGCTATGTCCTGCTGACGGCCCCGCGCCGTCTCTATGACATGTTGCCGATGGCGGCGCTGATCGGCTGCCTGATCGGCCTCGGCAGTCTGGCCAGCCACAGCGAACTGACCATCATGCGCGCCGCGGGCGTGTCGGTCGGGCGGATCGTCTGGGCGGTGATGAAACCGATGCTGATCCTGATGCTGGTCGGTCTGTTGATCGGCGAGTACATCGCACCGGCAACCGAAAGCACGGCGCAGGCCAATCGCTCGCTGGCTCAGGGCAGTGGCGATGCGCAAAGCGCCAAGCATGGCCTGTGGCACCGTCAGGGTGACGAGTTCATCCACGTCAACTCGGTGCAGCCTAACGGTCTGCTGTACGGCGTGACCCGTTATCGCTTCGACGATCAGCGCCACATGCTGTCCTCGAGCTTCGCCAAGCGTGCAGAGTTCGACAAGGATCACTGGCAGTTGAGCGATGTCACGACCACGCTGTTCCATGACAAGAGCACCGAAGTGGTGACTACACCGGTCGAGCGCTGGAACGTGGCACTGAGCCCGCAGCTGCTGAGCACCGTGGTGATGTCGCCCGATTCGCTGTCGATCACCGGTTTGTGGGGTTACATCCACTATCTGGCGGATCAGGGGCTGAACAATGGCCGGTACTGGCTGGCATTTTGGGTCAAGGTGTTGCAACCGCTGGTCACTGCCGCCCTGGTGCTGATGGCGATCTCCTTCATTTTCGGTCCGCTGCGTTCGGTGACCCTCGGTCAGCGGGTATTCACCGGCGTGCTGGTGGGCTTCACCTTCCGCATCGTCCAGGATCTGCTGGGGCCTTCGAGCCTGGTGTTCGGCTTCTCGCCGCTGTTTGCGGTGCTGGTGCCGGCGGGTGTGTGCGCCCTGGCCGGGGTCTGGTTGCTGCGCCGGGCCGGTTGATAACGGCTGTTTTCCGCCCTCGATACCCATAAAAAACGCCCCTGTCGCAAGACCGGGGCGTTTTTTGTAGGTGCCGTCTGACCTGCGAACGTGACGCTTGCGCCGTGGATCAGGTACAATTCCCGGCTATTTTTCGGCGGGCTATGCCTGCAGCCTTTTTGAGTGTTGATCCGTGAGTGATTTGAGTCATATCCGCAATTTCTCCATCATCGCCCACATTGACCATGGCAAGTCGACGCTGGCCGATCGCTTCATCCAGATGTGCGGCGGCCTTGCCGAGCGCGAAATGGAAGCCCAGGTGCTGGACTCCATGGACCTGGAACGTGAACGCGGGATCACCATCAAGGCCCACAGCGTCACCCTGTATTACACCGCTCGCGACGGCATCAAGTACCAGCTGAACTTCATTGACACCCCGGGCCACGTTGACTTCACCTACGAAGTCAGCCGGTCGCTGGCGGCCTGTGAAGGCGCACTGCTGGTGGTCGACGCCGGTCAGGGCGTTGAAGCGCAATCGGTCGCCAACTGCTACACCGCGATCGAGCAGGGCCTGGAAGTCATGCCGGTCCTGAACAAGATCGACCTGCCACAGGCCGATCCGGACCGCGTGAAGGAAGAAATCGAAAAAATCATCGGCATCGATGCCACCGACGCGGTCGAGTGCTCGGCCAAGACTGGCCTGGGCGTCGACGAAGTACTCGAACGCCTGGTTCACACCATTCCTGCGCCGACCGGCAACTACGAAGATCCGCTGCAAGCGTTGATCATCGACTCCTGGTTCGACAACTACCTGGGCGTTGTTTCCCTGGTACGCGTGCGTCACGGTCGTGTGAAGAAGGGCGACAAGATCCTGGTCAAATCCACCGGCAAGATCCACCTGGTGGACAGCGTCGGTGTGTTCAACCCGAAACACACCGCCACCGTTGACCTGAAGGCCGGTGAAGTGGGCTTCATCATCGCCGGCATCAAGGACATTCACGGTGCACCGGTCGGTGACACCCTGACCTTGAGCTCCACGCCGGACGTTGACGTGCTGCCCGGCTTCAAACGCATTCAGCCGCAGGTCTACGCTGGTCTGTTCCCGGTCAGCTCCGACGACTTCGAAGATTTCCGCGAAGCCCTGCAAAAGCTCACGCTCAACGACTCGTCCCTGCAGTACACCCCGGAAAGCTCCGATGCCCTGGGCTTCGGCTTCCGTTGCGGGTTCCTCGGCATGCTGCACATGGAAATCATCCAGGAGCGCCTGGAGCGCGAGTACGACCTGGACCTGATCACCACGGCGCCGACGGTAATTTTCGAGCTGTTGCTGAAAACCGGTGAAACGATTTACGTCGATAACCCGTCGAAGCTTCCAGACCTGTCCTCGATCGAAGACATGCGTGAACCGATCGTGCGGGCCAATATCCTTGTGCCGCAAGAGCACCTGGGCAACGTCATTACCCTGTGCATCGAGAAGCGTGGCGTGCAGCACGACATGCTGTTCCTCGGTACTCAGGTCCAGGTGACCTACGATTTGCCGATGAACGAAGTGGTCCTGGACTTCTTCGACCGACTGAAATCCACCAGCCGCGGCTATGCTTCGCTGGATTACCATTTCGATCGTTATCAATCGGCTAGTCTGGTGAAACTGGATGTGCTGATCAACGGTGACAAGGTCGACGCCCTGGCGCTGATCGTGCACCGCGACAATGCGCACTACAAAGGTCGCCAGTTGACCGAGAAGATGAAAGAACTGATTCCGCGGCAGATGTTCGACGTGGCAATCCAGGCCGCCATTGGCGGTCAGATTGTGGCGCGAACAACCGTCAAGGCACTCAGAAAGAACGTATTGGCCAAATGCTACGGCGGTGACGTTAGCCGTAAGAAGAAGCTGCTTGAAAAGCAAAAGGCCGGTAAGAAACGCATGAAGCAAGTCGGCAACGTGGAAATTCCACAAGAAGCCTTCCTTGCAGTGCTCAGGTTGGATAGTTAGGTCCTATGTCACTAAATTTCCCGCTGTTGCTGGTCATCGCCGTGTTCGTCTGCGGCCTGTTGGCGTTGCTCGATCTGGTTTTCCTGGCGCCGCGTCGGCGTGCCGCCATTGCCTCCTATCAGGGCAGCGTCAGCCAGCCTGACGGGATGGTGGTCGAAAAACTGAACAAAGAGCCGTTGCTGGTTGAGTACGGCAAGTCGTTCTTCCCGGTGTTGTTCATCGTGCTGGTGCTGCGTTCGTTCCTGGTGGAACCGTTCCAGATTCCTTCCGGCTCGATGAAACCGACCCTGGATGTCGGCGACTTCATTCTGGTGAACAAATTTTCCTACGGGATCCGCTTGCCGGTGATCGACAGGAAAGTCATCGAAGTGGGTGATCCGCAGCGCGGCGATGTGATGGTGTTCCGCTACCCGAGCGATCCGAACGTCAACTACATCAAGCGTGTAGTGGGCCTGCCGGGTGACCAGATTCGCTACACCGCCGACAAGCGTCTGTTCGTCAACGGTGAGTCGATCGCCGAACAACTGGTCGGCTCCGAGCCGGGCACGCTGGGCAGCGCAGAGCTCTACAAGGAAAAACTCGGCGTTGCCGAGCACCTGATCCGCAAGGAAATGAGCCGCTATCGCGCATCGCCGGACCATACGTGGACCGTGCCTGCCGGGCACTACTTCATGATGGGCGACAACCGCGACAACTCGAACGACAGTCGCTACTGGGATGATCCGAACATTCCCAAGGATCTGCTGGGCATGGTTCCCGACAAGAATATCGTCGGCAAGGCCTTCGCAGTCTGGATGAGCTGGCCGGAACCCAAACTCAGTCACCTGCCGAATTTCTCGCGGGTTGGCCTGATCAAGTAATCACACACGGCGCTGTTGAACACAGCGCCGAATGCATTTCTGGAACCGGCACAATCGGCGCCAGACGCATGAAAACAATGATATTCAGGACGTAATTTTTGAACACAGCGTTAATTGTCCCAAGCCTGCGCCGCACCACGGCGATGGCGGTGGAATCCAGCCACGAACTCAGCGTGGGTAAACCGTGAGCGTCTCCTTAAGCCGTCTAGAGCGTCAGCTCGGCTACACCTTCAAGGACCAGGAACTGATGGTCCTGGCCCTGACTCACCGCAGCTTTGCCGGGCGCAACAACGAACGCCTGGAATTCCTCGGTGATGCCATCCTCAACTTCGTCGCTGGCGAGGCATTGTTCGATCGCTTCCCGCTGGCCCGCGAAGGCCAGTTGTCGCGTTTGCGCGCACGGTTGGTGAAAGGTGAGACCCTGGCCGTACTGGCCCGCGGTTTCGATCTGGGCGAATACCTGCGACTGGGTTCCGGCGAATTGAAAAGCGGCGGCTTCCGTCGCGAATCGATTCTGGCCGATGCCCTGGAAGCGCTGATTGGCGCGATCTACCTGGACGCCGGCATGGACGTGGCTCGCGAGCGCGTGCTGGCCTGGCTGGCCGGAGAGTTCGAAGGCCTGACGCTGGTCGACACCAACAAAGATCCAAAAACCCGCTTGCAGGAATTCCTGCAATCGCGTGGTTGTGAGCTGCCGCGTTACGAAGTGGTGGATATCCAGGGTGAGCCACATTGCCGGACGTTCTTCGTCGAATGTGAAATCACCTTACTGAATGAAAAAAGCCGAGGTCAGGGTGTGAGTCGTCGTATTGCCGAACAGGTAGCGGCCGCCGCAGCACTGATTGCCCTGGGTGTGGAGAATGGCAATGACTGATTCAACCGCAACACGCTGTGGCTATGTTGCCATCGTCGGCCGTCCCAACGTGGGCAAGTCCACGCTGCTGAACCACATCCTCGGCCAGAAGCTGGCGATCACCTCGCGCAAGCCGCAGACCACTCGTCACAACATGCTGGGCATCAAGACCGAAGGCGCCGTGCAGGCGATCTACGTCGACACCCCGGGCATGCACAAGGGCGGCGAAAAGGCCTTGAACCGCTACATGAACAAGACTGCTTCGGCGGCGTTGAAAGACGTCGACGTGGTGATCTTCGTGGTTGACCGCACCAAGTGGACCGACGAAGACCAGATGGTGCTCGAGCGCGTCCAGTACGTGACCGGCCCGTTGATCGTGGCGCTGAACAAGACCGACCGCATCGAAGACAAATCC
Source organism: Pseudomonas migulae (assembly GCF_024169315.1). Taxonomy (NCBI): domain Bacteria; kingdom Pseudomonadati; phylum Pseudomonadota; class Gammaproteobacteria; order Pseudomonadales; family Pseudomonadaceae; genus Pseudomonas; species Pseudomonas migulae. Next base: position 2,714,998 of record NZ_JALJWR010000001.1, on the reverse strand, counting down.
GAGCTGATGCCGCACCTGACCTGGTTGCAGGAACAGCTGCCGAACGCGCAGATCATGCCGATCTCGGCGCAGCACGGGCACAACCTCGAGACGCTGGAGCGGGTGATCGCCGAGCACCTGCCGGAAAACGATCATTTCTTCCCGGAAGACCAGATCACCGACCGTAGCAGCCGCTTCCTCGCCGCTGAACTGGTACGTGAGAAAATCATGCGTCAGATGGGCGCGGAGTTGCCGTACCAGATCACCGTGGAAATCGAAGAGTTCAAGCAGCAGGGTAAAACCTTGCACATTCACGCCTTGATCCTCGTCGAGCGCGATGGCCAGAAGAAAATCATCATTGGCGACAAGGGCGAGCGCATCAAGCGCATCGGTACCGAGGCGCGCAAGGACATGGAGTTGCTGTTCGACTCCAAGATCATGCTCAACCTCTGGGTGAAAGTGAAAGGCGGTTGGTCCGATGACGAGCGCGCGTTGCGTTCGCTGGGTTATGGCGACCTGTAAATCGTTTGGCAGCATATAGATCTACTGTGGGAGCGGGCTTGCTCGCGAAGAGGATGTAACATTCAGCATTGATGTTGACTGTTACACCGCTTTCGCGAGCAAGCCCGCTCCCACATTGGTTTTGGGTTGTTTTTAAAACTGCGCTCCGTCATTGAGAACCCTGACTTCCATGTCTCAACCCCCCATCGGCCAACCCGCCTACGTCCTCCACTCCCGCGCCTACCGCGAAAACAGCGCATTGGTGGATTTCCTCACGCCGCAAGGTCGGCTGCGGGCGGTGTTGCGCAGTGCGCGGGGCAAGGCCGGAACGCTGGCGCGGCCCTTCGTGCCGTTGGAAGTCGAGTTCCGTGGACGGGGCGAGCTGAAGAATGTCGGGCGCATGGAAAGCGCCGGTGTTTCTACCTGGCTCAACGGCGAGGCGCTGTTCAGCGGTCTCTATCTCAATGAACTGCTGATCCGGCTGTTGCCCTCCGAAGACCCGCATCCCGCTGTCTTCGATCACTACGCTGCGACGTTGCTTGCGCTGGCCGAAGGGCGTCCGCTGGAGCCGTTGTTGCGCTCTTTTGAATGGCGTCTGCTCGATGATCTTGGTTACGGCTTCGCCCTGACCACCGACATCCATGATGATCCTGTCGCGCCGGACGGCCTCTACCGCTTGCAGGTGGATGCAGGGCTCGAACGGGTCTACCTGCTGCAACCCGGTCTGTTCAACGGTACCGAACTGTTGGCCATGGCCGATGCCGATTGGTCGGCCCCCGGCGCATTGTCCGCTGCCAAACGTTTGATGCGCCAGGCATTGGCCGTTCACTTGGGCGGTCGTCCGCTGGTTTCCAGAGAGTTGTTTCGAAAGCCGTAGGGTCTGTTGATGCTTGGTGGCGAGCCGCGTTGTGGGTCAACGTGTGCGACGCAAGGCGCGGGATGCCGCTAATGGTGTCCCCTTAGCAAATCCCGCAACGCAGCCTCGCGCACGTTGGCCCGCAACGCGGCCGTCACCAAGCGTCAACAGACCCTATCTCCCCGTGTATGCTGTGCACCGAACTTTCTCTTCTTCTGGAGCGCTTCCGTGACCACCAGCAATCGCATTCTTCTTGGCGTGAACATCGACCACGTTGCCACCCTGCGTCAGGCCCGGGGCACTCGCTATCCCGATCCGGTCAAGGCAGCACTGGACGCGGAAGAGGCGGGCGCTGATGGCATCACTGTGCATTTGCGCGAAGACCGCCGGCACATCCAGGAGCGCGATGTGCTACTGCTCAAGGATGTGCTGCAAACCCGCATGAACTTCGAAATGGGCGTCACCGAAGAAATGATGGCGTTCGCCGAACGCATCCGTCCGGCGCACATTTGCCTGGTCCCGGAAACCCGTCAGGAACTGACCACCGAAGGCGGTCTGGACGTGGCGGGGCAGGAAGCACGGATCAAGGCCGCGGTGGATCGCCTGGCGAAGATCGGTTGCGAAGTGTCGCTGTTCATCGATGCTGACGAGCGGCAGATCGAAGCTTCCCGTCGTGTTGGCGCGCCGGCCATCGAGCTGCACACCGGTCGTTACGCGGACGCCGAGACGCCGACGGAAGTGGCTGAAGAGCTCAAGCGTGTTGCCGATGGTGTGGCGTTTGGTCTGGCCCAGGGGTTGATCGTCAATGCGGGCCACGGTTTGCACTATCACAACGTAGAGGCGGTCGCTGCGATCAAGGGTATCAATGAACTGAACATCGGCCACGCGCTGGTGGCGCATGCGTTGTTTGTCGGGTTCAAGTCGGCGGTGTCGGAAATGAAGGCGCTGATTCTGGCTGCAGCGTTGAAGGGCTAAGACCGAGGCGCATCCTTCGCGGGCAAGCCTCGCTCCTACAGGGCCGGTGTCGTACGCAATATTGCGGCACAACACGGACCTGTAGGAGCGAGGCTTGCCCGCGAAGGCGTCTTTGAAGACAGCGAAAATTTAAAGCTGCGGGGTTTCCTGACTCGGCTTGGACTTGTCGACCCCCGGCACATGCAGATTGCCTTCGGCGACCTGATTGCCTTCCAGCTGCGGCTGCGTCACCCACGTCAGGATGTCGTAGTAGCGACGGATGTTCGCCACGAAATGCACCGGCTCACCGCCCCGGGCGTAGCCGTAGCGCGTCTTGCTGTACCACTTCTTCTCGGACAGGCGCGGCAGGATCTTCTTCACGTCCAGCCACTTGTCCGGGTTCAGCCCTTCCTTGGCCGCCAGTTTGCGCGCGTCATCCAGGTGACCGCTGCCGACGTTGTAGGCCGCCAGTGCGAACCAGGTCCGGTCCGGTTCCTGAATCGATTCGTCCAGCTGGTCCTTCATATAAGCCAGGTACTTCGCGCCGCCCATGATGCTTTGCTTGGGGTCCAGTCGATTGGACACGCCCATGGCCTGCGCGGTGTTCTGGGTCAGCATCATCAAGCCGCGCACGCCGGTCTTCGAGGTAACGGCGGCTTGCCACAGCGATTCCTGATAACCGACCGCCGCCAGCAGGCGCCAGTCGACTTTCTCTTTCTTGGCGTAGGTCTTGAAGTGCTGCTCGTATTTGGGCAGCCGTTGCTGCAAGTGCTGGGCGAAGGTGGTGGCGCCCATGTAGCCGAGTACATCGACGTGGCCGTAGTAACGGTCTTTCAGGCGTTGCAGGGTGCCGTTCTTCTTTACCTTGTCGAGGTAGTCGTTGATCTCGTTGAGCAGGCTGTTGTCTTCGCCGGCCGCCACGGCCCAGCTCTGGTTGCTGGCGTCACCGAGGTCAAAGGCGACCCGGATGTTGGTGAAGTAGACCTGGTTCATCGCCACTTCATTGGAGTCGACCAGGGTCAGATCGATCTGGCCTTCATCCACCATGCGCAGCAGGTCGACGACTTCGACCGCGTCGGACTCTTCGTATTCAATGCCGGGAAATTTCTGTTTCAGCTCCGCCAGTTGTGCGGCGTGGGTGCTGCCCTTGAGCACCATGATCTTCTTGCCGACCAGATCTTTCGCATCGGTCGGCCGCGACTGGCCGTTGCGATAGATGATCTGCGGGGTGACTTCCAGGTAAGGGTGGGAAAACCGCACCTGCTTCTTGCGCGCTTCGCTGCTGACCAGGCCGGCCGCCGCGATGACCGGGCCGTTGGGCTTGCCCACCTGGTTGAACAGGTCGTCGAGGTTATCGGCGGTTTCGATCTTGAGCTCGACCCCCAGATCGTCGGCGAAGCGCTTCACCAGCTCGTATTCGAAGCCGGTTTCACCGTTGCGATCCTGAAAGTAGGTGGCGGGGCTGTTTCGGGTAACCACCCGCAGCACGCCATCCTCCTTTACGCGCTCCAGCGTGTTGGGTTTATCAACACAGCCACTGAGCACCAGGAAGAGTCCGGTTGCGATCAGCCATTTGGCGTACCGCGGACGAAAAGCCGTTGGGGAAAACATCTGCGCAGTATACGCAAAGGACCACGAGCGCCATATCTCGACAGCGAAGGCCTTGTCTGCTAGAGAGCGAAAAACCGCTCTGGAGCCCGCAGGAATGGGCTCTGACCGCATTTTGTGACACAAAAAATAACACCTGACGGACCGTTGTTGCAGGCCCGAATACCCGGCCCGACGTCCGGGTGACGCCACCCGTACCGTTTCGGGTGCTGTCGCGGGCGGTTTAGGCTAGAATGCACGGCCTCAAAGCACACCCCTTCCCGAGGCTGTCCCGAAGATGTTGATCCTGCGCGGCGCTCCTGCCCTTTCTGCCTTTCGCCACAGCAAACTCCTTGAGCAACTGAGCCAGAAGGTTCCGGCTGTCAGTGGCTTGTATGCTGAATTCGCTCACTTCGCCGAAGTTACCGGCGTCCTGACCGGCGACGAACAGCAGGTGCTCGCGCGCCTTCTGAAGTACGGTCCAAGCGTTCCGGTACAAGAGCCGACCGGTCGCCTGTTCCTGGTGTTGCCGCGTTTCGGCACCATCTCGCCGTGGTCCAGCAAAGCCAGTGACATCGCTCGCAATTGCGGCCTGAGCAAGATCCAGCGCCTGGAGCGCGGCATCGCGTTCTACGTGACCGGTCAGCTCAGCGACGCCGAGGCGCAGCTGGTCTCTGACGTACTGCACGACCGCATGACGCAGATCGTCCTCGGCAACCTTGAACAAGCCGCCGGCCTGTTCAGCCATGCCGAGCCGAAGCCGCTGACCGCGATCGACGTGCTGGGTGGCGGCCGTGCCGCGCTGGAAAAAGCCAACACCGAGCTGGGCCTGGCCCTGGCCGAAGACGAGATCGACTACCTGGTCAACGCCTTCGTTGGTTTGAAGCGCAATCCGCACGACATCGAACTGATGATGTTCGCCCAGGCGAACTCCGAGCACTGCCGTCACAAGATCTTCAACGCCAGTTGGGACATCGACGGTCAGAGCCAGGAAAAAAGCCTGTTCGGCATGATCAAGAACACTTACCAGATGCACAGCGAAGGCGTTCTGTCCGCTTACAAGGACAACGCTTCGGTGATCGTCGGTAACGTTGCCGGTCGCTTCTTCCCGGACCCTGAAACCCGCCAGTACGGCGCGGTGCAGGAACCGGTGCACATCCTGATGAAAGTCGAGACCCACAACCACCCGACCGCGATTGCCCCGTTCCCGGGCGCATCCACCGGCAGTGGCGGCGAGATTCGCGATGAAGGCGCTACCGGTCGTGGCGCCAAGCCAAAGGCCGGCCTGACCGGTTTCACCGTTTCGAACCTGCAGATCCCTGGCTTCGAACAGCCGTGGGAAGTGCCGTACGGCAAGCCTGAGCGCATCGTCACTGCGCTGGACATCATGATCGAAGGCCCACTGGGTGGCGCCGCGTTCAACAACGAATTCGGTCGTCCAGCCCTGACCGGTTACTTCCGTACCTTCGAACAGTCGATCACCACCCCGCGTGGCGACGAAGTTCGTGGCTACCACAAGCCGATCATGCTGGCCGGCGGCATGGGTAACATCCGTGCCGAACACGTACAGAAAGGCGAGATCACCGTCGGCTCCAAGCTGATCGTGCTCGGCGGCCCGGCGATGTTGATCGGCCTGGGCGGCGGCGCGGCTTCCTCCATGGCCACCGGCACCAGCTCGGCTGACCTGGACTTCGCATCCGTACAGCGCGAAAACCCTGAGATGGAACGTCGCTGCCAGGAAGTCATCGACCGTTGCTGGCAGCTGGGTGACAAGAACCCGATCAGCTTCATCCACGACGTCGGCGCGGGCGGTCTGTCCAACGCGTTCCCGGAACTGGTGAACGACGGCAACCGTGGCGGTCGCTTCGAACTGCGCAACATTCCAAACGACGAGCCGGGCATGGCCCCGCACGAAATCTGGAGTAACGAATCCCAGGAACGCTACGTTCTGGCGGTCGGCCCGGAAGACTTCGAACGCTTCCAGGCGATCTGCGAACGCGAGCGCTGCCCGTTTGCCGTCGTCGGCGAAGCCACTGCCGAGCCGCAACTGACGGTCACCGACAGTCACTTCGGCAACAGCCCGGTGGACATGCCGCTGGAAGTGCTGCTGGGCAAAGCCCCGCGCATGCACCGTTCGGCCGTTCGTGAAAACGAGCTGGGCGACGATTTCGATCCAAGCACGCTGGAAATTGCAGACTGCGTCGAACGGGTTCTGCATCACCCGGCCGTGGCCAGCAAAAGCTTCCTGATCACCATCGGCGACCGCACCATCACCGGCCTCGTGGCCCGTGACCAGATGGTCGGCCCGTGGCAGGTTCCGGTGGCCGACGTTGCCGTCACCGCCACCAGCTTCGATGTCTACACCGGTGAAGCCATGGCCATGGGCGAGCGTACTCCGCTGGCACTGCTGGACGCTCCGGCGTCGGGCCGCATGGCCATCGGCGAAACCCTGACCAACATCGCGGCTTCGCGCATCAACAAGATCTCCGACATCAAGTTGTCGGCGAACTGGATGTCCGCCGCCGGTCACCCGGGTGAAGACGCGCGTCTGTACGACACCGTGAAAGCGGTCGGCATGGAACTGTGCCCTGATCTGGGTATCACCATTCCGGTGGGCAAGGACTCCATGTCCATGGCCACACGCTGGAACGACAACGGCGAAGACAAGACTGTCACCTCGCCGATGTCCCTGATCGTGACCGGTTTCGCGCCAGTGGCTGACATCCGTCAGACCATGACCCCGCAACTGCGCATGGACAAGGGCACCACCGACCTGATCCTGATCGACCTCGGTCGCGGTCAGAACCGCATGGGCGCCTCGATCCTGGCCCAGGTTCACGGCAAGCTCGGCTCGCAGGCGCCGGACGTCGATGATGCCGAAGACCTCAAGGCCTTCTTCGCGGTGATCCAGGGCCTCAACGCCGACGGTCACCTGCTGGCGTACCACGACCGTTCCGACGGTGGCCTGCTGACCAGCGTTGTGGAAATGGCTTTCGCCGGCCACTGCGGTCTGAGCCTGAACCTCGACGGCCTGGCAGAAACCTCCGCCGACATCGCCGCGATCCTGTTCAACGAAGAACTGGGCGCGGTGATCCAGGTTCGTCAGGACGCCACCCCGGACATCCTCGCGCAATTCAGCGCTGCTGGCCTGGGCGACTGCGTGTCGGTGATCGGTCAGCCGATGAACAACGGCGAAATCGGCATCACCTTCAACGGCGAAACCGTGTTCGAAGGTCAGCGTCGTCTGCTGCAACGTCAGTGGGCTGAAACCAGCTACCAGATCCAGCGTCTGCGCGATAACGCCGACTGCGCCGAACAAGAGTTCGACGTGCTGCTGGAAGAAGACAACCCGGGCCTGAGCGTCAAGCTGAGCTACGACGTCAACCAGGACGTCGCCGCGCCTTACATCAAGAAAGGCATCCGCCCACAGGTTGCCGTGCTGCGTGAGCAGGGCGTCAACGGTCAGGTGGAAATGGCGGCCGCGTTCGACCGCGCCGGTTTCAACGCGATCGACGTGCACATGAGCGACATTCTGGCCGGCCGTGTCGACCTGAACGACTTCAAGGGCATGGTTGCTTGCGGCGGTTTCTCCTACGGCGACGTACTGGGTGCCGGCGAAGGCTGGGCCAAGTCCGCGCTGTTCAACAGCCGTGCTCGCGATGCCTTCCAGGGCTTCTTCGAACGCAACGACAGCTTCACCCTCGGCGTGTGCAACGGTTGCCAGATGATGTCCAACCTGCACGAGCTGATCCCGGGCAGCGAGTTCTGGCCGCACTTCGTGCGTAACCGTTCCGAGCAGTTCGAAGCTCGCGTGGCGATGGTTCAGGTCCAGGAATCGAACTCGATCTTCCTGCAGGGCATGGCCGGTTCGCGCATGCCGATCGCCATCGCACACGGTGAAGGTCATGCCGAGTTCGAAAGCGAAGAAGCGTTGCTGGAAGCCGATCTGTCGGGTTGCGTGGCGATGCGTTTTGTCGACAACCACGGCAAGGTCACCGAGACCTACCCGGCCAACCCGAACGGTTCGCCGCGCGGCATCACCGGTTTGACCAGCCGCGACGGTCGCGTAACGATCATGATGCCGCACCCGGAACGTGTGTTCCGCGCCGTGCAGAACTCGTGGCGTTCGGAAGACTGGAACGAAGACGCACCGTGGATGCGTATGTTCCGTAATGCTCGCGTGTGGGTTAACTAAGCGCCGTGTACAAGCTCAGCTTTTTTGTTCCCGACAGCCATGTCGAAAGGGTCAAGAGCTCCGTATTCGCTGCCGGTGGCGGGCGGATCGGGGCTTACGATCACTGCGCTTGGCAGGTGTTGGGCCGAGGCCAGTTTCGCCCATTGGACGGCAGTCAGCCGTTCATTGGCGAAGCAGGGCAGGTCGAGCAGGTTGAGGAATGGAAGGTTGAGCTGGTGGTGGCGGATGAGTTGATCCAGTCGGTGGTGGCGGCTTTGAAACAGAGCCATCCCTACGAGACACCGGCTTACGAAGTGTGGCGACTGGAGGATTTTTGATCCTCTGCCGTCGTCATGAAAAAACCGCTTCGGCGGTTTTTTTTTGCCCAGGATTTCATTCATCACCTCAGCCACAAAAAAGGCGACCCCTTCACAGGAGTCGCCTTTCTTTTTACTGCCGCTAAAACTTACTCGGACAGTTTGTACGCAATCACATAGTCACCTTGCTTGGTGCCCAGCGAACCGTGACCGCCCGCCACGACGAGCACGTATTGCTTGCCGTCCTTGCCGGTGTAGGTCATCGGTGTGGTTTGAGCGCCTGCTGGCAGGCGACCTTCCCACAGCTGCTTGCCGTTTTTCACGTCGTAGGCACGCAGGTACTGGTCGAGGGTGCCGCTGAGGAAACCCACGCCACCGGCGGTGGTGAACGTGCCGCCCAGGCTAGGCACGCCCATGCTCAGCGGGATCGGAACCGGCGAGCTGTCGCGCACGGTGCCGTTCTTGTGTTTCCAGAGGGTTTTGTGGGTGGTCAGATCGATCGCAGCCACGTAACCCCAGGCTGGCGCCTGGCACGGCAGGCCCATTGGCGACAGCAACGCTTCGAGGACCACGCCGTACGGCGCGCCTTTGTTCGGCTGCACGCCTTCGGTTTCGCTTTTGCGCGGGCCTTGGGCCGCGATTTCGGCAGCCGGGATCATCTTCGATTTGAACGCCATGTAGCTCGGGTTCACGAAAGCGATCTGGCGCACCGGATCAACCGAGATACCGCCCCAGTCGAACACACCGAAGTTGCCCGGGTAAACGATCGAACCCTGCAGCGACGGCGGGGTGAACGGGCCGTCGTAGCGCATGGATTTGAAGTCGATCCGGCAGATCAGTTGGTCGAACGGGGTGACGCCCCACATGTCGCGTTCTTGCAGCGGCGGCGGCATCAGGTTGAGGTCGGATTTCGGTTGGGTCGGTGATGTGTGATCACCTTCGACAGCGCCTTGTGGCACCGGCACTTCGTTGATCGGCACGATCGGTTGGCCGGTGCTGCGATCCAGCACGTAGATGCTGCCTTGCTTGGTGGACGCGAGCACCGCCGGCTTCACGCCGTCAGCGGTTTTCAGGTCCATCAGGGTTGGCTGGCCACCGACGTCCATGTCCCACAGGTCATGGTGGGTGAACTGCATGTGCCAGCGCACCTGGCCGGTTGCGATGTCGAGGGCGGTGAGGCCGGCGGCGTGCAATTCCGATTCAGGGGTGCGAGCACCACCGAACTGGTCCGGGGTCTGGTTGCCCATCGGCAGGTAGAGCATGCCGAGTTTTTCGTCGACGGCGAACATGGACCACATGTTCGGCGAGTTGCGGGTGTAGACCTTGCCTTCGGCAATCGGCGTGGTGTCGTCGGGGTTGCCGCTGTCCCAGTTCCACACCAGTTTGCCGGTGTGCACGTCGAACGCGCGGATCACGCCGCTTGGCTCATCCGTGGAGACGTTATCGGTTACATGGCCGCCAATCACCACCAGGTCTTTGGTCACGGCCGGTGGCGAAGTGGAGTAGTAACCGCCGGCATTGAAGCCGCCGATGTTGGCGGTCAGGTCGACCTGGCCACCGTTGCCGAAGTCTTCGCACATCTTGCCGGTGTCGGCGTTCAGGGCGATCAGACGGGTGTCGGCGGTTGGCAGGAAGATACGGCGCGGGCAGACGCTGGCGACAGGCGCATTGGCGCTGCCGGTCGGGCTTTGCTCGGACGCATAAACGGCGTCATCGTGATAGGTCACGCCACGGCAGGTCATGTGCGCCCAACCCTTGAAGTTCGCCGCGTTCTGCGTGGAGAGCTTCGGATCGAAACGCCAGATTTCCTTGCCTGTGTCCGGGTCCAGCGCGATCACCTGGCTGTGCGGCGTGCACACATACAGCATGCCGTTGACTTTCAGCGGGGTGTTTTCGGCAGTGGTTTCCCCAGGATCGTTCGGCCCCGGCAGGTCGCCGGTGCGGTAGGTCCAGGCCGGAACGAGCTTGTTCACGTTCTGCGGGGTGATCTGCGCCAGCGGCGAGTAACGATCACCGTGGGCGCTGCGGCCATAGGAATTCCAGTCGCCGTCGGGCATGGCCGGGGCGGTGTTGGTCATGCCCGGCACGCTGTCGCGGTCCAGTTGGCCTTTGATTTCACCGGGGTTGGTGAACTGGCTGGCCAGTGCGGCAACACCTGCGATCACCACGGCGACGCTCAGCGCGCCAGTGCCCATCGGCGCCGGGCCGGTGATCAGCAGCGGGCGACGGAACCATGGCAGCAACATGACGAGGCCGAGCGCGAACAACATGGCCAGACGCGGCACCAGTTGCCACCAGTCCAGGCCGACTTCCCACAGGGCCCACACGGTACTGGCGAACAGCACCAGTGCGTAGAGGCCCAGCGCAACGCGGCGGGCCAGAATCAGCAGCACACCCGTCAACGCCAGGCCGATACCGGCCAGCAGGTAATACAGCGAGCCGCCGAGCATGAGTAGCTTGATCCCGCCTGCCAGCATGGCAAGGCCCATTAGCAGAAGCAGAATGCCGAGCAGGCTCGGCAAAAGGCGGCTTCGACTCAAAGCACCATCAGTGCTCATAGTGTGGTTCTCCGTGACGTTTCAAGTAGTCCCGCGCAAGTTCACTGTAGATGACGATCCGGCGCGGGCATGGTTCAGATAAAAATGGTTCGGTTGATGCGATCCCTGTAGGAGTGAGGCTTGCCTGCGAAGGCGGCGTGTCAGCCAACATCAATGTTGGAGGTGACGGCCTCTTCGCGGGCAAGCCTCGCTCCTACAGGGTTTTGCGGTGTCGGTTAGAACGACGACTGGATCTTGATCCCGCCAATCAGCGCGTCATCGACCTTGTCCACGCCACCGGGGTGGCGGATGTATTGCAGGTTCGGGCGCACGGTCAGCCAGTTCGTGACGTGCACGCCGTAATAGAGTTCGGCGCTGTATTCGGTGTCCTGCGGCGGCAGGAAGGACGGGTCGTCATAGTTGTAGACGGCGCGGGCCTGATTGGTCGCTTCGGCATTCTTGCGCCAGGCCGGGTTGACGTGAACCCTGGCCATGGCGAAGCCGATGTCGTCCCTGGCGCGGGCATCGAACAGGCCTTTGTAGACGACGCCGGCCTGGACATAGTTGTCGATGGCGTTGGTTTTCTTGTCGTGCATCGTGCCGTTGGCGAACACGCTCAGGCCGCGAGAGTGATCGCTGGCGCGGCTGGTGAGTTGCTGCTGTACGCCCAACCACACGCCGTGCTTGCTCGACGCGCTGCGGTAAGCCTCGCCGCTCAGGGCGGCGGGTTGGCCATTGCTGTCCTTGTAGGCATCCGTGGCATTGGCGTTGCTGTAGTAATACCCGGCGCGGTATTCACCCGGCAGGCCATTGAGCTTTGGTGTCCAGACCAGTTCCACCGGCAGGATCGCGCCCTGGGTGCCGCTGCCGCTGAGCTTGAAACCGTTGTCGCGATCGAGGTTCGATGGGTTCTGTTCATACACGCCGACTTGCGCGTACAGCTGCGGTGTCAGGTGATATTTGACCCGCATCGCCCACTGGCTGACCGGCCAGTTGTACCAGATGCCGCCGACCCAGTTGCCGACCTGCGAGCCGCAGAACGCCAGGTTCTGGAAGTCGCAGGGGAAACTGTTGAAGTCCTCGCCTTCGCCGAAGCGGCCGACCTTGATATCAAGCTTCTGATCGAAGAATTTCTGCTGATACCACATCTGCGTCAGGCGCCAGGTTTGCCCGCGACCCCAGACTTCCTGCGCGGAGGTGAACCCGCCCACGCGCGGGTCGTTGATGCGGTCGTTGCTGATGTTGTTGCCGTTGCGCTCGGTGATGGTCAGCTGAAATTCAGCGTCGTCCCAACCGAGGATCTTCTGCAAGTCGAGGTGCGAGCCGAGGCCGAACTGGTCGCTGTAGCGCGCGGTGCGGTCGTGGTCGTAGCCGCCGTGCAGATTGCTGCCCATTTCACCGGTGTAATCGACTTTGAAGTCGTAGCCTTTTTCCGAAAGTTCGGTACGCGTGCCGTTCCAGTCGCCGAGCATCCACGGCGATTCGCTATCGAAGGCCGGTGCGGCGTGGACGCAGGTGGCAAGACTCAAAACGGTGAATCCGCTGCACAGCTTCAGGGCTTTTCGGCTGGCAAAAGAAGGGCAGACAGCGCTGTCTCGCGAAGATTGAAAATAAGGCATAGAGAAGAAATTCTTGGTCTTTTTCTGGGGAATGAACTGAATGCAGCAGGAATGAAGCCATTGGCGGAAGCGTTTCAGCTTGTCGGGCGCAAGGATAATGTTCTGTTACAAATAGAGAAAGCGCTTTTACCGACATGAATTCTTTCGGATTTGGTAACAGTGTCGCAGGGCGATCTGTCGCGGTTCACCTACATTTAACAGATAGCGTGCACAGCCCTTCCACCGGACCACCCCCTCGGCTAAGGTGCGCGCCTTCCATTTCATTCATCGCTCGAAGGCCCGGCATGACCGAACAGAACAACAACCCGCTGCACGGCGTGACGCTGGAGCAGATCCTTAACGCTCTGGTGGAACATTACGAATGGTCGGGGCTGGCCGAGCGCATCGACATTCGCTGCTTCAAGAGTGACCCGAGCATCAAGTCGAGCCTGACGTTCCTGCGCAAAACCCCGTGGGCACGGGAGAAGGTCGAACGCTTGTACGTGAAGTTGATGCGCACCAAGCGACCGCTCTGAACATGGTCAACCTGTCGGCGCCAGGTTCTGCCGCGAGGCGTCGTTTTGTTGCGCTGGCGGCGGTGCTGGGGTGGGCGGGGCTTGCCATTCAGCTGTACCTGATCCTCTACTCGCGCTGGACGCTTGAGGCCAGTCTGCTGGGCGGGCTGGTGAGCTTTTTCAGCTACTTCACCGTGCTCACCAATACGCTGGTGGCCACCGTGCTGACGTGTGAACTGACGTCCCGCGAATCGGCGGCACGGCGCTGGTTTTTGCAACCGTGGGTAAGTGGTGGCATTGCAGTGAGCATCGCCGTAGTCGGTTTGGTATACAGCGTGTTGCTGCGCCACTTATGGCACCCCGAAGGCTGGCAATGGCTGGCCGACGAGCTGATGCATGACGTCATGCCGCTGCTGTTTCTGGCCTGGTGGTTTTGCTGTGTGCCGAAGGGTGCATTGCGTCTGTGGCACATCGCGCTTTGGGTGACTTACCCGCTCGTATACTTCGCTTATGCGCTGTTGCGCGGGCATCTGCTGGCCACTTATCCGTATCCGTTCATTGATGTCGGCAAACTGGGTTATCCACAGGTGTTGCTCAATGCGGGTGGGTTGCTGATGGGGTTTTTGGTGATTTCAGTGTTGGTGATCGGGCTGGATCAAAAACTCTCCCGAAAGTAAATGTCCACTGTGGCGAGGGGATTTATCCCCGTTGCTGCGAAGCAGCCCCAAAACTTCATTCGAGATCCGTCCGCCAAAACCCGATTGCAGAGATTTTGGCGTCGCTTCGCAACGCAACGGGGATAAATCCCCTCGCCACAGAGAATCGTTATTCACAGACAGATGAGTCCGCCACACGTGTGCGGTTATTCCTCGTCGCTGTCATCCAGCCGCCAATAACCCACGGCTTTGACGAACTGATCGTTCAGCCCATGCTCATCCAGCAGCACCCGGCGAATCTGCCGCGACACCTTGGTCTCGGTCGCCACCCAGGCGTACAAATTGCCGCCGGGCATCTGCAACTGCTTCACCGTGGTCAGCAGGTTGTTACGGCCACCCTCGCGCAAAACCCAAATCACATCGACCTGCGCCGGGCTTTCCAGTCGCTGTTGCTCCGCGCCGTTTTCCACTTCGATGATCACCAGCGCCCGGCGATTGGCTGCCAGACCTTCCAGGCGTCGAGCGATGGCGGGGATCGCCGTCTCGTCGCCGATCAACAGATAGCTGTCGAACATGTCCGGCACGATCATCGAACCCCGTGGCCCGCCGATGTGCAGGAACTGTCCCGGCCTGGCCTGCTCGGCCCAGGTCGAGGCAGGGCCATCGCCGTGCAACACGAAGTCGATGTCCAGCTCCAGCGCATCAAGGTCGTAGCGACGCGGCGTGTAGTCACGCATCGCCGGCATCGGGCCGCTGTCTTTGCCGGCGCCGAGCACCAGGGTTTCCAGCGCTGCCTGTTCTGCTGCGTTTTGCGGAAACAGCAGTTTGACGTGGTCGTCGCTGCCGAGGCTGATAAAGCCTTTCAGTTCAGGGCCGCCCAGCGTGATCCGGCGCATACGCGGGGTCAGGTCGACCACGCGCAAGACTTCCAGGCGACGACGTTTGATTTCATGCATGACGCGGTGAATGGATTGCGCAATCACTTCAGTCATTCGGCTTTCTCCTGAACGGGTTGTGCGAGCGGGCCATCGACGATGGCCTTGGCGGTGTCGTTGAGCAGCGCGGCGACCCGGATGATTTCTTCCGCGCTCCAGCGGCCATGGTGCAGCTGCAGCGCATGACGCAAGTTGTGCACCGCTTCGTGGATCTCGGCCGGACGATCATGGCCGCGCAAGGAGCGTTTGCTGACATCGATGCGCATCCGCACGCCGTCCAGGGCAATCGCTTGATCGCTCAATGACAGGCGCCCGGTGTCCGTAACGCTATAGCGCTTTTTCCCACCTTCGGCGTCACCCTGAATCATTTCGCTTTCTTCCAGAAAGGTCAGGGTCGGGTAAATCACGCCGGGGCTCGGGCTGTACGCCCCGTCGAACATGCCTTCGATCTGGCGGATCAAGTCGTAGCCATGGCAGGGCTGTTCGGCGATGAGCGCCAGCAGCAGTAATTTCAGATCGCCGGGGGCGAACACCCGGGGGCCGCGACCGCCGCGTTCGCGACCGGGGCGTTTCTCGAAGCCGTCGCGGCCGTCACCGTGTTCGCGGTGGGGGGAATGATGGTCTCTCATTTTTTCCTTCTCTCTGTCGTGTTTAGATACAACTTAAGATATATCTTATGGTGAATGCAAGCTCGCTGGATGAATGGTCGCTCCCGGCATCAGTCGATCTGATGGGCCAGAGAAAAGACTGCGAAATTAGAGTAATTGAACTAAGTTATGTTGTTTTGATGTACATCGATAATCATTATTAGATATATGTAGTATTGGTCTTACAGCATCTATCAGTGTTCTATCTGTGTGTTTTTCTGGAGAATACTGTCTGTAGTATCAATCCGAAGGATGAACAGTTGAAATGCTGTTATTAACGAATTTTTCGCCATGGTTGCGGGCCGTTTTAACTACACGTGCTTCGGAACTCTCGTACTTACTTTTTCAATGAATTGACCGATCATCTCTCGGCGTTGAAAGTTAGATCAAAACGCCACTACTTCGGTATTGGCAAGGCTGGTTAATAACTTTCTGCCGACCAATCTTTGGAAAACTACAGGTACTAGATAATGTTCAAGAAGTTTGCAATCGCCATCCCGATGACCTTCCTGGCACTGAGCACTTCGTTGGCGTTCGCCGCGGAAGAAGCGCGCACCTCGATCAATATCACCGCCGATATTCCGAGCAAGGTGTTCCATGCCCAGCCAGTGGACAAGGATTTTGGTAAAGACGAAAAAATGCAGTATGTGCTGGGCAGCGGTACCTTGACCGAAGTGGCCGGCATGTTCGACGTCCAGCACACCAACGGCGCGGTAGGTGCTTACGTCGAAGGCGGCCCGCAAGCGTTGTTCAATGGCAATCCGGCGCAAAACATCCCACTGACCTACACCTTCAACGGCGTAACACTGACCGGCGCTTCTCAGGAAGTGGTGGGTGACACCGAGTCCAATGGCGGGATGCGTGCGGAGTTGCGTATTGCTGCGGCCAAGCCGGGTGCTGCTCAAGTCGGCCTGTACACCGCCAATCCAGTGGTGGTCTTCGACGCCATTCCTCGCATCAGCCAGTAATACGGTTATTAACCAGGGCATCGTCCTTATTTGATAACAAATACCGGTCGACGGGTAACTTCTGTCCGTCGATCGGGTTTCAATGCATTTATCTTCAGAGTATTCCGTTCATGTTCCCGATGACGCCCATCGCGACGGCGCTTGCCCTATGTTTTTGTGCAAACGCCCTGGCTGCGCCCATGAATAACGGCCAGACACCTCGAAGTTTGCTGGCGCAGGCCAAGGGCTTGCCAAGTGAGTTTGAAGAGCACTTCTTTGATGTGCCGCTGGCCGTTCGTGTGGAACTTGATCAACAGTTACTCGGTGAGGCGATGGTGGTGTTAACCCGCGACGATCGCATCACCCTCGTTGACTTCACTGATGTCAGCGACAGCGCCATCAAGGCCAGTGAGCGCGACACCTGGTCGAGCTATCTGAAGCAAGGCGTAGCGCTGGGCGGTTGTCAGGCCAGGTGCCCGGAACAACTCCTGGCCGTGCACTACAGCCTGGAAAACTCGCTGGTTTCGATCCTGACCGAAAACGCTGAGCGTGACGGCCAGGCGCAGCGTTACTACGCACTCCCCGAAGGCGGCAGTACCGGGTTGATCGTGCGCAATCAACTGAACCTCAACGGTGGCCAGAACCAGGATCTGGGTGGACGCTATGGTCTTGAGGCCAGCAGCAGCCTGGGCAACTGGACTCAAGCGGTGAACGTTCAGTTGTCTCGACTGGGTGGCGTTGATAATCAGCTCTATCACTCGGTCAATGAGCTTTTTACCCAGCGCGAACTGGAGGGCAACTTCCTGCGCCTGGGCCTTTTCACGCCTTCATCCGAAGGGCTGACCCGACAACCGCGTACCTTTGGCGCCAGCCCCGACACGGCGGTGGGCGTCATGTATGGCAGCTCCGACAGCCTGGCGATCAACAACCCGAAACCGGCGGTCTATCCGGTCTACGTCACCGCCAATCGCCAGGGCTCGGTGGAAATCTACCGCGACGGCTTGTTGATCAACACGCAAGCCGTACCGGCCGGATTGCAGACCCTCGATACCCGACCGCTACCGGGCGGCATTTATGAAGTGGAAGTGCGCCTGATCGAGGACGGCCAGATCACCTCCAGTACCCAGGAGCTGATCTACAAACCCAACAATTGGCGCAATCACGACGAGCGCTGGCGCTACAACCTGTTTGCCGGCCGTGAGTCCAAAGTGCTCAGTAACTGGGACGAGCAGGACGATGGCGACATGACCGCCGGCGCGGCCTTCAACTTTCTGCTGCACCCGCGGGTGATCCTGGGGCTGAGCGGGCGACAGGTGCGCGACACGTTGCAATACGGCACGTCGGTCGATTGGGCGATCGCCAACAATGCCAATCTCTTTGCCAACGTGTACCAGACCGAAGACTACGGCACCGGCCTCGATGTGCAGGGGCTCTGGTCCTATGGCAGCGGCAGCATCGTCGCCAGCCACAACCGCAGCTGGCTCGACACCACTCGACTCTACGACACCTTGCCCGATGGTACGCGGGTGCGGCAGCGCAACGTGTTTGTCGGCCAGACCAGCAACTCGTCGCTGTCGGTGAATCATCGGCTCGACAGTAAAAATTCGCTCAACGCCCGGGTCTCCCACAGTGAAGGCAACACCGAAGGCACCGGCGTGGACCTCGGCTGGACCCAGCGCACGCGCCTGTTCGGCAGCGATGCCAACTGGCGGTTATCACTGTTCGATCGGCCGGGCAGTTTCAGTTCGGGTGACGATAGAAATCGTGGTGTCGACTTGAGCCTTACCCTGGCCTTGGGCGGGCCGGGTGAGCAGATCTCCGGCAGTATCGGAACGCGCACCGACCGCGATGGCGGTCGGGACAACAATGCCTCGGTCACCTATCGCAAGGACTTGCAGGATCACCTGCTGCAGAGCGTTTCGGCGACGGCCATCACCGATACCTACGGCCTCGGTTTGAGCGCAATGGCGACGATGTCTTCGGACGTGGTCAACGGCGACGGTTTCATTCAGCGCTCGTCTTACAACAACGACCTCACCGGTGGCCTGAACCTGGACAGCACCGTGGCCGTTGGTGGACAAAAAATGGTCATGACCAGCCAGTACCACCGCAATGGCGCCGGCATGATCATCGACGTCGAATCCGATATCGAGGGCATCGCCCTGCGTGCCGACGACCTCAGTGGCGGCAGTGCGGTGCTGCGGCCGGGGCGTAATTTCGTGCCGATCACTGCCTACAAAAGCAGTTCGGTGAGCTTCGATTTCGAGGGCGTTCACGTGCCCGCCGCAACCATTCAGCCCGCACGTTCGAGCTATCACCTGAACAAGGGCGGCGTGGAGTATCGCCAGGTCCGCGTGATGAAAACCCTCACCGTACTCGGTCGCTTGATCGACCCTCAGGGCAACCCGCTCAAGGGCCACCACATCATCAACCACGCCAGTCGTGGCGTGAGTGAAGTGGACGGGTTTTTCTCCATGGAAATGAACGCGGGCTCACCGACCCTGGAAGTGCGCCACGGCAACCAGTTGCTGTGCCAGTTCCGCCTGGACCCGAGCCTTGGGAAAACAGAAAACAATGTGTTGATGATCGGCGATTTGCGCTGCACGCCGGACAGCCTCGCGGATGCGACATTCAGAACCGGGACGGCGGGTTAACGACGTGGGTAACGACAACGTGAGCAAGACAGACAGATTCATCCAGGTGGCCGTTGGTTCGTTGTTGACGGGCGTGATGCTGGGCTTTTCGGGGATGGCGAACGCGATCGTCAAGGACGTCAGCGCAACCTTTCGGCCCGACCCGACAAAACCCCATGAGAACAAGTTCAAGAACACCACGCCGAGTGAGGGTTACTGCTTGAGGTACCCCATCGGATGTGAACAGCAGAACATATTCAGCCTGCAACTGCCGATCAAGTTCAACTCCAATGCGCCGATTCCAGGCAACCATACCGATCCGCGCAAGGGGGCGATGTTCAAGGTGCCCTCCAGCTGGCGGTCCCTGCAGGTCGTCAATGAGCAAACCGGGGAAGCCGAAACCGTCGAAATTCGAATTGCCGGCATCGGCGTGCTGTGGTTCACCAAGCAATCCGTATCGGAGCTGGTAGGGGGCGGTGTGGACTGGACAGACGCACACGGAATGTTATGGGAAGGAAGCTATTGGTCGTATCCACCGCCAGGTTGTGGGTATAGCGGTTCGGCCGATTGGGGACTCTTTCACTACGCGGCATTTTGGCTGGTACCTGCCGACACTGTATGCGCAAAAAAGGCCAAGTACCTGATTCCAGAATTCAGATATGACTACCTTGATTTCGCCTATGAAATGCGCACCCCCAACCCATTGGCAATGTCGAGTGGAACCTATTCCGGCAGCATGAATTACACCCTCGGTCCCCACCAGGATTTCGACATGGGGGACGTCATGTTGACCGACGAATCCATCGTCACGCTTGATTTCAAGTTGCGGGTTGATCATACCCTCAAAGTTGAAGTTCCCCCCGGTGGAAATCGCGTTGAATTAGAGCCTTTGGGCGGCTGGCAGAGTTGGTTGCAACAAGGTCGAAAACCGACGCGTCTGTTCAAGGACCAGACTTTCAATATTTCCGCGAGTTCGCGTTTCAAAATGAAGTTGGAGTGTTCTCCGGCGGCGAGTGGTAACTGCCAATTGAGCGATGGGATACGCGTGCAATTGCTCACCAGCGTAAGTCTGCCCCACGGTTTGACCGACGCCAGCGGGCAAACCGTCGACCGTCGTTTGTTAAGTACGAATGAACAGCCAGTTTTTCAGCCGGGGTTCTATGTCGATCGCAAACCGGGAACATTGCACTTTGAAGTGTTACCGCATCACGTGGCTGCAATGATCCAACCGGGGCAGCCCAAACAATTCTCAGCCCAGGTCACGATTATCTGGGACTCCGAAGTTTAAGACTTTGCGCAACTGCACATCCATTCAACGAGGTACAGGACGATGAAACGTCTGTTGGCAACTGTTGGTTTTTGTCTGCTCGCCCAGGTGGCCCACGCCGCTCCAAGCATCAATATCGGCACCGTATATGACTATCTGGACGGGGACAAAAGTACCTACTTGAAACGCGTGTTCAATGGCGGCGACAGCACCGCGTTCGTCAAGGTCAACATCCTCGAGATTCTTTACAACGCCGATGGCACATCGCAGGAAGTGCCGCTCAAGACCCACGCCGACGGCAATTCCCGCGATGGCCTGATGGCCAGCCCGGCGCGGTTGATCGTGCCGGCCAATGGCATGCAGGGCACGCGTCTTTTGTTCATGGGCGAGCGTGACAAAGAGCGCTATTTCCGCGTGCGCTTCGTGCCCGTGGTGCCAGAGAAAGAGGACGAATTCGCCCTCTCCGGTGAAGAGCGCGAAGACTACAAAAAAGAGTTGTCTGCCGGGGTCACCGTGTTGGCCGGTTATGGCGCGGTGTTTTTTGTCCGGCCCAAAGACGCGCGTTTCGACAGTGCAATCGAGCATGACGCGGGCACCTATCGGATCCGCAACAACGGCAACACCGTGGTGGTGATCGATGAGTTTCGCGACTGCTCGATCAAGAACGAACAAGACTGCCAACCCACCACCAAACACCACATTCTCGCGGGCCGAACGTTCACCTTCGAGAAACAGGCGGGTCGTCAGTACCACTTCACGCTGGTGGAAGGCGAGAAAAGCAAAAAACTTGATGTGAAGGGATAACGCCATGTTCAAGAAACTTTCACGGGCGCTTGTCGCTACGGCGTTCGCGTGGGCCAGCCTGTCGGTGTTTGCTGCTCGGGAAGTCCATGTGTTCGATGTATTCGTAACGATCCCGACGCAGGCGTTTTATGTCATTCCCGCTGACCCCGGCTGGATCCACCGCGAACAACAACTGCCCTGGAACCTGACAGCATCGACCTTGGGTGGCTTGCGAAAATATTTTGATGTGAAGAATGAAGCCGGCTCTATCGAGGCGCGACTTGAAGGCAGGGCGTATTTGTCCAACGGGACGAATGCCCACGACATTGCCTTGCAGGTGTTATTCAACGGCCGGTTATTGAACGAGCTGGAAAACCTGGAAGTGGTTTCTTTGAGCGAAGCGGCGACGGGGCAACGCGTGTTGTTGGAAGTTGTTCCCATGCCACCTGCCGACGGTGTTTACAAACCCGGCAACTATTTTGGCAGCATTAATTTGATCTTCAATGCGGTATTGCCGGGGGCTTGAGTGAGAGGCGATGAACTTCAAAAAAATATCAAGAAAATCCAGCCGTTTTCTCTGGGTCATGGTGTTGCTTGCAGGGAGCATTGAACCGGCAATGTGTGCTTCCACGGACATCAAGGCGCTGTTCCGGCCGGATTCATCGAAGCCCATGGACAACAAATTCATCAATCAAACACCGAACAGTGGGTATTGCCTGTCCAACCCGGTCGAGTGTAATCGGCTGAACATGTTCAGTATTCGGCTACCCCTGAGATTCGAGTCAACAAGGCCGCTTCTGCCTGACACTGAGCCACGCAGTAATGCCATCTTTAGCGTGCCGGCACAGTGGCGCTCCCTGACGGTGAGGAACATCAATACAGGAGAGTCGGAGCAAGTGGAGGTACGCATTGCAGGGTTCGGCTCACAGTACTCTCTAAGCCATACGGCCACCAATCTGACAGGTGCGCCGGAGAGTGAAGCGCACCAGAAATTGTGGACCCAGTCGAGCTGGGTCTATGCCCCCCCGCCCTGCGAGTACAGTGGCGTTGGATTCTACTCCCCTTACTCCTACGCTTTTTTCTGGAGGACGCCTGTCGCAGGTACCTGTCTCAAGTCGACCCTGTTTCCCATTCCGGCAATGGCTTACAACTATCTGGATTTTGCCTACGAACTTCGAACGCCAAATCCACTGGGCATGTCATCAGGTTCCTATACGGGTGCCTTGAGTTATCGCGTTGGCCCCGGGGGCGACTTCGATATGGGTGATGTCATGGTTCCCAACGATACCGAGATGCTCTTGAACTTTGAGCTGGAGGTCCAGCACACGTTGAAAGTCGCAGTGCCACCGGGCGGTGATCGCGTGGAGTTGCTCCCCCAGGGTGGCTGGCAATCCTGGCTCACCCAGGGGCGCAAGCCGACGCGCCTGTTCCGCGACCAGACGTTCAATATTTCCGCCAGCTCACGGTTCAAGATGAACGTGGAATGTCAGCACTCACAAGACAGCAAGACCTGCGCTTTGTATGAGCCCCTGTCCGGTCATGCCGTACCGCTGTTGATCAGTGTGAGCCTGCCCCATGGGTTGACCGACGCTGACGGGCAAGCCGTCAATCGCCGCCGATTGTTTATTGATGGCAGCGGTACCGACCTGTTTCAGCCAGGCATCTATGTGGACCGCAAACCGGGCACGCTGCACTTCGAGATTCCCCAGGACGAAGTCGGGGAGATGATCCAGCCGCGGCGGTCCCGGCAATATTCGGGCTGGGTCAATGTTATCTGGGACTCGGAGGTGTGAATGCACGTCCCTGAAGGTGTCTCGCGAAGCACCTTCAGGGACGTCATTGATCGACTACTGTCCGGCCCGTTGCAGGGCCTCGAGCGTCAACCTTCTGCTCAGTTGTTGTTCCTCGTAACCGATGTCGTTTTGTAATCCTTCGTACACCGCATCGGTCATGTTCGCGCCCGTGAGCACGGTGTTTTCCTGCACGTTCAGTTGCCGGGCAAGGTCCAGCAAGCGCTGTCTGATCAACTGGCGTTGCGTGAACAGCAACCCTGTGGAATCAGCCCAGGCCCGCTGTGCTTCACGCAGCTCATCCAGCTGTTCGTTTTTGCGCTGATACTGGCGGCTGTTGCGCTTGAACTCGTTTGGATAGGTCTCACGCAGGTATTTCTCCCAGAAGCCCTGGTTGAGCATGGCGTTGACCAGTCCGTCGCCGTCCTCCATCGACATCACGGTCTCGAAGGCGGCATCAAGGGTTTCTGCGCTGACATCGGCCACCGTTCGATGCAGCATCGCATTCGATTGCCAGGGCAAGCCGAGGCGTTCAGCCAGGCCGGTTTCATAGGCGAGGTACACCTCTACTTCATCGGGCGTGCCGGGACGGCTGGCAAAATCGGCGCGCGCGATGTCATCGACTCGCATCAGGCGAGCGGCACCTTTCGCCAGGGCGACCAACCGGTTTTCCAGCATGGCGGTTGACGTGGACAGAGAGTAGGCCTCGGCAGTGAGTACCTTGATCCCCATGTGGTTGAAAACCTGGGCACCGGCGTCGGCGCAGGTGGTGGGGGAGGTCGCCATCTCGAACAGCTCTGTGCGCAGGTCACTGTCCAGGTCCATGGCCTCGATCATTCGCCACACCCGATCACTGAGTTGCTGGCGCAAGTCGCCGCCCGCCTGGTAATCGGCCGAGCGTGTCTGCTTCTGGATCAAGGTGAAGAAATCGACGGAATCGGGCTCGCTCATCAAGTCGTGCCAGGCTTCCTGCCTGAAGGTCCCCAGCCCGGTCGCACTGCTGCTCCACCACTGGGAGTCGTCAGACATCGGCCATTGGTTGATCGCCTGTTCGGCAGCGGGCGAGTAGGACCGAGTGGCGCTCAGCCCCACCGACCGTCGGTAGTCCTGATAGGCGAGACGGTTGGCGTCCGAGAGGTCCGTCACGAAAAGGCGCGTTCGCGCCACGATGCGCGCATCATCGGAGCCGGCAATGACCATCGGAATCTCCGTCAAAGGGTTTTCCATCAGGTCCAGATAAAAGCCCCGTGGCCGACGCTTTTTGAACAAGCCATCAGGCCAGGCGGTCGCGCCGGTGTTGCTCAAGCTCAGCGTCTTCAGTTTTGGCATGCGCTCGACGTTTGGCAGTAACCCCAGCTGCGGGTTGTCATCGAGCCTGATTGTTTCCATGTAGGTCAGGTGCTTGAGGTGCTCGACAGCACGCGGCGTCAGCCGGATCCGGTTGCCCATCAGGCGCAGGGTTCGCAGAAAACGCATGGCGCCGATACCTTCCGGCAGTTGCGTCAGTTGGCAGCCCCTGGCACTCAGTTGTCGCAGATTCGAAAAGTTTTTCAGCAAGCCGTCGGCGTTGGCGGAAAACGTCGTGCGGTCCAGGTTCAGGGTTTCTATCTGATCGAGGTAGCGCTGGATATCCGGCAGTTTTTTCCACCACAACTCGAGATCGTAGCGGCTGAGTTCCACTGAAAGATCCAGTGCGTAACCGTCTTCAACGCGCGTGCTGCGTTCGCCGAATACGGTCGACTTCCTTTGGAAACATTCCATGAGCCGGTCGGCAATATGTTGACCGCCACCGTCTAAAAATCCGTAACTGTTTGGGCCCCAGGACTCCGGTTGCTGGTAGCGCCATTTGTTGAGGATTTCACCCAGTTCGTACAGCTCGCGGTCCAGGCGTTTGAGCGTCTTGAGCGCTTCGTCCGGCTCGCCCAGGGATCGTACAAATACCGCGACTTCCCGTTCATTGAAGTGTGGATAAATGTCTCGCACCCGTTGTTCCGGTGTTGCGGCGACGGTAGAAAGGCTCGGGCCGCGCAGTAACCGTTCGGTCTGCACGTCCGGGGTCGAGCGAATCGGTGGCTCGGCCATTACGGTCCGACGTTCAGCGGGTGCCTCGGTCTTGACCATCACCCACTGCTTGAACTGCGCGCCCTCGCCGGGTCGATAGCCCAGACGAGCACGTTTGTCGGCGGGTAGCGCGTTGAGGACTGCCTCGTAAAAATCATCGGCTTCATGCAGTTGGACGTTTGAACCGTCATGAACGGCGTATTGCCCCGGCTGTTCCCTGATCAGTTTGCGCAGGGTCGATGCGTCCTCATTGCCAACACTGCAACGCAAGTCTCCGTCGTACGTGCCGTCATAGACGTCGATACGCAAATCACTGAACGAATCGGTGAAAACCCTCAGGGCGTTCAGCACCAGGCGTTCCGTGTCTGGCACCATCTGCGCATCATCCTGGAACCCTTCGTAGGCATGATTGGTTTGTGCTTCGAACGCCGCTTCACGGGCCCGGGATTTCAGGCGTAACGGGATCTGCTGATGGTCCGTCATGCGTTCAAGTTCAGCGGCACTGGCCCGGGTCAGTAGTGTCTGCGCCACATTGGCCGGCAGGTCCGGGTAGGTGGTGCAAAGCAGTTGAACAGCGGGGTTGTCGGAGGTTTCCGCTGCCCGGTAGAGCTGATTGAAAATATCCGGTTCGAGGGTGCGTGCCAGATCCGCCAGCCGATTGCGCAAGGCCTGGACCGGCGTCTGCTGAGCGGGGTGATCGCCGAGCAGGTTGTGCAGTTCGTCTTCACTGAGAAAGTCGACAAGGCTTTCGGGCAGTTGACCACTCGTGATGCGGGAGAGGCCGACGGAGAGGGTGTTCGCCGGTGTTGCCTCGGCATTGCCATAGTGACGGGAGTGGCCTGTCAGGTCGGCGTTTTCGTAGACCTTCAGGGCTTTTTCCGTCGGCCAGCCTTCCAGATAAGTCGCCAGCGGTTCGAACCAGTACGCGGTCGGTTCCAGCGTGTGGCCGGTGCGGATGTTTTCAATGGCTTGCCGGGTTTGTCGCTGGAGCTGCAAACGCTTTAGGCTGTTCGCCAGGAACGGTGGCGGCGGGCTGTTGTCGACGTACATCCGGCGCAGCTCGCCGTCCTCGGTACCGCTGCTGATACGGGTTTGTTCAAGCTCGACGTCAGTGAATCCGTCCACGCCATGACCGAGCCGCCGCATCAGCGTCGGGCTGTCCCACGTCCGCGGGGTTTCCGCTTCATGGGTCCAGGCGCCGAGGCCGTTGTGTTCCAGCTCGGGTAAATAGGCGTTCGGGCGTTGTGGGTGCTTGACGCGATAACGCCCGGTTTTCGGGTCTTGCTGCTGGACCAGGTAATGCTGCTTGTCCAGCGGCAGAATGTGCTCGCCTTCATAGGTATGAAGCCCCAATGCATCGGGGCGACTGCCGGGCGGTAACGTGAAGTCCGGCAGTGCGTAGGGGGTGAGATCGGGGTGCCACAGGCGGGGCTGACCATCGGGGAGGACAACGGGTTTCAGGCCTTCTATAAATGCCGAGATCCTCAATCGAGGGATTTTTCCTAGCTCGGCCCCCGCCGCGAAAATCGCCAACTGCACGACATCCGTCACCACGGACACGATATGTTCGGCGGCTTCGGTCCACAGACCTTCGGCCAGGTCCACTACCGACTCGATGACGTCACTGGTGATCTGATAGGCGGTGTACGCCATCATCAATTCACCCAGGCCGGGTACGAACGGGGTGACGACCATCAGCGCGACGTTGAAGATGTCCGAGGCTATTTTCTTGAAGTTGTCCCACCAGGCCCAACGGGCATTACTGTCGGTGTCGGCGGTGGACACGGCGATGTGCCTGGCGTCGTTAAGGATCTTGTTCAGTTTGTTCTGGTAAAGATGGTTCCAGAGTTCACCGTTGACCGGTGCCACGGCAAATTGCAGATGCGGGGTGGGCACGGGCTCTTCCCGCCATGTCGGGCGTTGATCCAGGGGCTCCTTCTTGTGCCATTGAATCTTGAACAGGCGTTGTTGCAGCCCGGCAAAAAACACCCCGCGCTGGGAGTGATCGACGAACTGGCTGAAGTACTGGCGATAGGTCATTCCGCTGGAGGGGATGAAGTCGTTATCGCGTAACTGGCGGGTCAGTTCATTGAGGAAATCGGTGACCGACGGGTACTCCTTCAGAGGATGTTCCGGATCTTGAGGGAGGTAAGCGATGATCGGCGCGACCTCGCGAGCTCGCTCGAGGTCTGGCGAAATGAGCACGATGCCGGTCAATGCTGTGCCCATGATCGACAATTCGCCGAACTGTACTGTTTTGCCTTTGAAGGTGAGGTTGCGTTGGCCGTCGAGCATGGCCAGTACCAGGTGAAGGGTGTCGCGCTCGATGTCGCCGGTCATCACGGCCTGTTGTGCCGCGGCCGTGAACGCGGCTTTCTGGCTGTCTACGACTTTGTTTTTCAGATACGTCTCAGCCACCGGATCGCCGGGCAGCAAAAAGCTTTCAAGGTGTTCGGTATAGCGGGCGCCGATGTCCAGTTCGCGACACAGGGTCTGGAACTGGGCAATCGACATTTTGCGTTTGATCGGTTTGATGTCGAACAACCCGCGCTCGTCGGGCTGACTGATGAAATCGGAATCCGCTTCGCTGGTTTCGCCAAGGGCGAAGTTATGGAGTGCGGCATCCAGCAGGGAGACCGTTCGAGTGGTGACGCCACCTGAAAAGTTGATGGCATACCAGGGCCGTTCTTTAGGCAAGTAAAGATGTAAGAAAGTTGTTCTGACGTCATCATCGACACCGTACTGTTTTTTTAGCGCGGCACTCAGTAACGGTTCGGCAAAGTCATAGATATTTTGTAGCTGATCAAGAAGTCGTTCAACTTTGTTGTGGGCTGTCCAGAGTTTCAGGTTGGCAGTCTGTAGCCGGTTGTGATTGTAGTTCGAGGCTGTCGTGATCCAGCGCGCGGGGCCCTTTTTCACGGCGTCCAGCGCTTGTATTCGCTGCAGGGAAGCCGTCTGGATGGCAGGAGGAATTCGACTTTTTATGAAGTCGTAATGGCGGCCATTATTATCGGTTGTACGTCCTTGTAGTTCAGACATCGTTTAATAAACCTTGAGCACGAATGGAAGCGAACAGCCTATCGTTCATCACTCAAAGTAAAAGTTTGAATTGTTGCTGTTATACCCCCGCTCATATCGGCCCAAACATTGAAATTATCAATGCCGAAAATAATTAATTACCACCTTTGCTGATCAACGCCGCGCCACCTCCACAGGCAGGCACTCGGTGTTGCTGCCTGGCTGCAGATACGGCGTCAGAATCGGTGCCATTCCCTTGAGCACCTGCACCGGCAACGCCGAAGTGAACTTGAAGGCTTCGGCTGTGCGCCCGGGTACGAACGCGGTCAATGTGCCGAAGTGAGTATCGCCGATGAAGAACACGAAGGTGGCCGTCCGGTTGATCGACTTCGAACTCAGGATCCGTCCGCCCGAACCGATCGCTTCAATGCGGTTGTCGCCGGTCCCGGTCTTGCCACCCATGGACAGGGGTTTGCCATCCGGCGTGATGAAACTGCCGGAAACCCGTTTGGCCGTACCGGCATCCACCACTTGCGACAAGGCTTCGCGCATGGCCGTGGCGACTTCGGACGGCATCACCCGTTTGCCGACATCCGGGTCGTTGATCAGCTTGGTTTCATAGGGCGTGTTCGGCGCAAAGTGCAGGCTGTCGATACGCAGCGTCGGCATGCGCACGCCGTCGTTGAGAATGGTGCCGATCAGTTCGGCCAGTGCGGCCGGGCGGTCGCCGGAGCTGCCGATGGCGGTGGCCAGCGAGGGCACCAGGTGATCGAACGGGTAGCCGACTTTCTGCCAGCGCGCATGAATGTCGAGGAAGGCTTCGATCTCCAGCATGGTGCGGATGCGGCTGTCGCGGGCGCCTTTGTGACGACTCTTGAACAGCCAGCTGTAGACTTCCTGACGCTCGAACTGACTGGCTTTGACGATCTGGCTCCACTTGGCATCCGGGTTGTTCAGCAGGTAGCCCATCAGCCACAAGTCCAGCGGGTGAACCTTGGCGATGAAGCCCTGATCCGGCAGGTCGTAGATGCCGGGGCTGTAATTTTCGTAGAGCCGTTGCAGGCGTTCATCCGTGAGTTTTTCGGTGAGCTTGACGCCTGTGAGGTGCGCGCGCACAAAGGCGTTGAAACTTTCCTGGCTGGCCCGCGGCAGCAGATAACGATGCACGGCGGCGATGCGAATCGGCGTCGGGCGCATGCTGTCGAGGAACGTTTCGAGGCGGGCCTGGGTGTCCTTGTTCTTGTATTTTTTCCAGAACTTGAGCAGGAACGAAGTGCCCTCGCGGTCGGCGAACTCGGCCAGGTATTCCTGACGCCGAGGATCACGGTCGTCCCCGAGCAGTGCCGCGCTGTTGTTCGGGCCGGAGTAGGTGGTGTAGCGCACCAGGTCACGCATCAGCCGAATGAACGGCAGGTTGATCGACTCGCGCAGGGCATCGCGCAGGGTCGGGTTGCGACCGTTGTCTTCCTTGCGAAAGTTGACGAACGTGTGCAACCCGCCGCCGGTGAAAAAGGCTTCGCCGGGGCTGGCGGAGTATTTGCGGTCCAGTGCGGCGCCCAGCATGAGCGGCAGGCTGCGGTCCTTGTTCTGGATCAGGTAATCGACCGCCCAACGGCTCAGGCGATCCTGCTCCGGGACATCGACTTTCTTCAGTTCCGGGACGGTCATCTCTGCGTACTTATCGTGCAACTCGGAGATGATCTGCAGGTAGGTGGTGAGCACACGCATTTTCGCGGTCGAGCCCAGTTCCAGTTTGCTGCCTTCGTTGATGTCGAACGGCTGGTCGGTGCTGTCGGTCTGCACCCGCACGCGCGAACCGTCCGGGGTCAGTTCGAACAGCGTGAAGCTGTAGCGCACTTGCGTGGTGCTGGTCGGCGTGAGCAGGCGTTCGCCCATCAAACCGATTTGCGTTGCAAACACCGGGTCGGACAAATGCTTGAGGTACTCGGTGGCCTGGGTCTGCAAATCGCCTTGCAGGGTACTGGTGGCCGAGAGATCGAGGCGATCGAGGTCGTACAGCGGACGATTGAGCAACCCGCCCAGGCGACTGCGCGCCACACTGATGCCTTTGTTGGTCTCGATGGGCTGAATGGTTGGCTGGGTCTGCCAGTCGCGGTAGGTCACTTTGCTGGCCAGTGCGGCCGCCGCAAACGGCGCATCGATCACGTTGTTCTGTGCCAGCAGGCGAATGTGGCTGTCGGTGAGGTCAGCCAATTCATCACGGCCCTTGGTCAGGTAGTGGGAAGGGCGGCGCTGGGCGATCATCAGCGAGAGCATTTCACGCAGGGCCAGGCCTTTGGCGGCCAGGCTTTGTGGATCCGTGGCGGTGCTGGCCAGCGTCTCGTTGGCCTTGTTGAAATCGGCGCCGTACCAGACGCGCAAACCTTCGGCCATGCCGTGCACTTCACCGTGGCCAGGGACGGCCGACAGGGGCACGCTGTTGAGGTAGTCGCGCACCACGTTTTTGCGCGCTTCCAGGGTGTCCGGCCCGCCCTGATAGGCGCGCACGGTGGCAGAAATCATCTGGCGGATTTTTTCCCCGCCCGACACGGTCAAGCCGTCTGGTGAGTGGCGGTATTTTTCGAGTTGTGTCGCCAGGGTACTGCCGCCCGCCGACTGGCCGGGCATGTGCAACAACTTGGCAACCTGCGACCACGCGGCCATGCCAAACCGCGGCCAATCCACGGCGGGGTTGGCCCGGGGTTGACGAGGGTCGAGCAGGAAGCGGTTTTCGATGAACAGCAAACTGCTGACCACCACGGGCGGGATCGCCTCAAAGCTTGAATAGAGTTGTTGCGGGTATTTGTACTGATACAACGGTGCCGCCCGGCAATCGGTGATCAGCAAACCGGCCTGGATCTTCTCCGGATAGGGTACGAAAAGACCCTTGTCGCTGTAGTCCATCAGCGCCTCGGAAAAGCGGGTCTGTGCCGAGATGACGTAATCACGCTTGAGCAACCGCGGCAGGAACTCCCCCAGCGAGCTGTAGCCCAGTCGCAGATCGAACGGCCCGGCGCCGGGGTAACGAATGGCGTCGCTGGGGCCAGGTTGCAAATCATATTTCAGGGTCGCGGCAAATTTGCTGACTTCCCGGGATTGAAGCTTCGAGGTACGCATTTCCTTGGCGGCCGCCAGGCCCACGACCACTGCGATAATCAACAGCAACAACCAGAAAGCGCCCCAGCCGTGCTTCGTGCGACTACGGCGAGGTTTTTCAGGTAAAGGCGCTTCATCCACACGTTCAGTCGGAACCACAGTTTTACTCGAATCGGTTTGCCACAAAGCACCCATAGTCGACTGATCCATTCACGCAGATTGATCGGACTTGTTTGAAGCTTAGACGGTGGTTGGCGATGGTGAAAAAATTGTGGGGTAGTAAGTGATGCGTGGAGGTGCCGATGTTTTTAGGCAAAGCGGAGGCATTGTGGTGAGGGGATTCATTGTAGATAGGAATTCATTGTGGCGAGGGGATTTATCGAAACGTCGCACCGCCCCGTTCGGCTGCGCAGCAGTCGTAAATTCGGTGAACGCGGTCCTTCAGAAATAGCTCATCGGGATGGTTTTAGGGCGGCTACGCCGCCCAACGGGGATAAATCCCCTCGCCACAATAAATCTCCTCCCCCACAGGCAGCTCGGTTGCTACAAATGTGGCGTTCGATGTTAGAGCCAGCACGCATCCCAGAGGGGGTAATCGCCGATTTTCTCTACCAGTCCTGCCCGCAGAGGATTGGCAATGATGTAGCGAGCGAATGGACGAAGATCTTCGCCATCACGGATTGCCCGGTCGTGATAGCCGGTTTGCCACAGAGGACCACGACGGGGGTCATTTTGTTCAAGGCCCGGGTGCATCGTGCCTTGGTAGCGCCGATGGCATTTCCTAAATCGCCGTCTCGCAATTGCATCAGCCAATGAAAGTGATCGGGCATGACAACCCAGGCAATTGAAACCACAACACCTGAATCGTGAGCCCATCGCATTTCTGCGACGAGAAGGCGACCCAGTCGCCAATCATGAAATACGGGTTGGCGATCATGGATAACAGCGGTGATGAGATAGGCACGACCGGTTTCGGAATGTCGCCCGAGGCGCAGGCGATGGGAGTTTGGTTGAGTAGGCAATCCATTGCTTCCTTGTTTGATCGTCGGGTAACGCTTTCAGGCTAGTGCTCGACAGGCAGGTTCGGCGCTGCAATTGATGAGCGAAAATTCTGTTTTCTACGAAGAATGTGGCGGGGCCTTTGTGGTGAAGGTGCCCGTGTGATGGAGGTGCCTTTGTGGCGAGGGGATTCATCCCCGTTGGAGTGCGAAGCGCTCCCCCTGCATCTGTTCAGTCACGCCGCATTCACAGGTTTTTACGACTGCTTCGCAGCCGAACGGGGATAAATCCCCTCGCCACAAGGGAACCGTGATCACAAAGGTAGCGATTGGGTCTGAAATGGTTGAACTAGAGAGGTCAGCGGTTAAATGCTGCCTAGGCATGGCATGACGCTGCACCAATACCGTGCAATACTCGGCGCCGTTTCAAATGGCGAAAAATCCTACAAAATCCAGACAATCCATCTCCTGAAATCGCATTTTTATCGAGATGTACGCCTGAATTTCGTGGTTTATAGAGTGAAACTCTCTGCCGTCAGCTTTTTATACTGCACGCCCCGCTGATCTTGCAGGTTTTGTCCTGCAAGACGGTTCTGCCCACGAAGCAGGCCCGGTTCCAGGCAAGCCATGGCTTATCAGTCAGCGCTTCGACACTCGGTGGTCATATCCAATAACAAGATGAGGTTTTACCCCTATGCCAGTCGGCAATCACCTGCCCCACGGCGAGACCGCTCAAGGCGGCCCGCTTAAACGCGAACTCGGCGAACGGCATATTCGCTTGATGGCGCTCGGTGCCTGTATCGGCGTCGGCCTGTTCCTCGGTTCGGCCAAGGCTATAGAAATGGCTGGCCCGGCCATCATGCTGTCCTACATCATCGGTGGTCTGGCGATCCTGGTGATCATGCGCGCCCTCGGCGAGATGGCCGTTCACAATCCGGTCGCCGGCTCTTTCAGCCGTTATGCCCAAGACTACCTCGGCCCCCTGGCGGGCTTCCTGACTGGCTGGAATTACTGGTTCCTGTGGCTGGTGACCTGCGTCGCGGAAATCACCGCGGTGGCGGTGTACATGGGCGTCTGGTTCCCGGAGGTGCCGCGCTGGATCTGGGCACTGTCGGCGTTGATCAGCATGGGCACCATCAACCTGATCGCAGTGAAGGCGTTCGGTGAATTCGAATTCTGGTTCGCTCTTATCAAGATCGTCACCATCATTGCGATGGTCATCGGCGGCATCGGCGTCATTGCGTTCGGTTTCGGCAATGACGGCGTGGCACTGGGGATTGCCAATCTCTGGGCTCACGGCGGCTTCATGCCGAACGGCGTGCAAGGTGTGTTGATGTCCCTGCAAATGGTGATGTTCGCCTACCTCGGCGTCGAGATGATCGGCCTGACCGCCGGTGAAGCGAAGAACCCGCAGAAGACCATTCCCAACGCAATCGGCTCGGTGTTCTGGCGGATTCTGCTGTTCTACGTCGGCGCGTTGTTCGTGATTCTGTCGATCTACCCGTGGAACGAAATCGGTACTCAAGGCAGCCCGTTCGTGATGACGTTCGAGCGCCTGGGCATCAAGACCGCCGCCGGCATCATCAACTTCGTGGTGATCACCGCGGCGCTGTCGTCCTGCAACGGCGGCATTTTCAGCACCGGGCGCATGCTCTACAGCCTGGCGCAGAACGGCCAGGCCCCGGCCGGTTTCGCCACGACCTCGAGCAATGGCGTGCCGCGTCGTGCGCTGCTGCTGTCGATTTTCGCCTTGCTGCTGGGCGTGCTGCTCAACTACCTGGTGCCAGAGAAAGTCTTCGTCTGGGTAACGGCGATTGCCACCTTCGGCGCGATCTGGACCTGGGTGATGATCCTGCTGGCTCAGCTCAAATTCCGCAAAGGCCTGAGCGCCAGCGAACGGGCTGGCCTGAAATACAAGATGTGGCTGTACCCGGTCAGCTCGTACCTGGCGCTGGCGTTCCTGGTGCTGGTGGTCGGCTTGATGGCGTACTTCCCGGACACCCGCGTGGCGCTCTATGTGGGGCCTGCATTCCTGGTGTTGCTGACGGTGTTGTTCTACGTGTTCAAGCTGCAACCGACCAACGTGTCGCAAGGTGCGGTGCGTTCGGCTTCGTAAATCGTAACGCTTGAAATAAAAAAGCCCCGGTCAATTGGCCGGGGCTTTTTATTGGCTGATGAAATCTCCTGTGGCGAGCGAGCTCTGTGGCGAGGGGATTTATCCCCGTTGGAGTGCGAAGCGCTCCCCTGCGTCTGTTCAGTCAAACCGCATTCACAGGTTTTACGACTGCTTCGCAGCCGAACGGGGCGGTGCGACGTTTCGCTAAATCCCCTCGCCACAGGGTTTTACGCAGTCAGTATCGGGTGGCGGCGATCTGTGCCGGTGCGGTCAATCGCTTGTTGAAATCCAGCCATGCCCCCAGCAGACCCATTAACCCGAGCCCTACCAGCGCGGTGAATATCTGCATGGCAAAGGCATCGTCGGTCATGGCGTTAACCATATCGGCCAGCGGCGCCAACAACACGCCGAGGCAGAAAATTTCCAGTGAGTAACGACCCATTCGACAGCATTGCTGCGCCAGCCAGCTTTGCGTCCAGCCGTTATCCGGCAACAGTTTCGCGGTGACGTACGCCAGCGCCAGAAAGTGCAGCAAGCGCACGGGCGACAGGTCGGTCTTGCTGATCGGGTACAGCAGGTTGCTCAGCCAGCCGGGCATCACCGGGTCGTGAATCTCCGGCCATCTCCACGAGACGGTGATCACGCCGGTGATGACCACATACATCAACGCACTGACAAACAATGGCTGACGCCGCAGCGGACGAGTCTCGGGCAGCCGTGGCCGTTGCCCGTGGGTCGCCGCCGCACCGCCGAGGACAAACAACAGTTGCCAGACCACCGGGTTGAAGTACCACACGCCGTCCTTGATGGCGGCCAGGTTCCAGCCGAACCACGGCGCCAGCAGGTACACCGTCAACGACACGGCCACCACCGCCCAGGCCTTGTGCACCAGCATCGGCAACACCAGCGGCAATCCGGCCAGCAGCACGATGTACAACGGCAGCGGGTCCATGAGGTTCGGTTTGAAACGCAGCAGCAGTTCATCCACCAGGGCTTGCTGAGGGTTGGTGATGAAATGGTGCATGCCCATTTCTTCCACCAGATCCCGGGTTTCCACGTGGCTGTTGGCGAAGAACACGATACCCATCAGCATCGCCAGCAGGAAAATATGCACCACGTAGAGCACCCAGGCGCGGCGCAGGATCTTCACGCAAGCGATCAGGTAACCATCGCGCTGAAGGATTTTGCCGTAGGCCAGGACCGCTGCGTAACCGGCCAGAAACACGAAGATTTCGGCGGCATCGCTGAAACCGAAGTTACGCGGGGTGATTTGACCGAGGGGGTTGTGGGGCACGTGATCCCAGAAGATGAAGATCAGCGCCAGGCCTCGGAAAAAGTCGATTCGGTGATCGCGTGCAAACGTCATGACAGCGGGCTCGTGAACGGGTGTTGAATGAAGAGTAGGACGAAGGCGCCAAACGTCGCGCGGCGCGCAGGGTGGCGTGATTCGTGGGCAATTGCAAAACCCCGATATTACTGAATGTCTCAAATGCCCGTCTTGAACTGAACAGGCTGTACGAATTTGCCCAACAGTCTGTCAGGCCGATAATGCACGAGAACGATGGCAGACCGAGAACCTGCCGAAGTGGGCATCAGCAATGTGGTCGCGGAGAAGGAGCGTCGCAACGCGACGCGGGTGGGATGCCTGGGGTATCCGGCGCTGCTGGAGCGCCAGTACTAGCGGATTTATCTGATCGGTGATTACGGTTTCATCGTCATGAAAGAGCCCGCACCGTTCAAGGCGCTTCGTTGGTGAAGCGCCTGTTTGATTTCACGCAGCCGCCAGTTCGTTAGGCTCGAAGCTGTCCGCCCGCGCCATCTGCCACATCCGCGAATAAAACTCGCCGTTCACTTCTCCCGTGAGCAATTCCCCCGGTTTCAGGAACACATGCAACTGCGAGAAGAGCTTGATCTCGGTCGCCGACATGCGCCGCACCAGGTGCTTGGCCGACAACTGCGACGGATGATCCAGGCCGGCGGCGGCGAGCATTTCCGCCAGCGCCTTGAGGGTGTTGCGGTGGAAGTTGAACACGCGCTGGGCCTTGTCCGGGACGACGAGGGCGCGCTGGCGCAAGGTGTCCTGAGTGGCGACGCCGGTCGGGCATTTGTTGGTGTGACACGACTGCGACTGGATGCAACCGATGGCGAACATGAAACCGCGTGCCGAGTTGGCCCAGTCGGCGCCGATGGCCAGCACGCTGGCGATGTCGAAGGCGCTGACGATCTTGCCGCTGGCGCCGAGTTTGATCTTGTCCCGCAGGTTCAGGCCCACCAGTGTGTTGTGCACGAACAGCAAGCCCTCGCGCATCGGCACGCCGATGTGGTCGGTGAATTCCACAGGCGCTGCGCCCGTGCCGCCTTCCTTGCCGTCGACGACGATGAAGTCCGGAA
Source organism: Pseudomonas migulae (assembly GCF_024169315.1). NCBI lineage: Bacteria > Pseudomonadati > Pseudomonadota > Gammaproteobacteria > Pseudomonadales > Pseudomonadaceae > Pseudomonas > Pseudomonas migulae. Next base: position 2,678,642 of record NZ_JALJWR010000001.1, on the reverse strand, counting down.
GGATGCCGGTTTCCAGCATGGCCTTGGCGATGCCCATGAATTCCCACGGATGGCCGAGGCAGAACTTGAAGCCCACCGGTTTGCCGCCGGACAGTTCACGCAGTTGCTGGATGAAGTGCATCAGTTCGATCGGTGTGGAAAACGCACTGTGCCGCGACGGCGAGATGCAGTCTTCGCCCATCAGGATGCCGCGGGTTTCGGCAATCTCCTTGGTGACTTTGTGCTTTGGCAAGATGCCGCCGTGGCCGGGCTTGGCGCCTTGCGACATCTTGATTTCGATCATTCGCACTTGCGGTGTCTGCGCCTGTGCGGCGAAGCGTTCCGGGTCGAAGCGCCCGTCGGCGGTGCGACAGCCGAAGTAGCCGCTGCCGAGTTCCCAGGTCAGGTCGCCACCGTTTTCCCGGTGATAGGCGCTGATGCTGCCTTCGCCGGTGTCGTGGGCAAAGTTGCCGAGCTTCGCGCCCTGGTTCAACGCGCGAATGGCGTTGGCGCTGAGGGAACCGAAACTCATGGCCGAGATGTTGAACACCGATGCCGAATACGGCTGGGTGCACTGCGGGCCACCGACGATGGTGCGAAAACTGCTCGGATCACTCAACGGTGCCGGGCGCATGGAGTGGCCGATGAATTCGAAGCCCGACTGATACACATCGATCAACGTGCCGAAGGGTTTGTCAGCGCTTTCGTTCTTGGCACGCGAGTAGACCAGTGAACGCTGGGCCCGGGAGAAGGGCAGGGCGTCGCTGTCGGACTCGAGCAGGTATTGGCGGATTTCCGGACGAATGCCTTCCACCAGATAGCGGATGTTGCCCAGGATCGGGTAGTTGCGGCGCACGGCGTGTGGGCTTTGCAGCAGATCGAACAGGCCCACGAGGCTGAGCACGCCGGTGACGGCGGTGATCGGCCAGAGCCAGTCGTGTTCCAGGAACGGCAGGCTGGCGAGGGTGAAGATCACGCACGCGGCAAAGAAGGCGTAGCGGCTCAGGAGTGACAGGCTCATACGGTTTCCTTGGGTTCGGACTCGGTTGTGTTCAATAACCGCTTTCCCTGTAGGAGCGAAGCTTGCTCGCGAAAGCGGTGTGTCAGCCAACATCAATGTTGAATGTAATGGCCTCTTCGCGAGCAAGCTTCGCTCCTGCAGGACCGTGCTATATCAGGCATTCTGGGCCTGGAGAAAAATCGAAAACAGCTCGGACTGGGATTTGATCCCCAGCTTGCTGTACATGTGTTTCTTATGGACTTTCACGGTCTCTACGGAAATTTCAAGCTTACGGGCGATTTCTTTACTGGAGCAACCGCTGAGCATCAAACGCCCGACGTCCAGCTCCCGAGCGGTCAGTTGCGCGCCTTTGAGTTGTTGCACCGAAGCTTCCAGCTGAACGCGCCAGTCACCCTGGACCGGCGTCGGTGCGAGGGCCACGACTTCGTTGATTTCGTATGGCAGGCGCTGGCGCAACAGGCCGAGCACCCACGGCTGGATCAACGACAGCAAAGCAATCTGTTGACCGCTGAAACGCTGCTTGCTCCCCAGCGACAGGCACAGCGTACGGTCACCCTCGAGCTGGCAATTGAACTGGATTTCGTCGGCCACCACATTCAGACGAAAGTATCGCTGGTAATACTCGGTCAGCTCAAAGTGCTCCGGCGCCACTTCCGACAGGCGATAAAGCCCGGTGCGCGATTGCTCGCGGCAGGCGATGTAGAACGGGTCGAGCAGGTACAAGCCGCGCAGGTAATCCTGGAACAACTGATCGGGGCTGCCGTCTTCACCGGGGCATTCGGCGAATACTTGCGGGTGCTGGTCGGCGCTGAAAAGCAGGGCCACCCAGCTGTCGAAGGTCACGTACTGATCCAGCAAACGCACGAGTTGCGTCCAGAAATTGGGCTTGTCGAGGGCGTCGATCAGTTGCCCGACCGAACGGTGCCAGGCGATGTCGTCTAACGAGAGTGTCATGGGTCTACCCCTATCGGGTTACCCCGGCCGCGTGATTCCCTGGCCGGTTGCTTGCTGCGCATACTGGCGCACAGACAACGGCCGGGCAATCTTTCTGCCGCCCGGCCACCAGAACAAGGACTACCCATGAAGGTCGAACTCGCCCAACTGGCGGGCCGTGACAACGACACGGCTTACAACCTCGAACGCGCGCTGGCGGCGATTGCTGCCTGTGCGGCCGACACGCAGTTGATCATGTTTCCGGAAAGCCACTTGATGGGCTTCCCGTCCGCCGAGACCGTCGCTGCGGTCGCCGAACCCCTGAATGGCCCGACGGTCAGCGCGATCGTCGCTGCTGCCCGCGAGCGCAACATCGCCGTGGTGATCGGTACGGCCGAGAACGACAACGGTCGATTTTTCAACACCACGCTGCTGATCACACCGGAAGGCATCGCGCTGAAATACCGCAAGACGCACCTGTGGGCGTCGGATCGCGGTGTCTACGAGCCGGGCGACCGCTACGCCACGTGCCTTTGGAACGGCGTGCGGGTCGGCCTGCTGATTTGCTACGACATCGAGTTCCCGGAAACCGCCCGCGCCCTGGCGCAACTGGGCGCCGAACTGCTGATCGTCACCAACGGCAACATGGACCCGTACGGCCCGACGCACCGCACCGCGATCATGGCCCGCGCCCAGGAAAACCAGGCGTTTGCCCTGATGGTCAACCGGGTGGAAGAGGGCGATGGCGGGTTGTTGTTCGCCGGTGGCAGTGCGCTGGTGAATCCGCTGGGCACGCTGTTGTTCGAGGCCGGGCGCGATGAGGGGCAGTTTGCGGTTGAACTGGACTTCAGTCAGCTGGAAGCGGCGCGGCAGGATTATCGGTATCTGGATGATCAGCGGCTGAAGTTGCCGGGGGAGATGGTTGAGCATGCCTCTGGAATGCGGGAGTTGATGATTCCCAAGGGCTGATCCGGATTTCGTGTCGTCAGGGCTGACGCCTTCGCGGGCAAGCCCGCTCCCACTGGGATCTTCCAAAACCTGTGGGAGCTGGCTTGCCAGCGATGAGGCCCTGACGCTCAACACCTCTATTTGATTTGAACAAAGAACAACAAACGCAACACCCGTAATTTGCGCCGAACTCGGCTCTGCCATAAATCCAATAAAATTCGGAGTAGTCGCTCATGGCTCGTTTGCAACGCACCCTCTCATTAGGGTCGGTGGTGCTGTTCGGCATCGCCTACATGACGCCGATCATTGTGCTCGGCACGTTCGGCATCCTCGCTCAATCCACCGCTGGCATGGTGCCGGCCGCGTACCTCGCGGCGCTGGTGGCGATGTTCTTCACCGCCATGAGTTACGGCCGAATGGCTTCGGCGTTTCCCGTAGCCGGCTCGGCGTACAGTTATGTGCGCAAGGCGATCAGTCCCAAACTCGGGTTCATCGCCGGGTGGGCAGTGCTGCTCGATTACCTGTTCCTGCCGATGGCGATCTGGCTGATCGGCGCGGCGTACCTCAACTCCGCGTTCCCGGCGGTGCCGCAGTGGATCTGGGTGCTGGCGTTCATCGGCATCACCAGCGCGATCAACATCGTCGGCCTGAAACTGGCCAACGGTATCAACGCCTTGCTGATGCTGGTGCAGTTCCTGGTGCTGATCGCTTTCGTTGCGCTGTGCGTGCATTACGTTGGCGGCGATGCGAGCACGCCGTTGTGGTCCGTCAAACCGTTCTTTAACGGTGACATGCAGATGCCACTGATCATGAGCGGTGCGGCCATCGCCTGTTACTCGTTCCTCGGTTTCGACGCCGTCAGCACCCTGACCGAAGAAACCCGCGACCCACGCCGCACCATCCCACGGGCGATCATGCTGATTACCCTGATCGGCGGGCTGATCTTCGTCGGCGTGTCGTACTTCGTGCAGATCGCGCACCCGTCGTTCCAGTTCGACAGTGTCGACTCGGCGGCCTATGAAATTGCCCGCAACATCGGTGGCGACCTGTTCGTGTCGATCTTCCTGATCGGCCTGATCGTCGGTCAATTCGCTTCGGGCCTGTCGGCCCAGGCCAGTGGCTCGCGGTTGCTGTATGCCATGGGCCGTGACGGTGTGCTGCCGAAATCGTTTTTCGGCACCCTGCACGAACGCTTCGGCACGCCGATCAACAGCATCCTGCTGTGCGCCGTCGTGGCGTTGCTGGCGCTGAAACTGGACGTCACCACCTCGACCTCGTTCATCAACTTCGGCGCGTTCCTGGCATTCAGCCTGGTGAACCTGTCGGTGATCTTTCACTACTGGATCGGCGGCGAGAAGAAAGGAGCGCGTGAGTTCGTGCTGTTCCTGTTGTTCCCGTTCATTGGCCTGGTGGCCGACTTGTGGCTGATGGTCAGCCTCGATCACCTGGCGATTTATCTGGGGCTGAGCTGGCTGGCGATTGGCGTGGTGTACCTGGCGGTGTTGACCGGTGGTTTCCGTCGTCAGCCACCTGAGATGGATTTCCAGGAAGCCACCTGACCTCTGAACTGATGAGCAACCTGTGGGAGCGGGCTTGCCCGCGATAGCGGTGGATCAGCCAGCATGTCTGTTGGATGTGACTCCGTCATCGCGGGCAAGCCCGCTCCCACAGTTGACAGGTGTTCAGGCCGCTGAGTTTGTTTGGTGGATCGGCAATTCGACGCGGAAAGTGCTGCCAACGCCGACTTCACTGCGCACCAGGATATTCCCCCGGTGTTTCTTCACGATGCCATAGGACAGGGACAATCCCAGCCCTGTCCCCTGGCCCACCGGTTTGGTGGTGAAGAACGGATCGAAGATTTTCTGCAGGCTGTCCGGCGGGATGCCGGTGCCGGTGTCGGCGATTTCGATCCATACGGTTTCCCCTTCAGACCCGGTGCGCAGGGTGAGGGTGCCGCGTTCCGGACCGATGGCCTGCGAGGCGTTGACGATCAGGTTCATGATCACCTGGTTGATCTGCGAAGGCAGGCATTCGATATCGGGCAGGACCTGATAGTCCTTCACCACATCGGCCTTGTACTTCAGTTCATTGGCCACGATGTTCAGCGTCGAGTCGATGCCGTGTTGCAGATTCGCCCACTGCCATTCCTGGTTGGAGTCCACCCGCGAGAAGTCCTTCAGGTCTTTGACGATCTGCCCGACGCGGTTGATGCCGTCCTTGGACTCCTTGATCAGCAGCGGAATGTCATCGCGCAGGAATTCCAGCTCGACCCGGTCACGAAGCTGTTGCAAACGCTCGACCAGTTCGCTGGAACCCATCGCCTCTTCCGCGTCCCGATAGGCGTCGAGCATTTCCTGCAGCTGTTTGAAATAACCGTCCAGGGTGCCGAGGTTGGAGGAAATGAAGCCGATGGGGTTATTGATTTCATGGGCGACACCGGCCGCCAGTTGCCCCAGTGAAGCGAGTTTTTCCGATTGCACCAGTTGCGACTCAAGCTGTTTGCGCTCGTCGATTTCTCGCTGCAACGCCTCGCTGGCCTGTTTGAACTGGGTCGTGCGTTGATCCACCAGGTGCTCCAGGTGGCTCATTTGTATGAAGGCCCGTTCGGTCATGTCCCATTTGGTCAGCAGGGTGTTGGCCATCTGCTGGACTTCAATGTTGTCGAACGGTTTTTTCAGAATCAGCAGCCGGTCATGGGCCTGCAACCGGTCCAGCAGTTCATCCCACGAATAGTCGGAATACGCGGTGCACACCACCACTTGCAGGCGCGGGTCTTCCTGCCACAAGTGCTCAATCGTCTTCGCGCCGTCCCAGCCCTCCGGCATGCGCATGTCGACGAAGGCCACCGCGTAAGGATGGCTGGCCTGCAAGGCTTGCTTGAGTTTGCCCAGGCCCTCTTGCCCGCCGTACGCCGAGTCCAGCTCGAACACGGCGCGGGTGGATTTCACTTCGCTGCCAAACAGCGTCGCTTCCATCGCGTCCAGCTCGACGGTCGGCACCGGAGTCGGCGTCAGGATCTTGCGGAAATCGTCATGAATGGACGGTGTGTCGTCGATGAGCAGAATGCGCCGGTTCGACTGTTCGCTCATGCCTCCTCCGTGACGGTTTTCAGCGGGATTTGCAGGGTGAATTGCGCGCCTTTGCCCGGCCCGTCGCTGTGGGCGGTGAGGTGGCCGTTCATTTCGATCGCGGCCAGGGCGCAGCTGTGCAGGCCGAAGCCATGACCTTCCTTGCGCGTGGTAAAACCGTGGGCAAAGATGCGCGTCATGTTTTCCGCCGCGATGCCTTCACCGTCATCCTTGACGCTGACCTGCAGCGTCGTGTCGTCGACGATTTTGACCCCGAGGGTCATTTGCCGCGGGCGGTTGCTGAGGTCGGACATCGCGTATTTGGCGTTGCTGATCAGGTTGATCAGGATCAGCAGCAAGCGGTGTTTGTCGCCCATGACCTGCGGCACCTCGGCGTACTCCTTGACCACCGTGACGTGATGCCGGGTCAGCGCGCCGGCATTCATGCGCAGGGCGTCCTCGAGCAATTCGCTGATGTGCAGCGGCTCCATCAGGCTGTTGGCGCCCGCATAGGATTGCTGGGTGGCGACAATGTCCTTGATGTGGTCGACGCTTTTGCTCAACTGTGCGAGTTCATCGGTCATGCTTTGTTGTTCGAGGGCGATCGCCTCCACCAGTTGATTGAGGTAACCGGGCAGCAATTTGCCTTTCTCGTCCTGGGTCAGGAAGGTGCCGAGGTCACCAGGGTGTTCGTTGATCAGCTGCATCGCTTTGCCCAGTCCCTGGGTCTTGCTGGCGCGCAGTTTGCGGCTGACCAGATCGGCCGAGATGTTGACGCTGTTCAGCACGTTGCCGACGTTGTGCAACACATTGGTGGCGATCTCGGCCATGCCGGCCTGGCGTGCGGTGTCGAGCAGTTCGCTCTGGGTGTCCTTGAGTTCGCGGGTGCGTTCTTCCACTCGCAGTTCCAGATCGTCATTGGCGGTTTTCAGGGCCTTGTTGACGCGATTGATGACGGTGAAACTGCGCATCAAGTGAATCGCCAGGTACACCAGCAGCAAGACCAGCAGCACCGAGAACACCAGCATGTAAAAGTGGTAGCGCTGCTCGATCACGTCGGACTGTTGCTGGTCGGTGTTCAACAGGCTGGTGATGTCGTCCAGGCGCTCGGCGACGGGAATCGCTTCGATGTTTTCCAGCAAACGGTTGACCACCGGTTGTTCGCGCAGAATCAGTGAAATGTGGTTGCTCAGATTATCGATCGGGCTGTGAAACTGCTCGGGCAGGCGCAACTTGTTCACCCCAAGTTTGTTCAGCCCGACCAGAATGTCGGCGGCCCTGCTGTCGGAAGTGACCTGGGCGAACTCCAGGCTGCTGAGCAACAGATCGTAAGTGTCGGTGGCGATGTTCTGCAGTTGCAGTTTGTCGCCATCGACCAACTGCGCCAGTTGTTCCTGAATGTCGTCCTCGGCGGTGGGCAGGAACGCCAGTGAGTTGCGCAGCACGGCGTTATGGGACTTGAACTGCTCCACCAGCCGGGTCTTTTCCCGGATGGCGGTCAGGTACGCATCATGGCTGGCGCGCCAGACCGGCGAGTCGTTGCGGCCGTGGTTCGATTCCATGGTGGCGAACCGCTCCCACAGTTGCGTGATCTCGGACAACGGCGTGACCAGCGGATCATAGTTGTGGTTGGTGGCGATCCTGGCCTTGAGGATCTCGGTTTCCCATTGCGCGTTCAGCTGTTTGATCCGACCGATCACGTCACGGGATTCAGCGTAGGTCGACGTCTCGTTAGAATTCGATTTGAGGTACAGGAACAGCAGCGTCGAGGCCAGCATCACGGCGACGACGCCCAGCAATACCAGGTTGCGACGGTTAGACACTCTCATAAGGGTTTGCCTCCCCATTCACCGGTCAGGGTCTTGAGGAATTTGATGATCAGGGTTTTGTCCTCCGTCGAAGGAATACGGCCGAGCTGGAACGTGAACATCACGTCCACGGCCTCTTCGAGGGTCTTGGCCGAACCGTCGTGAAAATACGGCGCGGTCACCGCGACATTGCGCAGGCTCGGCACCTTGAACACATTGCGGTCCTCTTCATCCTGGGTCACCAGATAGCGGCCCAGGTCAGTGTCGGTCGGGTTGCCGCGAACCTTGAAGTAATCGCCCATGACGCCGAACTTCTGGAACATGTTGCCGCCGATGTTCACGCCTTGATGGCAGGCAATGCAGCCGTACTCCTTGAAGCGTTGGTAACCGTACTTTTCCTCGCGCGTGAGGATGTCGGTGTCGCCCAGCAGGTATTGATCAAACCGCGAGTTGCTGCTGAGCAACGTACGTTCGTATGTCGCCAGGGCGTTTTGCGCATTGTTCATGGTCACGCCGTCCGGGTAGGCATTGGCGAATGCGCTGCGGTACGCCGGGTCGGCGGACAGCACCTCCACCACATGTTCCCAGTTGCTGCCCATTTCGCTGGGGCTTTGCACCACTTCATGGATCTGCGTTTCCAGGGTGTCGGCGCGACCGTTCCAGAACTGCCTGAAATTCAGGGTGGCGTTGAACACGCTGGGGGTGTTGACCGTCACTGGCACACCATTGAAACCGATGGAAAATGCCCGGGTATCGGCACCACCTTTGTCCAGCTGATGACAACTGGCGCAGGACAGCGTGTTGTTGACCGACAGGCGCGGTTCATTGAACAACTGGCGACCGAGTTCGACCCGCCGCGGGTCTTGTTGCGGTGCCGGGGGCAGGGGTTTGAGCGGTTCATCCAGCGGCGCGGCGCCCGCGCTCAGACAGCATCCGAGCAGCGGCACCAGGAGCAGGAAGTGAATGGATGACGACATCTGATGATTCCTTGGCTTATAGCCCGTGTGTCGTAGCGCATCGTTCACGTGGCGTTAAATGGAGCGGGCTTCACGGACCACAGATACTGGACGAAGGTGTCCGGTTCTACGGCTTTGCTGAAGAAGTAACCCTGGCCTTCCTCGCATTGATGGGCCCTGAGGAAATTCAGTTGTTCGAGGGTTTCCACACCTTCGGCGATGATGTTCAGCTTGAGGCTACGGCCCAGGCTGATGATGGCGCTGACCAGGGCGGCGTCGTTGCTGTCGTTGCTCAAGCCGCGAATGAACGACTGGTCGATTTTCAGCACATCGATGGGAAAGCGCCGCAAGTAACTCAGGCTGGAATAGCCAGTGCCGAAGTCATCGATGGCCAGCCGCACTCCCAATGCCTTGAGCCGATTCAGAGACGTGACGGTGACATCGATGTTTTGCATCAACACGCCTTCGGTGATCTCCAGCTCCAGCAAGGCCGGATCAAGGCCTGTCTGCTCGAGAGTCCGTTCGATGCCATCGACAAAGTCCCGCTGACGGAAATCGATGGCTGACATGTTTACCGACATGCAGATTTTTGGCAGCCCGCGGGCCTGCCAGGCGCAGGCTTGTCGGCAGGCCTCGGCCAGCACCCATTTGCTCAGCGGGACGATCAGACCGCTGTCTTCGGCCACACCGATGAACTCCGATGGATAGACCAATCCATGCCCGGGTCTTTGCCAGCGAATCAAGGCCTCGGCGCCGACCACCTGGCCACTGCCCAGATCCAGTTTGGGCTGGTAATGCAGGACAAACTCTTTGCGCTCCAGCGCCAGGCGAATACCGGTCTCGATGCTTTGCTGATCCCGGGCGCGCTTGTTCATTTCATCGATGAAAAAACTGAAATCGTTCGGGCCGCTTTCCTTGATGTTGCGCATTGCGGTTTCGGCTTTCTTGATCAGCTCGATGGCGTCGAAACCGTCATCGGGATAAATGCTGATGCCCAGGCTCGCGGTCACGCTCAGGTCATGCCCGGCGATGTGCAGGGGGGCGCGAATGGCGTTCAAGAGTTTTTCGGCGATGCCCTTTGTCTGCTGGGGATGGCGGATATCGGCGAGGATCACCACGAACTCGTCGGAGCCATAGCGAAACACTGAATCGCTCTCGCGCACGGTGGCCACCAGATTGCGGCTGACCTGTTTCAACATTTTGTCACCGGCCGGATGGCCGAGCGCGTTGTTGATGCGCTTGAAGCGATCGAGCCCAAGAAACATCACCGCCAGTTGCTTGTCATGGCGTCGGGACAACGCCAGCGACTGGTTCAGCCGGTCACCCAGCAACGTGCTGTTGGGCAACTCGGTCAACACGTCGTACTGCAACAAATGGGACACCTTGAGCAACTCGTGAACCCGCGCCTCGATGGTTTGCTCCAGGCTCAGCACCTTCATCGCCGCGTCCTGGGCCATCTGCCATTTCCAGGTCAGGGCGCTGGCCATCTGGCGGATTTCCAGGCTGTCGAAGGGTTTTTTCAGCACCAGCATCTGGTCGCCAAACTCCAGCCGTTCGGCCATGGCTTCCCAGGTGTAATCCGAATACGCCGTGCACAAGGCGATTTGCAGGTGCGGATCGGCTTTCCACAGTTGTTCGATGGTTTCCAGGCCGTCCCAGCCGGGCGGCATGCGCATGTCGGTGAACACCAAGGCGTAGGGGTGACCTTCGGCCAATGCGCGCTTGACCAGTTCGAGGGCTTCCTGACCCTGATAGGCCGAGTCGAGCTGGAAGGTCAGGCGCTCGATTTGCAGCGTACCGAACAGGGCGGCTTCCGTGCCGGCCAGGCTCTGTTCGTCTTCCGTTTCAGCGCCGAGGATCTTGCGGAAATCCTCATGAATCGAAGGGGTGTCGTCAACGATCAGGATGCGCCGGTTGGTCCGCACGAAAGGCACTTTCATCCTTTGTCCTCCGTGGACGGCATGATGCTTCCGGCTTTCAGCAACTCGGCGGCCTGCTGGCTGCTGACGGCCTTGCTGAAATAATAACCCTGGGCGTTCATCGGTGAGCCGGTGGCCATCAGCGAACTGCGCTGCTCCTGGGTTTCGACGCCTTCGGCAATGATGCCGATCCCGACGTCCCGGGCGAAGTTGATGATGGCGCGCAAGGTGTTGGCACTGGACGGATCGCGAGCGGCTGTGTCGATGAAGGCCTGGGCGAGTTTCAGGTGATTGACCTGGTAGGTCTTGAGGTAATCGAACGAGGAATACTCGGTGCCGAAGTCGTCGATGGCGATCTTCACGCCCAGATCACGCAAGCGCGGCAGTACGTCGTTGTGGGTCCATTTGGTCTGGGCCAGCGTCGCTTCGGTGACGTCGAACCGCAGGTCCGCGGCGCAGAGCTCCCAGCGCGCGGTGGTGCGCAACACGTCATAGATCAGTTCGGGGCCACTCTTGAGCTGGGCCAGGGACAGCTTGATCGCGATCACCGGTGGTGCGACACCTTCATCACGCCACTGGCGCATCTGCCGGCAGGCCCGGTCCAGCACCCAATGACCGAGGGCGATGATCGTGCCGGTCTTTTCGGCGGCGGGCAGGAACGCGGAAGCTTCCAGCAAGCCGCGCTCGGGGTGATTCCAGGTGACCTGCGCTTCCATCCCGAGGATCTTGCCGCTGCTCAGGTCGACTTCCGGCCAGTAACGCAGTTCGAGTTCTTCGTGTTCGATGGCCTCTCGCAACTCGCTGGCGATGGTCATGCGCTCGACCACTTCCTGATTGATCTCCTCTGAATGGAAGTGGTACTGGTTGCGGCCCTTTTCCTTGGAGCGATAGAGCGCCATGTCAGCCTGGGTCAACAGGCCGTCGGCGCTGGTGATGGTCGCGCTGTAACTGCTGATGCCGATGCTGACCGACACCCGCACATCGTTGCGGTCCAGGGAGTAGGGCAGCACCAGCGCATCGCGGACCTTGGTGGCGAGGGCGGCGGAATGGGTCGGGTCGCTGACGTCCAGCTGCAAGATTGCGAACTCGTCGCCGCCGAGGCGGGCGACCACATCGTTTTCCCGCACGCAGGCCTTGATACGCCGGGCGACTTCTTGCAGCAACAAGTCGCCCACCGGGTGGCCGAGGGTGTCGTTGATGCGTTTGAAGTGATCCAGGTCCAGGTAAAACATGGCGAACGGCGTCGCGCCGCGACGTGCGGCGGCGAAGGCCTGATGTAGCCGTTCGATGAGTGTTGCGCGGTTGGCCAGCCCGGTCAGCCCGTCGGTGCGGGCCAGCAGGGCGATTTTTTCCTCCGCGAGCTTGCGTTCGGTGACGTCGATGATGATGCCTTCGACTTCCAGCAGCCGGCCTTCGTCGTCGCGTACCGGGATGTAGCGGTTTTCCACCCAGCGCCATTCACCGCTGCCGGTGCGCATCCGAAACTCGATGGAGGCGCCGGCGGCATGGCGGTCCAGCACCCGTTCCATGGCGGTGTCGACCTTCGATTGATCCTCGGGATGGATCAACTCCCTGGCCCAATTGGCCGAGGCCACCAGTTTCGCCGCGACATGACCGTATTTGGTGATGTTGTGCGAGATGTACATCAACGGAAACGACGGCTCGCCCCGCAGTCGATACAGGATGGTCGGGCTGTTCTGCACAATGATGTTGGCGTCGGACAGTTCCCGGGTGCGCTCTTCGACCGCTTGTTCGAGCAGCGACATCTTCAGCGCCGCGTCTTCGGTCATTTGCCACTTGGCGGTCAGCGCGCTGGCCATCTGGCGGATTTCGATGGCATCGAACGGTTTCTTGAGAATCAGCAGACGGTCGCCCAGCTCCAGGCGTTCGTCGATGTCTTCCCAGGAATAGTCGGAATAGGCCGTGCACAGCGCCACTTGCAGCTTGGGGTCGACCTGCCACAAGCGTTCGATGGTTTCCAGGCCGTCCCAGCCCGGTGGCATGCGCATGTCGATGAACGCCATCGCGTAGGGCATGTCGTTGGCCAGGGCCGTTTCGACCTTGTCCAGCGCTTCGAGGCCCTGGAATGCTGAATCGAGTATGAAACTCTGGAGTTTGGACGTCACCGCCGTGCCGAACAGGGCTTGTTCGGCACTGGTCAGGCTGTCGTCATCGGACGATGGCGGGCTGAGGATCTTGTTGAAGTCCTCATGGATCGAAGCCGTGTCGTCGACGATGAGAATCCGCCGGTTGGTCCGTGCCAGCAGCGTATTCATCACCATGTCCCTGGGCCGACAGCGGTTTGATGCGCAGTGTTCATAAGGGTCATCCTTTTCCCTGACCACCTGGCCGAACGTACAGATTATGGATCCGAGTCAACAGAGCATAGTCGTCCGGACCGGAGTTCGCGCAACTGACTGAAACGAATCATTGCGGTGAGGGGGCGAAAATCATCTAGCCTGTAGGTCAGGATCCGGCGATAGCGGATGTTTGCCCGGTTCCCGACATGACGCTGTACCCGTTTTCGCCTGAGGTAATGCCATGGAAGAGCAACTCCCCGCGACGTCCGCCTGTAAATCCAAGGTGCTGCTGGTCGATGATGAGGAACCCATCCTCAACAGCCTGCGTCGCCTGTTACGCGGTCAGCCTTACGAGGTGCTGCTGGCGACCAGCGGCGCCCAGGCCCTGGAAATCATGGCGCAACAGCCCATTGACCTGGTGATGAGCGATGCCCGCATGCCCAACATGGACGGGGCCACGCTGCTGGCCCACATCCACGAGCGTTATCCCGATACCGTCCGGATCATGCTGACCGGTTATGCCGATCCCTCAGCCATTATCAAAGCCATCAATGACGGGCAGATTCACCGTTACATCAGCAAGCCCTGGCACGATGAGGAAATGCTGCTGATACTGCGGCAATCACTTGCGTATCAGCATTCCGAGCGTGAACGGTTGCGCCTGGTCCAGGAAACGTGGGACCAGAACCAGGAATTGAAGCTGCTCAACATCACCCTGGACAAACGCGTCGCCTCCCGCACCGCCGAGCTGCAGCAGACCGCCGACATGCTCGACCTCGCCTACGAGGAGCTCAAGCACAGCTACGTCACCGGCACGGAGATGTTCTCGCTGCTCGCCAACCTGCGCATGCCGCCGGCCAAACAGACCAACCGCCAGATCATCGAGCTGGTACGGGTGTACTGCAAGCTCCATGACCTGGATGCTGGCACCAGTCGCGACCTGACCATGGCGGCGGCGCTCTACAACATCGGCAAGCTGAGCTGGACCGACAGCATGATGACCGCGCCGGCGGACCTGCTGCACCACAACGATCGTGAGCGTTATCGCAATTACCCGAAACAGAGCGAATCGCTGTTGATGACGCTCGACCCGATGAAAGATGCCGCCCGGCTGATTCTTCACCATCAGGAGCGTTGGGACGGCAGCGGTTTTCCCGACCGTCTCAAAGGCGAGGCGATTCCCGTCGGTTCGCGGTTGCTGAAACTGGCGGTGGATTTCATCGAGTTGCAGCGCGGGTTGATCCTGGAACGGCAGATGAACAGTGATGAAGCGCTGGTGTACATCCGCAGCTACGCCGGAAAACTCTACGACCCTGAGATGGTGGAGGATTTCATTCAGGTGTGTGCCGCCTACCTGAGCGATGTTTCCCTGGCCGATCCGACGGTCAAGGTCGTGACCACCCGGGAATTGGCATCAGGGATGATCCTGGCGCGCAACCTCAATGCCGACAACGGCATGCTGCTGCTCAATGCCGGCAAGGTGTTGAACGGACCGCTGGTGGAGAAGCTGATCGCTTTCGAAGCCATGGAAGGGGCGAAATACAGCATTTTTGTGAAGCTGCCGGAAGAGGTGAACGGCGCGATTCTGGAGGGAGGCGAGACTTCCGAGGCCTTGCACTGATCCTCTGTAGGAGCGAGCTTTTGTGGCGAGGGGATTTATCCCCGCTCGGCTGCGAAGCAGTTGCAAATCCGGACAACTCAGTCTGTTTCGCCGGACGCCGGGGCCTCTTCGCGACCCAACGGGGATAAATCCCCTCGCCACAAAAGCTCGCATACAGGTGGCTACGTTTCGCAGATGCTCTTTTCGGCGTGACGACGCGCCGACGCGCATGTGATCCTTGCCTTTTATCCAAGGCCCATCTTCATCCATGACCCTTTCATCCTCCCCATCCCCGCGCATCATCCGCATCGCCGCCGCCCTGTTGATCGGCCCCGACGGTCGTACCCTGCTGGTCCGCAAGCGCGGCACCGAGGCGTTCATGCAGCCGGGCGGAAAGATCGAGGCCCATGAACAACCGGCCTGTGCGCTGGCCCGTGAACTGGATGAAGAGCTGGGACTGGTCATCGATCCGGCGCATGCCTTCTATCTCGGGCAATTCTCGGCACCCGCCGCCAATGAGCCGGGATTTATCGTACAGGCCGAACTCTTTCAGCTAACGATCGATTCAGACGTGTCACCGGCAGCGGAGATCGAAGAGGTGCGCTGGATCGACCCGGCGACCGACGGTGATGTCACGCTGGCGCCATTGACACGGGACCTGATCCTGCCGTTTTATCGAGCCTCGTTGACCGCGATGGCCTGACTGTTCACGGACCAAGGATTGCCCATGATTGCGCTTCAAGACTTGCTGATCTTCGCCGCTGCCGCGCTGCTGATGGTACTGACGCCGGGGCCGAACATGATCTACCTGATCTCCCGTTCGATCTGCCAGGGCCGCAGGGCCGGGGTGACCTCGTTGCTCGGCGTGGTCGCAGGGTTCTTCGTGCACCTGTTCGCCGCCGCGGCGGGGCTGACGGCGGTGTTCCTGGCGGTGCCGATCGCCTATGAAGTGTTGAAGTGGGCCGGTGCGCTGTACCTGTTATGGCTGGCCTGGCAGGCGGTCAAACCGGGAGCGCGGTCGCCGTTCGAGGCGCAGCAGCTGCCGCCGGACTCGTCGCGCAAGCTGATTACCATGGGTTTTCTGACCAGTGCCCTGAATCCGAAAATCGCTGTGTTTTACCTGTCTGTGTTTCCGCAATTCATCACGCCTGAGCATGGTTCGGTGTTCACCCAGAGCATCGTGCTCGGGATGACCCAGATCAGCGTCAGTTTCTGCGTCAACCTGTTGATCGCGGTGTTTGCGGCAGGCATCGCGTCCTGGTTCGTCAACAACCCGACCTGGCTGGCGGTGCAACGCTATTTCATGGGGTTTGTGCTGTCGGCGCTGGCGGTACGGCTGATGCTTGAGCAACGAAAGGCGGCGTGACCATGTGGATTGAACGGCTTGATGCCAGCCATGCTCTGGACTATCGGGCGCTGATGCTCGAAGCCTACGACTTGCATCCTCAGGCGTTCACCTCCAGCGTGCGCGAGCGCGCCACGATGCCGCTGAGCTGGTGGGAGTCGCGCCTGACCGGCAAGCTGGATGTGCTGTTCGGTGCATTTGAGCAAGGGAAACTGGCGGGCATCGTCGGCCTGGCCTTCGAACCTCGTGAAAAAGCCCGGCACAAGGCGACGCTGTTTGGCATGTACGTGTCCGGCCAGGTCCGTCAACGCGGGCTCGGTTATCAACTGGTGCAGGCGGTATTGGCCGAGGCGCAAAATCACCCGGGCCTGCGGCTGGTTCAACTGACCGTCACCGCCGGCAACGAAGCGGCGTTCAACCTGTACCAGCGATGCGGCTTCATCCAGTTCGGTCTGGAGCCGATGGCGCTGCGGGTTGGTGACGAGTACTTCGACAAGGTCCACATGTGGCGGGAGATCTCCTCAGATTCTGAGGGATGACGGCTTTTTGTGGCGATCCGACAAGTCCCCTCGCCACAGGGACCGTGTCGTCCGGTCGTGCTATCGAACCGCGCTGACACCGTCGAGTGTCGAAAACGAAGTGTCCTTCGCCGTCAGCAGAAAATCACGCATGTACGGCGCATCCAGCATGTCCGCGCGAATCCCCGCGTACAACGTCGCAAACAACCCTTTCTCACCCAACCGCTTGGCCTTCACATAACCCCGTGAGCTGTATTCATGCAGCGCCCAATGCGGCATGCCGCACACGCCGCGCCCGCTGGCCACCAGTTGCATCATCATCACCGTCAGTTCCGAGGTGCGGACCTGGGCCGGTTCGATGTCGGCCGGTTCGAGGAAGCGGGTGAAGATGTCCAGCCGATCACGCTCCACCGGGTAAGTGATCAATGTTTCCGTCAGCAGATCTTCAGGGACGATATACGCCTTGTTCGCCAAACGGTGCTGATTGGCCACGGCGAGCATCGCTTCATAAGTGAACAGGGGCACATAGGTAATACCGGCGATTTCCAGCGGATCGGAGGTCACCACCAGATCCAGGTCGCCACGGGCCAGGGCCGGCAACGGCGCGAAGGAGAAACCCGAGGCCAGGTCCAGCTCGACTTCCGGCCAGGCGTCGCGGAACTGGTCGATCGTCGGCATCAGCCATTGGAAGCAGCTGTGGCATTCGATCGCCATGTGCAAGCGCCCGGCAGTGCCGCCCGCCAGCCGCGCGATATCGCGCTCGGCACCGCGCAGCAAGGGCAGGGTGGCATCGGCCAGTTGCAGCAGGCGCAAACCGGCGCTGGTGAAACGCACCGGTTTGGTCTTGCGCACGAACAACGGCATGCCCATGCGCTCTTCCAGCTCCTTGAACTGGTGGGACAGGGCCGATTGCGTCAGGTGCAGACGGTCGGCGGCGTCGACCAGGCTGTCGGCTTCGCGCAACGCGTGCAGGGTCTTCAGGTGACGGATTTCAAGCACGGGCGGCTCCATGAGGAAAACTTGTGATCAATACGAAAAGGTTGAGTTTGTCTCATGTTGGGTTGGCTGTCGACAATAGGGCCATGTTTTACGGCATCTAATTTAGGAAGGAACGCACCATGGCTCTGGCCCACACACTTGGTTTTCCGCGCATCGGCGCTGACCGTGAATTGAAAAAAGCCCTCGAATCCTACTGGAAGGGCGATCTCGATCAGGACGCGCTGAAAAATGTCGGTCGCCAACTGCGCGCCACCCACTGGCAATTGCAGAAAGACGCCGGCATCGACCTGCTGCCGGTCGGCGACTTCGCCTGGTACGACCAGGTGCTGACCCATTCCCTGACCTTCGGTGTGATCCCGGAGCGTTTCGACAGCGCCAAAAATGCCAAGGGCCTGCCGACGCTGGACACGCTGTTCGCCATGGCTCGCGGGGCAACGTCAGCCTGCTGCGGCGGCGAACACAGCAAGGCGCAATATGCGCAGGAACTGACCAAGTGGTTCGACACCAACTACCACTACCTGGTCCCGGAATTCAGCGCAGACCAACAGTTCAAGCTGAGCTGGGAACAGCTGTTCGACGAAGTCGACGAAGCCAGGGCCCTGGGCCATGACGTCAAACCGGTGATCATCGGCCCGCTGACTTACCTGTGGCTGGGCAAGGCCAAAGGCAATGACTTCGACAAGCTCGACCTGCTGGAACGCCTGCTGCCGATCTACGGTGAAATCCTCGGTCGCCTCGCCGCACAAGGTGTCGAATGGGTGCAGATCGACGAACCGATCCTGACCCTCGACCTGCCGCAGGAATGGAAAAATGCCTTCGAACGCGCTTATCACATCCTCCAGTATTCGCCGCTGAAAAAGCTGGTGGCGACCTACTTCAGTGGCCTGCAGGACAACCTCGGTCTGGCCGTCGGTTTGCCCGTACAAGGCTTGCACATCGATGCGGTGCGCGCCCCCGACCAACTGCTCCACGTGCTCGATCGCCTGCCGACCTACAAGATTCTCTCGGTGGGCCTGGTCAACGGCCGTAACGTCTGGCGTTGCGAACTGGAGCCGGTGCTCGCACAACTGCAATTCGCCCAGGAACGCTTCGGCGACAACCTGTGGGTCAGCAGTTCCTGCTCGCTGCTGCACAGCCCGGTGGATCTGGAGCGTGAAGACAAACTCGATCCTGAACTGAAAAGCTGGCTGGCGTTTGCCGTGCAGAAATGTGGCGAAATCGCTGTGCTGCGTGATGCGCTAAACGACCCGCAATCGCCCATGGTGCAAGCCGCCCTGGCCGAGAGTCGGGCGATTCAGGCCAGTCGTGCCGAGTCTCCGCGTATTCATAAAGCTGAAGTGCAAGCCCGCATCAACGCCATCGACGCCACCGACAGCCAACGCCAATCGCCGTTTGCCAAACGCATCGAGCAACAACGTGCGCGGCTGAAACTTCCGGCGTTCCCGACCACCACCATCGGTTCGTTCCCGCAGACCGGTTCGATTCGTCTGGCGCGTCAGGCATTCAAGCAGGGCAAGCTGTCGGCCAACGATTACACCGACGCCATGCACAGTGAAATCCGCCACGCCGTGCAAGTCCAGGAACGCCTGGGCCTGGACGTGCTGGTACATGGGGAGGCCGAACGCAACGACATGGTCGAGTACTTCGCCGAGCAACTGGACGGCTACCTGTTCACCCGTTTTGGCTGGGTACAGAGCTACGGTTCCCGTTGCGTGAAACCGGCGATCATCTTCGGCGACCTGAGCCGTCCGAACGCCATGACGGTCGACTGGATCACTTATGCGCAGAGCCTGACCGACAAGGTCATGAAGGGCATGCTCACCGGTCCCGTGACCATGCTGATGTGGTCGTTCCCGCGTGAAGACGTATCGCGCAAAGTCCAGGCGCAGCAGCTGGCCCTGGCGCTGCGCGACGAAGTGGTCGACCTGGAAAGCGCCGGCATCAAGATCGTGCAGATCGACGAAGCCGCGTTCCGCGAAGGTTTGCCGTTGCGTCGGGCACAGTGGCAGGAATACCTGGACTGGGCGGTGGAAGCGTTCCGCTTGAGCTCTTCCGGTGTGCGCGATGAAACCCAGATTCACACCCACATGTGCTACAGCGAATTCAACGACGTGATCGAGGCCATCGCGGCGATGGATGCGGACGTGATCACCATCGAAACCTCGCGTTCGGACATGGAATTGCTGGAGGCCTTCGAAGCCTTCGACTACCCGAACGATATCGGCCCGGGCGTCTACGACATCCACTCGCCACGGGTGCCGGACACGGCCGAGATGGTCAAGTTGATGAGCAAAGCGGTGAAGCGGATTCCGGCCGAGCGGTTGTGGGTCAACCCGGATTGCGGTTTGAAAACCCGGGCGTGGCCGGAGACCGAGGCGGCGCTGGTGAACATGGTGGCGGCGGCGCGGCAGTTGCGAAGCCAGCTGGCATAAAGTACCCCGGAACGGGAGCGGACAAGCCGCTCCCGTTTTGCGTTTCAAAGCGGGTCGAAGTGTTTGAGTGCCACTGACTTTTTACCGATATCGGCGTAGGGCAGCGTGGTGTTGTCGGCGTGGGTCAGAAACCGATGCTCCGGCAGTTTCAAGTGCGCTTTCTCAAACTCGGCAAATACAGGCGTTGTCTTGGCGTAATGAAAGTGGGCGTACCACAGCAGCTGGGGAGGCGTTGCAGTCAGGTCCCATATTTCGTATTCCTGCAAGTAATCCGTTCGACCGTCCGGGCGTTTGCCCAGGTTTTTCATGGCACTCGTTTTTCGGATCTGCACTGCGTTCTGATTGACCAGATCATCGAGCATTCCATCCGTAGGCTTTTTTGTACTGAGCGACTGCCGGGTGCGCATTTGACGTCCGGTCGCAGTGAGTTCGGCGGCCTTGTCGCGCAATTGCGCAATGAGGGCATTCTGCGGGGCAATGTCCTCGATGTTGCGGGCGCGGTGGGTCAATTCGTCCGCTTCGCTGAGCATCATGTGCTCCAGATCCACGGGGAGCATGTCCTGAGTTGCATAGGATTGAACCCTGGCCTTGTACGTCTCCTGGGATTGCAGCCGGCTGCGAGCATCTTCGACCAGGGAACCCAAGTCTTTTTGAGGAGGACGGGTTGTCTGTTCCGACGCGTTCAGCAGACGAAACTTGCCGTTCGTTCCTTGCTCCCAAACCTCCTGGAATCCGCCCTGACCTGTCATGAAGTATTGGCGCTTTTGGGTGGTCGGCTCCCAGCGTTCCACCCCGATCAGCAAGTGGTCGTCTTCGGTGATGAAGACTTTTTTGCTGCGTTGCCCGGCCGGAACAGCCGCAGTCGGCTGATCGATAACCTTGCGTGCCCGTTCCGCCATTTTCTCGATGCCCTCCAGCAAGGGCGCGACGGCTTCCAGATGGAAGTGCTGTGGATAACTGACGGTCCAGGCATTCATGTGGCGGCGAAACTGTCCGTAAAGGTCAAGGCACTCCTGCAGAATCTGATTGCGTTGAGCCTTGGTGGTGGTGACTTCCGGCAGGCTGTATTGGGTGAACAGGGCGCGATCGACTTTGGTCCGCAGATTTTCCGCCTGGCCTTGCAGGTAGAACCAGGAGATATCCCGGGTGGTGTCAAAGCGTTTGACGATTTCCAGCAGGTGACCCGTTTTCAGGTACAGCAGATTCGCCTCGCTGAGCCGCCCGTTCAACGCCGCGACTTCGGCGGTCATTTGAGCCTTGTGGGTACTGACGGTTATGCGTTCGTACCACAGGTTGAGATCGCGCATACCCGCATCGATTTGCTCCAGCTCGCGCATGAGGTCCACGCGCAATAATCGGGTCTCTTGCAGAATACCGAAGCGTTCGCTGAGCGTAGTGTCGGGCAGTGCATCCAGGCGATCGATCAGTTCGTCGATCCTGTCTACCAATGGGTTGGTCCGATGATTGGCAAAGAACACTCGTTGCTTGTATCGATCGGCAATCAGCAGGGCGTCATGGCTTTGCATGTCCCTGAGCACGCGCCGTTTGTTGCCATGTGTCAGGGGCAGCAGATCCACCAGTGTCTGGTAGTGCGTGCTGGCCAGTTCAATGTCGCCGATACACGCCGCTTCGGTCGCCGGCATCAGTGCCGGGCGGTTCTCCGGAGCGCTGGTGTTGTACCTTTCAAGGGCTGCATTGGTCCCCGCGACCCGAGTATCGAGTTGTGGTGCGATGTCGTCGGCCGCTTCGGTCAACGCATGCTGCCGACGAAACGCCTGATCGGCCCACCAGCGAGGCAGACGTTGGCGAATGGCGGCGGGCCAGAGGGGATCAAGCGAGTCCGCGAGGTGCCCGAGCACACCGCCACCGCCCAGCCCGCCTCCCTCGAAGGTCGTACCGTAGACGCCGAAGTAAGTGTCCCAGCGGCCGGCTTCATCCAGGGCGATGGGTTGTTTGTAGGTTTTCAGGCGAGTACCGCTCAGTCGCCAATTGCGTGAGTCCGTGCTTCGTTCAACCTGGAAGATGCGCCCCTGGCGAACGATAAAGTCGCCGTCGGCATGCCGGTAAATATTGCGATAGACACCGTGGGTAGCCGGTTGCAACGCGGCAAGGGATATCGGCATTTCGTACTCGTAGCCGGCGAAGCGCTGGACAACCTGCCGGGCCTGGCGATTTGAAGGTAGCTGCATCGCGCTCGCGCTTTTGCCTGACACGCCGAGTTGACGAAGACGAGTCCGCAAGCGAGCGCCGCTGGCCGGCCGGACACCCGCCGAAGTGCCGGGAAGCAGATCCATGGCGGCGTCGATCAGCGATAACAGCACCGATTCAATTTCCGTCAGGCCATCGCCGACGTCGCCACGCAACAGGGCAACGACGGCCTGGTTTGCACTGGTCCAGGCGTCGTACAGCGCGACGGCCGTACCGATGAAGGGCACCATGCCTATCGCCATTTTCATGTAGTTGAACGCCCTCGGGCCGCTAAGCGCGTAACGTTCCAGGTACAACGCATCATTGGAGCGGGAGGTCCCGCGATGCGCTTCGATCAGGCGTCCCATATGGGCATTGAGCAGATGCGCCGCCAGCGAGGTCGTCGCAGGCCAGGGTATGCCGACTCCGATCAACGCGTCGAAATGCTTCAACATGGCCTGGTTGATGCGGCTCACATGGGCCTGCACGTTACCTTGCAAGGCCCGCCCGGCCAGGTAGTCGACCATCTCGCTGCGCAGGCACAGATTGAACAGGGCGCGGCGCGCGGTTTCCCGATTGTCGTAGCGGCGCAGGAATTGGCCGTCGGGGCTGTCAGGCAGATAAAGCAGGGTCATCTTGCTGACTTGCTCTTCAATGAAGGTCACGCCAGACAAGGTGGTCGGCCCCTCGTTTGGCGTGTCCTTGCCCCCGACGCTCAGGTACGCCGGCAGGAGCACGATGCGCTTGCCATCGACGTTCCAGGCTTCAGCGGTCGTGGCCTCAATGGCGATGTTCAATACCTGCAATTCGTTTTGATCGAGCTGTTGTTGCAGGCGCGCGCATTCCCCCTGCAATTTGAGCATCAGGCGCCAGGGCTCGATCAGGCATTCGCGGCGATGTTCCTTCACGAACACCGCCTCGCTGGCCGAGCCCATGAATGCATCGCGAATCAGGTCTTCGTAGGCTTGGGGCAGATCAAGCTCGGGCAGGACCTTGCGCAGGTAGGGCGCGGTGATACCGCTAGCCAATGCCTGGCGCTCGGTTTCGTCCGCTGCCGTGACCTCCACCTGCATGAAACTCAGTCGCAGTGAAAGAGGTTCCAGTTGCATCGACGGTGTGTTGTCGATGTTGAGCTGGGCCAGTTCTTCGAGTGACATCCTGCTGCGCGATGCGCTGGGTACCGCCACGAGTTTCTGTGGCGTGCCGGGCGATGCGCCGTCGGACAATTGCTTTTTCAACGTGACCGAATCGGGCAGGTCAAGTTGCACATCGAAGTCCCCTTTGAGTGAGAAGTCGTTACGCAACCGTGCCTGTAGATGTTGACGGGTGAACCTGTCACGAGGCACCAGGGCGATTTCCAGTTGTTCGTGACTACGGCGCATTGCCGGGATGTAGGCCTCGATCAGCGTTTTGACCGCAAGGCGGTCGGACGCCGGCAGCGTGGCCAGCCAGTCGGGCAGGCGGGCGGCGAGTGCGGCGCTGCGGTCTTGCTCCGACAGCTGCGAGAGGGCCAGGCTTCTGGCGCTGTGCACCGGCACCTGCAACATAGCCAGCGTTTTCCTGCGCAACTTTTCCAGTGCCTCTGCACGTTCTGAAGCCTGTGCAGCATCGGGATAGTGCTGGCGTACCCGGGCAGCCTGTTCTTCGAAAAAGGTGGTTTGTTTATCGAGGCTGTAGAGCAGCGGGTCGGTCGTGATTTTATTCAACTGCACGGTCAACACCGGGTCCTGGTCCTGGCACTTGAACACCTGCCGCTCCAGCTCTCTGCGGTTGGCGAATCGTTGCAAACCGCCGCCGATGCCGGGCCAGTAAAGCAGCAGGCTGTGGTGCGATGCGGGATCAAGCAGCGCCTGCGGTCGGGTGATGACGAAGGGGCCATTGAGCTCCTGGGTCGTGTCGCCATCGGCGTGTCCGATCTTCGACAGCGTCAGGCTGGCCACGGCGATGTCAGCGTCGGACTCGGCTGCGCCAGGCGTGTCCAGCATGGCCTTGAGCATCTGGTATTCATCGCGGTCGAGCTGGTTGAGCGCCCTTTGAAGTTCAGCCTCGGCGTTCAGGCCGTCCTTGTGTGCCTGGTATAGCGCGCTGAGTTCGCGGTTCACGGTCGTAAAATCGAGGACGCGTGAGCGGTAAAGCAGGGCCGTGGCGGCCGTATCGGCGGCTTGCTCGGCCGTCACCTGAGCCGTGAGAGCGTCTTTGATTTTCTGCTGACGCTCACTGTCGGGATCGTCTCCAGACAGCCTTTCCAATGCATCGCGTTGTCTGTGCAGGGAGGGGCGGCGGAGTCCCAAGGGGATGTCGGCAGACAGACTGCCGAACAATGAAAGTTCATCCTCATCGACAGGCTCGCTGGTGGATGTCGGGCTCTCAAGGTCGGGTGGAGCTGCGAAAACCGTGGTGGCCAGCACTTGAGGTTGCGGGTATGGAAGCAGGTCTGTGATGCCCGCCGTCAGTGGCCCGGTTTTGGCGGTGTAGGCAAAACGCAGGTTTTCGCTCGGTAAACCGCTTGGAGCGAGCGATTGTCGAGAAAGCCACGCCTCCATATCGCTGCGCCGCGTGAAGGCCTGCAGGGGAACAGGCCGGGAGGGCAGATACAGCAATTGTGCGACGGCTTGCGGGTCTCCCACGCTGATGACCCAGGCTGCTGGGAGTTCCACTGTGCTGTTGTCATTCAGCAACAGCGTCAATTGCTCGCAATGGATGGGTTGATTGTCCAGGCGTAGCGCTTCGGTCGCAGAATCCATGATCAATAACAGCGGTTTCAACTGCTCGGCGCTCAGGGTTCTCTGGGCGAATGCCGCTTGAGCGGTTGCCTCGATATGGCTGCGGTACAACTCACTCGCCCGATCACGTCGCGACATTGGCGTACCGGGCGCACGGGCGTCCCAATAGGCATTCCAGCGTTCGCGCTGCAATGGTTGCGGTTCGAGCGTTTGTGGTGGCGTGGCGGCGAAGAGGGCGTGCAATCCCTGGCTGTTTTCGCGCCAACGGGCAAGGGCACTCAGCAACAGGCTCTGATCGGGATTGCTGGCCAGCGCTGAAAACGCCGGTATGACTGCCAGCGAGGAGGAAGGGAGTGCGGTGAACGGTCTTTCGGTCATGGCGAATGGGCTCTGTTTGACGGAGCGGGCGTCCGCTCCTTACGGAGAGCCATTTAAAGAAAACCGGCAGCGCTCGTGGCACTACATAGTTATTGCGTCGACCATTGGGCGATATTCACGAAACTGTCACGCAACTGTGGCAGCGCGCTTGATCAAACTTCATCAGACTCGCGCTCTACTGGGGTTCTGCGTTTCGGTGTTTTTTCATGTGTGCACGATTTTTTTCGACAGCGGTTTTTCTGGCCGCGCTGTTGTTCAACCTGCCGTCCTTTGCGGCTTCTCGATGTGATGTCAATGTTGCGACCGAACGGGTCGATCTGGCGCAGGTGAGCCTGGCGTACCAGAGTATCGGCCGTGCCTCGGACCCGGCGCTGCTGCTGGTGATGGGCCTGGGCGGGCAGTTGATTCACTGGCCGGACGAGGTGGTGGTCGCGCTGTGTCAGCAGGGTTTCCGGGTGATTCGCTATGACAATCGTGATGTCGGCCTGTCCACCTGGCGGCAGGCGCCCGTCGATGCCAACCTGACCTTCGAAGTGCTGCGCTACAAACTCGGTTTGCCTGTGGCTGCGCCTTATTCGCTGACGGATATGGCCGATGATGCGCTGGGTTTGATGGATGCGTTGCACGTCGATCAATTCCATGTGCTGGGCGCGAGCATGGGCGGGATGATTGCCCAGCACATGGCGGCGATGGCGCCGCAGCGGATTGAGAGCCTGACGCTGATCATGACCAGTTCCGGCGCCGAGGGTTTGCCCGCGCCCAACGAGGCGTTGGTGCAGTTGCTCTCGCGCCGTGGTGCGCCGAATCGCGAAGTGGCGCTGGAGCAGCAGGCTGACTTGCTGGCAGCGCTGGGTAGTCCGACGGTGAGCGATGATCGGCAGGTGTTGTTGCATCAGGCGGCGCTGTCTTATGACCGGGCGTTCAACCCGGAAGGCGTGAAGCGTCAGATCATGGCGATCCTCGCGGAGCCGAGTCGGGTGGCGTTGCTCAATCAGTTGCGGGTGCCGACGCTGGTGGTGCATGGCACTGCGGATCCGTTGTTGCCGGTGATGCATGGGGTGCATTTGGCGGCGCATATCCGCGGTAGTCAGTTGAAGTTGATTCCTGGGTTGGCTCATCGATTCCAGGAGGCGTTCAAGGCGCCGTTGCTGGCGGCGGTGTTGCCCTACTTGCAGGCTCATCGGGAAGACACTTCGCATTGGGCGCAGATTGATCCTGTGGTTGAACACAATCTTCTTTAACACCGAAGGCGGCCTTTGGGCCGACCTGTCTTTTGGTTGACTGAGTACATATCCATTTCTGCGGTAACGGCCGCTTATGGTTTCGCCCTTACGGCGAGTCCCTTTTGTCAAACGCCACAAAAGGAACCAAAAAGTCTTGCCCCTGCGTCCGGCCCCTCGCTTAGGCTCGGCGTTCCTTCGCTCCGGTCCTGCTCCGTGGGCCCGCCGCCATCGGCCATCCATGGCCGGGGGCGGCTAACCCGGCATCCATGCCGGGTTGCCCACTGCGCAGAACCTCCACTCAGCCTTCCGAAGGGGCGGGTGGATCAAAATCAAAAGCGCAAGGCGAGCTAACGCTCGACCTCGTGGTTTGGTGGGGGGGTACGCCGATCTGCTTTGTTTTTCTGTAGGAGCAGAGCTTGCTCGCGAAGGCGGCCTGACAGCCGACCTGTTCTCGCGGATGCACCAAAATCCCTGTGGGAACTGGCCTGCCAGCGAAGGCGGCCTGACAGCCGACCAGTTACTCCCGGATGCCCTCGAACCCTGTGGGAGCTGGCTTGCCAGCGATGACGGACTGACAGCCGACCAGTTCTCGCGGATGTACCAAATCCCTGTGGGAGCTGGCTTGCCAGCGATGGCGGCCTGACAGCCGACCTGTTCTCGCGGATGTACCAAAATCCCTGTGGGAGCTGGCTTGCCAGCGAAGGCGGCCTGCCAACCGACCAGTTACTCCCGGATGCCCTCGAACCCTGTGGGAGCTGGCTTGCCAGCGATGACGGCCTGCCAACCGACCAGTTCTCGCGGATGTACCAAAATCCCTGTGGGAGCTGGGCTTGCCCGCGAAGGCGGCCTGCCAACCGACCTGTTCTCGCGGATGTACCAAAATCTCTGTGGGAGCTGGCTTGCCAGCGATGGCGGCCTGACAGCCGACCAGTTCTCGCGGATGTACCAAAACCCCTATGGGAGCTGGCCTGCCAGCGAAGGCGGCCTGACAGCCGACCAGTTCTCGCGGATGTACCAAAATCCCTGTGGGAGCTGGCTTGCCAGCGAAGGCGGCCTGACAGCCGACCTGTCTCTTGCAGACATACGGGGTGGACTCACGCAATCCCGCTTCCACAGGTGTATCGTTCATCCTTTTCCGGCCTGTATTCAGCCTGCGAGGTGTGTGATGAGTGCTCCCCTGAAGATCGATTTCGTCAGCGACGTGTCTTGCCCCTGGTGCGTCGTCGGTCTGTATGGTTTGACCCAGGCGCTGGATTTGCTGGGCGATGAAGTTCAGGCCGAGATCCGGTTTCAGCCGTTCGAGCTGAATCCTAAGATGAGCCCCGAAGGGCAGAACATCACCGAACACATCACAGAGAAATACGGATCGACCCCGGAGCAATCGCAAAAGAATCGCGAGATGATTCGCGCGCGCGGCGCCGAGGTCGGCTTTGCCTTTCGCACGGACGGTAACAGCCGCATCTACAACACTTTCGATGCTCACCGCTTGCTGTACTGGGCGGGGCTGGAAGGGTTGCAGTTCAATCTGAAGGAGGCGTTGTTCAGGGCGTACTTCACCGAGGGTGGCAATCCTTCCGACCACGGTCAGTTGGCGCAGATCGCACACAGCGTTGGTCTGGACCGGCAGCGGGCGGAGGCAATTCTGGCGTCGGACGAGTTCGCCCGGGAGGTGCGGGAGGAAGAGCAGTTGTGGCTGTCCCGTGGCGTCAGTTCGGTGCCGACGGTTGTCTTCAACGGCCAATACGCGGTCACGGGCGGGCAGCCGGTGGAGACGTTTGTCGGGGCGATTCGGCAGATCATGAGCGAAGCGAAGGGCGGTACGGTCAGTTGATCGGATCGTAGTTGAATGGAATTATATCATTGTGCCACTATGGTTTTAGCCGTTGCTGCCGACATAGGCAGCAACGATTTCAATCATAGGGATTTGATCCATGACTCTTCACGCCTTTCGCACGTGGGCAGCGCTAACGTTGCTCGCTTGCCTGACCCTGACCGGCTGCGCCCACATTCAACCCCCTGTTCCGCTGGACAAACAGTTCTGGGATGCCAAAGAGCCGACCATCGGCGTGGCCATCACCATGGTGCCGCCACCGGTGCTGGCGTTGACCGGTCAACAGGGGATGCTCGATTACGCGATCAATCGGGGCGTGAACAGCAAACTCAGCGACAACGTCGAAAAATGGCAAGTGCGCGACCTGAACACGTTGCCGGATGTCATCGTTGCCAAGCTCCAGGCCAAGGGCTACAAGGTCAAGCGGATCAACGAGCCGGTTGACCTGAATGTCTATAAGCAGACCAGTTTCCGTGAAGGCTACATGGGCCGGGACCTGGCGCCGATCAAGGGCGCTTACGGCGTCGATCGTCTGTTGCTGGTGAATGTCTTCGCCACCGGCGCTACCCGCAGCTACTACGGATTCGTGCCGACCAGCGTGCCGATGGCGCAGGTGAGCGGGCAGGGCCTGGTGGTCGATCTGGCCGACAACAAACTGCTGTGGTTCAAACCCTTCACTGCGGTGCAAGCGGCCCAGGGCGAGTGGGATGAGCCGACCTACACCAACCTGTCCAATGCCTTCTACCAGGCCATGGACAATAGCCGTCAGCAAATGATCACGCCGTTCGAACAATGAAACGTCCGATCAAGGTGGCCAGTGCACTGGCCCTGCTGATGTTGGCCGGTTGCGCGCAGAAGCCGGCGCCCGAGACCGGTTTCAAGTCGCAGAGTGCCGCGTCCTACGTCCAGGCTCATGGGCTGAAAGTAGACATGCAGTTGCCGCAGGCGTTTGTCGGCGCCAGCACGGTGATTGACGCCGAGGCGGCGCAGAAGGCGGCTTCGTCGAGCCACAACCTGGTGGCGGGTGCCAATGCGGCCGGGTTGGCCGGTATGCTGGTGGCGAGCCTGATCAACACCCAGATGGGCAGCGGCAGCTTGCAGCGCGATGCGGAAAAGACCGCGCTCAAGGATTCGCGTCCGATGGCCGACCTGCTCGCCGGCGTGCCGTTGCAGGAGCGTCTGCAACAGCGCTATCAACAAGCGTCTCAAGTGGCCGGGCTCAAGCAAGGGGAGGGGCAAGTTACCGCGCGTCTGGTGATCGAACCGAAGCTGATGCTCACCCCCGATCGCGGCAGCTTTGTGTTGGTCAATCAGGTGCAGGTCCAGGACATTGCCGGTTCGGCGCTGTACCGCATGCGCATTGAAGTGACCAGCCAGCCGATCCGGCGTTGCGGCAAGCAATGCATCGACGACGGCAGCCTGGATCTGGCAAAGGTCACGGCGGTGCTCGACGAGTGCATCGACGAGTCCATGCGTGTTTTGGCCACCGACCTTATGCAACCGGCACCGCCGGAGGCCGCCCAGGAAACCTTGCGCTATGTGCTCGATGGCCAACGCGTGGTCGAGCGCGGTTATCAACTGGCCAATAACGGCAGCTACTGGCGTTACCGCAACCTTTACGGTGCAGTGAAATCAGTGCCGGTGCCGTTTGAGGATGCGCTGACGCAAGCGCAGTTGCAGAAGGTTTACGGGCAGTAGGTGATCCGATGAATCGTGATCAAGCCTGAAAACGAACCCACACGCTGACCAACACCGTCGCCGCCATCAACCACGCCA
Source organism: Pseudomonas migulae (assembly GCF_024169315.1). NCBI lineage: Bacteria > Pseudomonadati > Pseudomonadota > Gammaproteobacteria > Pseudomonadales > Pseudomonadaceae > Pseudomonas > Pseudomonas migulae. The sequence goes on along the minus strand of NZ_JALJWR010000001.1, from coordinate 2,648,698 downwards.
CCGCCGCTACCGCGAGGGAAGCTTCCAGCCGCATTCGGTCCACCATCACGTACAACGTCGCCAGGTAGATGAAGTACGGGATGATCGACCACATGCCAAACACGATGGTTGTCTTCAAGTCGTCCAGCGAACGGCCCTTGCCGACGATGTAATGCGCGATCAGCGCAAAGGTCGGAAACAGCGGCACCAGGCCGGCGATGTAATAGTTTTTGGTCCTGGCCAGCGCAGCGAGGATCACCACCACCGCCGCACCCAGGGTCGCTTTGAGAATCAGGTCCATCAGTGGCTCAGCCCGTACTTCTTCACTTTGTCGAACAGTGTGGTCTTGGCCATGCCCAGTTCCAGGCTGGCCTGGGTCAGGTTACCGCCACTGCGTTGCAAGGCGTCGCTGAGCAGGTTGCGTTCGAAGGCTTCCACCGCTTCGGCGAAGGCCAGGCCCTGATTGCTGCCGCTGGCACCGGATTTCTTGAAGGCTGGCAGCCCGAGGGCGAAACGCTCGGCGACGTTGCGCAGTTCGCGGACGTTACCCGGCCAGTCGTGGCTCATCAGGTTCGACAGGGTCTGGTTGTCCAGCTCCGGCACCGCGCGGTCGAAGCGCAAGGACGACTGCTGCAGGAAGTGTTCGAACAGTTGCAGGATGTCTTCGCGGCGTTCGCGCAGCGGCGGCAGTTCCAGGGTCACCACGTTCAGGCGGTAATACAGGTCGCTGCGGAATTCGCCGGCCTTGCTCGATTCGTCGAGGTCGGACTTGGTCGCCGCAATCACCCGGCAATCCACTGCCACACTCTGGTTCGAGCCGAGGCGTTCGAGGGTGCGTTCCTGCAACACTCGCAGCAGCTTGATCTGCAACGGCAGCGGCATGCTCTCCACTTCGTCGAGGAACAGCGTACCGCCGTCGGCGTGTTCGATCTTGCCGATCCGCCGCTTGCCGGCCCCGGTGAAGGCGTTGGCTTCGTGGCCAAAGATTTCGCTTTCGAACAGATTCTCCGGCAGGCCGCCGCAGTTCAGCGCGACGAACTGCTTGGTGTGGCGGCGGCTGAAATCGTGCAGGCAACGCGCGACCAGTTCCTTGCCGGTGCCGGTCTCGCCTTCGATCAGCACGTTGGCCGAGGTGTCGGCGACATTGGCGATCAGTTCACGCAGGTTTTGCATGGCCGGTGAGCGACCGATGATCCGGCCTTCCAGCGAATCCCGCTCCGCCAGTTGCCGGCGCAGCGAGGAGACTTCCCGCGCCAGGCTGCGTTGCTCCAGCGCACGACGTGCGACATCCACCAGCCGTTCCGGGGAGAAGGGTTTTTCCATGAAGTCATAGGCGCCTTTTTGCATCGCGCCGACGGCCATGGAAATGTCGCCGTGACCGGTAATCAGCACCACCGGCAGGCTGCGATCGCGCGCCTTGAGCCGGGTCAGGAGTTCGAGGCCATCGATGCCCGGCAGGCGGATGTCGCTGATGACGATGCCGGCAAAATTGTCGCCGACCCGCTCCAGCGCTTCTTCGGCACTGCCCACGCCGACGCAGGGAATGTCTTCCAGGGTCAGCGCCTGTTGGCAGCCGAGCAGCACATGGGGGTCGTCTTCGACGATCAGCACACTAAGGTCGTTGTTCATATTGGCTCGGCAGGAATAGGGCTTACCAACGGTAAACTGAGGACGAAGGTGGTACCACCGCTGGCCGGGTGCTCGACACCCAGGTGTCCGCCCGTGGCGGCGGCGAGGCTTGCAGACAAGGTCAGGCCGAGGCCCAGGCCCTGCTCGCCGGGTTTGGTGGTGAAGAAGGGTTCGAACAGATGCTTGCGTGCTTCGGCGTCGATGCCGTGGCCGTTGTCGCGTACCCGCAGGCGATACTTGCCATCGAACGTTTCGCCTTCGAGCCACAACTCCGGCAAGGGTTGTGCGTGCATGGCATCGAGGGCGTTGCCGATCAGGTTGACCAGAATCTGCTCCAGGCGTGTCTGGTCGATCTGCACCTGCACATCGGTGAATTCGCGATGCAATTGCAGATGAACACTTTCTACCCGACCGCCGAGCAGTTGTAACGCGGCGTCTACCGCTTTGCCGAGGCAGGCCTGGCCCTTGTCGTCTCCGCGCCGGGCGAAGGAGCGCAGGCTGGCGGTGATCCGGCCCATGCGATCGATCAGTTCGTTGATGGTCTTGAGGTTGGTGCTGGCCACGTCCAGCTGACCACGCTCCAGAAAGCGCACGGTGTTGCCGGACAAGGTGCGCAGCGCGGCCAGTGGCTGGTTCAATTCATGGGCGATGCTGGTAGACATCTGGCCGATGGCCGCGAGTTTGCCGGCTTGCACCAGTTCATCCTGGGCACGGCGCAGCGTCTCTTCCGCGTGCCGCCGTTCGCGGATCTGGCCTTTGAGCCGTTCGTTGCTGGCGCGCAGGTCGGTGGTGCGTTCGGTAATCCGACGCTCCAGTTGATTGTTGGCTTGCTGCAAGGCTTCCCGGGCGGCGAGGCGGGTGGCGATGACCTTGCGCCGCTCGTTCCAGGCGATCAGCAGGAACGCCACGAGGGCAAACGCCACGGCGACCAGAATCCCCTGATTGATCGCTTCGCGGCGCAAGTCCTGCAATGGCGTGAGCAGGGTGAAATTCCACGGCGTGTCGCTCAATGGGCGGGTTTGCGAGAGGTAGCTGATGTCCTCTTGATCGGACTCCACTTCGCTGTTGGCCGGGAAGGTCAGCTTTTCCTCGCCTTCGGCCAGTTTTTCCCGGGCCAGCGGTTGCAGTTCGTTCAACGGGAACCAGTAGTACTGAAGGCTGCGGGCGAGTTTTTCCTTGGTTTCGTCATTCAACGGAACCACTGATTTGAGCCGTCTCGCCGGATCACTGGACAGAATGATGATGCCGTTTTCGTCGCTGACGAAGGCTTCCAGGCGCGCCCGTTGCCAGCGTTCTTCCATGGCTTCGAGGCGGACTTTGACCACCGCGACGCCGATGATCTTGCCGTGTTCTTCCAGGCCATGGGCCAGGTAATAACCGGGTTCTCCGTTGGTGCTGCCGATGCCATAGAAGCGGCCCGGCTGGCCGCGAACGGCGTTCTGGAAATAGGCGCGGAAGGACAGGTCTTCACCGAGGTAACTGTCGACGTCGCGCCAGTTGCTCGTGGCCATGACGCGGCCGGTGGTGTCCATCACGTAGATGGCCCGACTGCGGCTGCGCCGGTTCAGGCCTTCGAGGTATTCATTGACCGTTTGCCGGTACTCCGGCGACGGGTCCGCCAACAGCTTCGACACACTGGATTCAAGTTCCAGCAGGCTGGGCAGGTAGGTGTATTTGCTGATCTCGCTCTCGACGGCGCGGGCGTGAAGTTCGAGCTGACGCTGGCCGTTCTCGCTGAGGCTGCGGATCCCGTAGTGCTCACTGACCCAGAAGCCAACGTAACCCAATCCGATCATCAGGGCGATGACCAGCGGCGGCAGGAACAGATGGCGGATCAGACGGGGTTTCACGGCGAGTGATGGCGGCGTAGCGCGATTGAGAGTGGGGTCGCATTTCATCACAGATGCCTTGGGTCAACCACAACACTTACTTAGAGCGCCGCCACCGGCCCCTGTGGGAGCGAACTTTTGTGGCGAGGGGATTTATCCCCGTTGGGCTGCGAAGCGGCCCCAGCATTAAAAGTCAAACCGCATGCAATGGGCTGACGACTGCTTCGCAGCCGAGCGGGGATAAATCCCCTCGCCACAAAAGCCCGCTCCCACAGTTGGGGAGCGGTGTCTTTTCTTAGTGCTGCAGAATCTTGGCGAGGAAATGCTGGGTACGTTCGGCGCGGTGGCTGATGTCGCCGAAGAAGTCCTCTTTCTGGCAGTCTTCGATGATTTTGCCCTGGTCCATGAAGATCACCCGATCCGCCACTTTACGGGCGAAGCCCATTTCGTGGGTCACGCACATCATGGTCATGCCTTCGTGGGCCAGTTGCACCATCACGTCGAGCACTTCGTTGACCATCTCAGGGTCCAGCGCCGAGGTCGGTTCGTCGAACAGCATGACGATCGGGTCCATCGCCAGCGCACGGGCAATCGCCACACGCTGTTGCTGACCACCGGAGAGCTGGCCCGGATGCTTGTGGGCGTGCGCCGAAAGACCGACGCGCTCCAGCAGTTGCAGGCCTTTCTTGGTGGCTTCTTCCTTGCTGCGGCCCAACACCTTGATCTGCGCGATGGTCAGGTTTTCGGTGATGGTCAGGTGCGGGAACAGTTCGAAATGCTGGAACACCATGCCGACGCGCGAACGCAGTTTCGGCAGATCGGTCTTCGGGTCGGCGATGGACGTGCCATCGACCACCACATCGCCTTTCTGGAACGGTTCCAGCGCGTTGACGCATTTGATCAGGGTGGATTTGCCGGAGCCGGACGGGCCGCAAACCACGATCACTTCGCCTTTCTTGACCTCGGTGCTGCAGTCAGTCAGTACCTGGAAGTCGCCATACCACTTGTTGACATTCTTGATAGAGATCATACGGCAAACCTTTTTTGCAGACGCTTGACCAGCAGCGAGGCGGCAAAGCTGATTGTGAAGTACGTGAGCCCTGCGAAGATCAGGAACTCATTGGAGCGACCGATGATGTCGCCACTGGCACGCGAGGCGTTCAGGAAGTCCACCAGGCCCACCGCATAGACCAGCGAGGTGTCCTGGAACAGGATGATGCTCTGTTGCAGCAGCAGCGGGGTCATCTTGCGGAATGCTTGCGGCAGGATGATCAAGCGCATCATCTGGCCGTAATTCATGCCCAGGGCCTGGGCAGCGCCCATCTGACCCTTGGGAATGGACTGAACGCCAGCGCGGACGATTTCGCAGAAGTACGCCGCTTCGAACATCATGAATGCCACGATGCATGAAGCGAACGCGCCGATCGGCGTGTCTTCGCCAGTGATCCAGCGCAGCACGAACGGCACCGCCAGATAGAACCAGGTGATGACCAGCAGCAGCGGGATCGAGCGGAAGTAGTTGACGTAGGCGCCGGCAATGTTCGACAGCAGTTTGCTGTGGGACAGGCGCATCAGCGCCAGGATCGTGCCGAGGATGATCCCGCCGACGACGCCCAGCACCATCAGTTGCAGGGTCATGACCATGCCGTTCCACAAGCCCGGCAGGGACGGGATAATGCCCGAGAAGTCGAATTCCATCATTTACCCCCTACGGAGATCAGGCCCGGTACGGCGACTTTCTTCTCGACCGCACGCATCAGCAACATCAGGCCCATGTTCAGGGTGAAGTAGATCAGCGTCGCCAGGGTGAAGGCTTCGAACAGGTTGGCGGAGAACTCGGCAGTCTGTTTAGTCTGCGCGAGCAGTTCCATCAGGCCGATCAGCGAGGCGACGGAGGAGTTCTTGAACACGTTCAGGAATTCCGAGGTAAGCGGCGGAATGATGATCCGGTAAGCCTGGGGCAGCAGCACGTTCCAGTAGATCTGCGGCAGCTTGAAGCCCATGGCACGGGCAGCGGATTCCTGGCCTTTCGGCAGTGCCTGGATACCGGTGCGCACCTGTTCGCAAACGCGAGCGGTGGTGAACAGACCGAGGCAGACAACCACGCTGAGGAACGCCGAGGTGGTCGGGTTCAGGTCCTGCTTGTACCAGTCCTGCAGGTTCTGAGGCAGCAGATCGGGCACCAGGAAGTACCAGATGAACAGCTGCACGAGCAGCGGTACGTTACGGAAGACTTCGACGTAGCAGGTCGCGATGCCCGACACGATGCGATTCGGTACGGTACGCATGACACCCAGAATCGAGCCCAGCGTCAGGGCAATGATCCAGGCCACGATGGCGATGGCGATGGTCCAGCCCAAACCGGAGAGGTACCAGTCGAAATAAATTTCGCTGCCCACGCCGGTGGACTTGAAGAACACGCCCCAGTCCCAGTTGTAATTCATTAGGGTCTCCCCTCAGATCGATCGATGTACAAGTACCCGCTTGGTGGAAGCTCCGTTCCCGCCTGATCTTGATGATCAGGCACACACGAGCGGCTCGACAGCCACCGGTTCGAGTGTTTCCAAAAATGCCAGCAGGGAGTGCAACTCCTGAAAGGGCGGTGGCCCTATCAGGAGATAAGGTTAGTCAGAAATCAGGATTTCTTGTCGTCAGCCGCTTTATCGGTCGGATTGGCGATCAGGGCCTTGAGCTCGTCGCTCATCGGGAAGTTCAGGTTCAGGCCTTTAGGCGGGATTGGCGCCATGAACCATTTTTCGTAGATCTTGTTGATCTCGCCCGACTTGTAGGTGGCGACGATGGCGTCATCCACAGCCTTCTTGAACGGCTCGTCGCCCTTGCGGACCATGCAGCCGTAGATTTCGTAGGACTGTGGTGTGCCGGTCACGGCCCAGTCTTCGGCCTTCTTGGCCTTTGCTGCTTCACCGGCCAGCAGGGCGTCGTCCATCATGAACGCAACGGCACGACCCGATTCCAGCATCTGGAAGGACTCACCGTGGTCTTTGGCGGAAATGACGTTCATGCCCATTTGCTTGTCGGCGTTCATCGACTTGAGGATGCGCTCGGACGTGGTGCCCGCGGTGGTCACGACGTTCTTGCCTTTCAGATCGTCAAAATCCTTGTACGCCGAGCCTTTCTTGGACAGCAGGCGGGTACCGATTTCGAAGATGCCGACGGAGAAGGCAACTTGCTGCTGACGCTCTACGTTGTTGGTGGTGGAGCCGCACTCGACGTCCACGGTGCCGTTCTGCACCAGCGGGATACGGGTTTGCGAGGTGACCAGGTTGTATTTGACCTGGAGGTTCGGCATGTCCAGGTCTTTCTTAATCGCTTCAACGATTTTCAGCTGGATATCGTGGGAGTAGCCAACCGGTTTGCCGGAAGCGTCCGCGATATAGGAAAACGGAATGGAAGCGTCACGATGTCCGAGGGTGATGACACCGGACTCTTTGATCTTCTTCAGCGTGCCGGTGAGCTCGGCAGCGAAAACCGGAGTGGTAATCAGAGCGGCAGCAATGGCTGCGCCCAGGAGATGGGGAACGATGCGCATCAAATTTTCCTCGACATTGTTTTTTTTATGGAGCCAGTTCATCGGCCCTTTTGTGCTTCGAATGGCTGTCGGCTTCTGAAGGTCCGCGCAACAAGCATTCGTCCAAGAGTGTAGAGCATGACTCGTGCCAGGCTAGGCGACGTGTATCAAATTGTTGATTTATAAGGGTATTAAATATTTGTGGCGGGTTTTTTGGCGGGGAATAATCCGGTTAACCGAATCGACTGACAGGTCGCGTTCGGAAAACCGAATGCGCTGGCTTGCCTATAACCCTGTGGGAGCCGGGCTTGCTCGCGATGGCGGTTTGTCAGTCAACATTGATAGTGGCTGTGCTGGCGTCATCGCAGGCAAGCCCGGCTCCCACAGGAGATTGAGGTGTATTCGGAATGCAAAAAGCCCCTGAATCGTCAGATTCAGGGGCTTCGTTTTATCCGGATACCCGATCAGGCCGCTTCGATCTTGCTGCGGTTCTGCTCGACCTTGCTCAGGTAATCCGCGAGTTTTTGTTGCTCGTCCGCCGTGGTAAACAGGCCCAGCTTGCTGCGGCGCCACAGAATGTCATGCGCAGTAGTCGCCCACTCTTCGCTGCACAGGTAATCGACTTCGCGGGTGTAGAGACCGCCGCCAATGTGTTCGCCCAGATCGCTGAGGTTCTGCACGCCTTCGAGCATGCGCCAGGTGCGGCTGCCGTAGGTTGTGGCCCAGCGGCGGGCGATTTCCGTCGGCACCCAGTCGAACTGGTCACGAATCCGGGAGCTCAGCGCCTGCGGGGTGGTCATGTCTTCGCCGCCCGGCAAGGTCGCCGTGGCGGTCCAGTTCGGCTGGATGTGCGTGAAGTACGGCGCCAGTTGCGCCAGCGCCGACTCGGCCAGTTTGCGGTAGGTGGTCAGCTTGCCACCGAACACCGACAGCAGCGGCGCCTCTTCGCCTGTGCCCGACAAGGCCAGGGTGTAGTCGCGGGTGACGGCCGACGGATTGTCGGATTCATCGTTGCACAGCGGACGAACACCGGAATAGCTGTGCAGGATGTCGTCGCGGCTGATCTGCTTCTTGAAGTGAGCGTTGACTACTTTAAGCAGGTAATCGGTTTCACCTTCGGTGATCGCCACCTTCGCCGGATCTCCGGTGTATTCGCGGTCGGTGGTGCCGATCAGGGTGAAGTGGTTCAGGTACGGAATGGTGAAGACGATGCGCTGATCTTCATTCTGCAGAATGTGCGCGTGTTCGCCTTCGTACAGTTTCGGCACGATCAGGTGGCTGCCCTGGATCAGGCGGATGCCGTACGGCGATTCCATCTTCAGGTCGTCACGAATGAACTTGGCTACCCACGGACCGGCCGCGTTCACCAGTGCCTTGGCGCGAATCGAAAACAGGCTGCCGTCAGCGCGTTCCAGGTGCAGGTGCCACAGGCCTTTGGTGCGGCGGGCGCTGACGCAACGGGTCTGGGTGTGAACGTGGGCGCCTTTCTCGCGGGCGGCCATGGCATTCAGTACGACCAGGCGAGCGTCGTCGACCCAGCAATCGGAATATTCGAAGCCTTTGGTGATTTCGCTTTTCAACGGGCTGTCCGGGCCGAACTTCAGGCTTTTCGAACCTTCCAGTTTTTCCCGTTTGCCCAGGTTGTCATAAAGGAACAAACCGGCGCGGATCATCCACGCCGGGCGCAGGTGCGGACGGTGTGGCAGCACGAAACGCATTTGCTTGACGATGTGCGGCGCCTTGGCCAGCAACACTTCGCGCTCTGCGAGGGCTTCGCGCACCAGGCGGAATTCGTAATGTTCGAGGTAGCGCAGGCCGCCATGGATCAGCTTGCTGCTGGCCGACGAAGTGTGGCTGGCCAGATCATCCTTTTCGCAAAGGAACACCGAGAGACCGCGGCCGGCGGCATCCGCTGCGATCCCCACGCCATTGATCCCGCCACCGATGACGGCAATGTCGTAGACCTCAGCGAGAGGGGGCGTAGGCAAGGTAGAAGTGGGCATCGGCTGGCCTCGGGCTCTTTTGATTTTCGGTATTGGATTTCGAACATAAATGTTCATTTGCGAAAATGGTAGCCCATAAAGCCGCGCACAGCCAGTCAACTTCGATTGAAAATACTGATCGAAGGGTGGCTAAAGGAAAATTTACGAACATTTAAGTGGTCGCGAAGAGCAACTGTGGCGAGGGGATTTATCCCCGTTCGGCTGCGAAGCAGTCGTAAATCATCGCCCGCGTTATACCTGATACACCGGGTTTGCAGGTTTTAGGGCCGCTGCGCAGCCCAACGGCGATAAATCCCCTCGCCACAGGGAGGGGTTTAAACCACTTCAAGTCGAATTTTGTGCTGACTCAACAACTGCGCCAACGCCGGCACTGGCTGCTGATCCGTCACCAGGCAGTCGATCAGGCTGATCGGCCCCAGGCGAATCATGGCGTTGCGCCCGAATTTGCTGGAGTCCGCCGCCAAAATCACCTGTCGTGCATTGGCAATGATCGCCTGCGACACCCGCACTTCCTGATAATCGAAATCCAACAGGCTGCCGTCTTCATCGATACCGCTGATGCCGACCAATGCAAAGTCGACCTTGAACTGGTTAATGAAGTCGACACTCGCCTGACCGACCACACCCCCGTCACGCCGCACATTGCCGCCGGTCAACAGGACGTCGAAGTCGTCCTTGGCGCTGAGCATCGATGCCACGTGCAGGTTGTTGGTGATGATCTTCAGGTGATTGTGATTAAGCAACGCCCGGGCAATCGATTCGGTGGTCGTACCGATGTTGATGAACAGCGAGGCGTGATCAGGGATCTGGGCGGCAATGGCTTCGCCGATACGCTGCTTTTCATCGCGCATCTGATCGGCGCGCATGGCATAGGCGGTGTTTTCGACACTGGAATCGTAGGCTGCGCCGCCATGGTAGCGACGCAACAAATTGGCTTCCGCGAGCTGATTGATGTCGCGGCGGATGGTTTGCGGTGTAACGACGAACAGCGTGGCCATTTCCTCGATGCTGACATAGCCGCGTTCGCGAACCAGTTCGAGGATTTGCTGCTGACGGGGAGGCAGATTCATGGGGCTTCCTTTGGGCTGCCGTGCAAAATTTGCCCATGATGCCGCAGGAATCTGCTCCCTACCAGTTACATGCAGATACGAGAACTTACGTTGGCTTATTCAGCGCCTTCATGAGGTTCCCAATCACGCGTGCGGCTGACCGCTTTTTTCCAGCCTGCGTAGAGTTTTTCCTTCGCGGTTTCGTCCAGCGTCGGTTCGAATTCGCGTTCGATTACTGCCTTGCCGCGCAGCTCTTCCAGGCTGCCCCAGAAGCCACATGCCAGACCGGCGAGGTAAGCGGCGCCCAATGCGGTGGTTTCGCGCATTTGCGGACGCTCGACTTGCGTGCCGAGAATGTCGGCCTGGAACTGCATCAGGAAATTGTTCGCCACCGCGCCGCCATCCACGCGCAGGGCTTTGAGGCGTTCGCCGGAATCCTGCTGCATGGCGTCGAGCACGTCGCGGGTCTGGTAGGCAATCGACTCCAGCGCCGCACGAATAATGTGATCCACACGTACGCCGCGGGTCAGGCCGAACAGTGCGCCACGGGCATACGGGTCCCAATACGGTGCGCCGAGGCCGGTGAAGGCCGGTACCAGGTACACGCCGTTGCTGTCCTTGACCTTGTTGGCGAAGTATTCGGTGTCGTGGGCGTCATTGATGATCTTCAATTCATCACGCAACCACTGAACGGTTGAACCACCGTTGAAGACGGCGCCTTCCAGCGCGTAGGCCACTTCGCCACGCGGACCGCACGCGATGGTGGTCAGCATGCCGTGCTTGGATTTCACGGCTTTGTCGCCGGTGTTCATCAGCAGGAAGCAGCCAGTGCCGTAGGTATTTTTCGCCTGGCCTGGCTCGACGCACATCTGGCCGAAGAGGGCGGCCTGCTGGTCGCCGGCGATACCGCCAATGGCGATGCCGCTTTTGGTGTGGCCGTAGATTTCCGACGAGGACTTCACTTCCGGCAGCATTTCGCGCGGAATATCCAGTACCTCGAGCATCTTCGCGTCCCACTGCAAGGTGTGGATGTTGAAGAGCATGGTGCGCGAGGCGTTGGTGTAGTCGGTGACGTGGACCTTGCCGCCGGTAAATTTCCAGATCAGCCAGCTGTCGACGGTACCGAACAGCAGTTCGCCTTTGCGCGCACGCTCACGGCTGCCTTCGACGTTATCGAGGATCCACTTGAGTTTGGTGCCGGAGAAGTACGGGTCGGTGACCAGGCCAGTGGTTTCGCTGATGTATTGCTCGTGGCCGTCGCGTTTCAGTTGTTGGCAGATCTCGGTGCTGCGGCGGCACTGCCAGACGATCGCGTTGTAGATCGGGCGACCGGTGGTCTTGTCCCAGACCACGGTGGTTTCACGCTGGTTGGTAATGCCGATGGCCGCGACCTGGTCGTGATGCAGGCCGGCTTGCGCCAGGGCCTCGACCATCACGGCGCTTTGGGTGGCGAAGATTTCCATCGGGTCGTGTTCGACCCAACCGGCTTGCGGGTAATGCTGGGCGAATTCGCGCTGGGCGGTGCAAACCACGTTCGCGTCGCGGTCGAAAATGATCGCGCGGGAGCTGGTCGTACCCTGATCGAGGGCAATGATGTAGTTCTTATTCTGAATGTCGGTCATGTCGATTGCCTTGGACGAAATAAGGAGTGAGGTCAGGCGCGCTATCAAATGGGCAGAATCGCGCGCCTACGGTATCAAGAAGTTCTTGGTTTGCCGTCAATGGCCGGTGTTGCGTCCTTTGTAGCAGGTATGGCACTGGGCAGATGACGGGCAATCAGCCCGCGATACGCGGCAGCACCGAGGCAGGCACCGACAATCGGTGCAAAAATCGGAATCAGGAAGTACGGGATATCGCGTCCGCCGGTAAAGGAAATTTCACCCCAGCCCGCGAAGAAAGTCATCAGCTTCGGTCCGAAGTCCCGCGCCGGGTTCATCGCAAAACCGGTCAGCGGACCCATCGAGCTGCCAATCACCGCAATCAGCAGGCCGATCAGCAATGGCGCCATTGGCCCGTTGGGCAGACCGTTGTTGTCGTCAGTCAGGGACATGATCACGCCCATCAGGACGGCGGTGATGATCACTTCAACCAGGAAGGCCTGGGCGGTGGACAAGGCCGGGTTGGGGAACGTGGAGAACACCGAGGCCAATTCGAGGCTGGCTTGAGTGCCACGAACCATATGGTGCGTTTGTTCGTAATCGAAGAAAAGATTGCTGTACAGCGTGTAAACCAACAACGCGCCGCAGAACGCGCCAGCCACTTGGGCCAGGATATAAAACGGCAGTTTGCGTTTTTCGAAGTCGGCGAAAATGCTCAGCGCGATGCTGACGGCAGGGTTGAGGTGGGCCCCGGAAACCCCGGCGGTCAGGTAGATGGCCATGCTGACCCCGACACCCCAGATGATGCTGATTTCCCACAAGCCAAAGCTGGCACCCGCGACCTTGAGCGCGGCAACACAACCGGTACCAAAAAAGATCAGCAGCGCAGTGCCCAGAAACTCGGCCATGCATTGGCTGGAGAGCGACGGTTGTTGTAAAGCAGTTGTCATTGAAAACCTCTTTGTTTTTGTTGTCTGGCGCTTTTTTCGTCATGGCCAAAGCGCGATTTTCACCGAGGCAGAATCCCCATCCTGTTCCCGGCTTACTGCTGGCTGTTGCGTTGTCACGTTGTACGGTATTCAGATTCGAAAAAATATAGACAAGAAACACTGCTGTCAAAGGTCGAAAGTGAACTGTCAGTCACATTGCAACTATTAGTCACATGAATGATCGTTTTGTTTTGCCGGCGAGGCGAACTCTGACGAACGGTAAAAACCAGAGCCAGGCTTCGGATACGCTGCCGTGATAGAGCCTTTTAGGGAGCAATGTCCTAGAATCCAGTCCAGTATTTTTTCTCTGCCGCCCAGTCTGGAGCTGTCATGACCCCCGCATTGGATTTGTTGAAAAAAGTTCGTGCCGAACATCGCGTGCACAGTTATGAACATGATCCGAAGGCGGCGTCCTATGGGCTGGAGGCCGCGGAGAAACTGGGCCTGGACCCGGCGCAGGTGTTCAAGACATTGCTGGCGGCCAGCGAGAAAGGGGAGTTGTTGGTGGCGGTGGTGCCGGTCGTCGGAAGTCTCGACCTGAAGGGCCTGGCGCATGCGGCCGGCGTGAAAAAAGTCGAAATGGCCGACCCGGCCGCTGCGCAACGTTCGACGGGTTATCTGCTGGGCGGCATCAGCCCGCTGGGACAGAAAAAGCGCCTGCGCACTTTTATCGACAATTCGGCCCAGCCGTTTGCCAGCATTTTCGTCAGTGCCGGTCGGCGCGGTCTGGAAGTAGAACTGGCGCCCGCGGTACTGGCCGAACACACCCAGGCCAAGTTCGCCGATATCGGCCGCGCCTGAATCAGGGAGAAGGTTATGCAGCTTGAGTTTCATCAGGTCGATGCGTTCAGCGATCGGCCGTTCAGCGGCAATCCGGCGATGGTCTATCGGCTCGATGCCTGGCTCGCCGACGAGTTGATGCAGAAGATCGCCGCCGAGCACAACCTCGCCGAAACCGCCTTCGTGGTGCGTGAAGGGCAGGGCTGGCACATTCGCTGGTTTACCCCGACGACCGAAGTGCCGTTGTGTGGGCATGCCACCCTGGCCAGCGCATACGTGTTGTTTGAGATTTATAAAGAGTCGGCCGAGCGACTGGATTTCATTTGCAGATCCGGCCCGTTGAGCGTGAGTCGCGAAGGTGAGCGGCTATGGCTGGATTTCCCGGCAATCGTGCCGTCGGAAGTGGGCGTGACTCTGGATGTCGAACGCGCCTTGGGTGTCGAAGTGGTCGATGTGCTGGGTTCGAATGAATTGTTCGTAGTGCTGGAGTCGGAGCAGGCCGTGCTCGATTGTCAGCCCGACATGGCCGCGTTGGCCAAACTGCCGTGGCCGGGCGCTATCGTCACCGCCAAGGGCAGCAAGCATGATTTTGTGTCGCGGTACTTCGCGCCGGCGATTGGTATCAACGAAGATCCGGTGACCGGATCGACCCATTGCAGCCTGATCCCGTACTGGTCGAGACGTTTGGGCAAGTCGAGTCTGACGGCGTATCAGTGTTCGAAACGCGGCGGGGAGTTGTTCTGTCGACTGGAAGGGGATCGGGTGAAGATCGGCGGGAATGCGACGCTGGTGGCGAGTGGAACGCTGATGTTGGGTTGATACATAACCTGTTGGAGCGAGGCTTGCCCGCGAAGGCGTAGCGTCAGTCGACATCGTCATTGACTGACGCTACGCCTTCGCGGGCAAGCCTCGCTCCTACAGGTTTTTGGGGTGTATCAGCTGGCAGTGCTGTAGCGCCGGACACCGGAGTCCATCGCCGGAATCTGCGCCGCCATGCTGCCGGATGCCTGGAACAACACCAGATGATCCGCCGACACACGAATGCCAACTTCTGCGCCCACCAGATGATCCGCGTGGCTTGGGAAGATCGACTCAAGCTGCGCGCCTGTCGGCAACTGCAACCGATACAGCGTCGACGCCCCCTGGAACGACTTGCCGACAATCCGTGCCTTCAAATCGCTGTCCGGCGCATAAACGATATCGTCCGGGCGCAACAGCACATCCACCGCACCACCAACCGGCCAGGTGTAGGCACGATTGCCGCGCAATTGACCCAGCTCGGTCTGCACCGATTCCGGGCTGCTCAACTGACCGCGAATGAAGTAACCCTGACCAATGAAACTGGCCACATACGGCGTCAGCGGTTCGTGATACAGGTTGTAGGGCGTGTCCCACTGTTCCAGACGACCCTCCTTGAACACGCCCACATGATCGCTGACCGCAAAGGCTTCTTCCTGGTCGTGAGTCACCAGAATCGCACTGGTGCCACGGGCCTTGAGGATGTCGCGCACTTCGTGGCTGAGCTTGCGTCGCAGTTCGCCGTCGAGATTGGAAAATGGTTCATCCAGCAGTAGCAATTGCGGTTCCGGCGCCAGGGCGCGGGCCAATGCGACACGCTGCTGCTGACCACCGGAAAGCTCGTGCGGGAAACGTTTGCCGAGGTTTTTCAGGTTGACCAGTTCCAGCAGCTCTTCGGTGACGCGATCCTTTTGCGGGTGCTTGCGAATCCCGAACGCGATGTTCTCGGCCACGCTCAAATGCGGAAACAGGGCGTAATCCTGGAACACCATGCCGATCCGGCGCTTCTCCGGGGCAAGAGTGAAACCGGCACTGGAGATGGTCTCGCCTGCCAGGGTGATTTCACCTTCGTGGACCGGTTCAAAACCGGCAATCGCCCGCAGGGTCGTGGTTTTGCCGCAGCCTGAAGAGCCGAGCAGGCAACCGATGTCGCCGGCGTTCAAATGCAGGTTCAGGTTTTGCACAACACGCTGGTCTTGATAACCGCAGGCGAGGTTGCGCAGGTTCAGCAGTAGTGGCTGGCTCATGCGTGGTGATACGCCGGCTCGACGAGAAACTCGAGCAGGGCCTTTTGTGCGTGGAGACGGTTTTCCGCTTGATCCCAGGCGACGGAGCGCGGGTCATCGAGCAGGTCGAGGCTGATCTCTTCGCCACGGTGGGCGGGCAGGCAATGCATGAACAGCACGTCCTCGGCGGCCAGATCCAGCAACGCGCGATTGACCTGGAACGGCGAGAACAGCTTCAAGCGCTTGGCGGTTTCTTCTTCCTGGCCCATGGAGGTCCAGACGTCGGTGCTCACCAGATGCGCGCCACGCACGGCATCCTTCGGATCGCGAACGATGGTCACCCGGTCGCCGGCCTTGGCCACGAATTCAGGGTTGGGCTCATAGCCTTCAGGGCACGCGATGCGCAGCTGGAAGTCGAACTGGATCGCCGCTTCTATATAGCTGTTGCACATGTTGTTGCCATCGCCGATCCAGGCCACGGTTTTGCCCTGGATCGAGCCGCGATGTTCGAGGAAGGTCTGCATGTCGGCCAGCAACTGGCACGGGTGCAGATCATCGGACAGGCCGTTGATCAGCGGGACGCGCGAATTGGCAGCGAATTCGGTCAGGGTGCTGTGGGAAAACGTACGGATCATCACCGCATCGAGCATGCTCGACATGACAATGGCGGCGTCGCCGATCGGCTCGCCACGGCCCAGCTGGGTGTCGCGCGGCGACAGGAAGATGGCCTGGCCGCCGAGCTGGATCATGCCGGCCTCGAACGAGATACGGGTGCGGGTCGAGGACTTCTCGAAAATCATCCCGAGCACGCGGTTTTTCAGGGGCTCGAACAGTACGCCGCGGTTACGCAGGTCTTTGAGCTCAACGCCTCGACGGATCACGCTGACCAGCTCTTCGGGCGTGCAATCCATCAGGGAGAGAAAGTGCCTTGCGCTCATCATTGACTACCTTTTTGCAACAGACCGCAGATACTCAAAGCCTTGTTTAATTGAAAAACGGGCGAGACCTGCGGCGTAAGCCGCACGGGGCGACGAAATAGGGAAGGCGCGATCTTGACATTAAATGTCGCGTTTTTCCAATAGGCTACGGTGTTTAGGGGATTTCAGAGGGGCTACGGGGTGACCGCAGTAGCGCATTTGAAGCCGGTTTCCTGACAGCAGCCCGTCATTTGTACACTGGGCTCGCGGGGCTTTGCAATCAAGCGGGGCGGGCATGGTTTACTGGTGGTCGGTTTCTGATGCGGTATTCTGGGCGTCAGATGGCAATGTGCCTCGTCTGAAACACTTGCTAATGCAATGCGCTGGGTTATAACTAAGTCACGAATGACGCAGGAAGCCTTCGGAATGGAATCGAAAGAACAGCAACTCATGGAACTGCTCGGCCTCACGGCCCGCTCACTGACGCATCTCACGGCTTCCATGACCTCGATGTCCTTCGAGCTTTTGCGAAGCAACGACGAGGTGACCAAGGCGGCTGGCCGGCGGATGATCGATCGCATGGCCACCATCAGCGCAGGTCTCGACGAGCACTGGCGACTGATCGGCGAACTCACCGGCGTGCATGTCGCCCACGAGCAGATCGAAACCGTTCAGGAGATCCAGTTGCAGGCGCCGGCGAGGCTGCCGCCGAACTGACCCCTGTCGGCCATCGGCTGGCCTGATGGTCGCCGATTCACAAGACGAACGTCGCTGGCGCAGCGGCGGAGCGCAGGCCATAGTTTTGATCCCGCGGCCGATATTGCCCGCCCAGAACAAAACAGAGACTGGCCATGACCAAGACTCTCCATCACCGTGCCTGCCACCTGTGTGAAGCCATTTGCGGCCTGACCATCGAGACCACCGAGGCCGATGGCAAGGTGCAGATCACCTCGATCAAGGGCGACGCCCAGGATACGTTCAGTCGCGGGCACATCTGCCCCAAGGCTGTCGCCCTGCAAGATATTCAAAACGACCCGGACCGCCTGCGTCAGCCGATGCTGCGGGTCGGCAGCGAATGGCAGCCAATCGAGTGGGAAGACGCCTTCAACCTGGTCGCCGAACGCCTGGCCGATATCCAGGCACGGCACGGGCAGAACGCGGTGGCGGTTTATCAAGGCAACCCCAGCGTGCACAACTACGGGCTGATGACCCACAGCAATTACTTTCTCGGCCTGTTGAAAACCCGCAACCGTTTTTCCGCGACGTCGGTCGATCAGTTACCACATCACCTGACCAGCCATTTGATGTACGGCCACGGGTTGCTGTTGCCGATCCCGGACATCGATCACACCGATTTCATGTTGATCCTCGGCGGCAACCCGCTGGCCTCCAACGGCAGCATCATGACCGTGCCGGATGTGGAAAAGCGCCTGAAGGCGATTCAGGCCCGGGGCGGCAAAGTAGTGGTGGTCGACCCGCGACGCAGCGAGACGGCGGCGATTGCCGACCAGCATCTGTTCGTGCGTCCTGGTGGCGATGCGGCGTTGTTGTTCGGGCTGCTCAATACCTTGTTCGCGGAAGGCCTGACCCGCGACAGCCATCTGCCGGTAGATGGTCTGGATGAGGTGCGTGAAGCCGTCGCGGGTTTCACTGCCGAGGCCATGAGCCCGCTGTGTGCTGTGCCGGCCGAGCAAATTCGCCAACTGGCGCGGGATTTCGCGGCTGCACCGACTGCGGTCTGCTACGGCCGAATGGGCGTCTCGACCCAGGCGTTCGGTACGTTGTGCCATTGGGTGGTGCAACTGATCAATCTGGTCACCGGCAACCTCGACCGCGTGGGCGGCGCGTTGTGCACCGAGCCGGCGGTGGACCTGGTGGCGTCCACTTCGGGTGGGCATTTCAACCTGTGGCAGAGCCGCGTGTCCGGGCGTCCGGAATATGGCGGCGAGTTGCCGGTGTCGGCGCTGGCCGAAGAGATGCTCACCGAAGGGGAAGGGCAGGTCCGCGCGATGATCACCGTGGCGGGCAATCCGGTCCTGTCGACGCCCAATGGCCGGCAACTGGAACAGGCGCTGGACGGGTTGGAATTCATGGTCAGTATCGACCTGTACATCAACGAAACCACGCGCTATGCCGATCTGATCCTGCCGTCGACATCGGCCCTGGAAAACGATCACTACGACACTACCTTCAACATGTTCGCGGTGCGTAACGTCACTCGGTTCAACCGTGCGATCCTGGCCAAACCGGAAGGCGCGCTGCACGACTGGGAAATTTTCGTCGGGCTGGCCAAGGCCTTTGCCGCGAAAACCGGCAAGGAACTGAAACCGACGATTCCCCCTGCGCAGATGATCGACCGTGGTTTGCGAATGGGGCTATATGGCGATGCCTCGGCACACAAGCTGTCGCTGGCGACGCTGTTTGATCAGCCGCATGGCGTCGATCTGGGGGCGCTGAAATCCAACCTGGCTCCGCGGCTTAAAACCGCTAACCAGCGCGTTCAGGCAGCGCCCGCTGCGATTCTCGCTGACCTGGCGCGCTTCGCTTCGTTGCAAGCACCCGGTGCCGACGAGTTGCTGATGATCGGCCGCCGCCACGTACGCAGCAATAACTCGTGGATGCACAATTACCATCGTCTGGTGAAGGGCAAACCGCGCCATCAACTGTTGATGCATCCTGACGACCTGGCCAGCCGAGGGCTTGGCGATGGTCAGCGAGTGCGGGTCAGTTCACGGGTCGGCGTGATCGAAGTTGAAGTGGTCGCGAGCCTGGATATGATGAAAGGTGTGGTCAGCCTTCCTCACGGTTGGGGCCATGCGCGGCCGGGTGTGCAGATGACGATTGCCAGCGGCCAGCCGGGGTCCAGCGCGAATGACCTGACGGACGAGTGTCAACTCGATGAGTTGTCGGGGAATGCGGCGTTGAACGGTGTGCCGGTGACTGTGGCGGCGGCTTGATTGAGTCTGTCGGGGAGACCGAGCATGGCGCTCGGGTTTCCGTTACAATGCGCCACCGTGCCGACCCTTGAGTCGGAAAGTTCAGCCGAGGTGCTTCATGGATATCATCGAAACGATTAAAGAGCAGATTGCTAACAACACCATTCTGCTTTACATGAAAGGTTCGCCGAATGCCCCGCAGTGTGGCTTCTCCGCGAAAGCCGCGCAGGCCGTGATGGCATGTGGCGAAAAGTTTGCGTACGTGGACATCCTGCAGAACCCGGAAATCCGCGCCAACCTGCCAAAATACGCCAACTGGCCGACTTTCCCGCAACTGTGGGTCGGTGGTGAGCTGGTCGGCGGTAGCGACATCATGACCGAGATGGCTGCAGACGGTTCGCTGCAAAGCACCATCAAGGCGGCTGTTGAAGCGGCTGCTGCCAACAAATCCGAAGCCTGATTCGGTTCCTCCTGCAGGAGCGAGGCTTGCCCGCGAAGGCGTAGTGCCTGACACACCGCTTTCGCGAGCAAGCTTCGCTCCTACGAGAGCAGGCATAAAAAAGCCCCGCCTCTTTAAAAGAGAGCGGGGCTTTTTATTGTCTCGAGTTTAGCGGGCGCTAATTACTCTTCACCCATCTGCGATTGCAGATAGTTCTCAAGACCGATTTTATCGATCAGGCCCAGTTGGGTTTCCAGCCAGTCGATATGTTCTTCTTCGGATTCAAGAATGTCTTCGAGCAGTTCACGGCTACCGAAGTCGCCAACGGTTTCGCAATGAGCGATGGCAACCTTGAGGTCGGCATGACCGGTTTTTTCGATACGCAGGTCGCACTCAAGCATTTCCTGGGTGTGCTCGCCGATCTGCAGCTTGCCCAGGTCCTGCACGTTCGGCAGCCCTTCCAGGAACAGGATGCGCTTGATCAGCTTGTCCGCGTGTTTCATCTCGTCGATGGACTCGTGGTATTCGTGCTTGCCAAGCTTGTTCAGACCCCAATCTTCATACATGCGCGCATGCAGGAAATACTGATTGATCGCGACCAGTTCATTGGCAAGGATCTTGTTGAGATGCTGGATGACTGTAATGTCGCCTTTCATGATGGGGTCCTGCCCTGTAATAGCTGTCTATAAACCAGAGTTTGAGCCGCACAACTAAGAGTGTCAAACCTAAGTTATTGAAACTTAAGTGAAAATTAATCGGAATAAGAATGTTTGTGTTCCGCGTCTAGCGCGTAACCAATTGATTTTCAGGCATAAAAAAACCGGACATGAAGTCCGGTTCTTTGGAATGGGGTATTTACGCGGCAGTAAATTCTACAGGGAAAGGAATTGCAGCCTGGGCTGTTT
Organism: Pseudomonas migulae; assembly: GCF_024169315.1. Lineage (NCBI taxonomy): Bacteria > Pseudomonadati > Pseudomonadota > Gammaproteobacteria > Pseudomonadales > Pseudomonadaceae > Pseudomonas > Pseudomonas migulae. Next base: position 2,628,092 of record NZ_JALJWR010000001.1, on the reverse strand, counting down.
GCAATTTGGTCAGTGTTTCACGCACCACTTCCTTGGCAAGGCAGGCGCATTTGCCACATTGGCTCGCTACGCCGGTAGCCTGGCGGACTTCCTTGTAGCTGCAGCATCCTTCATAGATTGCTTCGCGGATTTGTCCGTCGGTGACGCCAGTGCAGAGGCAGACATACATAAGTGAAAACCGTCGCTGGTTGTGACTCAATTGCGATGGATCTTAATGTTAACGAGAATGATTGTCAAAGTGGTTTCTGAAAGCTTTGCGTTATAAGCGAGCATGGCTGACGAACGGTTTCTACTGGGCAATCTGCCAGTAATCGCGACGACGGCAATTTCAGGTGTCGGCGAAAAACCGTTGAGGACAGCTCAAAAACGCAGTGTATGATGGCCGGTCCTTATGAAGCGGGTGGGTGTCACAGGGCTGTCGCCTGAGGGTGGCAGGCTGGCGCCCATCCGGAACTTCACGTTTTTACACCAGGAGATATTCAATGAGCGTACTCGTAGGCAAGCAAGCCCCTGACTTCACCGTACCGGCCGTACTCGGCAATGGCGAAATCGTTGACAGCTTCACCCTGTCGTCGGCCATCAAAGGCAAATACGGCCTGGTGTTTTTCTACCCACTGGACTTCACCTTCGTTTGCCCGTCCGAGCTGATCGCTCTGGACAACCGCATGTCCGACTTCAAGGCACGCAACGTTGAAGTGATCGCCGTTTCGATCGACTCGCACTTCACTCACAACGCATGGCGCAACACCCCGGTCAACAATGGCGGTATCGGCGAAGTCCGCTACACCATGGCTGCCGACCTGAAACACGAAATCGCCAAGGCCTACGACGTTGAGTCCGAAGGCGGCGTGGCTTTCCGTGGCGCGTTCCTGATCGACGACAAAGGCGTTGTCCGCTCGCAGATCATCAACGACCTGCCGCTGGGCCGTAACATCGAAGAGCTGATCCGTCTGGTCGACGCTCTGCAATTCCACGAAGAGCACGGCGAAGTCTGCCCTGCCAACTGGAAAAAAGGCGACAAAGGCATGACCGCTTCGACCGAAGGCGTCGCGGCTTACCTGACCGAGAACGCTGCTGCCCTGTAAGGCGCGTTCGAGGCATAAAAAAACCGGCCATTGAGGCCGGTTTTTTTATGGGCGGGATAAACCCGAGGGCTTGGATCAGTCGTTGTAGTCTTCCCAGCCGCCCATTTGTTTCCAGCGATTGACGATGCCGCAGAACAGCTCAGCCGTCTTCTCGGTGTCGTAGCGAGCCGAGTGGGCCTCGCGGCCGTCGAAGTCGATGTCGGCGGCCTGACAGGCCTTCGCCAGCACGGTTTGGCCGTAGGCCAGGCCGGCGAGGGTGGCCGTGTCGAAACTGGAGAATGGATGGAACGGGTTGCGCTTCATGGCCAGACGCGCAACCGCCGCGTTCAGGAAGCCCAGATCGAAACTGCTGTTGTGCCCGACCAGGATCGCCCGCTTGCAGCCGTTGGCTTTCAGCGCCTTGCGGATGCCACGGAAGATATCGGTCAGCGCCGCTTCTTCACTCACTGCCATGCGCAGCGGGTGATCGAGTTTGATCCCGGTGAACTCCAGCGCGGCCGCTTCGATGTTGGCGCCTTCAAAAGGCTCGACGCGGAAGAAGTAGGTGTGATCCGGGTATACAAAACCCTTCTCGTCCATGGCAATGGTGGTAGCGGCTATTTCCAGCAAAGCGTCAGTGGCAGAGTTGAAACCACCGGTTTCAACGTCGACAACGACTGGCAGGTATCCACGGAATCGAGCTGCCATCGGGTGGCGTGGACCACCTCCGCCGCCTTGACCGTCCTGTTCGTCGTCGAAATGGTCTTCACTCACGCGTGTTCCTCCAGCAGGCGCCAGCGCAGTTTTTCACCGGCGCGCAGCGGGATTACGGTCAGCTCGCCAAATGGCAGGCTGGTTGGGGCGGTCCACTCGTCGCGGACCAGGGTGATGCGATCGGTGTTCACCGGCAAGCCATAGAAGCGCGGGCCATTCAGGCTGGCGAAGGCTTCGAGCTTGTCCAGCGCGTTACGCTGTTCGAACGCTTCGGCGTACATCTCGATCGCCGCATAAGCGGTGTAGCAACCGGCACAACCGCAAGCGGCTTCCTTGGCGTGCTGGGCGTGCGGCGCCGAGTCTGTGCCGAGGAAGAACTTGGCGCTGCCGCTGGTGGCGGCGTCGAGCAGGGCTTCCTGGTGGGTGTTGCGCTTGAGAATCGGCAGGCAGTAGAAATGCGGCCGAATCCCGCCGACCAGCATGTGGTTGCGGTTGTACAAGAGGTGATGGGCGGTGATGGTCGCGCCAACGTTAGCCGAAGCCTCGTTGACGAACTGCACGGCGTCCGCGGTGGTGATGTGTTCGAACACCACTTTGAGCGTCGGGAAACGCTCGACCACACGACGCATGTGCTCATCGATGAAGATTTTTTCGCGGTCGAACACGTCGACATCGCCACGGGTTACTTCACCATGAATCAACAAAGGCATCCCGACTTCGGCCATGGCCTCGAGCGCAGGGAAAATCTTGTCGATGCTGGTGACGCCAGAGTCCGAGTTGGTGGTCGCACCGGCCGGGTACAATTTGGCGGCGTACACGAAACCGCTGGCCTTGGCCTCACGAATTTCTTCGGGCTGGGTGCGGTCGGTCAGGTAAAGCACCATCAACGGTTCGAAACGACTGCCGGCCGGGCGTGCAGCGAGAATCCGCTGGCGATAGCCGTCGGCTTCAGCGGCGTTGCGCACCGGAGGTACCAGGTTGGGCATGATGATGGCGCGACCAAAGGTGCGCGCGACATCCGCAACGGTATTGGTCAACACGGCACCATCGCGAAGATGAATGTGCCAGTCGTCGGGACGCAGCAGGGTCAGGCGGTCGGACATGAGGGGATTCCAGGCGGGTCAAACTCAGGGGAATGCTACCGGAAAAGACTCTCTCAGGCACTCGCTATCAAGTTTTGCGGGAAGCTTCCGATATCCAACAGGTATGCCGTAAACATGTGTGTGTCGGTCTTTTTGTTGTAGAAGCCAGTGGAGCCTCCCGTGCGCCAGCGTTATTTAGCCTTGCTCAGTGTGTTTGCCAGCCTTCCCGCGATGGCGCTCACTTTCCAGACCCGTCTGGAGAGCATCGAGTGGACGGTCGAAGGGGACAAGTTCGAGTGTCGCCTGACTCAACCGATCACCGATTTCGGTTCGGGTGAGTTCGTGCGTCGCGCCGGCGAGCAGGCGACGTTTCGTCTGAAAGCCTACAACTCGATGGTTGGCGGCGGCTCGGCGACCTTGTTGGCGGCTGCTGCACCCTGGCAGCCGGGGCGTGGCGACATCAATCTCGGTTCCGTACAGATCGGCAGCGGCAACGTGCTGTTCAACAGTTCGCAGGTTCAGGCCGGGCGCTTGATCAGTGGCCTGATGGATGGGCGCAGCCCGGTGGTTCGACATCGTTCGGGCGATGGCCGGGTGTCGGAAGTGCGGCTGTTACCGGTCAAGTTCAGCAAGGCGTTCAACGAATATCAGGGCTGCGTGGCGAAACTGCTGCCGAAGAATTTCGAGCAGGTCAAACAAACGCAGATCGGCTTTCCCGGCGACGGCCTGGATCTCGACGCGCAGGCCAAGGCTCAGCTGCAGGTGATGCTGGAATTCATGAAGGCCGACCCGACGGTCAATCACATCGAGCTCGACGGCCACTCCGACAACAATGGCAACCGCCTGACCAATCGTGATCTGTCGCGGCGTCGGGCCTTGGCGGTCATGGAATTCTTCAAGGCCAACGGTGTTCAGGAATCGCAGATTACCGTGCGCTTCCACGGCGAACGCTATCCGTTGGCGCCCAACACCAATGCGGCCAATCGGGCGAAGAACCGTCGGGTCAACGTGCACCTCGCACGGGTTGCGCCCACCGAACAGCCGGCGCCTCAATCAACAGCCTCGGCGAGCGCTGCGAAGACCTCCTGAACCGGCTGTCATCGTCGCTCGCTCGACATAATCTGTCGCTTCGTCGTCATAAGCTGTCGCGCCACTGTAAATTATTCCGTATGAGCGGTAGACTTCCCGGCTTTCCGTAGAACCCCGTGGAGTGATGGCATGGCGGACGTAAACAAGGTCGTTCTGGCGTATTCCGGCGGCCTGGACACTTCGGTGATCCTCAAGTGGCTGCAGGATACTTATAACTGTGAAGTCGTGACCTTCACCGCTGACCTGGGTCAGGGCGAAGAGGTCGAACCTGCACGTGCCAAGGCTCAGGCCATGGGCGTGAAAGAGATCTACATCGACGATCTGCGCGAAGAATTCGTGCGTGATTTCGTTTTCCCGATGTTCCGCGCCAACACCGTTTACGAAGGCGAGTACCTGCTGGGTACTTCCATCGCTCGTCCGTTGATCGCCAAGCGCCTGATCGAAATCGCCAACGAAACCGGCGCTGACGCCATTTCCCACGGCGCCACCGGCAAAGGCAACGACCAGGTTCGTTTCGAACTGGGCGCCTACGCCCTGAAGCCAGGTGTGAAAGTGATTGCACCGTGGCGCGAATGGGACCTGCTGTCCCGTGAAAAGCTGATGGATTACGCTGAAAAGCACAACATCCCGATCGAGCGTCACGGCAAGAAAAAATCCCCGTACTCGATGGATGCCAACCTGCTGCACATCTCCTATGAAGGCGGCGTGCTGGAAGACACCTGGACCGAGCACGAAGAAGACATGTGGAAATGGACCGTCTCCCCGGAGAAGGCTCCAGATAAAGCGCAATACCTGGAACTGACCTACCGCAACGGCGACATCGTCGCACTGGACGGCGTCGAAATGACCCCGGCCACCGTGCTGGCGACCCTGAACCGTATCGGTGGCGAACACGGTATCGGCCGTCTCGACATCGTCGAGAACCGTTACGTGGGCATGAAGTCCCGTGGCTGCTACGAAACCCCAGGCGGCACCATCATGCTGCGCGCTCACCGTGCGATCGAATCGATCACCCTGGACCGCGAAGTGGCTCACCTCAAAGACGAGTTGATGCCTAAATACGCCAGCCTGATCTACACCGGTTACTGGTGGAGTCCTGAGCGTCTGATGCTGCAACAGATGATCGATGCTTCCCAGGCACACGTGAATGGCGTTGTGCGCCTGAAGCTGTACAAGGGCAACGTGATCGTCACTGGCCGCAAGTCCGACGAATCGTTGTTCGACGCCAACATTGCGACATTTGAAGAAGACGGCGGCGCCTACAACCAGGCGGATGCAGCTGGCTTCATCAAGCTGAACGCCCTGCGCATGCGCATTGCGGCGAACAAAGGCCGGAAGCTTTTCTGAAAATGCTGACGCCTTGATGGAATTTGTGGCCTTGTTTCGACAAGGCCACAAATCTGGAAATAGGGGTTTTTCTTTCAGACATTGCGATTCATCTTTCTTCTTGTTTCGTAAGCTCCATTCCTGCCTGCTTCTCTCCTGTCGATCGTAAAACGCTACTGACCTCTGTGTGTCAGCCTGGCGAGTTGATCAATGACCGTCACGTCATGTGAGCTCAGGTTGTAAGCGATGCAAAACGGTGCGCCGTTGCGTTTCTTTACGTGCCTGAAAAACTTGAGCGCGTTTTCTTTCAGTAAATGCTCTGATTCGGCAGTGATGAGAAACACCACCGCTTGCGCCGAATCGCCTTTGGGTAAACGAATCCTCTCCAGAAGCTCGCGGAATTCTATTTTTCTGTTCATCCACCTTGCATCAATGATGTGCAGGTCCTTCAGTCGCTCCGGCAATTCGATGTGATGCTGGGTCGAGAGATTTTCCCGCTGGCTGTTCTCGCCTGGCGTGCCTTGAGCAATATCCGGACGCTCGGCATTGTCCATGACTTTTATGAAGTGTTTTCCTTTCTCAAAATCGGACGGCGCATAGAGCGATCGATAATTGAAGTTGAGTGTGGCAAAAAACAGTAGAAGCAAATAAAAAGGGAAACTGATCAGAAACCAGACATAGAGTTCTCGTTCCTCATCGTCAAGGAAAGGCAGGGAGATGGCTGCCGATGTTTCAGACAGTGTTGCGAATATAGCGATGACTGTCATGGGGTTGGTGATTCTTTGTTTGAGTCTTATCATGTTTTGCACTCATATAAGTTTATCTTTTCTCATTGGGTTAATGGGTAATAGTTTGATGTTGCGATCTTTATATTAGCGGTGAATTTATAATTGGCCTATATCTGTTTTGTCCTGGTTAAGTTGTTGGGAGGTTTTTGCTGTAAGGTTTTGTGTGTGGTGTTTGCAAGGGGCGCGCAAGCGCTGAAATGCGGATTCTCATCAAGGGTAGCTCAACTACAGGGTTCGTCGGGTTGCCGATATCGATTTATTATTCCGGTTTTATTTTTGTAAATTGATACAAAAAAATTGTTGATGGCGGGGATGTCATAAAGCAAATAAAGTTTCCGGCACGCTGTTCTCGAAGAATTCTTGTAAGATTATTCCGTATTGTTTGTAGGGAATGTCTCTCGGTGTAGGTGGCCGGGAGAGGCGGCGTGCCATGGATGAAATGACTAGGCTATTGTGCGGGCTCTAAAAATTCGAACAGCGAAAATTGGACTTGCCCATGAATAAAGTGCTGATCGTGGATGATCACCCCGTCATTCGTCTTGCGGTACGTATGCTGATGGAGCGTCATGGCTACGAAGTCATTGCAGAAACAGATAATGGCGTAGATGCATTACAACTGGCTCGTGAACATATGCCGGATATTGTCATTCTGGATATCGGCATACCGAAGCTGGATGGACTGGAAGTCATTGCGCGTCTGGTCTCGGCAGCAATGCCAATGAAAGTACTGATATTGACTTCACAGGCGCCTGGACATTTTTCGATGCGTTGCATGCAGTCTGGTGCTGCCGGATATGTTTGCAAACAACAGGATCTCACTGAATTGCTCAGTGCAATAAAGGCTGTACTGTCAGGCTACAGTTACTTTCCCAATCAAGCCTTGCATACAGTGCGTTCCAGTCTGGGAATGCCAGTGAAGCCGATATGGTGGATCGTCTGTCGGGGCGGGAGATGATGGTTTTGCAACAGCTGGCCCGAGGCAAGACCAATAAGGAAATTGCCGATGGAATGTTCCTCAGCAATAAAACCGTCAGTACTTACAAGACTCGCCTGTTGTTGAAGCTCAATGCGCGATCCCTGGTGGACTTGATCGAACTGGCTCAACGCAATGGGCTGGTGTGAGTGCACCAGCGCTTCACGGGACTTGGTGAATGGGCGTTTTCGAGGTTTCGCACATAAAAAAAGCCTCCGTTTCGGGAGGCTTTCAGGTGTCATAGGTCAAAATCGTAATCGGCCAACTGTTTTTGCAGTCGGCGCTCCTCCAGCAGGTTGTCGATCGTGCGGCGTTTGCTCAGGTTGGTCTTTGCCACTTCAACCACCGGTTCAGCGTCATCGGCCTCAACGGGTGTGAAGTCGTCTTCTACGTCCAATTGCTCTTTGCCAGTGCTCATAAGGTTAACTCCAGGCTAAGACTGCCTTTGGCGCTCCTTATAGCGACAATCTCTCTGCGGGTAAAAAAGATTTTTTCAATCGATAAATCAAAAAACCTAATAGCGCCTCAATCGTCCGAAGTCTTGTGCTTGTATTCGCACAGGTCTTCGATCCGGCAGCTGCCGCAACGGGGCTTGCGGGCCAGGCAGACATAACGTCCGTGAAGAATCAGCCAGTGGTGGGAATCGAGCAGGTAATCCTTGGGTACAAACTTCATCAGTTTTTTCTCGACCTCGACCACGTTTTTACCCGGCGCAATGCCGGTCCGGTTACTGACCCGAAAAATGTGGGTATCCACGGCCATGGTCAGTTGGCGAAAGGCTGTGTTGAGCACCACGTTGGCGGTTTTTCGGCCAACGCCGGGTAGCGCTTCCAGCTCTTCGCGGGTCTGTGGTACTTCGCCTCCATGTCGTTCCACCAGCAAGCGACAGGTCTCGATCACGTTTTTCGCCTTGCTGTTGAACAGGCCGATCGTCTTGATGTATTCCGATAACCCCTCGACGCCCAACGCATAAATCGCCTGCGGCGTATTGGCCACCGGGTAGAGCCTGGCGGTGGCCTTGTTGACGCCGACATCGGTCGATTGCGCTGAGAGAATCACGGAGATCAACAATTCGAAAGGCGAGGAGTAGGCCAGTTCGGTCTTCGGTTCCGGGTTGTCTTCATGCAGCCTGCGGAAAATTTCCAGACGTTTTGCAGCATTCATGGGCAGTGCGTTTCCTCGAAAGCGATCAGTGTGAGGGATTCGGGCGGAACCAGGCCTGCCAGGCAGCGATCACCAAGCCCAACAGAATGAATCCACCGGGAGCCAGAGTGGCCAGGTGCAGGCCTCCATTGCCGATGAGTTCGCGCAGCAGGCCCAAGCCCACCATCAGCGCGCCGAACAGGCCACAGAGGCGAAGACGGTCACGCAATGTGCTCTGGAAGAAGCCCGTGTGGTCAAGAACGACACATTGCAGGGCGATCAGTCCGGCATAGATGCCCACCTGCTGATGCCATTTGAGTGACCAGATTTGAGCGGCGATTTCCGCGCAACTGGTCAGCGTGGCAGCCAGCAAAATGCCTGCGATCAATCGGGCAGACGGAACAAGTCGTGGTCGCAGGGCTGCCATGCCGACGCCATAGGCACTGATCACCACAATGAACATCAACCACAGGCCCAGCGCGGTCATCCATGAGTCGGTAGCGCCAATCAGCGGTGCGAGCATCAGCGAGTTCTGCAGCGTCGATGACTTATTCAAGGGGACTGCTCCCGATCAACTGTTGCCGATGTTCATCGAAGTAGCGCAAGGCGTCGTGGACGGCGTTGATCACGGCTCTTGAAGTTATGGTCGCCCCTGCGATCTGATCGAACTGGCCCTGATCCTTTTTCAACGCCCAGCCACTGTCGGCCGGTTCGCTTCGGGACTTGCCGGCAAAGTCGTTGAGCCAGGCATTCGGCCAGTCGGCGATTCGCGCACCCAGCCCTGGCGTCTCGGATTGCTTGAGGGTTTTGACCCCCACCAACTTGCCGTTTGCACCAATGGCGATCAACAAGTCGATACTGCCCGCATAACCCAATACCTGACTGCGCAACAAAACGACGCTGGGTAGGCCAGCCTTGGTCGCCAGGTAGCCGCCTTGCAATGTGCTGTTGGTCAATCCCGTATCGTCGAGGCGCAACGGTTGTTCGAGTGGTTGATTGTCGTAGCTGTCGGCGGGCAGCAGGTCCAGCAGGTTGCGGCTGTCGATCAGGCGCTGTTCGCTCGCAATGCGTGGCGCGCTGCTCTGCTGAACAAGGTAAGTCGCGCCAATCCCCAGGCCTGCCAGCACGACCAGAATCACCACGCTCGACGCTCGGCTCATGGCGCAGCACGCTCCTGTCTCGACGCAACAAATCGATCCAGCGCCGGCACGCAGAGGTTCATCAGCAACACCGCAAACGCCACGCCGTCCGGATAACCGCCCCAGGTACGAATCAGGTAAGTCAGCAGTCCCACGCCCGCGCCGAACATCAGCCGTCCGCCAGGGCTTTTGGCGCCCGACACCGGTTCCGTGACGATAAAGAACGCACCCAGCATGCTCGCGCCGGTGAGCAGATGGAACAGTGGCGAGCCATGGGAATCGGACCCCGACCCGTTCCAGCACAGCAGGCTGATAACGAACAGGCTGGCAAGCATGCCCACCGGCGCATGCCAGCTGAACACCCGCCGTTGCAGCAGAAACACGCCGCCCGCCAGAAAGGCCAGGTTGACCCATTCCACGCCGCGCGCGCCGAAGTGGCCGAAGGCCGGATTGCCGGCGAAGAGTTCGTCCATGGTCAGGCTTTTATTGATTCTCAAGCTGTCCAGCGCCGTGGCCTGGACCCAGGCATCCGGGGTCTGGCTGAGGCTGAAACCGAACACTTGCTGCAAACCGCCGAGCAGGTTCATGCCGTGGGACGATGGCCAATGGGTCATCTGCTGGGGAAACGCCACCAGTACCAGGGCAAAACCGAGCATCGCCGGGTTGAACGGATTTTTTCCGACTCCGCCATACAACTGTTTGCCGGACAGCGCGAACGCTGCGGCACAGACCGTCAGCCACCACGGGCAATACGGCGGCAAGGCCAGGGCCAGCAATGTCGCACTGACCAGCGCGCTGCCGTCGCTCAAGGTCGGTTTGAGCTCACGTTTGCGCAGCCGCAGCACTACCGCTTCAACGGCCAGCGCAGTAACGCCGGCCAGAATCAGGTTGATCAGTACACCCCAGCCATACAACCAGAACAGCACCAGCATGCCCGGCACGGTGGCCAGCAACACCAGCTTCATGGCCTGCTGCAGGCGCTCGTCGACCGATTCAAGGGGCGACATAGGCATCCACCTGACGCTCGGCTTCCTGTAGGCGGGCGCGCGCCTTGGTCATCTGCTCGGCGGGTGTGTCGGTGCGTCGTTCGAGTTTGCTGACGTCGGCGCGAGCGTAGGCCAATTCGGTTTTCAGTTGGCGAAGCTGGTTGTCGATGGGGCGTTTTTCAACACGCGCCAGGTCAGGTAAAGGTTGTTCGCTCGCAGCCTCGGCGGTGTGGAGGGCTTTTTCGGCGTCGCCGAGTGCGCGTTCCAAGGCTTCGATCTGCTCGGCGGGCGCCTCGCTGGCCTGGGCTTTCTTGAGTTCGGCGCGGCGCATGGCCAGCTGAATTTTCGCCCGTTTCAGCTCGGCGTCCTTCACTGGCGCAGTGGGTGCAGCGGCAGCGACTGGCGGTGTGCTGCTTTCCAGCTGCGCCAGGGCTTGTTCCGACGCTTCGAACTGCTGTTGCAGGACAATCAGTTGCGATTGCTGTTCGAAGGTCGGCGGATGGCCGAACGCCTTGAGCGATTTGTTCAATTGCGCGCGGCTCATCGCCAGATCGATCTTGGCTTTCTTCACCGCCGCATCGGCATTCGCCGCTTTCTGCGCACGGACCCTTTCCAGCGCGGCCTGAACCGGGTCGAGCGTCGTCACTTCAGTGTGTTGCGCCGCGCGATGTGCCCGGGCCTGGCGCTCGGCGAGTTTCTGTTCTTCTTCCCTACGCAAACGCGCATTGCGCTGCTCAAAGCGGCGCCGTGCGTGATTGCGTTTGGCGGTACGCGCCTGTTGTTCCTCAAGGCTGAACGCCAGGCCACCGACAATCGGCAGCACCGTGGCCAGCGGCAACGGATGCATCTCGATGCAATCCACCGGGCAGGGCGCCACGCAGAGGTCGCAGCCGGTGCATTCGTCGATGATCACCGTGTGCATCAATTTCGCCGCGCCGACGATGGCATCTACCGGGCACGCTTGAATGCATTTGGTGCAACCAATGCACTCGGCCTCGCGGATGTAGGCGATTTGCGCCGGTGCCGAACCGCGGCTGACGTCCAGTTCCAGCACCGGTACTTTCAGCAAATCGGCCAGCGCCGAGATGGTTTCGCTGCCACCGGGCGGGCATTTGTTGATCGGCTCGCCGCTGGCAATGCCCTCGGCGTACGGCTTGCATCCGGGGTGGCCACACTTGCCGCACTGGGTCTGCGGCAACAGGGCGTCGATGCGTTGAATCAGACTCATGTTTTGATCAGTCCACTGAATCCGAGAAAAGCCACTGCAATCAAACCGGCGCCGATCAGGTCGATCGGCAGGCCGCGAAAGGGCAGGGGAATATCGTTATCGAGAGTGCGCTGGCGCAAGTCGCAGAACAGACTCAGCACCAGCCAGAAACCCAACCCGGCGCCGAGGCTCAAGGCCGTAGCGTGGAAAAATCCCTTGTCGTCCTGCACGTTGATCAGCGCCAGACCCAGGACGCCGGCATTGCCGAGCAGCAATGGCCAGAGCCCTTCGAACGAAAGCGTTGAAAACAGCTTCGGCAGCAGCGTCAGCAGCGGCGCGATCAGCAAAATGCTCAGGGGTAAAAACACGAACAGGCCGAGCGAACTCAACCCCAGCGGCACCAGCAGCCAGTGGTAGAGCACATGACCGAGCATGCCGACGATCAGCATCAGGCACGTCGTCGCGATGCCCAGTGCATGCACCTGACGACGCTCTGCGCTCAGTAGCGGATCGACGCCCAGCGGCCAGTGCAACACGAAGTTGTTGATCAGGGCAGCACTGATAAGCGTAAGTACAATCTCGGTCATGATCGTGCCGGAAAAAGAAAGCCTGTCTGACAAGGTTAGGCATTATCCGGCAAGGAAGGAGGGTGGGCCAGATATGAAAATCCCACAGTCGCGCCGGGCACGACTGTGGGATCGTTTTACCGCAGAACCTTACTTGATGCGTTGACCCGGCTTGGCGCCGCTGTCGGGGCTGAGCAGGTAGATTTCTTCACCGCCAGGACCGGCCGCCATCACCATGCCTTCGGAGATGCCGAACTTCATTTTCCGTGGCTTGAGGTTGGCGATCATCATGGTCAGGCGACCATCGAGCTTGGACGGGTCCGGATAAGCGCTCTTGATCCCGGAGAACACGTTGCGTTGCTCGTCACCGATGTCCAGGGTCAGGCGCAACAGCTTGTCGGCACCTTCCACGTGTTCGGCCTTGACGATCAGGGCGACGCGCAGGTCGATCGCAGCAAACGCATCGAACTCGATCTCCGGCGACAGCGGATCCTTGGCCAGTTCGCCGTTGCCGGCAGGTGCCGCTTCGCCGGTGTCGGTCTGGCTGGCGGTCAGGTCTTCTTTCGAAGCATCGGTCATGGCTTGCACTTTCACCGGGTCGATACGGGTCATCAACGGTTTGAACTCGTTCAGCTGATGGTTGCTGAGCAAGGTCGCGTGGTCGTCCCAGGTCAGCGGCGCGACGTTCAGGAACGCCTCGGCATCGGCGGCCAGCAGCGGAAGGACGGGCTTGAGGAAAATCACCAACTGGCGGAACAGGTTGATGCCCAGGGCGCAGATGGCCTGGACTTCATCGTGCTTGCCTTCCTGTTTGTTCAGCGACCACGGTGCCTTGTCAGCGATCCACGCGTTGGCGCGGTCGGCCAGGCCCATGATCTCGCGCATGGCACGGGCGAAGTCGCGAGCCTCGTAGGCCTCGGCGATACTCGGCGCTGCGGCGAGGAAGGCTTCGGTCAGTTCCGGTGCGGCGTTACCCGCCACCAGCACACCGGCGTTGCCTTTGTGGATGAAACCGGCACAGCGGCTGGCGATGTTGACGACTTTGCCGACGAGGTCGGAGTTGACCTTCTGCACGAAGTCTTCGAGGTTCAGGTCGAGGTCGTCGACGCCACGGCCCAGTTTGGCCGCGTAGTAATAACGCAGGTATTCCGGCGACAGGTGATCGAGGTAGGTCCGGGCCTTGATGAAGGTGCCACGGGACTTGGACATTTTCTGGCCGTTGACGGTCAGGTAGCCGTGCACGTTGATGCCGGTCGGTTTACGGAAACCGGCGCCTTCGAGCATCGCTGGCCAGAACAGGGCGTGGAAGTTGACGATGTCCTTGCCGATGAAGTGATACAGCTCGGCGGTGGAATCCTTGCCCCAGAACGCATCGAAATCCAGCTCCGGCGTACGGTTGCAGAGGTTCTTGAAGCTGGCCATGTAGCCGATCGGCGCGTCCAGCCAGACGTAGAAGTATTTGCCTGGCTCGCCTGGGATTTCGAAACCGAAGTACGGCGCATCGCGGGAGATGTCCCACTGTTGCAGGCCGGCATCCAGCCATTCGGCGATCTTGTTGGCGACGGCGTCTTGCAGGGTGCCGCTGCGGGTCCAGGCTTGCAGCATTTCCTGGAAGTCCGGCAACTTGAAGAAGAAGTGCTGGGAATCCTTGAGCACCGGGGTGGCGCCGGAGATCGCCGACTTCGGATCCTTCAGGTCGGTCGGTGCATAGGTTGCACCGCATTTTTCGCAGTTGTCGCCGTACTGGTCTTCAGTGCCGCATTTCGGGCAGGTGCCCTTGATGAAGCGGTCGGCCAGGAACATTTTCTTTTCCGGGTCGAAGTACTGAGTGATCGAGCGCTGGGCGATGTGCCCGGCGTCGCGCAGCTTCAGGTAGATCTGGCTCGACAGCTCACGGTTTTCTTCGGCGTGAGTGGAGTGGAAGTTGTCGAAGTCCACCAGGAACTCGGCAAAGTCGGCGCTGTGTTCAGCCTGGACGTTGGCGATCAGTTGTTCCGGGGTGATGCCTTCCTTTTCCGCGCGCAGCATGATGGCCGAACCGTGGGCGTCGTCGGCGCAGACATAGATGCATTGATTGCCGCGGTGCTTCTGGAAGCGCACCCACATATCGGTCTGGATGTATTCCAGCATGTGGCCAAGATGGATCGAACCATTGGCATAGGGCAGGGCGCTGGTGACGAGGATCTTGCGTGGCTCGGACATGGGGCTCGGCTACTTGATGAAACGGAGGTCGGCCACTATAAAGCGCCGGCGCATATTTTTCACCCCCGAGGGGGCCGAGGGCTTGTTGGCACAACAGTGCTGTGGCGTGGTGATTTGTCTGTGGCGAGGGGATTGATCCCCGTTGGGTGGCGAAGCCGCCCCATGAATTTGCCATCACGGTACATCCAGTAAACCGAGTGCGCTGGATTTACGACTGCTGCGCAGCCGAACGGGGATAAATCCCCTCGCCACAGGCAAGCCCCCGCGCCACAGGGATGTGGTTGCCACAAATCTTCGGCGGACATGCCGTCCATGATCTAGAACGGTTAGGATACCCGCCTGATTTTCCAGTCTTGCTATCGGAGTTGCCCATGAGCGCCGTCAATCGCGCAGCGGTGGAAGCCGTCCTTCGCCAGTACACCGACCCTTACCTGAACCAGGACCCGGTCACCGCCGGGTGCGTGCGCAACATCGACATCCAGGCTGATCGCGTCAGCGTCCAGCTGGAGTTGGGTTACGCCGCCGGTCTGTTTAAAAGTGGCTGGGCACAGATGCTGCAAATGGCCATCGAAGGCCTCGACGGCGTCACCAGTGCCCGGGTAGAGATCACCAGCGTGATCGCCGCGCACAAGGCTCAGGCACAGATTCCGGGCCTGGCCAACGTCAAGAATGTTGTCGCCGTGGCCTCCGGCAAAGGCGGCGTGGGCAAATCCACCACCGCCGCCAACCTCGCGCTGGCCCTGGCCCGCGAAGGCGCCAAGGTCGGGATCCTCGACGCGGACATTTACGGTCCGAGCCAGGGCATCATGTTCGGCATTCCCGAAGGCACCCGACCAAAGGTCAAGGATCAGAAGTGGTTTGTGCCGATCGAGTCCCATGGCGTCGAAGTGATGTCGATGGCGTTCCTGACCGACGACAACACGCCGATGGTCTGGCGTGGGCCGATGGTTTCCGGCGCGCTGTTGCAACTGGTGACACAAACCGCCTGGGGCGACCTGGATTATCTGGTCATCGACATGCCGCCAGGCACCGGCGACATCCAGCTGACCCTGGCGCAGAAAGTCCCTGTCGCCGGCGCGGTCATTGTCACCACCCCGCAAGACCTGGCGCTGCTGGACGCGCGCAAAGGCGTGGAGATGTTCCGCAAGGTCAACATCCCGGTGCTGGGCGTGGTGGAAAACATGGCCGTGCACATCTGCTCGAACTGCGGGCATGCCGAGCATCTGTTCGGTGAGGGCGGGGGAGTGAAGCTGGCCAATCAATATGGCGTTGAACTGCTGGCTTCGTTGCCGCTGGCAATGGCCATTCGCGAACAGGCCGACGGCGGCAAGCCAACGGTGATCGCCGAGCCGGACAGCCCGATCGCGCTGGTCTACCAGGAACTCGCCCGCCATGTCGGCGCGCGGATTGTGTTGCAGGAAGCGGTATCGCCGGCAATGCCGAACATCACCATCAGCGACGATTGATGATCTGAAATACGGTTAAATGTGGGAGCGGGCTTGCTCGCGAATGCGGTAGATCAGCCAACTAATCTGTTGAGTGACACACCGCATTCGCGAGCAAGCCCGCTCCCACAGTTGTTTTGGGTGTTGCTTAGATCCGCAACCCGCCATCCATCTCCAGAATCCGGCCGGTGTAGTAGTCATTCTCGAAAATGTACGCCGCCGAATGGGCGATCTCTTCCGGCTTGCCCATGCGCTTGAGCGGAATCCCGGACGTCATTTTCTCCAGTGCTTCAGGCTTCATGCCCAAGGTCATCTCGGTTTCGATAAAGCCAGGCGCAATACCCGCGACGCGGATGCCATAGCGTGCCAGTTCTTTCGCCCAGGTCACGGTCGCCGCCGCGACACCGGCCTTGGCGGCGGAATAGTTGGTCTGGCCGACGTTGCCGGCGCGAGAGATCGAGGAGATATTGATGATCGCGCCGCTGTTGTTCAGCTCGACCATTTTCGCCGCGACTTCACGGGTGCACAGGAACACGCCTGTCAGGTTGACATCGATGACCGCCTGCCACTGGGCCAGGCTCATCTTGGTCATTTCGCCGTCCTTGACCTTGAGCAGCAGGCCGTCGCGCAGGATCCCGGCGTTGTTGATCAGGCCATGGATCGCGCCGAAATCTTCGGCCACCTGGGCGACCATGTGCGTCACCTGCTCTTCATTGGCGACGTTGCACAGGTAGGCGCGGGCCTCGACACCCTTGGCCTTGCACGCGGCAACGGTGTCGTCGAGCTTTTCCTGGTTCAGGTCAACCAGCGCAAGCTTCGCGCCTTTGCCGGCGAAATACTCGGCCATCGAACGGCCTAAACCCTGGCAACCGCCCGTGATAATGATTACTTTGTCAGTGAGTTGCATTCGCATGCCCCGGTAGCAGGTTGGAGTGGTCTTCCTTCAAGAGAGCCTCTCGATCTGCACCGGATGTAGCCTGGTTGCACATGAGAACTGCCCCGATGGCGGACTGGAACTTTCACCAGTCGCCTGTCCGTTTTTTCGACGGATTCTATATAAGGAGTCATAAATTGAGCGTTGAAGCGGCCAAGAATGCCCGAGAATTGCTTCTCAAGGAATACCGTGGAGTGCTCTCGACGCACTCCAAGGCGATGCCCGGCTTCCCGTTTGGCTCGGTGGTTCCGTACTGCCTGGACGGGCAGGGGCGGCCGCTGATCCTGATCAGCCGCATCGCCCAGCACACGCATAACCTGCAAAAAGATCCGAAATGCTCACTGTTCGTGGGCGAGCGTGAGGCTGAAGACGTGCAAGCCGTCGGTCGCCTGACTTACCTCGCCGAAGCGGAAAAGCTTGTAGACGAGGCCGTCATCGAAGCCGCGGCCGAGCGTTACTACCGCTATTTCCCGGATTCGCAGAGCTACCACAAGGCCCACGATTTCGATTTCTGGGTGCTCAACCCCGTGCGTCACCGCTACATCGGCGGTTTCGGCGCGATTCACTGGGTCGATCAGCTGACACTGGCCAATCCCTTCGCGGGCAAGGCGGAAGTAAGCATGGTCGAGCACATGAATGCCGATCACGCCAAAGCCATCGCCCACTACGTCGACCTCGCCGGACTGCCGAAAACCGAGCCGGCGCAACTGGCCGGGATCGACACGGAAGGCATGCACCTGCGCATCGGTCAGGGACTCTACTGGCTACCGTTTCAAGCGCCATGTAATACGCCGACACAAGTCCGCGAAGTCTTGGTTTTCCTGGCTCACGCCGAGCATTGGCCGAAAAATGAAGTGGCTGACGCTTGAATTCACGCAATGGCGACGTCATCTAGGGAAGACTGGCAAGGCATTCTTGCGTTGAGGAACCATTTGATGCGCCCTTTCTTATTGCTCTTTGTACTGTTTCCGGTGTTGGAGCTGTTCGTATTCGTCAAGGTGAGCGGGGCGATCGGGTTTTTCCCGGCCCTGCTGCTGGTCATACTCGGCTCGATGCTCGGCGTGTTCGTGCTGCGTATCGCCGGCCTGGCCACTGCGCTGCGTGCGCGTGAAAGCCTGAACCGCGGCGAACTGCCAGCCCAGACCATGCTCGAAGGCCTGATGCTGGCCCTGGCCGGTGGTCTGTTGATCTTGCCGGGCTTCGTCACCGACGTGCTGGGCCTGATCATGCTGCTGCCGATCTCTCGCCGTTTGCTGGCCAATAAAATGCGCCTGCGCGCCGAAGAAGCGGCGATCCGTCAGCGAGCCTTCGCCGATGATCTTCAGCCACGGGGCGGTCCTGCTCCCCGCGAGCCGCTGGGCCGTGAGCCGAACGTGATCGAAGGCGAGTTCGAACACCGCGATTCCAAGTAAACCGTTTCACCTGCACGGCACCTTCGGGTGCCGTGTTCGTTTTCGGGGCATCGATGTAAAAAATTTCGATCCCCACCCTTGTAATAAGCTTATGCGCCCTTATGTAACGGTCACCGCAAGGTTTCTGGCGATCACGCCAGACAGACTTCCGCGGTTCGCTTGACGAACCGCACCCGGCACCGCCGGATTTGTTAAACCCGCCGGGAATACACCGGCCGATGAAAACCACAATTAGGAGAGATCGACAATGAAGCTTCGTCCTCTGCATGACCGCGTCGTCGTCCGTCGCAGCGAAGAAGAAAAGAAAACCGCTGGCGGTATCGTCCTGCCAGGTTCGGCTGCTGAAAAGCCAAACCAGGGTGAAGTCCTGGCTGTAGGCCCGGGCAAAGCACTGGAAAACGGTGAAGTGCGCGCGCTGGCCGTGAAAGTGGGTGACAAGGTTGTATTCGGCCCTTACTCCGGCAGCAACACCGTGAAAGTTGACGGCGAAGACCTGCTGGTTATCGGCGAGAGCGAAATCCTCGCTGTCATCGAAGGCTGATTCCCCGCTCATTTTCCCGCTACTACAAAGTATTTAAGGAATATCGATCATGGCTGCTAAAGAAGTTAAATTCGGCGATTCCGCCCGCAAGAAAATGCTCGCCGGTGTCAACGTCCTGGCTGACGCAGTAAAAGCGACCCTGGGCCCTAAAGGCCGTAACGTGATCATCGAGAAGAGCTTCGGCGCTCCGACCATCACCAAGGACGGCGTGTCCGTTGCCAAAGAAATCGAGCTGAAAGACCGCTTCGAAAACATGGGCGCGCAGCTGGTCAAAGACGTTGCCTCCCGTGCCAACGATGACGCAGGCGACGGCACCACCACCGCTACCGTTCTGGCTCAGTCGATCGTCAACGAAGGCCTGAAAGCCGTCGCTGCCGGCATGAACCCGATGGACCTGAAGCGCGGTATCGACAAAGCGACCATCGCGATCGTCAAAGAGCTGAAAGCCCTGTCCAAGCCTTGCGCTGACACCAAGGCCATCGCTCAGGTCGGCACCATCTCGGCCAACTCCGACAACTCCATCGGCGACATCATTGCCGAAGCCATGGAAAAAGTCGGTAAAGAAGGCGTGATCACCGTTGAAGAAGGCTCGGGCCTGGAAAACGAACTGTCGGTTGTTGAAGGCATGCAGTTCGACCGTGGCTACCTGTCCCCGTACTTCGTCAACAAGCCAGAGACCATGACTGCCGAGCTGGACGGTCCGCTGATCCTGCTGGTCGACAAAAAGATCTCGAACATCCGCGAAATGCTGCCAGTCCTGGAAGCCGTTGCCAAAGCCGGCCGTCCACTGCTGATCGTGGCCGAAGACGTTGAAGGCGAAGCCCTGGCGACTCTGGTTGTGAACAACATGCGTGGCATCGTTAAAGTCGCAGCCGTCAAGGCTCCAGGCTTCGGCGACCGTCGCAAGGCCATGCTGCAGGACATCGCTGTCCTGACTGGCGGTACCGTTATCTCCGAAGAGATCGGTCTGAGCCTGGAAAGCACTACCCTGGAACACCTGGGTAATGCCAAGCGCGTGATCCTGTCGAAAGAAAACACCACCGTGATCGACGGTGCCGGCGTTGAGGCTGACATCCAGGCTCGCGTTCTGCAGATCCGTCAGCAAGTGGCCGACACTTCGTCCGACTACGACCGTGAAAAACTGCAAGAGCGTCTGGCCAAACTGTCCGGCGGCGTTGCAGTGATCAAGGTTGGCGCCGGTTCCGAAGTTGAAATGAAAGAGAAGAAAGCCCGCGTTGAAGACGCCCTGCACGCTACCCGTGCAGCCGTTGAAGAAGGCGTGGTACCTGGCGGCGGCGTGGCACTGGTTCGCGCTCTGCAGGCTATCTCCGAGCTGAAAGGCGACAACGATGACCAGAACGTTGGCATCCAGTTGCTGCGTCGCGCTGTTGAAGCGCCACTGCGCCAGATCGTTGCCAACTCCGGCGACGAGCCAAGCGTAGTTGTCGACAAGGTCAAGCAGGGTTCGGGTAACTACGGTTACAACGCTGCTACCGGCGAATACGGCGACATGATCGAAATGGGTATCCTGGACCCGGCCAAAGTGACTCGTTCGGCTCTGCAAGCGGCTTCGTCGATTGCCAGCCTGATGATCACCACCGAAGCCATGATCGCCGAGATCAAGGACGACGCACCAGCTGGCGGCGGCATGCCAGACATGGGCGGTATGGGCGGCATGGGCGGCATGATGTAAGCCAGCCTTACCCCTGTACTGAAAAACCCCGTCTGCGAAAGCAGGCGGGGTTTTTTATTGCCTTCATTTTAGTCTGTCAGGACACCGAGTCGCGGCCATCGCGGGCAAGCCCGCTCCCACAGGTTCTTGAGTGAAACTCTAAATTTGTGGTCACCTCCAATCCCTGTGGGAGCGGGCTTGCCCGCGATGTCGTCAGTTCAGGCGCCGACAGTTTCTGCCTTGATAACCCGATCAGCCCTGGAAGCCGGTCGATACAGGATGTAGTAATACGACCCCAGACAAATCAGCCAGCAGAAAATCGCCGTCCACACGTTGTGCGAGAAAAAGTGCGCGCCCTGCATCATCCGGCTCACGGAAAACACCGTGCCCAGCGCGAAGGCAAAGATAAAGGCATTACGTGCCAGGCGCGGACGCCGATCCCGCAGCACAAAGAACAGCGCAAACAGCGTGAAACCGGTCGCGGCATGCCCGCCAGGCCAGCAACGGCCCGGTTTGTCTGTGGGTGGGCGCGGGCTGAGGAGTTCGCTATAGGTTTCATGACCACCAAACTGTTCAAGACTCCACGGGCATTGAACCGCCGTCACCGCTTTCATCGGCGTGACAAAGGATGTCGCCAGTCCCAGGGACAGCACCAGACAGCCCAGTTCCCGTTTGAACGGTTTGAGCCTGTCGATGAAAAAGGCGCCGATAAAACCGAAAATCGCGAACACCGAGAAGGCGATGACCACTTGCTTGGCGCGGTCATGCAGGATGTTTTCGAGGAAGTAACTGTGCCGTCCGATGAAGTCTCCGGCCGCCGGGTCGTAGAACAGCCTGGCCAGATCCATGTCCAGGGACGTCAGTTCGAGCAGTACCAGAATGATCGCCGCAACGGCGGGAACACCCAGACACACCCAGAAATTGAGCGGGCGAGAGGCGGGGCGGGCAGAGGTCGAAACCATGGCAGTTCCTTGGTCGGTCAAATGTTCTTGAGAGCGCAGCCGCGCGGAGTTTGAACCCGGTTGTGTCGCCTCTGTGTGAATCGATAGTGAAAAAGTCGTTAAGGGCTCGACGGGTTGATTGGCCGGGTTTTCAACTGCACACAGTCCTAGCCCTGAGCCACGGCAGGCCTTAAGCTGCGCGGGCCAAGACGGCCGTTACTGTGTACGGAGGAGATGCCCATGCGCATTCTGTTGGTTGAAGACAACCGCGATATCCTGGCCAATCTGGCCGATTACCTGGGGCTCAAGGGCTACACCGTGGATTGCGCGCAGGACGGTTTGTCAGGCCTGCACCTGGCGGCCACCGAGCATTACGATTTGATCGTGCTCGACATCATGTTGCCGGGCATCGACGGCTACACCCTGTGCAAACGCCTGCGCGAGGACGCCCGTCGCGACACGCCGGTGATCATGCTCACTGCCCGCGATCAACTCGACGACCGTCTGCAAGGCTTCAAGTCCGGCGCCGATGATTACCTGATCAAACCCTTTGCCCTGTCTGAACTGGCCGCGCGGATCGAAGCCGTGATGCGTCGGGCGCAGGGCGGCGGCCGTCGCACTTTGCAGGTCGGCGACCTGAGCTACGACCTCGATACCCTGGAAGTCACTCGCGAAGGGCGCTTGCTGAAACTCAACCCGGTAGGCCTGAAGTTGCTGGCCGTGCTGATGCAAAAAAGCCCGCACGTCCTGCGCCGGGAAATTCTCGAAGAAGCCCTGTGGGGCGATGATTGCCCGGACAGCGACAGCCTGCGCAGCCACGTCCACCAATTGCGCCAGGTGATCGACAAACCGTTCGCCAAGCCTTTGCTGCAAACCGTGCACGGTGTGGGATATCGCTTGGCCGAGGGCCGTGATGGAGTTTAGACAAAGCCTTGCTCAACGGATCATCATCGCCTTTGCGCTGATGAGCGCACTGGTCGCCGGGGCCTTCGCCATGGGCATTGTCGCGACCGTGCACCTGGTGGAAGAAAAACTGATTTCGGCAGGCCTCGGCGGTGATTTGCAACGCCTGCTGTTGATGGACAGTGTGTCTGACTGGAGTCATCGCCCCGAGCCGGACCAGCTGTTCTATTTCAGCGGCGGGCCGGGCGATTTCGAGCTGCCCAAGGATCTGCGCCATCTCGACCCGGGTTTCCACGAAGTGTTCCGCGAGCAGCTGTCGTACCACGCGATGGTCGAAGTCGTCGATGGCCGGCGCTATGTGTTGCTGCAGGACCAGAGTGATTTCGAAGAACGTGAGCGGGTGCTGTTCGCCGTGGTGCTGGTGGGCTTCGTCCTGAGCCTGGCGCTGGCGGTCTTCCTCGGCTGGATCCTGGCGCGCAAAGTGATGGCGCCTGTCGTGCGGCTGGCCCGTCAGGTGCGCCACCGCGACCAGTTGCTGGGGCTGGCGCCACCGCTGGCACCGGACTATGCCGCCGATGAAGTGGGCGAGCTGGCAGTGGCCTTCGACGCCACCCTCGGGCGCCTGCGCCAGGCATTGACCCGGGAGCGCTTGTTCACCAGTGACGTCAGTCACGAGTTGCGCACCCCGTTGATGGTGCTGGCCAGTTCCTGTGAGCTGTTGCTGGAAAACCCCGGCATCGACCAGCGCGGTCGGGCTCAGGTGGAACGAATCGCCCGTGCCTGCGAAGAGATGCGTGAGCTGGTGCAGACCTTCCTGATGCTGGCCCGCGCCCAACGTGAAGACGCCGGCATGGCGCCGCAACAGTCGCTGGCCCAGGTCGCCGACGGCTTGCTCTGCCTGTGGCGCGAACCGATCGAGGCTAAAGGGTTATCGCTGGTATTCGAACCGGGCAATCCGGCCAGCACCTGTTACAACGCCACGCTTCTGCAAGCGGTCATGGGCAACCTGTTGCGCAATGCGCTGCATTACACCGAACGGGGTTTCATCCGCTTGACTCTGACGACAGCGGGTTTCAGGGTCGAAGACAGTGGCGTGGGCATTCCCGAAGAAAAACGCGAAGCGATGTTCGAGCCTTTCGTGCGGGGTAACGAGAAACGCGGTGAAGGCCTGGGGCTAGGCTTGTCGCTGGTACAGCGGATTTGCGAAAACCAGGGGTGGAGCGTCAGTCTGACCAACATGGAGCCGCATGGCTGCCGGTTTCAGGTGGAACTGGGTTCAGCACCATTGAGTTGATCGCAACGCCTGCAGGGGAGTGGCCCCCAGCCATCATTTTGCTCATGTAAAACCTTGAAATAACTCGGGGTTTTACATGACGATTTTTTCACAATGGCATGACCTGACGCTGACATGGCGCTACCTAAGGTAGTTGTCATCAGACGTTCAGGAGTCCTTGATGATGGCCGCCCCGATCAAACTCGATTTTTCCGACAAATACGACGATCAACACGCTCGGAAATACCTGCAGAAACACCAGGACGGCCTCGGCCGTCGGCTGTCCCATTGGCGTGACGAGCAACTGGCGCGCAAGGCTCTGACGTTGGTCGGCGAACCCGGACTGGTCCTCGATTTACCTTGTGGTGCCGGGCGTTTCTGGCCATTGCTGGCGGAAAAACCCAACCGTGTGATCATCGGAGCGGACAACTCCGAATCGATGCTCAAGATTGCTCTGCAGGCGCAACCGGCGGAAGTCGTGAAAAAGGTACAACCCTTGCACACTTCTGCATTCGACATCGCCCTGCCTGATAACGCCGTCGACAGCATTTTTTGCATGCGTTTGCTGCACCACATTGGTGAAGCCGAGCATCGACTGGCCATTCTGCGTGAATTCGAGCGCGTCACCCGCGATAGCGTGATCCTTTCGTTATGGGTTGACGGCAATTTCAAGGCTTGGAAACGCAAGCGCCTGGAGAAGGGGCGTGAGCAGGAAGGTTACCAAAACCGTTTTGTGTTACCGGCTGCTACGGTCGAAAAGGAATTCGAGCAGGCGGGGTTTCGTATTCAGGAACAACTGGACTTTATCCCGCTCTATGCCATGTGGCGGGTTTATGTATTACGCAAGAGGTAGCAGATGGCGGTGCAATATGTAGCAGATACGGACATCGATTCCCGGGACTTTGACTATTTCTGGAACCAGCGCGGCGAATGGGTTGAAGAGCCCAACGTTCGTCGCGGTGGTGAAAGTGGCGTGCAGCGCGTCAAGAGCAATGATGGACAGCTGTTCTACGCCAAGCGTCAGACCGGGCATGTCTACCGCAGCTGGCAGTACCCGTTGGGTCGGCCGACGGTGCTGCGTGAGCGGGATGCGCTCATCGGGTTGAGTCTGATCGGTGTGGGTGTTCCGGAAATCGTTTTCTGTGGTGCGCAACGCGATCCTGTCCACAAGTGGCGCGCATTGTTGGTGACCAAGGCGCTGGACGGGTTTGAGGAAATCGAACACTGGTACGCAGGCGGAGGTCGCGAGCGTCATGGTGAGGCGGTGCATGATCGTGTGCTGAAGGAGCTGGCCGATAACCTGGCGCGCATGCACAAGGCGCGGTGGCAGCACAGTTGCCTCTACATGAAGCACGTCTTCGTCCGGGTTACCGGTGAGGGCGAAGCGGCGAAAATCGATATTGCGTTGATCGATCTGGAGAAAGGCCGCCAGCGTTTGACCGCCCGTCGTGCCGCGTCCCATGACTTGAAGCAACTGCGTCGCCATTCGTCGTTCAGCACGACGGACTGGAAGAAACTCGTCTACCTTTATGAGACAGCGTTTGGCAGCGCTATCAAGGGTTTATAGCAATGAAACTCGAAATTGCACGAGGTTTGTTCTTGATAGGAGCCTTGGCAGTTGCTTCACTGGCGGTGGCGGCTTGGGAGCAGCCCCGCACGCAAGTCCTCAGTTCAGTGAACGGGGACGCGCGTTGTCCGATGCCGCGGGTTGCGAAGGCGACCGTTGCAACCCAACCCGATCATGATTTATTGCTGTTCATGTTCGGACTTTCTCAAGGACTGAGGCCGCAGAGTTGACCAGATTGAAGCCCAAATAAAAGGCCTCGTATATGCGAGGCCTTTTTTATGCCTGACTTTTAGCAACGCCATCGATCAAATGTGGGAGCGGCGGTGCGACGATTCGACTTGCCCGCTCCCACAGGGGGTTATGCGTGTTCTTTGGCATGGTCGGGTTTGGCCAGCAACGTGTAAACGCACGGCAACACGAACAACGTAAACAGCGTCCCGATCGACATCCCCGTCGCGATCACGGTGCCGATGTCGAACCGGCTGACAGCGCCCGCCCCCGTGGCGATGATCAACGGCACCATGCCGAACACCATCGCTGCGGTGGTCATCAACACCGGGCGCAGGCGGATGGCCGCTGCTTCCTCAACCGCCTCGCGCGGTGTCAGGCCCTTATCCTTGCGCAGCTGATTGGCGAATTCGACGATCAGGATCCCGTGCTTGCTGATCAGCCCGATCAGCGTCACCAGCCCCACCTGGGTGTAGATGTTCATGCTCGACCAGCCAAGGAACAGCGGGATCAACGCACCGCAGATCGACAGCGGCACCGTCACCAGAATCACCAACGGATCGCGGAAACTTTCGAACTGCGCCGCCAGCACCAGGAAAATGATCGCCAGAGCCAAGGCAAACGTCACCCACAGCGCGCTGCCTTCCTGAACGTACTGCCGCGATGCCCCGGCATAGTCGACGGCAAAACCCGCCGGCGCCTCTTCCCGGGCAATCTGCCGCACCGCGTCAAGGGCTTCACCCATGCTCACCAGCGGCACCCCGGACAGGATCGCCGAGTTGAGCTGCTGGAACTGATTCAACTGCCGCGGGCGGGCCCGGTCGGTCACGGTGATCAGGGTCGACAGGGCCAGCAGTTCACCCTTGGTGTTTTTCACGTAATAGTTGTTCAGCCAGTCGGGGTTGTCCCGGAAAGGCCGTTCGACCTGCGCGATCACTTTGTAGCTGCGGCCTTCAATGGTGAAACGGTTGATTTCCGCCTCACCCAGCAAGGTCGCCAGGGTGCCGCCCAGATCCTGCATCGACACACCCATCTGCGCGGCTTTGGCGCGATCGATATCCACCACGACTTCGGGCTTGTCGAATGCCAGGTCGACGTCGACGAAAGCGAACTTGCCGGACTCCATCGCGCGCTTTTTAACCCGGTCCATCACTTGCAGCAGCGACTCGTAATCGTTGGCGGTATTGACGACGAATTGAAACGGCAGCCCCTCGCCGGTGCCCGGCAGGGAAGGCAAGTTGAAGCCGAAAATCTGCAACCCTGGAATGCTTTCCAGTTTGCTCTGCACCTCGGGCAGAATCTCCATTTGCGTGCGGTCGCGGTCGTTCCACGGTTTCAGCAGAAAACCGCCGATCCCCGATTGCACACCGTTGAAGCCATTGATCTGGAATGAGGAGTAGTACTCGGGGAACGCCTTGAAGATGTTGATGAACTCGTCGGTATAGGTGTTCAGGTAATCAAGGTTGGTCGGCTGCGGGGCGTTGGCCAGCATGAAAATGATGCCCTGATCCTCGTCCGGTGCCAGCTCCGACTTGGTGAAGGTGAGCAGCACCGGAATCAGGCACAGCACGATCGCCGCAAACACCAGCACCACCGGGCGCGTGTTGAGCGTACCGTGCAACAGCTTCTGGTAGCGGCGCTTGAGGCCTTCGAAAATCAGGTCCAGGCGATGTGCCAGGCCGGTGGGGTTTTCGTCGTGGCGCAGCAGAAAGGCACACATCATTGGCGACAGGGTCAGGGCAACGATGCCGGAGATCACCACCGCCCCGGCCAGGGTCAGGGCGAACTCCTTGAACAGTGCCCCGGTGAGGCCGGTGAGGAAACCGATCGGCGCATACACCGCCGCCAGGGTGATGGTCATCGAGACCACCGGCATGGCGATTTCCCGGGCGCCCTCGATGGCCGCGTCCAGTGGGGTCTTGCCTTCCTCGATGTGCCGGTGGATGTTTTCCACCACCACGATGGCGTCGTCCACCACCAGGCCGATGGCCAACACCATCGCCAACAGGGTCAGCAGGTTGATCGAGTAACCCATCATCTGCATGAAGAACATCACGCCGATCATCGACAGCGGAATCGTCACTACCGGGATCACCACCGAGCGCAGTGCCCCGAGGAACAGGAACACCACGACGATCACGATCAGCACCGCTTCGAACAGGGTTTTCACCACTTCGTCGATCGAGGCCTGGATGAACAGCGTAGCGTCGTAGGCGATTTCACCCTTGAGGTTCGGGGGCAGCTGGGCTTCCAGGTCCGGCATGATCTTGCGCACTTCCTTGATCACGTCCAGCGGGTTGGCGCCGGGCGTGGCCTTGATGCCGATGTACACCGAAGGCGTGCCGCCGAAGGAGCTGATGGTGTCGTAGTTTTCCGCGCCCATTTCAACCCGCGCGACATCGCTGAGCAGCACGCGGCTGTCGCCATCGACCTTGAGCGGAATCGCAGCGAAGGCTTCCGCGGACTTGAGCTCGGTGTTGGCGTTGATACTGGTGACCACGTACTCGCCTTTCACTTCGCCGGCAGCGGAGAGGAAGTTGTACTGGCGCACCGCGTTGGTCACGTCGCTGGCGCTCAGGCCGAAGCCGGCGAGCTTTACCGGGTCCAGCCACAGGCGCATGGCGAACACCTGGTTGCCGAGAATCTCGGCTTCGGCCATGCCCGGCAGGGTGGCGAGTTTGGGCTGGATGACCCGCGACAGGTAGTCGGTGATCTGCGGGTTGCTCAGTTCCTTGCTGAAGAAACTGATGTACATCAGCGCCGAGGCGTCGGCGGCTTCCTTGCTCAGCACCGGGTCTTCGGCGTCCTGCGGCAGCTGGTTTTTCACCTCGTTGGCCTTGGCCAATAGCTCGGTGAACAAGCGGTCGCTGTTGGAACCGATGCGCGCGTAGATCGAGATCACCGAGAAATTCTGGCGACTGACCGAGGTCATGTAGTCGATACCCTCGGCGCTCGCCAGGCTCTGTTGCATCGGCTGGGTGATGTAGCCCTGAATGGTCTCGGCGTTGGCCCCGGGATACGCGGTGGTCACCGTGATCAGGGCGTTTTCCATTTGTGGATACTGGCGCAGCGGCAGCTTGCTCCAGGCCTGGAAGCCCAGCAGCACAATCAGCAGGCTGACCACGGAGGCGAGCACCGGGCGGCGGATGAACGGGTCGGTAAAAGCCATGGGGATTCCTTGATCAGTCCGCACGCGGCGGGCTGTTCTGCTCGGCTAAAGTCTTGTCGTCGCTGATGGCAATGTGTGCGCCGTTGTCCAGTTTGATCTGGCCGGCAGTGATCACTTTTTCGCCATTGCGCACACCTTTGGTAATCATCACCACACCATCGCGGCGTTCACCGGTTTCGATGAAACGACGTTCGGCGATCAGGATCGGTTCACCCTTGGCGTCTTTTTCCACCTTGCCGTCTTCGGTTTTTTTCTCTGCGACGACGTACAGCGAATTGCCGTACAGCGTGTACGTGATCGCGCTTTCCGGCACGACGATGCGCGGCTGCGGGTTGGGCAACATGACCTGGAGGCTGGCGAACATGCCAGGCAGGAGCTTTCCATCGGGATTGGCCAGGGTCGCGCGGACCTGCATGTTGCGCGTGCTGTTCTCGAGCTTTGGATTGATCGCGCTGATGGTGCCGGGGAAGGTCTGCGCCGGGTAGGCCGCGACGATGATTTCAACCGGCTGGCCGATGGCGATCTTCGGTACCGACTGCTCGGGCACGAAAAAGTCGACGTAGAGACTGCTGAGGTCTTGCAGGGTGGCAATCATGGTGCCGCTGGCAACATAGTCGCCAACGTCCACCTGACGAATGCCGATGGTCCCGCTGAAGGGCGCAAGGATGCTTTTTTTACCGAGCGCCGCCTTGAGTTGATTGACCGTGGCTTTGCTCTTTTTCAGCACCGCCGAAAGTCGGTCGAATTCGCCTTTGGAAATGGCCTGGCTGCCGACCAGTTGGCTACCGCGACCGTAATCGAGCTGGGCCAGCCCGAGGTCGGCCTGGGCGGTTTCCAGCAAGGCAGTTTCCACGGCGCTGTCGAGTCGCAGGAGGGGCTGGCCGGCCTTGACCTTCTGCCCTGACTCGAACTGCAAATCGATGACGGTGCCGTCGGTCTCCAGGCTCAGGTCCACGCCTTGCAGCGCCGTGAGCGTGCCGACGGTCGGCAGGCGGGCTTGCCAGGGCCGTTCGATGGCGGTGGCCACGGCAACGCTTATCGGCGGTTTTGGCGCGGAGAAGCCCTGGATCATCGTGTAGATGGAGAAGGCTTTGTAACCGGCCAGCACCAGCACGATCAGCAGAACAACACCCAACATGATCAGCATGCGGCGACGCAGCATATTTCCACTTCCTTGGAGAAATCATGAGACAGGCGGGCACATTACTCCGAGTGTGGCAGTGAATCCAACTGCCACTTTTTACAGGCAGGCGCAAAACCTGTAAGAGCGAAGCTTGCTCGCGAAGGCGGCGCGGCATTCAATATTGATGGGCCCTGACACACCGCCTTCGCGAGCAAGCTCTGCTCCTACAAAAGCGGGGTACTCACATCAGATGCAGGTGGTTGTCCCAGAGCCCGGCAGGCAGCTCCAACGGTTTTGCAACCAAATCTGTCTGGCGACAATCGTAGTAACGGCAGCGCCCTTGGCCCGACGTCACGACAAAGCCGTCAGCCACCGCACCGACCCCGGCGCAATCGGGAAGTGGCGCATCCAGGCGCACTTCACCGCTGTCCAGGTCCCAGATGAAAAAGCGGTTGCCCCGTGGCGCGGTCAACGCGACCAGACGCAAGTCGCTGTGAACCGCGACGCTGGCGGTGTAATGCCCCATCGCCTGCAACTGATGCTCGGGCACCGGGAACGCCACGAACGGTTGGCCGGGCCGCTTGATGGCCAACAGTTCCGACGGTTCGTGGGAGGGGCCCATGAATTGCTGACCGGCGACGATGGTGCCGTCGCTGGCGATCCCCAGGTGCCGCACGCTGTTCATCGGCTGGGCGAGGGTTTCCTTGCTCAGCAGAGTACCGTCGCGTTGCATCAGCACCAGGCTCGGTTCCATGGCGTTGAGGTTCATTTCGACGCGGCTTTCCGCCTCGGTGCGAATTCCGCCGTTGGCCACCACCAGGGTTTCGCCATCGGGCATCCACGACACCTGATGCGGGCCGATGCCGTGGGTGGAAATCTCGCCGCTGTGCACGAGACGCTCGCCTTCGAACTTATACACACCGAGCAGGCCACGACCCGGATCGGACGTGTCGTTTTCGGTGGCGTACAGCCAGTCGCCGCTGTGGTGAATCACCGCGTGACCGTAGAAATGCCGGTTCGGCTGCGAGGCCACGGTTTGCAACAGCGTGCCGTCGCGCAGGTCGATCAGGTAGCTCTCGGTGCCGGGGCGCCGGGCGACAAACAGCGCGATTGGCAGCGTCGGGTGATTGATGATGTCGTGGCAACGCTGGCCGACCCGGGTGGCGAACACCCGTGTACCGTCCAGCCGATAACCGACGGCGTAATGCTTGCCGTCAGTATCGTCCCGCGCCGAGAGCAACAGCGGGCTCTTGTCCTTTTGCTTGAACAGCGTCCAGCCGCCCAGTGTCACTGCTCCCAGCAGCAAACTACCTAACGTCAGAGCCTGTCGTCGCAGCATGGCACTCGCCCTCATCAGTCACCGTCGTTGGCGTTGAAGCCCAGTTGGATGCCCAGCGCCTTGGCCAGTTCGCCTTCGTGCAGACGATGGACGACGTTGAGGCTGTCGTAGATGTCGTTGAGTTGCTGGCGACCGGCGTCGTCGTTGAGCATCTCGGTCAGCGAGCGCTGGTTGCTGGCGAACAGTTTCAACGAGGCGGCATAAGCGGCGTCGATCTTGTCGGCCAACGGCTTCTGCTCGCTCGGCAACAAGCCGCGCAGGCCTTTGTTGTCGACACCTTCCCAGACGGTTTTGGCGGCGGCGAGGCTGGCTTCGAGGCCGGCCAGGGAAGACTGGCTGCGCCATGCATCGGCCTGGAACGGTTGCGGCACGCCCTTGCTCTGACGGCCCATCGGCGTGCCGAGTTTTTTCTTCAGGCTGTCCAGCGCGGTGACTTGCACACGCAGCAGATCGGCGATGGCTTCGTGGGAATCGGCGTAGCGCTGGTTCGGAAACTTGCTCATCTGCGCGAGCATGCCGTCGGTGTTGTTCCAGCTCTTCAGGATCTCTTCGGCCAACAGTTTCTGACGTTCGCCAATCGCTTTCAGCAGCGGGCAGTACTTGGCTTTCTGCGCGGCGTTGGCCACGTCAGGCTTGCTGTCGAACAGGATGTATTCGTAGGCCGAAAGGCCTTGAACCACAACGCTGGATTTGGCCAGGGCGGCAGCATCGATCTGCGGCTGGGCGTCGACCAGTTGCTCGACCTGACGGCCGACGAGGTTTTTCTTGTCCGGCCAGAACTGCACCTGCCAGGCGCGATTGCCTTCGGCCAGCGGTCCGATCAGCAGCGGTTGCAGTTCGGCCCAGGCTTTCTGCGCGTGCAGGAAATCGGCGCGGGCGGTGTCGAGGTTTTCCTTGCCTTCGCAGTAGGCCAGCGCGCTGACGGCCAGTTGGCGGTCGGCTTCAACCCAGCGCGTGTAGGTCGGCAGGATCACCGACTTGGCGATGGCCGCCGACGTGACCGCCTGCGGGTCCTGCGGTGAGCAGGCGCCGAGGGCGAGTGCGGCAAGGCTGGTGAATAACAACTTGGGACGGAACATGTCGGGCTCCCGATTCTTTATAAGTGTTTAAAGAGAATTCAAAAACGCCAGTAACGCAGCGCGTTGCTCGGCGTTGAAAGACAAAACCTGTTGCTGCGCGGCCTGCGCTTCGCCGCCATGCCAGAGCACGGCTTCGAGCAGATTGCGGGCGCGGCCGTCATGCAAAAACTGAGTGTGACCACTGACCGCCTGCGTCAGGCCGATGCCCCACAACGGCGGGGTGCGCCAGTCGCGGCCACTGGCCTGGAATTCGCTGCGGTTGTCGGCCAGCCCGTCGCCCATGTCGTGCAGCAGCAGATCGCTGTAGGGGCGAATCACTTGGTTGGCCAGTTCAGGTTCTGCCGCGTTGGCGGCGGTGGTGTATTTCGGCGTGTGACAGGACTGGCAGCCGGCCTGGAAAAACAGGTTCTTGCCGGCCAGCACTTCAGGCGTGCCGACATCGCGGCGGGCCGGTACGGCGAGATTGCGGCTGTAGAACAGCACCAGGCGCAGGATGTTGTCGCTGACTTCCGGCTCGCCCTCCGGCCCATTGCCGTTGGGGGCCTGCTTGCAGGCAGTTTGCGCGTCGGTGCAGTCATCTATCGGGCGCAGGGTGGTGGTCAGGCCCATATCCCCTGAAAACGCGTGCACGTTTTGTTGATTGAGGTTCGGCTGCCCGGCCTTCCAGCCAAATCGTCCGAGGACGGTTTTCTGCCGGGCGTCATCCCAGACCCGGTTCGGGCGTCCGGCTATGCCGTTGTTCTCTTTTGCCTGAGCCTCGGCATTGGCCAGGATCGCCTCATCGGGGATGGCTTCAAGCAAGCCCAAGCCAATCATGGGGGGCGCGACCCTGGCCGAGAAACGGGTGTCAGGGTGCATCGGGCCGTAGCCCAGTTGGGTGATGTTCAGGCTGGGTTTGCGCAACTCGATCTCGGTGCCGTCCTTGAAGCGGACCGGCACTGGCGTGTAGTCGACCCGCACCTTGCCTTCCGGAAGTACACCGGGGATGGCCATGTCCTGGAATTGTCCGCCGTAGACCGGCTCCGGGACGACACCGAGCTGTTCGATGACTTTCGCGTAGGCCGGCGCATCGGGGATCGACAGGCGCACCAGCATTGACACGGCGTTCTGCGCATCAGGCGTGGGCGGATGACCGCGACCGTCCTTGATGTGGCAATTCTGGCAGGCGTTGGTGTTGAACAACGGGCCGAGGCCGTCCCGGGCGGTGGTGGTCGACGGGGCAATCACCCAGGGGTTGCGGAAGAAACTGTTGCCGACGCTGAAGTCCACGCGCCGGGAGGGCGGCAGGTTGGCGGAGGGCAGGGAAAAGGCGTTCTGATCGGTCTTGCGCACGGTCGCTGCGCCACCGGACCGGGCTTCACCGGGTTCGGCTTCGGTAAAACGCGGGGCGTCATCGCAGGCACTCAGGCCCAGGGCCAGAAACAGTGCGGACAAGCGAAGAGGCAGCGAGGGCATCAGACATCCTGCAAGACGAGCAAAACAAGGGCGCAAAGTCTAACAGGGCAGTGGAGATTGAATAAGAGGAATTATCGTTTGGTTGATGTGGGGCAGGGTTTGGCGATGATTATTACATCAGAGTAATCACAATCCCTGTGGGGGCGGGCTTGCTCGCGAAAGCGGTGGGTCAGTCAACACATGTGATGGATGTTAAGCCGCCATCGCGGGCAAGCCCGCTCCCACAAGGTTCTGCGTTATGCAGACATGAAAAAGGCGACCCGAAAGTCGCCTTTTCAATCAGCCGGCGTTGATCAGAACTCGTGATCAGCGTTATCCGGGTTCAGGTCGCTGATGCCCAGTTTGCCAGCGGCCGCTTCGATCGAGCCGGTCTGCTTGACCAGGGAAGCGATGGCGTCACGGACGATCTGGTTGCCAGCGGTGTTGCCGGCGGCGATCAGCTGGTCGTAGTGCTCACCCTTGTTGGCGTGATCGACGATGACCTGCATCTTGGCTTCGGTCGCAGCCAGGTCGGCCTTCAGCGCAGTGTCGGCAGCCGGGTCGGCTTTAGCCACCAGGGACGACAGGCTGGCGCCGGTCATCTTGGTGCCGTCGACGCGGGTGTATTCGCCCAGGTACACGTTACGAACGCCTTTGGCATCGTAGAACTGCGAGTTGTGGGTGTTGTCGCTGAAGCAGTCGTGTTCGTCTTCCGGGGAGTTGGCTTCCAGGGAAACCTTCATGCGCTCGCCCGCCAGTTCGCCCAGGGACAGGCTGCCCATGCCGAACAGCATTTTGCGCAGGCCGGATTCAGCCGGTTCCGCTTCCAGGGTGGCGCGGTAGTTGTCGGCCACGTTCGGCTTCCAGTTACCGACCATTTCTTCCAGGTCGCTGACCAGCAGTTGGGTCACGGACTTCAGGTAGGCGCGACGACGATCGTTGTGGCCGCCAGTTGCGCCTTTGCCTTCCAGGTAGTCGGAGGCTGGACGGTTGCCGGCGCCAGGGCCGGTGCCGTTCAGGTCCTGGCCCCAGAGCAGGAATTCGATGGCGTGGTAGCCAGTGGCGACGTTGGCCTCGGAACCGCCCAGCTCGTTCAGGCTGGCGAGTTTTTCCGGGGTGATGTCCTTGACGTCGATCTTGTCTTCGCCGACCTGAACCTGAGTGTTGGCGATGATGTTGGCCGTGGCACCCGGGTTACCCAGTGCGTGCTCGTAGGATTTGTCGACGTAATCGATCAGGCCTTCATCCAGAGGCCAGGCGTTCACCTGACCTTCCCAGTCGTCGATGATGGTGTTGCCGAAGCGGAACACTTCGCTCTGCAGGTAAGGAACGCGAGCCGCGATCCAGGCAGCCTTGGCGGCTTTCAGGGTGTCGGCGTTCGGCTTGGCGAGGAAGGCGTCGATGGCGGTTTGCAGGGTCTTCGCGGTGGATTCGGCATCGCTGTAAACGGCGAAGACGATGTCGGCGTAGTGCGCGACAACGGCTTTGGCGGCGGCTTCGTCGACTTTGCTGGTCGCTGCGGGTGCGACAGCAGGTGCGGCCGGGGCGGTAGTGCTGGCAGCCGGAGTCGGCGCTGGAGCGGCAGCTTTGTCTTTGCCTTCGCCACAACCGGCGAGGGAAATAGCGATGGCCAACAGACTGGCGGTAGCCAGAGGCATACGAATCATGGCGAACATCCTGCTTCGAGAGGGGGTGGAATGGCGCAGCAAGCGCGCAAAACTGCGACATAATGCAAATCTTTCGCATTATGTGTAAAGGGTTGTGGTTGTAAATATTTCTTATTCACCGATCAATGCAACTTGACCTGTCGCCATGGGTGAACCCTATGTTCGGCTGCTGTAGGAGCGAGGCTTGCCCGCGAAGAACGTTAACGCGGTCTGTCAGGCGGATCGCGTTAACGTTCTTCGCGGGCAAGCCTCGCTTCTACAGGGGATGCTTCGTTCAGAGGATCGCGGCATTACTGCGCTGGGCCTGTTTCAGGTAGGCGCCCAGTTCTCGCGCCGGCAGCGGTTTGCTGTAGAAGTAGCCCTGACCTTCATGACAGCCTTCAGAGATGATGTAGGCCTCCTGCTCGAGGGTTTCCACGCCCTCTGCAATCACCTGCATGCCCAGGCTCTTGCCCAATTGGATGATGGCCCGAACGATGGTCGCATCGTCGTCGTCATCGAGCAGGTCCTGAACGAAGCTCTTGTCGATCTTGATCTTGTCCAGCGGCAGGCTTTTCAGATAACTCAGGGACGAGTAGCCGGTACCGAAGTCGTCAATGGCGATCAGTGCGCCGGAGCGACGCAGGCTCAGCAGGTGCTGGGCGGCGGTGCTGATGTCTTCCATCAGGCCGGTCTCGGTGACTTCCAGCTCCAGGCTGCGGGGTGGCAGGCGGTACATTTGCAGCAGGTTGTTGACCACTCGCGGCAGTTCGGCGTGGTGCAACTGCACGGTGGACAGGTTCACGGCCATGCGCAGGTCGGTGAAACCCTGGTCATGCCAGTCGCGCAATTGTTTGCAGGCCTGATCCAGCACCCATTCGCCGATGGCGATGATGGTGCCGTTCTGCTCGGCCAGCGGGATGAACAGGTCAGGCGGCACCAGCCCGTGTTCGGGATGCTGCCAGCGAATCAATGCTTCGACGCCCACTACCCGATGATCGCGGTAGCTGATCTGCGGTTGGTAGACCAGGTAGAACTGGTCGCGGGCCAGGGCATCGCGCAAGTCTTTTTCCAGCTCGCGCCGGCGACGCATTTCGGTGTCGACGCTGGCGATATAAAACTGATAACGGTTGCGCGAGCGAGTCTTGGCCAGGGTCATGGTCTGCTCGGCTTTTTGCAGCAGTTTCTCGGTGCTGTCACCGTCCTCGGGGAACAGGGTGATGCCGATGGTGGCGCGCAGGCGTATTTCCTGATGATCGAGGGCGAACGCCGCTTCGAGGTCATCGAGAATGCTCTGGGCCAGTTCGGCCGCTTCGTAGGGTTGTTCGATATCGGCCTGAACCAGGGCGAACTGGTCGCCGCCAAGGCGGGCGAGGGCGCCAAGTCGACCGCTGTGGGCCCGCAGGCGATCGGCCAGGGCCAGCAGCAACTGGTCGCCGGTCTGGTAGCTGAACTGTTCGTTGATACCCTTGAAGTCATCGAGGCCGACACACAGCACCGCGACCCGGCGTTGCAACTTGCCGGCGTCGACGAGGATCTTGTCCAGTTGTTGCTGCAATTGCTGGCGGTTCGGCAGACCGGTGAGGAAATCGTACTGGGCCATGCGCAGCAGGCTGTTTTCCGCTTCGTGGCGCAGATGGGTGTTGCGTTCGATGGATTCGAGCAACTGGTTGGCGGTGTTGATCCAGATGCCCAGTTCGTTCTTTTCGTGGCCGCGGAGCTGCGGAATCTTGTGTTCGCTCGGGCGGTCCGGGTTGATTTCGGTCAGGTGCTCGATGATCCGCGACAGCGGTTTGGTCAGCAGCCAGTGGTAGACCAGGTACAGCACCAACCCCATGGCCAGGGCCCGAAGTACACCGGAAATGAAGATGATCACCGAACTGACGATGAACCCTTGTCCGTAAGTGGCGGTGTCGAGGGTGATGCTGAGGTCGCCGTAATACTCGCTGTACGGGCCGCGTCCCACCAGTTGGGTGGTGAAGGTGCGTTCCTTGCCCAGGATCAGGTCGGTCAACCAGCGACTGCTGGACTGCTGCAGGTCGCGGGATTTTTGCGCGAGCATGGCTTCATTGGGATGACCGATGGAGGCCTGGCGCACGGCGTCGTCCTGGAACAGGCCTTCGATCACCTGCATGCCCATCTCCCGGTCCAGGCTGTAGACGGCCTGGGTCGAGGGGTCGCGGAACATGTCGAGGATGCGCTGGGCATCGCTGGCCACGGCCTGGCGTGTTTTATAGGCATCGAAAACGATCTGCGCGCAGCTCAAGACTACGCCGACGATCAATGCCGACAGGAGCACGACCCGGAGCAACTTTACCGACAAGCTGTTCTTGAGTTCCAGCTTCAAAGAGTCATTCCTTGTTCCGTGCAGGTAGCATCAAGTTGCCATGAGTATTGGCAATCCCGTGATGGCAGTCAAAGGGACAATCGAACACAGGGGAATTTGCCTGTGGGTTGGCCGAAATGCTGTTGCCTGGAGTATTTGCCCTATTGGTACTGTGTCGGTAGTCGAGTCCTTCAACTTGAGGGGAGGGGGGAACATATTTTCCGTTTGATTGATGTTAGACGGATGTGGCGCTGGGGCAAGGGGCGGGAGGCTGGTTTCATTGTGGGAAATCGGCCTGACTTTTGTTGACTGAGTACATATCCATTTCTGCGGTAACGGCCGCTTACGGTTTCGCCCTTACGGCGAGTCACTTTTGACAAACGCCCGGAATGCCGGCCCAGCCAAAAGTAACCAAAAAGTCTCGCCCCGGCGTCCGGCCCCTCGCTTAGGCTCGGCGTTCCTTCGCTCCGGTCCTGCTCCGTGGGCCCGCCGCGATCGGCCATCCATGGCCGTGCGCGGCTAACCCGGCATCCATGCCGGGTTGCCCACTGCGCAGAACCTCCACTCAGCCTCCCGAAGGGGCGGGTGGATCAAGATCAAGAGCTGCAGGCGAGCTAACGCTCGACCTCGTGGTTTGGTGGTGGGGGGACGCCGATCTGCTTTGTTTTTCTGTAGGAGCAGAGCTTGCTCGCGAAGGCGGCCTTAGAGCCAACCTGATTTCACGGATTTACCACAATCCCTGTGGGAGCTGGCTTGCCAGCGATGACGACCTGATAACCGGCAAAACTCTTGCGGTTGTATGCTGATTTTGCAGAGATTTTTGAGGGCAAAAAAAACCCGGCCAAAGCCGGGTTTTTTATCTGGCATCGATCTTAAGCGGTGAAGGTTTTGCCTTCGAACTGCTCAGCCACGAATTTCCAGTTGACCAGGTTCCAGAACGCTTCGACGTACTTCGGACGCAGGTTGCGGTAGTCGATGTAGTAAGCGTGTTCCCAGACGTCGCAGGTCAGCAGCGGTGTGTCGCCGCTGGTCAGCGGGTTGCCGGCGCCGATGGTGCTGGCCAGGGCCAGGGAACCGTCAGCCTTTTTCACCAGCCAGCCCCAGCCGGAACCGAAGGTGCCGATGGAGGTTTTGCTGAATTCTTCTTTGAACTTGTCGAACGAACCGAAGGCTGCGTTGATCGCTTCAGCCAGTTTGCCGGTTGGTTGACCGCCAGCGTTTGGCGCCAGGCAGTTCCAGTAGAAAGTGTGGTTCCAGACCTGAGCGGCGTTGTTGAAGATGCCACCCGAGGAAGACTTGACGATTTCTTCCAGGGTCTTGCCTTCGAACTCGGTGCCTGGCACCAGGTTGTTCAGGTTCACGACGTAGGTGTTGTGGTGCTTGTCGTGGTGGTATTCCAGGGTTTCCTTGGAAATGTGCGGCTGCAGGGCATCGTGTGCGTAAGGCAGCGGCGGCAATTCGAAAGCCATGATGATTCTCCTAATCAGGTCAGTTGCGGTGGTCGCAAGGCCGATCACGGGCGGCCAGACAAGCGCCGGGGAGTTTGTACTCTTTGCGGCGCATCGAACCGGATCATAGCACCGGGGGTGCGGCATAACCACGCAACAACTGTGTGGGATAGAGGTTCCAGAGCCTTTTGGAATAATCAGGAAGCGACGATTAATTGAAAGGCGACGGTAAACATCATGATTGCCACCAACAGATCCAGAATCCGCCAGGTACTTGGCCGAGCCAGCCACGGCGCCAGCCATGCCGCGCCCAGCGCCAGCGTGAAGAACCACAGCAAAGACGCACTGGCCGCGCCCACGACATAAGCACCAGGCTCGGTTTGTTGCGCGCCGAGGGAGCCGATCAGCAACACCGTATCCAGATAAACGTGCGGGTTGAGCAAGGTCACCGCCAGGGCGCTGAGCAACACTGCGCGCAATGACCGTACTGTCTGGTTTTCACCTTGTTGCAGGCTTTGCTTCGAACAGGCCCGACGCAGTGCCAGGCTGCCGTACCAAAGCAAAAACGCTGCACCACCCCAGCGGGCGATGGCCAGTAGTGTCGGGTTTTGCGCGAGCACGGTGGCCAGTCCAAATACGCCGGCAGCCACCAGCAACGCATCGCAGGTTACGCAGAGCGCCGCCACCGGCAGGTGATGTTCACGCCGCAGGCTCTGGGCCAGCACAAACGCATTCTGGGTGCCGATCGCCATGATCAGCCCCGCGGCCACCAACAGGCCGTTGATATAGCTTTGCCACATAGGTTTTTACTCCGCGTTCGCTGCCAGATCCCGCAGTACGTGCAGGGCGCGTTCGGCATCGGCCTGGCCGACGAATAGATGGTCGTGGTAGTAGCCGGCGATCACGTTGCAGCTGATGCCGGCCTGGCCCAATGCCGTAGCGAATGCGGCAGTCAGGCCGACGGCTTCCAGCGCGGAGTGCACGTTCAGGGTGATCCAGGCGGCAACGTAGTCGAAGCTGAAACCGGCCTTCTCGGCGTGGGAACGTTCCAGAATTACCGTCAGGCCTTCCTGCTCGCGAAAACTGCCGACGATCTCAAGACCCGCCGGCAATTGGCCGTCGCGCAACGTGCAGAACACATACTCGCCAGCGTTGAGATGCGGGCTCATGCTGCGCAAAAGGGTTGCCAATTCAGTTTCGCCAGCCATGTCGGTGATCCTTGTTCAAGAGTGCTTGTCGGGCATTCTCCGCTGCTAACCTGTATAAGAAAAACCAATCATGCTGATCGCTCATTAGGAAAACTGATGTTTGACTATAAATTGCTTTCCGCGTTGGCCGCCGTGATCGAGCAGGCCGGTTTTGAACGCGCCGCCCAGGTGCTTGGCTTGTCGCAATCGGCGATCTCCCAGCGCATCAAACTGCTGGAAGCGCGGGTCGGCCAACCGGTGCTGGTGCGGATGACGCCGCCAGCGCCGACTGAAATCGGCCGGCGTTTGCTCAACCATGTGCAGCAGGTGCGCTTGCTCGAGCGGGATCTGCAAACGCTGGTGCCGGCGCTGGATGAAGAAGGCCTGCCGGAACGTCTGCGCATTGCCCTGAACGCCGACAGCCTCGCCACGTGGTGGGCCGCAGCCGTCAGTGATTTCTGCGCCGAGCAACACCTGCTACTGGATCTGGTCGTTGAAGACCAAACGGTCGGCCTAAAACGCATGCGCGCTGGCGAAGTGGCTGCGTGCATTTGCGCCAGCGAGCGTCCGGTCGCTGGCGCACGCAGCGTGTTACTGGGCGCCATGCGTTATCGAGCGCTGGCCAGTCCGGCATTCATCACGCGGCATTTTCCTGAAGGCGTGCGTGCTGACCTGCTGGCGAAAACCCCGGCGCTGGTCTTCGGTCCGGACGATTTCCTACAGCATCGCTACCTCGCGTCCCTCGGCGTAGACGGCGGTTTCGAACACCATCTGTGCCCGTCTTCCGAAGGTTTCATTCGCCTGACCGAAGCCGGTCTGGGCTGGGGGCTGGTGCCTGAATTGCAGGTGCGCGACCAGCTGGAACGCGGCGTTTTGCGCGAGCTTTTGCCAGATAAGCCCATCGATGTGCCGCTGTACTGGCATCATTGGCGCAATGGCGGTCAGTTGCTGGGGTTGCTGACCGATCAACTGGTGCGTTCGTCGAAGCAATGGCTGGTGCCGTTGGACTGACCGGCAGCGTCAAGACCTCACGCACTACGCAAAACGAAATATTCGGAGCACTACATGAAGATTCTGGTCACCGGCGCAAGCGGCTTCATCGGCGGACGCTTTGCGCGTTTCGCCCTGGAGCAGGGCCTGGACGTGCGGGTCAACGGTCGCCGGGCCGAAAGCGTCGAACATCTGGTGCGCCGAGGCGCCGAGTTCATTCAGGGCGATTTGAGCGACCCGCAACTGGCACGCGACCTGTGTTCCGACGTCGAAGCCGTGGTGCATTGCGCCGGGGCTGTCGGCGTGTGGGGACGTTATCAGGACTTTCACCAGGGCAACGTGCAGGTCACCGAAAACATCGTCGAAGCCTGCCTGAAACAGCGTGTCCGGCGGTTGGTGCACTTGTCTTCGCCGTCGATCTATTTCGATGGTCGCGATCACCTCGGGTTGACCGAAGAACAGGTCCCCAAGCGCTTCAAGCATCCTTACGCCGCGACCAAATACCTGGCCGAGCAAAAGGTCTTCGGTGCCCAGGAATTCGGCCTCGAAACCCTGGCCCTGCGCCCGCGCTTCGTGACCGGTGCTGGCGACATGAGCATCTTCCCGCGGTTGCTCAAGATGCAACGCAAGGGGCGGCTGGCCATCGTCGGCAACGGTTTGAACAAAGTCGATTTCACCAGCGTGCAAAATCTCAACGAAGCGTTGCTCAGCAGTTTGCTGGCCAGCGGATCGGCGTTGGGCAAGGCCTACAACATCAGCAACGGAACGCCGATTCCGTTGTGGGACGTGGTCAATTACGTCATGCGCAAAATGGATGTCCCACAGGTGACCCGCTACCGTTCCTACGGCCTGGCCTACACCGTGGCGGCGCTCAACGAGGGCGTGTGCAAGCTGTGGCCCGGTCGTCCCGAGCCAACCCTGTCGCGGCTGGGCATGCAGGTGATGAACAAAAATTTCACCCTGGACATCAGCCGCGCCCGGCATTATCTGGACTACGATCCGAAAGTCAGCCTCTGGACCGCCCTCGACGAATTCTGCGGCTGGTGGAAGGCTCAGGACATTCGCTGACACACAGACAGCCCCGATACTGAACCGAGTCCGGGAATCAAGGGTCAATCGATGCGGCTGACGGGTTTATACTTCGCCGCATCAAGCCATCACCGCGTTCCACAAAGGTTGACTCAATGTCCATGCGTAACGATGCCAACGACGACTTCGACGATGTCCCCAGCCTGCGTGCCGACATCCTCGACGACGATGATTTTCCGACCACTGCGCGCACCACGGTACATTCGCGGACTCCGCCGGTGGTCAAGGTCAAGGCTGCCAGCACCGGCCCGTTGTGGGCTCTGGTCGGCGCCTTGTTTTTTGCCTTCGCCGGCCTTGCCTGGTGGAGCTTTCAGCAGATTTCGCTGATGGAACAGCAACTGGTGGCCACCCAGGAAAGTTTCGCGCGCATCAGTGAGGATGCGGCGGGGCGCTTGCAGGACATTTCCGGCAAGGTCGTCGCCAGCCAGACCAACGTCACCAGCGACAGCGAAGCGCTGAAACTGCAGATCAAGCAACTGGAAAGCAAACTCCAGGATCAGAGCAAACAGCAGCAAGGCGTTGTCGGCCAGACGTCGGACCTGGACAAGCGCCTGGCGCAAATGACCGCGCAAACCACCGATCTGGACAAGCGCCTGGCGCAAGCCACCGCCCAGAACACCGAGCACCAGACCGCGAACACCCAATTGCAGGCCCAGGTCAAAGCCTTGAGCGGCGAACTGGCCGCGCTGAAAAGCGCCCCGACGGACACTGACAAGTTCGACGCACAGCTCAAAAGCCTCGGCGCCGACATTACGGCGTTGAA
The DNA here is from genome assembly GCF_024169315.1 of Pseudomonas migulae. Taxonomy (NCBI): domain Bacteria; kingdom Pseudomonadati; phylum Pseudomonadota; class Gammaproteobacteria; order Pseudomonadales; family Pseudomonadaceae; genus Pseudomonas; species Pseudomonas migulae. Next base: position 2,585,304 of record NZ_JALJWR010000001.1, on the reverse strand, counting down.
GCGGCAAGGCAACCCAAGCGCCGCGATCGAGCGTCTGGAACAGGACATGATCGTGCTCAAGAGCGAGCAGGACAACCGCCCGGCCGCCGGACCTGCCTCGTCCAACACCGCCGAGTTCGACGCTTTCCGTGCTTCGGTCACCCGCAACATCAACACCCTGCAGGCGCAGATCCAGAATTTGCAGCAGCAGTTGCGCAACCGACCGTAAGCGTCCGGCAAGCGAACACCTGTGGCGAGGGGGCTTGCCCCCGTTGGGTGGCGAAGCCGCCCCAAAACCGTTCACAGCGTTCCTGCAGATAATCCGCAGTGCTCGATTTTGCGACTGCTGCGCAGTCGACCGGGGCGGTGCGGCGGTCCGACAAGCCCCCTCGCCACAAGAGCACTCCACGACACCACCCTCACCACAGTGAGCTGCGGTCCGCTGAATATTCGTACATATCCCCAAGCCGTCTACGCTCTTGAAACATCGACAAGAACGAGGGATGCGCAATGGGGTTTTTGCACCGATTGGCCTTGCTGGGCGCAATGTTGTTGCTGTGTATGGGGCCGGTTCAGGCTGCCGGAACCGAGAAGGACGACAGCCAGGCTGCCATCGCCTTGCTGGAAAAAGCCCTGGCCTACTATCACGACAACGGTGACAAGGCGTTCGCGGCTTTCAGCCGTCAGGGCGAGTTTGTCGACAAGGACCGCTATGTGTTCGTCGTCGATACCAAGGGCGTGATGCTCGCCAGTGGCGGGCCGTCTTCGGCGTTGATCGGGCGTGATGTGTCTGACGTGCTCGGGCCGGATTTGCAGAAAGCTTTCAAGGACGCGTTGAAAGTGCCGGAAGGCAATGGCATCCAGCAGGCGGAATATCGCTGGCAGAACTGGTCAGACGGTAAGGTCGAACGCAAGCACGTGTTCTACCAGCGGATCGGTCAGCGGATTCTGGCAGTGGGGTACTACCTGCCACGGGCGTCGGCGGAACAGGCGATGGCGCTGCTGAACAAGGCGGCAACCGACCTGGCCAAGGATGAGAAGGGCACGCTCACCGCCATCAACTCACTCAAGGGCGGCTATTTGCAGGATGACCTGTATGTGTTCGTCGTTGACCTGGACACCCAGCGCTACGTCGCCCATGGCACCAACCTGCGGCTGATCAATACCGATTTCGGCAAGATCAAGGACCCTGAAGGCAAGCCGGTGGGCGAGCCGATCCTGGGGTTGATGGCCAAACAGGATTATGGCGAATATGAATATCGGTGGAAAAACCCGGTGACCGGCAAGGTCGAGGACAAGCATGCGTACCTGAAGAAGGTCGGCCATTTTCTGGTGGCGGTCGGGTATTACAGCCCTTGAATCGTGGTGGCTGAAAGTACGCCTTCGCGAGCAAGCCCGCTCCCACATTTGATCGTATTCCTCTGAGCGAACTCGATCGAATGTGGGAGCGGGCTTGCTCGCGAAGGCAGGCGACTCGGTTCAACTACCGAACCTTGTCCTCCCGCCCCCGCAACACCCGGTTCGGCATGGCAATCGCCGCCGCCAACCCCAGCAGCGACACCGCCGCACTGACCATCAACAAATGCCGGAAAGTCAGCAGCAGCTCTGCGCGCAAGGCGTTCTGCGCATCCCCCGCGGCGGCGTTCAGGCCGTCCAGCAAGACATTCCCCGAGCTGCCCTCGGCAATCAGCGTCGAACCGGCCATGTGGGCGAAACTCGAGTCTTGCAGCAACGCGAGCAACAGCGCCGACATCAGCGCCACACCCACCGCCCCGCCGAGGGAGCGGAACAGGTTGGTGGTGCTGGTCGCGACGCCAATGTCCCGTTGTTCCACTGAATTCTGTGTCCCGACCAACGACGTCGGGAATTGCATGCCGGAGGCGATACCGCTGAGCACCATGAACAGGCTGCTGAGCACCACCGCCTGGGGCGGACTGAACGCCATGCCGATGATCGAGATGGGCATGAGGATCGCGCCCGTCAGGATCATCGGTTTGTAGCGCCCGGTCACCGAAGTCCGGCGCCCGGCGAAATACGCGCCTATCGGCAAACCCATGGCCAGTGGCAACAGGTGCAGCGCGGCACTGTCAGCCCCGGCGCCCGTCACGCTCTGGAAGCGCAACGGCATCAGCACGATCAGCGAGATCGCCTGGAAACTGGTAAAGAAAATCGTGCACCAACACAGGATCGCATTGCGGTTGGCAAACAGGTGCATGGGCAGCAACGGCTCCCGCGCACGGCGCTCATGCCGGACGAACAACGCCAGGACAACCACCGCGCAACCCAACAAACCCAGCACTTCAGCGCTGCGCCACGAATGGCCCTGGCCGACCTCGGTGATACCGAGTAACAAGGCCGTCAAACCGATGATCATCAACAGCGTGCCAAGGTAATCGATGATCGGCTTGCGCTGTGGCACGGGCAGTCCCACCAGCGTGCGATTGGCCACCAGCCACGCGCCCAGACCCAGTGGCAGGTTGATCAGAAACACCCAGCGCCACGACAGGTATTCGGTCATGTAACCACCGAGCACCGGGCCGGCCACGCTGGCCACCGCGTACATGCTGCTGAAATAACCTTGGTAGCGCCCCCGTTCGCGAGGCGGCACGATGTCGCCGATGATTGCCTGGCTGACCGAAATCATCCCGCCGGCGCCAATCCCCTGAACAATCCTCGCCAGCACCAGCTGCTCCATGCTTTGCGCCATGCCGCAGAAGAGCGAAGCCAGCGTGAACAGCCCCATGCCGAACAGCATCAACTTGCGCCGACCGTACAGGTCGCCCAGTTTGCCGTAGATCGGCACCGCCACGGTCATCGCCACCATGTAGCCGGAAATCACCCAGGCCAGCAGGCTGACATCCTTGAACTGCGCGGAAATGGCCGGCATCGATACGGCGACAATGGTCTGGTCCAGCGCGCCGAGAAAGATCGCCAGCATCAGGGCGATCAGCACGCTGCGAATGGCCGGTTTGGGCGTGTCAGGCTGGTTGAGATTGGTCACGGGAGAACCTGCGGGCAGTGAGGGTCCCGCAAGAGGCAAGGGCGAGCGGGGATGCTCGCCAGTGTAAGTCGATAGGAGGCTATTCGATAGCCTCGTACGGAAGTCCGACGTAATTTTCTGCAATGGTTTTTCGACCCGCCTCAGAGCTGACGAAGTAGTCCAGCTCCGACTCACTGATGCGTTGGCTGAACCCGTCGTGATCGTCAAAGCGATGCAACATCGAGGTCATCCACCACGAAAAGCGCTCGGCTTTCCAGACCCGGCGCAGGCAGACCTGAGAGTATTTCTCCAACAAGTCGACCCGGCCATCGCGGTAAACTTTCAGCAGGATGTTGAACAGCGTACTGACGTCGCTGGCCGCCAGGTTCAGGCCTTTGGCGCCGGTGGGCGGTACGATGTGCGCGGCATCGCCGACCAGAAACATCCGCCCGTACTGCATCGGTTCGACCACGAAACTGCGCAGCGGCGCGATGCTTTTTTCGATGGACGGCCCGGTCACCAGCGACTCCGCCAGCGCAGTCGGCAGGCGTGATTTGAGCTCATCCCAGAACCGCTGATCGGACCAGTCCCCGACCTGATCCGAGGCCGGGACTTGCAGGTAATAACGGGTGCGCGTCGCCGAGCGCATGCTGCACAGGGCAAAACCGCGCTCGTGGCGGGCGTAGACCAGTTCATCGTGAACCGGCGGCGTGTCGGCGAGAATCCCCAGCCAGCCGAATGGATAAACCCGCTCGAACACCTTCAGGCACTCGGCGGGAATCGATTGCCGCGCCACGCCATGGAAGCCGTCGCAACCGGCGATGTAGTCGCAGTCGAGCCGCCAGGTTTCACCGTCCTTTTCGAACGTCACGAAGGCTTCATCGGTTTTCATGCCGTGGGGTACGACGTTGTCGACGTCGTAAATCGTCTGCGCGCCGGCCTCCCGACGAGCGGCCATCAAGTCGCGGGTGACCTCGGTCTGCCCGTAGATCATCACGGTTTTGCCGCCGGTCAGGGCCTGCAGATCTATGTGCACCCGACGCTCGTCGAGGGCCAGTTCGAAGCCGCCGTGGACCAGCCCTTCGGCGTCCATGCGCTGGCCGACGCCGGCCTGGCGCAGCAGCTCTACCATGCCTTGTTCGAGGACACCGGCACGGATTCGGCCGAGTACATAATCCGGGGTCTGGCGCTCGAGGATAAGGGTGTCGATACCGGCGTTGTGCAGCAATTGGCCGAGCAGTAATCCCGAGGGACCGGCACCGATGATGGCGATTTGGGTTTTCAGCGTTTTCATTGTTTTTATGACTCGCAAGCTCCACGCGACCAGGGTCGGTGAATTATTTTTATGGATCGAGTGCTTGCATTTTTCACTTGCGGGTCTGTCAATTGAAGGTGAAAACTGAGCCGATAGCTGTACATTCTGCCAATCGGTGCGATTATCGCCCGCCACCTTCCGAGGCCTGGATTGACGTTATGAACAAGCCTGACCTGCCTTCGATACCGGTGTTCAAGCTCTACGGTGAAAGCCTGGACTGGCCGACCCCGGACTTGTTGCACTGCGAAACCATCTCCAAACGCAGCCGCGAACATCAGTGGGAAATCAAACCCCATCGCCACGCCGATTTGTGCCAGTTGCTCTTCGTGTTCAAAGGTCAGGCAGAGCTTGAAATCGAAGGCAAACGCACGCAGCTGAACGAGCCGGCCATGCTGGTTCTGCCGCCGTTATCGGTGCACGGTTATCGTTTTTCCGAGGACGTCGAAGGATTCGTCGTGACGCTGGCCGCGCCGCTGGTCGCCCATCTTCAGGCACAACTGGGCAACGCGGTGAATGCCCTGGCCCAGGCCGAAAGTTATCCGGCGGGCAATGACGGTGAGTACCTCAACAGTTTGTTTTCTGCGTTGCAAAACGAATACACCGGCCATCAACCGGCCCGGGAAATGCTCATGCATTCGCTGGTCAGCGTGATCATGGTGTGGGTCAGCCGTCAGGCGCTTCAGCGTCGCTCCGCCAGTCAGCGCCCGCAGCGGGCGCGGGAGTACCTCAACGGGTTTATCCAGCTGGTGGAAGAGACGTATCGCCAACACGTCAAGGTCGAGGACCTGGCGCATCGGCTGGGGATTTCCGTGTCGCACCTCAACGGCACTTGCCGTGAACTGGCGGGGCAACCGGCGCTGCAGATCATGCACGAGCGGCAATTGCTGGAGGCCAAGCGTTTGCTGACCTACACCAGCATGACCATTTACGAAATGTCCGACGTGTTGGGGTTTTCCGATCCGACCAACTTCACGCGCCTGTTCCGGCGCCGGGTGGGGATTTCGCCCAAGGCCTTTCGCGACCGCTTGAAGGCCGATCAGGACAACGAGGCCTGATCCCTTTCGTTAGCGAAGGGCGTTGAGGGTCGCGTTGTGGGGGATGCAACGCTCGAAGTTACAGCTCGCGTATTCACGGGGCAGTTGCCGCAACTGCTCGACGCGCCAGGCCGCCGTGCCATACAGCGCCAGCGTGGCCGCGCAGGTGATGAAAATCGCGAGGTATCTTCTTGTTTTGATGTTCATGGCGTTGACCTCTGAACGAATACCTTTCGGTACTACTTTCAGCATAGGTCAGCGGCAGTGAGTTGCCAGTCACGCGTTCTGCGCATTTAACCCGACATTCAGAACACTGATATTCCCTTGTGGGAGCGGGCTTGCTCGCGAAAGCGGTGGATCATCCAACACGTAGAGCGACTGACCCACCGCATTCGCGAGCAAGCCCGCTCCCACAGGGGGGATCGGGTTACAGGCCGATATCCCACGCCGGCTCTTCCGGAAATCTCAGCACCAGAAAATCCAGCACGCTGCGCAGCGCCGCCGGCATGTGCTTGCGGGAGGCGTACACCGCGTAGATGTTCATCTGGCGCGGTTCGGCCTGGGGCAACAGGCGGATCAGTTCACCGCTGTGGATATGCACGCCGGCCTGATAAGTCGGGAGCATCGCCACCCCGGCGCCGGCCATCGTCGCGCGCAGCAACGTACTGGCCTCGTTGGCGCTGATGTTGCCCTGCACTGGCACCGAGACCGGTTCTCCATCCTGTTCGAAATGCCACAGGCTTTTGCCGAAATAGGAATGCGTCAGGCAGTTGTGCTGGCTCAGGTCTTCGACCCGCGTCGGTGCCGGATGCTCTTGCAGGTAATCGGGAGCGGCGCAGATGACCGAGCGACAGACCGTCAGCCGCCGCGCAATCAGGTTCGGGTCCAGGTCATTGCTGGTGCGAATCGCCAGATCGATGCGCTCATCCACCAGGTTTACCGTGCGGTCGAGCATTTGCAGGTCGATGCTGACGCCGGGGTAACGCTTGACGTAGGCCGCCATGGCATCCGCCAGTTGTGCCTGGCCGAACGAGGTGCTGACGCTGATCCGCAGCAGGCCGCGCGGCGCTTCGTCCGGCTCGTTGACGGCAGCCTGCATGTCCGACGACAGATCGAGCATCTGCCGACACCGTGGCAGGATCTCGCTGCCGGCGGCCGTCAGGCTCAACTTGCGCGTGGTGCGGTGCATCAGGCGCGCGCCGACCCAGTCTTCCAGTTCCGCCAGATACCGCGAAACCACCGGCCGTGACAGCTCCAGGTGATCGGCGGCGGCCGACTGGCTGCCGAGGTCGACCACTGTGACAAACACCCGCATTGCTTGTAGACGATCCATGATTTGCCCGATTTCAGAAACAAACTATGTTCCAGCATCGCATTTTTTGTACCGAGTCATGCAACTAAGCTCTGTTCCATCGCCAAGCACGGCACTCGGACAACGGAGCAACAGATGATCGGTTTCACTTCCCTCAAACGCATTTTGCTGGCCACGGCCACCCTCGGCTTCGCGGCACATGCGGCGGCATCGACATTGACACTGGATGTCTACAACCCGGGCGACAAGGCGATCTTCCCGGTGACCTCGGTGTTGGTCAGTGGCGAGAAAGACGCGATCCTGGTGGACGCGCAATTCGGCAAATCCCAGGCCGAGCAGGTGGTGGAAAAGATCCGCGCCAGTGGCAAGCAACTGACCACCATTTACATCAGCCACGGTGACCCGGATTACTACTTCGGCCTCGACACCCTGACCGCTGCGTTCCCCCACGCCAAAGTGCTCGCCTCGCAACCGACGGTGGAGCACATCAAGAAAACCGTCGACGGCAAACTGGCGTTCTGGGGCCCGAAAATGGGCGCCGACGTGCCGGCCAGAACCATCGTGCCGGGCGTGCTTGAGGGCGACAGCCTGATGCTCGAAGGGCAGAAGTTGCAGGTGGTGGGGCTGGAGGGCAAGCAACCGGATCGCACCTTTGTGTGGATCCCGTCGATCAAGGCAGTGGTCGGTGGCGTGGTGGTCGCGGAGAACATTCACGTGTGGATGGCCGACACCCAGACTGCGCAATCCCACATTGACTGGCTGGCTACGCTGCACAGCATTGAAACCCTGAAACCGAACACCCTCGTGCCGGGCCACTACCTCGGCAAGAGCGCGCGCTCCCTGGCCGCTGTGAAATTCACAGCGGATTACATCAAGGCCTTCGACGAAGAAACCGTGAAGGCCAAAGACTCTGCGGCGCTGATTGCTGCGATGAAAAAACGCTTCCCGACCCTGGGCGAAGAAAGCTCGCTGGAACTGAGCGCCAAAGTCGCCAAGGGCGAGATGAAGTGGGGTGAATGAGTTTATGCAATGAACACGCACACCTGTGGCGAGGGGATTTATCTGTGGCGAGGGGATTTATCCCCGTTGGACTGCGCAGCAGTCCCATGCCTTTAAAGTTCGGTTACATCAATGAGGTTCTCTGACGACTGCTTCGCAGCCGAACGGGGATAAATCCCCTCGCCACAAAGGCATCGTTACCGCACAACTTTTCACAGATACACCTCAGCCAACTGGAGAACATCATGAGCAATATCGCAATCATCGGTGCCACCGGCCGTGCCGGCAGCCAGCTGTTGGAAGAAGCCCTGCGTCGTGGTCACAACGTCACGGCCATTGCCCGCGATACCACGAAGATCGCTCAGCGTGCCGGAGTCGTCAGCAAGAACGTTGATGCCCTCGATGCCGAAGCGTTGCAAGCTGCGGTCGCAGGTCATGATGTGGTGATCAGCGCCGCGCATTTCGCGACCCTTCCTGCCAGCGCCGTCATCGGGCCGGTGAAACAGGCGGGTGTGAAACGTTTGTTGGTCGTGGGCGGTGCCGGTTCGCTGTTGCTGCCGGACGGAACCCGCGTGATCGACAGCAAAGGTTTCCCGGCGGAGTACAAGGCAGAGGCCAGCGCCGGTGCTGCGTTTCTTGAAAACCTGCGTCAGGAAAACGAACTGGACTGGACCTTTGTGTCGCCGTCGGCGGAGTTTGTCGAAGGTGAGCGCACCGGTACGTTCCGGATTGGCAAGGACGATTTGCTGGTGAGCAGTGCAGGGCGCAGCTGGATTTCTTTCGCCGACTATGCGATTGCGATGATCGATGAAGTGGAAACACCTAATCATTCACGGCAGCGGTTCACTGTCGGATATTGACGGCGCGGCTGAAACCATTCGCGAGCAAGCCCGCTCCCACATTGGAATGCATTCTCCTGTGGGAGCGGGCTTGCTCGCGAAGCTTTTCAGCTTTTCAGCTTTTCAGCTTTTCAGCTTTTCAGCTTTTCAGCTTTTCAGCTTTTCAGCGGGACTGAGCCTGCTCCACCAACCACCCCATCAATTCGCGCAACTTCGGCGAAGGTGCGGGTTTCTCCGGGAATACCAGGTAGTACGCCAACCCTGTCTTGACCTTCAATTCAAACGGCATGACCAGCCGCCCGGCACTCAGGTCATCGCCAATCAACGACCAGTCGCCGATCGCCACACCGGTCCCTTGGGACGCCATCGACATCGCCAGGTCCAGGGTCTCGAAATGCTGCCCTTTGCTGACGTTGCTCAATTGAAGGTTCGCCGCTTTCAGCCAGGCATTCCAGTCGCGCTCATCCCGAGTCGGGTGCAGCAACAAGTGCTGTTGCAGATCCGCGGGTGTCTGCAACGCCATCGGCCCGTCCAGCATCGGTCGTGAACACACCGGGGTCAGTTGCTCATCGAACAGCAGAAAAGACGTCAACGCACTGTCCGGCGGCGCGCCATACATCACCGCCGCATCGAATTGCTCGCGATGGAAATCCACACCGTGCTTGACCGTGGTGGTCAGCTCTACCGGCACATCCGGGCGCTCTTTTTGCCACTGCAAAAGGCGCGGCAACAACCAGCGCATCACGCACGTCGGCGCTTTGAGTTGCAGGGTTTCGCGCTTCTCGCCGATCTGCTCCACCGCCTCGTCGATCAAGCCGAAAATCTGTTGCACCCGTGGCAGCCACTCCCGTCCTTCCGCCGTCAGGTCCAGGCCTCGGGCCTGGCGAATGAACAGCTCATAACCCAGATGTTCTTCCAGCCCGGCGATCTGCCGACTCACCGCACCCTGGGTGATAAACAGCTGTTCGGCCGCACGGGTGAAGTTGCAGCACTGCGCGGTGATCAGAAAAGTGTGCAGCGCCGGCAGGGGAGGCAATCGTTTCATTGGGATCCAAGGTATGACGTGAGGACATGGCTAGTATGACTTTTTATCCATTGTTGCGGCTACGTGTCGCCCGTTCCAATGAGGCCATCCCTGGACCTGCCCACTCATCATAAACACTGCGCAGGCCCGGCGTCTCAAACGAACAAAAAGGGCAAAAAACATGGCGACGTGCGGCGAAGTATTGGTCAAGTTACTCGAAGACTACGGGGTTGAGCAGGTGTTCGGCATTCCCGGGGTTCACACCGTGGAGCTGTATCGCGGGCTGGCCCGTTCGAGCATCAACCACGTTACTCCGCGTCACGAACAGGGCGCCGGTTTCATGGCCGACGGTTATGCACGCACCAGCGGCAAACCGGGTGTGTGCTTCATCATCACCGGCCCTGGCATGACCAACATCACCACGGCGATGGGTCAGGCGTATGCCGATTCGATTCCGATGCTGGTGATCTCCAGCGTGCAGACCCGCAACCAGTTGGGCGGCGGTCGCGGCAAGCTCCACGAACTGCCGAACCAGAGCGCCTTAGTCGGCGGCGTCGCAGCGTTCTCCCACACCCTGATGTCGGCGTCCGAATTGCCGGGTGTATTGGCCCGCGCCTTCGCCCTGTTCCAGGCCGGTCGCCCGCGTCCTGTGCACATTGAAATTCCGCTGGACGTGCTGGTCGAAGAGGCCGATGACCTGCTCGCCAGCCTGCCGGTCAACATCGACCGCGCCGGTGCTTCGCCAAGCGCGATCAGCCGCATGACCGAGTTGCTCGCTGGCGCCAAGCGCCCGCTGATTCTCGCCGGTGGCGGTGCCATCGATGCCGCCGCTGAGTTGACTGAACTGGCTGAACTGCTCGACGCACCGGTGGCCCTGACCATCAACGCCAAAGGCATGCTCGAATCCAACCATCCGCTGTTGATCGGCTCGACCCAAAGCCTGGTGGCGACCCGCGCCCTGGTGGCCGAGGCCGACGTCGTGCTGGCGATCGGCACCGAACTGGCGGAAACCGACTACGACGTCACCTTCGCCGGCGGTTTCGAAATTCCCGGCGTGCTGCTGCGGGTGGACATCGACCCTGACCAGACCGTGCGCAACTACCCGCCGAAAGTCGCCCTGGTGGCCGATTCGCGCAACGCTGCCCAAGCCTTGTTGAGCGCGCTGTCCCACAAGTCGCTGGCCGAGCGCCGCAACGATTGGGGCCAGGTCCGTTCCGCACGTCTGCGCGAAGACCTCGCCGCCACCTGGGACGCTCCGACCCTGGCCCAGACCCGCTTCCTCGAAACCGTCCTGCATGAATTGCCGGACGCGGTGTTCGTCGGCGATTCGACCCAACCGGTGTACACCGGCAACCTGACCTTCAACCCGGAACGCCCGCGTCGCTGGTTCAATTCGTCCACCGGTTACGGCACCCTCGGTTACGCCTTGCCGGCGGCGATCGGCGCCTGGCTCGGCGGCAGCGTTGAAAACGGCGCGCGTCCTCCAGTGGTGTGTCTGATCGGTGACGGCGGCCTGCAATTCACCCTGCCGGAACTGGCCAGCGCCGTTGAAGCGCGCACGCCGGTGATCGTCCTGCTGTGGAATAACCAGGGCTACGAAGAGATCAAGAAATACATGGTCAACCGCGCCATCGAACCGGTCGGCGTGGACATCTACACCCCGGACTTCATCGGTGTCGCCAAGGCGCTGGGCTGCGCGGCTGAAGCGGTCGACGGTGTCGAGCAGTTGCGCAGTGCACTGCGCTGCGCCACCGATCGCCAGGGTCCGACCCTGATTGAAATCGATCAGACTCAGTGGATGAAGGCGGTGTCGAAATGACCTTCCCTACGACCCTTGATGGTCTGTTCATTGACGGAAAATGGTCGGCCGGCAGCGAACATCTGCGGGTGATCAACCCGGCCACCGAAGCGCTGCTGACCACCGTGAATGGCGGCGATGCGCATTCGGTCGATCAAGCCGTGAACGCAGCGACCGAAGCCTTCAAGGCCTGGTCGCAAACCACCGGCGCCGAGCGTGGCGCGATCCTGCGCAAGATCGCCGCCGGCGTACAGGCCGGTCGCGAGCAGTTGATGCAGTTGCAGTCGAGCAACAACGGCAAACCGTTGTTCGAAGCGGCCATCGACGTCGATGACGTGATTGCCACGTTCGAGTACTACGCCGGTCTGGCCGAAGGCCTCGACGCCAAACAGGACAGCAACGTCGAATTGCCCACCGACGACTTCAGCGCCCGCGTGCGCCGCGAGCCGTGCGGTGTGGTCGGCCTGATCGTGCCGTGGAATTTCCCGATGGTCACCACCGCCTGGAAACTCGCCCCGGCCCTGGCCGCCGGTTGCTGCGTGGTGCTCAAACCTTCCGAAGTGACGCCACTGCCGGAGCTGGAACTGGCGGCGATCATCGCCGACGCCGGGTTGCCGAAGGGCGTGTTCAACGTAGTCTGCGGCACCGGTCTGGCAGTGGGCGCGCCGCTCTCGGCGGACCCGCGCATCGCCAAGATTTCCTTCACCGGCAGCAACGCGGTCGGCGTGCAAGTGATGCAACGCGCCGCCGAAACCGTGAAGGGCGTGAGCCTCGAACTGGGCGGTAAATCCTCGCTGCTGGTGCTGGCCGATGCCGACATCGAACTGGCCGTGGAAGTGGCCTGTGGCGGTGGTTTCTTCAACGCCGGGCAAATGTGTTCGGCCACCAGTCGTGTGCTGGTCGCCGATGAACTGGCCGACGAATTCCTCCTGCGCCTGAAGGCGCGCGCCGAAGCCATTCGCGTAGCCGACCCGTTCGCCCCGAACGTGGAAATGGGTGCGCTGGTCAATCAGGCGCAATACCAGCGTGTGCTCGGCCACATCGATCGCGGCTTGAGCGCCGGCGCCAAGCTGATTTGCGGCGGCAATCGCCCGGCAGATCTTCCACGCGGATATTTTTTGCAGCCGACGATTTTCACCGAAGTGCCCCTCGACAGTGCGTTGTGGTGTGAAGAGATTTTCGGCCCGGTGATCTGCGTGCGCAGTTTCGCCTCCGAAGCCGAGGCGATTGCCCTGGCCAACGACAGCCAGTTCGGTCTGGTCGCCAGTGTGGTGACGCGTGACGCCGAGGCGGCTGATCGGGTCGCCAACGCTCTGCAGGCGGGGCTTGTGTGGATCAACGCGCCGCAGGTGATCTTCCCGCAGACCGCCTGGGGTGGCTACAAGCAAAGCAGCATCGGCCGCGAATTGGGGCCGTGGGGCTTGCAGGCTTTTCAGGAAATCAAACACGTCATTCGCGCCGTCTGACGGCACGAAAAAGGTGAGCGCATGCCTCCCATCGAGGCATGCGCTGGTGTCATGGCTTCGATGAGTTTTTATCGATAGTCAGGTGTTTTGCACGACCTCAGGATGAACTCTCTGGTTCAGCCAAGCCCCCGAAAATACGAGGGATAACGCTGATCCGGCCGCGCGGATGCAACAGTTTCGACCTGCCTTATACCTACAAAAACAAAGGGAGTCCGTAATGGGCGAGCATGATCTGAACAGACGTCAATTCATCAAAACCGTGGGCGTGGCCTCGGTGGCAGCGGCGGCCATGAGCTTGCCCTTCGTCAAGGCCAACGCCAGCGACACTCGATTCCAGGGCAAGACCCTGCGCCTGCTGACCTGGTCCGATGACACCGGCCTGGCAGCGTTGCGCAACATCGCGGCGACCTTCGAAGACAAGTACGGCTGCAAGGTCATCGCTGACCGCACCGGCAGCACCTCGGAAATGGTCGCCAAACTGAAGGCCGGCGGTGATCGTCCGCAGTACGACATCATCACCCTGGCCGGCGTCGGCGCCGAAGGTCTGGCCGCCGCCAACCTGCTGGAAAAACCTGATCTCAACCGCATTCCCAACCTGGTCGATGTACCGGAGAAATACCGCACCGGCGCCAATGGCCACGGGATCGGTTACCTGCTCTGGTGCAACAGCCTGGTCTACAGCACCCGCACCATCAAGGAAGCGCCGGACAGTTACGCCGCCCTGTGGGACGCGGAGCTGTCGCCGAACATCTTCCTGCCGCCGCCGAACTGGACCGAGGCCATGGACCTGATCATCATCGCCGCCAAACTGGCCGGTGGTGACGAGCACAACATCGAGCCGGGCTTCAAGAAGCTCGCCGAGCTGAAGGACCGTGTGGTGACCCTGGGTGAAAACCCGAACCAGATCGCCGAGCTGTTCCGCACCGGTTCCCTGGACATGGGCGGCCTGTACGCCCCGGCCTTCTTCCCGAAACAGATCCGCGATCCGGCTTACGGGCTGGGCGCCACGTTCGGCATGAAGGAAGGTTTCTACACCGACCTGATGCTCTCGGTGATGCCGAAGAGCCGTCCTGGCGATATCGACCTCGCGTACGCGTTCATCAACCACTCTCTGGACCCGCTGGTGCAGGGCAAGATGGCTGAGGACATCTACAACGGCCCGGTCAACGCCAAGGCGATCATCTCCGCCGAAGCGCGCAAGAGCCCGTACATCCTCACGCCGGAGCAGATTGCCGAGAAGGCGATCATGCACGACAACGCCTTCCTGGCCTCCGTGCATGACCAATGGATTCGTCGCTACACGGAAATCTTTTCTTCCTGATATAGGCCTTCCAGACACTGCAAAAACCTGTGGGAGCGGGCTTGCCCGCGATGACGGCCTCCCTGTCGACAATGATGTGACTGACAGATCGCTATCGCGGGCAAGCCCGCTCCCACAGGTGTCGAAGTGGCCTGAAGTCTTGTGTTTGCCAGCTGCTTTCCATTGACGAGACCCTTGCTATGGAACACCAACCTCTGACTCATCCGGTCGTTACCGCTCCGGCGCGCGCCCATCGGGGTGTTTCGCCGACGACCCGCGCCTGGTTTTTCCTCTCGCCGTCGATGCTGTTTCTGGGCGTGCTGATCGCCGCCAGCCTGCTGGTACTGCGCATGAGCGTGGGCACCAAAGGCGCGGAATGGACCGGGTTCAGCCTGGCCAGCTACGCCCAGTTGCTGGAACCGTACTACCTCAAATCCTTGCTGCTGACCCTGCGCCTGGCCTTGATCAGCGCAGTGATTGCCGTGGTTCTGGCGATCCCGGTGGCGTACACCATGTCGCGCCTGACTTCACCGTTCGTGCGCCGAATCTTCCTCGCCGCCGTGCTGTTGCCTTTGCTGGTCAACCTGCTGCTGCAAAGCTATGGCTGGCTGGTGATTCTCGGTCCGGGCGGCATGCTCAATCAGGCACTGATGGGCCTGGGCCTGATCAAGCGACCGATCATGCTGCTGTACAACCAGAACGGCGTGTTGATGGGCCTGGTGCAAACCGCGTTCCCGTTGGCCGTGTTGCCGATTGCCAGCGCCATGCGCGGCGTCGCCCGTACGTACGAAGAGGCTGCAGCCACCCTGGGCGCCAGTCGCTTGCAGGTGTTTCGTCAGGTGGTGTTGCCGATGAGTTTGCCGGGGATCATTACCGGCGCGACGTTGGTATTCGCCTACAACGCCAGCAGTTTCGTGGTGCCTTTGCTGCTCGGTGGTCGGCGCGTGCCGATGCTGGCGGTGATGGTGCATGACCAGATCGCCCCGCTGATGAACTGGCCCGCCGCGTCCGCCGCCGGTGTGGTGCTGATCGTCACCACGCTCGCGATCATGACCTTGTCCGAATTCTTCACTGGCCGTCGTCGGCGCATGCTGGAGGCTTCCCAATGAGCACATTGACCAAAAAGCGTTATGGCCTGCTGCCCGGTGAGACCGGCAAATTCGCTGGCATCCTCTCGGGCTTCATCCTGCTGCTGGCGGTGTTGCCGATCCTGACCATGATTGTGATGTCGTTCAGCGGTGCGTCGAACCTCGATTTCCCGCCGAGCAGCTACAGCCTGCAATGGTACAAGGCCGCCTGGCACACCTTCGTGTCGCCGGATTCCAGCGATGTGCTGAGCCTGGGCAAAGCCATGACCACCAGCCTGATGGTCGCGTGCCTGACCATGGTCTTCGCCACGATCATCGCGGTGCCGGCGGCTTACGCACTGACCCGTTGCGAGTTCCGCGGCAAAGCCGTGGCGTTGCAACTGATGTCGCTGCCGCTGGTGTTTCCGATGGTGGTGTTGGGCCTGGCGTTGCTGCTGGTGTTCGACAGCCTGCCATTCCAGATGACCACCTCGCGGCTGGTGATCGCCCATGTGATCCTGGCGCTGCCCTTCGTGGTGAAAAACTGCACCGCGGCGATGCTCTCCATCGGCAGCGAAGTCGAAGAGGCCGCGCAAATGCTCGGCGCCTCACCCCTGCGGGCGATTGTCGATGTGGTGGTGCCGTTGATGAAATCGGGGATTCTGGCGGGGATGCTGCTGGCGTTCATCGTTTCGTTCAACGAATTCACCGTGACCTACTTCCTCTACACCATCGACGTGATGACCGTGCCGATCTGGATGTACAGCCGCACCGTGTCGTCGCTCGACCCCACTGTATTTTCGTTTGCCGTGCTGATCGTGCTGATCGACTTCGTCCTGATCTGGGCGCTGGAGAAGCTGGTCGGTGAAGGTGGCGTTTCGTTCTGATTCTTGAGGTGATTCATATGTCTGGTCTGATTCTGGAAAACGTCGAGAAACATTACGGCTCGGCCTGCGCGGTAAAGGATGTGAACCTGCATTTGCCCGAAGGCAAACTGGTGTGTTTCCTCGGCCCTTCGGGCTGCGGCAAAACTACCTTGCTGCGGATGATCGCCGGGCTCGAAACCCTGACCGGCGGCGAGATTCGCCTGGACGGCGAAGACATCGGCCACACGCCGGCGCATCAGCGCAATTTCGGCATGGTGTTTCAATCCCTGGCGCTGTTCCCGCACATGACCGTGGGGGAGAACATCGCTTATCCGCTGAAACTGCGCGGGGTCAGCAAGGCTGATCAGCAGGCGCGGGTGGTGGAGTTGCTGGAACTGATCCAGTTAAAGGAAATGATCGATCGCCCGGTGGCGAAACTGTCGGGCGGCCAACGCCAGCGCGTGGCGATTGCCCGGGCGATTGCCAACCACCCGAAAATCCTCCTGCTGGATGAACCGCTGTCGGCGCTGGACGCCAAGCTGCGCGAGTCGATGCAGGTGGAAATTCGCCAGCTGCAACAGCGCCTGAACATCACCACTATCATGGTGACCCACGATCAGCGTGAAGCGATGACCATGGCCGATATCGTCGTGGTGCTGGGTGAGCATCGCGTGCAGCAGGTCGGCACGCCGATCGAGATTTATCGTCATCCGGCCAACGAATTCGTCGCGGACTTCATCGGCTCGGGCAACATCTTCCCGGCCACGGCGCTGGGCAACGGCAAGGTGGGCTTGCCCGGCGGTGATGCGTTGGAAGTGCCGATCTGCAGCAGCATCGTGGTCGGCGAGAAGGTGAAAATGCTGATCCGCCCTGAAGACCTGCAACTGTCGCATCCGCAGGCAACGGCGGGGAACCGCTTGCTGGGCAAGGTGACGTTCGTGCGGGATATCGGTGCGACGATCGAGACGACCGTGGAGTGTTCGGGCGTGTCGTTTACGGCGTTGAGCACACCGTGTCAGGGGTTTGGGTTGAGCATCGGGAATCCGGTGTCGGTGACTTTGCCGGCTGAGGCTTGCCGCGTACTGGGTGCCTGATTTTAGAGGTAGGTTGCTTTCACTGGCCTCTTCGCGAGCAAGCCCGCTCTCACAGGGTTCGTCGGTGTTCACACCCTTTTGTGATTACTGATATTCCCTGTGGGAGCGGGCTTGCTCGCGAAGAGGCCGGCACAAACACTATAAATCTCAGCTAGACCGTCAACCGCAACCGCGCCAAATCCCGGAGCGGCGGCGCCCCGAACAACCGGCTGTACTCCCGGCTGAACTGCGAAGGGCTTTCATACCCGACGCGATACCCCGCCGCCGACGCTTCCAGCCCTTCGGCCAGCATCAACCGCCGCGCTTCCTGCAAGCGCAACTGCTTCTGATACTGCAACGGACTCATCGCCGTCATGGCCTTGAACCGGTGATGCAGCGTCGACACGCTTAAATTCACTTCCTTGGCCAAATCATCGATACGCAGCGGCTGCTCGTAATTGCCGTTGAGCCATTTGATCGCCTGGCTGATGCGATGGCTCTGGCTGTTGGCGATGGCAATTTCATACAGCCGATAACCCTGCTGACTGCGCAACAGCCGATAGAGAATCTCCCGACGAATCAGCGGCGCGAGCATGGCGATGTCTTTCGGTGTGTCGAGCAGTCGCGCCAGGCGCAGCACTGCGTCGAGCATCGCCGTGTCGATCCGTTCGACATACAAGCCGCGACCGGTAGGGCGGGTCGGTACGCCGAGCGGGCCGGCGTCGGCAATCAGCGCGGTGATTTCCGCCGGGTCGATGTCCAGCCGTACCGAGAGGATCGGTTCTTCAGACGTGACGTTCACGATCCGTCCGCTCAGGGGCATGGAGACCGACACCACCAGGTAATTCAGCGGATCGTAATTGAAGAATTCGTCGGCCAGCCTGACCTCTTTGCGCCCCTGCGCCATGATGCACAACGCCGGTTGCGCCAGCACCGGGGCGAAGTCATGGGACTTGCTGTGCTTGCCCAGGAACAGCGAGCCGACAGCAGTCGCATAATTGCCATCCTCCGTTGTGTTGCGACGGATGATGGCCGCCAGTTCCGCGCGCTGTTTCTCCATGTCGGCGTCCAGCGGGGCTTGAAAGTGATCGAGCGACGACATGCAGGGCATCCTCGGCGAAGCAGTGGGAATGAGCTGAGCTTAAATTTGTGCAAGGCGCAGCGGTAGACACATCCTGCGAAAAGCTTGCCTGATTCTGCACCGGGTTGCAGGGGCGGGTGGCTCTGACTGTTTAGCGCAGGGAAAACTTGCTCGAACCTCGTGTTTCAGCCCCGTGACAGGTTTTACACATTGTTACAGGTGCTGAAGACAGCCTCGCAGGATTGTGCAACAAGCCGGCAGGAATTGACTAACGGGTAAGCGTGCGGGCGCTTAACCTTGGATCCTGTCGCAGCCCGTCCCACGGCTGCCACTCGAGTACTTGGGAGGGTTGAACATGTCTACGCAGATCCCCGTCAGTCATATGGCCTTTGTCCGCGCCCGTGCCGGGCGTTCGGCAGAACTCGGTGCGCGCCTCAGCGCCTTGATCGAGCCATCGCGCACCGCGCCTGGCTGCCTGAGTTTTTCGCTGCAGCATTCGCAGTGCGATCCGGAGTTGTGGCTGGTGTCCGGTTTCTGGACCCATCAGCAAGCCATGACCGCTTACTTCAGCACCCCGGCCATGGAGGTTTTCGCCGAGCTGGTGCAGGAACTGGTGGTCAACAGCCTCGATTTTCATACTTTCAAAGAGGTATCGGCGGTCCAGGCGCTGGGCCAGACACAGTCCTGGGTACACAAAATGGCGGGTTGAGGGTTTAATGGCTCGACTTCCATCAGCCAGGATCCGCGACATGGCACGCAAAGCCTTTGAAACCTTCGAAGCCGTATCCGCCGTAGTCCCCCGCGAGGGTGGTTATCACGCCGCAATCGCTACCAAAGCCATTGGCGGCTCAGGTGCGCCGCGCTTTCATAAGCTGCTCGAAGAACAAACCTTCAAAACTGCCCGCGAGGCCGATGAAGCCGCCGCGCTACAGTTGACACACCTCAAGGGCGTCAATGAAGACGGCGAGTTGATCTGGTAATTACTTGACCGCCCCCGGGCGAAACATCTTGAACAATGCCTCAGGCCCCAGCTGGAAATAATCCGCTGGCCCGCCGCCGCGCAGAATCGGTTCTGCCGCGGCGGTGTCGTATACGCCGTCCTTCAGCAGCCATTTGGCAATGTGCACGGCCACCACTTCGCCGAGAATCAGCCAGCTCGGCACTACATTGCCGTCGTTCCGCTGCAACTGGATGATCTGCGTGACCTTGCACTCGAAGGACACCGGGCTTTCGGCAACCCGTGGCACCTGGATGACTTTCGAGGCGACGGGCGTCAACCCGGACAACTCGAACTCGTTGACGTCCGGGCCGACCATCGCGCAGCTCTGGTTCATCTGCTCGGCCAGTGGCCGGGTCGCCAGGTTCCAGGCGAACTCGCCGGTCTGCTCGATGTTGTTCAGGCTGTCTTTGCGCCCGACGCTGGAAAACCCGATGATCGGCGGAATGTAGTTGAACGCGTTGAAGAAACTGTACGGCGCCAGGTTCAGGCGGCCGTTGGCGTCCTGCGAAGAAATCCAGCCGATGGGGCGTGGGCCGACGATCGCGTTGAACGGGTCATGCGGCAGGCCGTGGCCGTTGGCGGGTTCGTAGTAGTGGATGTCGTCGGGCATGGGCGCGGGTTCCAGAAGCTTTATTCGTGGGCGCTCATAGTGCTGGGACGAACAGATAATTTCCAGCGATGCGGTCCAAATGTGGGAGCGGGCTTGCTCGCGAAAGCGGCTTCACATTTAACAAATTGGCTGACTGATACACCGCCTTCGCGAGCAAGCCCGCTCCCACAGGGGGCTGCGTTGATGCAACGAAAAAGGGGCAGACCCGCTAAGGTCTGCCCCTTTTTTTTGTGCCGCTGGCGGACTCAGTCCGTTTCGATCCGCGAATGCTTGCGGGTGTCTTTCATGGTGATGTACACCAGCAACGACACGGCAATGCACGCGGTGACATACCAGTAGTAACCGGTTTCCATGCCAATGCTCTTGAACCACAGCGCGATGTATTCAGCGGTGCCGCCGAAGATCGACACGGTCAGTGCATACGGCAAGCCCACGCCCAGTGCGCGGATTTCGGTCGGGAACAGCTCGGCTTTCACCACCGCGTTGATCGAGGTGTAGCCGCTGACGATGATCAGCGCCGCCATGATCAGGAAGAACGCGCCCCACCAGCTCTGGATGGTGTGCAGGGTGGTCAGGATCGGCACGGTGAACAGCGTGCCGAGGATGCCGAAGGCAATCAGGATCGGCCGACGGCCGACTTTATCCGACAAGCCGCCGATGATCGGTTGCAGGCACATGAACAGGAACAGCGTGGCAGCGGAAATGGTGGTGGAGTCGGAGATGCTCATGCCGACGGTGTTCACCAGGTATTTCTGCATGTACGTGGTGTAGGTGTAGAACGCCAGGGTGCCGCCCATGGTCAGGCCGACCACGGTCATCAGTTCCTTCGGATGGCGCATCAAGGTGCGCATCGCGCTTTCTTTTTTCTCTTTCTTGACCTTGGTGAACGACTCGGTCTCTTCCATGCCACGACGCAGGTACAGCGCGACCACGGCACACAGTGCGCCGATGGCGAACGGGATGCGCCAACCCCAGGCATACAGCTCTTCGGTGGTCAGGAAGTTTTGCAGCACGATCAGCACGCCCAGAGCGATGAGCTGGCCGGAGATCAGGGTCACGTACTGGAAGCTGGAGAAGAAGCCGCGACGGTCCTTGGTCGCCATCTCGCTGAGGTAGGTGGCCGAGGTGCCGTACTCGCCACCGACCGACAGGCCTTGCAGCAGACGAGCGAAGATCAGCAGGATCGGCGCGCCGATGCCAATGGTTTCATACCCCGGGCTCAGGGCGATCACCAGCGAGCCGAAACACATCAGGTACACCGAAGCCATGAGCGCTTTCTTGCGACCGGCCTTGTCGGCGTAGAGTCCCATCAGCCAGCCACCGATCGGGCGCATCAGGAAGCCCACGGCGAAGATCGCGGCGGTGTTAAGCAGTTGTGCGGTGGTGTCGCCTTTGGGGAAAAACGCTTTGGCGAAGTACAGGGAGAAGGCGGCGTAGACGTACCAGTCGTACCACTCGACCATGTTGCCGACGGAGCCGCTGAAAATCGATTTGATGCGACTGGCAGTGGTTCTTTCTTTGGCCGGCACGGCAGCCGACCCAAGGGGCAGGGCGTTGGAGTTATCCATTGAAGGATCCTTCGTTTAATTGTTTTTGTGGAGCGCGTTGAAACGCAGCCTGCTGGGGCTATAGCAGGACCTGTGCCAACGGGGGGAGGGCCGGTTTAGAGGGGGGTGGAGGATTTTTTGAGCGGAAATCCGCTTATTGGAAGTTGAGTGTGAGCGGAAAATCGCTTATCTGGCTTGTGGGTTTGTATTGTTTGTACCGGCCCCTTCGCGGGCGAGCCTCGCTCCTACAGGTTTCGAGTCGCCCGGAATTATTGGAAACGACACAAATCCTGTAGGAGCGAGGCTTGCCCGCGAAGGGGCCCGTCCAAACACTACAAAAACATCTCCCGCGTCAACCCATGCCGCTGCATCTTTTCATTGAACGTGCGACGCGGCAGCTGCAGCTCTTCCAGCACCGCTTTCACATCGCCCTTGTGCCGCGTCAACGCCGCGCGCAGGCAATGCGCTTCGAACGCTTCCGCTTGCGCCGCCAGCGACTGCCCGGGATCGATGCCCATTGGTTCCGGCTCGCCCAGCCCCAACACCTGCCGCTCGGCGACGTTCGCCAGTTCGCGCACATTGCCCGGCCAGTCATGGCTCAGCAAATGGCTCAACTGCGGGCCGCTCAAGGGTGGGAATGTGCGCCCCAGGCGCTCGGCTGCATTCTGCGCAAACGACTCGAACAACAGCGGAATGTCTTCACGCCGCTCTCGCAATGGCGGTAACCGCAACTCGGCGACGTTCAGCCGATAGGCGAGATCCTCGCGAAACCGCCCGGCCCGCGCTTCATCCAGCAAGTCCGGTTTGGTCGCAGCGATGATCCGCAAGTCCACGTGAATGCTCTGATTGGAACCCAGCCGCTCCAGCTTTTGCTCCTGCAATACCCGCAGCAATTTCACCTGCTGGGCCAGCGGCATGCTTTCGATTTCATCGAGAAACAGCGTGCCGCCATCGGCGTATTCAAGCTTGCCGATGCGCTTGCCCTGAGCGCCGGTGAACGCGCCGCTCTCGTGACCGAACAGCTCGGCCTCGAACAACTGCTCGGGAATCGCCGCGCAATTGAGCGCGACAAACGGCTTGCCGGCGCGCGGCCCGAAGTCATGCAGGCAACGGGCAACCAGCTCCTTGCCGCTGCCGGTTTCGCCGCGGATCAATACGTTGACCGGCAACGCTGCCAGGTCCAGCACTTGTCGACGCAGCGTCTGCAAACCACGGGACACGCCAAGCAAGGTCGCGTCGAGTTTGGCGCGGTTGTCGGCCTGCTCATGCAAGGCGCGGTTTTCCAGCACCAGCCGGCGCTTGTCCAGCGCGCGACGCAGACTGCCGAGCAGGGTTTCCGGGCTGAAAGGTTTTTCGAGAAAGTCGTAGGCGCCATCGCGCATCGCATCGACGGCCATCGGTACATCGCCATGGCCGGTCAGCAGGATCACCGGCAAGTCGGCATCGCGGCGCTGAACTTCGGCCAGCAGTTCCAGCCCGGTCATGCCGGGCATGCGCACGTCGCTGAGGATCACACCGGGGAAATGCTTCGGTAACTGTGCCAGGCACTCATCGGCGCGGCTGAACAACTGCACCTCGAAACCCGACAGGCTCAGCCACTGTTCGACGGCGCTGCGGATGCTGCTTTCGTCGTCGACCACCATCACTGAATTCAGCATGGGCCATGAGCCTCCGGGTCGATGGGCAGGGTGAGTGTGAACACCGCGCCGTTGTCGTGATTATCGGCGCTCAGGCGTCCGCCCGATTCGTGAACGATGGCAAAGGATACGGCCAGACCGATGCCCAGGCCATCGCCCACCGGTTTGGTGGTGAAAAACGGATCAAAGACCTTCGACAGGTTCTCCTCGGCGATGCCACTGCCGTTGTCGATGACGCTCAGGCGCCACAGTTGTTCGTCGGCTTCGAGGCGGATCTCCAGACGTTTGCAGGGTTTATCCTGCATCGCATCCAGCGCATTGCGCAGCAGATTGATCAGCACCTGCTCCAGTCGAATCGCATCGCCGCGCACCCACGCCGGGCGTGTCAGGTGCAGCACTGTGCTGACCTGTTCATCGCGCAGGCGCGTGTCGAGCAGCTCCAGCGATTGGTCCACCACCGCCGCCAGGTCCAGACGTTCGCGCAAGCCGCTGGGGCTTTTACGGGCGAAGGTTTTCAGGTGGCCGGTGAGGGCGGCCATGCGCGTCAGCATGTCATCCACCGGTTTGAGCGCCTTGTAGGCGTCGTCGACCCGGCCGTGATCGAGCAGCAGGCGCAAGGTCGCCAGTTGCATGCGTTGTGCGGTCAGCGGTTGATTGATTTCATGGGCAAGCGCCGCCGACATCTGGCCGAGGGCCGCGAGTTTGGCCGATTGCACCAGACCGTCCTGGGCGGTGCGCAGGTCGCGGGTGCGCTCTTCCACCAGTTGTTCGAGTTCTTCGCGACTGCGCTGGCGCATTTTTGCCAGACGCCAGCGCTGATTGAGGAACAGCAGCAGAAACACCAGCGTCAGCCACAGGCCGGCAGCGGCAAGCGCGGCGTTGCGACTGTCTTCGAAGGCGACCTGCGGGCGGCGCAGCAGGTGCAGGGTCCAGCCTTCGGTGGCCAGCGGCAAGGATTCCCACAGGTAATCTGTTTTGCCGTCCGGGCCATTGACCCGCGCCAGCTCGCTGTTATCGTCGAAGCGGCGCAGCGATTGATAGTCCAGCAGCGTCAGCGGTTGCTTGTCGTATTGGCGGGTGGCCTTGAGTTCGGCGTGATCGCTGTCGTTCAGCGGCTTCAACAAGCGATAGCGCCAGCCTGGCTGGTTGGCGATGAAGATGATTCCGCGTGCATCGCTGACCAGCAGCGTATCGCTGCCCTGACGCCATTCGCGTTCCAGTTCCGGAAATTCGAGCTTCACTACCATCGCGCCGAGAAACTGCCCGTCGTCGCCCGTGACGGCGCTGGACAGGAAGTAACCGGGAATCCCGCTGGTCACGCCCACCGCATAAAAGCGCCCGGTGCCCTGGGTTCGGGTCTGGCTGAAGTAAGGACGAAAACCGTAGTTGTGACCGACGTAACTGCTGGGCAAACGCCAGTTGCTCGCCGCTACGGCGAGGCCGGTGTGATCGAGCAGTTCCAGGGTCGAGGACTCGGCCGCACCGTTGATCTTCTCCAGTTTGCGGTTCAGCGCGTCCTGCTGTTCGGGCGTCACCGGCCCTTTGAGCGCCGAACGCAGCTCCGGGTCCAGCGCCAGCACGGCGGGCAGGGCGCGGTAGCGTTCGATCAGGGTGTGCAGGGACGTGGCGTACAGGCCCAGTTGCTGATTGGCGCGGGCCGCGTCTTCCACCAGGGCCTGACGCTCGGCGTGACGCATGGCCAGGGTGGCGGCGAGGGCTGCACCGGCGAGGATGAGAAAGGTGTACAGCGTCAGGCGCAGGGATCGGGAAGTCGGCAGCATGCTGTGGGAACAGGCAAAAATAAGGAGTGCACCATAGCATGAGCGGTGAGTGCGAACTGTAAATCCAATGATAAGTCGCTCACGTTATCCCTGAGTTTTCCGCTGCGCAGTTATAAACGACGGTTATTTCCAAGAGTTAGCGTTGCCAAGTTGAATGTATCGGCCAAGTGGCATTTTTGTTGTCATTTTGGCATAAAAACCCATGGGGGCTTTTTCTTCGTAAGATTTTATCTTTTTGTCAAGTTTGAACATTTCCGCTATCTGGTCATCATGACGCGCAATGACGTCTGTATATACTAGAGGCCCTACCATGTTGCCCATTATTTTTGGTCTGCCATTGGGGTTTTTCTCCAGTATTGCCTGTCCGATATATCCACCGTTTTTGGAGAACTCTCCTGAGCCGACATTTTTTGTATACCGTAGAGTCATTTCATTCATTATATCCTTTAAAATCGGGTTTCCGGCATGAGCAGCGAACGAGCTGTTGGGGATCAAGGGATCAGAAACAGCCCCTTCCCAAGACACGTGCACAGGCTCATGTGTAACAATTTCGTCAGGCTCTGCCATTAATGATGTATTGCCTAACTGCGCTCCCTCATCTGTTCGATCGTCGTGGTGATAGACATCGTCGACATCGGAGTACATTCCACCGAGCTTATACACGATGAACGGTTTTAAAACGTCTGCTACATAAGCGAGGTTTTTCGGGTCTCCCAATCTGAAATCATTGTATAAGGTCGCGACTTCGGTTTTTTGAAAGTCGCGGAAAATCTCACTGTCTCTTAAATAGACTATTTCGTGAATTTTCAATTTTTCCAGTGTTGAGGCGTATTTGTCTTTGGTGGCTGTTTCCAGATATAAGTGCACTTTGTAACCACTGGCCTGTTCGGCAGTGTTATTAATGTTTGCTACGTGTGCTGCTAATTTTTCTGGTGCTTCGCCAATCCATATCATATGGATATCCTGATTGATTGGTTTTTTATCCATTCCGTTTGGATCTCTATACACAATGGGATTGTTACCCACCATTTTATAGCGATTAAGCCCGTCTATACTTCCCGCCGGATCCGGATTAATCCATCGTCCAAGCCACCCTGCATAGTACCGGGCACCATAGTAATAAAGCCCGCTTGTATCCCGTTCCTTGCCCGAATACCGAACGGTCTTGAAATCAGCCTCAACACGCGAACGAGCCGCCCACCAGGCTGTACCGCCAAATGGGTAGTAGCCTTCATGGCTGATCACCCCCGCGTTTTTATCCACTTCCAGACTGCAAGACCCCAAATGATCGTCGACGCTGTAACGTAGTTGATCAGCCTCGATATCGTCAGGTTTGCCCTTGACCCAATGCAGGCACCGCACGCTGCCACGAGCCAGTGGAACGCAGATGACCTGAAGTTCTTCATCGTCATCGATTCTGCGCACTTCCAGTCCGGGCAAGTAATGGACGACACGCTGGTGTGTGACGGCTCGAGCTTGTCGGGTGCTGAATTTTACGACCCGTTCACCGCCCGCGTTGTAGCGAAACCACTCACCGTCATCGGCCGCTGTCGAGCGGCGTACGGTGATTACGCTTTGCAACTGATTACGCGCATCCCAGGTCATCGGCTGCGCACCGGGGATCAGGCGTTGCAGGTTGCCGTTCGCGTCGAAGTAGCGCTTGAAGTCGGGTTCGTCTTCCCCTTCATTCCACGGCAACGCGCGGTTGCTTTGCGGATCGACACGCATTGAATGAGTGAATGGGTTTCGGTCACTCTCATGACGAAGTTCGGTCCGATTGCCACCTGCGTCGTACTCGTAATACTCGGTGTAGTTGAGCAACCGGGCAGGATCGATGGGGCTGGGGATCATCAACTCCGGCAACCCTGGTGTCCGGCCCGCGCCCGCCTTTTCGCGACCCGTGGCGCAGGTGAGTTGGGAGAGGCTGTCGTAGGTGTACGTGTTTTCTGCTGCCACACGCTGGTTGGCGAAATAACTGTCGGGCTGGGTGTGGTCCACCATTCGGACAATGTTGCCGACCGGGTCATACTCGTAACTCAACTCCTGGAGCCGCTCGCGTTTTGAAGTGATGGTGGTCAAGCGTTCCAACCGGCCAGTCGACGCCTCATAGGTGCTATTACTGGTGACATCGTTGCCGGTGATCTGTGTCAGCAACTGGCCTTCGGCGTTGTAATGAGCAGCCTTCAACAGCGGTTGCGGTTCTTGAGAATTAAGCGTCAGGTCAATGCATTGCAATTGCCCGGCACGATCGAACTTGAATTGTTGTCGGTGACCACCGGCGTCTGTCAGTTCGATCACTTCCCCTGACGCACTGTAAAGAGATGTGCTGGTGTACCCCGGCCCAGGTTGCAGTAATGGATCGCGGTCAGCTTCAGCCTCGGGCCAGTTGGCGGACAGGTCCGTCGCATTTGGCAGCAAACGCCGGGTTTGGCGGATCAATCCACCGTTCAGGGCGGTTTGCTCATACCACAGCGTACCGGCCGGATCATCGTGGCGGATCAAGCTGCCGCATTGGTTGCGGTTGGCAAACTCGATCGTATTGTCGGCATACATCAGCCGTTCGACACTGCGTACATCCATGCCCGGGGTTTGTTGATGGATGGCGGTCGGCCGACGCAGTTTGTCGTACTCGTTCTGCCAGTGGCTGCCTCGGCCATCCCAATGTTCATGAACTTGCCCGGTTTCGCCTGCCAGGCTCAAGCGCCATCCCGCATCGACGTTTTCTGTCAACAATGCCGCACCCGACAGGCTGTAAAACGTTGTCTGGTTCGGCCGGGTGGCCGGTGAGAGGAGTCGAGGGTCGCGTTGAGTCACCAATCGCCCGGCGGCGTCATATTGCTGAGTGACGATGCGCGCAGCGACTTTGTCGGCTACAACCGTGCGCAGATACGCCACTTGCCGCACCGTTAGGCCACGACCGTCATTAGCACTCAGCGCTGGCGTATGGGAGTGGATATCAGGGACCAACGAATTTTCCCCTTCGACGTACCGACAACGTATCACTGGTGAGATAAAGCGGCGAACAGGTTCAACTTATCAGGTGAGGCAACAGCTGTGACCTGTCAGATATGACAGGTCACAGCCAGGTTTTAGAACGAGTAAATAGATTTTCCAATCTGTTGATTACTTTTTATCAAGCAAAAAAAACCGGCCTGTTGTTGCCAACAGACCGGTCTCTCACTCTGGCACGTCGCGCTTACTGCACTTCCACCGCCAGGCTTTCACTGATCTTTTTCTGCCAGATGGCAGGACCGGTGATGTGTACCGACTCACCCTTACTGTCAACCGCAACAGTCACTGGCATGTCTTTCACGTCGAACTCGTAGATCGCTTCCATGCCCAGTTCGGCAAACGCCACCACGCGGGATTTCTTGATCGCTTGCGCCACCAGGTAAGCCGCGCCGCCCACTGCCATCAGGTAGACGGCCTTGTGGTCCTTGATCGCGTCGATCGCGGTCGGGCCGCGTTCGGATTTGCCGATCATGCCCAGCAGGCCGGTTTGCTCAAGGATCTGACGGGTGAACTTGTCCATCCGCGTGGCAGTGGTCGGACCGGCAGGGCCAACCACTTCTTCGCGTACCGGATCAACCGGGCCGACGTAATAGATGAAGCGACCTTTCAGGTCGACCGGCAGGGTTTCACCCTTGTTCAGCATCTCGACCATGCGCTTGTGCGCGGCGTCGCGACCGGTGAGCATCTTGCCGTTGAGCAGGACGGTTTCGCCCGGCTTCCAGCTCTGCACGTCTTCCGGGGTCAGGGTGTCGAGGTTGACGCGACGGGCCGACGGACCGGCTTCCCAGACGATTTCCGGGTAGGCGTCCAGCGGTGGCGCTTCCAGCGAGGCCGGGCCGGAACCGTCGAGCACGAAGTGGGCGTGACGGGTGGCGGCGCAGTTCGGGATCATGCACACCGGCAACGAAGCGGCGTGGGTCGGGTAATCCATGATCTTCACGTCGAGCACGGTGGTCAGGCCACCGAGGCCCTGGGCACCGATGCCCAGCTGGTTGACCTTCTCGAACAGCTCCAGGCGCATCTCTTCGATACGGTTGGACGGGCCGCGCTTTTTCAGCTCGTGGATGTCGATGGATTCCATCAACACTTCCTTGGCCATGACCGCGGCTTTCTCGGCGGTGCCGCCTATGCCGATGCCGAGCATGCCCGGTGGGCACCAGCCGGCGCCCATGGTCGGAACGGTCTTCAGCACCCAGTCGACGATCGAGTCGGACGGGTTGAGCATGGCCATCTTCGACTTGTTCTCGGAACCGCCGCCCTTGGCTGCCACCTCCACTTCCACGGTGTTACCCGGAACGATGGAGTAGTGGATAACGGCCGGGGTGTTGTCCTTGGTGTTTTTACGAGCGCCCGCCGGGTCGGCGAGGATCGAGGCACGCAGGACGTTTTCCGGCAGGTTGTAAGCCCGGCGCACGCCTTCGTTGATCATGTCGTCCAGGCCCATGGTGGCGCCATCCCAACGTACGTCCATGCCCACGCGAACGAACACGGTGACGATGCCGGTGTCCTGGCAGATCGGGCGGTGGCCGGTGGCGCACATGCGCGAGTTGATCAGGATCTGCGCCATCGAATCGCGGGCTGCCGGCGATTCTTCGCGCAGGTAGGCCTCGTGCATCGCCTGGATGAAGTCAACGGGGTGGTAATAGGAAATGAACTGCAGGGCGTCGGCAACGCTCTGAATCAGGTCGTCTTGCTTGATCACGGTCATGAGTCGCGCTCCTCTAAAAGACGGGAACATTCAATAAGGTGCTTGCAGCTTGGGTGCATCGGTCGGTTGCAAGCACCTTTCAAGGCACGCCGGGCATGCTGGCGCGACGCTAAAAAGGCGCGGCAGTATAACGCGCCTCGCAGGCGGGCACACGCGCCGGCAGTCAATCTTGTGGCGAGGGGATTTATCTGTGGCGAGGGGATTTATCCCCGTTCGACTGCGTAGCAGTCGCCTGATCCGACTCACGCGGTGTACCTGCCGCACCGAGGTGCAAGTTTCGGGGCGGCTTCGCCACCCAACGGGGATAAATCCCCTCGCCACAGATAAATCCCCTGTGACAGAGAAATCTCTTCATCACAGATAAATCCCCTCATCACAGGAAATCGGTTCATCGGGGTCATCGCATTGACGCCATTTTTACGCGTTGAAAATTGAATGGTCATTTGTCAGACACGCCACTAAAGTGGCATTCGGTCTGTAGAGTAGGACACTCGGTCAGCCTCCTTTCGCACGGTGAGTCAACGATTGACCCATAACGCCATCCAGCGCCTTTTGCTCAAACGTTTTGCCCTCGCAGCCGGCACCTACGCCCTGGCCCTGTTGCTGCTGTGGCTGGCGTTTTTCACCGGCCATTACGATGAATCCCTGGCTAACGTGGCCGTCGGCAGTGCGCTGGTGGTCATCAGCCAGGCGACGTTGTTCGCGGTGTTTTACAGCGGCTGGAATCTGCGATTTTCCGACCCCAGCCTGACCGAAGCGCAAGTGTTGCTGGGGCTGGGTTGGCAAACCTGGCTGATTGCCAACCTGGATGAGGCACGCGGCGCGTTTCTGGTGTTCTACGTGCTGATTCTGCTGTTCGGCCTGTTTCATCTGTCGCGTCGTGCCTTTGTGCGGTGCGCGTTGCTGGTGTTTTTCAGTTTCAGCGCGATCACGCTGTGGGAGGGCTACCACTTCCAGCTGGCCGACCCGGCGCTGGCCGCGTTGCAGGTGTGCGTGCTGTTTATCGTGCTGGTCTGGCTGGAGCTTTACGCCCGATACGTCCAGGCCTCCCGCTTGCGGATGCGGCAGCGCCGCTTCGCCTTGCAGGCGCATCAGGACACCCTGCGCGGAATGATGCGCCAGCTCGAAGACCTGGTCGCCACCGACGAATTGACCGGGCTGTTCAACCGTCGACATTTCTTGCGCCTGGCCTCCCGCGAACTCAACGCCATGGAACTCGGTGTCGTGCATGGCCTGGCGCTGATCGACCTCGATCATTTCAAACGCATCAACGATGTGCACGGCCACGCTGCCGGCGATCAAGTGCTGCAAGCGTTCGCCGGTGTGGCCAGCGCCTGTTTGCGTGAGGGGGACGTGCTGGCCCGTTATGGCGGCGAAGAGTTCGTGGTGCTGCTGCCCGATTGCAGCCCTGAACGCCTGACCTCCTGTTGCGAGCGGTTGCGCATTGCCTTCACCGACGTCGAGTTGATCGGCGTGAAAGTGGGCAACCTCAGCCTGTCGGCGGGCATGACCCTGCTGGAATTGGGTGACGATCTCGACGATGCCTTGCAACGGGCCGATCAGGCGCTCTATCGCGCCAAACGCGACGGCCGCAATCGTTGCGCGGCGGCGTGGGAGAACGTCGATGCCTGAGTTGCGGGTCGGCAATCGTCAATGGTCGGTGGCACCGGGCAGCAACCTGCTTGATGCGTTGAATCAAAATGGTGTGTCCGTTCCTTACAGCTGTCGCGCCGGCAGTTGTCATGCCTGCCTGGTGCAATGTACGCAAGGATTGCCGAGCGACAGCCGACCCGATGCCCTGAGTGCAGAACAGCGTCAGCAAGGCTGGCGCCTGGCGTGCCAGTGCCAGGTGATCGAGGATTTGCAGGTGCATGCCTTCGACCCGCAACAGGACGGCCGTCCGGCCGAGGTCGCCGCCGTCGATTGGTTGAGCGGCAACGTCTTGCGTCTGCGCCTGACGCCACAACGCCCGTTGCGCTACAGCGCCGGGCAGCATCTCGTGTTGTGGGCGGGCAATGTCGCGCGGCCGTATTCGCTGGCCAGCCTGCCGGAAGAAGACCGTTTTCTGGAATTTCACCTCGATTGTCGCCAGCCCGGCGAATTCAGCGATACAGCGCGTCAATTGAAGATTGGCGACCCGATCCGTCTCGGCGAATTGCGTGGCGGAGCCTTGCATTACGACCCGGACTGGAACACCCGACCGCTGTGGCTGATGGCCGCCGGTACCGGATTGGGCCCGTTGTTCGGCGTCTTGCGCGAAGCCCTTCGTCAAGATCACCAAGGTGTCATCCGCATCATTCACCTTGCCCATGACGCCGACGAGCATTATCTGGCCAAACCTCTGCAAGCCATGGCCGCCAGCCGTCCGAACCTCAGCATCGAGCTGTGGACACCGACCGAGTTGCCCGCGGCTTTGGCGCAACTGCGGCTTGTTTCGCGACAAACCCAGGCCTTACTCTGCGGATCCCCCGACAGCGTCGATGCCTTTGCCCGGCGACTGTACCTGGCGGGGCTGCCGCGCAATCAACTGCTGGCCGACGTCTTCCTGCCCCGCGGTTGAGCGCTGATTTTTCAGATGCGAGACCTTCCATGCCCGATGCCATCCAGATTGAACGCGAACGCGGCCTGCTGACGCTACGATTGAACCGCCCCGACAAGAAAAACGCCCTGACCCGCGCCATGTACAGCCATCTGGCCGAAGCGCTGGAACAGGCGGACACCGACCCCGAAATCAATGCCGTGCTGATCACCGGTTCGGCCGAGTGCTTTACCGCCGGCAACGACATTGCCGACTTCCTGCAACAGCCTCCGAGCAACCTCGACAGCCCGGTGTTCCAGTTCATGCTCACTCTGCTCGAATGCCGCAAACCGGTGATCGCGGCCGTGGCCGGTGCGGCGGTGGGGATTGGCACGACGCTGCTGCTGCATTGCGATCTCGTCTATATCAGCCGTGATGCGCGGTTGCGCATGCCCTTCGTCAATCTCGGGCTCTGCCCGGAGTTCGGTTCCAGCCTGCTCTTGCCGCGTTTGCTCGGGCATGCCAAAGCGGCTGAATTGTTGCTGCTCGGTGAAGGTTTCAGCGGTGAACAGGCTGCCGAGTGGGGCATTGCGACCGAGGCGTTGGGCAGTGGCGAAGCGGCGCTGGCCAAGGCGCGGGAGATGGCGCTGCGTTTCGAGTCGCTGCCACCGGAAGCGGTGCGCATCAGCAAGCAATTGATGAAAGC
Organism: Pseudomonas migulae; assembly: GCF_024169315.1. NCBI lineage: Bacteria > Pseudomonadati > Pseudomonadota > Gammaproteobacteria > Pseudomonadales > Pseudomonadaceae > Pseudomonas > Pseudomonas migulae. Next base: position 2,552,652 of record NZ_JALJWR010000001.1, on the reverse strand, counting down.
CCCGGATCGCGAGCAGCTGCGCAAGGTGATTGAAGAGGAGGGCGCGTTGTTCACCCAGCGGCTGCGCTCGCCGGAAGCGATTGCGGCGTTGTCGGGGTTTATCAACCGGTAAACCCATCCATCGTCACGAAGCAAGCAGGCAAGGTGTTGCTTCCTTGCCTGCATATACTTCCCCGAGCCCTTTAACCCAAGTACCTGAGTATCAGTCCGGATTTCTCGATAGCAGCACCGGAATGCCCGGCAACGATAATTTTGCCGTCTTTTTGTAGAGCCAGTGCAGAGCCTTCGTCTGCCTTGCCAGGCTCACCATTAGCCACCCAGCCTTTGCCATTGAAGGAACGGTCCAACTGTCCGGTTTCCAGAAAACGCGCCAATACTAAGTCATAGTCCAATGTTTCGGATCTTCTATACCCCGCAACAAGTATATTCCCGTCGTCTTGAATCGCGCCGGTATTCCAGCCAAGGCCGCGACTTTCAAGCTGAGTTATTACTTGCTTGCCATCATTGAATCGCGAGTCAGGAAGCCCGTTCTCAGTAAGGCTAGTCAATACTCCAGAATCAGGTATATATGTCCTGGCAATAATGAGCATTCGGCCACCGGATTGTTCGGCTAACTTATATCCTGACAAAGAGCTACTTGATGGGTGTTCGGTGGAGATAAGACGAAAACCATCTGGTCCTATCGAGGGATCCATGTTGCCATTTGCGTCACAGCGTAGCAGTAGCGCTTTACGCTCGCCGTAGTCCCATACGCTTCCGAAGCATAGGTATTTTCCGTCTGGCTGGACGGTGACACTCATGAGAGTGGTGTAAGTGTCGAGGTATAACGGATGACTGACGATCAAGTAACCCGTTTTATTGAAACTGGTATCCAGAGAACCGTCGCTATTGAGTCGAATAAGCAAACCGACAACTCGCACGTTATCAAAACGATGTATTGATGTGGTCAGGATTTTTCCATCGGGCAGTAGGCGTGCCTTGCTGAATGCACCGCGGTCCATACCTGAATTCGATGCCTCGTCCGAGGCGGTTGGTGAGTGGGGGGGAAATAGTACGTCGAGGACTACCTTGCCCCCTGTTCCGAACTCTTTTTTTAGCTGCCCCGTCGAGTCATAACAGGCTAGGCAGCTGACTTGACCAATTGAGCCGGAGAGCAACAGTCTTCCAGATTCTAATAATGTGACGGAAGCTCCACGGGAGTCGACCCCATCTCGAAACTGACCGGTTACAAAACCGGTGTCAGCAAATTCGGTATCGAAGCTGCCGTCTGGATTTAGTCGGATGAGCGCATAATACAACAGTGCGGAAGCATCTCTTACGGTGGCGGCAACGTAAATTTTGTCGTTGGTTTCATCGAGGCAGAGACCTTTGACCTCGACTTCCAGAAAGCCTGGAATCTCAATCACCAGTTTCCCTTTCGTGCCAAAGGACGTATCAGGACAACCTGGTTTATTGTTGACGTTAGTTTTTTCAGGGCACATGTTTTTTATCCCTTATCCACAAAGATTTTCCTTGAAGAACGCGAGCCTCGAGTAAGGTTGCGATCATCAAGGGTGTGCCGGAAAGCTGACTCGGTGGGGACTGTTTTAATCCTCGAAAAGTAATTTATCTACTGTCATATCTGACAGGTACCAGGTGCTTGCTTTTTTATAAGTGATAATAGGGTTATTCATGGGCGGGAGTCTGTATTTCACTCTTCTTGGATTCTGTGCTCGCGGGATTGCGTGAAGAAACCAAAAAAGCCCCGCCATTCACATGGCGGGGCTTTTTTTTTTCAGCAACCGATCAATCAGACCTGCGGATCGCCAACGTGCAGGATTTTCATCCCGTTGGTGCCGCCGGTGGTGTGGTAGCTGTCGCCCTTGGTCAGGATGACCCAGTCGCCTTTCTCGACGACGCCGCGCTTGACCAGCTCGTCGATCGCCTTCTGGCTGACTTCGTGCGGCTCCAGCGAGGCCGGGTCGAACGGAATGGTGTACACGCCGCGGAACATCGCTGCGCGCGCCTGGGTTTCGCGGTGCGGCGAATACGCATAGATCGGCACCGAAGAACGGATGCGCGACATGATCAGCGGGGTGTAGCCGCTTTCGGTCAATGCGATGATCGCTTTCACGCCCGGGAAGTGGTTGGCGGTGTACATGGTCGCCAGCGCAATGCTCTCGTCGCAGCGGGTGAATTCCTTGCCGATGCGGTGGCTGGAGGTCTTGCCGGTCGGGTGCTTTTCAGCGCCGACGCAGATGCGCGCCATCGCTTGCACGGCTTCCAGCGGATACAGGCCGGCAGCGGATTCGGCGGACAGCATCACGGCGTCGGTGTAGTCGAGCACGGCGTTGGCCACGTCGGACACTTCGGCGCGGGTCGGCATCGGGTTCTGGATCATCGACTCCATCATCTGGGTCGCCACGATCACCGCCTTGTTGTGGCGGCGTGCGTGCAGAATGATCTTCTTCTGAATGCCCACCAGCTCGGCGTCGCCGATTTCCACACCCAGGTCGCCACGGGCAACCATCACCGCGTCGGAAGCCTGGATCAGGCCATCGAGGGTTTCGTCGTCGGCCACGGCTTCGGCGCGTTCGATCTTCGCCACCAGCCAGGCAGTGCCGCCGGCCTCGTCGCGCAGTTGACGGGCGTAGTTCATGTCGGCCGCATCACGCGGGAAGGACACGGCCAGGTAGTCGACCTGCATTTCTGCGGCGAGCTTGATGTCGGCCTTGTCTTTCTCGGTCAGGGCCGGAGCAGTCAGGCCACCGCCGCGACGGTTGATGCCTTTGTGGTCCGACAGCGGGCCGCCGATGGTCACGGTGCAATTCAGTTCGGTGGCGGTGGCGGTATCGACGCGCATCACCACGCGGCCGTCGTCGAGCAGCAGCTCGTCGCCCACGCCGCAGTCCTTGACCAGGTCCGGGTAGTCGATGCCGACCACTTGCTGGTTGCCTTCGGTCAGGGGATGGCTGGTGGAGAAGGTGAATTGATCACCGATCTTCAGCTCGATCTTCTTGTTGGCGAATTTGGCGATACGGATTTTCGGGCCTTGCAGGTCACCCAGCAGGGCAACGAAGCGGCCGTGCTTGGCAGCGAGGTCACGCACCAGCTTCGCGCGAGCCTTGTGCTCGTCGGGGGTGCCGTGGGAGAAGTTCAGGCGGGCGACGTCCAGGCCAGCCAGAATCAGCTGTTCGAGAACTTCCGGCGAGTTACTGGCCGGGCCAAGGGTAGCGACGATTTTGGTACGACGGACGGACATGCAAAGACTCCTGAGTTCAAGCGCTGAGTGAGGCTACTATGCTCTCCGGTTGTAGTCATTGTTCGTTTGCACTACTTATTCGCTTCTTTCTTTAAACGAACACTTTTGGTTACTGGCAGCCTGAAGATTTCCGCCAACGGGTCGATAAAGAGCTCAAGACAGGAGAACCCCCATGCGATTCGTGCTCATAGCCATCCTTGCCCTCAGTGTTGTGGGCTGCACCCGTTTTTCGATGAACCATCATTTGAATAATGCCTACAAGGCTTACGACCGTGGCAATTGCGAGCAAGTGACGCTTGAACTGTCCAAAGTCGAACGCGCCAGCCGTGCACGGTCTTATGTGTGGCCGGAAGTGTCGATGCTGCGCGGATTGTGCCTGGAGCGGCAAAAACTGTTTGTCGATGCGGCGCAGACCTACCAGTTCATCATGGCCTCGTACCCGCAAAGCGAGTACGCCTACCGCGCCCGCGCCCGCCTGGAAACCTTGCAGTCGCTGGGTCATTACCCACTGCGCAGCTCGGCCGCCGTGGTTCGTCCGACCCGGTTCTGATTGCGTTCAACCGCTGGCCCGCCCGCGGTGGTGAGCTATAGTCGAATAAACCGGTTTAGAGCCTGGTTTCTAAACCGACGTAACACCTGTGATCGGCAGGAGTAAGCGACAGCGGCTTCATGGACTGTCGCACCGGGATCGGGGAGAGCGCGCCCATTGCCTGGCCTTTGTTTGATAAAGGCAGGCAGGCCCGTTCCGAAGCATTAGTGCGGTCCTGCTTAAGGGCCTTGCTGGGCGTATTGCGCATGTTCACTGACCGCCGGATCGAGCGGCATCAACTGCCGTATTTTCTGAAAGTGTTCAACAGCGTCACCGACAAACCGATTGGCTTTCTGGGCAATGTCTCTGAAGACGGACTGATGCTGATTAGTCAGTTGCCAATGATGATCGGCGCCGATTTCGATTTGCGCCTGAAAATCCCCATGGCCGATGGTTGTCAGCAGGTGATCGACCTCAAGGCCTGTTGCCTGTGGTGCCATGAAGACGCAACCCCCCACCATTACGACGCCGGGTTCAGCCTGCAACGGGCACCGCCGGAGTACGGGCAATTGGTGGAGGCATTGAAGCAGTACTTCAGTTTTCAGCCGTTGCCGGCGTCTGCCTGACGACGGTGGTGTATTTACAATCGCCATCGCGGGCAAGCCCGCTCCCACAGTGTTTCGGGGTGTTCACACATTATGTGATCGCCATAAAACCTTGTGGGAGCGGGCTTGCCCGCGATGGCGTCGGTACAGGCAATAAATAGTACCGCCACTAAAACACCCCGGCCTTCTTCCATTCCAGATACCGCGTCACCAGCGCGGCGCCCAGTTCATGAGTGCTTGCATCCAGCACCGGTACGCCATGGGCATTGAGCCGTTCATGAAGTTCGGCCCGTGCATTCAAGAAGTCCACCGTCCCGCAATAGACCAGCGCTTCGGACAAGGTTTGCACGGTTGACTGACGCAGGCTGTCGAGTACGTCCTCGCGCAGGCTCGTGACCAATACCCGATGCTGCTTGCTCAGGCGTTTGACGGCAGTCAGCAGTTCCTCATCGTCTTCGTCCCGCAGGTTGGTCACCAGCACCACCAGCGCGCGACGCTTTTGCCGGGCCAGCAGTTGAGTCGCCGCGGCTTGATAGTCGGCGCTGCGCTGGGTGCTGGTCAGGTCATAGACGGTGTTGAGCAATACGTTAAGTTGCCCGGCACCTTTCACGGGGGCGAGATAGCGCGGTTGCTCGACCGCAAAGGTGCTGAGCCCCACCGCATCACCCTGGCGCAGGGCGATGTAGCTCAGTAACAGACAGGCATTGAGCGCGTGATCGAAATGCGCCAGTTCTCCGTCCTGGGTACGCATGCGCCGCCCGCAGTCGAGCATGAAGATGATTTGCTGGTCGCGTTCATCCTGGTACTCCCGCGCGATCGGCGTGCGCTGGCGGGCGGTGGCCTTCCAGTCTATCTGGCGCAGGCTGTCGCCTTCGCGAAACTCACGCAGTTGATGAAACTCCAGGCCCAGGCCGCGTCGTTGCTGCTGGCGCACGCCGAGCTGGCTGAGCCAGTTGTCCACGGCCAACAGTTGGCCGCCATAGAGGCGGGCGAAATCGGGGTACACGCGGGTTTGATCGGGCACATTTGGCAGGCGTTTGTCCGACCACAGGCCCATTGGGCTCGGCAGGTTGATTTCGCAGTGTTCGAAGGTGAAGTGACCGCGCTTGAGTGGACGCAGGCGATAGCCGATCCGGGTGTGCCGGTCCGGTTGAAGCTCGACGGACAGGGGAAGGTTATCGAAACTCAGGCCGTCGGGTACGTGGTCGAAAATCCGCACAGTCAGCGGCTGGGGGAAGTCATGCTCGACCTCCAGTTGCACTTCGCTCCAGCGGCCGAGCGCCAGGCTGCCGGGCATTTGTCTGGTTATCCGGGGTGAGGGCTGGCGTTTAAGGCGGATAGCATCGAGTATCGCCAGCGCCAGTAACGCCAGCAGCAAGCCCCAGTTGATCGACAACAGCGTTGATGGAACGGCGATGTCCAGCGCCCGCAATGTGCCGAGCACGATGCCAATGGCCAGCAGCAGTGCCAACCAGATCAGCAGCAGGCGCGAGGGTTTCACAAGCGCGGCGCCGGTACTTGATCGAGCAATTGCTGCAGCACGTGATCGACCTCCAGCCCTTCGATATCCAGCTCCGGTGCGATGCGTACGCGATGGCGCAACACCGCCAGCGCGCAGCCCTTTATGTCATCCGGAATCACGAATTCGCCGCCGCGCAACAAGGCGCGCGCCCGAGCGCAGCGCACCAGCGCAATGGAGGCACGAGGCCCGGCACCGAGGGTCAGGCCGGGCCAGCTACGGGTGGTGCGTGCCAGCCGTACGGCGTAATCGAGGACCTGATCATCCAGCGGCAGATCGCTGGCGATGCGTTGCAGTGCCAGCACGTCCTTGGCTTGCAACACGGTGCGCAGCGGTTGCACATCAAGCATGTCGGCGCGGGTCGAGCGGCTGACCTGGCGCACCATGTCCAGCTCCTGATCGGCGTCGGGGTAGTCCATGCGCACCTTGAGCATGAAGCGATCCAGCTCGGCTTCCGGCAGGGGATACGTCCCTTCCTGTTCGATAGGGTTTTGCGTGGCCAGCACCATGAACGGTTGCGCGATGGGCAGGGCCCGGCCTTCGAGGGTGACCTGCCGTTCCTGCATGGCTTCAAGCAATGCCGCCTGGGTTTTCGCCGGGGCGCGGTTGATTTCGTCGGCGAGCAGCAGGTTGGTAAACAATGGGCCTTTGCGCAGTTTGAATTGCTCGGTCTGCAGGTCGTACACCGCGTGCCCGGTGACATCGCTGGGCATCAGGTCCGGGGTGAACTGGATGCGCGCGAATTCGCCGCCAAAGCAACGGGCGAGGGCGCGCACCAACAAGGTCTTGCCCAGCCCCGGTACCCCTTCGAGCAACACGTGGCCGCCGGCAATCAGCGCGGTGAGCACGTCGTCGATCACCGTGTTCTGGCCGATCACGGCTTTTCGCAGTTCAGCCCTTACCGCTTGGGCCAGCTGACTGGCGCGCTGGCGTTGCTGTGCGGCGTGGCTCGGTGAACCGGGCTCGATCTGTTCACTCATAAGGCGTTCCTCAAGGTTTGCAGGTGAGCGACCTGACGACTGAATTCAACGCTGGAAAGCCGTTGCTTCGGTCGCGGGCTCATGGCCTGGCTGATAGCGCGTGTGGGTTGGCCGCTCAGGCGTGCGAGCACCAGCCATTGTTCGGCGACGCCGAGTTGTTCAAAACCGGGGTGACGGCGCCGCACCCGGCGCAGGATGTCGTGCTGCAAGGCTTGCAACAGGCTGTCTTGACCGGTGCGGCGCCACATGAAATCGGCGCTGGCTCGCAGGTGCTCGTGGAGTTGCCGACGAGCTCTCGGGGCGGGTTCGATCAACGGCCCATGACGCACGCCGACATGCCACAGGCAAAGGCCGATCAGGGCGACGAGGGCAACCAGCGCCTGGGGGAAGTTACGCAGCAACAAGGTCAGCAGGCTGTCGTGGTCGGTGTTGAACAGCAGGGTCACGTTCGTGTCTGCGGTCAGGTACCAGAGCAGCCAGGCGTTGTCGTACTGGTCGATGGCCGGGGTTTTCCACAGGTCGGCGTCGGTGACCACGATGATCGAACCGAGCCCGTGGTTCAGCTGCATCATGTGCGTGGCCTTGGCGCTGTTGGCCCAGGCTTGCGCGAGATTTTTCGGGTCTTCGAGATGGAACGCGGTATCGAAGGTGGCGTAGGCCGGCGCGTCTTCGTCCTCGAGGTACAGCTTGGTCAGTTTGGGGTAGGGGTCCTTGCCGATGTCGGGCGGCGGGTCCTTGAGGTCTTTGCTCAATGACTGATGCAGCTGCACCCGGTCGAGCAACAGGTCATTGCTCTGGCCCAGTTTTTCATCCCATAACGACTCGGCGATGAATAGAAGACGTCCGCCGGCGCGGGTCCAGTTCAGCACTTGATCGATCTGGCGCGGGGTCATGCCGGAGCGGTCGCCGAGCAACAACAGGGTGCGTTGCCGAGGCTCCAGCGTGGGCAGGATATCGAGGCTGTTGGCATGGCTGACGGTCAGGCCCTGTTTGCGCAGGAAATGTTCGGCGGCCAGATAAGGGTTGGCCTGGGCTTCGGGCGAAGGGCCGTGATCGATGTCTGCCGGGTAGGGCGTTGCCTTGGTGTACAGATAAATACTCAGCGCGCCCAACAGCAGCGCGATGCATACGCCGGCTACAAGCCATAGACGCCGGTTCAACGTGACGCTCCGGGGCCGAACAAGGTCCGCCAGCCGTCACACAGTTCCTGTTGCAAATGCGCCGGTGGCAGGCGATGCCCGTAGGCCATGTTCTGCCAGTGCCCGGTCAGGTTTTTGCTGAAGGCCAACAGGGCGGGTTGTTGCAGTTGCTCGACGCGTTCCAGCACCTGGCCTTCGGTGTCAGCGGGTTTCAGCGCCATGTTGTAATCGTGCAGCAAGTGGCTGAGCAAGGCGCGGTAGAGCAATCCGAGTGCTTCACGAGGGTTGGATTGCCACAGGCTTTCGGCGCTGGCGGCAATGTCCTGGGGCAGGGTTTCGCGGTTCAGGTCCAGGCCGAATGCCTGTTGCGGTAACGGCCGCGCGACTTTGCCCTTCAACGCCGGTCGACGACTGACGAAGGCCTGCAACCATTCCCGGTAACGCCAGATCAACACACCGATCGCACCGATGACGGCGCCCCACAGCAGCACTTCAATCAAGGTCGCCAGCGCACCGAAGCGCTGGTTATCCAGCAACTTGAACAGGGCCTTCAGCCATTCGGGGGCTTTGCCATCGTCAGACGTTTCGGCGGATGGCTTGTCCTCGCCAAAACGATAGCGCGTGACCGTTTCCTTGTTCTTGAACGGCGGTTGATCGAGGATCGCCTTGATGCTGTCCCGGGACGCCTGGCTGGTCAGTGGCTGGTCCAGCAGGCGTGCACTGTCGGGGGCAATGGCCGGTTCGGCGGCCCAGAGGTTTTGCCCGGTTGGCATTAACAGAAAAGCTGCCAGCAGTAGCGTGACGGCGGCACTGCTCACCCGTTGGCGCAGGCGGCGGAACACCAGTTCGATGTCCCACGCTTCAAGAATCGTGCGTCGATTCAGATAAAGACTGAAGCCGCAGGCCACGTAGATCGGTTCCCACACCACCAGCACCAACACGTAAAACGCATTCGTCAGGTGCTCCAGCCAGCGCCAGTCCTGTGTGGCGGCGGACAGCAACGTCTGCCAGCTCCAGTCGAGTTCGACTTGTGGCGGCAGGAGCAGGTAGAACAGCACCATCAGGCCGATCCACAGCGCGCTTTCCAGATGCACGCCGATGATCGTCAACCAGCGCGCCGCACCGCCGTCGCGTTGCAACAGCACCTGCAAGCGCTGTTGTCGTGCCTGACCGCTCAGGCCTTCGAGTTGCACCACCGGCAACAGGAAACTGCGACTCAAGCTCAAGCGTCGCCAGGTCAGGCTGGCCAGCAATTGTGGTTTGAGCAGTCTTGGCCATTGGCGCAGTGCCTGTTTCAGCGTGGGCGTTTCACCGAACATTGCTTTGGACAGGATGTACAGCGGCAGGCGCTCGAACGCGGGCTTCAGCCACCAGAAGATGAACGCGGCGAGGGAGGGGGAATCCCACAGCAGCAAGGTGAGCAGGGCAAAAACCGGCAGGGTCACGATGGCCCAACTGGTCATCAGCAGGCGTCGGTGCCGCTGGCTCAGCAACACCCCCAGGTCCATGGCTTCCCAGGTGGTTCGAGGGCGGATCACCACGGTCGCGTCACTCAGGCGCATGGCGGGTCCGTCCGGCAAACAGCAGATACATCGCGACCAGAAACCATAGCGCCGCGCCGACCAGGTACTTGGTCATCGGGGAAGGCGCGGTCATCGACGACCAGTAGGCTTCGATAAAGGCCGCGATCAACAGAAACAGCATGACCCCGCAAATCAGCAGCACGCTTTTGCGCGCCGCCACGCGCAAGGCTTCGGCGCGCGGCAATCGCCCCGGTGCAATCAACGCCCAGCCCAGTTGCAGGCCGGCGGCACCCGCCAGGGCAATGGCGCTGAGTTCGAAGGCACCGTGACCGATCACGAACGACCAGAAGGTTTGTCCGTAGCCGATCTGGGTCAAGTGCCCGGCCACCGCGCCGATCATCAAACCATTGAAGAACAGGAAAAACGCGCTGCCCAGGCCAAACAGCAAACCGCTGGCAAAGGTCTGAAAGGCAATGCCGATGTTGTGCATGATGTAGAAACCGAACATCACCCAGTCTTCACTGGCCGCCCGTTCCGCCGAGCGCCCTAGGTGGCCGGCGACTGGGTCGTACATGCCTTGCATTTCGTTGACCTGTTCGGCCGGGATCAGGTTGTAGACCAGGTCCGGGAACAGATACACCAGCAACGCAAACCCGATCAGACTGCCAAAAAACATCAGGCTGGCGGCGAGGACGAAACGCCACTGCTCACGTACCAGTCGCGGGAAATCCGCCAGGATGAAGCCAAGCGCGTTGGCCCCCAATCGGCTGCGATGCTGATAAAGCTGTTGGTGCCCGCGCAGGACCTGTTGCTGCAACGAGTCGATCAGAAAACTGCTGTAGCCGCGCTCCCGGGCCAGGGCCAAATGCTGGCAGAGTCTTCGATAGTCTTTCGGAAAACCGGCGATCCGAGAGGTGTCCTTGTTCCGTTCCAGCCTGTCGAGCATAAGGGCAAATTGCGCCCATTCAGCCTTGTGGCGACTTTCGAAAAGACTTTGCTTCATGCGGGGCCCAACAAACCGCGGGCGATGCCATTGAGTTCCGCCACGGCGCGTGGCGCTGAAACCTTCAGCGGTTGCGCGAGGATCGACGCGAGCTCCGTGACCCGTGCTTCGGAGAGTTCACCCTGGCGTTCGGCAAACCCGAGGATGGCGCGTTGCTCGGGAAGCGTCAGGGCAAACGACGGACGCCGCGGCTCGGCGTCAGGCAGTTGGGGTCGGGTGATCGGCTGTTCGCGGTAGATCACCAGCGTGCCGGCGGCGAGGTCGCCGAGGCGTTTGAAGCTGGGGTGTTGCAGGCAACTGATGGCGCCGAGGAAATAGCCGAACGGCAGCAGGTCGACAAAGCGCAGCAGGTTGCGCAACAACGACGCGGACCAGCCGATCGGCGTGCCATCGTCCTGCACCACCCGCAGGCCCATCCATTGCTTGCCCGGCGAGCGCCCCTGATTGAGCACCTCGAACAGCACCATGTACCACCAGCTCACCCCGAACAGCAGGATCGAGCCCAGCCCGGCGCCGAGTTTTCCCAGAAACGCGAGGACAATAAACAGCAGGCCCAGAATCAACCCGCGCAGTCCGAGGTCGATGGAGAACGCCAGCGCACGCACCATCAACCCGGCCGGGCGCAGTGGCAGGTCGATGCCTTCCGGCGTTTCAACCTGATACCGCGTATCCAGTGGCGGGGACAGCGTCGCTTTCCTTGGCAGTGCTGCGGTCTCGAGCATGGGCAACCTGATGATGTGGCCTGATCGGGATTCTCTGTCCGGCCGATGCTAGCAGTCTCTTGGGGGAAAACGACATAACTATGTATTGCACGGTGCGTGGCGAGAGGTGATTGAATGCAAGATTGCTGGCCGGGGCGGGATGCAAACGCCTAGACTTCGCCGATCTTCAGTTCAGGAATAGCCCGTGACCTCCATCTTCTGGTACGACTATGAAACCACTGGCATCAACCCCCGTTGCGACCGTCCGCTGCAAGTGGCGGGGCTTCGCACTGACTTCGATCTCAATGTCATAGACGAGCCGGTCAATCTTTACTGCCAGCCCAGTGAGGACATCCTGCCGCACCCGGCGGCCTGCGCAATCACTGGGATCACACCGGGCCAATTGGCCGGGCGCGGTTTGAGCGAAGCGGATTTCATGACCCGGGTGCATGCCCAACTGGCGGCGCCGGGCACGTGTGGCGCGGGTTACAACACCTTGCGCTTCGATGACGAGATGACTCGTTACAGCCTGTACCGCAATTTTTTCGACCCCTATGCCCGCGAATGGCAGGGCGGTAACAGTCGTTGGGATTTGATCGACGTGGTGCGCGCAGCCTATGCCTTGCGTCCGGATGGCCTCGTCTGGCCCAAGGATGACGAAGGGCGGGTCACGCTCAAGCTCGAACGCCTGACCGCCGCCAATGGCATCGATCACGGCAATGCTCACGAAGCGCTGTCGGACGTTCGCGCGACTATCGCGCTGGCACGTTTGATTCGTGAGAAGCAGCCGAAGCTGTACGACTGGCTGTTTCAGTTGCGCGGTAAACAGAAGGTGATGGATCAGATTCGGCTGTTACAGCCGATGGTGCACATTTCCGGGCGCTTTTCGGCGGCACGCAGTTACGTTGGCGTGGTGCTGCCATTGGCCTGGCACCCGCGCAACAAGAATGCGTTGATTGTCTGTGACCTGCACCTGGATCCCCAGGGATTGCTTGATCTGGACGCCGACTCCTTGCGTCAGCGCCTGTATACCCGGCGTGATGATCTGGCCGAGGGCGAGTTGCCGGTGCCGCTCAAGCTTATCCACATCAACAAATGTCCGGTGGTCGCGCCTCTGTCGGTACTTCGCCCCGTTGATCAGCAACGTCTGGGGCTGGACATGGCGTTATATCAGGAGCGCACGCTGCGGCTAAGTGACGCACAGCAAGTTTGGCGGGATAAAGTTCAGGCCATTTATTCCAGCGAAGATTTCACCCAGAGCCAGGACCCTGAGCAACAGTTATACGATGGTTTTATTGGTGATCGGGATCGGCGCCTTTGTGAGCAAGTCCGAGCGGCTGACCCGGCGCAATTAGCCAAGGAACAATGGCCTTTCGATGATGAACGTTTACCCGAATTATTGTTTCGATATCGAGCACGCAACTTTCCCGACACGTTGAATTTCGAAGAGCAAGAGCGCTGGCGAATATTCTGTCAGCAGCGTTTGTCAGATCCCGAGAAGGGGGCGCCCAATACTCTGGAAACTTTTGCAGAGGCCGCGGCCCAATTGAACATTACGGCAACGCCGTTCCAGCAAGAGGTGCTCAACGAGTGGAGCAATTATGTCCAGGCATTGCGCAAACGTTTGAATCTTTGAAACTGAAAATGCCCGGCACTGAATGCCGGGCATAAAAAAACGCCAGCGTTTGCTGGCGTTCTTTTTTGTAGCGAAAAGCGTTGCGGCTTAGCCCAGCAGGGTAGCCCAGCCTTCAACCACGTCACCGCCCCACTTGGCTTTCCACTCTTTCAGAGTCTTGTGGTTGCCACCTTTGGTTTCGATGACTTCGCCGTTGTGCGGGTTTTTGTATTGTTTAACTTTGCGAGCACGCTTGGTGCCAGTAGTTTTTACTGCGCCGCCGCGTGGTGCCTTGGTTTTGGATTCTGGATCCAGCAACGCGATGATGTCACGCAGGGACTTGGAGTATTCGCCCATCAGGGTGCGCAGTTTGCCTTCGAATTCCAGCTCGGTTTGCAGTTTGTCGTCTTGGGACAGGTTCTTCAAACGGGCTTGCAGCTCTTTGATAGCTTCTTCGGTGGCGCGATATTCGTTGATCAAGGACATTGGGACTACCTTATGTTTGGCGCTGGATGGCAGGGGACAGTGCGGCAATAATAGTCAGGGTGTTTCATCAAGTAAACATTTAAACCGGTGTTTATTTAAATTAGTTGTCGTGAATAGGGCGTACGCCGGATGTGCAGTTAAATAGTGTGACGCAGGTATCACAGATATTCACAATTGAGCACTTGAAGATTAGCCGCAAGAGCACCATTGCGCGGGTGAGTGGGCGCTTTCAACGCTTGTGCCAGCCACCCTCGCACAAGGCAAGGTGTCATCTATACTGCAGTTTTTCCGCGCAATCGCTAGAATGGCGGCCTTTGCGAAGTTCTGGAGTTTCCCCCTCATGCGCACTTTTCGGCTAGTGATTGCTTGCCCGGACCGCGTCGGCATCGTTGCTAAAGTCAGTAACTTTCTGGCGTCACATAACGGCTGGATCACTGAAGCGAGCCATCACTCGGATAATCTCAGTGGCTGGTTCTTCATGCGTCACGAGATTCGAGCCGATTCTCTGCCTTTTGGTATCGAGGCTTTCCGCGAAGCGTTCGCGCCGATTGCCGAAGAGTTCTCGATGAACTGGCGCATCACCGATACCGCGCAGAAGAAGCGCGTGGTGTTGATGGCCAGCCGCGAGTCTCATTGCCTGGCTGACTTGCTGCACCGCTGGCACAGCGATGAACTGGACTGTGAAATCTCCTGCGTGATTTCCAATCACGATGATTTGCGCAGCATGGTCGAGTGGCACGGTATTCCTTACTACCACGTGCCGGTCAATCCACAGGATAAAGAGCCGGCATTCGCCGAAGTCTCGCGTCTGGTCAAACAGCACGAAGCCGAAGTGGTGGTCCTTGCCCGTTACATGCAAATCCTGCCGCCCGAGTTGTGCAGTGAATATGCGCACAAGGTCATCAACATTCACCACAGCTTCCTGCCGTCGTTCGTCGGCGCCAAGCCCTATCACCAGGCTTCCCTGCGTGGGGTGAAGCTGATTGGTGCGACGTGCCACTATGTCACTGAAGAGCTGGACGCCGGCCCGATCATCGAGCAGGACGTGGTGCGTGTCAGCCACAGCGATAGCATCGAAGACATGGTGCGTTTCGGGCGTGATGTCGAGAAGATGGTGCTGGCCCGTGGTCTGCGTTATCACCTGGAAGACCGGGTGCTGGTGCATGGTAACAAGACCGTGGTGTTCTGATACCCGCACGACACGGTTGAAATTCGAAGGGCCTGGGCGTTCAATCGTTCAGGCCCTTCGCCGTTTCTGCACTGAGGATATGACCATGGCCGATCCACTGGACAAAGCCACTTCCAAAGCCCCCGCTACATTGGGGGAGGGGTGTTTGAGCCGCTATGATCCGGATGACTTGAGCCCTGAGGATGGGACGGAGTTTCCTGGGGCGGAGGAGTTGTGGGAGGCGTTGAATTCTGAGTCTGAGATTGTGCCTGCTGGTGATGGGGTACTGGCGAAGAAGCTTTGATGTCCGGAGATTTAGGTTATAGCTGGGCGGCGTTTGGTTGATGGTGTACATATCCGTTGCTGCGGTAACGGCTGATAGTGGTTCCGCTTTTACAGCGGGTTACTTGGAGAAGCGCCAAGTAACCAAGCGCTTTTGCCCCTTTCGTTCGGTGGCTCGCTAAGGCTCGGCATGCCCTCCTTCCGGTCCTGCTCCGTGGGCCCGCCGCCATCGGCCATCCATGGCCGGGGGCGGCTAACCCGGCATCCATGCCGGGTTGCCCACTGCGCAGAACCTCCACTCGGCCTCTCGAGGGGGCGACCACCGCCACAGCACCGCGAGGCGGCCTGCGGGCCGACCTTGTTCTTCAGGTGTATGCATTCCCCTGTGGGAGCTGGCTTGCCAGCGATGGTCGTTAACGATGACGCGTGCTGCCTGGATGAACGCGGTGTCTGGGCGTCCATCGCTGGCAAGCCAGCTCCCACAGGGATTGTTGGTGGGCGTGACATTGGTGTTCACCCCCGATGAACCTGACGAACTTCAGGCCGGCTATCAGGCCGCCTCGCTTTGGTTTTGGATCTTGATCTGCCCCGTCGGCATGCCCTCCTTCCGGTCCTGCTCCGTGGGCCCGCCGCCATCGGCCATCCATGGCCGGGGGCGGCTACCGCGGCATCCTTGCCGCGGTGCCCACTGCGCAGAACCTCCACTCGGCCTCACGAGGGGGCGAGTACCGCCACAGCACCGCGAGGCGGCCTGCGGGCCGACCTGTCGTTTGAAGCGTTTCGCATTCCCCTGTGGGAGCTGGCTTGCCAGCGATGGTCGTTAACGATGACGCGTGCTGCCTGGATGAGCGCGGTGTCTGGACGTTCATCGCTGGCAAGCCAGCTCCCACAGGGATTGTTGGTGGACATGACATTGGTGTTCACCGCCGATGATCCTGACGGACTTCAGGCCGGCTCTCAGGCCGCCTCGCTTTGGCTTTTGATCTTGATCTGCCCCGTCGGAAGGCCGAGCGCAGGTTCTGCGCAGTGGGCAACCCGGCATGGATGCCGGGTTAGCCGCCCCCGGCCATGGATGGCCGATGGCGGCGGGCCCACGGAGCAGGACCGGAGTGAGGGCATGGCGAGCCCAGGCGAGCCACCGTACGTCAGGGGCGCTGGGCGCTTGGTTACTTGGCGCTTTTCCAAGTAACCCGCTGTAAAAGCGGAACCAATATTAGCCGTTACCGCAGCAACGGATATGTACACAAAAAAAACACCCCCTAAGCCTGCCGAAACCTCATCAACTTCTTCAACAACGGCCGCCCAAGCATCAACAAAAACACCGGTCCCCCGACCACCAGATAAAAGTAATAAGTCACCGCCCGCCAAATCAGAATCGCCGCCGCCGCCGTGGATTTCCCTACCATGGGCGCCAGCAACGCCGCCGAGGTCAATTCCGCCGCCCCTGCGCCGCCCGGCAACAGGCTGAATTGCCCTGCGCTCAGCGAAAGCATCTGAATCAGAAAACTCCAGGCCCACTGCAAATCCGCGCCGAGCCCACGCAACGCCAGATACAACACGCTGTAGCGCAGGACCCAATGCACACACGTCAGGACAAACACCTTGATCAACGTCTGAACCGGCAGTTTCAGCGTGTCAGTAAACGCCGCCAGGAAATGCAGGAGTTTTCGTGCCCAGCGCATTCGCGTGGAGCCTTTGACGCTAAGACGAACGAGCAAACGCCCACTCAGACGAATCAGCAGCCGATGATAGCGCGCGATCACCACGCAACTGAGCAGCCCGCCGAACATCGAAATGGCGCTGACCGTCAGCAACCATTCCATGCGCTCACTGAGGTGCTGGAACAGCGCATAAATCAGAATCCCGCTCAACGCACAGAGAAAGAACAGCAGATCGCTCAGTTGATCCATGGCGAAAACGGCGCTACCCCGTGCCGGGCGCACGCCGTTGCGCGCCAGCAGCGCCATGATCGTCAGCGGTCCGCCGCTGCCGCCCGGAGTGGCGCAGTAGGCGAACTCGGCCGCCATTACCACCCCCAGGCTTTTGACCGGGCTGACCTTGTCGCGCTGATCACCCAGCAAAAGACGCAAGCGCATCGTGTTGACCACCCAGCACAGCAGGATCATGCCGAACATGATCAACAGCCAGTTCAATGGAAAACTCTGCAGTCGCGACCAGGTCTGGTTGCCGCCCAGTAACAGCGGAATCAGCACCGCAGCGAGCAGCGCGACGAACAACACAATGGCGCGGCTCATGCGGCGCGCCCGGCACGGTTGTCGTGCTGCGCCAGCCACTGCGCCTTGGTCATCGGCACACGGCCCTCGTCGAGCAGGCGCTTGAGGGTTTGCAGCCAATAATTGCGTGAGAAGGGGTGACGCATGTCCACCGGGTGCAAACCCAGGCGAATCACCGGAGCGTGACGCCAGCGGTGTTCACGCTGATCGCTGACCAGCTTCGACACACCCCGACGCCAGGGACTGCGTGCACTCCAGACCAAGCCCGGCGCATCGACCGGAGTGAAATCGGGCAGGCGATACAGGTGCTGTGGATCGCTGGTGTAACTCAGGGGTAGCTGGCGCAAGGCCTGGCGTGTCCCTTCGCTCATCAGCCAGGCCGGGGCGACGAAACCCTCCAGCGGCCAGTGGTAGCGATGGAACATGTCAATGCCGGCATGCAGGCGTGCGAGGGCCGCTTCCTGTGACAGGCTGTAAAACTCGCCTTCGTGGGTATAGATGCGGCGCATGAACCAGTCTCGTGGTGTGAGGGGCGTCGGGCTTTCATCGCAATGAAAATAGCCGTGCAGCGCCAGTTCGTCACCTCGGGCGACACGGTGGTTGAGCAACCGCCGAAATTCCGGATGAGCGTCCAGCGAGTTGTGCTTGTGAAAATCCGGCACCACCAGCCAGGTCATCGGCACCTCGCCCAAGGCGTCGATGGCTTCGACAAAGGGTTGGTAGTCGGCCCAGGTTTGCGGCGCGACGTCGTGCAACACCAACAGCAGGCTGGGCGCGTTCATGGGCTCAGCCATTGGCGATCCGCGGCCATTGGCTGCCGAGGACGGCGTGATAATGGCCCAGCAGGCTGTTGACCACCGTGTCCCAGGAATAATGTCGCTCGACATGACTGCGGGCCTGTTGGCCCAAAACGGCACTGCCCGAACTGAACAGCTCCCGTACGGCATTGGCCATCGCCATCGAGTTGTTCGGCGCGCAAAGCAGGCCGCATTCCGCGTTGATGATTTCCTTGAAGGCCCCGGCTGCCACGGCCACCACCGGAATGCCGCAGGCCATGGCTTCGAGAATCACCAAGCCGAAGGTTTCCTGATCGCCGGCGTGTACCAGCGCATCGGCACTGGCCATCAGCCTCGCCACTTGCGTCGCCGGGCAGAACTCATCGACCACGGTCACGTTATCCGGCACCGCCGCCGGCATCGACGAGCCCACCAGTAGCAAGTGATAGCGGCGGCCCAGGCGTTTCATGCAGTCGAGCAACACCGGCAGGTTTTTTTCCTTGGAACCGCGCCCGGCGAAAATCAGCAGATGGGTATTTTCATCGATGCCCAATTCCGCGCGCAGGCCCGGGTCTCGTGCATCGGGATGGAAGGTGTGCAGGTCGACACCCAGCGGTTGGACGAAAACGTTCTTCACGCCGAGGCTGATCAATTTGTCGGCCATGATCCGGCTCGGCGCCAGCACCCGGTCGAAGTTGCCGTAGAGCTTGCTGACATAGGCCTCGACATTGGTGGTGACCCAGTTGCCCATGCGGTTGCTGACCAGCAGCGGCAGGTCCGAGTGATAAAAGCCGATCACCGGCACATCGAGTTGGCGACGGGCATCGAGCGCCGCCCAGGCCGTGAGGTACGGATCGCCGACTTCAATCAGATCGGGCTGCAACGCCTGCAGGACATTGCGCCAGGGCGCGAGACGGAGAGGGAAACGGTAACCCTTGCCGAAGGGCAGGGCGGGGGCCGGAACCGTGAAAATGCCATCCTGTTCACTCAGGTGTGAGCCAGGGATCAACAGGCTGTGACGAATGCCGGGCTTTATGCCCAGGCGACGGTGTTTAGCATCCAGATACGTGCGCACGCCACCGCTGGCAGGGGCGTAGAACATGGTTATGTCAGCGATATGCACGATGAGCATTCCTCCGGTCCGTTGTTCTCCCTTGGTTGACCTTTATGAAGGATAGATGTTCGGTTGGGGTTTTGTGGCGGAGGCAACAAGTTGTGCGGTGTCTGGAAGGGCCTCATCGCGGGCAAGCCCGCTCCCACAATGATCTTTGGTGGACACAAATGATGTGTGCGACCGGGATCACTGTGGGAGCGGGCTTGCCCGCGAAGGGGCCCGCAAGCACGATTTAAATCCTGAAGCTGCCCACCAATTGCTTGAGACGCGCCGCCTGCTGCTCCAGGTCGGAACACGCCCGCAACGTCGATTGCAGGTTTTCCACGCCTTCCTGGTTCAGCGTGTTGATCTCGGTGATGTCGACATTGATCGACTCGACCACCGCCGTCTGTTCCTCGGTCGCAGTGGCCACCGACTGGTTCATCCCGTCAATCTCGCCAATGCGCAAGGTCACGCTGTTCAGGCGCTCGCCCGCCAGGTTGGCGATTTCCACGCTGTCCTGGCTGTGACGCTGGCTGTCGCTCATGGTGCTGACGGATTCGCGGGCGCCGACTTGCAGCTCCTCGATCATGGTCTGCACCTGTTGCGCCGATTCCTGTGTGCGGTGCGCCAGGTTGCGCACCTCATCGGCCACCACGGCAAAGCCACGCCCGGCTTCACCGGCACGGGCCGCCTCGATCGCGGCATTGAGCGCCAGCAGGTTGGTTTGCTGGGAAATGCTGGTGATCACTTCGAGAATCTGCCCGATGTTCACGGTTTTGCTGTTCAGCGATTCGATGTTGCTGCTCGAGGCGCTGAGCATGCTCGACAGTTGGTTCATCGCGACAATGCTGCGATCCACCACTTGCTGGCCATCTTCGGCCAGGCTGCGGGCGTCGCTGGCCTGACTCGACGCCTGGGCGGCGTTGCGCGCAATTTCCTGGGCCGCGGCACCGAGCTGGTTGATGGCGGCGGCGACGCTGCTGGTGCGCGAAGCCTGCTGGTCGGAGTTGTACATCGACGAGTTGGAGGCCGCGACCACGCGCAGGGCGACTTCGTTGACCTGCCCGGTCGCCGAGGACACTTCGCGGATCGAACCGTGAATGCGCTCCACGAAACGGTTGAACGCAGTGCCGAGCACGCCGAATTCATCGTTGTTCTGGATCGTCAGGCGTTTGGTCAGGTCGCCTTCGCCGTCGGCGATGTCCGCCATGGCGCGGGTCATGACGTGCAGCGGCTGGATCAGGAGGCGGATCAACATGCCCAGCAGGGCGATGATGATCGCGACCGCGATGACAGTCGCGACGACCGCCGAGGCGCGGAATTCGCTGAGCATCGAGAAGGCTTTTTCCTTGTCCACCGACAGACCGATGTACCAGTTGACCGAGGGCAGGCCTTTGATCGGGGTGAACGTGACGATGCGGGTCTTGCCGTCGACCTCCACTTCACTGAAGTCGCTGCTGATGCGCGGGGTGTTTTTCGGGTACGCCTCGCTCAGGGATTTCATCACCAGCGCTTTGTCCGGGTGCACCAGGATCTTGCCGTCTGCGCTGACCAGGAACGCATAACCCATGCCGTCGAAGTTACGGGCGCTGAGGGTGTCGATCAGGGTTTGCAGGCTCAGGTCGCCGCCCACAACGCCGACACTTTGGCCGGCCTTTTTCGAGGCGGTGGCCATGGAGATGATCAGTTGGCCGGTGGCCGCGTCGATGTACGGCTCGGTCAGGGTCGAGGTGCTGCTGCTTTCCGCACCTTTGTACCAAGGGCGGACCCGTGGGTCGAAGCCGTCAGGCATTTTTGCATCCGGGCGGATGGTGAAGCTGCCGGTGGCATCGCCCAGGTAGGATGCCATGAAGGTCGACGTGAGAGCTTTCTGCTCGAGCAGGTGAGCAACGTTGGTTTGTTCCGGGTTGAGGGCGATGTTCTGGGCAAGGCTTTCGATCAGCAGGATGCGACCCGCCAGCCAGGTCTGGATATTGTTGGCGGTGACGTCACCCATCTCATTGAGGTAGTTGTCCAGGTCCTCGCGAATGGCGTTGCGCTGCAAATAGTCGTTGTACAGGGTGAACGAGGCGAACGCGGCAATGACGATGAGGGCGGCGGCAAGCAGGATTTTATGGCTGAAGCGCAGGTTTTTGTTCATGGCTTGGGGTTCCGCTAAGGTCTTAATGCCCAAGGCGTGCTTTTATAAAGACACGCACAGTGGGCGGTCATGAAAACAAGCTGATATTTCCGTCCTCTCCTTAGGGGGATAACCGATGCTTTTCAGTCTGTTATATCGACCGTGCAGGATTAAAGATTAAACAAAGGTGACCAAATGCATGATTCATCGCAACTCGTTATCGGTGCCGATCTCGCGGGGCAACCGATCGCCCAGGCCATGCGTCTGGCGAACCGTCACGGTCTGGTCGCGGGCGCTACCGGGACCGGCAAGACCGTCACCTTGCAAAAACTCGCCGAAGCGTTCAGCGATGCTGGCGTGGCCGTGTTTGCGGCGGATATCAAAGGTGACCTGTGCGGTCTCGGCGCGGCCGGCAACCCACAAGGCAAGATTGCCGAGCGAATCGCCGGGATGCCGTGGCTGAACCACACGCCTCAGGCGTATCCGGTCACCCTGTGGGACATTCACGGTCAGTCCGGTCATCCATTGCGCACCACCTTGAGCGAAATGGGACCGTTATTGATTGGCGCCTTGCTCGAGCTGACCGACAGTCAGCAGTCGGCGTTGTACGCGGCATTCAAGGTCGCGGACCGCGAAGGCTTGCTGCTGCTGGATTTGAAAGACCTCAAGGCACTGCTCAATCACCTGCGTGACCACCCCGAATTGCTGGGGGACGACGCGGCGCTGATGACCACAGGGTCGAGTCAGGCGCTGTTGCGGCGCCTGGCGATTCTGGAACAACAGGGCGCCGAGGCGCTGTTCGGCGAGCCGGCGTTGCAACTTGAAGACATTTTGCAGCCGACTGCCGAGGGGCGCGGACGCATTCATTTGCTCGATGCCAGTCGCCTGGTGCACGAGGCGCCCAAGGTCTACGCGACGTTCCTCTTGTGGCTACTGGCCGAACTGTTCGAACAACTGCCGGAGCGCGGTGATGCCGACAAACCGCTGCTGGCGCTGTTTTTCGACGAAGCACACTTATTGTTTGCCGACACACCCAAGGCGTTGCAGGAACGTCTGGAGCAAGTGGTGCGGCTGATTCGCTCGAAAGGCGTGGGCGTGTATTTCGTCACCCAGTCGCCGGGCGACTTGCCGGATGACGTGCTGGCTCAACTCGGCCTGCGCGTCCAGCATGGCTTGCGCGCGTTCACGGCCAAGGAGCAGAAGTCCCTTCGGGCCGTGGCCGATGGCTTCCGGCCGAACCCGGCGTTCGACGCCTTGTCGGTGTTGACTGAACTGGGGATTGGCGAAGCGCTGGTCGGCACATTGCAGGACAAGGGCACGCCGGAAATGGTCCAGCGGGTCCTGGTCGCGCCGCCGCAATCACGGATCGGGCCGTTGAGCGAAACCGAGCGCACGGTGCTGATCGCCGGCTCGCCGTTCAAGGGGCGGTACGACAAACCGGTTGATCGTGAATCGGCCTATGAAATATTGATGGGGCGCAAAGGGTTGGCTCCGGAAGCAGACGCGGTGCCCGGCAAACCGGCGGCCGAAGAGCCAAGCTTTACCGACAAGGCCGGGGAGTTCCTCGGCACGGCGGCAGGGCAGGCATTGAAATCGGCGATGCGACAGGCGGCCAATCAGCTTGGTCGCCAACTGGTGCGCGGGTTGATGGGTTCATTGCTGGGAGGCAGCAAACGTCGATAGCAAGCGGGCACGGTCAAAATGTGGGAGCGGGCTTGCTCGCGAAGGCGGCTGACCAGCCAACATCTCTGTTGAATGTTGAACCGCCTTCGCGAGCAAGCCCGCTCCCACATTAGATCTACGTCAGGTTTTGGGTTTGGCGTGCGCCGCCAATCGCTCCAGCGCGGCCCGCAGATTCGGATCACTGATCCCGTCAGCTGTCGCCTGAATCGTCGCCCCCGCATCGCTGGACAAACTGATGGTATGCCCCGCCGCCCCTTGCTGAACGGTCGGCGGCTGCACCTTGAACAGAATCCGGGTCAGGCTGGCGAACTCATCAAACATCTGTAACTGCCGTTGCAGACGCTTCTGTTGATAACGCAGGCGGGTCGCCCAATGACCGTCGGTGACAATCAGCAACAGACTGCCTTCGCGCCACGATGCCACATGGCAATGCTCGCGCGCGGCGGGCTGCAATTGGCTTTCCAGCAGACGTTGTAAATGACCCAGGCGTTGAGCATGGCCAAAAATGGCTTTCAGCGGTTTGGCTTCGCGAAGCAGAACGGCGGGTGCTCTGGCCGTAAGAGGGCGAAATGCCATGATCAGACACCTGAAGTAACAGAGCCGCCATGGTAGCAGAAAGCACTGGATGCACCCGACCCATTGCTTTGCGCGCGCTTTACCCATTAAATCAACAAGTAACTTCTGCCGTAACTGGCTTGAAGTTCAGCAAAAAGCCCTTATTTTAAGTGAGCCCCGTTACAGCGCAGTGCATGCATCGTGGAACAACGCCACTTTCCTCACCATCGTTTCCGGGTAGAATGCTCGTTCGCATGCGGCCATGAGGGCTGCACGGGCGACTCACGGGGCCGCCCTCCATCCCTTTAGTGTGGAAGATCCTGCCGATATGTTTGCGCCTTTGTTAAAGAAACTTTTTGGAAGCAAGAACGAGCGTGAAGTCAAACGCATGCTCAAGACGGTGCAACTCGTCAATGCCTTCGAAGAGCAAATGGTGGCCCTTTCGGACGATCAATTGCGTGCCAAGACAGATGAGTTCAAGGCCCGCATCGCCAAAGGGGAAACCCTCGACAAGCTGCTGCCAGAAGCCTTTGCGGTCGCCCGCGAAGCCGGCAAGCGCGTCATGGGTATGCGCCACTTCGACGTTCAGCTGATCGGCGGCATGACCTTGCATGAAGGCATGATCGCGGAAATGCGTACCGGTGAAGGCAAGACCCTGGTGGCCACACTGGGCGTTTACCTCAATGCGCTGTCCGGCAAGGGCGTGCACGTTGTAACCGTGAACGACTACCTGGCCCGCCGTGACGCCAACTGGATGCGTCCGCTCTACGAATTCCTCGGCATGACGGTCGGTGTGGTCACGCCATTCCAGCCGCCGGAAGAGAAACGTCTGGCCTACGCCGCCGACATTACCTACGGCACCAACAACGAATTCGGTTTCGACTACCTGCGCGACAACATGGCGTTCAGCATGGAAGAAAAATTCCAGCGCGAACTCAACTTTGCCGTGATCGACGAAGTCGACTCCATCCTCATCGACGAAGCCCGTACCCCGCTGATCATTTCCGGTCAGGCCGAGGACAGCTCCAAGCTGTACATCGAGATCAACAAACTGATCCCGCAGCTTGAATTGCATGTCGAAGAAGTCGAGGGCGAAGTTACCAAGGCTGGCCACTACACCGTCGATGAGAAGACCCGTCAGGTCGAACTCAACGAAGCCGGTCACCAGTTCATCGAAGACATGCTCACCCGTGTCGGCCTGCTGGCCGAAGGCGAGAGCCTGTATTCGGCGCACAACCTGGGCCTGTTGACCCACGTTTATGCCGGTCTGCGCGCTCACAAGCTGTTCAATCGCAACGTTGAATACATCGTGCAGGACGGTCAGGTTGTCCTGGTCGACGAACACACCGGTCGTACCATGCCGGGTCGCCGTTTGTCCGAAGGCCTGCACCAGGCCATCGAAGCCAAGGAAAACCTGAACATCCAGGCCGAAAGCCAGACACTGGCGTCGACCACGTTCCAGAACTACTTCCGTCTGTACAACAAGCTGTCCGGCATGACCGGTACCGCGGACACCGAAGCGTTCGAATTCCACCAGATCTACGGCCTGCAGGTCATGGTCATCCCGCCGAACAAGCCTTTGGCGCGTAAAGACTACAACGACCTGGTGTTCCTGACCGCCGACGAGAAATACGCGGCGATCATCAACGACATCAAGGAATGCATGACCCAGGGCCGTCCGGTGCTGGTGGGTACTGCCACCATCGAAACCTCCGAACACATGTCTGCGTTGCTGCAGAAGGAGGGCATCGAACACAAGGTCCTGAACGCCAAGTTCCACGAAAAAGAAGCCGAGATCATTGCCCAGGCCGGTCGCCCGGGCGCACTGACCATCGCCACCAACATGGCCGGTCGTGGTACTGACATCCTGTTGGGCGGTAACTGGGAAGTGGAAGTCGCGTCCCTGGAAGATCCAACGCCGGAGCAGATCGCCCAGATCAAGGCCGACTGGCAGAAACGTCACCAGCAAGTGCTGGAGTCGGGTGGTTTGCAGGTGATCGCGTCCGAACGTCACGAATCGCGCCGTATCGACAACCAGTTGCGTGGTCGTGCCGGTCGCCAGGGTGACGCCGGTTCCAGCCGTTTCTACCTGTCGCTGGAAGACAGCCTGATGCGCATCTTCGCCTCTGACCGGGTGAAGAACTTCATGAAAGCATTGGGCATGCAGTCCGGTGAAGCGATCGAGCACCGCATGGTGACCAACGCCATCGAGAAGGCCCAGCGCAAGGTTGAAGGTCGCAACTTCGACATCCGCAAGCAACTGCTCGAGTTCGACGACGTCAACAACGAACAGCGTAAAGTGATCTATCACATGCGTAACACGTTGTTGGCCGCCGACAACATCGGTGAAACCATCGCCGACTTCCGTCAGGACGTGCTCAACGCGACCGTCAGCGCTCACATCCCACCACAATCGCTGCCTGAGCAGTGGGACGTGGCCGGTCTGGAAGCGGCGTTGCAGAGCGACTTCGGTGTGGCGCTGCCGATCCAGCAGTGGCTCGACGAAGACGATCACCTGTACGAAGAAACCCTGCGCGAAAAACTGATGCAGGAACTGATTGCAGCGTACAACGAGAAAGAAGACCAGGCCGGCGCCGATGCGCTGCGCACCTTCGAGAAGCAAATCGTTCTGCGTGTTCTGGATGACCTGTGGAAAGACCACCTGTCGACCATGGACCACCTGCGTCATGGCATTCACTTGCGTGGCTACGCCCAGAAGAACCCGAAGCAAGAGTACAAGCGCGAGTCGTTCACGCTGTTCTCCGAGCTGCTGGATTCGATCAAGCGCGACTCGATCCGTGTGCTGTCGCACGTCCAGGTTCGCCGCGAAGACCCGATCGAAGAAGAGCAACGCCTGCGTCAGGAAGCCGAAGCACTGGCGGCGCGCATGCAGTTCCTGCACGACGAAGCACCGGGTCTCGAGCAACCGGAACTGCTGGGTGAAGAGGTCGATGTAGCCCTCGCCACCGCACCGGTTCGCAATGAACAGAAGCTGGGCCGTAACGAACTGTGCTACTGCGGTTCGGGCAAGAAATTCAAGCATTGCCACGGGCAGATCCAGTAAAACCCGTTTCATACGCTGAAATACCCGCGCCGCGACCGGCATCAGCCGTCGCGGCGTTTTGCCATTTACACCACCGTTCTTCCTGAAAGCGGTGCTGACATCATTTATTAAGGAGCGCATTCATGGCTGTTGGTCTTGGTCCTTTGCCAACGTTGCACCCGGTTGCCGGTTTTGAACTCGGTATCGCCTCGGCCGGCATCAAGCGCCCTGGGCGCAAGGACGTCGTGGTCATGCGCTGCGCCGAAGGTTCGACCGTCGCAGGTGTGTTCACCCTGAACGCGTTTTGCGCAGCGCCCGTGATCCTGGCCAAGCAGCGCGTGCAAGGTCCGGTGCGTTACCTGCTGACCAACACCGGCAATGCCAACGCCGGCACCGGCGAACCTGGCCTGGCCGCCGCTGAGCGCACCTGCGCCAAACTGGCTGAATTGACCGGCGTCGACGCCAGCCTGGTGCTGCCTTATTCAACCGGCGTGATTGGCGAACCGCTGCCGGTCGAGAAGATCGAAGGCGCGTTGCAAGCCGCGCTCGACGACCTGTCGGTGAACAACTGGGAAGCGGCCGCCACCGGCATCATGACCACCGATACCCTGCCGAAGGGCGCCAGCCGCCAGTTCCAGCATGACGGCGTGACCATCACCGTCACCGGCATCAGCAAAGGCGCGGGCATGATCCGTCCGAACATGGCGACCATGCTCGGCTACATCGCCACCGACGCCAAAGTCTCCCGCGATGTACTGCAAAACCTGCTGCTGGACGGTGCCAACAAGTCGTTCAACCGTATCACCATCGACGGCGACACCTCGACCAACGACTGCTGCATGCTGATCGCCACCGGTCAGGCGGCACTGCCGGAAATCACTTCCGCGAGCGGTGAGTTGTTCGCCAAGTTGAAGCAAGCCGTATTCGAAGTGTGCATGGACGTGGCCCAGGCCATCGTCCGCGACGGCGAAGGCGCGACCAAATTCGTCACCGTTGAAGTCAATGGCGGTGGCAATCACCAGGAATGCCTGGACGTCGGTTACACCGTGGCGCACTCGCCGCTGATCAAGACCGCGTTGTTCGCCTCCGACCCGAACTGGGGCCGTATCCTCGCCGCCGTCGGCCGTGCCGGCGTACCGAACCTGGATGTGAGCAAGATCGACGTGTTCCTCGGCGACGTGTGCATCGCCAGCCGTGGCGCCCGCGCATCGACCTACACCGAAGCCCAGGGCGCGGCGGTGATGCAGCAGGAAGAGATCACCATCCGTATCGAGCTGGGTCGCGGCGATTGCAGCGAAACCATCTGGACCACCGACCTGTCCCACGAATACGTCAAGATCAACGCTGAGTACCGTACTTAATACTGCTACACCGAGGCGCTCCATTCGCGAGCAAGCCCGCTCCCACATTTAACTGAGTTCTCTCAGAAGAAATGCGATCGAATGTGGGAGCGGGCTTGCTCGCGAAGGCGGCCGACCAGACACTAAAGAGTCTGGACATAACCCTTCTCAAAAGGTCCCGAACATGAGCCTCCACCTGATCATCGGCGACAAACTGCATTCATCCTGGTCCCTTCGCGGCGCACTGGCCCTCGACCTGACCGGCGCTTCGTACACCGAAGAGCTCATCAAGCTGAACCAGCCGGACACCCGTGAACGTCTGCTCAAGCATTCGCCGACCGGTAAAGTCCCGCTGCTGAAAACAGCCCATGGCACCGTCGCCGACTCCCTGGCGATTGCCGAGTACCTGGCCGAACAGTTCCCTGACGCCGGCCTCTGGCCCAAAGACGTCGCCGCCCGCGCACAGGCACGTTCGGCGTGCGCGCAGATGCACGCCGGGTTCTTCGCCATGCGCTGCAACATGCCCTTCGACCTGAGTCGCGCCGCACCACTGTCACCGACCCCGGCTGACGTCCAGGCAGACATCGAGCGCATGCTCGCGTTGTGGGCCGAGTGCCGCGCCGCTTCGACCGAAACCGGCCCGTTCCTGTTTGGCGGCGCCACCCTGGCCGATGCCTTCTTCGCCCCGATTGCCGTACGCCTGCGTACCTATCAGGTGACATTGCCGGCAGCGGATGAGGCCTACGTCGAAACGATCTACCAATGGCCAGCGTTCAAGGCATGGCAAAGGGCAGGTCTGGAGGAGGTCGGGCAGTGAAACGAGTACACGTAGCGGCCGCCGTCATACGCGATAACAGCGGCAAGATCCTCATCGCCCGCCGTGCCGACACTCAGCATCAGGGCGGTTTGTGGGAGTTTCCCGGTGGCAAGGTCGAGGCCGACGAGTCCGTCGAAACCGCCTTGGCCCGCGAGCTTCACGAAGAGCTGGGGATTGTGGTCAACGCGGCACGACCGCTGATCAAGGTTCGTCATGACTACCCGGACAAGCAAGTGTTGCTGGATGTCTGGGAAGTCTCGGACTTTAGCGGCGAACCTCATGGCGCCGAAGGCCAGCCCTTGGAATGGGTCGCGCCCCGTGATCTTTTGAATTACGAATTCCCGGCGGCCAACCAGCCGATCGTTGCAGCCGCACGCTTGCCTGCGCAGTATCTGATCACGCCTGAAGACCTGGAAACCCCTGCGCTGCTGCGCGGTATCCAGAAAGCCATCGCCGGCGGGATCAAGCTGATTCAGCTACGGGCACCCAACGGTTACGACCCGAAATACCGCGATCTGGCGGTGGACGCGGCGGGGCTGTGTGCCGGCAAGGCGCAGTTGATGATCAAGGGGCCGTTCGAGTGGCTGGGCGATTTCCCGTCGGCCGGTTGGCACATCACCTCGGCACAACTGCGCAAATACGCAGCGGCGGGCCGTCCGTTGCCAGCGTCGCGCTGGTTGGCGGCGTCCTGCCATAACGCTGAAGAGTTGGCGTTGGCTGAGCAGATGGGCGTGGACTTTGTGACCTTGTCGCCGGTGCAGCCGACCTTGACGCACCCGGGAGCTGAACCGTTGGGTTGGGAGCAGGCTTCGGCGTTGATCGAAGGCTTCAGCAAACCGGTGTTTTTGCTGGGTGGTGCGGGGCCGACACAGGTTGATAAAGCTTGGGCGGCGGGCGCTCAAGGTGTGGCGGGGATTCGGGCGTTCTGGCCGGATTCTCTGGTGTAGCTACTGGCCTCTTCGCGGGCAAGCCCGCTCCCACATTTGATCGCATTCTGTCAGGAAGAACTCGATCCACTGTGGGAGCGGGCTTGCCCGCGAAGGCGGCCTGACAGGCGCCAATTACGCTTGAGGCTTCACCGCCGGCTGCCAAAGAATCTCCGCAATCCCCTGACGCTTGGCAATCAACCGCGCCGCCACAAACAACAAGTCCGACAACCGATTGATATACGCCAACCCAACCCCGGCCAACGGTTCAATCGCATTCAGGTGCTGACACCGCCGCTCCGCACTGCGCGCCAGACTCCGGCACACATGAGCCTGGGCAATCAGCGCCGAACCGCCCGGCAGAATGAAATTCTCCAGCGGTCCCAATTCTTCGTTCCATACATCGATCGCCGCTTCCAGGCGTTCAATTTCTGCCGCGTTCAGCGCCTGATACACCGGCATCGCCAGCTCTCCGCCGAGGTCGAACAGCCGATGCTGACAAGGCGCCAAGACCTCGATCACTTCGTTCAATCCTGGGCATTGGCCACGTTGCGCTTCCAGCCCGGCCAACAGCACACCGACCTGGCTGTTCAGCGTATCGACCTCACCAATGGCCTCGATCCGGGGATGGTCCTTGGGCACGCGACGGCCGTCGCCCAGTCCGGTTTCGCCTTTGTCGCCGGTGCGGGTGTAAATCTTCGACAAGCGAAAGCCCATGGTTACCTCGATAGCTGATTGAGTTCTTGAGAGACAAGCGGGGTGCTCGCCAACGGCAGGCGCAAGGTGAAACACGTGCCCTGGCCCGGCGTCGATTGCACTTCCATCTGACCCTTGTGGTTGTTGGTGATGATGAAGTACGAGACCGACAACCCAAGGCCGGTGCCCTGACCGATTTCCTTGGTGGTGAAGAACGGTTCGAAAGTGCGTTTGCGCACGTTCTCGCTCATGCCGATGCCGTTGTCTTCGACCTGGATTTCCGCCCACGGCGGATTGAGTTTGGTGCGCAGGATGATGCGTCCGGGCTCACGGTCATCTTCGCGCTGGTGAATGGCTTGCGCGGCGTTTTTCAGCAGATTGAGCAGCACTTGTTCGAGTTCGTTGGCGGTACCGGGCACGGGGCCCAGCGCCGGATCGAACTGGCGAATGATCGCCTGGCCCTTGAAGTCGAAACCGATCGCCAGGTCGAAATCGTTGCCGGCGATTTCCACGGCCTGATCGATCAGCGCCGGCAGGTCGCACGGGGCCATTTGCCGGGTGCTGCGGCGGCTGAAACTGAGCATGTGGGTCACGATTTTCGCCGCTCGGGCGCCGGCCTGCTGGATGCCGTCGAGCAACTGCGGCACCTCCCGTGCTTTCAGGTACTCGTTGACCGTGTCCAGTTCGATGCCGATCTGTTCAGCCTGTTCGAGGTTTTTCGGCAGGTCGGGGGACAGGCGCCGGCGGATGTTCTGCACGTTGTGCAGGATCGCACCCAACGGGTTGTTGATCTCATGCGCCATGCCGGCGGCGAGGCCACCGACCGAGAGCATTTTTTCCGACTGCACCATCATTTCTTCCAGGGACAGGCGCTGGGTGATGTCGTCGATCCGGATCACCACACCGCGCCCGGCACCGCCCATCAGCGGATAAAAGGTCAGGGCGTAGTGTTTGGGTTCGTCATCCTTGAACCAGGTCACCCGTTCGATTTTCGCCACGGTGTGTTGCTCGACGGTCTGTTTGAGCTGCGGCAAGAACGGCTTGAGCGGTTCGAAGGCGAGGAAGATCGGCTGATTCAGCGCTTCGTCCAGCCGCGTGCCGGAGAGGGCGCTGGCCTCCTGATTCCACTGCGTCACGTAGAGCTGCTCGTCGAGGGCGATCAGCGCCGACGGCATGGAGTCGATGATGCTGTTGAGGTAGTTTTGGAACCCGGTAAGTTTTTTCTCGATCTTGCTGCGCACCTGGACTTCGAGCTCCAGTTTGCGGTTGGTGTGACGGGTTTCTTCGGCCAGCCCCTGGGCCTGATCGTAAGCCGCCTGGGAATCGTCACGCGCGCGCTTGAGTTGCTGCTCCCGCGCCTCGATACGCGAAAGCATGGTATTGAAGGCCTCGGCGAGGCTGCCGATTTCGTCGTGGTTGCCGCGGGAAGCGCGCAGGGCGTAGTTCTCTTCCCGGGTCACTTGCCGGGACAGCTCTTCCAGCTGATGGATCGGCCGGGTAATCAGGCGTTTGATCTGCCGGGCGATTACCAGCCACAACAGCACACTGAAGATCAGGATGCCGAGGCTGGCGGTCAGCGTCCCGGTGTAGAAAGCCATTGGCAACTCGCTGCTGGCGACCAGTAACAAGTGGCCGGGCGCAGTGCCGGGGCGGGGCAGGGTGATCAGTTGATTGCTGCGAAACTCGGTGGCTTGCCAGGATTCGATGTGGCGGAAGCGCTCCGGCAAGTTCAAGTGATCGCCATGTTGTAACTGCGCCAGGCGTTCACCCTTGCCGTCATACAGGGCGGCGGCACGCAGCGGTGAATAACTGTTGAGTTCATCGAGCAGGCGTTGCGCGCTTTGTGGCGATGCCAGTGCTTCGGACACCAGACTCGGGTTGGACACCAGTCGGCCGATGGTCTGCAAGGCCTGGGGCGCCATGCTTTCCTGGGAAATGTAGTACGCGGCGCTGATGAAGGTCAGGTTGGCGACCAGCAGAACGGTGGTCAACAGCACCAGCAGGGCGGCCAACAGTTTCTGGCCGACCGGAAGGTTTTCAAGGCGCTGGCGCAATGGCATCAGTTTTATCGCTGAAAAGGAACAAGTGGCCAGCGTAGCCGCTGCTTAGTCGCTGGGCAATCCAAGGCTGTGCAGATGGGCGATCAGCCGCTGTTGCAGCTGGTTGAGGTGCGGAAGGTTCAGTTGATGGCGCGAGGCAACTTTGCAGACGTAGCCCAACAGGTAGCTGATTTCGGTTCGGCGCCGATTCGCAACGTCCTGATACATCGAGGAGTAATTGGCGGCTGTGGCGTGGATTACCCGCTCGACTTCCTGCTGGAGGTCCTCGGCCGCCGCCGGCTGGCCGCAGCGCTCAAGCAGCTCGGTCAGTTCGCCGCAGAGCGTGGCCACTTCACAATGATGGTCCTGCAAGCCGCCGTTGCGGCAATCGTGCAGCACCGTCAGCGGATTGATCGCACAGTTGAGCGCGAGTTTTCGCCACAACCTGGTGAGGATGTCGGTGCTCCATTCGTGGGGAATGCCGGCAGCGGCCACGTCATCCAGCCAGATCGGCGCCACCGGATGACCGGCATCCCCCAGCCAGGTGTAACCGTGGCCGGCGAACACCACGTGCCAGTCGCCATCGCGAAATGCGCCTTCGGTGCTCGACGCATAGATGCAACGTGCCTGCGGGACCTGCGCGGCGACCGCGTCCTGACTGCCGAGGCCGTTCTGGAGCAGAATCAATTCGGCATCGGGTGCCAGGCGCGGCGCCAGTCGGGCCACGGCCTGCTCGGCATCGTAGGCTTTGCAGGCTACCAGCAGGCGATTGATCGGCTCGTCACTGTCGGCCGTCTCGCCGGGTATGTCCCAGGTTGTCGCTTCGCCGTGCTCCACCAGCGTCAGGCCGCCCGCCGCCTGATAGGCCTGTAACCGCGCCGCATCTCGCACAATCAACCTGACCGGCACCCCGGCCCGCGCCAGACGTGTGGCCCATAGGGTGCCGAGGCTGCCAGCGCCCAGAACATGCCAGGTGGTGGACATCAGCTTTTTGCTCTGTTTGAGGCGCGCATCGGAGGCTCGCAGTGAATGATGGGAAAGACCCGTTATAATCAGCGCGGATTTTAACCGCAAGCCAGGCGTGCTCCATCTTGATCGAGCGCGCCCTTTATTGGAGAGATTACATGCCGTCGTTCGACGTGGTATCCGAACTGGACAAACACGAAGTCACCAACGCGGTCGAAAACGCCGTCAAGGAACTCGATCGTCGTTATGACCTGAAAGGCAAGGGCACCTTCGAGTTCAAGGAAAAGGACCTGACCGTCAACCTGACCGCTGAAGCCGATTTCCAGCTCGAAGCGATGATTGAGATCCTCAAGTTGGCGCTGGTCAAGCGCAAAATCGACGTGCAGTGCCTTGAAGTCAAGGATGCCTATGCGTCGGGCAAGCTGATGAAGCAGGAAGCCGTCCTCAAGGAAGGCATCGACAAAGAGCTGGCGAAGAAAATCGTCGCTCATGTCAAGGACGCCAAGTTGAAGGTTCAAGCCGCCATTCAGGGCGAGCAAGTGCGCATCACCGGCAAGAAGCGTGACGATTTGCAGGAAGCCATCGCGGCCCTGCGCGCCAAGACATTCGACATGCCGCTGCAGTTCAATAACTTCCGCGACTGATTATTCAGGCGGGACCTGTGGGAGCGGGCTTGCTCGCGAATACGGTGTGTCAGTCAACATTTCTGTGAATGGCGCACCGCATTCGCGAGCAAGCCCGCTCCTACCTCGATCGTGCTTAACCTGGCGGGATTTTTTCTACTACTCATTTTTTTTGGGTGCCGGGAAGCCGAAAAGAAGGAGATAAAGATGGATTTGAATGCTGAAGTGGACAACCTGGTCAAGGCGTCCCAAGCCTGGATTCCGATGATCATGGAATACGGCAGCCGTGTGCTGCTGGCGATTATCACCCTGGCCATCGGCTGGTGGCTGATCAACAAAGTGACGCAGAAACTGGGCGGTTTGCTCGCACTGCGTAACGCCGACCTGGCGCTGCAAGGGTTCATCAGCAGCCTGGCGAACATTATTCTCAAGGTTTTGCTGATCGTCAGCGTGGCCTCGATGATCGGCGTGGAAACGACTTCCTTCGTTGCGGCGATCGGTGCAGCGGGTCTGGCCATTGGTCTGGCGTTGCAGGGCAGCCTGGCGAACTTCGCCGGTGGCGTGCTGATTCTGCTGTTCCGTCCATTCCGTATTGGTGACTGGATCGAAGCGCAAGGGGTGGCCGGTACGGTCGACAGCATTCAGATCTTCCATACCGTGCTGCGTACAGGCGATAACAAAACCATCATCGTGCCTAACGGCAACCTGTCGAACGGCATCATCACCAACACTAACCGTCAGCCTACCCGTAAGGTGGTGTTTGATGTGGGCGTTGATTACGAGGCGGACCTGCAGAAGGCTCGTCAAGTGTTGCTGGATCTGGCCAAGGATGAGCGCATTCTGGCTGAACCGGAACCGCAGGCCGTCATTTCTACCCTGGGCGACAGTTCGATCACCGTTTCCCTGCGAGTGTGGGTGAAGACGGCGGATTACTGGGATGTGATGTTCATGTTCAACGAACAGTCCCGGGACCGGTTGAAAACGGCCGGCATTGATATCCCGTTTCCACAGCGGGTGATTCGAGTGGTTCAGGAATCTGCCGTGCAGTAAGCAAAAACCCAGGCAACAAAAAAGGCCCATCCGAAGATGGGCCTTTTTATTTTGTTACCGCAAACTAACTGGATGCGATTACAAGATCGACAGTGGGTAGTCGACGATCACACGGAACTCTTTCACGTCGCCTTCACCTTCGTCGGCGTTAGCAAAGTGCCAAGCTTGACGGAAGCGGACGGACAGATCTTTTGCCGGGCCAGACTGAACAACGTACTTGGCTTCGAAGTTGGTTTCGTTGTGCTTGCCATTGTCGCCGTACAGGCCTGTGTAAGCGCTGCCAGCCGGAGTGTTGGTGCCGTCGATGTCCCAACCTTTAACGTAACGGGTCATGAAGCTCAGACCAGGAACGCCGTACTCAGCCATTTTCAGGTCGTAACGGACCTGGGCAGACTTCTCGCCAGGGGCGTTGAAGTCAGAGTACTGGATGGAGTTGGCGAGGAAGATCGAGTCGCCGCCGCGGTTGTTCTTGCCGATACCGATGTAGTCGAACGGAGTATCGCCGTTAACCTTTTGGAAGGCCAGGGTGATGGTGTGCGCTTTCAGGAACGACAGAGCGGTGGCCAGCGAGAACGCGGTGTTGCTGATGTCGCCAGCTTTCGCGTCACCGGTATCGGTGGTGCGATAGATGTTGAAATCGGTGTTCAGCGAAGTGTCACCACCAAACGGAGTGGTGAGGTTCACGTTGGCGTAGTACTGGTTCCAGATATCTTCCAGCTTGGCGCCATACAGCGATGCGGAAAGGTTATCGGTAATGCCGTACTTGCCACCGAAATAGTCGATGGTGTTGGCTTCAACGCCAGCGTAGGTTGCATACAGGCCGCCTTCACGGGCGTTTTTGTCCTGGCTGGAACCCGAGTAGAAGTGACCGGCTTCGAGGTCAAGATCTTTGACTTCGCTGCTTTGCAGTTGGAAACCGCTGGCAACTTGCGGAAGGATACGGGAGCCGCCAACAGCAAATACTGGAGCAGTGCTTGGCGACATGTCGCCGACTTTCAGCTCGGTTTTGGATACGCGGAATTTAACGGCAGCGCCGGCTTTACCCTGGCTGTCGTTAACGTCGCGGCCACCGTTGGCGTTGACAGTGTCGCTACGGCTCATGTTGCCCGAACCGGAAGTGCCATCGCCGCCATCCAGTTTGATGGCCAGGTAACCGAATGCATCAACGCCTACGCCCACAGTACCCTGGGTGTAACCGGAGTTGTAGGTGCCCCAAAGACCTTGGGTCCAGTCTTTCTGGTCGCGGCCGCCGTCTTTGTTGTCACGGTTGAAGTAGTAGTTGCGAACCAGCAAGTTCAGCGTGCTGTCTTCAACAAAACCTTTGGCTTCAGCCTGGTCACTTACGAAAGGTGCGGCCATAGCCACTTGAGTACTGGCTGCTGCTGCAACTGCCAGTGCGATCATGCTCCACTTCATCACGCGCATCGTGATTTGCTCCTTTGGTTTTAGAAGAGTACTGCCGTCCCACCTGTTTTATTATCTGGGCGGCTCTTTCTTTTTGTGTCGGCGCAAACTTATATCACGCCGACCATATTGGCGATACTTGCGCATCTAACCTTTCAGCTTCTTTACGACCCTGTCGCAAACGGCTTGGTAGATGTCGCAAATTTACAGCCCCAATGCAATAGGAATGACAACTTCAGCGCTGTTTTCCGGGGCTTGAGCATCGGTAAAAAGAGTCCTTGGTGAAACGTGTGAATCTCCATCGGGCAACCCTGCCACTGTTTTTATTGCCTTGAAGGCTTCCACTTCCCGCGGACGCTTTGAAGGCGATGTGAGTGTGAATGCAACAAGCGTGCACAAATCAGCAATTCGCTGTTTTTTTTTCTGAACGCCTGCCTGTTACCGTAAAAACCTCATAAAACCGGGGGTTACAAGCACCTTTTGATGGGACTTGACGCCACGGTTTGCATCGTGTTGCACCTCCCTGGCCGACTGCGCGACAACCAAAAACGTTACCGGTTCACCCCGTCAGTGAGTACTTGGCGGATGCCCGACGCACAGAGCGTAGACGTACTGTGCGGTTTTGGTGCAAAAAATCTTAATCGCTGTACTGAATTCATACAGTGTTGGCTGTTGTGAAACGTGAGCAGGCCTTGGTGAATCGGTCATTTCAGTGTTTTTTGCGTAGCTGCCGGTTCTGTAATGGTGCGCGCTGGCGAAAAATGACTCATGTCGGAGCGCTCCTCGTGAATGATGGCTGCGTTTGAACAGTCGTTCGTCGTGAAGCCAGCGACGTTCGCAGGTATGCTGCCGTCCTGTCGCTTGGTGCGCCTTCTCTCGGGATGGGCGCTAAGCTGAAAAATGATGAGCTACCGGGAGTGTGCGCAGTGTTCGCTTTAGATCCACGACTTCAACAAGACACGTTACCGATCGGGGATTTCCCGCTCAGCCGGTTACTGCTGTCCAATGATTCGAACTACCCGTGGTTCATCCTGGTACCGCGTCGCGACGATATCAGCGAGATATTTCAGTTGGATGTCGCCGATCAGCAGCAGCTGTGGCAGGAAACGACCACGCTGGCGGAAACGCTCAAGGACTCGTTCGGCGCGGACAAGTTGAATATCGCGGCGCTCGGTAACGTTGTCAGTCAGCTGCACATGCATGTGATTGTGCGCAAACGCGAGGATGCCGCCTGGCCTGCGCCGGTGTGGGGCAAACACCCGGCCAAGCCGTACACGGCGGAGCAGGTTGCAGTCATTCGCGAGCGGCTGCATCTGGTGTTGACCGAAGATTTCACGTTTCTGGAGGGTTGAATCATGAGCCTGGAAGAACGCGTTACCGATCTGGAGAGCCAACTGGCGTTTCAGGATGACACCATCCAGGCCTTGAGCGATGTGCTGGCGACGCAGCAGCGCGCAGTGGAGCGTCTGCAGCTGCAAATGGCTGCCCTGCTCAAGCGGCAGGAGGAAATGGCCGGTCAGTTCGAAACCTTTGAAGAAGAAGCGCCACCGCCGCATTACTGACAGTTGTCTCAAGGCTTTTTGTTTAAACAAAGGGCAATAAAAAACCGCGAGCAGCCTGGCTGCCCGCGGTTTTTTTTAGCCTTGAATCAGCGTCGCGGCAGCGCGGCGATCACGTCTTCGGCTTGCAGGCCCTTGTCACGATTCATGACGGAGAACTCCACGCGCTGGCCTTCGACCAGAACGCGATGGCCTTCGCCACGGATGGCCCGGAAATGCACGAAAATATCATCGCCGGAATCACGGGAAATGAAGCCGAAGCCTTTGGAAGTGTTGAACCACTTGACGGTGCCGGTATCGCGGTTGCTCATGTCGTAGCTTGGCGAAGCGGTGGCTGGTGAGGATTTGTAGAAACTGATGGCCAAGTGCAGAAGAACGGCGATCAGGGCAGCCACCAGGCTGAACAGAACGGCAGGTTGACCGGCGATGACAGGCATCGGCGCGAGCAGCGTCAGCGTTTGCAGAACGACAGTCAGAACCAGCAGGGCGCTGACCAGGTTTTGCAGTTGATGGCGCGGACCTTTGTTCCAGTAAGGAATGACAGGTGCGAGGGTGAGGTTGAGCAGGCCGAAAAAGGCCAGGTACAGCGCATCGGGTTGTTGCAGGTAAG
Organism: Pseudomonas migulae; assembly: GCF_024169315.1. Lineage (NCBI taxonomy): Bacteria > Pseudomonadati > Pseudomonadota > Gammaproteobacteria > Pseudomonadales > Pseudomonadaceae > Pseudomonas > Pseudomonas migulae. The sequence continues at coordinate 2,514,325 of NZ_JALJWR010000001.1, read as the reverse complement.
GAACAGCTTCGGATCGCAGGCTAGGGATGAAGGACAGCAGCAAGGCTGCTGCGCCCATTAGCAGGTGGACGATTTTCAACATTTTGATTAACTCACGTTAAGACGGATCGCAAGGAAGAGCTGATGGGGCGCGGTTCGCTTCAGAACTATAAGAGGCGTTGGGCACGCACCTGGTATCAGCCTATGCGCGGCGCCCCGAAAAAATAGGCACCAGCGACACACTGTCTATTTAACAGCAAAGCTTGCAGCTACTCAAATCAGGGAGTCCAGCGGTGCATCGGGGGCGATTTGTCGCAGGGCGCGGGGGTAATCCGGGCTGCGGTTGCGCGACAGGCTTGCTAGAGTGGTCCTGCACCTGTCGGATGAAATTCATCACCTTTAGGGGAAAAACATGGCAATCGATATCGGTATCAGTGAAGAGGACCGCAAGTCCATCGTCGACGGACTTTCACGTCTGCTGTCGGACACTTATGTACTTTATTTGAAAACCCATAACTTCCACTGGAACGTCACCGGTCCCATGTTTCGGACCCTGCACCTGATGTTCGAGGAGCAATATAACGAGTTGGCCCTGGCGGTCGACTCGATTGCCGAACGAATTCGCGCACTTGGTTTTCCTGCTCCGGGCGCCTATTCGATTTATGCGCGCCTTTCTTCCATCAAGGAAGAAGAAGGTGTGCCCAATGCGGAAAACATGATCAGGCAACTTGTCGAAGGGCAGGAAGCTGTCACGCGGACGGCACGCGGGATCTTTCCCTTGCTCGACAAAGTCAGCGACGAGCCAACGGCGGACTTGCTGACCCAGCGCATGCAGGTTCACGAAAAAACCGCGTGGATGTTGCGTTCATTGCTCGACCAGTAACGCTGTCGGTGCGCGGATGATGCTATCCGGTGTTGTTCGCGCCCGGTCTTTTGGCGTTGTTCGTTGAATGATCTTGTACCCGTTTGTGTAGGACATTGTCCCGACTAGGACGGTCTCCATGATCTGCCTTCAGTTGTTGGCTTATCCTACGTCGATGGTCATAAAGTCATCTGGATATAACTTTGCGCCTGCGCTTTTATAAGACCCGCAACATGGCTCTTAAAGAAACCAGGGATGGCAAAGGAGTGTCAACGGATGGTTTATGAAGGCAGGTTAAATGAGGGGAGGCTGGGTCCGTTCAAGGAAGTAAGGATCGATCCGTTTGTCAGTGAATTCGACATGGACCTGGCTCGGCCATTATCCCGGTCGATACGTTTGAATGGCTTTGCCACCTGCTTGCGGCTCGAGCAGGTTTATTGGGATATTTTGGGTGAAATGGCCAGGATCAATTGCTGCTCGGTCAGTGCCCTGCTGTCACACGTGGATCGCGAAGTGCATTTGCGGCACGGCGGGGTGAAGAACTTCAGCGGGCTGGTGCGGGTTGTTTGCGTTGTGCACAGCCTGAAGGAGGGGAATTGCGTCGTCATGGCGTAGCCGTGGCGGCGAAATGCGTCGAGTGTCGGTCTGTGCAGTCTTACGGCTGCACAGGCTGCATTTAATGGATATAATCCCGCTCTTTGCCGCAAAACCCAGCGTGCGCGGTAGCAATCTGATCGCCGAGACAACCCCCATGCCGATGTACGACTATCAATGTGCTTCCTGTGGTCATCAGTTGGAAGCCATTCAAAAGATCAGCGCAGCACCGCTGGTCGACTGCCCTGCCTGCCAGGCGCCAGAGCTTAAAAAGATGCTGTCCATGCCGGGCTTCCGCCTCAGCGGCACCGGCTGGTACGAAACCGATTTCAAGACCGGTTCCAAGAAGAACCTGGCCGGCGGCGACAAAGCCGACTAGGGTCTGGAACCTGAGTTGAACGACACGTGCGAGCTTTTGCATCATCCCGAATGCAAGGCCTCCAACCGAATTTCGAATTACGAGAAGTGAAACCACTACCATGATGCGCAGCCATTATTGCGGCCAACTGAACGAAAGCCTGGAAGGCCAGGAAATTACCCTTTGCGGATGGGTTCACCGTCGCCGTGACCACGGTGGGGTGATTTTCCTCGATATCCGTGATCGTGACGGTCTGGCCCAGGTGGTGTTCGACCCGGACCGCGCCGAGAGCTTCGCCGCCGCCGATCGCGTGCGCAGCGAGTACGTCGTGAAGATCACCGGCAAGGTTCGCCTGCGTCCGGCCGGTGCCACGAACGCCAACATGGCTTCGGGCATGATCGAAGTCCTGGGCTACGAGCTGGAAGTGCTGAACGAGTCGGAAACCCCGCCGTTCCCACTGAACGAATACTCCGACGTCGGTGAAGAAACCCGCCTGCGTTATCGCTTCCTTGATCTGCGTCGCCCGGAAATGGCCGAGAAGCTGCGTCTGCGTTCGCGCATGACCACCAGCATCCGCCGCTACCTGGACGAGAACGGCTTCCTCGACGTCGAGACGCCGATCCTGACCCGTGCCACGCCTGAAGGCGCACGTGACTACCTCGTGCCGAGCCGTACTCACGCCGGCTCGTTCTTCGCCCTGCCGCAATCGCCGCAGCTGTTCAAGCAATTGCTGATGGTGGCCGGCTTCGACCGTTACTACCAGATCGCCAAATGCTTCCGCGACGAAGACCTGCGTGCCGACCGTCAGCCTGAATTCACCCAGATCGACATCGAAACCAGCTTCCTCGATGAAAAAGACATCATGGGCCTCACCGAAGGCATGATCCGCAACCTGTTCAAGGAAGTGCTGGATCTGGAATTCGGCGACTTCCCGCACATGACCTTCGAAGAGGCCATGCGTCGTTACGGTTCCGACAAGCCGGACCTGCGTAACCCGCTGGAACTGGTAGACGTTGCCGACCAGCTTAAAGAAGTCGACTTCAAGGTCTTCAGCGGTCCTGCCAACGATCCGAAATGCCGTGTTGCCGCCTTGCGCGTTCCGGGCGCGGCGAGCATGCCGCGCAAGCAGATCGACGACTACACCAAGTTCGTCGGCATCTACGGTGCCAAGGGCCTGGCGTACATCAAGGTCAACGAGCGCGCCAAAGGCGTCGAAGGCCTGCAGTCGCCTATCGTCAAGAACATCCCTGAAGCCAACCTCAATGTGATCCTCGATCGCGTTGGCGCGGTTGATGGCGACATCGTGTTCTTCGGTGCCGACAAAGCCAAGATCGTCAGCGAAGCCTTGGGCGCGCTGCGGATCAAGGTCGGCAACGACCTGGACCTGCTGACCTGCAAATGGGCACCGATGTGGGTCGTCGACTTCCCGATGTTCGAAGAGAACGAAGACGGCAGCTTCAGCGCCTTGCACCACCCGTTCACCGCGCCGAAGTGCACCCCGGAAGAACTGGAAGCCAACCCGGCGACCGCGTTGTCCCGTGCCTACGACATGGTGCTGAACGGCACTGAGCTGGGCGGCGGTTCGATCCGTATCCACCGCAAGGAAATGCAACAGTCGGTGTTCCGTCTGCTGGGTATCAACGAAGCGGAACAGGAAGAGAAGTTCGGCTTCCTGCTCGACGCCCTGAAATACGGCGCGCCGCCACACGGTGGCCTGGCCTTCGGTCTGGACCGTCTGGTGATGCTGATGACCGGCGCCCAGTCGATCCGCGAAGTGATTGCCTTCCCGAAAACCCAGAGTGCTGCCGACGTGATGACGCAAGCACCGGGTGTGGTGGATGCCAAGGCATTGCGCGAACTGCACATTCGTCTGCGCGAAACGCCAAAAGCCGAGTAAGGCTGGCCGCAAGGGCGCATCTTCGGATGCGCCTTTTCCTTTTATGGGCAGGTCGAGATTTTTTTTGCTGGCTGGCGCATCGTGCGCAGCGGGCAATGTTTCAAAGAGAATTCGGAGCGAGTTATGGCGGGTCATTCCAAGTGGGCGAACATCAAGCACCGCAAAGAACGTCAGGATGCCAAGAAGGGCAAGATATTCACCAAGTGGATTCGTGAGCTGACCGTTGCGGCCCGTCAGGGCGGCGGTGATCCGGGCTCCAACCCGCGTTTGCGCCTGGCCCTGGACAAGGCGCTGGGTGCGAACATGAGCCGCGACATCATCGATCGCGCGGTGGCCCGCGGTGCCGGTGCTGCCGACACCGACGACATGGTCGAGCTGACCTACGAAGGCTATGGCCCGGGTGGCGTGGCGGTGATGGTCGAGTGCATGACCGACAACCGTAACCGTACCGCGGCCGCTGTTCGCCATGCGTTCAGCAAGTGCGGCGGCAACCTGGGTACCGACGGTTCGGTGGCCTACCTGTTCGAGCGCAAAGGGCAGATTTCCTTCGCGCCGGGCGTTGATGAGGACGCCTTGATCGAAGCGGCCATGGAAGCCGACGCCGATGACGTGGTCACCAACGAAGACGGCTCCATCGACGTGTTCACCTCGTTCGCCGGTTTCTATTCCGTGCGTAACGCGCTGGAAGCGGCCGGTTTCAAGGGTGATGATGCGGAAATCGTCATGCTGCCGACCACCAGTGCCGAACTGGACCTGGAAGGTGCCGAGAAAGTCCTCAAGCTGATCGACATGCTTGAAGACCTGGATGACGTGCAGAACGTTTATTCCAACGCCGACATCCCAGAGTCAGTCGCCGCTCAGCTTTGACGGGCACGACTAAGATCTAGTGTGGGAGCTGGCTTGCCTGCGATGGCGTCGTGTCAGGCTACATCATTGTTTGATGTGCCTGCGCCATCGCAGGCAAGCCAGCTCCCACATTTGTTATTCGCTGTATTGAAAATGGTGCTCTTACCTAACCGCAGGCGTTATGACTTTAATTCTTGGTATCGACCCCGGTTCGCGCATCACCGGTTATGGCGTAGTACGCGATACCGGGCGTGGCTGCGTGTACGTGGCGTCGGGTTGTATTCGCACCGGTTCCGGCGAGCTGCATGAGCGTTTGCAAATCGTCTATCGCGGCGTGCGGGAAGTCATCCAGACCTACGGCCCGGTCACAATGGGCATTGAAAAGGTGTTCATGGCTCGCAACGCCGACTCCGCGTTGAAGCTCGGCCAGGCCCGCGGTGCGGCGATCGTTGCCGGTGCCGAAGAAAACCTGGAAATCGCTGAATACACCGCGACCCAGGTCAAACAGGCCGTGACCGGCACCGGCGCAGCCAATAAAGAGCAAGTGCAGATGATGGTCATGCACATGCTGAAACTGATCAGCAAGCCGCAAATTGATGCCTCGGATGCCTTGGCGATTGCCATATGCCATGCTCACACCCGTTCCAGCCTGCTGCCACATGGCTTGGGCACGGCACGCAGTCGTGGCGGGCGCCTGCGTCTCTGATAGCATCAGCAGTCATTTTTACGGAATGAGGGTTTTGCGCCTGTGTCGTCGGCGCGAAACCCTTGTTCTGTCAGTCGCCAGCACCGGTCTGGCCAACGCTCAAGGATTTGAAACGTGATTGGACGCTTGCGCGGCACACTGGCTGAGAAACAGCCGCCGCACCTGATTCTGGATGTAAACGGTCTGGGGTATGAGCTTGAAGTGCCCATGACCACGCTGTATCGCTTGCCGTCGGTCGGTGAACCGCTGACGCTGCACACCCATTTGGTCGTACGCGAAGACGCGCAGTTACTCTATGGCTTCGCCAGCAAACGTGAGCGAGACTTTTTTCGTGAGTTGATCCGTCTCAATGGTGTCGGGCCGAAACTGGCGCTGGCGTTGATGTCGAGCCTGGAAGTCGATGAACTGGTACGTTGCGTGCAGTCCCAGGACACCTCGGCGCTGACCAAGGTGCCGGGCGTGGGCAAGAAGACCGCCGAGCGTTTGCTGGTTGAGCTCAAGGATCGCTTCAAGGCCTGGGAAACCGTGCCGGCGATGTTTGCCCTGGTGCCAAACCAGCCGGGTGGGCCAGATGCACCGCATCCGGTCGCGACCGCCGAAAATGATGCGGTCAGCGCGCTGATCTCCCTGGGCTACAAACCGCAGGAAGCCAGCAAGGCGATTTCTGCGATCAAGGAGAAAGGTTTGAGCAGTGAAGACATGATTCGTCGTGCCCTTAAGGGAATGATCTAAGTGATTGAAGCTGATCGTCTGATAGCCGCCACGCCTGGCCCTCGCGACCGCGAGGAAGTCCAGGACCGGGCGATTCGTCCTGTCAGCCTGGCCGAATACATTGGCCAGCCGACCGTTCGCGAGCAAATGGAGCTGTTCATCCAGGCTGCCCGTGGGCGTAATGAATCCCTGGACCACACGTTGATCTTCGGCCCGCCGGGCCTGGGTAAAACCACCCTGGCCAACATCATCGCCCAGGAAATGGGCGTGTCGATCAAAAGCACCTCCGGCCCGGTCCTTGAACGTCCCGGTGACCTGGCTGCGCTGCTGACCAACCTTGAACCTCATGACGTGCTGTTCATCGACGAAATCCATCGGTTGTCACCGATCGTCGAAGAAGTGCTGTACCCGGCCATGGAAGATTTCCAGCTCGACATCATGATTGGTGAAGGGCCCGCTGCGCGCTCGATCAAACTGGATTTGCCGCCCTTCACACTGGTAGGGGCGACGACTCGCGCCGGCATGCTGACCAATCCGTTGCGCGACCGTTTCGGCATCGTCCAGCGTCTCGAGTTCTACAGCACGGCTGATCTGGCAACGATTGTCAGCCGCTCGGCGACCATTCTCGGTTTGCCACTGGACCCGGAAGGCGCTTTCGAAATCGCTCGCCGTGCCCGGGGTACACCGCGGATTGCCAACCGTCTGTTGCGCCGGGTGCGCGATTTTGCGGAAGTTCGCGCCAAGGGTCACATCACCAAGCCGATTGCCGATCTCGCCCTGAACCTGCTGGATGTCGATGAGCGTGGTTTCGACCATCAGGATCGACGCCTGCTGTTGACCATGATCGAGAAGTTCGACGGTGGGCCGGTCGGCGTGGACAGCCTGGCCGCCGCGATCAGCGAAGAACGCCACACCATCGAAGATGTGCTGGAGCCGTACCTGATCCAGCAGGGCTACATCATGCGCACGCCGCGGGGGCGGGTCGTCACTCGTCACGCCTACCTGCACTTCGGTTTAAATATCCCGTCACGATTGGGCGAGATGCCCGTGGTAGACGAGTTCCTTGATGCCGTGGACGATTAATTAACATTTGCGGACAGATTTTTCGGGCATTGTGCTGTCCTAGGACCGTACTTTTGCGAGAAAGCCGTGAATCAATGAAAAACAGTTGCCTGGCCGGATTGGCAACCTGAGGAGTAAGCACTAGAGTATGCGCGCGCAAAACGGGCTTGAGCCGTTCGCACATCGTTGTCGCGTTTATTACGAGGACACCGATGCGGGCGGCATCGTGTATTACGTTAATTACCTCAAGTTTATGGAACGGGCTCGAACCGAGCGGCTCCGGGAGCTGGGCTTTGCCCAATCCCAGCTGGCAGGAGAGGACCTGTTGTTTGTCGTGCATTCCAGCGAAGCGCGTTATCACGCGCCGGCGCGACTGGACGACGAACTGCTGGTAAGCGCTGAAGTAATCGAATTGAACCGTGTCAGCCTGCGCTTCAAACAGCAGGTCAGGCGAGCCACGGATAATGCGCTGCTCTGCGAAGGGCAGTTTTTGGTGGCCTGTGTGCGCACTGACAGTTTGAAACCCCGGGCCATTCCCGAAGCTCTACGTGCGGCCTTTGCCGACGTGAGCGGCGCGGGTACACACTCAAAGCAGGAGATAAAGCGTGGAAGCTAACGTCGTCGACCATTCCTCCATGTGGAGCCTGGTCAGCAATGCCAGTATCGTGGTGCAACTGGTAATGCTGATCCTGGTAGCCGCATCGGTGACCTCATGGATCATGATCTTTCAGCGCAGCAACTTGCTGCGCGCCGGTCGACGTGCCCTGGAGAGCTTTGAAGAGCGCTTCTGGTCGGGCATCGACCTGTCCAAACTCTACCGTCAGGCCGGCAGCAACCCTGATCCGGATTCGGGCGTAGAGCAGATCTTCCGTGCCGGTTTCAAGGAATTCTCCCGTCTGCGCCAGCAGCCAGGCGTTGACCCGGAAGCGGTCATGGAAGGCGTTGCCCGTGCCATGCGCGTAGCCATTTCCCGCGAAGAAGAAAAGCTCGAGCAGAGCCTGCCGTTCCTCGCGACCGTCGGTTCCGTCAGCCCTTACATCGGTCTGTTTGGTACGGTCTGGGGCATCATGAACTCCTTCCGTGGTCTGGCGACTGCCCAGCAAGCGACCCTGGCCACCGTGGCTCCAGGTATCGCCGAGGCACTGATTGCCACCGCGATCGGTCTGTTCGCAGCCATCCCGGCCGTTATCGCTTACAACCGTTTTGCCGCTCGCAGCGAAACGCTGATCAGCCGCTACTACACCTTCGCCGATGAATTCCAGGCGATCCTGCACCGCAAAGTGCACACCAGCGAAGAATAAGCAGGTAATTTCCAATGGCTTTAATCGCTCGAGCTCGCAAAAAGCGCAAGCCGGTCGCCGAGATGAACGTGGTGCCTTACATCGACGTGATGCTGGTACTGCTGGTCATCTTCATGGTGACCGCGCCGATGCTCAATCAGGGCGTGAAAGTTGATCTGCCCAAGGTTTCCAGCGAAGCCTTGCCGCAGGACAACAACACCCAGGTCCTGACCATTTCGATCAAGGCTGACAAGACCTACTACTGGAACCTTGGCAGCGAAGTCGACACGCAAAAGCAGCAGGACAAGGCAATGACCTTGCCGCAAATGACTGATGCGGTGACCAAGATCATTCGCGCCGGTACTGAAGGCGGCAAGCGTACCCAAGTGTTCATCCGCGGCGACAAGACCGTTGATTACGGTTCCGTCATGGGGGCGATGGGCGGATTGCAGAAAGCCGGAGTCGGTAACGTTGGCTTGATTACCGAGGCGCCCTGATGCAGCAACAGCGAGAGCCAACAGCCTCGGAAAGCTACTTCTGGCCTAGTGTCTGGGCGATTGTCTTGCACGTGCTGGTTTTCGGCATGCTGTTCGTCAGTTTTGCCTTCACACCGGAGCTCCCGCCGGCCAAGCCGATTGTCCAGGCAACCCTGTATCAGCTGAAGTCGAAAAGTCAGGCGACCACCCAGACCAATCAGAAGATTGCGGGTGAGGCGAAGAAATCCGCCGCGCGCCAGACCGAAGTCGAGCAGATGGAGCAGAAGTTGATCGAGCAGGAAGCGATCAAAGCCGCGGAACAAAAGAAGGAAGACGCGGCTCAAAAAGCCGAAGAATCCAAGAAAGCCGACGAGACCAAGAAAGCGGAAGAGGCTAAAAAGGCTGATGAAGCCAAAAAAGCCGATGAAGCGAAGAAGACCGCTGAAGCCAAAAAGGCCGAAGAGAAACAATTGGCTGATATAGCCAAGAAGAAGTCTGAAGAAGAAGCCAAGAAGGCGGCTGAAGAAGAGGCCAAGAAAGCGGCCGCTGAAGAAGCCAAGAAAAAGATCGTCGAAGACGCGAAGAAGAAAGCCGCCGAAGACGCCAAGAAGAAATCTGAAGCTGAAGAGGCGAAAAAGAAAGTCGCCGAAGACGCGAAGAAGAAAGCTGCTGCCGATGCTGCGAAAAAGAAATCGCAGGAAGCGGCACGTAAATCCGCCGAAGAGAAAAAGGCTCAGGCCCTGGCAGATTTGCTTTCCGACACGCCGCAGCGTCAGCAGGCCTTGGCGGATGAGCAGGGTGACGAAGTCGCCGGCAGTTTCGATGATTTGATTCGTGCTCGTGCAGCGGAAGGCTGGGCTCGTCCTCCTTCGGCACGCAAAGGCATGACGGTCGTGCTGCAAATCGGCATGTTGCCGGACGGTACGGTGACTTCGGTCAGCGTGTCCAAGTCCAGTGGTGACGGTCCGTTTGATGCTTCGGCAGTTGCTGCGGTCAAGAATATTGGACGTTTGACAGAAATGCAGGGAATGAAGCCGGGCGATTTCGCCCCGTATCGTTCATTCAAGATGACATTCACACCTGAGGATTTAGCCTTGTGAGAAACCTTCTTCGAGGAATGCTTGTCGTGATCTGCTGCCTGGCAGGGTTAGCGACAGCGGATGAAAAAAACATTCTGGTCACCAGCGGCAGCGACCGGGCTACCCCGATCGCCGTTGTACCGTTCGGCAACCAGGGCGGTAGCGTGCTGCCGGACGACATGGCCGAAATCATCGGTAACGACCTGCGCAACTCGGGTTACTACTCGCCGATTCCAAAGCAGAACATGATCAGCCAGCCGAGCCAGGCCAGCGAAATCATCTACCGTGACTTCAAGGCGCTGGGCGCCCAGTACGTCATGGTCGGCAGCATTGCTCCGGCGGGTGGTCGCCTGCAGGTTCAATACGCACTGTTCAACGTCGCCACCGAGCAGCAAGTGCTGACCGGCAGCGTGTCGGGCAGCGTTGATCAACTGCGCGACATGTCGCACTACATTGCGGACCAGTCGTTCGAAAAACTCACTGGTATCAAAGGTGCGTTCTCGACTCGTCTGCTGTACGTGACTGCAGAGCGTTTCTCCGAGAAGAACACGCGCTACACCCTGCAACGTTCGGATTATGACGGTGCCCGTGCTGTCACCCTGCTGCAATCGCGCGAGCCGATCCTGTCGCCGCGTTTCGCACCGGATGGCAAGCGCATCGCTTATGTGTCGTTCGAGCAGAAGCGTCCGCGTATTTTCATGCAGAACATCGACACCGGTCGCCGTGAGCAGATCACCAACTTCGAAGGCCTGAATGGCGCGCCAGCCTGGTCACCGGATGGCAATCGCCTGGCGTTCGTACTGTCGAAAGACGGTAACCCGGACATTTATGTGATGAACCTGGGTTCGCGTCAGATCACTCGCGTCACCAACGGTCCCGGCATCAACACCGAACCGTTCTGGGGCAAGGATGGTTCGACCCTTTACTTCACGTCAGACCGTGGCGGCAAGCCACAGATCTACAAATCCAGCGTCAGCGGCGGCGGTGCGGAGCGTGTGACCTTTATCGGTAACTACAACGCCAACCCCAAGCTTTCGGCTGATGAAAAGACCCTGGTGATGATCCATCGCCAGGATGGCTTCACTAATTTCAAGGTGGCGGCCCAGGATTTGCAGCGCGGAAGCGTAAAAATCCTCACTGATAGCACTCTGGACGAGTCGCCTACTGTTGCGCCCAACGGCACCATGGTAATCTACGCCACCCGCCAGCAGGGCCGGGGAGTCTTGATGCTCGTGTCCATTAATGGACGCGTAAGGCTCCCGCTTCCTACCGCACAAGGCGAAGTCAGAGAACCTTCCTGGTCCCCTTACCTGAACTGACGCGGCGCTACACGTTTTACTTAACACACTGGGGTTCATTAGGAGTTTCACGATGGAAATGCTGAAGTTTGGTAAATTTGCTGCGCTGGCTCTGGCCATGGCTGTAGCTGTAGGTTGCTCGTCCAAAGGCGGCGACAACGCCGGTGAAGGCGCTGTTGATCCAAACGCTGGTTACGGCGCTAACACTGGTGCCGTTGATGGCTCCCTGAGCGAAGAAGCTGCTCTGCGCGCAATCACCACCTTCTACTTCGAATACGACAGCTCGGACCTGAAGCCAGAAGCCATGCGCGCTCTGGACGTTCACGCCAAAGACCTGAAAGCAAACGGCGCTCGCGTTGTTCTGGAAGGCAACACCGACGAACGTGGTACTCGTGAGTACAACATGGCACTGGGCGAGCGTCGTGCGAAAGCCGTTCAACGCTACCTGGTACTGCAAGGTGTTTCCCCAGCTCAGCTGGAACTGGTTTCCTACGGCGAAGAGCGTCCAGTTGCTACCGGCAACGACGAGCAGTCCTGGGCTCAAAACCGTCGCGTCGAACTGCGTAAGTAATTCGTCATGCGAACGTGCCGTCGTGCTGTAACTGTTTTGGCTCTCAGTCTCGCACCGCTTGCGGTGTGGGCTGCGGTTCCTGTGGTCGAGGACAACTCCGGCTATAACAATAGCGGGAGTAGTTATCCGCCTGCGGGTTACGGTACGAACGGCGCCTATGCCGGGGGAGGGGTTTCGGCCCCTGTCTCGGCACAGGGCGAGCTGTTCAACCAACTGCAATCGATGCAGGAGCAGATCTCGCGCCAACAAGGCATCATCGAAGTTCTGCAAAATGATGTAGCGCGCATGAAGCAGGAAAGCCTGGAGCGATATCAGGATCTTGATCGGCGCATAGGAACCGGCGTTGCACCAGCCGCAACTCCTGAGAATTCTTCCACCGGTGGCGATTTGAACGCCCCCGGTGCAGCAGCTGGCGCAGGTGCAGGGGCGGCCGCCGCTCAAGCACCCGCAGCGGGTAGCGAACCGGCGGATCCGGCGAAGGAAAAACTGTATTACGATGCAGCCTTCGACCTGATCAAGGCCAAGGATTTCGACAAGGCCAGCCAGGCTTTTGCCGCTTTCCTGCGCAAATACCCGAACAGCCAGTACGCGGGCAACGCCCAGTACTGGTTGGGCGAAGTGAACCTGGCCAAAGGCGATCTGCAAGGTGCAGGTCAGGCTTTTGCCAAGGTGTCGCAGCTGTACCCGAAGCACAACAAAGTGCCTGACTCGCTGTACAAGCTGGCTGATGTAGAGCGCCGCCTCGGTCATCCCGACAAGGTCAAAGGCATTCTGCAGCAGGTGGTGTCCCAGTATCCGGGCACTTCCGCCGCTCAGTTGGCCCAGCGCGATCTGCAGCGCATGTAAGCCTGCCAGACCCGTTTCGAAGAAACCCGCGCTTGTCGCGGGTTTTTTCGTTAGAATTCACGCCCTTTTTATGAAACACGCTTTTTGGGATCTGCGCATTGGCGGGGTTCCTTGAAGTGCCTGACGGAGGCGGACAGCCTGTTTAGCTGTTACGCCCGTGGCGACTATGCAAGACACATTGAGAATCACCGAAGTTTTCTACTCGTTGCAGGGTGAAACGCGGACTGCCGGGCTGCCCACTGTTTTTGTGCGCCTGACCGGTTGCCCATTGCGTTGCCAATACTGCGACAGCGCCTATGCGTTCTCTGGCGGCACTGTCCGCACGCTCGACGATATCCTCGAGCAAGTGGCCGGTTTCCGTCCGCGTTATGTGTGTGTCACCGGTGGCGAGCCGCTGGCGCAACCTAATGCCATCCCATTGCTCAAGCAGTTGTGCGACGCCGGTTACGAAGTGTCACTGGAAACCAGTGGTGCGCTCGATATCTCGGCGGTAGATTCTCGGGTCAGTCGCGTTGTCGACCTGAAAACCCCGGGTTCGAAGGAAGCGCATCGCAACCGTTACGAGAACATCGAGCTGCTCACGCCTAACGATCAGGTGAAATTTGTCATCTGTTCACGGGAAGACTACGACTGGGCAGTTTCCAAGCTGATTCAGTACGGTCTGGACCGGCGTGCCGGCGAAGTGCTGTTCTCGCCAAGCCACCATGACCTGAATGCTCGGGACCTGGCGGATTGGGTGGTGGCGGACAACCTGCCAGTGCGCCTGCAATTGCAGCTGCATAAATATCTTTGGAATGATGAGCCGGGGCGCTGATATGACGGAACAATTGAACACCACTGAAAAACGTGCGGTCATTCTGCTGTCCGGCGGCCTGGATTCGGCCACTGTCGTGGCCATGGCTCGCGCTGAAGGCTACAGCTGCTACACCATGAGTTTCGACTACGGTCAGCGGTCGCATGCCGAATTGCACGCCGCCGAGCGTGTTGCCCGGGATTTGGGTGTCGTGGAACACAAGGTGATCGGCCTGAACCTGAACGGTATGGGCGGCTCGGCACTCACCGACAGAAGCATCGACATCCCTGAGGAGTTGGGGGAAGGCATTCCAGTCACTTATGTGCCGGCGCGCAACACCGTGTTCCTGTCGCTGGCATTGGGTTGGGCCGAAGTGCTCGGCGCGCGTGACATCTTTATCGGTGTCAACGCAGTGGATTACTCCGGCTACCCGGACTGCCGCCCCGAGTTCATCGAGTCCTTCGAGCGCATGGCCAATCTGGCAACCAAGGCCGGCGTCGAAGGCAATGGCTTCCGTATCCAGGCACCACTGCAAAACCTGAGCAAGGCGCAGATCGTCCAGGCGGGCGTGAAGCTGGGCGTCAATTACGGGCTGACCGTTTCCTGCTATCAAGCTGACGATAATGGCCGTGCGTGCGGCAAATGCGACAGCTGCAGACTGCGTGCTGAAGGCTTCGCGGCGGCCGGAATCAGTGATCCAACACCTTATTTCTGATTTATTTCAAATAAGGTGTTGAATAACCGTTAAAAATCAGTATTATACGCGCCACCACACAGCGGGTCGTTAGCTCAGTTGGTAGAGCAGTTGGCTTTTAACCAATTGGTCGTAGGTTCGAATCCCACACGACCCACCATTTTTGTAGCAGTTTTAAAAGTCTGGAAGGCCCACGCAAGTGAGGATTTCCGGATTTTTTTTTGCCCGCGATTTAAGGTCGACCCCGGTCGGCGCTGCACCGCGTGTCCCAGGTCAGAATCATCTTTTGCATCCTCGGGATATTCTGTAGCCTTGCGCAGCTTCAACGTGCCTGATGAATACCCACTTTCCCGGCGGTACCCCTGAAGGGTCCGGAGCCGGGTGTATACTCGACTTTCGCGCGTAAGCGCTTGCAGGTCTTGCGAACATGACGCAGATTTCCGAACGCCTTCTGGTTCAAGCCCACCTCGATGCCAAGCAGCCCAAGCCGCTGACAGCCGAGGAAGAGGCCTATTACCGTGCAGCCATTGCCGCCGAGCTCAAGGCTCAGGACGCGGTGATGGTCGCCCACTTTTACTGTGATCCGGTCATTCAAGCCCTGGCTGAAGAAACCGGTGGCTGTGTCTCCGACTCGCTGGAGATGGCCCGCTTCGGCAATGCTCATCCGGCCAAGACCGTGGTGGTCGCTGGCGTGAAGTTCATGGGCGAAACCGCCAAAATCCTCAACCCTGAAAAACGCGTGCTGATGCCGACCCTGGAAGCGACCTGTTCGCTGGACCTGGGTTGCCCGGTAGACGAGTTTTCGGCGTTCTGCGATCAGCACCCGGAACGTACCGTCGTGGTGTATGCCAATACCTCGGCAGCGGTCAAAGCCCGGGCGGACTGGGTGGTGACTTCAAGCTGTGCGCTGGAAATCGTCGAAAGCCTGATGGATAACGGCGAAACGATAATCTGGGGGCCGGACAAGCATCTGGGTACCTACATCCAGCGCCAGACCGGCGCGGACATGCTGTTGTGGGACGGTGCCTGCATCGTTCACGAAGAGTTCAAATCCAAGCAGCTTGAAGACATGAAGGCGCTGTATCCGGATGCGGCAATTCTGGTGCATCCGGAATCGCCGACTTCGGTGATCGAGCTGGCGGACGCCGTCGGTTCCACCAGTCAGCTGATCGCGGCGGCACAAAGCCTGCCGAACAAGACGCTGATCGTCGCCACCGACCGCGGTATCTTCTACAAGATGCAGCAGCTTTGCCCGGACAAGGTCTTCATCGAGGCGCCTACGGCGGGTAACGGCGCGGCGTGCCGCAGTTGCGCACATTGCCCGTGGATGGCGATGAATACGCTTGAGCGCGTGCTGAAGAGCTTGAAAGAAGGGACGAACGAGATCTTTGTTGATCCGGCGCTGATCCCGCAGGCAATTCGGCCGTTGAAGCGGATGCTGGATTTCACGCAGGCAGCGCGGATGAAGCTGGCCGGTAACGCCTGAGAACTTTCAGCCAGTCACAAAACCTGTGGGAGCGAGCTTGCTCGCGATAGCGGTCTGTCAGTCATATCAATATTGACTGATGCACCGCCATCGCGAGCAAGCTCGCTCCCACAGTGGTTTTCGTAGGGCCGAGCTACTTGGTCTTCTTTGGGATGCGAACAAGCTGGGTGTTGGAATACATGTCATGCCAGCTGCGTTTCTGTTTATCGAACAGCGACCAGATAAACCCAAGCCCTACGCACAGCAACGACGCAATCGACACGACAAACCGCAGCAGCGCCTGCCACAGGCTGATGGATGAGCCGTCGGCGTTCTGCACGCGGATGCACCACACCTGCATACCCAGGGTTTGACCGGACCAGGTCCAGAACTTGGCGAAGAAGCCGAACAGCACGAACAACAGTACCGTCGACAGCAACGGATCACCGTCCAGCGCGCCGGCTTCGGTCAGGGTGCGCATTTTGTCTTCGCCGATGATCGCCATCTGGATCATCTTGTAAATGCCGCTGGTGACGATCAGCAGGGCAGTGCACAACAGGAAGTCATAGAACATCGCTGCCAGGCGACGACCCAGGGTCGCGGCGGGAAAGTCGCCCTGTGGTTTGAGCAGGTGTTTCGACATGGCAGGGTTCCCGGCAGAAAAAAGAAGCCATTTTACGGATTTACGCGCACAAAAAAGCCCCTGATGTCAGCATCAGGGGCTTTTTCGTAACAGAAGGTTAGGCTTCTGCTTGTACTTCGTCAGCCTGCATGCCTTTCTGGCCTTGCACGGCGATGAAGGTCACTTTCTGGCCTTCTTTCAGGCTCTTGAAGCCGTTGCCCTGAATAGCGCGGAAATGCACGAACAGATCCGGACCGCTTTCTGGAGTGATAAAACCAAAACCTTTCTCGTCGTTAAACCACTTGACGGTACCGCTCTGACGTTGGGACATTTCTTATTTCCTTTGACGCAAAAATTAATGACAGTCTCCTTCTCATGAAAGAGTACTGGGGCTGGTTGCAGGAGAGTAAGAAGACGTCGAACGGGATGTAGCTAACTTGTAGGCTACTGCCCAGGTCACGATTCCAAGCGACCCATGCAAACACAGTGAACAAACTCTACGCCAACTACGGGAGAAAAAACAAGCCCTGTGGGAGGCCCGGTTTTGCTCGGGTTGATGGCACTAGCATGTCCACTAGAGCAGCCTTATTCGCTGACGCTGTTCAATTGTTTTCGATCGTTATAAGCAAAGTTCATAAACGAAGCTTACAGTCGAAGTCATGCACTGTTTTATGGCGGTTGCGTTACACATTAGTGCACTGTTAACGCAACCGCGTTACTTATAGAAACAGTCAATCAGCCACGATAGTAGCGTTGTGGAACAAATGGCATTTTGCTTACAAGCAGTGGCACCTTTTTCCCACGAACGATCGCCCAGACTGGCGTATCGATGGCGATGTAGGCGCTGTCGAGGTAACCCATGGCCAGGGGGCCGCCCAGAGTCGGGCCGAACCCGCCGCTGCAAACGGTGCCGATGATGTCGCCCGCTTCATTGACGATTTCTGCACCCTCACGCACCGGTGTACGTTCCTGTGGCAACAGGCCTACGCGCTTGCGGCTGACACCGGCTTGCTGCTGGGCGAACACGGTTTCAGCGCCAGGGAAGCCGCCGGCCCGTGCGCCATCGGCACGACGAGGCTTGGAGATGGCCCACAACAGGCTGGCTTCGATCGGGCTGGTCTCGGTGTTCATGTCGTGGCCATAGAGGCACAGACCCGCTTCCAGGCGCAGCGAATCACGGGCGCCGAGGCCGATGGCCGCGACTTCCGGTTCGGCGAGGAGGGCGCGAGCCAGGGCTTCGGCGCTGGCGGCCGGCACGGAGATTTCGAAACCGTCTTCACCGGTGTAGCCCGAGCGGCTGACAAAGCAGTCCACGCCCAGCAGCTTCACGCGGGCGAACTGCATGAAAGTCATCTTCGCCACTTCAGGCGCCAGGCGCGCGAGCACGGTGACGGCTGCCGGACCTTGCAGGGCCAGCAAGGCGCGTTCTTCGAACAACGGTTCGATGGTGCACTGATCACCGATGTGTTTTTGCAGGTGTGCCAGGTCCTGATCCTTGCAGGCCGCATTGACCACCAGGAACAGTTCGTCGTTACCGAGGTTGGCGACCATCAGGTCATCGAGGATGCCGCCGGTTTCGTTGGTAAACATGGCGTAGCGCTGCATGCCCACCGGCAGATCAATGATGTCCACTGGCACCAGGGTTTCCAGGGCCTTGGCGGCGTTGGGGCCGGTCAGGCGGATCTGGCCCATGTGCGAGACATCGAACAGCCCGGCCTGATCACGGGTGTGCTGGTGCTCTTTCATCACGCCCAGCGGGTATTGCACCGGCATGTCGTAGCCGGCAAACGGCACCATGCGGGCGCCGAGTTCGATGTGCAGTGCGTGCAACGGGGTTTTCAACAGTTGTTCGGTGGACATATCCAGCTCCTGAAAATGTGTGCAGATGCAATGAGCGCGCATCAGCACTCGATAATGTTGACCGCCAAACCGCCACGGGCGGTTTCCTTGTATTTGCTTTTCATGTCGGCGCCGGTCTGGCGCATGGTGCGGATGACTTTGTCGAGGGAGACGAAATGTTGACCGTCGCCGCGCAGGGCCATGCGCACCGCATTGATTGCCTTCACCGAACCCATGGCGTTGCGTTCGATGCACGGCACTTGTACCAGCCCGCCAATCGGGTCGCAGGTCAGGCCGAGGTTGTGTTCCATGCCGATTTCGGCAGCGTTTTCCACTTGCTGCACGGTGCCGCCCAGTACTTCACACAAGGCGCCTGCCGCCATCGAGCAGGCCACGCCGACCTCACCCTGACAACCGACTTCGGCGCCGGAGATCGAGGCGTTCTCTTTGTAGAGAATGCCGATGGCGGCGGCCGTCAGCAGAAAACGGACGACGCCGTCTTCGTTGGCGCCGGGGATGAAGCGCATGTAGTAGTGCAAAACCGCCGGGACAATACCCGCGGCACCGTTGGTGGGCGCGGTGACTACACGCCCGCCGTTGGCGTTTTCTTCGTTGACTGCCAGGGCGTACAGGTTGACCCAGTCCAGCACTGACAGCGGATCGCGCAACGACGATTCAGGGTTCTTGCACAGTTGCCGATGCAGGGCTGCGGCTCGACGTTTAACCTTCAAACCGCCCGGCAGGATGCCTTCGTTCCTGCAACCGGCGTCGACGCAATCCTGCATCACTTGCCAGATTTTCAGCAGGCCGGCGCGGGTTTCCGCCTCCGGGCGCCAGGCACTTTCGTTGGTCAGCATTACCTGGCTGATCGACAAGCCATAGGTGGTGCAGTGACCGAGCAGGTCCTTGGCGCTTTTGAACGGGAAGGTCAGCGGCGTGGCGTCTTCGACGATGCGGTCGGCGCCGGCGGCGTCTTCATCGACCACGAAACCACCGCCGACCGAGTAGTACTCGCGGCTGCGGATTTGTATGCCCGCCGCATCGAACGCGCGAAAGATCATGCCGTTGGGGTGATAGGCCAACGGTTTGCGGATCATCGCCAGGTGTTCTTTCTCATTGAACGCAATGCTGTGTTCGCCGAGCAGGTTCAAACGACCATTGCCGCGAATCTCTTGCAGACGGGCGGCGACGGTTTCGGTGTTCACAGTGTCGGGGTGTTCGCCTTCCAGGCCGAGCAACACAGCCTTGTCGCTGCCGTGGCCTTTGCCTGTGGCGCCCAGTGAGCCGTAGAGCTCGACTTTGACGCAGGTGGTGGCGGTCAGCAGCCCTTCACGGCGCAAACCTTCGACGAAACGCGCAGCGGCGCGCATCGGGCCGACGGTGTGGGAGCTGGAGGGGCCGATGCCAATCTTGAACAGGTCGAACACGCTTAACGACATGGTTGTTCTCCGGTTTCTTGTTATAGGAATGGCGGAAATCTGAGGCTTGCAACAGATCCCTGTGGGAGCGGGCTTGCTCGCGAATGCGGTGGATCAGGCAACATTGATGGTGACTGACCCACCGCATTCGCGAGCAAGCCCGCTCCCACAAGGGGGTACGGTGTTCTTGAGAGGGGCGAGCGAACCCGCCCCCTATAGATCAAGCGTAGCTTTCGATCGACGGGCAGGCGCAAACCAGGTTGCGATCGCCGAAGACGTTGTCGACGCGACCGACCGGCGGCCAGTACTTGCCTTCGATCAGTGAGGCAACCGGATACACCGCTTGCTCACGGCTGTACGGATGCGTCCACTCGCCAACGATTTCCGCGGCGGTGTGCGGAGCGTTTTTCAGTGGGTTGTCTTCCTTGTCCAGCGTGCCGTTTTCCACTGCGCGGATTTCTTCGCGGATGCGGATCATGGCGTCGCAGAAACGGTCCAGTTCTTCCTTGGATTCGCTTTCGGTCGGCTCGATCATCAACGTGCCAGCCACCGGGAACGACATGGTCGGGGCGTGGAAACCGAAGTCGATCAGGCGCTTGGCAACGTCATCGACGCTGATGCCGCTGCTGTCTTTCAGCGGACGCAGGTCGAGGATGCATTCGTGCGCCACCAGACCGTTGCTGCCGGTGTACAGCACTGGATAGTGCTCTTCGAGGCGACGGGAAATGTAGTTGGCATTCAGGATCGCCAGTTGCGAAGCACGTTTCAGGCCGGCGCCACCCATCATCCGAATGTACATCCAGGTGATCGGCAGAATACTTGCGCTGCCGAACGGTGCCGCGCAGACCGCGCCTTCCTTGCGTTCCATCTGGGCGTGGCCCGGCAGGAACGGGGTCAGGTGCGACTTGACGCCAATCGGGCCGACGCCCGGGCCGCCACCGCCGTGAGGGATGCAGAAGGTCTTGTGCAGGTTCAGGTGGGACACGTCGCCGCCGAACTTGCCCGGTGCGCAGAGGCCGACCATCGCGTTCATGTTGGCGCCGTCGATGTACACCTGGCCGCCGTTGTCATGAATGATGCCGCAGATTTCGCGGATGCCTTCTTCGAACACGCCGTGGGTCGACGGGTAAGTGATCATCAGCGCCGCGAGGTGTTCGCGGTGCTCGATGGCCTTGGCGCGAAGGTCTTCGATGTCGACGTTGCCGCGGGCATCGCACGCCGTTACCACCACACGCATGCCAGCCATGTTGGCGGTGGCCGGGTTGGTGCCGTGGGCGGACGACGGGATCAGGCAGATGTCGCGACGGTCTTCGCCACGGCTCTGGTGATAGGCGCGGATCGCCAGCAGGCCGGCGTACTCACCTTGCGAACCGGCGTTCGGTTGCAGGGAGATCGAGTCGTAACCGGTGGCGGCACAGAGCATCGCTTCCAGTTCGTCGGTCAGCTGCTGGTAACCGGCACTTTGCTCGGCCGGGGCGAACGGGTGCAGGGCACCGAATTCGGCCCAGGTTACCGGGATCATTTCGCTGGCGGCGTTGAGTTTCATGGTGCAGGAACCCAGCGGGATCATGGTGCGATCCAGGGCCAGGTCCTTGTCGGCGAGCTTGCGCAGGTAGCGCATCAGCTCGGTTTCCGAGTGATAACGGTTGAACACCGGGTGGCTGAGGATTGGCGATTGGCGAACCAGAGCGGCCGGGATGGTGCTAGCCACAGAGGCGGCGAGGGCGGCGAAGTCCGGCAGCGCTTTACCGTCGGCGAACAAGGCCCACAGGGTTTCGACGTCGGCTTGCGCAGTGGTTTCGTCGAGGGACAGGCCCAGACGCTCGCCATCGACTACGCGCAGGTTGATCTGCTGCGCACGCGCCTTGTCATGCAGTTTGCCGGTGTCAGCGCCGGTGTTCAGGGTCAGGGTGTCGAAGAAGCTGGCTTGTTCGACGGTCAGGCCCAGTGCGCTCAAGCCTTTGGCGAGGATCGCGGTCAGGTGATGAATGCGGTTGGCAATCTGCGTCAGGCCTTTCGGGCCGTGGTAGACGGCGTACATGCTGGCGATGTTGGCCAGCAGCACTTGGGCGGTGCAGATGTTGCTGGTGGCTTTCTCGCGGCGGATATGTTGCTCGCGGGTCTGCATCGCCAGACGCAGGGCCGGCTTGCCGAAACGGTCCACGGAGACACCGACCAGACGGCCCGGCATGTCGCGCTTGAACGCATCTTTGGTGGAGAAGTAAGCAGCGTGCGGGCCACCGAAGCCCAGCGGTACGCCGAAGCGTTGCGCGCTGCCGATGGCCACATCGGCGCCGAATTCGCCCGGCGGGGTCAGCACGGTCAGGGCCAGCAGGTCGGCGGCAACAGCCACCAGAGCGTTGGCGGCGTGGAAGCGTTCGGTCAGTTCGCGGTAATCAAACACGTCGCCGTTGCTTGCCGGGTATTGCAGCAGGGCGCCGAAGAACGGCGTCACGTCAGTCAGTTCAAGCTCGTCGCCGACGACGACGTCGATGCCCAATGGTTCGGCACGGGTGCGCAGTACGTCGAGGGTTTGCGGGTGGCAATGCACGGAGGCGAAGAACGCGTGGCTGCCTTTGTTCTTGCTCAGGCGTTTGCAGAAGGTCATCGCTTCGGCGGCGGCGGTGGCTTCGTCGAGCAAGGAGGCGTTGGCGATCGGCAGGCCGGTCAGGTCGCTGATCAGGGTCTGGAAGTTCAGCAGCGCTTCGAGACGGCCCTGGGAAATTTCTGGCTGATACGGGGTGTAGGCGGTGTACCAGGCCGGATTTTCCAGCAGGTTGCGCAGGATCGGCGACGGCGTGTGCGTGCCGTAGTAGCCCTGGCCGATGTAGGTCTTGAACAGTTGGTTCTTGGCGGCGATGCCTTTGATCAACGCCAGGGCGTCGGCTTCGCTCAGGCCATCGTCCATGCCGAGGACGCTGGTGCCTTTGATGCTTTCCGGAATGACGCTGGCGCTCAGGGCTTCCAGGGAGTCGAAACCGAGGCTGTTGAGCATGGCTTGCTCGTCGCCGGAACGCGGGCCGATGTGGCGGGCGATGAATTCGTTGGCGGTGCTGAGATTAATAGTCATGGCGGCTCCTCAGGCTTCAGCGTTGGCTTTGATCAGACGGTCGTAGGCGTCCTGATCCAGCAGTTTGGCGACAGCCGAGGCGTCGGTTGGCTGGAAGCGGAAGAACCAGCCTTCGCCCAGCGGATCTTCGTTGACCAGTTCAGGGCTGCTGTCCAGCGCCGGGTTCACTTCCAGCACTTCACCGTCGAGTGGCATGTACACGCCGCTGGCGGCTTTTACCGATTCCACGGTGGCGGCTTCTGCGCCTTTGTCGTAGGACTGCAGCTCAGGCAGTTGTACGAAAACCACGTCGCCCAGTGCGTTCTGTGCGAAAGCGGTGATGCCGACAGTAACGCTGCCGTCAGCTTCGGTGCGCAGCCATTCGTGATCTTCAGTAAAACGCAACTCGCTCATGGAAACTCCTGAGGGGGCCAGACTCGTCTGGTGGACGCGATTGAATGCTTGGGCAAAAGCCCTGCTTTATGGATGGCTACTAAGCAAGATCGCGGCCAATGTTAATAAGTTCTTATAAATCAGTACTTTGAGTATTTATGAGGTGCGAACGAATTGAATGTCTGTAGCGAAATCGCTACAGCCTGAAGCGAAGAAAAAAGCTTAATGGGATCAAAGCCTTGCACAGCGGTGATCAAGAGAGGGTGTAGCGATATCATTCCACTGTAGCGCTTTCAGTACAGATGGAGGTCGTTTTCAGGCAGGGTTCAGCGTCGACCCAAAAACTGTGGGAGCGGGCTTGCTCGTGAATGCGGTGGGTCAGTCACAACAATGTTGGCTGACCCACCGCATTCGCGAACAAGCCCGCTCCCACAGTTTTGACCGAGTAGGGCTTAGGCCTCACGGTTTGTTTGGAATGCCGTACTTGCGCAACCGATGAGCGATCGCGGTGTGGGAGGTTTGCAGGCGGCTGGCCAGTTGCCGGGTCGAGGGGTAGCTGACGTAAAGCTTTTCCAGCAGGGTTTTCTCGAACTCCTCCATCGCCTGTTCAAGGCTGTCGACGTCGTTGTCGCTCTGGCGCGCCACGGAGGTGCCGGCAATGTCGAGGTCGCCAATGTCCACCAGGCTGCTTTCGCAAATCGCCGCGGCGCGGAAGATCACGTTCTGCAATTGCCGCACGTTACCCGGCCAGCGGTTGCCCAGCAGCGCCGGGTAAGTGCCCGGTGCCAGGCGACACACCGGTCGCTGGATTTGTGCACAGGCCTGCTGCATGAAATAACGGGCCAGCAGCAAAATATCCTGGCCGCGTTCGCGCAGCGGCGGGACTTCGACATTCAGGACGTTGAGGCGGTAGAACAGGTCTTCACGAAACGTGCCTTCGCTGACCATTTTTTCCAGGTCGCGGTGCGTGGCGCTGAGGATCCGCACGTTGACCTTCACCTCACGATCGCCACCCACGCGGCGGAAGCTGCCATCGTTCAAGAACCGCAGCAGTTTCGCCTGCAAGTACGGCGACATTTCACCGATTTCATCGAGAAAAACCGTGCCCTGGTTCGCCAGTTCCATCAGCCCCGGTTTACCGCCTCGTTGCGCACCGGTGAAGGCGCCGGGGGCGTAGCCGAACAGTTCACTTTCGGCGAGGTTCTCCGGCAATGCCGCGCAGTTCAGCGCCAGAAACGGTGAACTGTGCCGGGCGCTGATGGCGTGACAGGCGCGGGCGACGAGCTCTTTGCCGGTGCCGGTTTCACCCTGGATCAACAGCGGCGCATCCAGGGCCGCAACGCGTTGGGCGCGGGCCTTGAGGGTGCGAATCGCCGGGGATTCTCCGAGCAGCGCATCGAACCCTTCGGCGTGGTCGTGGTGCAGCGCGGAAAGGCGTTCGCCGATGCGATTGGGTTGATAAAGGGTCAGCAGAGCGCCGGCATCAGTGATGGGCGTGGCGTCCAGCAACAGGGTCTGGCCATTGACGGTGATCTCGCGCAGCGGCAAGCGAAAGCCGTTTTCCAGCAGCGCATCGAGTAACGCCGGATCGGCGAACAATTCGGCGATGCTTTCACCGGCCGGTTCACGGCCATACAAAGCGATCAGTGCCGGGTTGGCCAGCAACACCTTGCCGGCGCTGTCCAGGGCCAGCACCGGGTCAGTCATGGCCGCGAGCAACGCATCGAGTTGCAGGTGCCGACGCTGACCCGGAAGGATGTCGACTACCGTCATCGCTTGCACGCCGCGAACGCTGAGCAACGCATCGCGCAGCTCGTCGAGCACTTCCGGGCTCAGGGTCGGGGCGTCGATGTAGACGTTGGGCGGGACCATTTCCACCGCATCCAGATTGAGATTGCGCCCACCGAGCAAGGCCAGGACTTCCTGGGTGATGCCGACGCGGTCGATGAAGCTGACGTGGATACGCATGGGGCGGTATAGGGTTCTGGAATGCGGAGGGTGGCAAGTATGCCTTGGGGTGGGCGAATGGTGAAATCCTGCGCGGATTCCGGGGCTACATCGATCCAATGTGGGAGCGGGCTTGCTCGCGAAAGCGGTGTGACAGGCGACATTTATGTCGACGGATAATCCGCTTTCGCGAGCAAGCCCGCTCCCACAGGATCAGTGGGTTATTCGAAGTTCTCGAGGTTTATCGGGTCGCCGGATTTCATGTCCAACTGCTTCCGGATGTCTTCGAACATCAGATCGTAATGCTTGTGGACCGAGCCGATCTGGCTGTGTGTCTTCGGAATCCCGTACTTCTCGGCGATTTTCGTCACGTTGTTGGCGAAGTTGTAAGCCTCCTCCTTGGCCAGAAAGAAAGTCTCCTTCATGTCCTTTCCCTGCATGCTGCCGTGCAGGGTGAACAGCACCCCTTTGCCTTTCTTGGGATCCTGCGTGACCTCATAGTCGAGGTGCACGTTGTAGCTGACATCGTCATCAGTCAGCGCATGACGCTCGATGTGCAAGTGACCGGGCTCGAACGTTGCCATTGGCGTTTCTCCTTATAAATAAGTTATGCCAGGTTTCGCCGTGCTGATGCGTGTACCGGCCTTGCCCTGGACGATCGCTTCGATGTCCGAGAGTGAACCGATCACCGCGGTTTTTCCAGTATGGCGGGCAAACTCGCAGGCGGCCTGGACTTTGGGGCCCATGGAGCCGGCAGCGAAACCGAGTTTTTCCATTTCGTCCGGGTGCGCCTGGGCGATGGATTTCTGGGTCGGTTTGCCGAAGTCGATGAAGGCCGCGTTGACGTCGGTGGCGATCACCAGCAAGTCGCTGTCCAACTGTTCGGCCAGCAGCGCCGAGCACAAGTCCTTGTCGATCACCGCTTCCACGCCTTGCAGTTTGCCGTGGGCGCCGTACATCGTCGGGATACCACCACCGCCCGCACAAATCACGATGCTGCCTTTTTCCAGCAGCCATTTGATCGGGCGGATTTCGAAGATGCGTTTCGGTCTCGGGCTGGCCACCACGCGGCGGAATTTGTCGCCGTCCGGGGCAATCGCCCAGCCTTTCTCGGCGGCGAGTTTTTCCGCTTCGGCCTTGGCGTACACCGGGCCGATGGGTTTGGTGGGGTTCTGGAAGGCCGGGTCGTTGGCGTCGACTTCGACCTGGGTCAGGAGGGTGGCGAAGGGGACTTCGAAGTCCAGCAGGTTGCCCAGTTCCTGTTCGATGATGTAGCCGATCATGCCTTCGGTCTCGGCGCCGAGCACGTCCAGCGGGTACGGCGAAACCGAGGTGTAGGCCGCCGCTTGCAGCGACAGCAGGCCAACCTGAGGACCATTGCCGTGGGCGATGACCAGCTCGTTGCCGGCGTAAATCTTGGCGATTTGCTCGGTGGCAATCCGGATGTTGGCGCGTTGATTGTCCGCGGTCATGGGTTCACCACGGCGGAGCAGGGCGTTACCGCCCAGAGCAACGACGATACGCATAATGCAGTCCTTCTACAGAGAGCGGGCTAGCGACTCGGTCTACTGTGGGAGCGGGCTTGCTCGCGAAAGCGTCCTGTCAGTCACCATTAATGTCGTCTGACAGGACGCTTTCGCGAGCAAGCCCGCTCCCACATTGACCATGTTTCGTCAGTGGGAGCCAGGCCGGTCGTTAGATATCCGCCAGCGCCGACACCAGGATCGCCTTGATGGTGTGCATGCGGTTTTCCGCTTGCTCGAAGGCGATGTTGGCCGGGGATTCGAAGACTTCTTCAGTCACCTCGACGCCATTGGCCAGGTGCGGATACCGCGCGGCGATGTCCTTGCCGACCTTGGTTTCACTGTTATGGAACGCCGGCAGGCAGTGCATGAATTTCACCCGCGGGTTGCCCGAGGCCTTCATCATCGCGGCGTTGACCTGGTACGGCAGCAGTTGCTCGATGCGCTCGTCCCACGCCTCAACCGGCTCACCCATCGACACCCAGATGTCGGTGTGGATGAAGTCCACGCCCTTGACCGCTGCTTTCGGGTCTTCGGTGATGGTGATGCGCGCGCCGCTTTCCTCGGCGAAGGCTTTGCACTGATCGATGAAGTCCTGATGCGGCCAGAGTGCTTTCGGCGCGGCGATGCGCACGTCCATGCCCAGTTTGGCGCCGATCATCAGCAGCGAATTGCCCATGTTGTAGCGGGCGTCGCCGAGGTAGGCGTAGCTGATCTCATGCAGCGGTTTGTCGCTGTGTTCGCGCATGGTCAGGGTGTCGGCGATCATCTGCGTCGGGTGGAATTCAGCAGTCAGACCGTTGAACACCGGCACGCCGGCGAACTTGGCCAGCTCCTCGACGATTTCCTGTTCGAAGCCACGGTACTCGATGGCATCGAACATCCGCCCGAGCACGCGGGCGGTGTCTTTCATGCTTTCTTTGTGGCCGATCTGCGACGACACCGGGTCGATATAGGTGACGTGTGCACCCTGGTCATGGGCCGCGACTTCGAAGGCGCACCGGGTGCGGGTCGAGGTTTTTTCGAAGATCAGCGCGATGTTCTTGCCTTGCAGGTGCGGACGCTCGGTGCCGGTGTACTTGGCACGCTTGAGGTCGCGGGACAGGTCCAGCAAATAGTTCAGCTCGCGAGTCGTGTGGTGCATCAACGAGAGCAGGCTGCGGTTACGCATGTTGAAAGCCATGATTGGATCTCCTTGGGTTTCGGTTATCCGCCTGCTTCACGCGTTATAAGCGTGAAGCAGGGCTCAGGAATTAATAGTCGATAGGGTCGCGAATGATCGGGCAGGTCATGCAGTGGCCGCCGCCACGCCCGCGGCCCAGTTCGCCGGCGCTGATGGTGATGACTTCGACACCGGCCTTGCGCAGCAAGGTGTTGGTGTAGGTGTTGCGGTCGTAGCCGATCACCACGCCTGGCTCCACGGCCACCACGTTGTTGCCGTCGTCCCACTGTTCGCGTTCGGCGGCAAAGCTGTTGCCGCCGGTTTCCACCACGCGCAATGCTTTGAGGTTGAGGGCCTTGGCCACGGTGTCGAGGAAACTGGTTTCTTCGCGGCGGATGTCGACGCCGCCCGGTTTGCCTTCGTCAGGGCGCAGGGTGAAGGCGACGATCTGGTTCACCACTTCCGGGAAGATCGTGACGAGGTCGCGGTCGCAGAAGCTGAACACGGTGTCCAGGTGCATCGCCGCGCGGGACTTCGGCAGGCCCGCGACGATGACTTTCTCGACGGCTTTGTTCTTGAACAGGTTCACCGCCAGTTGGCCGATGGCCTGGCGGGACGAGCGTTCGCCCATGCCGATCAGCACCACACCGTTACCGATCGGCATCACGTCGCCGCCCTCGAGGGTGGAGCTGCCGTGATCCTTGTCCGGGTCGCCGTACCAGATTTCGAAGTCGGCATTGGTGAACTGCGGGTGGAATTTGTAGATGGCGGTGGCCAGCAAGGTTTCCTGGCGACGCGCCGGCCAGTACATCGGGTTCAGCGTTACGCCACCGTAGATCCAGCAGGTGGTGTCGCGGGTGAACTGGGTGTTGGGCAACGGCGGCAGAATGAAGCTGGAGTGGCCGAGGAAGTCGCGGAACATTTGAATGGTCTTGCCGCCGAAGCTGTCCGGCAGGTCATCGGCGGACACGCCGCCAATCAGGAACTCGGCGATCTTGCGCGGCTCGAGGCTGCGCAGCCACGAACCGACTTCATTGATCAGGCCGAGGCCGACCGAATTGGCGGTGACCTTGCGTTCCAGAATCCAGTCCAGCGCTTCGGGGATCGCGACGATGTCGGTCAGCAGGTTGTGCATTTCCAGCACGTCGATGTTGCGTTCGCGCATTTTGGTGACGAAATCGAAATGGTCACGCTTGGCCTGGGCAACCCACAGCACATCATCGAAAAGCAGTTCGTCGCAGTTGTTCGGGGTCAGCCGCTGGTGGGCCAGGCCGGGGGAGCAAACCATGACTTTGCGCAGTTTGCCGGCTTCGGAATGTACGCCGTACTTAACTTTTTCCGTGGTCATTACAGTGATCCTCCAGATGACAAATCAATCAGGTGTTACAGGGTCAGGAAGCCGTCATACAGCCCGTAGGCCGCCACCAGGGCGCCCACGACGACCGCAGCGAAAATCAGCTTCTCGACGTTGGTGAATACCGGTTTGTTGAGTTCAAGCTTGGCCTTGGCGAACAGGATCACGCCGGGCGCATAGAGCAGGGCGGAGAGCAGCAGGTATTTGACGCCACCGGCATAGATCAGCCAGACCGCGTAAATCAACGCGACGGCGCCGATGAACAGGTCTTTGCTGCGTTCGGCTGCAGCGTTTTCATAACTCTCGCCGCGCACCGCCAGCAGCAATGCGTAGGCCGCCGACCACAGGTAAGGCACCAGGATCATCGAGGTGGCGAGGTAGATCAGCGACAGGTAAGTGCTGGCGGAAAACAGGGTGATGATGAGGAACAGCTGCACCATCGCGTTGGTCAGCCACAAGGCGTTGACCGGCACATGGTTGGCGTTTTCCTTGCGCAGGAACTCCGGCATGGTGTGGTCCTTGGCGGCGGCGAACATGATCTCCGCACACAGCAACACCCACGACAGCAACGCACCGAGCAACGAGATGATCAGCCCGACGCTGATCAGCGCCGCACCCCACGGACCGACTACGTGCTCCAGCACCGCCGCCATCGACGGGTTCTGCAGCTTGGCCAGTTCCGGTTGGGTCATGATGCCCAGCGACAGCACGTTCACCAGCACCAGGAACAGCAGCACGGTGATGAAACCGATCACGGTGGCTTTACCCACGTCGCTGCGTTTTTCCGCGCGGGCCGAGAAAATGCTCGCGCCTTCAATGCCGATGAACACCCACACGGTGACCAGCATCATGTTGCGCACCTGGTTCATCACGCTGCCCAGGTCCGGGTTTTTCAAGCCCCAGATGTCGGCCGTGAAGATGTCCAGTTTGAAAGCGAAAATGGCGATCAGGACAAACAGCAACAGCGGCACGATCTTAGCGACAGTGGTCACCAGGTTGATGAACGCCGCTTCCTTGATCCCCCGCAGCACGAGGAAGTGCACCGCCCACAAAAGCACTGATGCGCCTATCACGGCGGCCACGGTGTTGCCTTCGCCGAAGATCGGGAAAAAGTAACCGAGGGTGCTGAACAGCAGAACGAAGTAACCGACGTTGCCCAGCCAGGCACTGATCCAGTAACCCCAGGCGGACGAGAAACCCATGTAGTCGCCGAACCCGGCCTTGGCGTAGGCGTAGACACCACCGTCCAGACCAGGCTTTCGATTGGCAAGGGTTTGAAAGACGAAGGCCAGCGTCAACATGCCGACGGCGGTGATGGCCCAACCGATCAGCACGGCGCCGACGTCGGCACTGGCGGCCATGTTCTGCGGCAAAGAGAAGATCCCGCCACCAATCATTGAGCCGACAACCAACGCAACAAGTGCACCGAGTTTCAATTTACCGGGGGATTCAGACATTGCATGACTCCAATGCAGGAGAAGAGAGACAACAGATTAATTCTGTTAGCCATTCAATCAGCTGACTTAGATCAGTGCATGGGCACATTCCATTGTTAATGAAGGATTTATGAAACTTTCCCGGGGCATAACGGCTTCGCCGGAAAAGCCCTGTCCAGAGGCCTCGGCCAGATCAAGCGGGTATAACGCGTATCGCTTCGAGTTTTTACGCTAGTTCGTTTTACGGTTTCCGCAAATTTTTTGACGGTTGTTTCAGTGTTGAATTGATTTATTAGGATTCACAGACAAGACTGCTATTTCCGGCTGTGGTGATAGAAGCATCGGCTATAAATAAAAGACGCTATACACCGTTATTCAATAAACGTTATTGCCGTTTACCTATTTAGTTAAAGTTGTCCATTGGTGGCGAGCGAGCAAGCTCCCTCGCCATAGGGTTCAGTGCAATGCAGTGGAAAGGGGATAAGGGATGTCGCAACCGACACAAAAGCTGCGCCTGAGTGCGTTGATCGCGCTGGTGGTGGGATCGATGATTGGCGGCGGGATCTTCTCTTTGCCGCAGAACATGGCCGCCCGAGCCGATGCCGGCGCGATATTGATCGGTTGGGCCATCACCGCGGTGGGCATGCTGACGCTGGCCTTTGTGTTCCAGACGCTGGCCAACCGCAAACCCGAGCTGGATTCCGGGGTATATGCCTACGCCAAGGCGGGCTTCGGCGACTACATGGGTTTCTCGTCCGCCTGGGGTTACTGGATCAGCGCCTGGCTGGGCAACGTCGGCTACTTTGTGTTGCTGTTCAGCACCCTCGGTTATTTCTTCCCGGTGTTTGGCCAGGGCAACACGCCCATCGCCATCGGCTGCGCGTCGGTGTTGCTGTGGGCCGTACACTTCCTGGTGATGCGCGGGATCAAGGAAGCGACCTTCATCAATCAGCTGACCACCGTGGCCAAGATCGTGCCGCTGATCATGTTCATCGTCATTGCCGCCGTGGCGTTCAAGGCCGACATCTTCACCCGTGACATCTGGGGCCGCAGCAATCCGGACTTCGGCGGGGTGATGGACCAGGTGCGCAACATGATGCTGGTCACCGTGTTCGTGTTCATCGGCATCGAGGGCGCCAGTGTGTATTCGGCACGGGCGGAGAAACGTTCGGATGTCGGGCGCGCCACGGTCATCGGTTTTCTCGGCGTACTGGCGCTGTTGGTGCTGGTGAATGTGTTGTCGCTGGGGATCATGAGTCAGCCGGAACTGGCCAACCTGCAGAACCCGTCACTGGCGGCGGTGCTGGAGCATATCGTCGGGCCCTGGGGCGCTTTGTTGATCAGCATCGGCCTGGCGATTTCACTGCTCGGTGCACTGTTGTCCTGGGCGCTGCTCTGCGCCGAGATCCTGTTCGCCACGGCCAAGGACAAGACCATGCCGGCGTTCCTGAAAAAGGAAAACGCCAACCATGTGCCGGTGAATGCGCTGTGGCTGACCAACGTGATGATCCAGATTTTCCTGTTGATCACACTGTTTTCCGCCGGCACTTACACCAGCCTGATCTACCTCGCGTCCTCGATGATTCTGGTGCCGTACCTGTGGTCGGCGGCGTATGCGGTGCTGTTGAGCGGGCGCGGCGAAACCTACGAACACGCTTCGGCGGAACGCACCAAGGACTTGCTGATTGGCGGCATCGCGCTGAGTTATGCGGTGTGGTTGCTGTACGCCGGCGGGGTGAAGTATTTGCTGCTGTCGGCGTTGTTGTATGCGCCGGGGGTGATTCTGTTTGCCAAGGCCAAACATGAGCAGGGTGAACCGCTGTTCACGCCGGTCGAGAAAGGGATCTTTACCGCGGTCATCAGTGGTGCCGGGCTGGCGGCGTATGGCTTGTACAGCGGCTTGCTGTCGCTGTGAGGTTGTTGCTGGAATATCAGCCGCCCTATGACTGGCCGGCGATGCTGGGGTTCTTGTCGGCGCGGGCCGTGGCCGGAATGGAAACGGTGGTGGATGGTGTGTATTCGCGCAGCATCGGCTTGAACGGCGATCACGGTACGTTTTCGATCCAACCGGTGGCGGGCGATGCGTTGCAAGTGACGCTGGATTTTCCCGATCCGACGGCGGTGCCGGAGATCGTTGCGCGGTTGCGGCGGATGTTTGATCTGGAGGCGGACCTGCCGACGATCCATCGGCAGTTGAAGACTGATCCGCTGATGGCGCGGTTGATTACCGAGCGGCCGGGATTGCGGGTGCCGGGGGCGTGGGACGGCCTGGAACTGGCGATTCGTGCGGTGTTGGGCCAGCAGATTACGGTGAGCGCGGCGATCCGCTTGGCGGGGAAACTGGTGGCGCAGTATGGGCAGCCCTTGGCGTCTGTGTTGCCCGGTGTCACGTCTGTTTTTCCTGAGGCGACCGTTTTGGCGGAGGCGGATCTGGCGACGTTGGGCATGCCGAAAAGCCGGGGCCGGACGTTGTCGGGTGTGGCTCAGGCGTTGCTCGATGATCCGTTGCTGTTTGAACCGGGGCGTGAGGGCGGTGTGGCGCGTTTGCTGGCGTTACACGGTATTGGCGACTGGACGGCGCAGTACATTGCGTTGCGGCAGTTGCGGGAGATGGATGCGTTTCCGGGTGGGGATGTGGGGTTGATCAAGGCGCTGACGGCGCTTGAAGGTGGGCCGCTGACGGCTCGGGATTTGTTGGCGCGGGCAGAGGCTTGGCGGCCTTTTCGAGGGTATGCGGCGCAGCTTTTGTGGACATCACTGAGTCGGGCGGATTGAGCTGATCCGAAAGGTGTGTTGATTGTTCTGACCCCTTCGCGAGCAAGCCCGCTCCCACATTTGACCGAGTTACTCCAGATAAACTCGGTCAAATGTGGGAGCGGGCTTGCTCGCGAAGGGGCCGGTACAGTCACCACCACTGCGCGCGATGGGAACCCAATTCGGAAGCCGGAATCGCCCACTGCAATGGCGTCCCGGTGATCTTCAGTGGCACATGAAGCCGATGCGCCGGCCCCCAGGGCGTTTGCTCAACCAACAGGCCTTGATCCTTGTCGTCCTCAGCACGCAGCGCTTCATCCGTTCCTGCACCGTTTTCAACCAACAACTTCGCCGTGCGCGCCAACGACAATCGCGCCGATCCTCCCCGTCCCAACAAGGTGATCGCCGCAGCCGCCATCAAATACCCGGTCGCATGATCCAGCGCCTGTACCGGCAACGGCGTCGGCTTGTCCGCTTTCTTCCACTGCATCCCCGCGCCGGCAATCCCGCTGCTCATCTGCACCAGGCTGTCGAAGCCGCGACGGTTCTGCCATGGACCGCTCCAGCCGTAGGCGTTGAGGCACACATCGATCAGGCCGGGCGCCAGCCTTTGACGCTCGGCGACACCGTAACCCAACCTTTCCAATGCGTCGGCGCGGTAACCGTGGAGCAGGATATCGGCGTCATTGAGCAGGCGGTCGAACACGGCTCGATCGTCAGGGTTGTGCAGGTCCAGCCTGGCGCAGCGTTTGCCCAGCGTGACTTCCGGCACCACGCCCGGTTCGTTCCAGGTCGGTGGGTCGATACGCAAGACATCGGCGCCGAGGCCCGCGAGGAAGCGACTGGCGACGGGCCCCGCGAGCACGCGCGTGAGGTCCAGCACCTTGATCCCGGCCAGCGGTTGCGCCACCGAACCTTTCCACGATTTCGCCTGTTGCGGGTGGCCGGCGTTGAACTGAATCAACGGCTCTGCGTTCACGGCCTGGCCTTGGGGATGGGTTTGCCAGTGTTCCCAGCTGCGCATTTCAGCGGCGCAGCCACCGGCGTCGACCACGGCTTGTTCGAGATCGGTTTTCGCCCAGTGCGCAACCTTGCTCGCCACGGCTGCGCGGTCGGCACAGGCGCCGAGCACTTTTTCGGCCGCTGCGCGGTGATGAGGCGCGTTGGTGTGCAAGCGGATCCAGCCATCCTTGGTCGCGTAGTCGCCGGCAACCGGGTCCCACAGCGGCGGAACGCTCCAGCCGACGGGGCGGATCGAGGTCGCGAACCAGAAAGACGCCAGGCGCCGGTCGACTTCAAGGCTGGGCAAGCGACCGGTCTGCTGCTGCAGCCATTCGCTGGCAGCCTGGCCGGCGGCGGCGATGCTGGCGCAGGCCAGGTCAGTGACGGCAAACGCCGAGGGCAGGGCGCCACTCGAAGTGAACGGAATCGGGGTGTGGGGCAAGCCGAGTGCGGCTTGAATGGACGTGAGTAAATCAGTCATCGAAGGCCCTCCGGAACGAGAGCCCGATCATAGATCAAAAAACTCGGGAGCCAGATGAAATCCCCGATGGCCGACCGAACACCTGATCCTGTGGGAGCAGGCAAGCCAGCTCCCACAGGGTTTTGTGCTGGTTCTCTACACCCGGAACTGATCCATCAATTTCATCTGGTGGTTGGTCAGGGCGTTGAGCTGGCTGCTGATCTGCGCCGATTCGGTGGCCTGGCCGGTCAGGGTTTCGGTGACGGTGCGGATCGCCGAGACGTTGCGGTTGACCTCTTCGGCCACGGCGCTTTGCTGTTCGGCGGCGCTGGCGATTTGCAGGTTCATGTCGCTGATCACGGTGACCGCGTCGCTGATTTTGCTCAAGGCTTGCACGGCTTGCTGGATCTGCCCGGCGTTGCTGTGGGCTTGGGTCTGGCTCGAATGCATGGTGGCGACCACACCGCGGGTGCCGGTCTGGATGCGTTCGATGACGAGGCGGATTTCTTCCACCGAATCCTGGGTGCGTTTGGCGAGGTTGCGCACTTCGTCGGCCACCACGGCAAAGCCGCGACCGCTTTCCCCGGCACGGGCCGCTTCGATCGCGGCGTTCAGCGCCAGCAAGTTGGTTTGTTCGGCGATGCTGCGGATGACTTCCAGCACCGAACCGATCTGCTCGCTGTTGACTGCCAAGGCTTCGACTTCGGTGACCGCCTTGCTGACTTCGTCGGCCAGTTGATTGATGTCTCGGGTGCTGCGTTCGATGATCGACATGCCATCGCGGGCCGATTGATCCGCACCTTTGGCCGCGTTTGCCGCGCTCGACGCGCTGTTAGCGACGTCATGCGCGGTGGCGCTCATTTCGTTGGACGCGGTGGCGACCTGGTCGATTTCGCGGAACTGCACCTGCATGCCTTCGCTGGTCTGACGGGCGATTTCAGAAGACTGGTCGGCGGTGCCACGGGCGTCGGTGATGCTCTGTTTGATCTGCGCGATGGTCGGTTGCAGCTTGTCGAGGAAACGGTTGAACCAGCTGACCAGTTCGCCCAGTTCATCTTTCTTGGTGTAGTGCAGACGCTGTGTCAGGTCGCCGTCGCCACTGGCAATCGCCTTGAGCATCTCGGCCACGCTGTTGATCGGCCGGGTCACGCCCGATGCCGTCAGCCAGATCAGCAACAGACCGACGAGGCCGGCAGCGACGGCCACCAGCACCGCTTTGATCGTGCCGCTTTGCTGGGCGTCATCGAGTACCGCTTGCAGCTTCACCGAATCGGCCAGCAACACTTGTTTCGGCAGGTCGATCACCACGCCCCAGGCCTTGGAGTCGCTGATCGGGCTGACCGGGTACACCGCACGGATCACATCGCCTTGTTCGAGAATCTTCGGCGAGCCGTCGCTGAGCAGTTGCAGGATGTCCTTGCCGTCTGCGCCCAGGGTGGCATCGATGCTTTTGCCGACCTTGGTCGCGTCGACGCTGTAACCGGCGAGCACGCCGCTGCCGGAAACAATCAACATGTGCCCGGCGCTGTTGAACAGATCACGCTGGGAATCGACCGCCGCTGCCTGCAGGGCGTCGAGGGCGATGTCCACGCCGACCACGCCGATGGATTTGCCGTCCACCAGCAGCGGAACGGAAATGGTGGTCATCAGCATTTCCTTGCCGCCGACGGTGTCTGCATACGGGTCCAGCAGGCAGGTGCGCTTGCTGTCGCGAGGGCAGGTGTACCAGCTGTTGTAAGGGGTGCCGCTGAGGCTCAAGGTGGTTTTGGTCATGTCGTCTTCGACCATGATCGTGTTGAGCGCGGCACCGCCGGCGCGGCTCCAGTAACTGGCGAAACGACCGGCTTCGTTGGACTGGCGGGCGGCGTCATTGGCGAACTCGCTGTCCTTGCCGTCCAGCCCGTTGGGCTCGAACGCCAGCCAGATCCCCAGCACCTTGCTGTTGCGCTCGAACGCGGTTTTCAGGCTCTGGTTCAACTCTTCACGCAGGGCACCGGCCTCAAGCGAGCGCTTGGCGGCCATGTTGCGCATGTCCTTGATCTGGTCCGCCAGGGCGGTCACCACCAGCAGGCTTTCGCCGAACGTCTTCTGCACCCGCACGGCTTGCTCGGCGGCCTTGGCCTGAAGCAGGTCCTGCACGCTGCCGGTGAGCATTTTGCTGCTGGAGGCGCTGACCAGTTCATCGTTCTGGTTGGTCTGGTAGATGTTCATGCCGACGATCAGGACGACCACGCCCAGCAGGCACAGACCGGAGAGCAGAACGATTTTCAGGCGGATGGACAGAGAGTCGAACATAGGACGAACTCGCGAATGAATGAGGTGTTGGCGGTGGGTCGAGGTCGACCCGGTTCGCCAAATCCATTCAGCGCATTCACTGCAATCGGCGTGGGGCGGGCATGCATGATGGTGGCTCCGACGAACGGTCATGGTTGAACGTTTGCGCGGAAAAATGTGCCGAAAAGCGGCGTAAAACGGGAAAAAACACGGTGTATTTTCAGGAGGGTTGCGGCACTGATTCCGGTCGCGACCAGATCCACAGATTGCCCAGGCTCATGCCGGCGATGGCGAGGTAAACCGGCCAGCCATGATCGAGCATCACCAGCATCAGGCCGGCGCACAGCAGCATGCTGAGGGTGGCGCTGACCTTGGCGCGACGCGCGACGATCTTGCCGTTGCGCCAGTTGCTGAGGATCGGACCGAACAGTCGATGGTTTTCCAGCCAGGCACTCAGGCGCGGCGAACTCTTGGTCGCGGCCCAGGCGGCCAGCAGGATGAACTCGGTGGTCGGCAGGCCCGGGACGACGATGGCGATCAGGCCGATGGCGAGGCTGATGTAGGCGAGTGCGCCGAACAGCAGCCGGGTGAGTTTTGAGGTGACTGGGTCAGGCATGAGGGCTGGAAGTATGACCGAGAGGCTTGATGGGGTTTTGCAGACAGGCTCAGTCCTTGTGGGAGCGGGCTTGCCCGCGAAAGCGATAGAGCATTCAGCATCTTTGTTGGATGTTAAGCCGCCATCGCGGGCAAGCCCGCTCCCACAGGGAATTTGTCTGGCTTCAGACTGGTTCGGCAGCTGTCGAGTAAGCCTGTTCAAGCAACACGGTGAATCGGTTGAACGCAGCGATGGCGCCTTTATCCAGCTCTGCTTCTTCCTGCTCGGTGAGCGCCAGACCGTCCAGGGTCTTGACGAAACTTTTCCAGCCTTCAGCGCGGCCACCGGCCGGTTCGCCGAGGTGACGGGCGCCGAAGGTTTCGCTCAGGCCCAGGCCGATCGCACGCTTGATCAGGAACGCTGCCCCAAGTTTCGAGCCTTCGGAAACAAACAACCACCCCAGCGCTTCGGCCTTGCTCGGGTTGTTCACAGCCCCCGCGACCGGCGACGGCACTTCGGTTTCCAGATCGGCCAGATCCGCCTTGGCCGCTTCGGCACGGCAGCGTGCCGCCAGATCGGGAACGATCGCGATCAAATCGGCATCGTTGTACAGCCCCACCAGTTCCGACTGGAACAAATACTGCGCAACCACGAAACGGGCGAAATTGGCCTGGGTTTCGAACGGTGCGTGGACTTTGACCAAGGCATCGAGTTTGGTGTGCGGCGAGTGGGTGATCTGGTTCAACCGTTGCGAGCGCAAAGCCGGGCGTTGAGCAGTGTCCTGGGTAGTCATGAGAAATCCTTGAAGAAAAGAGGCGCTTGGTAACGAGACGAACAAGAAGACGCCTGACAGTAAAAAAACCTCACTGTGCGGCTTTATGAAAAGCCGCGCAGCGAGATGGGCAGGATCAGATGTCCCAGACCAGATTGACCGCAAAGTTGCGACCCGGCTGAGTCAGGCGATCCAGATTGGCCGGGCTGATGACCGAAGCCTCGCCGACGCCGTCGTAACCGCGCACGTCATCCCACAGCCAGTACTTTTTGTCGGTCAGGTTGTAGACCCCGGCGCTGACGGTCACGTCGTCGGTCACTTTGTAGAAACCGGTCAGGTCCAGCACGCCGAAGCCCGGCGATTTGAACTGGCTGCTGACGCCGTCCGGCGACTTGAATTTGCTGTCGTCGACACGATCCTTCTTCTTCACCAGCGTCCAGCTGAGCAAACCGCCGTAGTTGTCCTGGTCGTAGCCGAAGCCGAACACACCGGTCAGCGGGTTGACGCTGTTGATCGGTTCGCCGTTGTCGTTGTTGCGACCGTAGGCGTAAGCCACCGAGCCCTGGGTGTACAGACCCTGCGGCGCGCCGAAGACGTCAAGGTTCAGACGGCCTTTGACCTCTGCGCCCTTGATGGTGGCGTGCTTGATGTTGGCGCTCTGGAAGGTCAGCTCGCTGTAACCGGGGGTGATGGCGTCCTCTTCGATGAAATCGCGGTACTTGTTATAGAACACGGCCACATCGAAGGAGCCCGATTCGAATTGACCGCGCAGGCCGGTCTCGAAGCCTTTGCTGGTTTCCGGTTCGAGGTTCGGATTCGGTTCCACGCGATATCCGGTGGTGGTGTTCTCGAAGCGCCCGAACAATGCCTTGGCCGTTGGTGTGCGGAAACCTTCAGAGTATTGGCCGTACCAGGTGTAATGGTCGGTCAGGGCGTAGGTCAGGCCGAATTTCGGCGACACGCGGTGCCAGGTCTTAGTGTCGTCATTGACGGTGCCACTCGGGGTGGCCGCTACGGTGTTCAGGAATTCCTGGGTGATGTGCGGCTTGAGCTCGGTGTAGTCGTAACGCAGGCCCGGCAGGAAGGTCCATTTGTCCCAGCTGATCTGATCCTGGGCGAACAGGCTGTAGGTGTTGACGGTCGGGTCCGGGAAGTCGCTGGATTTTTTCAGGACATCCAGTGGGCTGACGGCACCGACGACGCGGCAGGTGCCGAAGGACTGATAGCAGGTGCCGTTACCGCTGCGCGAACCGGTGACTTTCTGTTGCTTGAGCGTGGTGCCGTAGGTCAGCAGGTGTTCGGTGTCGGCAATGCTGAAAGCCTTATCCAGTTGTGCGTCAAACACCCACTGCTTTTCTTCGTAGAGGGTTTCCCGGGTGCGCAGCACTTTGCGCGAGAACGGGAAGTAGAACTCTTCTGTGCTCTGGTCCGTTTTGGCGACCTGATGGTTCAGGCTCCACTTGACGTTGTCCACCAGCAGGCTGTCGAGGGCAAAGCTGTGTTCCAGACCGAAGCGTTCACGAGTGACGGTGTCGTTGCCGGTGCGCCACTGGTACATGCCGCCGGGCAGGGCGCTGTTCGGAACGGTTGGTGCGCCTTGGAAGTAAGGACCGCCGTAAGCACTTTTCTGATCGGTATCGCGGTCATCCTTGTACTTTTCATACGTAAGGCCCAGGCGCGAATCTTCGTTGTAGTTCCAGCCGATCTTGGCCAGCACGTTGGACGTGCGCACGTCTTCTGGGTTGGCGGCGGTGCGTGCCAGGCCGGTGCCGTTGTTGCTGCCGTAGGATTCGGTTTCGTGACCGTCGCGCTGGCTGTAATGCAGCAAGCCATCAAACTGGTCGGCGCGACCGGCCACGGTGGCGGACTTCAGCCAGCTGTCGTCGGCGGAGCTGTAGCCGGTTTTCAGGCGGGCGCCGACGTCCTTGCCGGGCTTGATGATGTCGTCGGGGTCGAGGGTGAAATAGCTGACCGCACCGCCGATGGCGTTGCTGCCGTAGAGTACCGAGGCCGGACCGCGCAGGATTTCGACACGCTTGATGATTTCCGGGTCGACGTAGTTGCGCTGGGTCTTGGCGTAGGGGCCGTTGAAGAAATCGTTCGGCACTTCGACGCCATCGACCTGGGTCAGGATCCGGTCACCGTCGATGCCACGGATGTTGTAGCCGCTGATCCCGCCGCGCTGGCCGGCACCGCCCACCGAAACACCGGGTTCGTAGCGCGCCAGATTCTTGATGGTGTTGACGTTGTTGCGGTCCAGCTCTTCGCGGGTATGAACCGTGACGGTGCCCGGCACGCTTTCGACGCTTTGTTCCTGGCGGGTGGCGCTGATGGTCACCTGTTGCAGGTTAAGGGCGCCGCTGCTCAGGCGCTTCTCCAGCACGATGTTGTTGTTGCCCAGTTTGCGATAGCTCAGGTTGGTCCCCACCAACAGGCGATCCAGGGCTTTTTCCGGCGACAGGGACCCGCGCACCCCCGGCGAGGCCACGCCTTGCCCGAGTTCTGCCGGCAAGCCGACCTGCCAGCCCGTCACCGCGGTAAAGGCATTGAGTGCCGAGACCAGCGACTGTTGCGGGATAGCGAACGCGTAATCGCCCATGTTGCGCGCCGGCTGCTCGGCGGCGGTGGCGGCCATCAGCGGCGCGCTGCCGGCCATGAGGATCGCGGCGGTCAACAACGAGAGCACGCGGGACGGTGAAGAGGAGTGGCGGGTAAGGCGAGAGGACATCGATAGCGCTCCGTGTCGCACGAATCTTTATAGGTGCTGATCGGCATCTGAAGATGCGAATCAATTGCATTGGCTATAACGAGACGTACGAGCTTCAGCTATCGAGTAAAAATAATTCTCATTTAGTTCAAGATCACCAAGGCGGGAAATTCCTGGAGCCGCGCCGAGGTGATGTGCGCCAGCGAACGGACCACGTCCAGCGGCTGGTCGAGCCGGTAATTGCCGGTCACGGCAACGTCCGCCAACTGTTCGTTGGTGTTGATGATCCAGCCCGGGTAGTAGCGCCGCAGTTCCGCCAGCACCTGGCTCAGCGGGCAGTTCTCGAACACCAGTCGGCCCTGGACCCAGGCCAGGTCGGTCGCGGCGTCGAGCTTGGCGGGCCGGTCGAAACCGTTGGGGCCGATGCGGATGCTCTCGCCGGCGGACAAGCGGATTCGCGCGTCGTCGCGAGTCGCGCGCAAATCGACATCGCCGCGCTGCACCCGAACCTGCGCCACGCCATCGAGGTAACGC
Source organism: Pseudomonas migulae (assembly GCF_024169315.1). NCBI lineage: Bacteria > Pseudomonadati > Pseudomonadota > Gammaproteobacteria > Pseudomonadales > Pseudomonadaceae > Pseudomonas > Pseudomonas migulae. The sequence continues at coordinate 2,472,967 of NZ_JALJWR010000001.1, read as the reverse complement.
ACGGCGAACGCCGTGTCGTGCACGCTGGCCTTCACCGGGCCGGCATCGATTTCCAGTGGCTGGCCGCGATGGGCTGGCACTTCGAAAAACGCTTCGCCCTGATACAAACGGGCAACCCGTTGTTGATCATTGATGGTGCTGGAGAACGCCGAATTGGTATTGAGCAGGACCTTCGAGCCGTCTTCCAGTTGCAGGCGCTGGCGTTCACCGACCACGGTCAAGTGATCGGCCTGGAGGCGTATCGGCAAATTGCTGAAACTGAACAAACCGAGGATCAGCACGGCAGCAGTAGCCAGTGGTTTCCAGTGCGGGCGTAGGCGCGACAGCACGGTCACTTTGGGTGGCAGGGCGGCCAGGTTCTGCGCACATTGCACGATTTGCGGGCCATCCCAGATGGCCTGGGCCTTGGCGAAGGCTTGCGCATGCAAAGGATCGGTGTTCAGCCACTCGTGAAACTGGCGAGTCTGTTCCTCGCTCGGACTGCCCATGACGATCAACCAGTCCAAAGCCTGGTCCATCGCGCTTGCGGCGTCCCGCGCCGGGGAGGGCGGAGGGGAGCGGTGGGTGTCCGTCACGGTGTTTCCTCGGCAGTGTCTGTGCACGGCTGTTTTTTAGTGAAGCTTGAAAGTGGGCAAGGGTAGCAAAGCCTGGCGTGCTCAGTCGCCGTTTAACCGCTCGGCGACACCGATGCAGATGGCCATGATCAGCTTCAACTCCTTTTGCACGGTGCTCAACGACACACCGAGCTTCTCGGAGATCTCCAGGTAACTGTGCCCGTGCAGGCGACTGAGGATGAAGATCTGTTGCTGGCGGGCACTGAGTTCACCGAGGCTCACGTTCAAACGCTCCAGCAGTCGTTCGGCATGGGCGGCGTCCTCGGCACTGCTGGCGGGGGCGGCGATACTTTCCACCACGTCCGGCGGCACGTCGTCGAGCATCGTCCGGGACTGAATGCGCCGCGCGCGCAAATGGTCCAGCGCCAGGTTGCGGGCGGTCTGGAACACGAAGGGTTCAAGGTGATCGATGGACCGCTCGCCGAGGGCTCGGGTCACGCGCAGGTAGGTCTCCTGCAAGAGGTCTTCGGCGGTGCTGTGATTGTTGACCATCCGCTCCAACGTGCGCAGCAGTGAAACCCGCTGGGCAATGAAGACGTGATTGAAGCGCGATTGACTCACGGGAGGACCTGATCCATTTCGAGCGAATGATAATGCTTATCATCCGCTCGAGTGGTCAAGTATTGATTTGTGAAGGTTTATGCACGGCTCTGCAGATAAGTCGCGTAATCGGGGATGCGCTGTGAGTGCGCCTGATCCATCAGCGGGCTGCTGAGCAGGTAGTCGGCGCTGCATTCGTTGCAGGCCACCGGAATGTTCCAGACCGCCGCGACCCGCAGCAACGCCTTGATGTCCGGGTCGTGGGGCTGCGGTTCGAACGGGTCCCAGAAGAACACCAGCAGGTCGACCCGCTGTTCGGCGATTCGCGCGCCGAGTTGCTGGTCGCCGCCCAATGGGCCGCTGATCATGCTCTCCACCGGCAGGTCCAGGCGTTGTTGCAACAACAACCCCGTGGTGCCGGTGGCGACCAGTTCATGTTGCGCGAGCTTGTCTTTGTGCCGCTCGGCCCAGTCCAGCAAAAACACCTTGCAGTGGTCATGGGCGACCAGGGCGATACGCTTGCGCGCCGCCACGGTCTTTTGCGTGAAGCTGATTCCGATCATGGGTAGCGGCCCCACCTTATTCCGCGTTGCACAGCGCCAGGCAGTTATCGAGCATGCGGTTGGAGAAGCCCCATTCGTTGTCGTACCAGGCCAGTACCTTGAGCAACTTGCCGCTGGACTTGGTGTGGTTGGCATCGAAGATCGACGACAGCGGGTTGTGGTTGAAGTCGCTGGAGACCAGCGGCAGGGTGTTGTAGCCCAGGATCTTCGAATGCTGGCTGGCTTCCTTGAGCAGCGCGTTCACTTCGTCAGCGCTCGCTTCGCGTTTCAGCTGCACGGTGAGGTCCACCAGCGAAACGTTGATCACCGGAACGCGCACGGCCATGCCGGTCAGTTTGCCCGCCAGTTCCGGCAGCACCAGGCCGACCGCTTCGGCGGCGCCGGTCTTGCTCGGGATCATGTTCTGAGTGGCCGAACGGGCGCGGTACGGGTCGGTGTGATAGACGTCGGTCAGGTTCTGATCGTTGGTGTAGGCGTGAATCGTGGTCATCAGGCCGCTTTCGATGCCCAACTCGCGATGCAGCACCTGAGCCACCGGCGCCAGGCAGTTGGTGGTGCACGACGCGTTGGAAATAATCTGGTGGGATTGGCGCAGAATGTCGTGGTTAACCCCATAAACCACTGTGGCGTCGGCGCCTTTGGCCGGGGCCGAGATGATCACTTTGCGTGCGCCGGCCGTAATATGCGCAGCGGCTTTGGCCCGGTCGGTGAACAAACCGGTGCATTCGAACACGACATCGATTTTCTCAGCGGCCCAGGGCAGCTCGGCCGGGTTGCGAATGGCACTGACAGCAATACGGTCGCCGTTGACGGTCAGGCTTTCCTGATCGTGCTGGACATCGGCATCGAACGTGCCGTGAACAGTGTCGTACTTGAGCAGATGCGCGTTCATCGCGCTGTCGCCCAGATCGTTGATGGCCACGATCTGCAGATCCTGGCGATAGCCTTGGGTATACAGTGCGCGCAGGACGTTGCGGCCAATCCGGCCAAAACCATTGATTGCGATTCGAAGAGTCATTTAACAGGGCCGCCGTCGTTTTGTTGTTGGAATTACAAGATTATTCGCATAAAAATAGAAAACAAGCCTTTTTAGTGGCAATATTTTGTTCAATCTACAACGAGTGACCTGAATCAACTGGTCCGACCGATCAAGAAAACCGTCCGTCATCCCATCGACAACGGCTCTTGATCAGCATAGACAATCAGGTCGCCACATCCGTTAGCCTGGAGTTCTACACATGCATCCCCGCGTCCTTGAGGTCACCGAACGGCTTATCGCCCGCAGCCGCGCAACCCGCGAGGCTTACCTTGCGCTCATTCGCGGTGCAGCCAGCGACGGTCCGATGCGCGGCAAGCTGCAATGCGCCAACTTCGCCCATGGCGTGGCCGGTTGCGGCACCGAAGACAAGAACAGCCTGCGGATGATGAACTCCGCGAACATTGCAATTGTTTCGTCATATAACGACATGCTCTCGGCGCACCAGCCGTACGAAGTCTTTCCTGAACAGATCAAGAAAGCCCTGCGCGAAATCGGCTCTGTCGGCCAGTTCGCCGGTGGCACCCCGGCCATGTGCGATGGCGTGACCCAGGGCGAGCCGGGCATGGAACTGAGCCTGCCAAGCCGTGAAGTGATCGCGCTGTCCACCGCGGTTGCCCTTTCCCACAACATGTTCGACGGCGCGCTGATGCTGGGCATCTGCGACAAGATCGTGCCGGGCCTGATGATGGGCGCGCTGCGTTTCGGTCATCTGCCGACGATCTTCGTGCCGGGCGGGCCGATGGTCTCGGGCATTTCCAACAAACAGAAAGCCGATGTGCGCCAGCGTTATGCCGAAGGCAAGGCCACGCGTGAAGAGCTGCTGGAATCGGAAATGAAGTCCTACCACAGCCCTGGCACCTGCACCTTTTACGGCACCGCCAACACCAACCAGTTGCTGATGGAAGTCATGGGCCTGCACCTGCCGGGCGCCTCTTTCGTCAACCCGAACACACCGTTGCGCGATGCCCTGACTCGCGAGGCGGCGCACCAGGTCACGCGCCTGACCAAGCAGAACGGCGACTTCATGCCGATCGGCGAAATCGTCGACGAGCGCTCGCTGGTCAACTCGATCGTGGCGCTGCACGCCACCGGCGGTTCGACCAACCACACGCTGCACATGCCGGCCATCGCCATGGCAGCGGGCATTCAACTGACCTGGCAGGACATGGCCGACCTCTCCGAAGTCGTGCCGACCCTGAGCCACGTCTACCCGAACGGCAAAGCCGACATCAACCACTTCCAGGCGGCGGGCGGCATGTCGTTCCTGATCCGCGAACTGCTGGAAGCCGGGTTGCTCCACGAAAACGTCAACACTGTGCTCGGCCACGGCCTGAGCCGCTACACCAAGGAACCGTTCCTCGATAACGGTGAGCTGGTCTGGCGCGAAGGCCCGATCGAAAGCCTCGACGAAAACATTCTGCGCCCGGTCGCCCGCGCGTTCTCGCCGGAGGGTGGTTTGCGCGTGATGGAAGGCAACCTCGGTCGCGGCGTGATGAAGGTTTCCGCTGTCGCGCTGGAAAACCAGATCGTCGAAGCACCGGCGATGGTGTTCCAGGATCAACAGGACCTTGCCGATGCGTTCAAGGCCGGTTTGCTCGAGAAGGATTTTGTTGCGGTGATGCGCTTCCAGGGCCCGCGCTCCAACGGCATGCCGGAACTGCACAAGATGACGCCGTTCCTTGGGGTGCTGCAGGATCGCGGCTTCAAAGTGGCGCTGGTCACCGACGGGCGCATGTCCGGTGCATCGGGGAAAATCCCGGCGGCGATTCACGTCAGTCCCGAAGCTTACGTGGGCGGTGCTTTGGCACGGGTGCAAGAGGGCGATATCATCCGCGTCGATGGCGTCAAAGGCACCCTGGAGCTTAAGGTGGACGCCGACGAATTCGCGGCGCGCGAACCTGCCAAGGGCCTGTTGGCCAACAACATCGGCAGCGGACGCGAGCTGTTTGGTTTCATGCGCATGGCCTTCAGCTCCGCAGAGCAGGGCGCCAGCGCCTTTACTTCTGCCCTGGAGACGCTTAATTGAAACTGGCTTTGGTCGGTGACATCGGTGGGACCAACGCTCGTTTCGCGTTGTGGAAAAACCAGCAACTGGAATCGGTCCAGGTGCTGCCGACGGCGGATCATGCCAGCCCGGAAGAAGCCATTGGCGTCTACCTGAGCGAGCTCGGACTGGCGCCGGGCTCGATCGGTTCGGTGTGCTTGTCGGTGGCCGGCCCGGTGAGCGGTGATGAGTTCAAGTTCACCAACAATCACTGGCGCCTCAGCCGCAAGGCGTTTTGCCAGGCCTTGCAGGTCGATCAACTGCTGCTGGTCAACGACTTCTCGGCGATGGCGCTGGGCATGACGCGCTTGCAGCCGGGCGAATTCCGCGTGGTCTGCGAAGGCACGCCGGAACCGTTGCGGCCGGCGGTGGTGATTGGTCCGGGCACGGGCCTGGGCGTCGGCACGTTGCTCGACTTGGGCGAGGGCCGTTTTGCCGCGTTACCGGGCGAGGGCGGTCACGTCGATTTGCCGTTGAGCAGCCGGCGTGAAACTCAATTGTGGCAGCACATTTTCAATGAGATCGGGCATGTCAGCGCTGAAACAGCGTTGAGCGGTGGCGGCTTGCCGCGAGTCTATCGGGCGATTTGTGCGGTGGATGGTCATGAGCCCGTGCTCGAAACGCCGGAAGCGATTACCGCGGCCGGTCTGGCGGGTGATCCGATTGCGCTGGAAGTGCTGGAGCAGTTCTGCTGCTGGCTCGGTCGCGTAGCCGGCAACAACGTACTGACCACGGGCGCTCGCGGTGGCGTGTTCATCGTCGGTGGAGTGATTCCGCGGTTTGCCGATTTCTTTGTTGAAAGCGGTTTTGCGCGGTGCTTTGCCGACAAGGGGTGCATGAGCGATTACTTCAAGGGGATTCCGGTGTGGCTGGTGACGGCGCCGTATTCCGGGTTGGTGGGCGCGGGTGTGGCATTGGACCAGGCGTAAGACCGAGTTGCTCCCTTCGCGGGCAAGCCTCGCTCCTACAGGTTGTCGGTGTTCTGTGGATCGACGCCAATCCTGTAGGAGCGAGGCTTGTCCGCGAAGAGGCCCTCACAGACATATGGATTCATAATCGATCAGGCATAATCCGCCCCATTCAAACAACAAGGACGCCGCCCCGTGAGCTCAGTCAACAAGTCGATTTTGTTGGTCGATGACGATCAAGAGATACGCGAGTTGCTGGACACCTACCTGACCCGCGCGGGTTTCCAGGTGCGTACCACGCCCGACGGCGCCGGTTTCCGCCAGGCCTTGAACGAGGCGCCGAGCGATCTGGTGATCCTCGACGTGATGCTGCCCGACGAAGACGGCTTCAGCCTCTGCCGCTGGATCCGCCAGCACCCGCGCCAGGCGCAGGTGCCGATCATCATGCTCACCGCCAGCTCCGACGAAGCCGACCGCGTCATCGGTCTGGAACTGGGTGCCGACGACTACCTCGGCAAACCCTTCAGCCCCCGTGAATTGCAGGCGCGCATCAAAGCCTTGTTGCGCCGCGCGCAGTTCGGTCAGGAGCGCTCCGGCAGCGAAGTGCTGGCGTTCGATGACTGGCGGCTGGACATGGTCAGCCATCGACTGTTCCACATCGACGGCGAAGAAGTGATTCTCTCCGGCGCCGATTTTGCCCTGCTGAAACTGTTCCTCGATCACCCCCAGGAAATCCTCGACCGCGACACCATCGGCAACGCCACCCGTGGCCGCGACCTGATGCCGCTGGACCGCATCGTCGACATGGCGGTCAGCCGTCTGCGCCAGCGTCTGCGCGATACTGAAAAGCCTCCGCGGCTGATCCGCACCGTGCGCGGCAGCGGCTATCAATTGGCAGCCAATGTGGTTGCCAGCAATGGTCACTGAGTTTTTCCGCAAGCTCGCGGCCAAGGTGCCTGTACCCCGTTCGCTGCTCGGACGGATGTTGCTGCTGACGCTGCTGGCGGTGTTGTTCGCCCAGGCGTTGTCGAGCGTGATCTGGGTCTCGCAACTGCGCGCCACGCAGCTTGAAGGCCTGGTCACCAGTGCCCGTAGCCTTGCTCATTCGATGACTGCCAGTGTCAGTTATTTCCGCTCGTTGCCGGTCGCCTTCAGGCCGCTGGTGCTTGACCAGTTACGCAGCATGGGCGGCACCCGATTCGTGGTGACCCTCAACGACAAACCCTTGGGCATGCAAGTGCTGCCGATCACCCCGCGCAAGGAAGCGGTGCTCAAAGCGGTGGATGAAGTGCTGCGTCAGTCACTGGGCCACGACACGGATATCTCGGTGACCTTCGTCAGCCCCGACGACCTGCGGATCTTCAATAGCGGGCTGAAACTCGATGAGCTGCCGCGTTCCTGGGCGCATTACGCGCTGACCCTGGAGCCGGTGAACCCGCCGGTGCTGGTCACGCAAATCCAGATGGCGCCGGGGGAATGGCTGTACATCGCTTCGCTGTTGCCCGAGCCGTACACCAGTCTTGAAGAGCAAGGTCTGCCGGCGCAGCAAGTCTGGTTCATCGTCCTCACCAGCGGCTTTTTGCTGTTGTTCATCGGCGTGCTGGTGCACTGGCAAAGTCGTCCACTCAAACGCCTGGCGCGGGCAGCGCGCGACATGTCGCTGGGTGCCGAAGTCGAGCCGGTGGCCGAGGGCGGCGGCAGTGAAGTGGTCGAAGTGGGCCGTGCGTTCAATGCCATGCGCGAACGCATCAGCCGTTACCTGACCGAGCGCAGCCAGTTGTTCAGCGCGATTTCCCACGATTTGCGCACGCCGATTACCCGTTTGCGGCTACGGGTTGAATTGCTTGAAGACGAAAAGCTGCAAGCCAAATTCGGCCGCGATCTGGATGAGCTGGAGTTGCTGGTCAAAGGCGCACTGCAATGCGTGAAAGACACCGACATCCACGAGAACATCGAACCGGTAGACCTCAACCATGTGCTCGATTGTCTGGTGGAGCCGTACCTGGCGCCCAATGGCAATGGTCGCGTGACCCAGCAGGGGCGGGCGCTGGCGGCGTATCCGGGCAAACCGCTGGCGCTCAAGCGTTGCATCGGCAACCTGATCGACAACGCCCTGAAGTACGGGCAGAACGCGCACCTGCATATCGATGACGACGAGAACGCATTTGTCCTGCATGTCGATGATGAAGGGCCGGGTGTGCCGGAGCAGCGACTCGAGCAGGTGTTCGAACCGCACTTTCGTCTGGCCGGGCAGCAGCAGGGGTATGGGTTGGGGTTGGGGATTGCGCGCAATATTGCCCATAGCCATGGCGGGGAAGTCAGCCTGCAAAACCTGCGTGAAGGTGGGTTGCGGGTGACACTTCAGTTGCCGCGTAGTGTTGATTAACCCTGTGGCGAGGGGATTTATCCCCGTTCGGCTGCGCAGCAGTCGTGAACCGTTGCACTCGCCATACCTGATACACCGCAATTGTAGATTTTGGGGCGGCTTCGCCACCCAACGGGGATAAATCCCCTCACCACATATCATCACTCGTCACAGAATCCGGGTGAATGTCACAACCCGGTGACATAACTCGCCCCCTTCGTTACAAGCCCGCCCCCGCCCGTTGTTTAGACTGCCCGCAGTCATAACAACAAAAAAGGCACCCCATGGACACCTTCCAACCCGCCTTCAGCAGTTGGCTGAACGCACCGGCCCATCAGCAATGGCTCGCCGCCGAAGGCCTGCGCCTGCTGGCGTTTGCCAAGGCCTCGAAGCTCCCTGAAGGCTTCGGCAATCTCGATGAAAAGGGTCGGCTCCCGGCCAACGCCCACGCCGAAACCATGAACACCGCGCGCATGACCCACAGCTTCGCCATGGCGCACATTCAGGGCCTGCCGGGTTTCGCCGAGCTGGTGGATCACGGCGTCCAGGCACTCAGCGGCCCGTTGAAGGATGCCGAACACGGTGGCTGGTTCGCCGCCCCTGAACACCGCGACGGCAACACCGGCAAAGCGGCGTACCTGCACGCGTTTGTCGCCTTGGCCGCCAGCTCTGCGGTGGTCGCGCAACGTCCCGGCGCGCAAGCCTTGCTCGATGACGCGATCAACATTATCGACACGCATTTCTGGAGCGAGGAGGAGGGCGCGATGCGCGAATCCTTCAACCGCGACTGGAGTGAAGAAGAACGCTATCGCGGCGCCAACAGCAACATGCACGCCACCGAAGCGTTCCTCGCCTTGGCCGATGTCACTGAAGACAACCGTTGGTTGTGCCGTGCGCAACGGATCGTCGAGCGCGTGATCCATGGTCACGCCGCCGCCAACGATTACCTGGTCGTCGAGCATTTCGACCACGACTGGCAGCCGCTGCGCGAATACAACCACGACAACCCGGCCGACGGTTTCCGTCCTTACGGCACTACGCCGGGCCACGGCTTCGAATGGGCGCGGCTATTGCTGCACCTCGAAGCGGCGCGGGTGCAGGCCGGGATGCTGACGCCGGGTTGGCTCGCCACCGACGCGCAAAAACTCTTCGAGCACAACTGCCGTCACGGCTGGGAAATCGACGGGCTGCCCGGGATTGTCTACACCCTCGACTGGGACAACCGCGCGGTGGTGCGCCATCGCCTGCACTGGACCCATTGCGAAGCCAGCGCCGCCGCCAGCGCGTTGCTCAAACGCACGGGCGGGGCGCAATACGAAACCTGGTACCGACTGTTCTGGGAATTTTGTGACAGTCATTTCATCGATCGTTGCGATGGCAGTTGGCACCATGAACTCGATCCGCAGAACCGCCCGAGCGCGGATATCTGGGCCGGCAAACCCGATCTCTACCACGCCTGGCAAGCCGTGCTGATTCCGCGCCTGCCACTGGCGCCGAGCATGGCCAGTGCCTTGGCGAGGTTGTCCCAGAGCGGTTCTATGTAACCATGCGGTGACATTCACGCGTCCCTTCGTTACCTGCGAGGGGACGATTCCTGTTTAAAATCCTATGCAGCGCAAGCACCAGACTTGCATGCATAACAACAAGAAAGGTAATTCTAGATGAATGCGATTTCTCGCCTCGCTACTGTCATTTCTCTTGCCTCATTGCTTCCAATCTCTGCATTCCCCCTCAGTGCACTTGCCGCCGATTCCAAAGGTTCGGTAGAAGTCGTTCACTGGTGGACATCCGGTGGCGAAAAAGCCGCTGTCGATGTGCTCAAGGCCCAAGTCGAAAAAGACGGTTTCACCTGGAAGGACGGCGCTGTTGCCGGTGGTGGCGGTGCGACTGCCATGACCGTGCTCAAGAGCCGCGCCGTTGCCGGTAACCCGCCGGGCGTAGCGCAGATCAAAGGCCCGGACATCCAGGAATGGGCGTCCACCGGCCTGCTCGACACCGACGTCTTGAAAGACGCCGCTAAATCCGAGAAGTGGGACAGTCTGCTCGACAAGAAAGTCTCCGATACCGTGAAGTACGAGGGTGACTACGTGGCCGTGCCGGTGAACATTCACCGCGTCAACTGGCTGTGGATCAACCCGGAAGTCTTCAAGAAAGCCGGGATCGAAAAAGCCCCGACCACCCTTGAAGAGTTCTACGCCGCTGGCGACAAACTCAAGAAAGCAGGCTTCATCGCCCTTGCCCACGGCGGCCAGCCTTGGCAGGACAGCACCGTGTTCGAAGCGGTGGTGCTTTCGGTCATGGGCGTCGACGGCTACAAGAAAGCCCTGGTCGATCTGGACAACGGCGCTCTGACCGGTCCTGAGATGGTCAAGGCCCTAACCGAACTGAAGAAAGTCGCGACCTACATGGACGTCGACGGCAAAGGCCAGGACTGGAACCTGGAAGCGGCCAAGGTCATCAACGGCAAGGCCGGCATGCAGATCATGGGTGACTGGGCCAAGAGCGAGTGGACAGCGGCCAAGAAAGTCGCTGGCAAGGACTACGAGTGCGTAGCCTTCCCGGGCACCGAAAAAGCGTTCACCTACAACATCGACTCCCTGGCTGTGTTCAAGCAGAAAGACCAGGGTACTGCAGCCGCTCAGCAGGACATTGCGAAAATCGTGCTGGGTGAAAACTTCCAGAAAGTCTTCAGCATCAACAAGGGCTCGATCCCGGTTCGAAACGACATGCTGAGCGACATGGGCAAGTACGGTTTCGACTCCTGCGCCCAGACCGCGGCCAAGGACTTCCTGGCGGACGCCAAGTCCGGCGGCCTGCAGCCGAGCATGGCGCACAACATGGCGACCACGCTGGCGGTACAGGGTGCGTTCTTTGATGTCGTGACCAACTTCATCAACGACCCGAAGGCCGATCCGGCCACGGCTGCCAAGCAACTCGGTACGGCCATCAAAGCTGCCAAGTAACCGTTAGAGCACCCCTCCCTGTGGGAACGGGCTTGCTCGCGAATGCGGACTGACATTCAACACAGATGTCGACTGACACACCGCCTTCGCGAGCAAGCCCGCTCCCACAAGGAGTGCGCTTGTAATCCTTTTTCTACGTACTGGATCTTCCCATGAGTTCTGTTGCTGTGTTCAGCAAGGCCTCGCCGTTCGATGCATTGCAGCGCTGGCTCCCGAAACTGGTGCTGGCGCCGAGCATGTTCATCGTACTGGTGGGCTTCTATGGCTACATCCTCTGGACGTTCGTGCTGTCGTTCACCAGTTCGACCTTTCTGCCGACTTACAAGTGGGCGGGTCTGGCGCAATACCAGCGGCTGTTCGACAACGACCGTTGGTGGGTGGCGAGCAAGAACCTCGCGGTGTTCGGTGGCATGTTTATCGGCATCACCCTGGTGATCGGTGTGCTGCTGGCGGTGTTTCTTGACCAGCGCATTCGTCGTGAAGGCTTCATTCGCACCATTTACCTGTACCCGATGGCGCTCTCGATGATCGTCACCGGCACGGCCTGGAAATGGCTGCTCAACCCGGGCATGGGCCTGGACAAATTGTTGCGTGACTGGGGCTGGGAAGGCTTTCGCCTGGACTGGCTGATTGATCCGGATCGCGTGGTGTATTGCCTGGTGATCGCTGCAGTCTGGCAAGCCTCGGGCTTCATCATGGCGATGTTCCTCGCCGGTCTGCGTGGCGTCGATCAATCGATCATCCGTGCCGCCCAGATCGATGGTGCGAGCATGCCGCGCATCTACCTCAAAGTGGTGCTGCCGAGCCTGCGCCCGGTGTTCTTCAGCGCCGTGATGATCCTCGCTCACATCGCGATCAAGAGTTTCGACCTGGTGGCGGCGATGACGGCCGGTGGCCCGGGTTACTCCTCCGACCTGCCTGCGATGTTCATGTATTCCTTCACGTTCAGTCGCGGCCAGATGGGCATGGGCTCGGCCAGTGCGATTCTGATGCTCGGTGCGATTCTCGCAATCATCGTGCCTTACCTGTACTCCGAGCTGAGGACCAAGCGTCATGACTAGTTTCGCTGCCAAACCTTCCATCAGCCTGAGTCGCATCGCGATCTACGGCGTGCTGATCCTGGCCGTATGCCTTTACCTGATACCGCTGGTGGTCATGCTGTTGACCAGTTTCAAGACGCCGGAAGACATCAACACCGGCAACCTGCTGAGCTGGCCGACGGTGGTCAGCGGCATTGGCTGGGTCAAGGCCTGGGCCACCGTCGACGGGTACTTCTGGAACTCGATCAAGATCACCGTCCCGGCGGTGCTGATCTCCACCGCCATCGGTGCGCTGAACGGTTATGTGCTGTCGATGTGGCGCTTTCGCGGCTCGCAGTTGTTCTTCGGCCTGCTGCTGTTCGGTTGCTTCCTGCCGTTCCAGACCGTCCTGCTGCCGGCCTCGTTCACCCTCGGCAAAATGGGCCTGGCCAGCACCACCACGGGCCTGGTGTTCGTGCACGTGGTCTACGGCCTGGCGTTCACCACGCTGTTTTTCCGCAACTACTACGTCAGCGTTCCCGATGCGCTGGTGAAGGCCGCACGGCTGGATGGCGCGGGTTTCTTCACCATCTTCCGGCTGATCATCCTGCCGATGTCCACCCCGATCATCATGGTCTGCCTGATCTGGCAGTTCACCCAGATCTGGAACGACTTCCTGTTCGGCGTGGTGTTCTCCAGCGGTGATTCGCAACCGATCACGGTGGCGCTGAACAACTTGGTCAACACCAGTACCGGGGCCAAGGAATACAACGTTGATATGGCGGCGGCGATGATCGCCGGGCTGCCGACCCTGCTGGTCTATGTGGTCGCAGGCAAGTATTTCGTGCGCGGGCTGACGGCCGGCGCAGTCAAGGGGTAATCATGGCAACGCTCGAACTTCGCAACGTAAACAAGACTTATGGCGCCGGCCTGCCGGACACCCTCAAGAATATCGAACTGTCGATCAAGGACGGTGAGTTCCTGATCCTGGTCGGTCCTTCGGGTTGCGGCAAATCGACCCTGATGAATTGCATCGCTGGCCTGGAAACCATTACCGGCGGCGCGATCATGATCGGTGATCAGGACGTCAGCGGCATGAGCCCCAAAGACCGTGACATCGCCATGGTGTTCCAGTCCTACGCGCTGTACCCGACCATGAGCGTGCGCGAGAACATCGCCTTCGGCTTGAAGATCCGCAAAATGCCGGCCGCCGATATCGAGGCGGAAGTGGCGCGGGTCGCCAAGCTGCTGCAGATCGAACACTTGCTCAATCGCAAGCCGGGCCAGCTCTCCGGTGGCCAGCAACAGCGCGTGGCGATGGGCCGTGCGTTGGCGCGGCGGCCGAAGATTTACCTGTTCGACGAACCGCTGTCCAACCTCGACGCCAAGCTGCGCGTCGAGATGCGCACCGAAATGAAACTGATGCACCAGCGCCTGAAAACCACCACGGTCTACGTGACCCACGACCAGATCGAAGCGATGACGCTGGGCGACAAGGTGGCGGTGATGAAGGACGGGATCATTCAGCAGTTCGGCACGCCGAAAGACATCTACAACAACCCGGCCAACCTGTTCGTGGCGAGCTTCATCGGTTCGCCGCCGATGAACTTCATCCCCCTGCGCTTGCAGCGCAAGGACGGTCGTCTGTTGGCGCTGCTCGACAGTGGTCAGGCGCGTTGCGAATTGCCGTTGGGCATGCAGGACGCAGGTCTGGAAGACCGCGAAGTGATCCTCGGCATGCGCCCGGAGCAGATCGTGCTGGCGGGCAGCGAGCCGAACGGTTTGCCGACCATTCGCGCCGAAGTCCAGGTCACCGAGCCGACCGGTCCCGACACACTGGTCTTCGTCAATCTCAACGACACCAAGGTCTGCTGCCGCCTGGCGCCGGACGTTGCGCCGGCCGTGGGCGAGACCCTGACCCTGCAATTCGATCCATCGAAAGTGTTGCTGTTCGATGCCAAGACCGGGGAGCGCCTGGGGGTGGCCGGCCTGCCAAAGACCGAAGTGCACAGTGCCAACGTGACCCAATTCAAAGGCCGATAGGAAATCAATGTAGGAGCGAGCCTTTGTGGCGAGGGGATTTATCCCCGTTGGACTGCGCAGCAGTCCCATTCTTTGGGGTACTTCGTACCCCAACGGGGATAAATCCCCTCGCCACAAAGAGCCGTTCCTGCAGGGGGATACCGCGGTGGATGGCCTGTCATTCGCCGCAACTGATGTAACCGCGTTAGATAAAAACAGTTAATAACAATAAAACGAGGATGTAGGGATGAAGAAGAACAACAACGCTCAGCTTATCTGCCAGTTGTCAGCGATTGCGGCAATGATGCTGGCCGGTAGTGTGCACGCGGCTGACGCGTTCAGCGCCGATTCCGAGTGGATGACCGGCGATTGGGGTGGCGAGCGGACCAAGCTGATCGAGCAGGGCATCGACATCAAGATGGACTATGTCGGTGAAGTGGGCGGCAACCTCCACGGCGGCTACAACAACGACAAGACGGCGCGTTACTCCGACCAGTTCGGCCTGGGCGTGGCGCTTGACCTGCAAAAGTTGTGGGGTTGGGATAACACCCAGGCGAAGATCCAGCTGACCAACCGTAACGGTGAAAACATCTCCAACGACCGCGTCGGCGATCCGCGTGCCGGCACCTTGAGTTCCTCCCAGGAAGTCTACGGTCGCGGCCATATGGTTCGTCTGACCCAGTTGTGGATCAAGCACCAGTTCCTCGACGGCAAACTGGACGTCAAGGCCGGTTACTTCGGCGAAGGCGAAGACTTCAATACCTTCCCGTGCGAGTTCCAGAACCTGGCGTTCTGCGGTTCCCAGGTGGGTAACTGGGCGACCAACATCTGGTACAACTGGCCCGTCAGCCAGGCCGCTATCCGCGTGAAGTACAACATCTCGCCTGAGTTCTATGCGCAGATCGGCGCGTACAACCAGAACCCGTCGCAACTGGAGCACGGTAACGGCTTCAAGCTCAGCGGCAGTGGCACCAAGGGCACCGTGTTGCCAGTCGAGCTGGTCTGGTTGCCTAACCCGAACAATCTGCCGGGTGAGTACCGTGTCGGTTACTACAAAAGCACGGCCAGCGCCGATGACGTTCGTGAAGACGACAATGGCAATGATGCGGCCACCAGCGGCAACGCTTACCGCAGCCACAGCAGCAAGTCCGGCTACTGGTTCGTGGCGCAGCAGCAGCTGACCGACCACAACGGTGACAAGAGCCGCGGCCTGACCGTTTCGGCCAACGCCACGTTCCACGACAAGGACACCAACATCGTCGACAACTATCAGTCGCTGATGTTTGTGTACAAGGGCCCGTTCGATGCACGTCCGAAAGATGACGTCGGTATCGGTTTCGCCCGTATCCATGTCAACGATGACGTGAAGAAAAACGCCGAGCTGGTCAATGCCTCCAATGGCGTCACCGAGTACGAAGATCCGCGTTTTGCACCGTTGCGTGACACTGAATACAACTACGAAATCAACTACGGCTTCCACGTTACCAACTGGCTGACCGTGCGTCCTAACCTGCAATACATCACTCACCCGGGCGGTGTGGATGACGTCGACAACGCGCTGGTGGCCGGCCTGAAAATTCAGTCGGTGTTCTGACGCTGTTGCGATAAGCTCCTCTCTATGTGCGCATTTTTGCGGACAGCCCAGGCTGTCCGCTTTTTTTTGTGTGGTATGCCAAGAACAACCGTGGCGAGGGGATTTATCCCCGTTGGCTGCGAAGCGCCCCCGAATCTGACACCGCGGTGTGCCAGGAACACCGTACGCAATGGTTTACGACTGCTTCGCAGCCGAACGGGGATAAATCCCCTCGCCACAGTGGTTCACTAGGCACAAGAGTATGAGTACACCCATGATTTTCAGGACCGTGACACATGCATGAGCATCCGCTACAACGCTTCTTCAAATCCTTGCGCGAACGTCCGGTGTTTGCGTGGGAGCGCTATCAGATGCGCGATGTGCTGGTGATCGATCATCCGCTGTGTCAGGCGGTGTTCAGTCGGCAGGGCGCGCAATTGCTGCACTTCCAGCCCAAAGGGCAGAAACCGTGGCTCTGGTGCGCGGCGAAGTGGCCGCACGTTGGCGCGATTCGTGGCGGCGTGCCGGTATGTTGGCCGTGGTACGGCCGGCATCCGAGTGAAAACGCATGGCCATCCCATGGCTGGGCGCGGTTGCTGGACTGGAAACTGCTCGACAGCAGCCATGACGAAGACGGCGTGCACCTGCATTGGCAACTGCAATTGTGTGATTGGCAAGTGGACCTGCATGCTCACCTTGGCGAACGCATGGAATTGCGCCTGAGCACCGAGCATCAGGACAGCCTGCCGTGCCAATTGAGTCAGGCGTTGCACGCTTACTGGCGTATTGGTGATGTTGGTGAGATAGCGCTGTCTGGGCTCGACGGTGCGCAAGGTTATGACCAGTTGAACCGCCAGGCTTGCCAACAGGAAGGCGAGTTACGGGTCGAGGGTGGTTGTCAGCGCGTGTTCCAGCATGACGGCGAATTGCAGCTCAAGGATCACGCCTGGCAGCGGGAGTTGTGCATTGATACCGGGGATGATGCGGACACGGTGGTCTGGCATCCCGGGTCACGGCCGCTATTGGGCGTCAGTTGGAACGAGATTTCCGAGTTTGTCTGTGTGGAAGCGGCGAGTGGCGGGACGGATAGCCTGAGCCTGGCGCCGGGGCAGAAGGCGCATTTGAGTTTGCAGGCGCGGGTTGGGGTTTAGCTCAGGATTTTGCGGTGTAGCGGCGGGCCTCATCGCGGGCAAGCCCGCTCCCACAGGTTCGGTGGCAGGCACAGGTTTTGTGTTCGACACGGACACTGTGGGAGCGGGCTTGCCCGCGATGAGGCCAGATCAGGCAATAAAGATATTAGCTAGTTGAACTCATCCCCAACCGGATACCGACTGGCATTCAAACTCTCTTTGATCTTGCGCAAATGCGGCTGGAAATCCACACCACGACGCAATGTCATGCCAGTCGCCAACACATCCAGCACCGTCAACTGAATGATCCGCGAGGTCATCGGCATATAGATGTCGGTGTCTTCCGGCAGCGGAATGTTCAGGCTCAGCGTACTGGCCTTGGCCAGCGGCGAACCTTCGGCTGTCAGCCCCAGCACCGAAGCGCCGTTTTCCCGGGCGATACGCGCCACTTCCACCAGTTCGCGGGTGCGGCCCGTGTAGGAAATGATCACGAACAACTCGCCGGTGTGGGCCACCGACGCGATCATGCGCTGCATCAGCACATCCGCATGGGCGGTGACGGCCAGGTTGAAGCGGAAGAACTTGTGTTGCGCATCCAGTGCCACCGGGGCCGAGGCGCCGAGACCGAAGAAGTGGATCTGCCGGGCCTGAATCAACAGGTCGACAGCGCGGCTGATCAGGTTCGGGTCGAGGGCCTGCAAGGCGCTGTCCAGCGACGCGATGGCGCTGCCGAAAATCTTCTTGGTATAGGCTTCCGGATTATCGTCGGCCTCGACCGCACGGCTGACATACGCCGCGCCACTGGCCAGGCTCTGGGCCAGCTGCAGTTTGAGTTCCGGGTAGCCGCTGACGCCGAACGAACGGCAGAAACGGTTCACCGTCGGCTCGCTGACCTTGGAGGCCTGGGCGAGGGCGGCGATGCTGAACCGGGTGGCCTGCTGTGGGTTGAGCAGGATCACTTCGGCGACTTTGCGTTCCGCCTTGTTCAGGTCTTCAAGGCGATTCTGGATCTGTTCCAGTAAATTTCGCACGCGGTCCATAAGATTTCCTAAGTTCGCCTACAAGAGTGCTCTGCAATGCAAATAAGGGTGTTGCTATGCAAATTGGGCCTTTGATGCGGCCCCAAGCGGTGGCCTATCCTACTGATGGCTCCGACCGACCACCACTCGGAATCTGTATTTTGCGAAAATGTTGTGGTTATTACTACATTTTCTCTTGAGCGATGCCTTGAAAAAAGGTATTTGTAGCTTAACTTGATAAAAGAACAAACATCATGCCTTCGATTACGGTTGAACCGTGCACCTTTGCCTTGTTCGGCGCCCTGGGCGATCTGGCCCTGCGCAAGCTGTTTCCTGCCCTCTATCAACTCGATGGCGCAGGCCTGTTGCACGAGGACTCGCGCATCATCGCGCTGGCCCGTGAGCCCGGCAGTGAGCAGGAGCATCTGGCGTTCATCGCTTCCGAGCTGCGCCGCTACGTCGGTGCCAAAGAGCTGGACGAAGCGGTGGTCGAACGCTTCCTGGCCCGTTTGAGCTATCTGCACGTCGACTTCCTCAAGCCCGAAGACTATGTGGCCCTGGCCGAAATGGCCGGCAGTGCCCAGCGAGTGATTGCCTATTTCGCCACGCCGGCCGCTGTTTACGGGGCGATCTGCGAGAACCTGGCGAAAGTCGGTCTGGCCGAAAACACCCGCGTGGTGCTGGAAAAACCCATCGGTTCCGACCTCGAGTCCTCGCGCAAGGTCAACGACGCCGTGGCGCAGTTCTTCCCGGAGAACCGCACCTACCGCATCGACCACTACCTGGGCAAAGAGACCGTCCAGAACCTGATCGCCCTGCGTTTTGCCAACAGTCTGTTCGAAACCCAGTGGAACCAGAACTACATCTCCCACGTGGAAATCACCGTGGCCGAGAAGGTCGGGATCGAAGGCCGCTGGGGCTACTTCGACAAGGCCGGCCAGCTGCGGGACATGATCCAGAATCACCTGCTGCAACTGCTCTGCCTGATCGCCATGGACCCGCCGGCCGACCTGTCCGCCGACAGCATCCGCGACGAGAAAGTCAAAGTGCTCAAGGCGCTGGCACCGATCAGCCCGGAAGGCCTGACCACCCAAGTGGTGCGCGGCCAGTACATCGCCGGTTACAGCGAAGGCAAGCCAGTGCCGGGCTATCTGGAAGAACCGAATTCCAACACCCAGAGCGACACCGAAACCTTCGTTGCCCTGCGTGCCGACATCCGCAACTGGCGTTGGGCCGGCGTGCCGTTTTACCTGCGTACCGGCAAGCGCATGCCGCAAAAGCTGTCGCAGATCGTCATCCACTTCAAGGAACCGTCGCACTACATCTTCGCCCCCGAGCAGCGCCTGCAAATCAGCAACAAGCTGATTATCCGCCTGCAACCGGACGAAGGTATTTCCTTGCGCGTGATGACCAAAGAGCAAGGCCTGGACAAGGGCATGCAGCTGCGCAGCGGTCCGTTGCAGCTGAATTTTTCCGACACCTGGCGCAGCGCACGGATTCCTGATGCCTACGAACGGTTGTTGCTGGAAGTGATGCGCGGCAATCAGAACCTGTTTGTCCGTAAAGATGAAATCGAAGCCGCGTGGAAGTGGTGTGACCAGTTGATCGCCGGGTGGAAAAAATCCGGTGATGCGCCCAAGCCGTATGCGGCCGGGTCCTGGGGACCGATGAGCTCCATTGCTCTGATCACGCGGGACGGGAGGTCGTGGTATGGCGATATCTGAATTGAAACTGCCTCAGGGCGTCAGCGCCCATGAGTTCAAGAGCCCGGTGTTGCTGGCCGATGGTCTGGCACTGAAGGTGGCCAAGCAACTGAGTGACGCTATCGACGCTCGCGGAGCCGCGACGCTGGTGGTGTCCGGTGGACGCAGCCCGGTGGCGTTTTTCCAGAATCTGGCCAAACAGAAACTCGACTGGTCCAAGGTCGTCGTGACCCTGGCTGATGAGCGTTGGGTGCCGGTGGAACACGCCGACAGCAACGCCGGTCTGCTCAAGCGTTACCTGTTGCAAGGCCCGGCGGCCAAGGCTCAATTCCTGAGCCTCTACAGCGCCAGCGCCAACCTGGAACAAGCGGCCGAGCAAGCCGACCGTCTGTTGGCAGAACTACCGCCGATTGACGTGCTGATCCTCGGCATGGGCGACGACGGCCACACCGCGTCGCTGTTCCCGAACAGCCCGAACCTGGCTGACGCCTTGAAAGCCGACGGCACACGCCGTTGCTACCCGATGCTGGCACCGACCGTGCCGCGTCAGCGCCTGACCATGAGTCGCGCGCTGCTGGCCTCGGCCAGACACACTGTTCTATCGATTTCCGGTCAGTCCAAGCTGACCACCCTGAGTGCCGCATTGGCCGGTGACGATGTCGCCGCCATGCCGATTCGCGCGTTTCTGCAACCTACGTTAGAGATTTACTGGTGCCCATGAGCCAAGGAACAGCCGCTATGACAACCCCATCCCCGACCGTTTCCATGGCGGACAAAGTTGCCCTGATCGACAGCCTCTGCGCCAAGGCGCGAATTCTGCCGGTGATCACCATCGCTCGCGAACAGGACGTGCTGCCGCTGGCCGACGCCCTCGCGGCCGGTGGCCTGACAGCCCTGGAAGTGACCCTGCGTTCGCAGTTCGGCCTCAAGGCCATCCAGATCCTGCGCGAGCAGCGTCCGGAACTGATGACCGGTGCCGGCACCGTGCTCGATCGCCACATGCTGGCCGCCGCTGAAGCCGCCGGTTCGCAGTTCATCGTCACGCCTGGCATCACCCGTGACCTGCTCGAAGCCAGCGTCGACAGCCCGATTCCGCTGTTGCCGGGCATCAGCAATGCCTCGGGCATCATGGAAGGCTATGGTCTGGGCTACCGCCGCTTCAAGCTGTTCCCGGCGGAAGTCAGCGGTGGCGTCGCCGCCATCAAGGCCCTGGGCGGTCCGTTCGGCGAAGTTAAATTCTGCCCGACCGGCGGCGTCAGCCCGGCCAACATCAAGAGCTACATGGCGTTGAAAAACGTCATGTGCGTGGGCGGTAGCTGGATGCTTGATCCGGAGTGGATCAAGAACGGCGACTGGGCCCGCATTCAGGAATGCACCGCCGAGGCCCTGGCACTGCTGGACTGATCTGCTTTTACCTGACACTTCGTTGTGTGTTCTACGGCTTTAACGGTGCGCTTGGTCGGTGCACCGTTTTTTTTTGCCCATCGAAAACTTCTGTAGGAGCGAAGCTTGCTCGCGAAAGCGGTGTGTCAGGCAACGTTGATATCGACTGACACGACGCCTTCGCGAGCAAGCTTCGCTCCTACGGGACATCACGCGATACATAGTTACCGCATCTCGCCGCTCCTTCGGCGTTAACCTGCGTTCATCTTATGGAAGAGAGAACGTCATGGACGACAACACCTCAGTAACCTCCGCACAACCGGCTTACCTGCTGTCACCCGAACAGATCGCCGGCCCGTACTTTCGAAACCCGAAACTGATCAGGCGAAACATCAGCGAAGGCCTGGACGGCATTCCTCTGGTGCTGAAACTGACCATTGTCGATGCGATGACCAGTCAGCCGGTCACCGGCGCCATCGTCGATATCTGGCATTGCAATGCGCGCGGTTCGTATTCGGGCTGGAGCAAGATCGATCCGGACAAGGAAGTCGACGACGGCGATATCGGCGCGATCCCGCGTACCGATGACGATACCTACCTGCGCGGCGGGCAGTTCACGGACCGGAAAGGCATCGTGCGCTTTACCACGATCTATCCGGGGTTCTATGCCGGCCGTGCGCTGCACATCCACGTGGCTGTCCGGGTCACCGCAGGCAACAACTACCTCGAAGAGCGCCATGTCGCCTGGGTCGGACAGCTGTACTTTCCCGAAGTGGCTTCGCGCTCGGTGCTCAACACCCGGCAATACAGTGGCCGAAGCGTCGCGCCACTGACCAACGATCAGGACGTTCTCTATGAAACCATGGGCGGTGAAGCCTCGACCCTGACCGTTCATACCCTCAGTCGAGACTCGAAGGAAGACGGTTTTTTCGGACACATGACCATCGGCATCGACACGTTCGCGGCGTCATCGCAAATCAAGCCAGAGGACTTCGACAAGTACACGGTGTGACGTCAGCTCAGTTCGTGCAGTGCGTTGCTCAACACGTCCATATGCGCTGCGGTGGTGGTCAGCCCCGGTGTGATTCGGATGCACGGGCCACTCGCTGCACCGCTGCGCGTCACGGTAAACAGGTTGAAG
The DNA here is from genome assembly GCF_024169315.1 of Pseudomonas migulae. Lineage (NCBI taxonomy): Bacteria > Pseudomonadati > Pseudomonadota > Gammaproteobacteria > Pseudomonadales > Pseudomonadaceae > Pseudomonas > Pseudomonas migulae. The sequence goes on along the minus strand of NZ_JALJWR010000001.1, from coordinate 2,450,941 downwards.
TCCTTGAGCAGCCGATCGGCCATCGCCTGCTGATCGGCGTGCCGGGTAAAGCGCATCGCCGTGATGCCGCAATACAGCCGAGGGTCATCCGGAGTCATGACTTCGATGCCTGGAAGCTCGCGTACGGCATTGACCCAGCGGTTGCGCAGGTAATTGAGCCGTGCACCCTTGGCGGCCGAACCGCCCATGGCCCGATGCTCCTCGAACACCAGCGGCAAGGTCAGCAACGCCGGGATGTTGGGGGTGCTGTACGGCGTGCGGGCGCGAATGTCGGTGACCGGAAAATGCATCTCGCCCATGTCCGGGTCGATGTCGGCCAGGCGCTCCGGAGCGATGTACATGAAGCCCAGGGTCAACGGCGCACCGATCCACTTGTGCAGGTTGAAACCGGCGAACGCGACACCGAGGTCATCGAGATTGAATTCGATCTGGCCCAGTGCATGGGCGCCATCGAGGATCACGTCGATCCCGTGTTCCCTGGCGGCAGCGACAATGGCCTTCACCGGCATCACCAGCCCGGTGCGGTGCGTGACGTGGGTCAGCGCCATCAGCTTGAGCTTTGGATAACGTGCGAAGGTCTCGCGATAAGTGGCCAGCAAACTGTCGTAACTGGCGGGGTGCGTGTGATCGATCTCGATGACTTCAGCACCGCGATGACGCGCGAGCCAGCGCATGGCGCCTTTGACCGTGTCGTACTCCAGATCGCAGATCAGCACCTGATCGCCCGGCTGCAGCAGATTGTAATTGCGGATCAGCGATTGCAGACCGTCCGACGCGTTGCGGGTGAAGGCAACGGATTCTGCCGTCACGCCCATCAGGTCGGCGAGCTGGGCCAGGATCGCAAGGTTTTCGCCCTGTTCGAAGCGCTGGCGCACGTGTACCGAGTTACTGCGGTTGATGAGTTCGATGTTGCGCTGGTATTCCTCGATCACCGTGCGCGACATGCGTCCGAAATAACCGTTCTCGAGGTTTATCGGGCCGGGTTCGACGGCATAGCGGTCGGCAAAGGTCTGCCAAAACATTTCATCACGGGCGCGGCGGGTGTTATCGGGCATGGGGACGACTCAGTGGCGAGGGGCGGGTTTGCCGTGTTTGGCGCGCAGTGGTTCAAGCAACTCCGACAAGCCGTTGTGATCGATTTCCTGCATCAGGGCCAGCAATCCGCCCAGTTCGCCATGGGGGAAACCTTCCCGGGCGAACCAGTTCAGGTATTGGCCGGGCAGGTCGGCAATGATGCGGCCCTTGTATTTGCCGAAGGGCATTTCACGGGTGATCAGCAGTTCGAGTTTTTCAGGGTTCATCGATCAGTCGTCTTGATTCAGTCAGTCTGGAAAATACAGGCATTCTGCATGCAGGCCAATTGACAGATCATGCAAATAACGCGGATACAGATTTCCGAGTAAAAGTTAACTAGTTGAAATATAAGAAATAAATGATCAATTCAAAGCTGGCATGCAGGGTGCAATAGCTATTGCATCTTTCATCAACCCGTGAGGAATTGAAAATGACCGACATGAATAAAGAAGCGATTTCTGTACTCAACGACCTGATTGAAACCAGTAAAGACGGTCAGGAAGGGTTCAAGACTTGCGCTGAAGACATCAAGCACCCAGAACTGAAAACGCTGTTCATCCAGCGCTCCGCCGACTGCGCCACTGCGGCGTCGGAACTGCAAGCGGCCGTGCGTTCGATGGGTGGCGATCCGGAAACTTCCACCAGCGTCAGCGGTGATCTGCACCGCCGCTGGGTCGACGTGAAAGCCATGTTCACCGGCAAGGATGAAGAAGCCGTGCTGAACGAAGCCGAACGCGGTGAAGACCATGCGCTGAAGGCTTACAAAGAAGCCATCGAAAAAATCAACAAGCACAACCTGGTGGGCATTCGTGATCTGGTTGAACGTCAGTACCACGGCGTGCAACGCAATCACGATCAGGTGAAAGCCCTGCGTAACCAGGCTCGCGCACGCTCGTAAGCGCGCAAAGCCTGTCAGAAACGCCAGCCAGTCTGGCGTTTTTTTGTGCCCGGCTTTTAGCGCTGGACGATAGATAGATAGCCAGCTAATAATTTGATTTCAAGTCACTTCGGTGAACCCGACTATCGTTAAATCGTCCTTTGAAGAGTGCTTTACGTGCCTATCACTTTGCAGGCTTTGTTTGCGCCCGACCGCCGTGCCCTGCAGTTCGCGATCAAGACCCTGCTCGGCGGCGGCCTCGCGCTGTGGCTGGCATTGCGCTGGGGGCTGGAGCAACCGGCCTGGGCGTTGATGACGGCGTTCATCGTCGCCCAGCCGTTGTCCGGGATGGTGGTGCAAAAGGGTCTGGCGCGGCTGTTGGGGACGCTGATCGGAACGATCATGTCGGTGGTGTTCATGGGCCTGTTCGCGCAGACGCCGTGGTTGTTTCTTCTGGCATTGGCGTTGTGGCTCGGGCTGTGTACGGCGAGTTCGACCTTGCTGCGCAGCGCCTGGTCCTATTCGTTCGTGCTGGCCGGTTACACGGTCGCAATCATCGCGTTGCCGGCCATTACCCATCCGTTGACGGTGTTCGATCAAGCCGTGGCTCGCTGTACGGAAATCTGCCTGGGCATTCTCTGCGCCACCGCCGCCAGTGCGTTGCTGTGGCCAATGCGGGTGGAACGGCAACTGGCGGATCAGGCGCGAGCCGCGTGGCAGAGTGGGATGAATGCCGCGCGCGCGACGTTGGCCGGCGACGGTCAGGCGCGCAAAGGGCTGCTGGAAATCCTCGGCCGGATCGTCGCGGTGGATGCCCAGCGCGAGCACGCCTGGTTCGAAGGCGGACTCGGTCGGCAACGTGCGCGGGCCATCAGCGGACTGAGCCAGAAACTGTTGATGCTGCTGCGCATCGCCCGTTCGGTGCGCCGTCAGTGGAAGCAGTTGGAACCCCAGGAAGCCGAACAGTTGAGGCCGTGGATGACCGAGGTTCAGGAAGCGCTCGCCAGCCCGGACAATTCGACGCTGCAAGCCTTGCGACCGCGCTTGCTCGATGCATCCCATGACCCGCAGATCAGTTCCGCGCAGAGTTACTGCCTGGTCCGTTTCACTTTGCTGATGGACACCGCGATGGCAGCGAACGCGGCATTGAATGCGGTGGAGGAGGGCAAGGAAACCGTGGACCCGCCGCGCACCCTGACGCCGCACCGCGACCTGTCATTGGCACTGGTCTTTGGCGCGCGCAGTGCGTTGGCGTTTCTGGTGGTGTCGTGTTTCTGGCTGGCGACGGCCTGGCCCGCCGCATCAGGCGCCTTGGTGCTGACCTGCGTGGTGTGCAGCCTGTTCGCCAGTCGCGAGAACGGCGCGCAGATCGGCATGAGTTTTATGCGCGGAATTTTTCTGGCGATCCCCTCGGCATTCATCGTCGGGCAGATTCTGCTGCCGCAATGGAGCAGTTTCGAATTGCTTTGCATGGGCATGGGCGTGCCGTTGTTTCTGGGCGCGCTGGGCATGGCCAAACCGCAGATCGGCGCCACGGCGACGTCGTTCTGTCTGCACTTCATCGTATTGGTGTCGCCACTGAACGCGATGAAGTTCGATGTCGCAACGTTCTTCAACAGCGCTCAAGCCATGGTGGTGGGCGTCGGCGCGGCGGTGTTGGCGTTTCACTTGCTGATCCTGCGCAACCCGGCCTGGCACGGGCGACGTCTGCTCGCGGCGACCCTCGACGATCTGGTGCGTTTGACCCGGCGCAATTTACCTGGCGCCGAAAGCTGGTTTGGCGGGCGCATGGCCGACCGTTTGTTGCAACTGGCGCGGCACTATCCGGAACTGCCGGAGCCGGCGCGCAGTCGCTGGGATGATGGCTTGCTCGGTCTGGACATCGGCGACGAACTGCTGCATTTGCGCTTGAGCCTGGCGGTGGCGCAAGTGCCGGTCAGTGCTCCGCAGTGGCGCTATCTCGAGGCACTGGAAAAAGTCCTCGAACATGGCCCGAGCGGTCGCTGTGCCGATGCCCTGGAACAACCCAGCGAAGCATTCTTGAACACCTTGTACGCGCTGCCGCCCAGCGATGCCGTGAAACTGGCCCAGGGCGCTGTGCTGCAATTGCAGAACAGCTGGCGCGCGTGGTGCCGTCAACAGGAGCAAAGCCATGGGCTTGCGTGAATGGTCGGTGGGCGGCGTGCTGCTCAGCCCGTTTCTGATTTATGTGCTGCTGGCGCTGCTCGTCACCGGGGGCTTGCGCCTGTTGTTGCGCCTGACCCCGGTCGGCCGCTGGATCTGGCACGAAGCGTTATTCGATTGCGCCTTGTACGTCTGTGTATTGACCCTGATCACCGTCGTCCTCGGACCTTTATAAGGAGTTGAACATGCGTACATCCGTACGTGTCGCGGTCACCCTGTGCCTGGTGGCGGTGGCGATTTTTGCCGGTTTCCATTTGTGGCAGTACTACATGCTCACGCCGTGGACGCGGGATGCGCGGATTCGCGCCGATGTGGTGGTGATCGCTCCGGACGTGTCGGGCTGGGTACGTGAACTCAAGGTGTCCGATAACCAGGAGGTCAAGGCGGGCGACCTGTTGCTGAGCATCGATCGCGACCGCTTCGAAGCCGCACTGGAGAAGGCGCAAGCGGTGGTGCAAACCCGTCAGCAGCAACTCAATCTGCGTGAGCGCGAAGCCAGCCGCCGCGCGGCCCTCGGCCCGCAAGCCATCAGTGCCGAGCTGCGCGAGAACGCGCAAATCAACGCTGGCATCGCCCGTGGCGAACTGCGTGAAGCCCAGGCCGAAGCCAAGGTGGCGGAACTCAACCTCGCCCGAAGCCAGGTCCACGCGCCCCGCAGTGGTCACATCACCAATTTGCGTCTGGCCCAAGGCAATTACGTGAATGCCGGGCAAGCGGTGATGGCGCTGATCGACGATTCGACGTTCTATGTGCAGGCGTATTTCGAAGAAACCAAGCTGCCGCGGATTCGCGTCGGCGACCCGGTGAAGGTCTGGTTGATGAGTGCGGGCGAGGCGCTGCAAGGGCATGTGGAAAGCGTCAGCCGCGGGATTACCGATCGCAACACCACGCCGGATGCGCAATTGCTGGCGGAAGTGGAGCCGACGTTCAACTGGGTGAGATTGGCGCAGCGGATTCCGGTGCGGATCAAACTGGACAAGGTGCCCGAGGGGATCAATCTGAGTTCGGGGATGACGGCGAGTGTGCAGGTGCAGGAGGGCGACCGGTAGCAGTCCCTGTGGCGAGGGGGCTTGCCCCCGTTCGGCTGCGCAGCAGTCGTAAACCTGCCACCGCGTTTATCAAGTCAAACGCGGTGCCTGATTTTGGGGGCGCTGCGGACCCCAACGGTGGCAAGCCCCCTCGCCACAGAAGAGCGGTGGATCAGCCGATGCTGATGGCCGGCAGGGTCGGCAACGTCACGGTCTGCTGTTTACGCGGTGCCAGAATCTCTGCCTCGCCATCCACCACCAGCTCATCGCGCTGGTTGAACACACGCGTGGCAATGCGCACACGAAACTTCGGCAGCTTCTCCAGGATCTCCAGGCGCACGGTCAGCGTGTCGCCAATTTTCACCGGCTTCTGGAAGCTCATCTGCTGACCGATATAAATGGTGCCCGGCCCAGGCAACTCGCAGGCGACGGCTGCGCTGATCAGTGCACCGCTGAACATGCCGTGGGCGATACGCTCCTTGAACATGGTGCCAGCGGCGAATTCAGCGTCCAGGTGCACCGGGTTGTGGTCACCGGACATCGCGGCGAACAGTTGAATGTCGCGCTCTTCGACCGTCTTGCTGTAGCTGGCGGTCTGCCCGACTTCAAGGGCTTCGTAAGGGGTGTTGGTAACCTGGGTCATCGATTTCAATTCCTGTGACAAATAAAAAAACCACAAAAAACTATTCGGATCTGGGTGGGCGGCGGTGGCTCAGGGCTTGCGCGATCCAGCTCAGCACATCGGCCGTCACTTCATCGCGATTGCTCTCGTTGAACAGTTCGTGCCGTGCCTGCGGGTAAATCGTCAGTTGCAGGCTCTGGCTGCCAGCGGCACGTAGCGCATCGGCCAGATCTTTCAGACGCTTGCCTTCACTCACCGGATCACATTCACCGCCAATCACCAGCAGCGGCAGGCCCGGATCGATCTGGGCGAGATTGGACGCTTTGCTGATTTGCTGCAAGCCGCCGAGCAGATCGATCCAGAACTGATTGGTGCAGCGAAAGCCGCAGAGCGGGTCGTTGGCGTACTTGTCGACTTCGGCCGGGTCGCGGCTGAGCCAGTCGAACGAGGTGCGCACCGGTTTGAATTTTTTGTTGAACGAGCCGAACGACAACCATTCGATCAGCGCGCTGCGTCCCTTCGGACCCTGGCGCAAGCGTTCGAGGCGGGCGATTTGCCGGGCTGCGCGATAAAGCGCCACCGGTTGAAAGTTCGAACCACTGAGCACCGCGCCATACAGGCTGGCACTGTGATGCAGCAGATAAGCCTGAGCGATGTAGCTGCCCATGCTGTGGCCGAGTAGCACGATCGGCACGCCGGGATGTTGCTGGCCGATGTGCTGATTGAGGCTGGCCAGGTCACCAACGACCTTGCACCAGCCATCGTCATCGGCGAAATGTCCGAGGGTCCCGCTTTCGGCAGTTTTGCCATGTCCACGCAAGTCAGGTGCGTAAACGCCGTAGCCCTGTTCACAGCATTTTTCCGCGAGACGGGCATAGCGATCGCTGTGCTCGGCCATGCCGTGGGCCACCAGGATCACCGCTTTCATCGGCGCGGCGGGCAGCCACTGGTTGACGAAGAGGCGGCTGCGGTCACTCGCGGTCAGCCAGAAGGTGTCGTGGATCATGGCGATTCCTTTGCATGGGCTCGGTGCATTGTATAGCGCATCCTTCGCCCGGCGTCTGATCAGGCCACGCCATGGCACCAAGATTCACACGATCAATGACGGACGTTGGCATATTTGCCTGTTTCGTCATAGCTGCTAGTGTCCGTGAAGCTCCGCTTTTTGCTTTTTGTTTTTCCGACAGCGCAGAGAGTGGCCCCGGATAGGTTCAGGTAAAGAGGACAAGAACAATGCAACCTGATTTCTGGAATGACAAACGCCCGGCCGGCGTGCCCCTGGACATCGATCAAGGGGCCTATAAGTCGGTGATCGAGGTGTTCGAGCGTTCCTGCAAGAAATTCGCGGACCGCCCGGCCTTCAGCAACATGGGCGTGACCCTGACCTACGCCGAACTGGAACGCCACAGCGCCGCGTTCGCCGGTTACCTGCAAGCCCACACCGACCTGGTGCCGGGGGATCGCATCGCGGTGCAGATGCCCAATGTCCTGCAATACCCGATTGCCGTGTTTGGTGCGTTGCGCGCCGGGCTGATCGTGGTCAACACCAACCCGTTGTACACCGCGCGGGAGATGCGTCATCAGTTCAAGGATTCCGGTGCCCGGGCGCTGGTCTACCTGAACATGTTCGGGCAGAAGGTCCAGGAAGTGCTGCCCGACACCGACCTCCAGTACCTGATCGAAGCGAAGATGGGCGACATGATGCCCGCCGCCAAGGGCTGGCTGGTCAACACCTTGGTGCGCAAGGTGAAGAAAATGGTCCCTGACTATTCCTTGCCGCAGGCCGTTTCCTTCAAGAGCGCGTTGCGCCAGGGCCGGGGCCTGGGCATCAAGCCGCTGAACGCCGGTCTCAGCGATATCGCCGTGCTGCAATACACCGGCGGCACCACCGGGCTGGCCAAGGGCGCGATGCTGACCCACGGCAACCTGGTCGCGAACATGCAGCAGGCGCGAGCATGCCTGGGGCAGTTCGGCAATGATGGCCAGCCGCTGCTGCGCGAAGGCCAGGAGGTGATGATCGCGCCGCTGCCGCTGTATCACATCTATGCCTTCACCGCGAATTGCATGTGCATGATGGTGACCGGCAACCACAACGTGCTGATCACCAATCCACGGGACATTGGCGGTTTCATCAAGGAACTGAAGAACTGGCGGTTCTCGTGTCTGCTGGGGCTCAACACGCTGTTCGTCGCGTTGATGGACCATCCGGATTTCAAGACCCTGGATTTCTCCAGCCTCAAACTGACCAACTCCGGCGGCACTGCGCTGGTCAAGGCCACCGCCGAGCGCTGGGAGCAACTGACCGGGTGCCGCATCACCGAAGGCTACGGCCTGACCGAAACCTCGCCGGTGGCGTGCACCAACCCGTACGGCAACAAGTCGCGGATCGGCACGGTCGGCCTGCCGGTGCCGGGCACCACGCTGAAAGTCATCAACGATGAAGGCGTCGAGCAGCCGATGGGCGAGCGCGGTGAGCTGTGCATCAAGGGCCCGCAGATCATGAAGGGCTACTGGCAGAAACCCGAGGCCACCGCCGAAGTGCTGGATGCCGAAGGCTGGTTCAAGTCCGGTGACATCGCCGTGATCGACCCGGACGGTTTTGTGCGCATCGTCGATCGCAAGAAAGACATGATCATCGTCTCGGGTTTCAACGTGTACCCGAACGAGATCGAAGACGTGGTGATGGCGCACCCGAAGGTCGCCAACTGCGCCGTCATCGGTGTGCCGGACGAACGTTCGGGCGAGGCGGTGAAGTTGTTTGTGGTGGCGCGAGAGTCAGGGGTCAGCCTTGAAGAGCTGAAGGCCTACTGCAAGGAAAACTTCACGGCGTACAAAGTGCCCAAGCACATTGTGTTGCGTGAGTCGTTGCCGATGACGCCGGTGGGCAAGATTCTGCGGCGGGAGTTGCGGGATATTGCCTGATCGTTGAATGGCCGCGCTTTGCGCGGTTCGCGGGCAAGCCTCGCTCCTACAGAGTTGGCGTCGATCACAATAACGACGCGAAACCCGTAGGAGCGAGGCTTGCCCGCGAATCTTTTAAAAGCTATAAGCCCCAGTTTTAAAGGCTCTCAGCGCTTTATAGAATCTTTGCTCTAAAATGACTGTTTGTTATTCTTGAGTCACCAATGTGACTGTAGAGGCCGCTTTTGGCTCTAGTCGGCCCTTGGCAAAGCTGCTACTCTCGGCGCGCTTTGTGACCTCTCGGCCTTCTGTAAAAGCCAGACTCACCAATAATCAAACACCAATAATAATCGCATCAAATGCGGTATTTGAATTCGCGTTGCTGAGGAGTGGGCTTCCATGATCGAAGACTTCTGGAAGGATAAGTACCCTGCCGGGATTGCTGCCGACATCAATCCGGACGAGTATCCGAATATTCAGGCAGTGCTGAAACAGTCCTGCCAGCGCTTCGCCGACAAGCCGGCATTCAGCAACCTGGGCAAGACAATTACCTACGGTGAACTGTACGAATTGTCCGGCGCCTTTGCCGCTTACCTGCAACAGCATACCGACTTGCAGCCGGGCGATCGAATCGCCGTGCAGCTGCCTAACGTCTTGCAGTACCCGGTCGCTGTGTTCGGTGCCATTCGCGCCGGGCTGATCGTGGTCAATACCAACCCGCTGTACACCGCGCGGGAAATGGAACACCAGTTCAACGACTCCGGTGCCAAAGCCCTGGTGTGCCTGGCCAACATGGCGCACCTGGCCGAGACCGTCGTGCCGAAAACCGGCGTCAAGCATGTCATCGTCACCGAAGTGGCTGACCTGTTGCCGCCGCTCAAGCGCCTGCTGATCAACAGCGTCATCAAGTACGTGAAGAAGATGGTCCCGGCGTATCACTTGCCCAAGGCCATCAAGTTCAACGACGTGTTGAGCAAGGGGCATGGCCAGCCAGTGGCGGAAGCCAACCCGGCCAGCGGTGACGTGGCGGTGCTGCAATACACCGGCGGCACCACCGGCGTGGCGAAGGGCGCAATGCTGACCCATCGCAACCTCGTCGCCAACATGCTGCAGTGCAAGGCGCTGATGGGGTCCAACCTCAATGAAGGTTGCGAAATCCTGATCACGCCGCTGCCGCTGTACCACATCTACGCGTTCACCTTTCATTGCATGGCGATGATGCTGATCGGCAACCACAACATCCTGATCAGCAACCCGCGCGACCTGCCGGCGATGGTCAAGGAACTGTCGAAGTGGAAGTTCAGCGGCTTCGTCGGGCTGAACACGTTGTTCGTTGCCCTGTGCAACAACGAAGGTTTCCGCAAACTGGATTTTTCGGCACTGAAAGTCACCCTGTCCGGCGGCATGGCCCTGCAACTGGCGGCGGCCGAGCGTTGGAAGGCGGTCACCGGTTGCGCCATCTGCGAAGGTTACGGCATGACCGAAACCAGCCCGGTGGCGACGGTGAACCCGATCCAGCACATCCAGATTGGTACCATCGGTATTCCGGTTCCGTCGACCCTGTGCAAAGTCATCGACGATGCCGGCGTGGAGCAGCCGTTGGGTGAAATCGGCGAATTGTGTGTGAAGGGGCCGCAGGTGATGAAAGGCTACTGGCAGCGCCAGGAAGCCACCGATGAAATGCTCGACAGCGAAGGCTGGTTGAAGACCGGTGACATCGCGCTGATCCAGCCGGACGGCTACATGCGCATCGTCGATCGCAAGAAAGACATGATCCTGGTGTCCGGTTTCAACGTGTACCCGAATGAGCTCGAAGACGTGCTCGCGACCCTGCCGGGCGTGCTGCAATGCGCGGCCATCGGCGTGCCGGACGAGAAGTCGGGCGAAGCGATCAAGATTTTCATCGTTGCCAAACCGGGTGTGACGCTGACCAAAGAGCAAGTGATGGAGCACATGCGTGCGAATGTCACCGGCTACAAGGTGCCGAAAGCCGTGGAATTCCGCGATGCGCTGCCGACCACCAACGTGGGCAAGATCCTGCGTCGTGAGTTGCGGGATGAAGAGCTGAAGAAGATCAACGCGAAGAAAGTAGGCGCGTAACCCACAAAAAGCCCCGCAGATGCGGGGCTTTTTGTTGGCAGTGATATGGGCGGGCTTCTGTGGCGAGGGGATTCATCCCCGTTCGGCTGCGCAGCAGTCGTAAGACCGGCGAGCGCGGTGTTTCTGCTGAAATGCGGCTGCAGGTTATTGGGGCCGCTTCGCAGCCCAACGGGGATGAATCCCCTCGCCACAGATCCCCTCAGCACAGATAAATCCCTTATCAAAGGGAGCCAGTGTTACAAGCGAAACTGCGCGAAATTGACATTGGTGCCCGCCGGGCGCATGTCCTGCAAGTACGAATCCTTGTCCGCACTCAATTCCAGGCTCAACGCCGCCTTGCGCTTGCCCTGGTTGCGCACCACCAGCCCTTCGAGCTTCTCACGCAGGAACACCGTCGGCACTTTCAGGTGCAGCAGTTCATCGGTGTCCGGCGTGTGCATCAGCAGGTGAATCCATTCGTACTGACCAACGGCCAGGCGAGCCACCGGGATATCGAACCACCAGATGTTGCGGTTGCGGTTCAATTCGGTGAAGTGGCAGTTGTTGACGCCAAGCACAGCACCGCCGAGTTCCTGGTTTCTGCGGGCAATGGCCTGCTTTTTATCGAGTTTCATAACATTCCTACGGGATTGGATCTTCAGCGCCACGGCCTGAATACGTTGCGCATTCTCGGGGGTTGGTCGGCAAACATAAAGCCCAACCTGCACGGAACGATGAAATGTCGCCGGGAAAATAAATGAAACTCCGCGCAAACGGCTCCGGTCAATCCTTGTGTAACGACTTTTCTCGTTCAATTGTTCACAGGAGAAACACCATGAGCAGCACTGGCGATAAAGTAAAAGGCATGGCCAACGAAGCCGCCGGCAACGTCAAGCAAGGCGTCGGCAAGGCCACCGGTAACGACAAAATGCGCGCCGAAGGCGTCGTGCAGGAAAGGAAAGGCGAAGCTCAGCAAGCAGTGGGCAAAGCCAAGGATGCGATCAAAAAAGGCGTCGACAAGGCTTGATTCGGCCTTGGATAAATATCAGAAGCGGCCATCCACGGATGGCCGTTTTTGTGTCAGCCTGAACTTGCGCGATGAAATTGTTTCAAAGTCGCCAAGTAGGCTACTTTGATGTAGAAAACGGCCCCTGAGTCGCCTCGACTTCAACCCATTTTGCGGCGAAAGGAGACGCTAATGTTTTTCCCACACATGAAAGGCCTGCGCCTGCACCGTGTCATGGTGCGCACGGTCACCGAGTTCGTCGACGACGAGATGTCGACCTATGCCTCGGCGCTGGCCTATCAAATGCTGTTTTCGCTGTTCCCCTTCATTCTGTTCCTGATCGCCCTGATCGGTTTCCTGCACCTGCCGGACTTCTTCTCCTGGCTGCGTCTGCAATCGGAACTGGTCCTGCCGCCCCAGGCGCTGGAGCAGGTGAACCCGGTGATTGACCAGCTCCAGCAAGCCAAGGGTGGCTTGCTGTCGGTCGGTATCGTGATCGCCCTGTGGACGGCGTCTGCCGGTGTGCGGCTGATGATGAGCGCGATGAACGCGGCTTATGACGTGGTCGAAGGCCGCCCGGCGTGGAAGCGTTTTCCGCTCTCGATCATCTACACCATCGGCATCGCCGGCATGTTGCTGATCGCTGCTGCACTGATGGTGCTCGGGCCGCAGGTGATGACCTGGATCGCCGCGCAAGTCGGCCTCGAATACTTCATCGTCACGCTGTGGACCATCGCCCGCTGGCCGGTGGTGGTGATTCTGCTGATGGTGGCCGTGGCGCTGATTTATTACGTCATGCCCGACGTCAAACAGGAGTTCCGCTTTATCACGCCGGGTTCGGTGCTGGCCGTCGTGGTGTGGATCCTCGCATCCGTGGGCTTCGGTCTGTACGTCAAGGAGTTCGCCAACTACAACGCCATGTATGGCAGTATCGGCGCGATCATCGTGCTGTTGCTGTACTTCTATATTTCCGCGGCGGTGCTGTTGCTCGGTGCGGAAATGAATGCGGTGATCGAACACATGTCGACCGAAGGCAAGGACTCTGGCGAAAAGGTCCCCGGCGAGCTCGACCATGAACACAAACACCACGTTTCGGGACTGGGTCGGGATCACTCGATCAAACCGAGCACTGACGAAGTCATCAAATGATCCGTGAAATCCTGAAAATGGGCGACGAGCGCCTGCTGCGTATTGCGCCGCCGGTCCCGGCCGAAATGTTCGACAGCCCGGAGTTGTGGCAACTGATCGACGACATGTTCCAGACCATGGAAAGCGTCGGTGGGGTGGGGCTGGCGGCGCCGCAGATCGGCGTCGACCTGCAACTGGTGATCTTCGGTTTCGAGCACAGCGAGCGCTATCCGGATGCCGAAGCGGTGCCGCAGACCATTCTGATCAACCCGCTGATCACGCCGTTGAGCCCGGTGATGGAAGAGGGCTTCGAGGGCTGCCTGTCGGTGCCCGGCCTGCGTGGCGCGGTAGACCGTTATCAGCAGATTCGTTACGAAGGTTTCGACCCGAAGGGCGAGCCGGTCGTGCGCATTGCCGAGGGCTTTCATGCCCGTGTGGTGCAGCATGAGTGCGATCACCTGATCGGCCGGTTGTATCCGTCGCGGATTACCGATTTCAGCAAGTTCGGGTTCACCGAAGTGATGTTCCCGGATCTCGATCCCAACGCTGACGACTGATTTCACCGCAAAACCCTGTGGGAGCGGGCTTGCCCGCGATGAGGCCCTGACGGTCAATTATGATGTTGAATGACAGTCCGCTATCGCGGGCAAGCCCGCTCCCACATCGATCTCCATACGCCTATCCGACCGGTTCCAGCCCCATCGCAATCATCGGCTTGCTGCGCGCATAGCGGCTCAAGCGTTCGACCATGGCGTAAGGCATGGCCGGGTCGAAGGTAAAACCGCGTCGTTCATAAAATCCGCGCAAATCCGGATGGCAGAACAGCCACACCGGTTGTTCGAGACCTTTCACCGCTTCGACGATCAACGCCGCCGCAATTCCTTGTTCGCGGCACGCCGGGTCGACGAACAAACCGGTCAGCCAATGTCCGCCCGAGACCGGGCGCAAACACAGCGCGCCGATGATCTCGTCGCGCCTGGCGACCCATAATTGAGCGTCACGCACCGCTTTCATCGACGATTGGTGGGCACGATAAAACTTGTTCATCAGCGGCCATAACGGCTCGGCGAGCAGGGTGTACTGGGTGTCGGGCATGGATGCGATCTGTCGCTGGGCAAAGCGGGTGATTATAAAAGAACGCGCGCCTGGCGATAGGTGTATACCTGATCTCACATCCCGTATGAGTGGAGTACGTATCATGGCCAAAGGCATGGATTCAAAAAAAGCGGCAAAGAAGAAACCGGCGAAAACCGCCGATGAAAAGCGCGCAGACAAGAAGGCCAAGAAGGTGGATGTGTTCGGTCATTGATCCCGCTTCAGGTTGATCGTTCCCACGCTCTGCGTGGGAACGCAGCCCGTGACGCTCCGCGTCACTGGACGCGGAGCGTCCCTTGAGGCATTCCACGCAGAGCGTGGGAACGATCACCAAATAATCTGCAAGATTTCCCTGCGCCATTGCACAGAGAGGGACTGGTCCCCGATCTGAGCAACGCCATGCCCCATTACTTCGATAGCGCCCACCGAGAAGAAATCGAAACCCTGCGCCAACGCCTGACCGCTCGCACCGAGTGGCCGACCTGGTTGCTGCTGATCGGCGTGTACACCGCGTGGTTCAGCATCGTGCTGGGCAGTGCCCGACTGGGTGTTTGGTGGAGCACATTGCTGCTGATTCCGTTGGTCGTGCTCTGGTTGTCGGTGCAGCACGAATTGCTCCACGGTCATCCCACTCGCTGGACCACGCTGAACAAAATCCTCGGCTACGCACCGTTCGCCGTCTGGTATCCCTACACCTTGTATCGCGACAGCCACTTGCTGCATCACCGCGACGAAGACCTGACCCTGCCGGGCATCGATCCGGAAAGCCGCTACCTGAGCGCCGAGCAGTGGCAGGGCCGTTCACTGTTCGAACAGAGCCTGCACTGGCTGAACAAAACCGTGCTCGGGCGCTTCATCCTCGGTGCGCCGCTGGCCTTGCTGGCGCTGGCGCGGGAAGAACTGCAACGTCTGAAAGCCGGTGAGCGGCAAGCCTGGTCGATGTGGCTGACCCACGGTGCACTGACCCTGTTGATGTTGCTGTTCATCGCCCGCTACAGCGTGCTGCCCGTGTGGCATTACCTGTTGCTGATCAGTGTGCCGGCGCTGTCGATTGCGATGATCCGCTCTTACTACGAACACCGACCCCATGCGCAACCCGAGCAACGCACCGTGCTCAACGAAGCCGGCTGGCCATGGCGCTGGCTGTTCCTGAACCTCAATTTTCATCTGGTGCATCACGACTTGCCGGGCCTGCCCTGGTACGACTTGCCCCGCGCCTATCACGCGCGCCGCGAACAATGGGTGGCGCGCAGCGGCGGGTTTCTGGTGCAGGGTTATGGCGAGTTGTGGCGTGAGAATGGGCTAAAGGCGATCGACAGCCCGAAACACCCATTTCACTGATTGCGAATGCATTCCCCTTGTGGGAGCGGGCTTGCTCGCGAATGCGGTGTATCTGCAACATTGATATTGCCTGACACACCGCTTTCGCGAGCAAGCCCGCTCCCACAGTTGAACTCCGTTGCCGGGAAGATTTTGATGACTCAAGACATTGCCGAACTACTGATGTACGTCGCCCCAGAACCGATTCGCCAGGCCAACGAGCGCTGGCTGACGCGAATCCTCGAACGTCTGGGCACAACCCGCCGCAATGCCGAAACGCTGTCGCTGATGCAACTGTGGCTGTCTCCGCACCTGCTGCTGACCCAAACCTGCGGTTATCCGCTGATGACCGCATTGCGCGGTCAGGTTCGTGTCGTCGGCCGGCCTCGCTACGAACTGCCGGACAGCACCGGCGGCAACCATTGCAGCCTGTTGCTGAGTCGCGCCGATGATTCACGCCGGACCTTGCCTGCGTTTTTCGGCAGTCGCGGCGTGATCAACGGCGAAGACTCCAACAGCGGCATCAACCTGCTGCGTCAGCGACTGGCGCCACTGCATCGCGACGGGCAGTTCTTCGCCAGTGTCGGTGTCAGCGGCAGCCACCGCGAGAGCCTGCGCTGGCTGCGCGAAAACCAGGCCGATCTGGCGGCCATCGACAGCGTGACCTTTGCTTACCTCGCGCGCCACGCCGAAGAGGAAGTGGAAGGATTGCGAGTGGTGGTGCGCAGTGCGTTCAGCCCGACCTTGCCGTATATCACGGCTGCGACGGTTGACGATGAGCAGGTTGAGGCGCTGCGGCAGGTGATGAACGAGGCGTTGCGGGAATTGCCTGATGTGGCGGAAGTCCTTGGGTTGCGCGAGGTGTTGCCGGCGAGTGAGGGCGACTATCAAATTGTTCTCGACTATCAACAGGAAGCCGAGGCGTTGGGGTTCGGGCGTCTGCGTTGACTTAAGATTTTTTCGCGGGCAAGCCACGCTCCCACAGGTTCTGTGTCGATCATCAATTTAGTGATCGACACAGAACCTGTGGGAGCGTGGCTTGCCCGCGATGGCGATTCATCAGACATTACATTAATTCCAAAAATGCATATAAAAATGCTTTTTAAATATTATTAATGAATAAGGCTCCTTGCTAGGATTCGCGTCACCGGACCACCGGACATTCAGCGACCCTAACCTTTGGAGCCTCTATGTCCGGCACCGACTTTTCCCATCGCAACGACGTGGGCGGATTGTTCCGCGCCCATTACCCCTGGTTGTGCACTCGGTTGCGACGGCATCTGGGGGCCAGTTCCAGCGTCGAAGACATCGCCGCCGAAACCTTTGCGCAACTGCTCGAATCGCCGGGGCTGACCCCGATTCGCGAACCTCGCGCCTTGCTCACCACCATCGCCCAGCGGCTGATTTACCAGCTCTGGCGGCGTCGTGATCTGGAACGTCAACACCTCGATCAACTGCAACACCTCGATCGGTCGCCAGCGAATTCGCCCGAGGAATTACTGCAACTGACCCAGGCGCTGCACGGCCTCGATCGAACGCTTCAGCGCTTGCCGGGCAAGGTCCGGGCGACGTTCCTGTTGTCGCGAATCGATGGCCTGACCTACCCGCAAATTGCCGCCGAGCTGGGCATTTCCCAGCGCTCGGTCAGCGTCTACATGACCCGCTCCCAAGCGTTGTGCGCCCAGCACAGCGCCAATGAACCCTTGCACCAGAGGTCCGCATGAAATCGATCAAAACCCTGCTCGGCAGCTCGCTGCTGGCCCTGAGCCTTGTGGCCGGCCACGTTCCCGCCGCAGAAAAAACCTTGCCGATCCACTTCGGTGACATCACTTGGGAAAGCGGCAGCCTGATCACCGAGATCCTGCGGTTGATCGTCGAAAAAGGTTACGGCTACCCGACCGACACGTTACCGGGCAGCACCGTCAGCCTCGAAGCGGCGTTGGCCAAGAACGACATTCAAGTCATCGGCGAAGAATGGGCTGGGCGCAGTCCGGCGTGGGTCAAGGCTGCAGCGGAAGGCAAAGTGTTTGGTCTGGGCGACACCGTCAAAGGCGCCACCGAAGGCTGGTGGGTGCCGGAGTACGTGATCAAGGGTGACCCGGAGCGCGGCATCAAGCCGCTGGCGCCGGAGCTGAAATCCGTCGCCGACCTGGCGCGCTACAAGGACGTGTTCCGCGACCCCGAAGACCCGAGCCGCGGGCGCTTCCTCAACAGCCCGACCGGCTGGACCTCGGAGATCGTCAACAGCCAGAAACTCAAGGCCTACGACCTGACCACCAGCTTCGTCAACTTCCGCACTGGCTCCGGCGCGGCACTGGATGCCGAGGTCGCATCGTCGATCCGCCGTGGCAAACCGGTGTTGTTCTACTACTGGTCACCAACGCCGCTGTTGGGCCGCTTCAAACTGGTGAAGCTCGAAGAACCGCCGTTCGACGCCGAAGCCTGGAAGACCCTGGCCGATGCCAACAACCCGAATCCAAAAGGCACGCGCTCAATGCCGGCGAGCCTGGCCATTGGCGTGTCCGCGCCGTTCAAGACGCAGTATCCGGAATTGGTGGCGTTCTTCGAGAAAGTCGATTTCCCGATCGATCTGCTGAACCAGACGCTGGCGCAGATGAGCGAAAAACGCCAGCAACCGCGTCAGGTCGCGGAAGCGTTTTTGCGCGATCAGCCGCAGATCTGGAAGGGATGGGTGCCGGGGGAGGTGGCTACAAAAGTGAGTGCCAGTTTGTAGTTCTGCTGTGATTGGAAGATCGCCATCGCGGGCAAGTCTCGCTCCTACAGGTACGCCGCTAAACCTGTAGGAGCGAGGCTTGCCCGCGAAGCGATCTAACGCACTACACCGTCTCCGCAGCCAACGCCGCTTTCACCGCCGGCCGCTGATCAATTCCGGCTTGAAACCGCACCAACGCCGGCCACTGATTCAAATCAATCGCAAACAGCGGCGTCCACCGCAACACCGTAAACAAATACGCATCGGCAATGCTGAACCCACCCGCCATCAGATACTCCCGCCGCTCCAGCGTCTGGCACAACACCGCAAACCGCTTGTACAACTTCTCCTTGATGAGCGCCTTTACCTCCTCCGGGAACTGCGCGTTGAACAACCAACCCAGCCCGCCATGAACCTCCGTCGAAACAAAATTCAGCCACTCCTGCAACCGCACGCGCTCGAACGTCCCATGGGCTGGCGCCAGGCTCGCCTCGGGGCGCAGGTCCGCCAGGTACTGCAGGATTGCCGGGCCTTCGGTCAGCACTTCACCGTTATCCAGTTGCAGCGCCGCGACGTAACCCTTGGGGTTGATGGCGAGGAAATCGGCACCGCTCGCGGCCTGTTTGGTGCGGTTATCGACGCGGATCAACGCGAAGGGCAGGTCCAGCTCGTGCAGCACAATGTGCGGTGCGAGCGAGCAAGCGTCGGGTGCGTAATACAACTTCATCGGCAGGCCTCTGGTTCGGGGTTTTCGCCAGTGTCATAGTGCGCGGCGCCCTCGGTAAAATTAATCATTCAGAAAACTGCCATAAGGAAAGCTACTGCCATGATGAATCTGATGCACTGGCGAATGGTGGTGGCCGTGGCGGACACAGGCAACATCACCCGCGCCGCCGAGCGGGTCGGCATGACCCAGTCAGGCGCGAGCCAGGCGTTGGCGCTGATCGAACAAACCCTCGGCGTTCAACTGTTCAGCCGGGAAAACCGCCAGACTCTGCCGACCGCCATTGGTCTGCCGGTCATCGAGCAGGCGCGCACCATGCTCGGCGCCCTGGAAACCATCCGCAGTACCGTCGATGCCGCGAAAGGCATCGAGCGCGGGACGATTCGCCTGGCGAGTTTCCCCATGGTGCTGGCGACGTTCCTGCCGCCGCTGCTGCGCCAGTTCAATCGGCTGTATCCGGGCATTCAGGTGGTCGCCCTGGAAGTCAGCGACGATGAAGTGGAAACGCTGCTCGGCGCCGGCCTGGTGGACGTGGGTGTGGTGTTGAACCCGGCACCGGAGCGCAATGCCGGCCGTTTGGGGCGCGATGCCTGGGTGGCGGTTGTACCGGGCGGCCATCCTTTGGCGCGACGCTCGGTTGAAGAGGGCGTCACCCTCGCCGAATTGGCGCAGCAACCCTTTGTGCTGGCCACGGGCGGCTGTTCGACCAATGCCCGCAGCCTGGCCATCGATGCCGGTTTGCAGTTGCATGACGTGCGCGTCGAGGTTCGCGAGTGGAGCAGTGCGTTCACCCTGGTGCGGGAAAACATCGGAGTGACCCTGGTGCCGGAAATGACCCTGCCGAGCCAGCTTCAGGGCCTGCGTGTGGTGCCGCTGAAACCGCGAATCGATCGCGAGTTCGCCCTGGTGGTTGCGGCGAACAAGCCACCCTCGGCGGCGGTGCAGGCGTTGTTGGGCATGCTCGCGCAACAGTGAATCGAGCCTGAGCTGAACCGATTTTGTCCTCAATACTGGCCGACTAGTGGCCTTGCAAGGCCATTGGGCCTGTCTATGCTGACTCGTAACTAACCATGTCAGTCGCAATATGAAGGGCTGAGGCAGGGTTCAAGAGTGCGCAATCCAAGGCACCGACGCGAGCAGCAGGGAGATTTTCGGTAAAGGGAATTACTTATGAAAACATCAGGGTTGGCCCGGTCCCGGGCTATCAAGAGACGGATGTCTTGATAAGAGCGTTGCCACACGGACTCTCCGATTCAACATCATTGATCACCTGACCATTCCTCCCTTGGAGGAATGCGTGTGCCTGTTCCATGGAACGTTGTGGTGGATACGTTGAAAGACCAAAGAACTTTCATCAATCAAACGACCGCGCTTAGGGTGATACGACCATGTTTAACCTACATCACAAGGCTGACTTGCTGGAAATCGAACGCTACAGCTGTGCGCTGACCGAGGCCAATGCCAAGTTGGCCGCTGTCAGCCGTTCGATGGCGATGATTGAGTTCACCCCTGGAGGCATCGTCCTCGATGCCAACGAAAACTTTTGCGCCGCCATGGGTTACAGCGTCGAGGAAGTGCGTGGTAAACATCACCGGATCTTTTGTGAAGAAGCGTTTTATCGCAGCGAAGACTACGCCAGATTGTGGCGAGACCTGGCCCGTGGCGAGCCGGTCAGCGGCACTTTCCTGCGCTTGAACAAACAGGGCAAAGAGATCTGGCTCGAAGCCAGTTACATGCCGGTTTTTGGCCCCGACCGCTTGGTAAAAAGCGTGATCAAAGTGGCCACGGACATCTCTGCCAGGATTAACAAGGAACACGAAAACGAAAGCATGCTCGCGGCAATCGGTCGTTCCATGGCAGTGATCGAATTTACCCCCGAAGGCCATGTGATCACCGCCAATGACAACTTTCTGAAGACTACCCATTACTCGCTCAACGAAATTGTCGGTCAGCACCACAGTCTGTTTTGCCACCGCGCGGAGGCCGAGTCCCAGGCCTATAGAGCGTTCTGGGCGTCACTGAACCGCGGCGAATATCACTCGCACCGTTTCGAGCGCAAAGATAAACACGGTCATACCATTTTCCTTGAGGCATCCTACAACCCGTTGTTCGACACCAAGGGCCGGTTGTACAAAGTGGTCAAGTTCGCCAGCGATATCACCCATCAAGTGACCACCTTGCAAACCGCTGCCGAATCGGCCCACAGCACCTCGGTCCAGAACGATGCCTGCGCGCAGAAGGGGTCCCAGGTGGTGCAGCAAACGGTGCAGATCATCCAGGACATTTCCAAAGACCTGAACGAGGCAGCGTTGAGCATCGACGCGGTCAGCAAGCAGTCCGACATCATCGGCACCATCGTCCAGACCATTCGCGGCATTGCCGACCAGACCAACCTGCTGGCACTTAACGCGGCGATTGAAGCGGCCCGGGCCGGGGAGCACGGACGTGGGTTCGCAGTCGTCGCCGATGAAGTTCGCAGCCTCGCCGCACGAACCAGTCAGGCGACGCTGGAGATCGTCGAGGTGGTGCGCAAGAACCATGATTTGTCATTGAGCGCGGTATCGAGCATGCAGTCGAGTCTCAGCCGGACCGGTCTTGGCGTGGAATTGGCGAACGAGGCGGGGGAGGTGATTCTGGAGATTCAGCAAGGGTCGCGGCATGTCGTGGATGCGATCAGCCAGTTCAACTCGACCTTGCAGATAAGTTGATGGCGGCAAACTGACAAGGGGGCCCGGTAGAGGGTAATGCTGTTCACTTAAGAAAATCTTCAGGCGAGCAAGAAACCTGTGGCGAGGGGATTTAGTGAGACGTCGCACCGCCCCGTTGGGCCGCGAAGCGGCCCCAGCGTCCGTTCAAATAAACGTAGTTGTCCGGATTTACGACTGCTTCGCAGCCGATCGGGGCGGTGCGACGTTTCGCTAAATCCCCCTCACCACAAATATGCGTGCCTGCGCTCAAGTGAACAGCATTACCTGCGGTGTTAAAGCGAGGCGAGGAACTTGTCGACCACTTGAGGGCTGCCTTTCTCGCTACCACCGTTTTCTTTCTCGGCCTGCGCCAGTTTTATCTTGTCCTGCATGCGTTCGGCCATTTCTTTAGCGACCGCCTGTTGTTGTTCCGGCGGCATTTCCGCTACTTCTTCTTTCGTCAGGCCCATCTCCTCCAGAATGGCATCTTGCATGCGCTCTTCCGGGGTTTTGCTCATGTATTCCTTGAAGGCGTCTGTGGCCGTTCCGCCACTGAGCTTGCCTTGCGCATCGGTCGGAAGCGGAGCGTAAGTCAATTGCAGTCCCACGCGTGTTTTCGCGAACGATTCATCAACGTTGTCGCTGATTTTGGTCGCTTCAGCGACTTGCTGCGTGGCGTTTTGGGTGGCGGATTTTTGCACCTGCGCGGTTTGCGCCTGAACGTTGTTTTGCAAAGTTTGCAGCATCGCGCCCTGAAGTCCGGCAGCGGCTTCGGCGGTTGGATCTTCGCCAGGCTTCTTGAGTATTGGAGTCATTACCGACTGTTTGTTAGCACTGACCAACATGATGAGTAGACCTTGTAGGTGTTTGTGGTGCAGTGCCTTCAGCAAATACTATGCCCGTATTAAAAATACCAAATATATCAATTAGTTAGGTTTTGTTTGGCAGGCAGGTGTCGCCGGTTTTGCGGTCAACCTTTGCCGCCGGACGGCAGCCGTCGACCGCCGCCAGGCAGGCGTGGCTTCAAGGCAGGCCGTTGCAGCCATGCTTCATGAATCCCGGGCGTTGCGCCAACCTTTGGAAGTACTCATCGATGGCAGGGAAATCGGGACGGTCCATCGGAGTCATCAGCCACCGGTTGATGGACAAGCCGATGACAATGTCGGCCAGCGTGAACCGGGGTCCGGCGACATAGGCTTTGGTGGTCGCGAGTTGATGCTCGAGAATGCTCATCTTCTGATTCCAGTCGCGCAGGCCGTTGGCAATGCGATGCGCGTCCTGGAACTCTGGATCCTTGCGCACCAGCGCCGTAAACGCGTAGCTCCAGGAGGTGTTGAGATCGGTGGCTTGCCAATCCATCCATTGCTCAACCCGGGCACGCGCTGCGGGTTCGTGTGGCAGCAGATCGTTATGCGGGTGTTTGCCGGCCAGATAGCGGCAGATGGTGTTGGATTCCCACAGTACGCCGGCCTCATCGATGATCACCGGCACCTGCGCGTTGGGGTTGAGCCGGGTAAATTCCGGGCTGTGGGTCGATGCGAATCCGCTGCCCCAGTCCTCACGCTCGTAGGAAATGTTCAGCTCGTCGCAGGTCCACAGGACTTTTCTGACGTTGATGGACGAGGCTTTACCGAGAATCTTCAGTGTATGTTCCATGGAATCACTCCTTACATAACAAGGTTAGTCCCTGATCGTTCCCACGGAACGATCTTTCGTTACGTACTCTCGCGCACCTTCAACTCAAACCCCATGTCCTGCACCGGTTTCGCTACCGTATTGCCGGCCATCAAGGTCAGCATCTGCTCCGCGGCACGTCGGCCGATGGCTTCTCGCGGGGTGCTGATGCTGCTCAGGCGCGGGACCATATGGGCGGAGGCGGGGAGGTCGTTGAAACCGAGGATCGCCACTTGTTCGGGGATTTTGATCCCGCAGCGCATCGCCTCCAACAAAGCGCCCTGCGCTAGGTCGTCGTTGCCGAAGAAGATGGCGTCGACATCAGGATGACTGGCGATCAGTTGCAGGAACAGCTCGCCACCCAGACCGACGGAGGAGGCGCGCGGGGTCAGCACTTCCAGGTCAGGGTCATACCGACCGGCCTTCTGCAGGGCTTTGCGGAACCCTTCGCCGCGCAGCAATGTGCGCTGATCCAGTTGTGCGCCGATGTAGGCCAGGCGTTTGCGACCGCGTGACAGCAAATGCTCAGCCGCCGTTTCGCCGGCGGCGAGTTGCGAGAAGCCGACACAATTGAGCCCGGCAGCAGTGTCCAGTTCCATCATGTACACGCACGGAATGTTGCTCGCCTCGATCATCCGTCGTGAACTTTCGGTGCGATCAAACCCGGTCAACAGCAAGCCGCGCGGCTGATACGCCATGTAATTGCGCAGCAGGTTCTCTTCTTCATCACGCGAGTAATGGAAGTTGCCGATCAGCACTTCGAAGCCCTTGGGACGCAAAACCTGATGAATGGCTTCCAGCGTGTCGATGAACAGCAAGTTGGACAGCGACGGCACCAAAACCACGACGGAATGGCTCTGGGCCGAGGCTAACGCACGGGCGGCGGGGTTGACCACGTAGTTGAGTTCAAGCGCCGCTTTCTGGACTTTTTCCACCAGTTCGGTGGCCACCGTGCTCACGCCACGCAAGGCGCGGGACGCGGTAATCGGGCTGACGCCGGCCAGTCGGGCGACTTCATTGAGAGTAGGACGGCCAGTGGTTCGCGTATTTTTATCGTTTTTAGGGGAGGTCATCGGGCGGCTTGCCAAACAAAATTCAAGGCACTAAGGTAGCGCTGTCCCGAAGCAGCTGCAAATGCGTAAGCGAGTTTTGCCTGAACCTCGCTTTTCGGCGTCGGGAACGAACACGCTGCAACCCACAAAAATGACAAGAAGGCGTCGGCAACTTCTGCTTTTGAACGAGTGTCACAGCTTTCAAAGGTAGCGCTGTCTGCGCGCTGAGGTGTTACATGAATCATCCCATCACCGCCCTGGTCATCATGGGCGTTGCCGGTTGCGGCAAGACGTGCGTCAGCGAAGCCCTGTGCGAGCTCAGCGGCGCCACTGCCATTGAAGGCGACACTTTTCACCCTGCCGCCAATATCGAAAAGATGAGCGCAGGCATTCCCCTGGACGACGACGACCGTGCCGGCTGGCTCGACAGCCTGTGCGACGAACTGCGCCGCGTCGACGCCACGGGCCAGCGCCCGGTGCTGACCTGCTCGGCCCTCAAACACATTTACCGCGAACGCCTGCGCAGCGCCTTGCCGGGCCTGGGCTTCGTGTTCCTTGAACTCACGCCTGAAGTGGCGGCCGATCGTGTCTCCCATCGGCCGGGCCATTTCATGCCGTCGACCTTGATCGACAGCCAGTTCGCAACCCTTGAATCCCCCGTTGGCGAACCGCTGACCCTGGCTCTCGATGCGTCGAACCACAGCGTCGACCAGTTGGCGAAACAGGCGCATGCCTGGTGGCTGACACACGGCTTGAAACGCGCCGGTTAATTTGCTCGAAGAGATAGCGCTGTCCTTATGGCTTTCGAATTACCCGCTTTAATAACAACAACAACCAGGAGACACCCCTAATGTTTGGCATGTCCCACGAGACGTTCCTGCTGCTCGACGCAGTGGTCACGGTGATCGGGCTTATCGTCCTGATCACCAAGTTCAAGTTCCACCCGTTCATTGCCCTGATCATCGCCGCAGCCTTCCTCGGTCTGACCTCCGGCATGCCGATCGGCACCATCATCAAGGCGTTCCAGGACGGCTTCGGTGGGGTGCTCGGGTTCGTCGGGATCATCCTCGCGCTGGGCACGATGCTCGGCAAAATGATGGCCGAGTCGGGCGGGGCGGATCAGATTGCCCAGACGCTGATTCGCGCGTTCGGCAAAGACAAGGTGCAGTGGGCGATGATGTTCGCCGCGTTCCTGGTCGGCATTCCGCTGTTCTTCGAAATCGGCTTCGTGCTGCTGATTCCGCTGGTGTTCATCGTCGCCCGGCGTACCGGCGTGTCGATCATCAAGATCGGTATCCCGCTGCTGGCCGGCCTGTCCGCCGTGCACGGTCTGGTGCCGCCGCACCCGGGCCCGTTGCTGGCGATTGGCGTGTTCGGTGCCGACATCGGTAAAACCATTCTCTACGGCCTGATCGTTGCGCTGCCGACGGCCATCATCGCCGGCCCGATCTACGGCACCTTCATTGCCAAGTACATTCCCGGTCATCCCAACCAGGAACTGGTGGATCAACTGGCGCGTGAAAACGATTCTGCCGATCTCCCGAGCTTCTCCATCACCCTGATCACCGTGCTGTCGCCGGTGTTCCTGATGCTGCTCAAGACCTTTGCCGATGTGGTGCTGCCGGATGGCAACTTCTTCCGCACCTTCATGGACCTGATCGGTCACCCGATCTCGGCACTGCTGCTGGCCTTGCTGCTGTCGCTGTACACCTTCGGCTACAAGCAGGGCATTGGCTCAAGCCAGATGCTCAAATGGCTGGACGCGAGCCTTGCGCCAACCGCTGCAATCATCCTGATCATCGGTGCCGGTGGTGGCTTCAAGCAGATGCTGGTGACCAGCGGCGTGGGTAATGTCATCGGCAACATGGCGGTGGCTGCGGAAATCTCGCCAATCCTTCTGGCATGGCTGGTGGCGGCGGTGATCCGTATCGCGACCGGTTCGGCGACTGTGGCGACCATTACTGGCGCAGGCATCGTGGTGCCGGTGGTGGGGATGATTCCGGGCGTGAACCGTGAGTTGCTGGTGCTGGCCACCGGTGCCGGTTCGTTGATCCTGTCTCACGTCAACGACGCCGGTTTCTGGCTGGTGAAGCAGTACTTCAACATGACCGTGGCGGAAACCTTCAAGACCTGGACGGCGATGGAAACCATCCTGTCCGTCGTGGGCCTGGGCTTCATCCTGCTGTTGTCGTTGTTCGTTTAAGCACACTGCAGACACAAAAAAACCGCAGCGATGCGGTTTTTTTGTGGGTGATCATTTTCCGGGCTGAACAATGATCCCTGTGGGAGCGGGCTTGCCCGCGAAGGCGTCGTGTCAGTCGACATCAATTTTGCCTGAACCACCGCATTCGCGGGCAAGCCCGCTCCCACAGTGTGAGGTGTCGTCAGCTGGTTTTCTGCACCAACCCATCCGCCCGGAACATCCCGCGAATCCCGCGTACCGCCTGACGAATCCGGTCCTGGTTTTCGATCAGCGCGAAGCGCACATGATCATCCCCATACTCACCAAACCCGACGCCCGGTGACACGCAGACCTTGGCTTCGGCCAGCAGTTTCTTGGCGAACTCCAGCGAACCCAGGTGCGCATACGCCTCGGGAATTTTCGCCCAGACGTACATCGACGCTTTCGGGTTTTCCACCATCCAGCCCAGTTCATGCAGGCCTTTGACCAGCACATTGCGTCGCTGCCGGTACTGCTCGGCGATGTCTTTCACGCACTGTTGATCACCTTCCAGCGCCGCAATCGCCGCAACCTGCAGCGGGGTGAAGGTGCCGTAGTCGTGGTAACTCTTGATCCGCGCCAGGGCGTTGACCAGTTCCGGGTTGCCGACCATGAAACCGATGCGCCAACCCGCCATGTTGTAGCTTTTTGACAGGGTGAAAAACTCCACCGCGATGTCCTTGGCCCCCGGCACTTGCATGATCGACGGGGCTTTCCAGCCGTCGTAGACGATGTCGGCGTAGGCCAGGTCATGCACCACCAGTACGTCGTACTGTTTGGCGAGGGCGATCACCCGCTCGAAGAAATCCAGCTCCACGCACTGCGCGGTCGGGTTGGATGGGAAGCCGAGGATCATCATTTTCGGTTTCGGGATCGAGCCGCGAATCGCCCGTTCCAGTTCGGCGAAGAAATCCACCCCCGGAATCAGCGGCACGGAACGCACCTGGGCGCCGGCAATCACGGCACCGTAAATGTGGATCGGGTAGCTCGGGTTCGGCACCAGCACGGTGTCGCCCTGGTCCAGGGTGGCCAGCATCAAATGCGCCAGGCCTTCCTTGGAACCGATGGTCACGATGGCTTCGCTTTCCGGGTCGATATCGACCTCGTAGCGATCCTTGTACCAGTTGGAAATCGCCCGGCGCAGGCGTGGAATGCCCTTGGACGTGGAGTAGCCGTGGGTGTCTTCGCGCTGGGCGACGGTGACGAGTTTTTCAACAATGTGCGGCGGCGTCGGGCCGTCGGGGTTGCCCATGCTGAAGTCGATGATGTCTTCGCCACGACGACGGGCGGCCATCTTCAGCTCGGCAGTGATGTTGAAAACGTAAGGGGGGAGTCGATCTATGCGCGCAAAGC
Organism: Pseudomonas migulae; assembly: GCF_024169315.1. NCBI lineage: Bacteria > Pseudomonadati > Pseudomonadota > Gammaproteobacteria > Pseudomonadales > Pseudomonadaceae > Pseudomonas > Pseudomonas migulae. Next base: position 2,423,203 of record NZ_JALJWR010000001.1, on the reverse strand, counting down.
GGCGCGGCGAACCTGGGTTAGCCATTGTTGCCTCGGATAACGTGAGCGCCCGGAACCGTCCGAGCGACGCTGGTCACTGCGGTGACCTGTTGCGGAAGATAAGGGGTGGCATGGCACACTGTCCAGCTAGTGTGTAAACAAATTTTTCCGAAGGAAATCAGTTGATGGAATTTAGCAGCGGCTTCTTGCTGAGCCTTTCTCTGTGCCTGGACATCGGCGTGGCCAATATCGCGATGATCACTTTGGCCATGCAGCGCGGCTATTTTCAAGGCTTTGCGCTGGGGTTGGGCACCTGCGTCGGCGACCTGATTTATGCGGTGCTGGCGCTGGCCGGCATGACTGTTTTGCTGCAATACGAAACCGTGCGCTGGGTGCTTTGGATCGGCGGTTCGGCACTGCTGGTGTACTTCGCGGCGAAGATGATCTATTCGGCGATTCACCATGAAGCCGTGTTGGCGCAGACCGCTGAAGTCGGTCACAACTCTCACCGCAAAGAATTTTTCCGAGGCATTTTCCTCGCCATGTCGTCACCCAGTGCCATTCTTTGGTTCGCGGCGGTGGGCGGTACACTGATCGCACGGTCCGGTGGCGGTGGCGCCCTCAGTTCGGCGCTGTTTCTCGGCGGATTTCTCTGTGCCGGTGTTCTCTGGTGCGTCGGTCTGTGCTTCGCGGCGAGCCACGGTGGCAAGCTGTTGGGCGACAAACTGCTGCGTTACTCCTACATGGCATCGGCGGCGATCTTCTGTTATTTCGCGGTGTACGTGATTCTATCGGGTTACAACGAGTTTGTAGGCGCGGGCGCCGTCGAGGCGCTGCACAGCCTCTGACTGGGCTAATCGGGTTTGGCTTCTATACTCCCAGCCGAACCCACTTTTTTGATCCAGGAGTCGAGTCATGGATGAGCAAGCAGACGTAAAACCGGCCGAGCCACGTTTTGAGCACGGGCACTTTCTGCTCATTGCGGGGCTGGGTGGTCGATTTACTGCGGATACCACCCAGGCAATTCCCGAGCTTTGGGAGAAATTCATCCCGGAAATCGGCAAGATCCCCGGTCAAAAAAGCGAAGTGACCTACGGCATCTGCTGCAATCCGGATGGCAAGGGCGGCTTCGAATACATTGCCGGCGTCGAGATCGACAAACTAGACGATCTGCCCGAGAAGTATCGCTGGGTTGAAGTCCAACCCCAGCATTACGCGGTGTTCGAGCACACAGGCTCGCTGGATCAGTTGCCCGCGACGTTCCAGTACATCTGGAAAACCTGGTTGCCCCAGTCCGGTAAAGAGGCCGCGGACGCCCCGGAATTCGAACGCTACAGCGAAGACTTCAACCCGAAGCTCAACACCGGCAAGCTGGAAATCTGGCTGCCGCTCAAGGCGTAATGTCTGGCCCGAGAGGCGGATCAACGATTCGCCTCTCGATGTCGTGCTGACACTGATTTATGATCCGCAGCCTTTCCCTCGCTGACTCCCTACCTGTCATGACAACCCTCATCCGCCACGTCCTCCCCACCGACCTCGACCGCTGCTTCGCCATCGAAACCGTTGCCTACGAAGGCGACGAGGCCGCCACCCGAGAAAAAATCGCCACCCGCATCGCCACCTGGCCTGAAGGTTTTATCGTCGCTGAAGTGGACGATGTTGTAGCCGGTTTCATCAACTCCGGTGCGGCGTTTCAGGTCGAGATGTCGGACGAAGCGTTCAAGGAACTGATCGGCCACGACCCGGCCGGTCCGCACGTGGTGATCATGTCGGTGGTGGTGCATCCGGATTATCAGGGGCAGGGTTTGGCGAAACGCTTGATGGGCGAGTTCATCGAGCGGATGCGTGCGTTGGGCAAGACCAGCATCAACCTGATGTGCAAAGAGCGGCATATTCCGCTGTATGCCGGGTTTGGGTTTGCCTATATCAAGCCTTCCGCGTCGGATCATGGCGGGATGGCTTGGCATGAGATGGTGTTGGCGCTCTGATTGATGCGGTGTGGCGTGAAATGCCTTCGCGGGCAAGCCACGCTCCTACAGGTCCTTCGCAAATTCTGTAGGAGCGAGCGGGCGGCGATCCGACTTGCCCGCGAAGGCGATCCAGAGATCGCCCCATCAATTTCTAATAGAGACTATCCCGCACCCGAGCCGGCGCTTCCCGGTCATACGTCTCGGCATCAAACGCCCCATCATTCAAGCGCTTGTGAAACGCCCCAGCCGTCGGCAGCGCCGAGCGATCCAGGTGCTTCTCAGGGTTCCACAGATCCGAACGCACAATCGCTTTCGAGCAGTGAAAAAACGCCGCCTCCACCGTCACCAGCATCACCGTGCGCGCCGGTTTGCCGTTGACCGCGAAGCTTTCCAGCAACTCCGGTTCATTGCTGATCTGCGCCGTGCCGTTGACACGCAACGTCTCGCCGATCCCCGGGATGATGAACAGCAGCGATACCCGTGAATCGAGCACCACATTGCGTAGGGTGTCGATGCGGTTGTTGCCCGGGCGGTCCGGTATCGCCAGGGTGCGCGCATCGATGATTCGCACGAAACCCGGCGTGTCACCGCGCGGCGAGCCGTCCAGGCCGTCGGGGCCGACCGAGCTGATGATCACCAGCGGCGAGGCGCGGACCATCGCTTGATAGTCCTCGTTCAGAAAGGGGATTTGCTTGCGCACGGCCCGTTCATGAGGCTGGCCGTAGATCGCTTCCAATGCTTCGATGCTGTTGAGCATAACCACCTCAGAAAATCAGTCCCATGCGCCGTTCGTAACCGATCCGGCCCTTGTACGCTTCGCCGCTGTCGACCCAGCCGAAACTGGCGTACAGCGCGATGGCCGCCTCGTTGTCCGCATCCACCGACAACTCCAACGCTTTTATTTCCGGAAACGCCTGGCGCGCCACGTCGGGCAGGGCTTGCAGGCAGGCCTTGCCATAACCTTTGCCTTGATGATGCTGGTCGACTTGCAGCGCGTGCAACGTGGCGCTGTGTTCATCGGCCCATGCGGGTAATACCGGCGGGCGTTTGAGCAGCAGGAAAGCAACGGGAATGTCATCGGCCAGCAGGGCAAATCCTTTGACGCCGGGGCCGGGTTTGGACAGCAAGGTGTGCAACGCACCGTGGATGTCGCCGGAGAATTTTATTTGTTCGTTGTGAACTTCGATGGCCTCGACCTGCTGGCGCTGGCGCGTGTTCAGGGTTTCGTAAGGCACGAGTCGGGTTGTCACTGGAGTGTCCTTTTTCCATGAGAAATGAGCCTCGGATTCTAGCGAGTTTGCGTCCATGGATTATTTTTATTTCGACTGTCGATTCGGCGTTTCGCCGAACGACTAAGGGTGTCTTCACAACAAAAACCACGGAGAACCACCATGAACGCTACTCACGAAATCGAGACCCTGATCGACACCTATCGCCAGGCGGTCATCGCCAAGGATGTCGAGAAACTCATGGCCTTGTACGCCGACGACATCGTCTCCTACGACGCGGTCAAGGCCCTGCAATTTCGCGGCAAGCCCGCCTATCGCGCGCATTGGCAGGAATGCATGGAAATGTGCCAGGGCGCGCACAAATTCGACTTCGACCACATGAACGTCGTGGCGGACGAGCACATCGCCTTCGCCCACTGGCTGGCCCATTGCGGCGGCACCAACGACAAGGGCGAAACCCAGGCCTGCTGGATGCGCGTGACCGCGTGCTATCGGCGCGAAGCCGGACAATGGCGCATCGTTCACGAACACTGGTCGGCCCCGTTCGACATGATGAGCGGCTCCGTGCTGTTCAACCTGGAACCCTGATCGTCGGGAAGCCGCGCCAAACCGCCAAACTGCAGCCATAGTTGATCAGTTCGATCGGAGAGCCCCATGAAGTATTTATGCTTGGTCTACAGCAACGAACAGGAGTTGCACTCACTGCCCGAGAGCCCCAAGGACGCCGAGTGCATGGCCTACGCCGAATCGATCCAGGGCAGCGGCCGGATGCTCGCGGCCGAGGCGCTGGAGTCGGTGCAGACCGCCACCACCGTGCGCATGCGCAACGGCAAAATGTCGATCACCGATGGCCCGTTCGCCGAAACCAAGGAGCAGTTGGCCGGCTTCTACCTGATCGACGCCAAGGACCTCAATGAAGCCCTCCAGGTCGCCGGCAACATTCCGGCGGCCCGGGTGGGGTGTGTCGAGGTGCGACCGGTTCGAGAGTTGAATCCTTAACTGGCACAGGCAAGGAGATTCCATGGTGACGCAAGGCATGCAGGACTGATGCCCGGGGTGTCGGTCAAGGCTCGGGTCGAGCAGGTCTACCGCGAAGAGTCGCGGCGGATCCTGGCGACCCTGATCCGTTTGCTCGGCGATTTCGACCTTGCCGAAGAGGCTTTGCACGAGGCGTTCTTCATCGCGGTCGAGCGCTGGCAGCGTGACGGTGTGCCGGACAATCCGCGGGCGTGGCTGGTCTCCACCGGGCGCTTCAAGGCCATCGATGTGCTGCGTCGCCGCGCGCGGTTTGCCGCGTCCCGGCCGATGCTGATCGCTCAGCTGGAGGCGCTGGAACAGGCCGACTGGAGTGACGAAGACGTGGAAGACGATCGCTTGCGCCTGATCTTCACTTGCTGTCACCCGGCACTGGCGGCGGATGCCCAAGTGCCGCTGACATTGCGCGAAGTCTGCGACCTCACCACTGAAGAAATCGCCCGGGCGTTTCTTTCCGCGCCGGCCACCATTGCCCAGCGCATCGTGCGGGCCAAAGCGAAAATCCGCGACGCGAAAATCCCCTATCAAGTGCCGACCCTGGCGGAACTGCCCGAGCGCCTCGACAGCGTGCTGCGGGTGATTTACCTGGTGTTCAACGAAGGCTATTCGGCGTCCGTCGGCACCGAGCTCATCCGTGAAGACCTGATCCGCGAGGCGATCCGCCTTGGGCGTTTGTTGATGGAGTTGTTGCCCGAGCCCGAAGTGATGGGCCTGCTGGCGCTGATGCTGTTACATGAATCACGGCGCCCGGCGCGGACATCGTCGAATGGCGAGCTGATCCTGCTGGATGAGCAGGACCGCTCGCTGTGGGATGCCGGGTTGATTGCCGAAGGTTGCGCGCTGATCGAGCGGGCGCTGACGACCCGGCAATTCGGTCCTTACTGTTTGCAAGCGGCCATCGCCGCGGTGCATGCCGAAGCGCCGACGGCGGGGGAGACCGACTGGCTGCAGATTGTGGGGCTGTATGACGTTCTGTTGGCGGCGGTACCTTCGCCGGTGATCGAGTTGAACCGTGCGGCGGCGATCTCCAGGCGGGATGGACCGTTGGCGGGGTTGACGCTGATTGAAGGGATTCTGGGGCGCGGGGATTTGCTGGATTACCACTTGGCGCATTCGGCGCGGGCGGAGTTTTGTCGGCAGTTGGGACGGGTGGAGGAGGCGCGGGCGGCGTATGAGCGGGCGCTGGAATTGACGCAGCAGGTGCCGGAGCGGCGGTTTATCGAGGCGCGGATCAAGGCTTTAAAGTGATGTGATCTTGCGGGCCTCTTCGCGGGCAAGCCCGCTCCCACAGTGGATCGCGTCGGTCACAAAATTTGTGGGCACCACCAAACCCTGTGGGAGCCCGCTCCCACAGTGGATCGCGTCGGCCACAAAATTTGTGGACACCATCAAACCCTGTGGGAGCGGGCTTGCCCGCGATAAGGTCCGAAGGACCTTCATTCCAACATCTTGCCCAACAACCAACTCCCCGCCGGCCCCGGCGGATGCAGCTGCGACCACAGCGCATCGACGAACAGCGGTTTCGGCCACCCGCGCACGTTCAACTCCTGCAACGTGCCCGCGCCAAACCTCCCCACCAGCCATCGCGGCAACGGCGCCCAACCGAATCCACCCTGAGCCATTTCCAGTAGCATCAAGTAACTCGGTGCCGACCAGACACGCCCCTTGGCGCGGCTTTCATACGGATTGACGATGGTCGCCAGACGCAACTCCCGATGCTGGTGCAGGACGTCCTGATCAATGCGCGCCAGCGCCGCCAACGGATGCTCGCGGGACACGAACAAGGCGATTTCCGTACGCTCTGCCACCGTCGAGCTGACCAGGTCCGGCGGGTAACTTTCCTGTTGCTCGGCGAACGCCACGTGCGCCCGGCCGCTTTGCACGAGCGCCACGAGGTCATCGCATTCGGCAATCAGGCATTCGAGTTCCAGATCCGGGTAGCGTTGTTCGAACGCACTGAGCGCCGCTTCGAAACGGTCGGATTGATAGGTGTCGGAAATCGCCACGGTCAGCTTCGGTTCAACGCCTTGAGCCAACTGGCTGGCGGTCATTTCCAGACGGCTGGTCGCCGCCAGAATCTCCTCGGCACGCTGCAACATCACATGCCCGGCCGGTGTCAGGGTCGGCTTGCGGCTGCTGCGATCGAACAGGATCAGATCCAGATCAATCTCCAGGCTCGCCACTGCGGCGCTGATGGTCGACTGACTGCGCCCGAGTTTACGCGCCGCGGCGGAAAACGAGCCTTGGGTCGCCGCTTGCACAAACGCCTGAAGCACTTCATGAGACGCCATGAACTATCGCCTTGATCGATGGTTATTGGTTATGAAGTATCGGTCCGGGAGTGGATGATGGCAACCACAGTCACTCAGGAGTTCTGCTCATGAACATCCAAAAATCCATCACTGAACGTATTTTCCAGGCCATCGGCTTCGAGCTGCTGGCGATCGTGATCTGCACCCCGTTGCTGGCGTGGATCATGGACAAACCGATGCTCGACATGGGCGTCGTCACCGTGGTGATCGCGGCGTTGGCGCTGGCGTGGAACGTGGTGTTCAACGGGATTTTTGATCGCGTGCTGCAGCGTTTCAACATCGCGCACAACGCTTGGACGCGAGTCGTCCATGCGCTGCTGTTTGAAGGGGGATTGGTCGCGGTCGGTGTGCCGCTGATTGCCTGGTGGCTCAACGTCAGCCTGTGGCAGGCGTTCCTGCTGGATATCGGTGTGTTGCTGTTTTTCCTGCCATACACCTACGTTTATCACTGGGCGTATGACGTGGTGCGCGAGCGTATGGTGGTGCGTAATTCTTGCGAAGGATGAACATTGAGCGGGCTGATATTCAGCCCGCTCGCTCCAGTGCTTGTTACAAAAACATCCCGCCCGACGCCTCGACGCGCTGCCCGTTGATCCACTGGCTGCCGGGTGCCAGAAGCAGCGCAATCGCAGCGCCGATATCGTCCGGCAAACCGACACGACCCAGCGCGGTATTGTCCGCAACCATCTGGTTCACCTGCGCATTGTCGCGCACGGTCCCGCCGCCGAAATCGGTTTCTATCGCGCCAGGCGCCAACGTATTCACCGAAATACCCCGCGCGCCCAGTTCCTTGGCCTGGTAGCGCGTCAGCACTTCCATCGCGCCTTTCATCGCCGCGTAAGCGCCGTAGCCCGGCAGGCTGAAGCGCGTCAGACCGCTGGACACGTTGAGAATCCGGCCTCCATCAGCCATCAACGGCAGCAGGTTCTGGGTCAGGAAAAACGGTCCTTTCAGATGAATATTCATCAGCAGGTCGAACTGCTCGACGCTGGTGTCGACGAAGTTCGCATACACACCGATACCGGCGTTGTTGAGCAAAAAGTCGAAGTGCTGGCGATCAAAACGGCTGCGCAACACCTCGGCGACTTGCGTGGTGAAATCAGCGAAGCCCTCGCTCCGGCCAACGTCGAGTTGCAGCATGGCGGCGCGACCGCCGAGGCTTTCGATTTCCGCGACCAGTGCCTGCGCCTCGTCCGCTTTGCTGTTGTAAGTGCCGATGACATCGATGCCTTGGGCGGCCAGATGCAGGGCTGCGTTTTTGCCGAGGCCGCGGCTGGCGCCGGTGATCAGTGCGATTTTGCGATTCATGGGACTTCCTCAAGGGTGGTGAGTGACGGTGTGGAGGAAGTTTATTTATCCGCCTCAGGGTGATAAACAGACTGAAACTGGAATCACTGATCGGTTAATCCGGACAATCGAAGGTCGACCCATGAACAAACTGGAACTGCTGCGCACCTTCGTTCGCGTCAGCGAAATGTCGAGTTTTACCCTTGCCGGCGAAAGCCTGGGCTTGCCCCGGTCCACCGTGTCGGAACACGTTCAGGCGTTGGAAGCGTTGTTGGGGACGCGTTTGCTGCAACGCACCACGCGCAGGGTTCAGGCGACGCAGGACGGCCTGGTGTTGTACGAACGCAGCAAGGACTTGCTGTCGCACATGGACGAAATCGAAGGGCTGTTTCGCCAGGATGCGGCCTCGCTCACCGGGCGGATCCGCTTCGACATGCCGAACTTTCTGGCGCGCCAGGTGGTGTTGCCGCGGTTGCCGGAATTCATCGCGCTGCACCCCAATCTGGAACTGGAAATCAGCACCACCGATCGCCGGGTTGATTTGCAACGGGAGGGTTTTGATTGCGTCGTGCGGGTGGGGGCGCAGCCGGATCAATCGGTGGTGGCGCGCCATGTGTGCGATTTTTCGATGGTCAATTGCGCCAGCCCCGCTTACCTGCAGCGTTATGGCATACCCGAAACACTCGAGGATCTGGCGCAGCATCGGCTGGTTCATTACGTCGGCGTGCTGGGTTCGCGTTCGGAAGGCTTTCTGTATGAGGTCGATGGCAAGCTGCATCGATTGCCGATGGCAGGCAGCGTCACGGTGAACAGCACCGACGCTTATGAGGCGGCGTGCCTGGGTGGCTTCGGGTTGATTCAGGCGCCGCTGAAGGGCATGCAGTCACGCTTGCTCAGTGGTGAACTGGTGGCGGTGTTGCCGCAATTGAATGCGCCGTCGATGGACGTGGCGCTGCTCTATGCCCGGCAACGGCATTTGCCGTTGCGGGTCAGAGCGTTCATGGATTGGCTGGCGCAGGTCATCCAGTCCAACGCATAACCTGTGGGAGCGGGCTTGCCCGCGATAGCGGTGTATCAGCAAACATTAATGTCGACTGACATGCCGCCTTCGCGGGCAAGCCCGCTCCCACAGGGGTTTGTGGTGGTCAGAAGATTTTGGTGAACAGCCAGTACAAGCTCCCCGACAACAGAATCGCTGCGGGCAAGGTCAACACCCAGGCCATCAGCAGGTTGCGGATGGTCTTCATCTGCAAACCACCGCCGTTGGCGACCATGGTCCCGGCTACCCCCGATGACAACACGTGGGTGGTCGACACCGGCAACCCGAACATGTCCGCCGCGCCGATGGTCAGCATGGCCACGGTTTCCGCCGAGGCCCCTTGCGCGTAAGTCAGGTGGGTCTTGCCGATCTTCTCGCCGACCGTCACCACGATGCGCTTCCAGCCGACCATGGTGCCCAGACCCAACGCAATCGCCACGGCGATTTTCACCCACAACGGAATGAACCGTGTCGCGTTGTCGATCTGTTGCTTGAACAGTTGCAGCTTGCCGGTGGTGTCGGCGTCGAAATTGCCGACCTTGTTCTTGTCCATCAGGCGAATGGTTTCGCTGGTCAGGTACATGTCGTTGCGCACGTTGCCCATGGCCTCGGCCGGGACTTTCGACAGCGAACCATAACCCTTCACTTCGTTGCCGATGCTGCCGGCCAGCGTCGCGAGGGCGGGGATCAGTTGCGGCGTGGCTTCCTTGGTGCGCATGTAATCGGAGAGCACCGGACGCGGATCGGCAGGCGCCGGCAGCGAGGTGTGCTTCATCAGCGCTTGCTGGGTGACCTCGGCCACGGCGGCGAATTGCAGCGACTGATCCGCCGGCATGGTGCGGTTCAGCGCATACGCCATCGGCAGGGTGCCCACCAGGATCAGCATGATCAGGCCCATGCCTTTCTGGCCGTCGTTGGAACCGTGGGCGAAGGACACGCCGGTGCAGGTCAGGATCAACATGCCGCGAATCCACCACGGCGGCGGCGTGTTGCCTTTGGGCTCTTTGTACAGCGCGCGATTCTTGACGAAGGCGCGCAGGGCCAGCAGCAACAACGCGGCGGCACCGAAGCCGACCAGGGGCGAGAGCAGCAGCGCATAACCGACTTTGGTCGCTTGCGCCCAGTCCACGCCGCTGGTGCCGTCGCGCCCGTGCATGAGGGCGTTGGCGACGCCGACACCGATGATCGAACCGATCAGCGTGTGCGACGAAGACGCCGGCAGGCCCAGCCACCAGGTGCCGAGGTTCCACAGGATCGCCGCGATCAGCAGGGCGAAAATCATCGCGAAACCGGCGGAAGACCCGACTTGCAGAATCAGCTCCACCGGCAGCAGCGCGATGATGCCGAACGCCACCGCGCCGCTCGACAGCAGCACGCCAAGGAAGTTGAAGAACCCGGACCAGACCACCGCGAAGTTCGGCGGCAAGGAGTTGGTGTAAATCACCGTCGCCACCGCGTTGGCGGTGTCATGGAAACCGTTGACGAACTCGAAGCCCAGCGCGATCAACAGCGCCACGCCCAGCAGCAGAAACGGCGTCCAGGTGGTGACCACCGTGCCGAGTTCGTTCATGTCGTGCATCAGGCTGTACGCGGTGAACAACAGGCCGATGGCCAGCACGGCAAAGAAAATCACGATGGTCAGCAGGCCGGGTTTTTTATCGAACTGCGGCTTCGCGCTGCTGATGGGCGCCTGGGCGGCGGTGTAGGAAGGAGTAGCCATGACGGACAATCCTGAGGAGGGAAGGAGTGTCAGTCATGATCGTTGCCAAATGTTACAGAGAGGCTGCGTTGGGTCAGTGTTTGGGTAATTGGCGATGCCGCCGATCCGAATCCAGTGCCATCCCCCTGTAGGAGCGAGGCTTGCCCGCGAATGCGGTGTATCAGGTAAAACGCCTTCGTGGGCAAGCCTCGCTCCTACAGAGGAATGCGTTCGCTTAATAATCCTGGCGCTTACGAAAGGCCCAACGCCCGGCAATCACCGTAAATGTCGCCACCAATGCCACCAGAATCCAGAATCCCTCGGGATCCTGGGAGAGCGGCACGCCCCCCACGTTCATGCCAAAGAAACCGGCGATGATGTTGATCGGCAACGCCAGCACCGTCACCACCGTCAGGGTGAACAGCGTGCGGTTGCTCTGCTCGTTGAGGTTGGCGGCGATCTCTTCCTGCAACAACTTGATCCGTTCACCCAGCGCGGTGAGGTCGTTGATGATCAGCGCAAACTCCTCGGTGGACTTGCGCAGCTCCTTCACGTCCTCTTTCTGCAACCACTGCGGCGGACGGTTGAGCAGGCGCAGCAACGAACCCGGCTCCAGCGCCAGCAATCGTTGCAGGCGCACCAACACCCGGCGATTGGCGCCCAGCTCCGCGCGGTTGGTCGACAGCCGCGAAGACAGCAACTCATCTTCGATCTGATCGACACTGAGGCTGGTCTTGCGCACGATCTGCGTCAGCACCTCGCCCTGATCGCGCAGCAAATGCACCAGCAACTCCAGCGGTGAACGAAAACATTCACCGGCCTTCACCGACGAACGCAACTTGTCCACCGAGTGCAGCGGTTGCAGGCGCGCGCTGATGATCAGCCGACTGCGGGCGCATACCCACAGCGTCGACACATCCGAGGAGACCATGCTGCTGAGGTTGAACACCACGTCGTTGACCACCGCCAGCAGTGCCGAATCGACATGCTCGATGCGCGTCGAACGCGAGCCTTCATGCAAGGCTTCGAAAAACTCGTCGGGCAATTCCAGATGACTTTTCATCCAGCGCTCGCACGCGGCGTGGGCGAGGTTCAGGTGCAGCCAGAGAAACTCATCGCTGTCGCCCGGTTGCTGCAGGCACCGCAACGCCATGGCCGAATCGAGCTCGCGGCCACGTTCGCCGGGGCGAAAACTGAAACCGTACAGCAGACCGAACAGGTCCGGATCGCGATGGCTTTGGTCGATGCTGTGGTTCATGAGGTCTCGCTGTGAGGAGGCGCCTGTCGCGGGTTTCACAGGTTCACTTGAGCCGCATCATCGCAAGGTGTCTTGACAGTTTTGTGACGGTTTCGTGAGGCAAGAGAGCATTTGTATCGGTTGGGTACAGACGCAAAAAAGCCACACGATCCGAAAATCGTGCGGCTTTTTTTGTGGGGTATCAGTCGTCTTGTTTGTTCTTCAGGACTTCGCCGGTGGCGGCGTTCAAGTCCACGTCCCATTCAACGCCTTTGGCGTCTTTGAGTTCAACTTCGTACTCATAGAGAGAAGGGTGTTGGTCCAGGTCGCTGTCGGTGATCGTGGCACCCGGGTGCAACTTCATGACGATCTGGTTCAGTTCTTCCAGCGGCTTGATCTTTTTATCCTTGACCAACTGCGGGATCTGATCGACGGGAACATCAGCTGCCTGGGCCAGGCCAGCGGTGAGGGTCAGGGCGGCAGCGGTGAACAGGGCAGTCAAAGTCTTCATGAGGTTCTTTCCTTGGGTGTGCTGTTTAAGTGAGTCCAGATTAACTGTGGCAACTTAATTCACGCTTAATTCCTATAAACGCGTTGTTTGTAAGAAGCTTCGCGGGCAAGCCTCGCTCCTACAGGTTTACGCGAACCTTGTGGGAGCGTGGCTTGCCCGCGATGGCCGCACCTCGGTTCCGGATCAATACCCGTTGTTCGTCAGCAACTGCGCAACCGTGCCCGCCGCCGGGCGCTTATAAAACTTCAACAGCTCGCTGGCACGGTTGGTGAAAATGCCATCAACCCCGGCGTCCATGACCTTCTGATAATCCACCGCATCATCGACCGTGTAGACGTGCACCAACAAACCCTGATCGTGGGTGTACTGGTTCATCCACGGTTTCACCAGGTCCGAGTAGCTCTGATCGCCACCCTTGGTCAGCGCGGCGGAAGGGCCGGTGCCGATCGCGCCCTGGGCCTTGGCGTACTCGACCCACTGCTGGAATTCGGCTTTGTCCTTCGGTTCCTGCTTGGCGTAGTAGACCGCTTTATCCTTGTCGCCGGACTCGGCGAACGTCACCTTGGATTTCGGCTCGATGCTGCCTTCACCGACCCACAGCAACAGGATCTTCGGCACCTGCGGCATTTCTTTTTCCAGCAGTTCGAGGCTGCTCTTCTCGAAGGTTTGCAGCACCACCTTGCCTTTGCCCTGGCCGACCGCCAGATTGCTTTTCGCCAGTTTGGAACCCGCCGGACTCAGCCAGCCGCGATCCTGCAATTTATCCTTGAGGTCGCTTTCGATACCGGGGAATTGCTTGGGCTCTTTGGTTTCGATGTACAGGCCGGGTTTGTGCAGCGGATTGCCCTGGGCGATGTCGATGATTTCGTCGAGGGTCAGGATTTTCAGACCCACGTAGGCAGGGCGTGCGCGCTCCGGGTAAGCGGTGTTGAACCAGCTGCCGGCATCGAGGGTTTTCAGTTCGGCGATGGTGAATGCGTTGGCCGGGCTGTCCTTGCGATCAGGGAATTTGCTGGCGACGTCGGTGGTGCGTTGCAGGTTGTTGTCGTGCAGGGCAAACAGCACGCCGTCCTTGCTGCGCTGCAGGTCCAGTTCGAGGTAGTCGGCACCCAGATCGCGCGCCAGTTTATAAGCGGCAGCGGTGGATTCCGGTGCATCGAAAGACGCACCACGGTGAGCGATCACCGCCGGATGCGGGATACCCGAACGGGACGCCAGTGAAGTCGGACTTGGCTCGCTGGCGGCTTGCGCCTGGCCGAGACCGAGCAGCACGCTCAGCAGCAGGGCGCTCTTGGTGAAAGTAACAGGCATGGTCGAGATCCTTTCGCAGAGAGTTTTCAAAGACGTCTCTTTTAACAACTGAGCGCCGCCAGCGCTATCGCGAGACCGACATAAACGTGTTTAAAGCTGATTTTTTCAGCGCTTTTGTGCGGTTCTTTGCAGTACTCTTGGCCCCGGCAGTTTCCCCGGCAGAGGGAACGCCCTTCATCTTGCCCAGCGTGTAAACCATCGATCACTTGTGTGAGGTTTATATGCGCATCACTTCCCAGCTCATCTGCCAGGCCGCCGAACAGCTCAAAGGTTTCGTCGGCCTCAATCGCAAAACCGGCCAGTACATCGTGCGTTTCAGCGAAGATTCCTTCGGCATGGACGTGGCGGATGACGGCATTATTCCTGCCAGTGAATTTGTCTGGGCGCCAGGGCCGGAGCAGGCCATGACGCTTAAGCGCGAGTTGATTCAGTTGTTGCTGGATCAGAACATCGATGACCGGATCAACATTACCGAGCCGTTGCGGGTGTATATGAATCGGCGGGAAGTGCCGGAGATTTCGGCGGTGCGGAGTTTGGTGCAGGCTTGAGATTTGCAGTGTTCGTGCTGGCCCCTTCGCGAGCAAGCCCGCTCCCACACTTGATCGCCCGTGAACACAGAATCTGTGGTCGGTCGGGATCAAATGTGGGAGCGGGCTTGCTCGCGAAGGCCGCCTAAAGAACACCACATCCTTTACTGTTTAAACCCATAAGCCCGCTCAACCCTGCACACCCGCGTATTGCACGCCGAATACCAGGTCGAGCGCCCCCGCTCACGAATCACACTGTGCTCGGGATGATGTTTCCACGCCAGAATCGCCGCCTCACTGGCCCAATAGGACACCGTAATCCCGAGCCCATCCTCACCCCGCGCCGATTCCACGCCCAGAAAACCCGGCTGCTCACGCGCCAGTTCAACCATGCGCTCGGCAGCTTCGGCGTAACCCTGATCACCGTCAGTACGCAGCGAAGTAAAAATCACCGCGTAATAAGGCGGTTCCGGCGTCCGGGCCATCATGATTTCTGCCGCGCGCACGCTTCGATCAACGCACTGACCGGGGGCGGCAGAACGCCTTTGAGCGCGGCACGTTCCGGTTGAAACAGCGTGGCAACAAAAAACGGATGCCCACGCAATTCCACTGTCCGCAGATCCCCCGTCGAATCATGTCCTGTGGCGCACAGCTGTTGGCTCAATAACGCCCGCTCGAACTCAGGATTCACACCGTAACGGCAGTGATAGCCTTCGTGAATCTGCGAATGTTCATACGCCTTGGCGATCAACGAACCTTCAACCAGATGAATGCTGTCGACGGCTTCCACCAGCGAACAAACCAGCGGTGTGAGCAACGCTCGCGTTGCATCGGGTGCTGTCTCGCCGTGCTCGGCATCTTCCCAGCCCAGAACGTTGCGGGCGTATTCGAGTACGGCGTGCTGAAAACCGCCACACGTCCCGAGGAAAGGTCGCTGCCGTTCGCGGGCAAAGCGGATCGCTCGCACCGCACCGCCCTCATCACGGTAGGGGCTGGCCGGCACACACCAGAAACCATCGAAGTCTTCCAGCGGTGTGTCGTTGTCGATGCGATCGGTGGCCAACCATTGGAACTGCACGTCCAAGCCTGTGTGTTCGGCAGCCATGCCGAGGGCGGCGGGGATGGCCTGGTGAGCGGTGACTTGCGGGTCGTAATCGCCGATCAGGGCGATGCGGATGGCGGTGTTTTCCATGAGTGCTCTCGATGCTTGTTGATTCCTGGAGCCCACTATAGATTGGCGTTCACGCACTCAATATTGGCGTTATCCCAAGTGATCAATGCAGCCACGCACTATCGACTGGATTACCCCGACCTGTCCCTGATCCTCGCCCTGGTGCGTGGCGGCTCGTTGGCCCGGGCTTCGGCGTTGTTGAAAGTCGACGTCTCGACCGTGTTCCGCGCCGTGCGCCGACTGGAAGCCGCACTGGGTCAGCAACTGTTCGAAAAGAGCCGCGCCGGCTACTTGCCCACCAGCCTGGCGCAGACCCTGGCCGAGCAGGCCGAACGCGCCGAACAAGCGCTGGAGGCCGCGCGCATCGGCGTAGAGCAGGGCGGTGAAGTCATCAGCGGCACCGTGCGGCTGACCTGTACCGATTCGGTCCTGCAAGGTTTGCTGTTGCCGGCGCTGGCGCAGTTCATGCCCGGTTATCCGGCGCTGACCATCGAATTGAGTACGTCCAATGACTTCGCCAACCTCAGCCGTCGGGATGCGGACATTGCCTTGCGCCTGACCAATGCGCCGCCCGAGCATTTGGTCGGTCGACGTCTGGCGCAGGTGTCGTATCGTGTTTGTGCGAGCACGGCGTATCTGAAATCGGTCGATGCCGAAGACCTGCCCTCGCTCACGTGGATCGCCCCGGACGACTTCCTCCCCGATCACCCCACCGTCGTATGGCGTCGTCAGCAGTTGCCCGGCGTCACACCGGGTTATCGCTGCAACAGCATGTTGTCGGTGACGGAACTGGTGCGGGCCGGGTTGGGGGTTGCGGCCTTGCCGGACTTTCTGATCGGTAACGGGCTGCAGCCGTTGAGCGAGCCGTTGCACGGTTACGACACCGCGCTGTGGTTGCTGACCCGCCCGGACTGTCGCGCCTTGCGCTCGGTGGTGACGTTGTTCGATGAGTTGGGACGGGCGTTGAAATTGCCTTGAACCGTGTCAGACCTTGCGCACGAAATGCTGGTGCATTTCCGACGTCAGGATTTCGATGCGTTCAGTGAGGGTCTTGGTCATCTCGGTGAGGCGGGTGTTTTGCTCGAGCAATTCGAGCAATTGCGCGGAGTTCTGCGCCGCTTGGGCCTGACGTTCACTGTTGGCCACCGCCAGCGCCTCACGGTGCTGAGCATCGGCTTCGGATTGCGCCTTGTCGCGCGCGGCTTGCCGGGTCTGGGCCAGCAGAATCAGCGGCGCGGCATAGGCCGATTGCAGGCTGAACGCGAGGTTGAGCAGGATAAACGGATAGAGGTCGAAGTGAGCCACGCCGAACACATTGAGGCACACCCACAACACCACGATCAGCGTCTGCGCACCCAGAAAGGTCGGCGTGCCGAAGAACCGCGCAAAGGCCTCGGCGCGCAGGGCGAACTTGTCCGTGCCGAAGGTCGGCGCCAGGTGAGCGTGAGGACGGTGAAAGCGTAAGTGATCGACGGGCGCAGTGGTTTTGGTTTCGGTGGTCATGATGCTCTCTGCAGGGCGCTGGGACTGAGGCCCACTATAGCGCCACCGCCCGGCGAGCCGTGCAGCTTTGGCTAAATCGCCAGCGTGACGGCGGTGTTGCGCTCGGTATCGCGGGTGGCGACAGAGATTTTGTTGCGGCCGGTGTTTTTGGCGGTGTAGAGGGCTTTGTCTGCGTCATCGAGCCAGGCAATGGCATCGGTGAAGGACGGGTGATAAGCGGCCAGGCCGATGCTCAGGCTGACCCGCAATTCGGGAATGTCCTGATGCCGGTAGTCATGCAGCACTTCACGAATTCGTTCCATGACATCCCGTGCCTTATGCAACGGCATGTCGGGCAAGATCACGCAGAACTCATCACCGCCATAACGCCCAGCCAGATCACATTCGCGCAGATTGCGTTTGAGTTCGGCACTCAACTGACGCAGCACCGAGTCACCGACGATGTGCCCGTAAGTGTCGTTGATGGGTTTGAAGTGATCGATGTCGATCAAGGCAGTCGCGGCGGGCTGTTGATGCTCGCGACAGTGGTGGAACTGCAGTTGCAGCAGGTCTTTCCAGGCGCCGTGGTTGAGCAAGCCGGTCAGGCTGTCGGTACGGCTCAGGGCGCTCAAGGCGCGTTTGTGTTCGGACAGTTTGATCGCCAGCCGATAGCAGACTATGCCCACCGCCCACGGGTAGAGCGTGAGGATCGGCAGGCACGCCCAAATCTGTATCGGGGTGGTCGTGGGGTTGAACGTCGCGCCGAACAGCAACCAGGCAATCATCACGCCCATCGCTTGGGTCAAGGTGCCGAGCATGAACAGCCGCAGGCCGCCCGTGGCGACGTTGTTCATCGCCATCATCGCCAGGATGGTCACCGTGGTGAGCGGATTGAGCTGCACCGTCGCCGCCCAGAAACCGCCACACAGCGAATCGAAAAGCAGGTTGCGGCGTTCGGTCTTGTAGGGAAAGTTCGCGCGGGTCGACAGTTGATAAGCAACGTGGGGCCAGACAAAAGCGTTGACCAGCATCAACGCCCACACCCAAAACGGCATGTTCAATGGAGACAGCGCAACGGCCACGCTGATGCAACCGACACCAAGGCCAATGGTTCGGGGCAAGTAAATGCGTCTGGCAAATGACAAGCCCTTGCCGCGTTGGATTTCCATAATGTCCTGCGCCAGATTCATTCTGAAACACATTGCTGTGCTTTATTCAGAGCTACCGTTCATCGGTAAAACGGCGGACATTGTCATTTATTCCAGCGGGAATAATCAGTGTCCTTCGAAGCCATTTAACGGCGGCAGGGCGCAGCGAAAGCTAGATTCAGCGCTGATAGCAGGCGAGGAACATATCCAGCGCAGAGTCCACGACAGTGGCCTGCATCTCGGGTGAAAGCCCGGGCAGTCCCATGGAAATCTGCGGCCAGAAGGCAAAGGATTTGAGCATTCCCTGTATCTGTTGGGCGGCGAACCCCGGGTCGACCGGCTTCAAACGTCCATCGGCCTGAGCAGCGCGAATCCACACGGTCAGGCCTTCTTCGCGTTCGCCCATTCGCGCGACCATGTTCTGCGCACGCTCCGGGGAATGGATGGTGGCCGCGATGGCGACCCGCGCCAGGTCGAGAAAATTGTCATCGCCCAACATCTGCAATTTCGCCATCAGCATCAGGCGCATCTGGTCGCGCAGCGGCAGGTCAGCGCGGTAGGACGTTTCCTGTTCGGCCGTCACCCGCGCCCATAACTGATTGAGGATTTCGGCGAACAACTCTTCCTTGCTCGGGAAGTGGTTGTACACCGTGCGCTTCGACACGCCAGCGGTGGCGGCAATCTTGTCCATGCTGGTGATGTCGAAACCGTTGGCACGGAATTCGGCAATCGCCGCTTGGATGATCGCTTCGCGTTTTCGGTCGGTCAGGCGCTGTGGAGCTGTCATAAGTACGCTTCGGCAGAAGAAGTTAAGAATTACACTCAGCAGTTTACTTGTGATCAGCTTTGATGCAACCTAGAAACTACACTGTGCAGTGTAATGTTTCGTTAATCCTGCGCAGCCATAAATAGAGTGTTCGGCTGATGCGTGCGTGCCTTGGCCATTTATCGTCCCACCGCAGAAACTGCGAATCGTGCGGTTTCCTGGAGTCATTCAGTCATGGCCAATTCCACCAACGCCTCTGCGCCTGAAGCTTCCCGTCAGGTCGAAGGGCATTTCAAAAACCATGTGCCCGTGCAACGTGAAGGCTTTCGCAAAATGCTGCGCATCATGTGGAAGATTATTTTCCACAAGCCGCGCAACACCCGACCGACCACTGCCGTTCCGGTGCAACGCCTGACCCACGACGCCTTGATCGCCGCGCCCAACCACAGCGTTTATCGTCTCGGCCACTCCACCGTATTGCTGAAACTGCGGGACAAATTCTGGATCACCGACCCGGTCTTCGCCGAACGTGCCTCGCCGGTGCAATGGGCCGGTCCGAAACGCTTTCACCAACCGCCCATCAGCCTCGAAGAATTGCCACCGATCGAAGCGGTGATCCTGTCCCACGATCACTACGACCACCTCGATTATCAAGCCGTGCTCAAACTGGCGGACAAGGCCAAATACTTCCTCACCCCACTGGGCGTCGGCGACACCCTGATCAAGTGGGGCATCGACGCCAGTAAAGTGCGCCAACTCGACTGGTGGCAAGGCACCGAAGTCGACGGCATCCAATTCATCGCCACCCCGTCGCAACACTTTTCCGGTCGGGGCCTGTTCGATGGCAACAGCACGCTGTGGGCCTCGTGGGTGATGATCGACGCCGACACGCGCATCTTCTTCAGCGGCGACAGCGGCTATTTCGATGGCTTCAAACGCATCGGCGAACAGTACGGCCCGTTCGACCTGACACTGATGGAAACCGGTGCGTACAACGTCGAATGGCCGCATGTGCACATGCAGCCCGAACAAACCCTGCAAGCGCACATCGACCTGAAAGGCCGCTGGTTACTGCCGATTCACAACGGCACGTTCGATCTGTCGATGCACGCCTGGTTCGAACCGTTTGACCGGATTCTGGCCTTGGCTTGGGAGCGCAGTGTTTCGATTACCACGCCGCAGATGGGTGAGGCGTTTAATGTGATGTATCCGCAGCGGGGGAGTGCTTGGTGGTTGGGGATGGAAAACGTCGGCGATCAGGTGGAAATCCAGAACGCATAACGTTCTGACGCAGGGGCCGCTTGGGATGCAAGCGGCTCGTGCTGACGCCTCAATCAGCCATCGCATATTCCGCCCGTCCCACCGCATCCGCCGATGCACCTTTCATGTTCATCCCCCTACCTGGCGCAAACCCCGGGAAGAACACCAGCCCTTCCGACTCAAACCGATAAGCCAACGCCAGTCGATCAGCATCCGCCACATCACGCTTCGCCTCAAATCGCTCGATCATGTCGACCGAAACGCCAGACTCCCGCGACAACTCATCAACACTCCAACCCAGCATCGCCCGGGCCTGGGCGCAATGTGCAGGGGTGAATTGGAAGAGGGCGATACGTTCCAGGGTGATTTTCATCGCATAAGAGGCCATGGTGTTCTCCGGGCTCAAGAGTGCTGATCCAAAATGTACTGTGTTTTTGTACAGTTGTTTTGCTTCCGGATCAAACTCATTTTTATTTCGCACCCTCCAACCAGACGGACGGCGCCTGACCCAACACACGGCGAAACATCGTCGAGAACGCCGCCGGGCTGTCATAACCAAAATCCAGCGCAATCCGCGTCACCGGCTCACCCACCGCCAACCTTGCGAGCGCCAGCACCACACAGGCGCGTTGCCGCCACTGGCTGAAACTCAGGTCGGTCTGCTGGCGGAACAGGCGATTGAACGTGCGCAAACTGATGTGCAACTGATCCGCCCACTGCTGCGGCGACTGATGGGCATCGGGCCGCTGTAAAAAGCCCTGGCACAACGCGAGCAATCGCGCATCGACAGGCAGCGGAATGTGCAACGGCAAGTGAGCACTGCGCGCCAGTTCATGCAGCAGCAAATCGATCAACGCCCCATCGCGCCCGGCCTCGTCGTACGCCAGCGGAACCTCCACCGCCTCCATCAGCAAATGCCGCATCAACGGCGAAACGCTGATCACCTGACACTGACTCCCCAGGTCCACCACCCCCGGTTCGATGTACAAACTCCGCGTGCTCACCCCCAGCATCAACACCTCATGCGCCACCCCCGGCGGAATCCACACCGCCCGCTGCGGCGGCACCACCCAATTGCCGTCATGCGTGCTGACCTGCATCACCCCGGTCGCGCCGTACAACAACTGCGCCCGTCGGTGTGTATGACGGGGCAACACCTGACCGTAGGAATAATCCGTACCGATCGCCACCACCGACCGTGGCGTGTCATCCAGCAAATTAATCGAAACATTGCGCATCGAGCGGCTTCCAGCAGTTGGCGTAAACGCAAACATTATTGGCTGACTTGCTGAAGCAGGCCAAGTCGCATCTGCTCTATCGTCGACCACCCTAATCAACGGACGACGCGCAATGTTCTATCTCTTGCTGACACTCTTCGGCTGCATGACCGGCATCACCGCCGTGCTGTTCGGTTTCGGCGGCGGCTTCGTCGTCGTGCCATTGCTGTACCGCATGCTCATCGCTAGCCACGGTACCAACGACCTAATTGGTCAATCGGCGATGCACATCGCAGTCGCCACTTCGACCTGCGTGATGATCGTCAACGCACTGGTCGCCACTGGAAAACACCATCGCGCGGGTAATCTGATTCGCCATTACCTGTGGCCGCTGGGTGGGTTTATCGGATTGGGCGCGGTGGTCGGCGCAGTGGCGGCGATGTGGGTCAGTGGCGAGGTGATTCGGTATGCGTTCATTGCCTATCTGGGCGTGACCATTGTGGATTGCCTGTTCAGTCCTGGATTTCTTACGCACACCGATAACGCAATCCCACGGCGATTGGGGAGGGTGGAAGTGTCGGGTGGTGGCGTAGGAATCGGCGCCATCGCCACATTCCTCGGCGTAGGCGGCAGCGTCATGACCGTGCCGTTGTTGCGACGTTGCGGGTTGAGCATGTCGCAGGCGACGTCCATGGCCAATCCACTAAGCCTGCCCGTGGCGCTGGCCGGGACAGTGACTTACATGGCGATGGCGGGGTTCACCGAGTTTGATCTGGGCGCGTGGTTTGTCGGTTATGTGGACGTGCTGGCGTTTGCGGTTTTGACGATGGGATCGTTGGTGGGGATTCGACTGGCCACGCCATGGATCGGGCGGATTCCGGATCGAATCCATGCGCGGGTTTACATCGGTTTGCTGGTATTGGTGATGATCAGTATGTGCCTGAGTTGAACGCCGTCACTTCGCCTCCAACCCCGGCGCCTCACGAATAATGAAGTGATCCAGGTTCTCGATATTCGCACTGAACACCCCGAACGTCTGCTCGGGGTTTTTCTTGCTCGGCACCTGCTTCAACTCCGGCGTCACGCCATAAAAGAAACAAAACAACTCCGCCTCACTGTCGATCGCATGCTTGATCTCCTCCAGAAACGCTTTGCGCTTGCGGTAGTTCTCGATCAACTTCTTGCTCAGGTAAACGTTGACCGAATAAGGCTTCTTCTTCGCCTCATCCGCCTGCTTGAACCAGACCTTCTGCTCGAAATCGATGCGAAAGCTCTGCGTGTAATCCTTGATCTCCTTGATCTTGCCCCAGTAAATCAGCCCCTTGTTGTCCGTCAGGTATTCGATCTTCTTGAAGAACGACCCATAAGGCGCCGTGTGCTCGCCAATCTTCAGCGGCATACGCTTGAGCAGGTCCTTGTCCTCGAAATTTGAGACAAAACACTCCACTGGGTGAGCGAAGATGCTGGTCTTGTCCGGCGCCGACTCATGGATTGGGTGCTCGGTATCGCTGGACCTTGTAAGAGGTTTTGGATCGTCCCGCAGCACATCCGTCACCACGGCCGGGTTCGACGGCTTACGCACATACTGACGCCGAGTCAGCAACAACTCCGACGGAAAATGCTCCTCGCGACTGTCATCCGTTTCCGCACCATCCGCGTCCACGCCTGACGCCGACGCCTTGAGACTGACATAAGGACAATCCGCCACATGCCGCGTGCTGGGCGTGTTCTTGAAGTGCGGGGTGCGAACGTAATTCACATTCTTGGCGTTGAAGGTCGTCAACACATTCGTCGCATCGAAGGCCAAGCGGCAGGCGTCATTGGGGCATTGGAAGTGTTCCCTGGCGGAATCGAACTCCATGGTTTCGTCGAAATTGAGATCGCGCACGTCATAGATCGACAGCTTGTCGTCGAGGCTGAGGCAGTAGGCGAGGTCGAATTTCATGGTGGGCTCGGGTCCTTGAGGGGGGAAGGGTATTAATAGCGGGAGGCGGGGCTGGTTGCACTGACTGTTTTCGGCTTGGTGCAAAATCTGCGCGAGCCTGCTCGCGACTCTCAAAACCAACGCAGCCACCCAGACCGATATAATCGGTATTAAAATACCGGTTTTAGGTATATTCCGCAGATAGTCAGAATTATATTGCTGAAAGCTAAGGGGTGAGCCAGAGTAGGCGGCATCATAGTTCCGATTGTATGGCGCGCCATGTCAGGAAAATTCACGATCCAGACTTTCATTGAAGGCCATTGGCACGATGCAATGACGCTTTCTGTGTCGAACGTTCAGAAGATTGAAGAGTCGCGATGCAGCGCATCTTACGACCAGCACTACCTGGTCGATTTCATCGATAAACTAGAGACGCCGTTCGAACCCGCCATCAGCGTGAACCTACCGCTGAGCTGGAACCCTGTCGATAGCAACGGCTATCCCCCATTTGTCTACGACATCATTCCAGCCGGCGCTGCTCGTAAATCGTTGCAGAAACGATTCGGTGGGGAAAAGCCTGATGGCATGGACATGAGCTTTTTCCTCCTGAGTCGCTGCACGCCTTCCCCCATTGGGCACTTGCGCGTGAAGGAGTCTTTCGAGCATATCGATCAGACTCGCAGGGAGGCGTTTGCGCGCAAAGAAGTCGTAGACAGAACAAATGACTTCCTCGAATACGCCTATGAATCTGGCGCTGCGTTAGGCGGTGCGACGGGCGCTCAGGGGGAAGCTCCAAAGCTGATTATGGTTGAGGATGAGGATGGAGCGCTTCATGCCGACGCGATGCTTTCTGACGAGCTTGCGCGTCGCCATTGGTTGGTGAAGTTTGCTCGCAACCAAGCCACCGAGCGCGACAAAAACATCCTGCGCGCCGAGTACCACTACTACAAAGCGATATCCCAGCTCGGTTTGAACACGATAACAACAGATGAACTGGTGCTGGAGGAAGCTGATAAGCCAAGTCTGTGG
The DNA here is from genome assembly GCF_024169315.1 of Pseudomonas migulae. Taxonomy (NCBI): domain Bacteria; kingdom Pseudomonadati; phylum Pseudomonadota; class Gammaproteobacteria; order Pseudomonadales; family Pseudomonadaceae; genus Pseudomonas; species Pseudomonas migulae. The sequence continues at coordinate 2,399,070 of NZ_JALJWR010000001.1, read as the reverse complement.
ATGCCGCGCTTTGATAGGCGAGTCGCCAACGGCGTGGTGGAGAGGATTCCGGTCGAGTCGATTTATTCCGTGTGTGGGAACACCGAGCCCGGTTCGAGGATGAATCATGAGGATGTGCTCAGCCGCCTGATCCACCTGTGGCGTAAGAATGGGCAGGAGGGAGAGCTTGAGGAACTGGTATTTGAGTACCTGCGCCGTGACCTGCTGAACCGTATCCTGGGGAATTCGGATAACCATGGGCGCAACATGGCCATTTTCAGGTATCGGGACAAATTCGAGCTGGCGCCAATATACGACCTTGCACCGATGGTGCTCGATCCGGAAGGCGTTACTCGAGTCACCAAGTGGATGCCCGAGCATATGGGAAGTCCTGACTGGAGAGCGATCTGCGGATACTTCCAAGACGTGGTGGGCCCTGACGTGCTCTTCGAGCGTCTGCTCGAAGCAACTGAGACATTTAGAGCTTTGCCGGATCTGCTGGTCGATCTTCCAGAGGAAGTGAGGCGCGCCCAGTCTATTCCAATGAACAATCTGGATAAGCGCCTGGTTGAATGGGGGCTGCAATGAAAGAGAACACCAACGAGGGGCGCAGGGAACTCATTGACGACATCGTGACTCAGCACGGGATAGGGACCGAAACCCTGGGAACCTCTATCCGTCGGCTACGGCTTGAGGTGACCGGTCTGGATCAGGAAACCTTTGCTGCCATGTGCAACATGTCGACCAAGGCCCTGTACCAAATCGAAAAGGACAAGGGTAATCCGACCATCAGCACCATCGACGCCATCTTGAGGAAATTCGGGTTGCGCCTGGGGCTGACCATGGCTGCCACAACCCTTTACACGCCGCCGCTTGGGCAGCAAAAGCCGGTTTCCAAAGCGCCCGTTCGCGGCGCCAATCCTAAGCGCAAGCTTAATAGAGTGGCTACGTTGCGAGCCACAACGAAGACCAAGGGTGACGATAAGGGCCCGACCGAATGAGTGATGACGCAAAATCTGCAGGTGCGCGTGCATGGCGGGGCGACAGGGTGGTGATCACCGAGGCCGGAAGGCCTTATCTGGACCTGTTGCCCCATGTCGATTGGCCGCAGACCCGCAAGCCTGGGCGGCTGAAGGGGAAGATTCGGATATCGGCGGATTTTGACAGCACCCCTGAGGACATCATCGAAGGTTTTAAGGGCGGGCTATGAGTACAGACAGATCTTCTTGGTCTGAAATTTCAGCAGGCACGTATTTCCTCCAACTGATGTTTCCAAACTCATCCCGATCGCTCGAGTGGTGGCAACGGCGATGACAATTCGAACATAGCGCCACGGCATTGCTTACACCGGGAGCAGGCCCAGCAACAAATTCCTTTGTTGGAGTGAGCTCGCTCGCGAAGGCGTCATTAAAACACCACCAAAAAAAATCCACTGCCTGAAATTCAAGCAGCGGATTTTTTACGGCAATGAACAATCAGAACCCTCGCAGCACTCGTGACACCTTACGCCACCACGACCCGCGTTGATTGAACGGATCATCTGCCAACACGCAAGGCATGTCCCGCAACCGAATCCAGGGTTCATCCTGCCAGTGCAGCATGCAGAGTGACATCTTCGGCCAGTCCAGAACACTCAACGTTGGACGTTCAACTGAACGCGATGGACGCGCATCACGTAACGTGGGAACGACCTGGTGAGTCAGCCATTCCCTCAGAAGTCGATACTCCGGGCAATAGTGATAAACCAGCAACGCATAAACGCCGGACTCGCTGATCATCAGTCGTTCTTCGGCAATACCTTGAGCCTCCACGAGCATCATCCGCCGCTGATCTGCATCCAGTTTGCGAGACATGCGTTCGTCGAGATGTTTGCCCATCAATCTTCCCAGGTCGTGAGCACAGAACCACACCTGGTTCTCCACGAGCAGGGCACGAAGACAGGTGCCGTGACGAAGGAAGAGGGTTGCAAGGAGCGGTTCAGACATGGCTAACCTCCTGAAACGGAAGCGCGCGATTGGGCATACGGGGACGGCGAGTCACCTTCATCGTGAAGGTCGAAATATCAGGCATTTCCTTTACCTCTGGCTGCTTTCTTAGGGCATTCGTTATGGGTGTCGGGAGCTAAGAAACCCACCAGAGACGGGCCGGACATATTCCCCTTTCGGGTCTTGTATTCGCCCACTCCCGACATAACGGGGATTTTTCGCAGACGTAGAGAAACCGCAGACGAAAAAAAGCCGCATGACTGTCGGGTGCGGAGGACCGCTCTGGTTTGTAGAGTTTCTTAGGCTCGGAGTCGAGGGTAGGTGGATCAGAGTGAGTCGTCAACCAGCGACTTTTCCTACCTCCCCAGGAAACAAAACGAAATCTGGACAATGGCAGCAAGTAAATTATGCTGTGTTTATATCCAGTATCTGGTCGCTGATAATTTCTACCTTTCCTTCAATCCGTATTGCCTAAGCCGCATGTCACGGATCCGAAGAAATTTCATTTACTTTGAGGTTTACAGGGCTAGAATGGTGACCATTCGTCACAGCTTTGACCCAGAGGAATTTCGGGCTCATGAATCTATTTGAAACACCATCTTTTGAATCCTTGAGCGAAACGACCTCGGGCACCCATGAGCCGGAAACTCATCCTGTTACTGATCTTGCGCTGTTGCACAAGCTGCTTGAGATTTACGATCAAGGTCAGCTCGCCGAGATTCTCAACGATGTCAGCCCAACCCATTGGTGCCGTGAAACGATTAATCGCTGGGTCAAAGGCAAAGCTTCGCCGAAGCTTTCCCACATTGAGTTCACTCGCCTGGAAGGCTTGTTGCCCAAGCGTTTGAACCACAAACCTTCCTTTACCTTCATCGATCTTTTCGCTGGTATCGGTGGAATCAGAAAAGGGTTTGAAGCTATTGGCGGCGAATGCCTGTTCACGTCCGAATGGAACAAATACGCAGTCAAAACCTACAAAGCTAACCACTTCTGCGATCCTGCACGTCATCGCTTCAATCTGGATATCCGTTCGGTCACGCTTTCTGACAAGCCCGAAATCAGTGACGAGGAAGCCTACAAGAACATTGATCGCAACATTCCTGATCACGATGTTTTATTGGCAGGGTTTCCGTGCCAACCATTTTCCCTTGCTGGTGTTTCCAAGAAGAACTCCTTGGGGCGCAAACATGGTTTCGAATGTGAGACCCAAGGCACTCTGTTTTTCGACGTGGCCCGAATTATTGCCGCGAAACGCCCGGCCGCATTCTTGCTTGAGAACGTCAAAAACCTGAAAAGCCATGACAAGGGCAATACGTTCCGGATTATTTGCGAAGCGCTGGATGAATTGGGCTATGAGGTTGCAGATGTAAATGCGCCGAAGGGTTCAGACCCTAAGGTCATCGATGCCAAGCACTTCGTGCCGCAGCATCGTGAGCGAATCGTGCTGGTGGGTTTCCGTCGTGACTTGAATGTTCACCAAGGATTCACGTTAAGTGAAATCAACAAGTACTTCCCGACGCAAAAACCTACGTTTGGCGATTTGCTCGATAAAGAAGTAGACAGCAAATACATCCTGACGCCAAAGCTCTGGGATTACCTGTATCGCTATGCTGCGAAGCATCGCGAGAAGGGTAATGGATTCGGTTTTGGGTTGACTCGGCCTAATGACGTGGCACGTACGTTGTCAGCGAGGTATCACAAGGACGGCTCTGAAATCCTTGTTGATCGAGGCTTTGTCGAAACTCTGGATTTCAATAGCGAACTGAACCAGATTAATCGGCCTCGTCGATTGACGCCTCATGAGTGTTCACGTTTGATGGGATTTGATAAGCCTGGTGAGAGCGCATTCATCATTCCGGTTTCTGACACTCAGGCTTATCGTCAGTTTGGCAACTCTGTTGCCGTCCCGGTTTTTGAGGCGGTTGCTCGATTGATGAAGGACCGTATCCTGAAAGCGAAAGAGAAAATGACCGACACTGAGCAGCCTCAGTTGGAATTCGCCCTTCCAGCCTGATGAGATAGCCGCGTCGGTCTCAAATCCGGAGCGCCCAGCGCTCCGGTATGGAGGCTATTTGACTGATGTCGTGGATGTAGCTACACGCTCCAGAATGATGGCTGGAATTCAGGGCAAAAATACCAAGCCTGAACTTCTAATCCGCAAAGCCTTGCACGCACGGGGCTTTCGTTTCCGTGTGCATGTTAAAGACCTTCCCGGCAAACCCGATCTGGTGTTACCGAAATACCGTGCACTTGTCTTCATTCATGGCTGTTTTTGGCATGGGCATGCATGCAGGTATTTTAAGGTTCCCCAAACTCGTCCTGAGTTCTGGTTAGAGAAAATCGGAAAAAATCAGACTCGTGACGGCCTTCAGGAAGGCGCCCTTAAAGCAATGGGTTGGAGGGTTCTTATCGTGTGGGAATGTGCTGTAAGGTCGATGAAAAAAGAAAAATCCCCATTGCTCGTTGACCTGATAGCTAGCTGGCTGATAAATGGATCGGAATATTTCCAGATCGACGAGGATGTGTTGAAACTAGGATGTACATCCGCACACTAGGGAAGTTAATTGTTGTGGCTGGGAGCCTGCCAAACACCTTCAAGCAGTTCGAACACACCTGCATCTGTGACAGATGACAAGCGACCAGATTGTTGCCCTGCTGCCAACCTCCTGAGTAGCTCGCCCGAATATCAGAAATAAGGAACAACAATGGGTTTCCATCCGGAATGGAATGATATTTCCACTTTGATCAATCAGAGTGAGAGTCTTTTCATCAAGAAACTGTCTCGTAATGACACATCTTGGGCAGATAGCTCCAAGAATGGGCATCAGAACGGATTTTTTATCCCTCGTCTTGTTGCAGAGTCTGACTTCTTTCCAAAACTAAAAAATTCCAACCCGGAAAAACCGCACATTTACGATGTCGAATACCCAACGTTCTGGCCAGCCTCGGGCGAGATAAAGACATCGACGATCAAACATTTTTCGATGCGCAATCCAACCAATAAAGAGAAAGCAAAGCCAAGGTACGAGTGGCAACACACAGGTATACCCAAGGAGCAATTCCAGGCGCTTTCCCCAGCCTCGTTGCTCGTTATCGGAAAACTCAAACAAGTGAGCTTTGGTTCCAACTATTGGTTCATCGTTGTCGATTCGGTAAGCGAAGAAGCGGAAATTATCGAGACCGCATTCGAGCTGGGTGCCGATTTCCACTTTGGCCTGTTCGATCCTGCTTCGCTTGCTGAGCCGGCTTCCGAAACTGATCAGCTCATTGCCGAGCTTTCGCAGGCGATCAAGGATGGAACCTTGGAGCAATTCATTAAGAAGCAGACTCTTCCATCTCCAGAGACTCTGGCGGGAAAAGCGCAGAGCAAGTGGCTTAGTGAGAGCGGCTTTTGCGACATGAATCCGTTCTCCGTCTCCCATCCTGGTGACGCGGTCATGCGCATCAGCCGGGACATTGAATACTCCATCTACAAGCAGGCAGAACTTCGCTTCCGTGCAGCTCAAGTCGCCCGAATTCTCCTTCACGGGGGAGGTGACCCTGTCGGCAATCTGGTTCGGGCATTCTCTGAACTCGACTCGATATTCCTCAGCGCGGCTCAAACCAGAAAGAGCAGAGCTGGGCTTTCTTTTGAGCATCATGTAGCGAGGCTTTTCAAGGATGGTCGAATTCGTCATGAAGCGCAGGCTGTCTTCGGTGGTCGGCGCCCGGATTTCGTCTTGCCTGACGTCAAGGAACTCAACCTGAAGGGAGATGCGATTATTGTTTCCTTGAAGACAACACTGCGTGAACGATGGAAGCAGTTGGCCTTAGAGAAGCCGCTAGGTGCAATTTTTCTCGCTACTGTGGATGACCGAGTGTCTGGCGAGGCCATTGCTGAAATGGAAAGGAATTCGATTTCGCTGGTTGTGCCGGAGTCTTTGAAGAAAGCTAAAGAGTCAGCTTACGACGGCTACGATAATGTCATTACTTTCAGACAGTTTTTCGACAATGAGGTGAGGTTGAAGCGACCATCGTTGATTCTTCCGCTGTAGCTAATAACTGATAGTGAATAGTCAGAGGGTTTTCCTTCATCCATGCCTATTACTGCTGCCGAGTCGTTATTTTCATCGGAGCCCCGTGGCTGACTTGTCATGACTGACTGGCCTCCAATCGGAGATGTTGTTGGTAAGTGGATCTTGATTATATGTTGTGGGCACAAAAAAGCCTCTTCTGTTGGGCGCGGCAGCCCCTGCGTGCAGTATTTCTGAAGCACTTGGCTGGAGGGCTTGAATCAGCCATCAACGGTCGAACGTTGGGCCGGAAATATTTTTTTGTGATAGATGCGGGTTCCTAGTAGGTCTGATTGAGGAGTAGTTACCTCCTCAGCCAGGATTTTAGGTAAATATATTTTGCTGTGAATAAGTTAAAACCAAGTAAAGGCTTTCACAACTAGTGTGGCTGAATCGACAATGGACTTAATGTTTGTGGCTACTGAGGCCGTAGAGTTAGTTGCTTTCTCCACTTGATTTAGCACTTCTAGCCCTTGTGCTACAACTCGTTTGGCTTCAGTGGTTGATTTCGACACTTTTACAGTGTCTAGTGATGTGGAAATTTCTATAAGTGAAGCACTTTTCTCTGGTGATAATTTGAGGACTTCAGCAATGAGTTTTTTGAACTCGTCTAAGTCTTCAATTCTGACTAAGGATTGAACTCTGCTGGAGTAGTCGTTGCATTTGCATGGGTTAGACCTACAGACAGGGCATCCTTCGTAGTAATATGCGATGAGTGCGTCAGATAACGGGGTTTCTTTATTTTGTATTCCCCATGCGGACAAAAGCCAAGCAAAGACATCTGCTAGTTCGTCACGTATGTTAGCTATAGTTCTTTCGCTACTTACGAAAGCGCCGTAAGCCTCGTGAACTTCACCAATTTCCTCAAATAACCTAGAGAAGTGGTATGTGCTACCGTAAGCCGCCCATACCGCTCTATTAGCTGGATAGATTTTGTTTACGCTCAATACAGCATTATTTATTGAAAAGCTCCCAGCTGGTTGGAAATTAGTTATCGCTAGGTATTTGTGCTCCAGTTCACGCTTGATTTCCCATTCTGCTTTATATTGAGGAGGCTTCTTCGAAGTTTCAGCGCAAATACAAGGACTCGAGATGCAATACGGACAAACGTCGGGAAATTTTTTTCTAAGTGCTTCCTCAAGATTTATTTCTAGCTTTTCAGAAAGGGCAAATAGCCATGAGAAAGATTTTACAAAATAATTTTTATTTTCGCCCGCTCTAAGGATGGAGCGTGATAGGTATGAGCAGTTTCTTGTTAAATAAGAGTAAATGTACTCGACGCTTCTGTCTTTGTTAGAGCTGCCAAACAACTCTTTAAAATATGCTTGAAATTCTGAGACGCTCTGGGGTAGCGGTTCCATACTTTTCATTGTTTCTTTCCGTGATTTTCGAGTGTGCGAAGTTAAACTTAAGCGATTGCCCTAGTGTGATATCAAACTGCCTCTATAAAGTTAACTCTTTATTTCGAGAATGTCTAGCTTGTCCATGATTGTGTGAAGGGGGGGCCAAAAAAAGCCCCGATCAGATCGGGGCTTTTGCTTTTTTCGATTTTCCGATTCTAAGTGCAATCATCAAATCGCGGCGAGCTAGGTAATCAATCCCAGCTCAACGCCCCACCAGTCTGATACTCAATAACCCGAGTCTCAAAGAAATTCTTCTCTTTCTTCAAGTCCATAATCTCGCTCATCCAAGGGAACGGGTTAGTCGTCCCTGGATACTCTTCCTTCAACCCAATCTGCGACAAACGACGGTTAGCGATGAACTTCAGGTAATCCTCCATCATCGCCGCGTTCATGCCCAGCACCCCACGAGGCATGGTGTCACGCGCGTATTCGATCTCCAGCTGAGTCCCCTGCAGAATCATCTGCGAAGCCTCTTCCTTCATCTCGGCATCCCACAAGTGCGGGTTTTCGATTTTGATCTGGTTGATCACGTCGATGCCGAAGTTCAGGTGCATGGATTCGTCGCGCAGGATGTACTGGAACTGCTCGGCGACGCCGGTCATTTTGTTGCGGCGGCCCATGGAGAGGATCTGGGTGAAGCCGCAGTAGAAGAAGATGCCTTCCAGAACGCAGTAGTAGGCGATCAGGTTGCGCAGCAGTTCTTTGTCGGTTTCGACGGTGCCGGTTTCGAACTTCGGATCGGAGATCGAGCGGGTGTATTTGAGGCCCCAGGTGGCTTTTTTCGCGACCGATGGGATCTCGTGGTACATGTTGAAGATCTCGCCTTCATCCATGGCCAGCGATTCGATGCAGTACTGGTAGGCGTGGGTGTGGATCGCCTCTTCGAACGCCTGGCGCAGGATGTACTGGCGGCATTCCGGGTTGGTGATCAGGCGGTACACGGCCAGGACCAGGTTGTTGGCAACCAGGGAGTCCGCGGTGGAGAAGAAGCCGAGGTTGCGCATGACGATGCGGCGCTCGTCGTCGGTCAGGCCTTCCGGGTCTTTCCAGAGGGCGATGTCGGCGGTCATGTTGACTTCTTGCGGCATCCAGTGGTTTGCGCAACCGTCCAGATACTTCTGCCAGGCCCAGTCGTACTTGAAAGGTACGAGTTGGTTGAGGTCGGCGCGGCAGTTGATCATGCGCTTTTCGTCGACGGCGACACGGGCGGAGGCGCCTTCGAGTTCGGCAAGGCCTTCGGCGATGTCGAGGTTGTCCAGGGCAGCCTTGGCGCGAGCGATGGCGGCGGAGTCGGACGCGGTCACAGCGCGAGCTTCTTGAGCGGCAACACCACCAGCGGTGTCGAGGCGGTCCATGTTGGCTTCAGTCGCGTGGCCGGCGTTGGCGCCTTTGACCACGGTTTCGCCGCTGTCTTCTTTGTCGAATTCGTCCCAGCTCAGCATGACGTGTCGTCTCCTGCGTGAGGGCCAGATGCCCGTGTGATGGTTTTTCACACGGTCGGTCTGACCGCGTTGGATCTATAGAAATATCGTTTTTTGCAACAGCTATACGCAGGCATCAAACAGAATTTTGTACGGGTGTTCCGAAGCCGCTGATGGGCGCAGATAGCGTGAACAGTTCTGCGTGGGCTTCAGACTGGCTTTTGACCCCTGTAAGGGAATATTGCAGGCCCGTTTAAGCCGGCATTATAGGGAAATTTTTACGGCCGTGGTGGGGCGAATCCGCGCATGGAGCGGTCGAGAAGGAGGGTTTTTCGGTCGGAGCGAGGGTTTACAGGGCTTTGGCTGGATATCGCGGGTGAAGATTTTTTTTCTTAAATTTTGACGTACTACTTTTTTGTTCAAAAAACAGCCAGAAAAACCGGTTTTTCACTACATCTTGTGTTTTGAGTCGGTTTTGGACGCTGCCAGACACAACTAAGCCCGACCGAAGTCGGGCTGTCAGTCACGCTCGATGATCAGCTCAGGCGAGCGGCACCCACGTGGTCTGCACCATCGGCAGCAACCTTGGCTGCACCGGTGTGATCGCTACCGTCAGCGGCGACTTTGGCAGCGCCGGTGTGATCAAAACCGTCGGAAGCGAGTTTGCCTGCACCGACGTGATCGGCACCATCGGCGGCGACTTTGGCCGAGCCGGTGTGGTCGTAGCCGTCAGAAGCGACAGCCGCTGCGGTGGTGAAAGCGGCCGAACCGGTGCGGTCGTAACCATCAGCGGCGAAGGTGTTGGCGGCCAGAACGGACAGGGTCAGGGCGAGGATCAGTTTGGTTTTCATGGTAGTGGCTCCAGGTTCGTGGGCGTTGTGTGCCTTGGTGTGGAATTCATAATACGCCGACAAATTTGATTAAAAAGCGCAAGTAAACGCTTAAATCTATCTAGTAAATCGATCTATACGGTTCGGCGCTTCATCTGCCTTGAACAGCGGGGCGGGTGGGTCGAACCGTTAAGAGAGGGGCGGGTGATTAGCCGTTAGTGCAGCCGTTACCCATGATGCTGTAGCGCAGAATGTGGCGTTGGCCTTTGGAGTCGTCGTATTCCATTTTCATGGGGACGACTTCGCACACATTGGGGACTTCGCTCATGGAGATCACTTTGGCGATGTCCAGGTGAGTGGAGTACGTGTATTCCTCGATGGACGGTTGTTGCTGTGCGACATCAGTCGGGACCTCGTCTGCCATGGCGGTTGCGCACAGGCTGGAGAGGGCCAGAACTAATAAAGCTTTCATTTCGGTTTTACCTTTTAGAGGTCGAGTGGGGTCACGCAACCTTTTTGGGGTTGCGTGTGGAACTTGATTACCGGTGTTTTTTGATTAACTGCCTTCGTGGGGGCTGCAACTTGGTTAATCAGGGTTTGCCTTGTTGGCGAGGCTGATTTTAGGCGTGGGGGTTGCGTTCATATAGGTGGGGATTTGATAAACACCTTTGACAGATTTCGTAACAATCGCGGAATAGCATCCCTAATGGCCGCCTTGATACGGGGTTTTTCAGGTAGACCGCGTTATCGTTTTTCGCGGGCAAGCCTCGCTCCTACAGGGTGTGTGGTGTGTTTGAGGGGCTTATCACGATAATTTGTAGGGGCTTGTTACTACCATCGTCGAATGGTTCTATAGCCCCGGCCCCGCTACAACTGGGTCATACAAAAACAACTATTCCACCGAGGTAAGAAAGATGAGTGCGGCTTCTGTGTATCCCGTTCGTCCCGAGGTTCTGGCCAATACGCTGACTGACGAGGCGACCTACAAGGCCATGTACCAGCAGTCCGTCGTCAACCCGGACGGCTTCTGGCGCGAACAAGCCAAGCGCCTCGACTGGATCAAGCCTTTCACCACGGTGAAGCAGACTTCCTTCGACGACCACCATGTCGACATCAAATGGTTCGCCGACGGCACCCTGAACGTTTCCTACAACTGCCTCGACCGTCATCTGGCCGAGCGCGGCGATCAAATCGCGATCATTTGGGAAGGGGATGACCCTGCCGAAAGCCGCAACATCACCTACCGCGAGCTGCACGAACAAGTCTGCAAGTTTGCCAACGCCTTGCGCGGCCAGGATGTACACCGCGGCGACGTGGTGACTATCTATATGCCGATGATCCCCGAAGCCGTGGTCGCCATGCTGGCCTGCACCCGGATCGGCGCGATTCACTCGGTGGTGTTCGGTGGTTTCTCGCCGGAAGCCCTGGCCGGTCGCATCATCGACTGCAAATCCAAAGTGGTGATCACCGCTGACGAAGGCATCCGTGCCGGCAAGAAGATCCCGCTCAAGTCCAACGTCGACGACGCGCTGACCAACCCGGAAACCAGCAGCATCCAGAAAGTCATCGTGTGCAAGCGCACCGGTGGCGACATCAAGTGGAACCAGCATCGCGACATCTGGTTTGAAGACCTGATGAAAGTGGCGGGCAGTGTCTGCGCGCCGAAAGAGATGGGCGCTGAAGAAGCGCTGTTCATCCTTTACACCTCGGGTTCCACCGGCAAGCCTAAAGGCGTGCAGCACACCACCGCCGGTTATCTGCTGTATGCGGCGATGACCCATGAGCGCGTGTTCGACTACCGCCCGGGCGAAATCTACTGGTGCACCGCCGACGTCGGTTGGGTCACCGGCCACAGCTATATCGTCTACGGCCCATTGGCCAACGGCGCGACCACGCTGCTGTTCGAAGGCGTGCCGAACTATCCGGACATCACCCGGGTGGCGAAGATCGTCGACAAGCACAAGGTCAACATTCTCTACACGGCGCCAACCGCCATCCGCGCGATGATGGCGTCGGGTCAAGCCGCCGTTGAAGGGGCTGATGGCAGCAGTCTGCGCCTGCTCGGTTCGGTCGGTGAGCCGATCAACCCGGAAGCGTGGGACTGGTACTACAAGAATGTCGGCAAGTCCCGTTGCCCGATCGTCGATACCTGGTGGCAGACCGAAACCGGCGGCAACATGATGAGCCCGCTGCCGGGCGCTCACGCCCTCAAGCCGGGTTCTGCGGCGCGTCCGTTCTTCGGTGTGGTGCCAGCGTTGGTCGACAACCTGGGCAACATCATCGAAGGCGTGGCCGAGGGTAACCTGGTGATTCTCGATTCGTGGCCGGGTCAGGCGCGCACGCTGTATGGCGACCATGACCGCTTCGTCGATACCTACTTCAAGACCTTCCGTGGCATGTACTTCACCGGTGACGGTGCGCGTCGTGACGAAGACGGTTACTACTGGATCACCGGTCGCGTGGATGACGTGCTCAACGTGTCCGGCCACCGCATGGGCACCGCCGAGATCGAAAGCGCGATGGTCGCTCACCCGAAAGTCGCCGAGGCTGCCGTGGTCGGTGTGCCGCACGACATCAAGGGGCAGGGCATTTATGTCTACGTGACCCTGAACGCTGGCGAAGAGACGAGCGAGCAACTGCGTCTGGAGTTGAAGAACTGGGTGCGTAAAGAGATCGGCCCGATTGCTTCGCCGGATGTGATTCAGTGGGCGCCGGGGCTGCCGAAGACGCGTTCGGGCAAGATCATGCGGCGTATTCTGCGCAAGATTGCTACGGCTGAGTACGATGGGTTGGGGGACATTTCGACCCTGGCGGATCCGGGTGTGGTGCAACATTTGATTGATACGCACAAGACGATGAATGTTGCGTAAGTAGCGTTCCGAGTCATCGAAGCCCTGCCAGGTGTTGAGCCTGGTGGGGTTTTTTATTGGCTGATGGTTTTGGGTTGGCCAGTCGGGCCTCTTCGCGGGCAAGCCCGCTCCCACAGGGATTTGTGGTGTGAATGAAATCCAAGTCATCCCCGAAAAACCTGTGGGAGCGGGCTTGCCCGCGAAGAGGCCCGATCAGACACCCCATAAACATCAACCAATAATTATCGGCTTCCCCCGTAGGCCATTTCCCACTGTTACCCGCGACCCTTCAAGTAACTGAATGTGTAACCGCTCGCGCCGATACGGGGCATTGCGAAACGCCATAAGCCCGCAAGAGTGCATTTCAACCACTCAAAAAAATAAGAACCCACGCCAAGCTTGCCGGATTAGAAGGCTTTGCCAATAATAGGCCCGCAATTTGCAGCATAGATCGGTTCTCTGTCTTTTGCTCTTGCATGAAATTGCAAGGCTGTCAACGTGCCCAAACGGCTTTCTCGGTGCTTCTGTAATTTGTTGTCGCATTGAAGAAATATCGGCTTCGGGCCTGTCGTTAGAATGCCGATCACTCGCTCGTTGTGGCTCGCGTTGAAAAAAGCGCGCGATTCCTACAACGCAGCACTGCTTTCCGGTTCCACTCATTCGCATATTGGGCTGTCGCTCACTCTGCCGTTTTAGCCCTTTACCGATGGAGTCCCAAGATGAAGAAACTCGTGCTGCTTGGCGCCCTGGCACTGTCCGTGCTGTCCCTGCCGACTTTCGCTGATGAAAAACCTCTGAAGATCGGTATCGAAGCGGCTTACCCTCCGTTCGCTTCCAAGGCACCGGACGGCAGCATCGTTGGTTTCGACTACGACATCGGCAACGCCCTGTGCGAAGAGATGAAGGTCAAGTGCACCTGGGTCGAGCAAGAGTTCGACGGTCTGATCCCGGCACTGAAAGTGCGCAAGATCGACGCGATCCTGTCGTCCATGTCGATCACTGAAGACCGCAAGAAGTCCGTGGACTTCACCAACAAGTACTACAACACCCCGGCTCGCCTGGTCATGAAGGCCGGCACTCAAGTCAGCGAAGGCCTGACCGAGCTGAAGGGCAAGAACATCGGCGTGCAACGTGGTTCGATCCACGAGCGTTTCGCCCGCGAAGTCCTGGCCCCGCTGGGTGCCGAGATCAAGCCGTACGGTTCGCAGAACGAAATCTACCTCGACGTGGCTGCCGGTCGCCTCGACGGCACCGTGGCAGACGCTACGCTGCTGGATGACGGTTTCCTGAAAACCGACGCCGGCAAAGGTTTCGCCTTCGTTGGCCCGGCCTTCACCGACGTCAAATACTTCGGCGACGGCGTAGGCATCGCGGTTCGCAAGGGTGACACGCTGAAAGACAAGATCAACACCGCGATCGCCGCCATTCGCGAGAACGGCAAGTACAAGCAAATCCAGGACAAATACTTCGCCTTCGATATCTACGGCAAGTAACACGTCCAGGCGACAAGTCCGAAATGGCGCAAGCAACAGGATCTCTGAGGTTTGCGCCATTTTTTCATCCCAACTTTCGAGGACCTGAATCATGTTGAAAGGCTACGGGGCTGTCATCCTCGATGGCGCATGGCTGACGCTTCAGCTCGCCTTGTCGTCCATGGTCCTGGCCATTGTTCTGGGTCTGATCGGCGTTGCGCTGCGTCTGTCCCCGATTCGCTGGCTGGCCTGGCTGGGCGACCTGTATTCCACGGTCATCCGCGGGATTCCCGACCTGGTGCTGATCCTGCTGATTTTCTACGGTGGTCAGGACCTGCTCAACCGCGTGGCTCCGATGCTGGGCTATGACGATTACATCGACCTGAACCCGCTGGCCGCCGGTATCGGCACCCTGGGCTTCATCTTCGGTGCGTACCTGTCGGAAACCTTCCGTGGCGCCTTCATGGCGATCCCGAAGGGTCAGGCAGAAGCCGGCATGGCGTACGGCATGAGCAGTTTTCAGGTGTTCTTCCGGGTGTTGGTGCCGCAGATGATTCGCCTGGCGATTCCGGGTTTCACCAACAACTGGCTGGTACTGACCAAGGCCACCGCGCTGATTTCGGTGGTGGGTCTGCAAGACATGATGTTCAAGGCCAAGCAGGCGGCAGACGCCACCCGCGAGCCTTTCACCTTCTTCCTCGCAGTGGCGGCGATGTACCTGGTGATCACCAGTGTCTCGTTGCTGGCACTGCGTCACCTTGAGAAGCGCTACTCGGTAGGCGTAAGGGCGGCTGATCTATGATCTTCGACTACAACGTCATTTGGGAGGCCTTGCCGCTGTACTTCGGCGGCCTGGTGACCACCCTCAAATTGCTCGCGCTGTCGCTGTTTTTCGGTCTGCTGGCGGCCTTGCCGCTGGGGCTGATGCGCGTCTCGAAGAACGCCGCCGTCAACATGAGCGCCTGGCTCTTCACCTACGTGATCCGCGGCACGCCGATGCTGGTGCAGCTGTTTTTGATCTACTACGGTCTGGCGCAATTCGAAGCGGTACGTGAAAGCTTCCTGTGGCCGTGGCTGTCCAGCGCTACGTTCTGCGCGTGCCTGGCCTTCGCGATCAACACCAGCGCCTACACCGCTGAAATCATCGCCGGCAGCCTGCGTGCGACGCCGAACGGCGAGATCGAAGCGGCCAAGGCCATGGGCATGTCGCGCTTCAAGATGTACAAGCGCATCCTGCTGCCGTCGGCCCTGCGCCGCGCACTGCCGCAGTACAGCAACGAAGTGATCATGATGCTGCAGACCACCAGTCTGGCGTCCATCGTGACCCTGATCGACATCACCGGTGCCGCACGCACGGTCAACGCTCAGTTCTACCTGCCGTTCGAGGCCTACATCACGGCGGGCGTGTTCTACCTGTGCCTGACCTTCATTCTGGTGAAGCTGTTCAAACTGGCCGAGCGCCGCTGGCTGGGCTATCTGGCCCCGCGGAAGCACTGATATGGAACGCATCGATCACGCATTGCCGTGGAGCCACCTGGGCAGTGAACGTCAGATTTCGGTGTTCCGCTTCGGCAGCGGCGAGCGCAAGGCCTACATCCAGGCCAGCCTGCACGCCGATGAACTGCCGGGCATGCGCACGGCGTGGGAGCTGAAAAAGCGCCTGACCGAACTCGAAGCCCAGGGCTTGTTGAATGGTGTGATCGAACTGGTGCCGGTGGCCAATCCACTGGGGCTGGGTCAATTGCTTCAGGGCAATCATCAAGGGCGTTTCGAAGCGGGCAGCGGCAAGAATTTCAACCGTGATTTCGTCGAGCTCAGCGCGCCGGTGGCCGCCGAACTCGATGGGCATCTGGGTGATGATCCGCACGCCAATATCCGCTTGATCCGTCAGGCGATGAGCGATCATCTGGCGGCATTGCCAGAGGCGAGCAGCCAGTTGCAAGGCATGCAGCGCGTCTTGCTCAGCCATGCCTGCACCGCCGACGTCGTGCTGGATCTGCATTGCGACGCCGAAGCCGCGCTGCACATGTACGCCTTGCCGCAACACTGGCCGCAATGGCGTTCGCTCGCCGCGCACCTGAACGTGAAGGTCGGTTTGCTGGCGGAAGATTCCGGCGGCAGCTCCTTCGACGAAGCCTGTTCTTTGCCGTGGCTGCGTTTGTCGCGTCGGTTCCCGGACGCGCAAATCCCACTGGCGTGCCTGGCGACTACGATTGAACTGGGTGGTCAGGCTGACACCGGTCGCGCTGATGCCGAGGCTTACGCCGAAGGTATTCTCGCGTTCCTCGCCGAGCAAGGCTTGATCAGCGGCGAATGGCCGAAACCTGCGCAAGAAGCTTGCGAAGGCATGCCGTTCGAAGGCACCGAATTGCTGTTCGCGCCGCATCCGGGCGTGATCAGTTTCTTGCGTAAACCCGGTGAGTGGATCGAAACCGGCGACGAGATTTTCGAAGTGATCGATCCGTTATCGGATCGGGTCAGCACGGTGTGTGCTGGTACGTCCGGGGTGCTGTTTGCCATTGAACGGCTGCGTTATGCCCAACCCGGTTTCTGGCTGGCCAAGGTGGCGGGGCGCGAAGCGCTGCGTCACGGGCGCTTGCTCAACGACTGACTGACTGTTTTTGTGAGAACCGACCGCATGTACAAACTTGAAGTCCAAGACCTGCATAAACGCTATGGCAGTCACGAAGTGCTCAAGGGCGTGTCCCTGAAAGCGGCGGCTGGCGATGTGATCAGCATCATCGGCTCCAGTGGCTCCGGCAAAAGTACTTTCCTGCGCTGCATCAACCTGCTCGAGCAGCCGCACGCGGGCCGGATTCTGCTCAATAACGAAGAGCTGAAACTGGTGGCGAACAAGGACGGCGCGATGAAAGCGGCCGATCCGAAACAGCTGCAACGCATGCGTTCGCGCCTGTCGATGGTGTTCCAGCATTTCAATCTGTGGTCGCACATGACCGCGCTGGAAAACATCATGGAAGCGCCGGTCCACGTGCTCGGCATGTCCAAGGCTGAAGCTCGCGAGAAGGCCGAGCACTACCTGAACAAGGTCGGCGTGGCGCATCGTAAGGACGCCTACCCGGGCCACATGTCCGGTGGCGAACAGCAGCGCGTGGCGATTGCCCGTGCACTGGCGATGGAACCTGAGGTGATGCTGTTCGACGAACCGACTTCGGCGCTCGACCCGGAACTGGTCGGCGACGTGCTGAAGGTGATGCAGGCCCTGGCCCTGGAAGGCCGGACCATGGTGGTGGTCACGCACGAAATGGGTTTCGCCCGTGAAGTGTCGAACCAGCTGGTGTTCCTGCACAAAGGTGTCGTCGAAGAAAGCGGCAACCCGCGTGAGGTGCTGGTCAATCCACAGTCCGAGCGTCTGCAGCAATTCCTCTCGGGCAGCCTGAAGTAAACCGAACTCCCGTTGCGCACCGGGATAGTGCATGCTTCGCAACCTGAAGGCCGGCCCCGATCCCCTGTGGGAGCGGGCTTGCTCGCGAAAGCGGTGTATCAGTTACATCAATGTTGACTGACACTCCCTCTTCGCGAGCAAGCCCGCTCCCACAATTAGATCGCTGCCGGTTTTGAGATTTGCGTTCATTTACGGGCTAGCATTGGCCCATGCCTTCATCACTGTTTTCGTTTCGGATTGCCCGCCATGACTGCCCATCGAATTGGTTTCCTGATTTGGCCCAGCACTAAAGCACTGACGCTTGCGCTGGCTGAGGAGGCCTTGCGTGTTGCCCAGCGTGTGCATCCGGACGTGGTCTACGAACTGTCGTTCCTGCAGGCCGAACCGCCGACCGAAGGCGCCTGGCAATTGCCGGGTGAACCCTGGGCCGGCAAGCTCGAAAACTTCCAGAAACTGTTCCTGCTCGCCGATGAGCCGCCGACCTCGCTCGCGCCGGCGCTCAGCAGTTCGTTGAAACAACTGGTGCGAGCCGGTTGTGTGATTGGCGGTCTGTCGGCCGGTGTCTATCCGTTGGCGCAACTGGGTTTGCTCGACGGTTATCGCGCTGCCGTGCACTGGCGCTGGCAGGACGATTTTGCCGAGCGTTTCCCGAAAGTCATCGCCACCAGTCATCTGTTCGACTGGGATCGTGATCGCCTGACCGCGTGCGGCGGCCTGTCGGTGCTCGATCTGTTGCTCGCCGTGCTGGCCCGTGATCACGGCGCCGAACTCGCTGGCGCCGTGTCCGAAGAACTGGTGGTCGAGCGCATCCGCGAAGGCGGCGAGCGCCAACGCATTCCGTTGCAGAACCGCCTCGGTTCCAGCCATCCCAAGCTCACCCAAGCGGTGTTGCTGATGGAAGCCAACATCGAAGAACCGCTGACCACCGACGAAATCGCCCAGCACGTGTGCGTGTCCCGTCGGCAACTGGAGCGGATCTTCAAGCAATACCTCAACCGTGTGCCGAGCCAGTACTACCTGGAACTGCGCTTGAACAAGGCTCGGCAAATGCTGATGCAAACCAGCAAGTCGATCATCCAGATCGGCCTGTCGTGTGGCTTCTCCTCGGGGCCGCATTTCTCCAGCGCCTACCGCAACTTCTTCGGTGCCACGCCGCGGGAAGATCGCAACCAGCGGCGCAGCAGCAGTCCGTTCGAATTGTCGTCGGTGCCTTCGGAGCGTGGCTGAGGGCGGCGTTATTCGTCGACTTCGGAACCTTCGGTAGAAGACATTTGCATTTCCCCTCGGTTGATCACTTCATCCACACCGAAATCCACGCCCGTGCGTTCGAAGTAACTGATCATTCGCAACAGGCTCTCCTCAGAAAACCGATTGCCTCGCAAGTTGATGTTTTCTGCGATCTCCTCGGGTAGTTCCAATAACTCACTGGGCATTTCGGTGATGGCGTTGGTGCTCAGGTCGGCCCAATCCAACTCATCCAGGTTAAACAGGCCCCGAGGTATTTCGGTGATGCCGGTTTCATGGAGCAGGACGCTCGCGAGCCCCCTGATCTGGCTCAGGTCGGGCGTTTGTCCCAGAGGGTTGCGGCCCAGATCCAGGTAGTCGAGCCACTCCATTCCCGCCATTGCGTTGGCCGATTCCGGCGACAAAGTGATTCGGCAACCGGGTAGCGACAGTGACCTCAATTGACCCATCTTGAACACGGCGTCGGGAATATTGCTCAGGTTGCAGTCGCGCAGCCTGAGGCTTTTGAGGTTGGGAAAAGATTCCAGGAAGTTTCCGATACCCGTCACGCCATCGATGCTTTGCAGTTCCAGTGCCGAGACATGACTGAAGTCGGCACTGAGCGTCGGCAGATCACCGTGTATGACGGGTCTGATCCTGAGTTCAAAGGTGGGCTCAAGTGCATTATTGAAATCGTCCAGTTCACTTTCGTGCCGCCAGCATTGTTCCACTGCCTGTTTGAATTCATCGCGGTTTGCATGTTCGATGAGCTGTTCTTGCGCATTGAAGGGTTCGCCCGTCAGTGGATGCCGGGGTGGCAGGTTGGCTGTCCATGCCGACAGATCGGTGCTTAGCTGCGCGAGCTCCGCTTCCAGATGGGTCAGTTCTACCCGGCCATCTTCCAGTGTGCCGGGCAGTTCGTAGACATAGTCGCTGGCATGCTCCACCTCCATACTCGGGTACAGCGCCCTGACTCGCTCTATATCCGCCTCGGGGGCGTAGACCCCTAAATCGTAAGAGGTGTCGAAGTATCGAAGCTTGATGAGTTGTCTTGCCTGGTGAGTGAGCGGGTTGTGCGAAAGATGTACCCCGCGTTTGTCGTAGACAGCGCTGTCGAAAATTCCGCCAGGCAGCTCGGTTATCTGGTTGTTCATCAGCATCAGTGTGTCGAGCTTGGGGTGGCGCATGGCGCTGCCGGGAATTTCAGTCAGGCCCGTGTCGCTCAGGTCCAGGTGTACGAGTTCTGATAACGAGTCGATTTCGGGCACCCGTTCAAACGGGTTCTTGTACAGGTCCAGCATCACCAGTTTTTTCAATGAGGTCAGTTTTGACCAGGCAGCAGCATCAAACCTGATCGCGCAATCGCTGAGCACCAAGGCATCGAGGTTTGCCATGTGGGGAATGGCATCGGGCAGGGTGGTCAGGGAGAAACGGCGTAAATCGAGGCGACGAAGATCATTGAAACGTTGCAAGAAACTGTGAATGCCTTGTTCTGCATGACTGCCTTCGAGGCTCAGCAGTGATACGTGACTGAATTCGGCAGTCAGTGCTGGCAGATCACCCAGGATTGGCTCCGCGAACCGCAGTACATATCGGTCACCGCTGTCTGGAGCGTCCAGGTCCCGGTCCGATTGCCGACGCCAGCTACGTTGGATTTCCTGGGCCAGCAACCGACGGTTATGCCGCTGGGCCTGTTGTTCCAGATCGCTGAGCGGCAGCCTGGTTTCGGGATGGACGGTGGGTGAATTATTGATCCAGGTGTTCAGGTCTCGATGCAGTCGTTCAAGTTCGCGGCTCAGGCGTGAAAGCTCTATGCGCGCGCCATCGGGGTGACGTTGCAAATGGGCGACGAAGGACTGGAGTTCCTCTTGGGCAAGGCTGGGATAAACCTCGTGAACCCTGTCGTTGAGTGTGGGTGTTTGGGAATGATTGCGCCTGTAACCGTCGGTGCCTCCGGGGAGGCGCATGGTGGTCGGATCGTAGAAGGGTTTGCGTTGGGGATGTTTCGCGAACAGCTTGCGCAAGGCCGGTTGATCCAGGGCATGTTCTGCGAGGCGCTGTTTGAGTAGGTGCCCGTCGCCATCCGAAATGTTCAGTGCGTTGCGTTCTGTTTCCGTCAGCGCTTTGAGTATGGCGGTGTAGAAGTCGCCGGGCTGTTCATTGTTTTCTGCAACGTGATAGTCGCCATCTTCAGTCGCCACCAGTGTTTTAACGATTGGCGCGTCGGCTCGGCCAATGCTGTCGCGCAACACGCCGTCATGGGAATAATCCCTCACCTCAATACGCAAGGTATCGGGCCAGCCGGGCAGCGACTCCAGGCTATGCAAGGCCAGCCGGTGGGTGTCTGCGGTTTCCAGCGATTCAGAATAAAGCCCCTCGTAGGCGCGACTCGCCCGCACCGCTTCCATGGCTTTTTGCGCCACATCGATGAGGCGTCGGGGCACACGACCGTTGTGCAAGTGCAGCAGTTCGGAGCCTGTCGCATTGCTCACCAGTTCCTGGGCCACATCCGTCGGTAGTCCCTGCACATCGGCAATCAGACGCTGCGCTGCGCGATCTTCGGTGGTTTCAAGTGCCCGGTAGCGAGCTTCGAACAGCAATTTGCGATGGGTCAGGGCCTGATAGTGCTCGGGGTCCGAACTGCCGATCTGCTCGCTGAGCGTCTGGATGTCCCGATCGATTTTGAAGCGCTTGATCACGTCGGTCAGCAATGACGGGGGTGGCAGGTGATCGGCATGCATCTCGCGCAACACATTGTCGTGGTAGCCGCTGACACGCAGGATCTGTTCACGCTCGCCGCTGGAAAACGATTCGACGCTATGGCCGATCCGGCGCATGACTGTCTCTCGGTCCCAGTTCAGCGGTTGTTCGAGTACGGTCTGCCAGGCGCCGTGGCCGTTGTGTTGCAGAGGTGGTTGATACGCATCGGCGCGGTCGGGATGGCGGATTTCGAACTGGCCGGTCTTGCTGTTCCGTTCGACGGCATAGTGGTTGCCTTCAATGCTCAGCAGGTTCTTGCCTTCATGCCGGTACAGGCCGAGGTGGTCGGGTTTGGCCGTTGTCGGCAGGTTCACGGAATGCTCGTAGGGTGAAAGGTCCGGTTTCCAGTAACGGCTCTTGCCATTGGATGCTTTGACCGGTGTGAACTTGTCGAAAAATTCCAGTATGTCCTTGGACAGCAAAGGCTTGAGTTCACCGACGACGAGGGCGCCGCCCACGGCGAATGTGCCCAGTTGGACCACTGATTCGACGACGCCCATCAGGTGGCCGAATGCTTCGGTCTTTAGATTTTCGGCCCAGTCGAGGATGCCTTCGAAGGTTTCATCCAGCACCTGATAGGCCATATAGGCGAGCATCAGCTCTCCAAGAAACGGCACAAACGGCAGGGCAACGAACGCGGCGACCTGAAGAATGGTCGAGGCCACTTTACTCAAGGTGTCCCACAGTGCCCATCGCGCTTTTTGGTCCGCGCTGGCGGTGGAGACGGCGAGGGTGCTTGCATCATTGAGAATCTTGTTCAGCTGTCGCTGATAGAGGTGGGGCCACAGTCCGCCCTTGTGCGCAGTCATCGAAAACCTGAGATTGGGCTTGTCGATGGGCGTTTCGCGCCAACTCGGCAGTGGATCGCCACGGGTATGTTGATGCCATGTGACCGTTTGCAAGCGACTGTTGAGGTCGGCGAAAAAGTGGCCTCGCTCTTGATGATCGACAAAGCGACTGAAGAACGCCTGATAGCCGGGCGAGCGCAGTTTTCGGGTCAGCTCGGCCATGAAGGCCAGGGTGTCTGGATACTCTTTGAGCGGATGTTCCGGATCATCGGGGATATAGGCAATGATCCGCGTTGCCTTGATTGCACGGTCGGGGTTGGCGCCGAAAATCACAATGCCGGTCAGCGACGAGGACATCATCGTAAAGTCGTGACCCTGCAGTGGGTAACCGCCCAGAGGCATTGCCGCGTCGCTGTCCAGTATTGGGTAGAGCGCCTCGTAGGCATCCTCTTGAATATCCTGGCGCACGTGGGCCAGGTGTAGCGCATGCCTGAAGGCGGCTTTGTTCGTATTCATGACCTCGGGCTGCAAAACGGTAGCCACCAGGCGGTTGGTCAGTCCCAGATTGTCTTTCAGGTAGGCGTTGTACTGGCCGCCGATGTCCAGCTCGCGGCACAACCGGACAAAACCCTGAACAGTGATTTTCCGGGAGACCTGCGGCAGCGTGTCGAAGTGTCCCCTGGGCGATGGTTCGGTGATGAAGGTCGAGGCGGGCTCGTAAGCGTCCGCTTCGGCTTCCGACGCCTGAAAGTTGTGCTGCGCGGCATCGAGCAGCGACACCGTCCATGTGCGCGCGGCGCCGGACTTGATCGGGAACCAGGGAATGGTTTGCGGAATGTACAGGCGCAGGAAGGTGGTCTTGACGTCCAGTTCCAGGCCAAACCGGCTTTTCAGGGCTGCACTCAGAAGAGGCTCGGCAAATGCTTGAGCGCTTTGCAGTTTCGCCAGCATCGAGCCCAAGTGATTTCGCTGGGACCAGTACTGCTGGCTTGAGTTTTTCAGTCGCTGATGTTGCAGGCGCGTAGCCGTGCCGTGCCATGTCGGCGCCTCAAGACTGGTGTTCTTCAGGGCAAGGCGAGTGTCGGCTGACGCCTCCAGTACCCAGGCGGGGAGGTTGCTGAAAAGGTGTTGGTAATGGGGGCTTGGGTGAGCGGCAAGCTCGTGAGCGTTTTGATTCATGCGCCAGTCCTTTAGCGTTGGGATGTAGACGCAATCAAAACCGAGTGTCGCGCACTGTGTGCGGTACATAATTACCGCACCGCTCGACAACCCTGCCTATAACCTTTGCCGCCAGTTAAACTGCGCCTTTGCGACCCTATATGTCGCATTGCCGTAAACCCGGGAAAAACCGGGGTTTGCGCTATAAGAAGTTGTCGCTTGGCGGCAAGGCCGGGCTGAAAACTGTCCTTACAATCCCCCCATCGCTCGCCAGTTTCAGGCGAGTGTTCCTCTTCAGGAGACTCCGATGTCCGTTGAGCACGCTGCGGTAGAACGCGCCGATTTCGATCAGGTAATGGTTCCCAACTATTCGCCTGCCGCCTTCATTCCTGTGCGTGGCGCCGGTTCCCGCGTTTGGGACCAGTCCGGTCGCGAGCTGATCGACTTCGCCGGCGGGATTGCCGTTAACGTATTGGGCCACGCGCACCCGGCGCTGGTCGGTGCCTTGACCGAGCAGGCGAACAAGCTGTGGCACGTGTCCAACGTGTTCACCAATGAGCCGGCCCTGCGCCTGGCACACAAGCTGATCAACGCGACCTTTGCCGAGCGTGCGTTCTTCTGCAACTCCGGCGCCGAAGCCAACGAGGCCGCGTTCAAGCTGGCCCGTCGTGTCGGTTTCGACCGTTTCGGCAGCGAGAAGTACGAAATCATCGCCGCGCTCAACAGCTTCCACGGCCGCACCCTGTTCACTGTGAACGTCGGTGGTCAGTCGAAGTATTCCGATGGTTTCGGTCCGAAAATCACCGGCATCACCCACGTGCCGTACAACGATCTGGCCGCGCTGAAAGCCGCCATTTCCGACAAGACTTGCGCCGTGGTGCTGGAGCCGATCCAGGGCGAAAGCGGTGTCATCCCGGCCGAACTCGAATACCTGCAAGGCGCCCGTGACCTCTGCACCGCGCATAACGCGCTGCTGATCTTCGACGAAGTGCAGACCGGCATGGGCCGTACCGGCAAGCTGTTCGCCTACCAGCAATACGGCGTGATCCCGGACATCCTGACCAGCGCCAAGAGCCTGGGCGGCGGTTTCCCGATCGCGGCAATGCTGACCACCGAAGACCTGGCCAAACACTTGGTCGTCGGCACCCACGGCACCACGTACGGCGGCAACCCGCTGGCGTGTGCAGTCGCCGAAGCGGTGATCGACGTAATCAACACCCCTGAAGTGCTGGCCGGCGTCAACGCCAAGCACGACAAGTTCAAGGCCCGCCTGGAGCAGATCGGCGAGAAATACGGCCTGTTCACCAAGGTCCGCGGCATGGGCCTGTTGATCGGTTGCGTGCTGAGCGATGCCTGGAAAGGCAAGGCCAAGGACATCTTCAACGCCGCCGAGCGTGAAGGCCTGATGGTCCTGCAAGCCGGACCGGACGTGGTGCGTTTTGCGCCAAGCCTGGTGGTGGAAGACGCGGACATCGACGAAGGTCTGGACCGTTTCGAACGCGCTGCGGCGAAACTGACGCAAGCCTGATAGACCCTTCGACGCCTGACATTTTCAGGCGTCGATCCAAATTTTTATGCCGGACCCGCTCTTCTGTAGGAGCGAGGCTTGCCCGCGAAGGCGGCGTGTCAGCCACCATCATCATCGGCTGACACGCCGCCTTCGCGGGCAAGCCTCGCTCCTACAAGAGCCCGGCTATTTTCCTCAAAGAGTATGAGAAAGGAGTGACACCATGCTGGTGATGCGCCCCGCGCAAATGGCTGATCTGGGCGAGGTACAGCGTCTGGCTGCGGACAGCCCGATTGGTGTCACTTCCTTGCCGGATGACGTTGAACGCCTGAGCGACAAGATCGCCGCGAGCGAAGCGTCGTTCTCCGCCGAAGTCAGCTTCAACGGTGAAGAGAGCTATTTCTTCGTCCTCGAAGACTCCGCCACCGGCAAACTGGTGGGCTGTTCGGCCATCGTGGCGTCGGCCGGTTATTCGGAGCCGTTCTACAGCTTCCGCAATGAAACCTTCGTCCACGCTTCCCGCGAGCTGAAGATTCACAACAAGATCCACGTGCTCTCCCAGTGCCACGACCTGACCGGCAACAGCTTGCTGACCAGTTTCTACGTGCAGCGCGAGCTGGTGGGTTCGCCTTGGGCCGAACTCAACTCCCGTGGTCGCTTGCTGTTCGTCGCCAGCCACCCGGAGCGCTTTGCCGATTCCGTGGTGACCGAGATCGTCGGTTACAGCGACGAAAACGGCGACTCGCCGTTCTGGGATGCCATCGGCCGCAACTTCTTCGACCTCAACTACGCTGAAGCCGAGCGTCTGTGCGGTCTGAAGAGCCGGACCTTCCTCGCCGAGCTGATGCCGCATTACCCGATCTACGTGCCGCTGCTGCCGGACTCCGCGCAAGAAGCGATGGGCCAGGTGCATCCACGGGCGCAGATCACCTTCGACATCCTGATGCGCGAAGGCTTCGAGACCGATCACTACATCGACATTTTCGACGGCGGCCCGACCCTGCATGCACGTGTTTCGGGGATCCGTTCGATCGCCCAGAGCCGTGTGGTTCCGGTGAAAATCGGTGAGTCGGTCAAAGGCGCCGGTCGTCAGTACCTGGTCGCCAATGCCCAGTTGCAGGATTACCGCGCGGTATTGCTCGAGCTCGATTACGCGCCGGGCAAACCCGTGACCCTGGACCTGGAAGCAGCCGAAGCCCTGGGCGTCGGTGAAGGTGCCAGCGTGCGCCTTGTAGCGGTTTGATTGTCTAGAAAGCAGCGAAGTTTCGCGGGTGGCGTTGGCGGCCCGTTTGAGGAGATAGCATGATCGTTCGTCCCGTACGCAGCAGCGATTTACCCGCTCTGATCGACCTGGCCCGCAGCACCGGCACCGGCCTGACCACCTTGCCGGCCAACGAAGAGCGTCTGGCCCATCGGGTCGGCTGGGCCGAGAAGACCTTTCGCGGCGAAGCCGGGCGGGGCGACGCAGATTACCTGTTCGTGCTCGAAGACGACGATGGTCGCGTGGTGGGGATTTCCGCCATTGCCGGCGCCGTCGGTCTGCGTGAGCCCTGGTACAACTTCCGGGTGGGCCTGACGGTCAGCGCTTCCCAAGAGCTGAACATCTATCGCGAAATCCCGACGCTGTTCCTGGCCAACGACCTGACCGGCAACTCCGAACTGTGCTCGCTGTTCCTGCACGCCGATTACCGCACGGGCCTCAACGGTCGCATGCTGGCCAAGGCGCGGATGCTGTTCATCGCCGAATTCCCGCAACTGTTCGGCAACAAGATCATCGCCGAGATGCGCGGTGTGTCCGACGAAGCCGGGCGTTCGCCGTTCTGGGAAAGCCTGGGTCGGCACTTCTTCAAGATGGAGTTCAGCCAGGCCGATTACCTGACCGGCGTGGGCAACAAGGCGTTCATTGCCGAACTGATGCCGAAATTCCCGCTGTACACCTGCTTCCTGTCGCCGGATGCGCGCAACGTGATCGGTCAGGTTCACCCTGACACCGAGCCGGCGCTGTCGATGCTCAAGAGCGAAGGTTTCAGCTACCAAGGCTACGTCGACATCTTCGACGCCGGCCCGGCGGTGGAATGCGAAACCGGCAAGATCCGCGCGGTACGCGACAGCCAGGCGCTGGTGTTGGCCGTTGGCACGCCGGGTGACGATGCCACGCCGTTCCTGATTCACAACCGCAAGCGCGAAGACTGCCGGATCACTGCCGCGCCAGCACGCTTCGCCGCCGGCACTCTGGTGGTCGATCCGCTGACCGCCAAACGTCTTCAACTCAACGCCGGCGATCAGGTTCGCGCCGTTCCGTTGTCTGCTGCTCGGGAGTCGAAATAATGAATTCGCTATACATCGCAGGTGAATGGCTGGCCGGTCAGGGTGACGCCTTCCAGTCGTTGAACCCGGTGACCCAGCAAGTGCTGTGGACCGGCGAGGGTGCTACCGCCGCTCAGGTTGAATCGGCCGTGCAAGCGGCGCGTCAGGCGTTTCCGGGCTGGGCCCGTCGTACGCTGGATGAGCGCATCAGCGTGCTGGAGGCTTTCGCTGCTGCGTTGAAAAACAACGCTGACGAACTGGCCCGTTGCATCGGTGAAGAAACCGGTAAACCGCTGTGGGAATCGGCGACGGAAGTGACCAGCATGGTCAACAAGATTGCGATCTCGGTGCAGAGCTACCGTGAACGCACCGGCGAGAAGAGCGGCCCGCTGGGCGACGCCACCGCCGTCTTGCGCCACAAGCCGCATGGCGTGGTCGCGGTGTTCGGTCCTTACAACTTCCCGGGCCACTTGCCGAACGGTCACATCGTGCCGGCGCTGCTGGCCGGTAACAGCGTGCTGTTCAAGCCGAGCGAACTGACGCCGAAAGTCGCCGAGCTGACGGTCAAGTGCTGGATCGAAGCCGGTTTGCCGGCAGGCGTGTTGAACCTGCTGCAAGGTGCCCGTGAAACCGGTATCGCCCTGGCGGCGAACCCGGGCATCGACGGGCTGTTCTTCACCGGTTCGAGTCGCACCGGCAATCACTTGCACCAGCAGTTCGCCGGTCGTCCGGACAAGATCCTGGCGCTGGAGATGGGCGGTAATAATCCGCTGGTGGTCGACGAAGTGGCGGACCTTGATGCAGCCGTTTACACCATCATTCAGTCGGCGTTCATCTCCGCCGGTCAGCGTTGCACCTGTGCGCGCCGCTTGCTGGTGCCGCAGGGCGCCTGGGGCGACACGCTGCTGGCGCGTCTGGTGGCGGTCAGCTCGACGATCGAAGTCGGTGCTTTCGATCAGCAACCGGCGCCGTTCATGGGCTCGGTGATTTCCCTCGGTGCTGCGAAAGCCTTGATGGATGCGCAGGAACATCTGCTGGACAACGGCGCCGTGGCGCTGCTGGAAATGACTCAGCCACAGGCGCAAGCCGCGTTGCTGACCCCGGGCATTCTGGACGTGACGGCAGTCGCCGATCGTCCTGACGAAGAGCTGTTCGGTCCGCTGCTGCAAGTGATCCGCTACGCTGATTTTGAAGCGGCGATCGCTGAAGCCAACGACACCGACTATGGCCTGGCGGCCGGTCTGCTGTCGGATTCCGAAGCGCGTTATCAGCAGTTCTGGCTGGAAAGCCGTGCCGGTATCGTCAACTGGAACAAACAGCTGACCGGTGCGGCGAGCAGCGCTCCGTTCGGCGGCGTCGGTGCCTCGGGCAACCATCGCGCCAGTGCTTACTACGCGGCGGATTACTGCGCGTACCCGGTGGCATCGCTGGAAACGCCGAGCCTGACATTGCCAGCAGCCCTGACGCCTGGCGTGAAGATGGCGTAACGCCCATTCGCGAGCACGCCCGCTCCCACAGGGAAATGCATTCCAATGTGGGAGCGGGCTTGCTCGCGAAGGCCGCGCCTCGGTCTTACTGAATAGTTACCAGATGCCTATAACAACAGATTCTCGTGGAGCCTCGCTGATGAAATCCTATGAAGTCAATTTTGACGGTCTAGTGGGGCCGACCCATAACTACGGCGGCCTGTCCTACGGCAACGTCGCGTCCCAGAGCAACAGCCAGCAGTCTTCGAACCCGAAGGAAGCCGCGCTGCAAGGCCTGGCGAAAATGAAATCGCTGATGGAAATGGGCTTTCAGCAAGGCGTGCTGGCGCCACAAGAGCGCCCTGACGTCGCGGCTTTGCGCCGACTGGGCTTCAGCGGCACCGACGCGCAAGTGATCGAGCGAGCCGCCAAGGAAGCCATGCCGCTGCTGGTCGCCAGTTGCTCGGCCTCGAGCATGTGGGTGGCCAATGCCGCCACGGTCAGCCCGAGTGCCGACACCGCCGACGGTCGCGTGCATTTCACCGCCGCCAACCTCAACTGCAAATACCACCGGAGCATCGAGCACCCGACCACCAGCCGCGTGCTGGGCGCAATGTTCGCTGACCAGAAGCACTTCGCTCACCACGCCGCGTTGCCGGCGGTGGCGCAGTTCGGTGACGAAGGCGCGGCCAACCACACCCGTTTCTGCCGTGAATACGGTGAAGCCGGCGTCGAGTTCTTCGTGTTCGGTCGCAGCGCGTTCGACACCCGCTATCCAGCGCCGCAGAAGTACCCGGCGCGCCAGACGCTCGAAGCCTCGCAAGCCGTTGCCCGTCTGCACGGCTTGAGCGACGACGGCGTGGTCTACGCCCAGCAGAACCCTTCGGTGATCGATCAGGGCGTGTTCCACAACGACGTGATCGCGGTGGGTAATGGCGAAGTGCTGTTCTATCACGAGGATGCGTTCCTCGACACCGAACAGATGCTCGCCGAGCTGCAAGGCAAACTGGCCAAGGTCGGCGGGAATTTCCAGTCGATCTGCGTGCCGCGCTCGGCGGTCACCGTGGAAGATGCGGTGCGTTCCTACCTGTTCAACAGCCAGCTGCTGTCGCGTCCTGACGGCTCGATGCTGTTGATCGTGCCGGAAGAATGCCGTGGCAACGAGCGCGTCTGGCAATACCTGCAAGGGTTGACCAGCTCTGGCGGCCTGATCCGCGAAGTCAAAGTCTTCGACCTCAAGCAAAGCATGCAGAACGGCGGTGGCCCGGCGTGCCTGCGCTTGCGCGTCGCACTGAATGAAACCGAACTGGCGGCCGTCAACCCAGGGGTTATCATGACGGCACCGTTGTACGGCACGTTGACCGAATGGGTCGACAAGCACTACCGCGACCGCATGACCGAAAACGATCTAGCGGACCCGCAATTGCTGCTTGAGTGCCGGACGGCACTGGATGAACTGACGCAAATCCTTAAACTGGGCGCGGTTTATCCATTCCAGATCAATTGAACGTCGAGAGCGTAAAACACATGAGCGATACCCTGCAGCTGATCCTTGAAGACACCGACGGCACGCAACTGGAAACCTCCTGCACCCGCGTCGCGGTCCTGTGGCAAGGCAAAGAGCTGTGGATTCAGCAGGATGGCCGTGGCCAACTGCTGATCGGCGTGGACGTCGAAGAAGGTGACGCTGAATACGCAAACCTGCTGCTGCGCCCATTGGCGACTAATCTGGTAAGTCTGCAACTGGAAATGGAACCGGCTGAAGTCGGTGACGAAGACCACGTGCACGGCCCGGATTGCGCACACGACCACTAAGGAAACCGCTCTATGCTCGCCCTCGGCAAACTGCTTGAACTGACCCTCGCCGGCCGCGAACCGGCGGAGAAGACTCAACTGACTGTCGAAGGCGTGCGGATGCGCTGGTTGAGCGAAGGTGCGCTGGAAGTCCGGCCACCTGAAGCTCGTGACAATGGCCTGGACCTGCTGCTGTCAGCCGGGATCCATGGCAACGAAACAGCGCCGATCGAGTTGCTTGATCGCCTGTTGCATGACATCGCCCGCGGCGACTTGAAGCCGCGCGCACGCATTCTGTTCCTGTTCGGTAACCCGGAAGCGATTCGCAAGGGCGAGCGTTTCATCGAGCAGGACGTCAACCGGCTGTTCAACGGCCGTCACGAACAAACCAGCGGATCCGAAGCCCTGCGCGCCTGTGAGCTGGAGCGGTTGGCGGCGAGCTTTTTCAGCCTGCCGGATCGTGAACGTCTGCACTACGACCTGCACACCGCGATTCGGGGCTCGAAGATCGAGCAGTTTGCCTTGTATCCGTGGAAAGAAGATCGCCAGCATTCACGTGTGGAATTGGCTCGCTTGCGTGCCGCCGGCATGGAAGCGGTGCTGCTGCAAAACAAGCCGTCCATCGTTTTCAGTTCCTACACCTACGACAAGCTCGGTGCCGAGTCTTTCACCCTGGAATTGGGCAAGGCGCGGCCGTTCGGGCAGAACGATGGCGTTAACGTCTCATTGCTGGAAACCCGCCTCAAACAAATCATCGAAGGCACCGAGCCGGAAATGACCGAAGCATCGCTGGATGGTTTGCAGTTGTTCAGTGTGGCGCGGGAAATCATCAAGCACAGCGACAATTTCCGCTTGAACCTGCCGGCGGATATCGAAAACTTTTCGGAACTGGACGTGGGTTATCTGCTGGCCGAAGACATCGCCCAGACCCGCTGGATCATCGAGGAGGAGGGCGCCCGGATCATCTTCCCGAACCCCAAGGTGAAAAACGGCCTGCGCGCCGGCATCCTGATCGTGCCGACCACCGACGAAAACCTCGGCTGACCTGGACTCAAATCCGACATAAATACTTGTGGGAGCGGGCTTGCCCGCGATAGCGGACTGTCAGTCGATAACGATGGTGACTGACACACCGCTATCGCGGGCAAGCCCGCTCCCACAGGGTTTCGGGTTTAGACGGCTACCGCACGCGGCTCGCTGCGGCGCAACGCGCGGATCTTGTGCAGCGTATCCGCACACGTCTTCGCCGCTTCCTGGCCTTTGTGCACGAAGTGATCGAAGAAGAACTTATGATGTAGTTCTTCACCGGCATGGAAGTGGTGCGGGGTCAGGGAAACCGAGAACACCGGCACTTCGGTTTCCAGTTGAACCTGCATCAGGCCGCTGACGACTGACTGGGCCACGAACTCATGACGGTAGATTCCGCCATCCACCACCAGGGCGGCCGCGACGATACCGGCATAACGCCCGGTCTTGGCCAGCAACTTGGCGTGCAGTGGCATTTCAAAGGCGCCGCCGACTTCGAAGAAGTCGATGTCCGATTCCTGATAACCCTGGGCAATCATTTCAGCGACGAAGCCTTTACGGCTCTGGTCGACGATTTCCTTGTGCCAGCAGGCCTGGATGAACGCAACGCGCTCGCCCTGATGGTTTTTGCTTTTGCTGTCGATTGCAGTGGGTTGCATGTTCTGACTCCTGTTTATGTAAAAAACAGGGCATATGAATCGAATGGGATTTAAGGGTACGCACGCTCGCACGAATGCCCGCGGACGGCCCTTTGGCGCCAATCCCGTTCTCTCTTCATCCGGACTATGACCGTCGGCCCCGGGATCACACCGGGTCTGCTGACCTTGTCGCCAGTCACCGCCGAAGCCGTACTGTCGCCAAGCGCTCGCGGGCTATGCGCATTGCGCGCAATTACCGCCGGTGGGGAGTTGCACCCCGCCCTGAGAACGTTTTGCCGCCAGAATGTTTGGCGGCGCAGCGTTTTTAACACATATTTCTCACCTGTGCATTGCTGCTATCTGATGATTGCTATCGACTTTTTCGTCGGATCAGGCAGGCTTTTCCTGCCCAAGGGTTGATTATTTGTCGGGATGACCGCAGTAACTCCTACCTGAAAGGGATTTTCCCCTGCTTACCGAGGCCAGATTCATGAGCGTTATCGATCTTCGCAGCGACACCGTCACCCAACCGACCTCAGGGATGCTCCACGCGATGGCCAACGCGGCCACCGGTGACGACGTCTACGGCGAAGATCCGACGGTCAATCGTCTGGAGGAAGTGCTGGCACAACGACTGGGTTTTGCCGCTGCGTTGTTCGTCCCGACAGGCACCATGAGCAATCTGCTGGGCCTGATGGCCCACTGCGAACGCGGTGACGAGTACATCGTCGGCCAGCAGGCCCACACCTATAAGTACGAAGGTGGCGGTGCGGCGGTGCTCGGATCGATCCAGCCTCAGCCGCTGGAAGTGCAGGCCGATGGCTCTCTGGATCTGGAACAGGTCGCTGCAGCGATCAAGCCGGACGACTTCCATTTCGCTCGCACCCGCTTGCTGGCGCTGGAAAACACCATGCAGGGCAAGGTTTTGCCGCTGGAATACCTGGCCCGAGCCCACAGCTTCACCCGTGAACACGGTCTGGCCCTGCACCTGGATGGCGCTCGCCTGTATAACGCCGCCGTCAAACTGGGGGTCGATGCCCGTGAAATCACCCAGTATTTCGATTCGGTCTCGGTCTGCCTGTCCAAAGGCCTGGGCGCACCGGTCGGTTCGGTGCTGTGCGGCTCGGTGGAACTGATCGGCAAGGCGCGGCGCCTGCGCAAGATGGTCGGCGGTGGCATGCGTCAGGCCGGTATTCTGGCGGCGGCAGGTTTGTACGCCCTGGATAAAAACATTCACCGTCTGGCCGACGACCACGCCAATGCACAGTTTTTGGCCGAAGGGTTACGCAACGCCGGTTACAGCGTCGAGCCGGTGCAGACCAACATGGTTTATGTGCAAATGGGCGATAAGGCCGAGGCGATCAAAGCCTTTGCCGCCGAGCGCGGGATCAAGCTGAGCGCGGCCAGTCGCCTTAGAATGGTCACGCACATGGACGTCAGCCGCGCGCAAATCGAGCAAGTCATCGCGACATTCGTCGAGTTTTCGCGCAACTGACCGCGTTAGCCGTCCAATTGACCGTTTCTATCGTATAAACACGCTGTACCCCGCGCGCTGGGCCGATATAATGCGGCCCTTTGCCGTCGCTTCGTCTGTTGACGTTTCGCACAGGCCTTTGGCCGCAGCCTCCGTGGAAGAACCTAATGAAAAGCGCAGAAATCCGTGAAGCCTTCCTTCGCTTCTTCGAAGAGCAAGGCCACACCCGTGTAGCCTCCAGCTCTTTGATTCCGGGCAACGATCCAACCCTGCTGTTCACTAACGCGGGGATGAACCAGTTCAAGGACTGCTTCCTGGGCCAGGAAAAGCGCGCGTACACCCGCGCCGTCTCCAGCCAGAAATGCGTGCGCGCCGGCGGCAAGCACAACGACCTGGAAAACGTCGGTTATACCGCCCGTCACCACACCTTCTTCGAAATGCTGGGTAACTTCAGCTTCGGTGATTACTTCAAGCGCGATGCGATCACCTACGCCTGGAACTTCCTGACCTCCGAGAAGTGGCTGAACCTGCCGAAAGAAAAGCTCTGGGTCACCGTCTACGCCAGCGATGACGAGGCGTACGACATCTGGACCAAGGAAATCGGCGTTCCCGCCGAGCGCATGGTTCGCATCGGCGACAACAAAGGCGCGCCCTACGCGTCCGACAACTTCTGGACCATGGGCGATACCGGCCCGTGCGGCCCTTGCACCGAGATTTTCTACGATCACGGCGCCGACATCTGGGGCGGCCCACCGGGCTCGCCGGAAGAAGACGGCGACCGTTACATCGAAATCTGGAACAACGTGTTCATGCAGTTCAACCGCACCGCCGATGGCGTGTTGCACCCGCTGCCAGCACCGTCGGTCGACACCGGCATGGGCCTGGAGCGGATCAGTGCCGTGCTGCAGCACGTTCACTCGAACTATGAAATCGACCTGTTCCAGAGCCTGCTGAGCGCATCGGCCAAGGCCATCGGTTGCACCAACGACGCACAGGCTTCCCTGAAAGTCGTCGCCGACCACATTCGCTCCTGCGGTTTCCTGATTGCCGACGGCGTGCTGCCGTCCAACGAAGGCCGCGGCTATGTGCTGCGCCGGATCATCCGTCGCGCCTGCCGTCACGGCAACAAACTGGGCGCCAAGGGCAGCTTCTTCTACCAGATCGTTGCGGCCCTGGTTGCCGAGATGGGCGAAGCCTTCCCGGAGCTGAAATCCCAGCAGGCGCACATCGAGCGCGTCCTGAAAGCCGAAGAAGAGCAGTTCGCCAAAACCCTGGAGCAGGGCCTGAAAATCCTCGAGCAGGATCTGGCCGAACTCAAAGGCGACGTGGTGCCGGGCGACGTTGTGTTCAAACTCTACGACACCTACGGCTTCCCGATGGACCTGACCGGCGACATCGCTCGCGAGCGCAGCCTGACCATCGACGAAGAAGGCTTCGAGCGCGAAATGGAAGCCCAACGCGTCCGTGCGCGTTCGGCCAGCTCGTTCGGCATGGACTACAACAGCCTGGTCAAGGTTGACGTGGCCACCGAATTTACCGGTTACAAAGCCACCAGCGGTTCGGCGAAAGTCGTTGCTCTCTATAAAGATGGGCAATCGGTCGACGTTCTCAGTGAAGGCGAAGAGGGCGTGGTCGTTCTCGATCAGACTCCGTTCTACGCTGAATCCGGTGGTCAGATCGGCGATTGCGGTTATCTGCAATCGAGCAACGGCCGTTTCGACGTGCGCGACACCACCAAGACCGGCGGCGCGTTCCTGCACCACGGCGTACTGGCTTCGGGCAGCCTGTTGATCGGCGCCCCGGTTGAAACCCACGTTGAAGCCGACGTCCGTCACGCCACTTCGTTGAACCACTCGGCCACTCACTTGCTGCACGCCGCGCTGCGTAAAGTGCTGGGCGATCACGTTCAGCAGAAAGGCTCGCTGGTCGACAGTCAGCGCCTGCGCTTCGACTTCAGCCACTTCGAAGCCATCAAGCCTGAGCAGTTGAAGGCGCTGGAAGATATCGTCAACGCCGAGATTCGCAAGAACTCCGCCGTTGAGACCGAAGAAACCGACATCGAAACCGCCAAGCAGAAAGGCGCGATGGCGCTGTTCGGCGAGAAGTACGGCGACAACGTGCGCGTGCTGAGCATGGGCGGTGATTTCTCCGTTGAACTGTGTGGCGGTATCCACGCCAACCGTACCGGCGACATCGGCCTGCTGAAAATCATCAGCGAAGGCGGTGTGGCCTCCGGCGTGCGTCGTATCGAAGCGGTCACCGGCGCCGCAGCGCTGGCATACTTGAACGCTGCTGAAGAACAACTCAAGGAAGCGGCCAACCTGGTCAAGGGCAGCCGCGACAACCTGATCGACAAGCTGTCGGCTGTGCTGGAGCGCAACCGTCTGCTGGAGAAGCAACTCGAGCAGTTGCAAGCCAAGGCAGCCAGTGCGGCGGGCGACGATCTGTCGGCCTCTGCCCTGGACGTCAAAGGCGTGAAAGTGCTGGCCGTGCGTCTGGACGGTCAGGATGGCAAGGCGCTGCTGGCGCTGGTCGATCAACTGAAAAACAAACTCGGCCGCGCAGTGATCCTGCTCGGCAGTGTCCATGAGGAAAAGGTCGTTCTGGTTGCAGGCGTAACCAAAGACCTGACTGGCCAACTCAAAGCCGGTGATTTGATGAAGCAAGCCGCTGCGGCAGTGGGCGGGAAGGGCGGTGGTCGTCCGGACATGGCGCAGGGCGGTGGTACTGACGCTGGCGCACTGGATGCCGCATTGGCCCTGACCGTTCCATTTGTAGAGCAGGGTCTATAAGGCAGTGTCTCCGGCCCGCTGTCCAGTGGCGGGCCGGAACGCTGTTTGAGTGATTATTTGGGCGCCCTTCATGGGCAGAGGCGGCTTTGAAATGGCTTTGATCGTACAGAAATTTGGAGGCACCTCGGTCGGCACTGTCGAGAGAATCGAGCAGGTCGCCGACAAGGTTAAGAAATTCCGCGATGCCGGCGATGACCTGGTGGTTGTGCTGTCTGCAATGAGCGGCGAAACCAACCGTCTGATCGATCTGGCCAAGCAAATCAGTGGCGACGGCCAGCCGGTTCCACGTGAGCTGGACGTGATCGTTTCCACCGGTGAGCAGGTGACGATTGCCCTGTTGGCCATGGCGCTGATCAAGCGCGGCGTGCCAGCGGTGTCCTACACCGGCAACCAGGTGCGGATTCTGACGGACAGTGCGCACAATAAAGCGCGTATCTTGCAGATTGATGACCAGAAGATTCGCGGTGATCTGAAAGCAGGTCGCGTGGTGGTTGTCGCCGGTTTCCAGGGCGTCGACGAGCACGGCAACATCACCACCCTCGGTCGTGGCGGTTCCGACACCACCGGCGTGGCGCTGGCGGCAGCCCTGAAGGCTGACGAATGCCAGATCTACACCGACGTCGACGGCGTCTATACCACCGACCCGCGTGTGGTGTCCGTGGCCCAGCGCCTGGACAAGATCACCTTCGAAGAGATGCTGGAAATGGCCAGCCTCGGTTCCAAGGTGTTGCAGATCCGTGCGGTCGAGTTCGCCGGCAAGTACAACGTTCCGCTGCGCGTACTGCACAGCTTCAAGGAGGGTCCGGGCACCCTCATTACTATTGATGAAGAGGAAACCATGGAACAGCCGATCATTTCCGGTATCGCTTTCAACCGCGATGAAGCCAAGCTGACCATCCGTGGCGTGCCAGACATCCCGGGCGTTGCCTTCAAGATTCTCGGCCCGATCAGCGCCGCGAACATCGAAGTCGACATGATCGTGCAGAACGTTGCGCACGATAACACCACCGACTTCACCTTCACCGTGCACCGCAATGACTTCCAGGCCGCGCAAACCGTGCTGGAAAACACCGCTCGCGAGATCGGTGCCCGTGAAGTGGTTGGCGACATCAAGATCGCCAAGGTCTCGATCGTCGGCGTCGGCATGCGTTCCCACGCAGGCGTGGCCAGCCGCATGTTCGAATCCCTTGCGAAA
Organism: Pseudomonas migulae; assembly: GCF_024169315.1. NCBI lineage: Bacteria > Pseudomonadati > Pseudomonadota > Gammaproteobacteria > Pseudomonadales > Pseudomonadaceae > Pseudomonas > Pseudomonas migulae. The sequence goes on along the minus strand of NZ_JALJWR010000001.1, from coordinate 2,361,547 downwards.
GAAAGCATCAACATCCAGATGATCTCGACCTCGGAAATCAAGGTTTCCGTGGTGATCGAAGAGAAGTACCTGGAACTGGCTGTGCGCGCACTGCACACGGCTTTCGAACTGGACGCACCGGCCCGCCAGGGCGAGTGATGCGTTTGCCAAAGGGCGCGGTCTGACCGCGCCCTTTGTTTTTTTGAATGGCGCGACCCGAGGCTGTTCTTTTGCTCGCGCTGGTCAATACTCAGGCATGTAGGGCTGCGACCGCTCAGGTTGTAGGTCGAGTGCCTTTTTTTTGCAGACTGTTGTCCCTGAAATGAAATGCGTGAGGAGAAAGGTATGCTGATTCTGACTCGTCGGTGCGCAGAAAGCCTGATTATTGGTGATGGCGAAATCACCGTGACCGTGCTCGGCGTCAAAGGAAATCAAGTGCGTATCGGTGTCAACGCCCCGAAAGAGGTTGCGGTCCACCGTGAGGAAATTTACCTGCGTATAAAGAAAGAGAAGGACGAAGAACCAAGCCATTAATTTTTATCGTTTTTTATGTTTGCAAACGGGGAAGAAGCTGGTTAATATACGCCCCGTGTTGCGGAGAGCTGGCCGAGTGGCCGAAGGCGCTCCCCTGCTAAGGGAGTACACCTCAAAAGGGTGTCGGGGGTTCGAATCCCCCGTTCTCCGCCATTATTTGCGTAGTACGTTGTAATCTGGCTTCTTCGGTAAGTTGTTGAAATTACTAGAAAAAAGCGCTTTACATAGAGATTAAACGGCCTATAATGCGCGGCAACAAATGCACTCGTAGCTCAGCTGGATAGAGTACTCGGCTACGAACCGAGCGGTCACAGGTTCGAATCCTGTCGAGTGCACCATTTAAGAGTTGTTTGCAGTAATGTGAATGACTTGGCTTCAACCAGTTGTGATCTGGTATAAAACCACAAATGCACTCGTAGCTCAGCTGGATAGAGTACTCGGCTACGAACCGAGCGGTCACAGGTTCGAATCCTGTCGAGTGCACCAAACACCAAAAAGCCCGCGTTTAACGCGGGCTTTTTGCCGTCTGGGTTTTGGCTTTTCCCTTGGTGCATCCTTTCTCATCGAACTCGACGTGAGCACTGCGACCCCGCTTGGTGTCGTAACGATAGCTTGTGGCCGAATTGCGAACAGTGACCTTGTCGGGCTTGCCGAGTGCGCTTTCGACATCCTGCTGACTCATGCCGGCAACCACCCGTTGATTGATGATTGCTTCCCGTCGCTCCCGCGCATTAATCACGTTCCCGCATTTGTCCTCGGCCTGGCCGACGACTGTCGGCTCCCTCCTTTTGATTTTCATACCCGATGTTTCATGCGTGTCTGCTTCCGGCATAAGGGCTACCGCGGTGCCGGGAGTAAAGGTGCGCACTTCCTGCAGCGAAAGGCTGTCACCGGCCCCACAGCTCAATGTGGTGAAGGTGATGCGACCATTGGCTGCTTCGCATCGGTGAACGGTTGCAGCAAATGCCTCGAGCGGCAGGCAGAGCAGGGCGATCAGCAAAAAATACTGTGCATTCAATAGCATCAAACGTCCTCCATGACGGTCTGACTCAGGGTAGCCGTTACATTTTTCAGGGGTGGTGTGTTTTCTTTTCAGAATGAGTCGTCGCATTTTCATGGATCAGGATGGCGCTCAGGTTTGTCTCGCAAGCGCTTGTTTCAGCCGAGATTTTTTAACGTTTAAAACCGTCGGGCGGTGTATCATTGCGCCCGTCAGCCCCGCCGGGGCTTGTGGAATACCTCCATGGACTTACCCAGTAGTAACTCAGTAAACCGTTTTTCCAATCATGAATTGACTGATTGATCCTTCCGGCGTGCCCCGCTGCTGGGAGTGGAGTTCGCCTATGTCTGAAGTTGAAGTAAAGAAAACGCAAGAAAGCCTGCAGGACCGCCTCGCTCAAGTCGTTGAGCTGTTGCAGCGTCAGCGGGTGGTCGAAGACCTGACTCATCGTCAGGAAGGCCCGCATCACGACCGGGTCGAGAACCTGGTTCACCGGCAGAACCTGGTCGAGCTGCAGCGCAAGCTCGATGACCTGCACTCCGCCGACGTCGCCTACATTCTTGAAGCCTTGCCGCTGGACGATCGTCTGACGCTCTGGCAACTGGTCAAGGCTGATCGCGACGGCGACATCCTGCTTGAAGTCTCCGACTCGGTTCGTGAAACCCTGATCGCCGACATGGACGATCATGAACTCCTGGCTGCCGCCAAGGACATGGATGCCGACGAACTGGCTGACCTGGCCTCCGAGCTGCCGCGAGACGTCGTCCACGAGCTGATGGAAACCCTCGACGGTCAACAGCGTGAGCGCGTTCGCTCCGCGTTGTCCTATGACGAGGAGCAGGTCGGTGCGCTGATGGACTTCGAGATGGTGACGATCCGTGAGGATGTCAGTCTCGAAGTGGTATTGCGTTACCTGCGTCGCCTCAAGGAGCTGCCGGGCCACACCGACAAACTGTTTGTGGTCGATTACGACGGCGTGCTCAAGGGCGTGTTGCCAATCAAGCGTCTGCTGGTCAATGACCCGGAAAAACAGGTTTCGGAAGTCATGGCCAGCGACCCGGTGAGTTTTCACCCGGACGAAGACGCCTACGATGCCGCACAGGCGTTCGAACGTTACGACTTGATTTCGGCGCCTGTGGTCGACAAGAACGGCAAGCTGATCGGCCGTCTGACCATCGATGAAATGGTCGACCTGATTCGTGAAGAGAGCGAAAACGAAGTTCTCAACATGGCGGGTCTGCGGGAAGAAGAAGATATTTTCGCGTCGGTCTGGAAATCCCTGCGTAACCGCTGGGCCTGGCTGGCGGTGAACCTGATCACCGCGTTCATTGCCTCCCGCGTGATCGGTTTGTTCGAAGGTTCGATCGAGAAGCTGGTGGCGCTCGCGGCATTGATGCCGATCGTAGCGGGTATCGGTGGCAACTCGGGTAACCAGACCATCACCATGATCGTTCGCGCCATGGCGCTGGACCAGGTGAGCACCGGCAACACGTCGCGCCTGATGCGCAAGGAATTGGCCGTTGGCCTGATCAATGGTCTGGTGTGGGGCGGGGTGATCGGTGTTGTCGCCTACATGCTGTATGGCAGTTGGTCGCTGGGCGTGGTGATGACCGCGGCCATGACGCTTAACCTGTTGCTGGCGGCGCTGATGGGGGTGTTGATTCCCATGACCCTGGCGAAGATGGGGCGCGATCCGGCGATGGGTGCCAGTGTGATGATTACCGCCATGACCGACAGTGGCGGCTTCTTCATCTTCCTGGGACTGGCGACTATCTTCCTGCTCTGATTTCCAGACGTAAAAAAACCCGCCATCGGCGGGTTTTTTTTGCCTGAATTTCAGGCAAAAAAAAGCCAGCAATTAGCTGGCTTGAGCTTTCGGATGAATCAGGAAGCGTCTGCGGCCATTTCGGCGTCATGGGCAATCAGCGAAACGAGTGCGTTTTGCTGGCGATGGGAAAGTTGGCGGAAGCGTTGCAGCAGTTCGCGTTCGTGCAGTGACAGCTCCGGGCTGTCCAGGCGCATGCTCAACTCTTCGCCCAGCGCGCCTTCCTGAATAAGACTCTGCTCAAGGCGCGCAATGATTTCGGAGTTCATGCTGCGATGATGATTGCGAGCCACCTCGGCAATGCGTTCACGCATTCCGTCTGGCAGACGTACGACGAACTTGTCAGCCGTACGGCTGGAATAAATTGCCTGTTTCAATGGGCGCATATATTTAACCGGTTAGTTCAGGGGAGCGGTTCTCGGGATTGGCCGCACGATGTCTGATAGGACAAGGACTCTGGCCAAATGTTCAACCTGAATTGATAGAGGCTCGCATCATGCCTCAAAGAAGCCAGTTCATTGGCGTCAATTCTGTGACAAATATTGAACCGGATGCCGGCGTTATGCCAGCACCAATTATCAGAAATGCGGACTGGTTTGAAAAGTCTGCTCCATCCGCCTCTCTGGCCGCGTCCTGTAGCCCGACAGGTAATGTCCGAAGACACCTGAAGGTACATGCTATGCGGAGTCGATCACGATTCCTTACCTTTACAGGATAGTGGCAAATGGCCGATTTACTAGTGGCAACCACGGCATAAGGGCTATTTCAGGATGGATGGCAGACTGATTTACTTGAGCGTCTGCAGGCGAAACGCTTCGAAGGGGGAGGCGGCGGATGATTACGAGAGGGCAGCTGCGCGTTGTGCTGCCCGTCTGTTGAGTCTGTTGCGCGTCAGCGCAAGACCGGATCAAACTTGATCTTGCGCCCAGCGACCAGCGCCAGCACGAACAGCGCACTGAAAACACCGCAGGCAATCAGGGGCAGGGTGACAATCGAGTCCTGGACCAGTGACAAATGAAGAATGCCGCTCAGTAGGGCAAGGACGAAAAATCCTGCGGCTGATTTGGACATGCTGTGCTCCTGAAGGGGATTGTTCAAAATACCAGGCGTTGTGAAGATTGCGCCGGCAGCAGGATATTTTCCTGGCTCACTTCCTGACTGACAAAGCCGTGCTGATCACTCAGCACTGCCAATTGCGGCGCCCTCTGTACTTGAAGGTAATGGGGCATGCGTTGGGCGACCGGCTCGGCGCCGCTCTCGGGGGAAAAGTGAAAACCCAGCAAGACCGCCAGAGCGATCGCGTTCGAGAGTAAAAGGGCGCTGTTCATGAGGCTGGCCTCCGTTGTTCTTTGAGAACAGCTAAAGCACCCGACGTGCCAAGAGTTTAACGCCTATTAAATCCTTTAAAAACAACAAATTAGGGTATTCATCAGAAGTGCCATCATTGCAATTTGCAATGATGGCTTTTTGCGGTGATGCAATTTGCACGGTAAACAAATCTCTCGCAGTCGAGGGGCGCCTGCCTACACTTAAAAAGCGCTAAGGACGACATGACAAACGCAGACCCGCCCGTTAACATGCACGCCGTCCATCGCACCGCGTTTTCTCGCGGACGACTTGTGTCTCAGTAGCTCAATTGGATAGAGCATCCCCCTCCTAAGGGGAAGGTTGGCAGTTCGAACCTGCCCTGGGACACCATCAAATTCCAGCCCTTCGGCTGACAAAAAAGCCCCGCCAGGATCCTGCATCCGGCGGGGCTTTTTCATGGGCAATCACCCGACGACCAACATTGGAAAGACGCCCATTGCTGTGCCTTACTCCAGAGACAACTCAAGGAGCGAAATCGATGCGACGCAGAGGCGCCCAATTCTGGTTATGGACCAACATGCGACTGCCTCTGCACACTCACGAAGAGGTGCTGGGCAACGGTGTGCAGATCGAGGTGCATGCGCGGGTCAGTGTTGAAGGGGTTACCCAGGTTTTTTTAGGTGTCTACGGCGCTGATGGCTGGCCGATTTGCGAGGAACATCATGACCGCAACGTCGGTGAGCCTTACTGCGCAGCATTGAAGTGGGGGACCCAGCGGGCGAGGGAGATTGTGGCGGACACTCAGGCGTTCGTCGCGCCGCACCGGGTGCAACTGACGTTGGGGCCGGTGATCACCGATGAGTCGGTCATCGCGTTGCGCCGAATGGAGATGACCGAGCGTGAACGCTTGAAGCTCAGGTCTGAGGATGCCTGGTCAGAGTATCTGGCCGCCAAGGAGGCCATGCTCGTATTGATGCGCTCCACCAGGGTTGATCCCACGGTCTGGACCGCTCACAAGGAACGACTCAGGCAGGCGATCGACTGGCGCGCCTGTGTGCAGCGCGACTATCTGAACTGAGCGCGACTCAGCGTTGGCGTCGCAGGGTCTCGATGGTGCTGATCAGGTCATCGTAGGACACCGGTTTGCCGATGTGCTGGTCAAAGCCAGATTGCCGCGACTTCTGAATGTCGCTGCTGGTGCCGTAGCCAGTCAGGGCGATGGCCGGGACATCCCTCGCGAGCGGCAACTGACGCAGTGCGCTCATCAGCTCGTGGCCGTTCATGATCGGCATGCCGAGGTCCGAGATGATCAGGTCGAACCGGGTGCTTTTCGCCGCGTCCAGCGCTGCCACGGGCCGGTCAAAGGCAATCACTTGCGCATCTTCCATCTCCAGCAGCATTTTCAGGGTTTCCAGCACGTCTGCGGAGTCGTCCACCAACAGGATCGTCAACCCGCTGAGTCTTCCGGAAGCATCCTCGACGCCCGCGACGGGCTGTGCTTCGCCATGGGTCGTGGCCAGTGGCAAGTAGACGGTGAACGTACAGCCCGTGCCTACCCCGGCAGAGCTCACCTCGACCGTACCGCGTTGCGCCTCGGCCAACTGCCGTACCAGCGACAGGCCAATTCCCAGCCCTTCACGGTTGTGAGTGATGTGTTGTTTTTCAGCCTGGCTGAACAGGTCAAAGACATGCTCGAGGTTTTCCGGGGCGATGCCGGCGCCGTTGTCTTTGATGTCCAGCCGCACCATGGCCCCGGACTGGCTGGCGATCAATTGCACGCGGCCTTTGGGCGGGGTGAATTTCAGGGCGTTGTTTACCAGGTTCCAGATGATTTGCTCAAGGCGCGTCGGGTCGGCCTGGACCCATAACGCATCGGCTGGCAGCAACAGTTCGACGGTGACGTCATGCTGGTCATTGAGCACGACGGTGTAGACATCGCGCAGCACACTGGCGAGGTCGACGGCGACCGGTTGCAACTTGAGCTTGCCGGTCCGGACCCGGGCCACATCCAGCAGGTCGTCGATGATCCGCGCCTGGCTGTTGACCGCGTCGCAAATAGTGTTGACCGCCTTGGCGGCCGGAGCCAACGACTTGGTCACCGGCAAGCGCCGCAGCAGTTCGGCGTTGAGCTGGATCAGGTTCAGCGGATGTTTGAGTTCATGGGACATGACCGCGAAGAACTCATCCTTGAGGTAATTGGTGTTGCGGGTTTCGGCCAATTCCTGGCTCTGTGCTTCGTGCTGGCGTTTGTGGCCGGTCAGGTCCCGGGCAATTTTCACATAGCCTTTGAGGTTGTCGCCGCTGAGCAGGGTCACTTCGCCGCTGCAATAGAAGCGGCTGCCATCCTTGTGCAGATGCCAGCGTTCATCTTCGCTGCGGCCATGGTTGCGCACGGCCAGCAATTCGTTTTCCGGCACACCCGCCGCTCGGTCCTCGGCGGAGAAAATGAAGTCGTAGTAAGCGCCTTCGGCCTCGGCCTTGTTGTAGCCGAAAATCAACTCCGCGCCTTTGTTCCAACTGGTGATCACACCCTGTTCATCGAGGGTGATGATCGCGTAGTCGCGGGTGCTTTCGGCGACCAGGCGCATGCGCTCTTCGCCCAGGCGCAGCTCTTCTTCGGCGGCCCGACGCTTGGTGATGTCGATGAAGGTCAGCACGGTGCCGTCGATGTGGTCTTCGCTGGAGCGATAAGGCAACAGTCGGGCGATGTACCAGCGGTTGTCGGAGCTGCTGACTTCGCGTTCGATCATGTTCAGCGATTCGAACACCAGCGCCGCGTCACCGGCCAGGTTGTCGTAATCCAGGCGATGGGTGATATCGAGCAGGGAACGTCCGGTATCCACCGGCAACATGCTGAAGATGTCGGTGGCACGCGGGGTGAACCACTTGATGCGCATGGCACGGTCGACAAACACGGTGGCAATGTCGGTGGAGGCGATCAGGTTGGTCAGGTAATCGTTGATCTTGTCGGTTTCTTCGACCTTGGTTTTCAGCTCGAAATTGACCGTCAGCAATTCTTCGTTGATCGACTGCAGCTCTTCCTTGCTGGTTTCCAGTTCTTCGGTGGCCGAGCGCAGTTCTTCGTTGATCGCCTGCATTTCCTCGTTGGAGGCCTTGAGTTCTTCGCTGGAAATTTCCGACTGTTCGATGGTGTCCTGCAAATGCAGCTTGGTGCGTTGCAGTTCGCGTTCGAGGTTGGACAGCACCTGGTTTTCGTTCTGCAGCACGGTGGTCGCCGCCAGTTCTGAAGGGTCGATTTCGACCTCCTCGAAAATCACCAGCGCGTACTCGCTGTCCGAGCCTTCGTCCTTGTAGGGATGAACGACCAGATTGATCAGGTAACGCCGCTCATCTCGCTTGATCGGCACCTCCCGGGATTTGACCGACAGCGCGTTCTGCTGGACCTGGAACAGTGTGGTGCGCAGTTCCAGGCGCAGTTCCGGCAGGATCAGTGTCAGCAGGTTGCGCGACAGCTCGCCACCGACATGTCGCAGGAAGCGCCCGGCACTTTCACTCATGTGCAGGATGTCGGCGTTGGCATCGACGATCACGCTCGGTGGCGCGGACTGCTCTATGGCACGTTGATGGATATCAGCGAAAGACAGTTTGCGCTGCACGCTGCTTTGCGCAGGCTGCTGGGAAACATTGGTCCGCACGTAGCCGCCGCGGGGCATAGTCGGGGTGCGACGGCTGTTGGCGGTGCCGGTCTTGGCGCGGAAGATCCGGTTGCGTTTGTCCGCCGGGGCGAACAGTTCATGACACGCGTCGGCACTTTCGGAAGAACCGAGAAACAGGAAACCGCCCGGTCGCAGGGCGAAGTGGAACATCTGCAGGATTTCACGCTGCACTTCGCGATCCAGATAGATCAGCAGGTTGCGGCACACAATCAGGTCGATCTGCGAGAACGGCGGATCGGACAGCAGGCTGTGTTTGGCGAACAGGACCTTTTCGCGGATTTCCTTGCGGATCCGATAGTGATCGTCTTCCTTGAGGAAGTAATGCCGCAGTCGCGTTGGCGGCACGTCGGTCACGATCGCTTGCGGATACACCCCGGCACGGCCGACGCTGATGGCGCGTTCGTCAATGTCGGTGGCAAACAGCTGCATCGACGCCGCGCTGGCGTCCAGTTGCAACTGGTCGCTGAGCAACATGGCCAGGCTGTAGGCTTCCTCACCGGTGGAGCAGCCGGCGGACCAGACCCGGATTTCTTCCTTCTCGGGTTGCGCTGACACGGCGGCGCTGACCAGTTGCGGCACGACATCGCGCTCCAGCGCTTCGAAGGCTTCGCGGTCGCGGAAAAAGTTGGTCACGCCGATCAGCATGTCGCCGAGCAGGGCCTTGGTTTCTTCCGGATTGTCTTGCAGGTAACGATAGTAGGCCGCGAGGTCCGGCTGGGCCGTGACCTGCATCCGCCGTTCGATCCGGCGCAATACCGTGGCGCGTTTGTAGTGCTTGAAATCATGGCCGGTGCCGGTGCGCAACTGAATAAGAATGTCGTGCAGCATTTGTTCGGCCACCAGCGCTTCGCGTTCGGAAACGGCAGCAATGGTCTGTAATTCGGGGTCGTTGGGGGTGGGCAAACTGATTTCCTGGGAGTTGCGCCACAGCTCCAGCAGCTTTTGCGGCATTTCAACCACCGGCAGGACCAGGTCAACCATACGGGTGTCGATGGCGGCGCGAGGCATGCCGTCGAACTCGGCGTCTTCCGGCGCCTGGGCCAGCGCGACGCCGCCCTGTTCCTTGATTCGCGACAGGCCGACAGCGCCGTCGGAACCGGTGCCGGACAGCACTACGCAGAAAGCCCGTTCCCGGTGCACATCCGCCAGGTCGCGGAAGAACAAATCAATCGAGGCATGGCGGCTTTCCCGCGTCTCGCAGGCGCTGACTTCAAGAAAGCCATCGTTCATCGACAGGCGTTGCGCCGGTGAAATGACGTAAACGTGGTTTTTCTCGATGGACACCGTTTCGGTGACTTGCAGCACCGGCATCTGCGTCGATTCCTGGATGATCCTGTCGGCGATGCTCTGGTGATCGGGGGAGAGATGAAGAATGATCACGAACGCCATGCGGTTGTCATGAGGCATGTTTTCGAAGAAAAGCTTGATGGCTTGCAGGCCGCCCGCCGACGCGCCAATGCCCACCACCGGAAAGTCCAGGGTACTGGGGCGCAGGGTCTTTCGCTCTTTAGGAGGTATCGAGCGATCGGGAGTGGTGGTCATGACTTCTGCCTTTGCCAACGACGGGAGCGTCCTGGCCCGGGGCGGGAGCTGGCGCTTTGCAATAAATCAGGATAATCCCGTTTTTCGATAGCACCTTCAATTATTTAGCGCGTCTGCGCAGCCCTTTGAAATTTGGACTCCAGCTGCGCAAATGCATTCCCATTTCTTCAAGTGAATGACCCTGCTGGCCGATAACCCGGACAGTCATGATCTTCTTCTTAAAATTGCCTGGAAATCTTCGATGCTGTCGTATCACCAAAAGCGTTTTCTGATCGTCGATGATTTCTCCGATTTCCGCAGTTCGGTCCGTTCCATGCTGCGTGAGCTGGGCGTCAAGGACGTGGACACCGCCGACACCGGCGAGCAGGCGCTGCGCATGTGTTCGCAGAAGTCCTACGATTTCATCCTGCAGGATTTCCACCTCGGCGACGGCAAGAAGAACGGTCAGCAGGTGCTCGAAGACCTGATGGTCGAAAAGCTGATCAGCCATGAAGCCGTGTTTGTCATGGTCACTGCCGAGACCAGCCAGGCGATGGTACTCAGCGCCCTGGAGCATGAACCCGATGCGTACCTGACCAAACCGTTCAACCGCTCGGGCCTGGCTCAGCGCCTGGAGCGTCTGGAGCAGCGCAAGACCTTGCTCAAGCCGATCCTGCAGGCGCTCGATCGCGGCAAGCCGGTCGAAGTGCTCAATGCCTGCATCGCCCTGTGCAAACAGGACATCCGCTATTCGCCGCTGTGCCTGCGCTACCGCGCCGATGCCCTGCGTGACTTGAATCAGAATGAGGCGCTGGAGCGTCTCTACGACGGCATCATTGCCGATCGGCCATTGCCGTGGGCGTTTGCCGGGCTGGGCCAGTTGCTGTTCAAGCGCGGTCAGGTCAGTCAGGCCAAGGGCGTCTACGAAAAAGCCCTGAAAGTATTCCCGATGATGCCGGCGCTGTACGACGGCATGGCCGATGTACTGGTTGCCGAAGGCGACACCAAGGCAGCGCAGCAGGTATTGGAGGAGGCGATTCGCTTGTCGCCGCTGGCCGTGCGCCGCCAGGCGTTGCTGGGCAAGTTGGCGATGGCCAACGAAGATTTCGACACGGCGTCCAAGGCTTATCGACAGGCGGTCAGCCAAGGCGCCCAGTCACGCTTCAAGGATGCTGAAAGTAACCTCGGCCTGGCCCATGCCTTGATCAGCAAGGGCAGCGAAAAAGGCCTGGATACCCGCACGCGGCTGGAGATCAACACCACGCTGAGTGCCGTGGCCAAGGAAAACCCATCCGACCCTGGCCTGCAGATTCGTGCGCGGCTGATGAAGGCCACCAGCCTGTTGCTCAACGATGCCGAAACCGCGGAAAAGCTCACCGAGCAAGCCATGCTGCGCCTGGATGGCATGGAGCAGTTCATGAGTGCCGAAGCGGCGCTGTTGGTGGCCAAGCAGTTGCAAATGCTCGGTCAGGCCGATGCCGGCGCCTCGATGTTGAAAAACTGCGTGGAAATCTACGGCGACGATCCGACCGTGATGAAAAACATCGCCAAACTGACCGACGACCCGACCATCCTCAACTCCGGCAACGATGCGGCGGAACTCAACCGTCAAGGCGTGCGGGTGTACAAGACCGGCAACCTGGTGGAGGCGCGGGCGGCGTTCCGCAAAGCCCTGGCGATGCAACCGAAAAACATCAGTATCGCGCTGAACATGGCGCAGTCGCTGCTGCACGGCACCGACACCAGCGTGGCGTCGGCGGAACTCGAAGAATGTCGGGCCTGCCTGAAAACGGTCGGCCTGATGCCCGACACCGACGCGCGGTATGCGCGTTACCAGAAACTGAAAATCAAGGCGTTCGGCGCATGACCCAAAACGACCCGGCACTGGATTTCTCCACGGTGATCGCTTCCACCGTGCATGACATGAAGAACTCGCTGGCGATGTTGATGCAGGCCCACAGCCAATGGCTGGCGCGCCTGCCCGACCCGACGCGACACACCCCGGAGCAGGGCGTGATCGAATTCGAGTTCGCCCACCTCAACGGCATGCTCGTGCAGTTGCTGGGGCTGTACAAGCTCGGCGTCAATCAGATGCCGTTGCAACCGGCTTATCACGAACTCGATGATTTCATCGAAGCGCAGCTGGCCTGTCACCAGGACGTGTTCGCCAGCCGCGGCATCATGGCGACCTACGAAGTGGACCCGCTGAGCCCGCTGGGTTTCTTCGACCGGGAGCTGATTGCGTCGGTACTGGGCAATTGCATCAACAACGCGATCCGTTATGCCCGGCATGCGGTGTTGATCAGCGTCAGCGATGAGGCCGGGCAACTGGTGCTAACGATCAACGATGATGGCGACGGATACCCGACGGAAATGATCGAGCGTCAGGCCGATTACGTGCAGGGCATCAACCACAGCAGCGGCAGCACCGGCCTGGGGTTGTATTTCGCCGGGCGGATTGCCGCGTTGCATCAGCGCAACGGCATCGGCGGACGCACCGAAATCAGCAATGGCGGCCCGTTGGGCGGCGGCGTGTTCAGCCTTTATCTGCCCTGAGCGCAAAAATCCTGTGGGAGCTGGCTTGCCAGCGATGGGGCCTTTGGATTCTGCGTCGATCTTCTGGACGCCATCGCTGGCAAGCCAGCTCCCACAGAGAGCGAGGTTATTTGTCAGTTGAGTGCTTGATATTCCGAACAGGCGGAGCCTATTTTGTACGGTCGCCGTTCGCGGCTTGCACAACAACAAAGGATTGCGTCATGACAACCGATGGCCAGCGTTCACTCGCGCAGCGACTGACGGGCATTGATGAGATTGAATGTGTTACGCCGGACCTGAATGGCGTGCCCCGTGGCAAGGTCATGACGGCCGAGGGGTTTCTCGAAGGACGGCGGTTGCAGATGGCGCGGGGTGTGCTGCTGCAATGCATCATGGGCGGATATCCGCCAGCGCGTTTTTACGGCAGCGATGACGGCGACCTGGCGCTGGTGCCCGATCCCGCGCAGATTCACCGCTTGCCCTGGAGCAAGCAACCACGTGCCTTCGCCATTTGCGATGCCGACGAGCTGACCGGCCAGAGCTCGAATCTGTCGACCCGTGGCCAACTCAAGGCGGTGATCGCACGTTATGCGGCACTTGGCCTGGCGCCCGTGGTAGCGACCGAACTGGAGTTCTTTGTCTTCGCGCCCAATACCGACCCGACGCAACCGTTCCAGCCGCCGCTGGGCCTGGACGGTCGGCGCGAGGATGGCCATTCGGCGTTCAGCGTCAGCTCCAACAACGGCTTGCGCCCGTTCTTCAGTGAAGTCTACGAATGCATGGCGGCACTCGGTTTGCCGCGCGATACGTTCATGCACGAGATGGGCGTCAGCCAGTTCGAGATCAATCTGCTGCACGGCGATCCGCTGCTGCTGGCCGACCAGACGTTCCTATTCAAGCATCTGCTCAAGGAAGTCGCGCTCAAGCACGGCCTGACTGTGGTCTGCATGGCCAAGCCGCTGGCGCACACGCCGGGCAGTTCGATGCATATTCACCAAAGCATCGTCGAGATCGGCAGCGGGCGGAACGTGTTCAGCGACGAGGCCGGTGAACCGACCGCGACCTTCCGTCACTTCATCGGCGGCCAGCAGGCGGGCATGGCGGATTTCACCGCGTTGTTTGCGCCGAACGTAAATTCCTATCAGCGCTTGTGCCATCCGTTCGCATCACCCAACAATGCCTGCTGGTCCCACGACAATCGTGCGGCCGGTTTACGGATTCCGGCCAGTTCGCCGGCCGCTCGTCGGGTCGAGAACCGCTTGCCGGGGGCGGATGCAAATCCGTACCTGGCGATCGCCGCGAGCCTGGCAGCGGGGCTGTACGGTATTGAACACGCGCTGGAGCCGAGCGCAGCGATCCAGGGTGAGTTCGAGGTGCCGGATAATCTTTCGTTACCGTGTACCTTGCATGCCGCCCTCGAACGTCTGAAACGTAGCCAATTGGCGAAGGAACTGTTCGGCAAGGAGTTCATCGAAGGCTACGTCGCTTCGAAGACCCTGGAGTTGACCAGCTTCTTTGATGAAATTACCCCCTGGGAGCGCCGTGTCCTGGCCGCCCAGGCCTGACGAACCTTCGTCTTCGGGCTATCTTTGCGGATAGCCCGTTTCTCACCGCAAGGAGCCGCTCGGAACGCCGATGCGCCAAATCTGGAAACCCTTTCGAGCGCTGTATTTTGCCTCGCTGATGATGTTGATCGGCTCGGGCTTGCTGAGTACTTACCTGGGCTTGCGCCTGGCGGCCGACCATGTCGACAGCCTGTGGGTCGGTGCGCTGATGGCGGCCAACTATTTTGGCCTGGTGCTGGGGGGCAAGATCGGTCACCGGTTGATTGCCCGGGTCGGGCACATCCGTGCCTATTCGGCCTGCGCCGGGATCGTCGGGGCGGCGGTGCTGGGCCATGGCCTGGTGGACTGGCTGCCTGCCTGGATCTTTTTGCGGGTCATCGTCGGCCTCGGCATGATGTGCCAGTACATGGTCATCGAAAGCTGGCTCAATGAGCAGGCCGAAGCCTCGCAACGCGGAACGGTGTTCAGCGGTTACATGATCGCGTCCTATCTGGGTCTGGTGTTGGGGCAATTGATTCTGGTCATGCACCCGGCGCTCGGTCTGGAGCTGTTGATGCTGGTCGCCCTGTGCTTTGCCCTGTGCCTGGTGCCGGTGGCCCTGACGCGGCGGATTCACCCGGCGCCTCTGCACCCGGCGCCGATGGAACCGCGGTTCTTCATCAAGCGCGTACCGCAGTCGTTGAGTACGGTGCTGGGGGCAGGGCTGATCATTGGTTCGTTCTACGGTCTGGCGCCGCTGTATGCCTCGCAGCAAGGGTTGTCCACGGAGCAGGTCGGTCTGTTCATGGGTAGCTGCATTTTTGCCGGCCTGCTGGTGCAGTGGCCGTTGGGCTGGCTGTCCGACCGTTATGACAGGGCGCTGTTGATCCGCTGCTTTGCGCTTTTCCTCGCCGTTGCCGCCTTGCCGTTGGCGATCATGAAACAAGTGCCGCTGGAGGTGCTGTTTATCGCCGGCTTCCTCTGTGCTTTGGTGAAGTTTTGCCTGTATCCATTGGCGGTGGCGTTCTCCAACGACCACGTCGAGGGCGATCGCCGGGTGTCGCTGACGGCGATGCTGCTGGTGACCTACGGTGTCGGCGCCAGTATCGGGCCGCTGGTCGCCGGGGTGCTGATGAAGATGTTCGGCAGCCAGATGCTCTACGCCTTCTTCAGTTTCTTCGCGTTGGTGCTGGTGTGGCGAATCCGTCCGAAAGCGGTGACCAACCTGCACCAGGTGGACGACGCGCCGCTGCATCACGTCGCCATGCCGGACAGTATGTCGAGTTCGCCGCTGGTGGCGTGCCTTGACCCGCGTGTCGATGAACAAGTGGTGCAGGACCAGATGCAGAGCCCGGTCAATCCTGAGCCGAGCCCTGAACCAGAGACCGAGACAGAAACCCCTCGCTCTCCGGAAGACCCGGACACGGGTCGTGAGCAAAGCTTCACCGAGGCCAGGCCTTAAAACCCGGGCATAAAAAAACGGGCAGTCACCGCAAGGGACTGCCCGTTTTTCATGCCGCTTCGAATTACATGTCGTCTTTGTCGAAGCGTCGCGCTTCGCGCTGAAGCTGATAGACGAACCGCTCGACCTGACGCTGCACCAGGCCGCTCATGTTATGAAAGCGGATGCCGGCGAAGGTGGTGGAGATTCTTTCTTCGAAATGCAGATAACGCAGTTCGACCGGTGCCGTCATCTTGCCAAAGGGCAGGGCGGCGGAGAAACGGTCGTAGACCTGGCCCAGTTGCAGGCTGCCGGTGATGTCACCCTCGAAGCGCAACTTGCAGCCGGTGGCGGAAATGTCCAGCAGCTTGCCGCTGATCGGTGCCTTGAGCTTTTCACCGTCCAGTTCGACGCTGACCAGCTGGGCCAGCTTCAATGCCGCACGAAATGCATTGCGGCGCTGGTGATAGACCACTTCATCCGGCAGCGGGCCGCGATAGCAGCGACTGTCGCCGGATTCGTCGATGGTCAACTGGCCGTTGCTTTCCCAGGCAATGCGTACGCCTTCGTGAAAGCCTTCGACCTTGAACGGTTCGCCGGCCAGGAGGAAACGCTCACCGTCACGCGGGATCATTTCGTCGAGCGCCATGGTGCGGCCTTCGCGGTCCACGTCCACCAGATAGCTCTGGAAACGCTGGGTGCGCTCATGGAACGTGATGATCAGTGGATCATGGCTTTCTTGCAGTTGGCGCAGGTTGCCGGAGATTTCCAAAGGCGTGGTAAGCACCTTGGGTGGCTGCGGGGCATCTTCCGCGGTTAAGGCATTGGACACGGTTCATCAATCTCCAGACAAAATATGACTACGGCTGGCCAGTATATTGCCAGCATGTTGCGAGTCTTGATAGGGCGTGGTCATTGGAAGGCTCAAGCCTGACTGAGCGGGCGTGGCTTCGCAAGCTTGGCGGTTGATCCGCGGGCATCATAAAGGGCTGGCGGTTCGCCGCCGGTGAGGATTTTCAGCTGGTTGGCCGTGGCGGCCTGCTGGACCAGGATCGACTGGCCATTATTGGCGTTCGCCGCCTGGCATTGAGCCAGAAGGTCGGTCAGCACATCGCTCTGCGCCAGCAACTCTTCGCCGATGCTCGAATGGCTGGCCAGTTGCTCCAGACCGTTGCGATTGAGCGGCAGATTGAGGCTGGCGAGGATTTCACTGCGCTTGCGGCCATGCTGTTCGAGCAGAATGATCAATGCCTGTTTCTGCGCCAGAATTTCTTCGAGCAGTGGCATGTCACGACCGTGCAAGGCGAGGGACTCGGTTTGCAGTAACTCCAGCAAATGTTGCGCTGGAGCAAAGTCGTCGGTGATCAGTTGCAGTAAATTAGTGTCGTGCATGGCTGGCCTTGGGTTTTAAGCGTCCAAAAGCCTGGCGCGGGCCGTAGCCTAGCGCTGGGCTTCGAAGTTGAGCAGTTTGCTGGCTACACGGTTGCTGTCGACTTTGTAGCTGCCATCGGCAATCGCTGCTTTCAACTCGGCCACGCGGGCTTTGTCGACGGCAGGCTGATCGCGCAGCTTGTCAGTGACCTGTTGCAACTGTTGAGCCTCATTGCTGAGGTGTACCGATTCCCCGCTTTTGACGGTACTGGCCTGTTCGGCCGGGGTATTCAGCGGCGCGGATTTGCCGGCTTCGGCGGTTTCCTTGGCAACGCTGGTACGTGTACTGCCCGTAAGTGACGAGGAACTGTTCAAACGGCTGAAATCGATGACCATGGTAAAAAACCTCTGAGTATTTGGACGCTTGCCATGTTTTCGGCTCTCCCTGTGAAAACTTTAGACCCATTTATCAATGAGCCTGCATGCGCCAGCACTTCTCCTGCATGCGGCACAGTTTAGGGAACAGCCTCGGGCAACGCCACTTCTTCAGGAAAGGGTGCCTACATAGACACTTCCACCTGACCCGGCGCGGTGACCTGCGCCTTGATGACCCGCTTGGAGTTGAGGTTTTTCACGCGAATCTGTTCGCTCATGCCGCCGTTGGACATTGCTTCGCCGGGCATTCGCACGCTGAGCGTACCACTGCGGGCGGTAATGACCACCTGATCGCCCTTGCGAATGACTTCTGCCTGTTCGAGGTGGACGAGGGTAATCACCTGATCCGTGACCATTGGTCGGGTAAGTCGTTGGCCGATCGCCTGGTCGAGGGTCGTCAGGTAACCCTGGTTGATCAGGCTGACATCGCGTTCGCGCAGCAGCACGTCAGCGGGCTCGACAATGTCGGCGCGGCGCAGCGGGCGAGCAGTGGTCACGACGTCGCGAAACAGGCGGACTTGAGCGGGTACGAACACCGTCCAGGGGGAGGTTCCCTCGCAGCGAACCTTGACCGTGACCCGGCCCAGCGGCTTGGCCGGGCTCTCGAGACTGGCTGTCAATTCCTTGTCGCACATGGGCATGCGCAGTCGCGGATCGAGCTGGTTGACCTGGATTTCGTAGCGACCTTCCGTTTGACTGGTAGCCAGATAGTCTTCTACGGTGAATTCAAGAAAGCCCTGGGTGACGCCGATAAGCATGTCAGGCAAGGTAACCGCGTCAGCAAGGGCAGGGCTGCCAGCGTTGAACAGGCAAACAGCCGACATTGCACAGAGCAGTCTGCGAAAAGGCGATGTCAGGTGTCGGAAAAATGTCGGTTCTGTGTTCATAAGAGTTAAAAAGCAAGCGCCGTGCCGTTTAGTGATGAATGTGCGTCGCAACACACTTAGCGTTGGTGTAGGAGTCTGGGCATGGCTGGTGTAATGGATTCGGTAAACCAGCGCACGCAACTGGTAGGGCAGAATCGTCTGGAGCTGTTGCTGTTCCGTCTCGACGGCCAGCAGCTGTATGGGATCAACGTTTTCAAGGTTCGCGAGGTGCTGCAATGCCCCAAGCTGACCCTGATGCCCAAGTCCAATCCTGTCGTGTGCGGTGTGGCAAATATCCGGGGGGCGACCATTCCGATCCTTGATCTGGCAATGGCGACCGGTTCCGGAGCGCTTAAAGATCAAAGCAATCCCTTCGTGATCATCACGGAGTACAACACCAAGACCCAGGGTTTCCTGGTGCGCTCGGTCGAACGCATCGTCAACATGAACTGGGAAGAGATTCATCCGCCTCCCAAGGGCACAGGACGCGATCATTACCTGACGGCTGTGACTCGGGTCGACAATCAGTTAGTCGAAATCATCGACGTCGAGAAGGTCCTGGCGGAAGTGGCGCCGACACCGGAAGCGATTTCCGTCGGTGTGGTCGATGTCGAGACCCAGCACAAGGCACTGTCGCTGCGGGTACTGACGGTCGATGACTCGTCGGTGGCGCGCAAGCAAGTCACGCGTTGCCTGCAGACGGTCGGTGTCGAAGTGGTGGCGTTGAACGACGGACGGCAAGCGCTGGATTACCTGCGCAAGCTGGTCGACGAGGGCAAGAAGCCGGAAGAAGAGTTCCTGATGATGATTTCCGACATCGAGATGCCGGAAATGGACGGGTACACCCTGACGGCCGAAATCCGCAACGACCCTCGCATGCAAAAGCTTCATATCATCCTGCATACTTCGTTGTCGGGTGTGTTCAATCAGGCGATGGTCAAGAAAGTCGGTGCCGATGACTTCCTGGCCAAATTCCGTCCTGATGACCTGGCATCCCGGGTAGTCGACCGGATCAAAGCAGCAGATATCAGCTAGGGGCCTTCTGCCCCTGGCGGTCAATACGATTTAAGAGGCGGCATCATTGTCTACGGGTAATTTGGATTTCGAACAGTTCCGGGTCTTCCTGGAAAAAGCCTGTGGCATTTTGCTCGGTGAAAACAAGCAGTACCTGGTCTCGAGCCGTCTCAACAAACTGATGGAGCAGCAAGGCATCAAGTCCCTGGGTGAGCTGGTCCAGCGCATCCAGACCCAGCCGCGCAGCGGTTTGCGCGAGATGGTGGTGGATGCCATGACGACCAACGAAACCCTGTGGTTTCGTGACACCTATCCGTTTGAAGTCTTGAAGAACAAGGTGCTGCCCGAAGCAATCAAGGCAGCTCCCGGCCAGCGTCTGCGGATCTGGTCGGCGGCGTGCTCGTCGGGGCAGGAACCGTATTCGCTGTCGATGTCCATCGACGAGTTCGAGCGGGTCAACATGGGCCAGTTGAAGATGGGCGTGCAGATCGTCGCCACTGATTTGTCCGGCACCATGCTGACCAACTGCAAGACCGGCGAGTACGACAGCCTGGCTATCGGTCGCGGTCTGTCGCCCGAGCGCCTGCAGCGTTACTTCGACCCGAAAGGGCCGGGGCGCTGGGCGATCAAGGCGCCGATCAAGAGCCGGGTGGAGTTTCGCTCGTTCAACCTGCTGGACAGCTACGCGAGCCTCGGCAAGTTCGACATCGTGTTCTGCCGCAACGTACTGATCTACTTCTCCGCCGAGGTGAAGAAAGACATCCTGTTGCGCATCCACAGCACGTTGAAGCCGGGCGGTTATCTGTTCCTTGGCGCGTCCGAAGCGCTGAACGGATTGCCGGACCATTACCAGATGGTCCAGTGCAGCCCGGGGATCATTTACCAGGCGAAGTGATTTGTTGGCAGCATCAAAAAACGGGAGTCCTCAGGGGCTCCCGTTTTTTTTGCCTGATGATTTCTCAAACCCGCCACCGATCCCCTGTAGGAGTGAGCTCTGTGGCGAGGGGATTTATCCCCGTTGGGCTGCGAAGCGGCCCCGGCATTTCTAAGTTAAACCGTTACGACTGCTGCGCAGCCGAGCGGGGATAAATCCCCTCACCACAGGGTCAGGTGGTGTTCTCCGGAGCGTGTGAAGCGGCAGAAAAGCGGCAGACGGCGGAAACCCGTTGCCGCTTTTCTGGCATTGCCGCCTTGCCCCTGCCCGCAAAGCCCCGGTTTACGGGCTTTTCTGAATTGGCACGCTGCTTGCTATGTTCATCGTACGAAAAATCAGGTCACCCGAAGGTTTCCCGACATGAGCATCAGCTTCGATAAAGCGCTCGGTATCCACGAACAGGCCCTGGGCTTCCGCGCCCAGCGTGCCGAAGTCCTGGCCAACAACATCGCCAACGCCGACACCCCGAACTACAAGGCTCGGGATCTGGACTTCTCGAAAGTGCTCGCCGAGCAAAGCGAGAAAACCAAGAACGGCACTTTCGCCTTGAACATGACCAACAACCGTCATATCGAAGCGCAAGGCCTGGGCAATGGCGACGAGTCGCTGATGTATCGCACGCCGATGCAACCGTCGATCGACCAGAACACCGTGGACGCCCAGCTGGAACAGTCGAACTACGCGGAAAACGCGGTCAACTTCCAGGCGAGCTTCACCCTGCTCAACAGCAAATTCAAAGGGCTGATATCCGCCCTGCGTGGAGAGTAAGTCATGTCTCTAGCCAGTGTTTTCAATATCGCCGGTAGCGGCATGAGTGCCCAGACCACTCGCCTCAACACCGTCGCCAGTAACATCGCCAACGCCGAAACCGTCTCGTCGAGCATCGACCAGACCTACCGCGCTCGTCACCCGGTGTTCGCCACCATGTTCCAGGGGGGCCAGAGCGGCGGCAGCGATTCGCTGTTCCAGAGCCAGGACGCCGCGGGCCAGGGCGTACAAGTGCTGGGCGTGGTCGAAGACCAGAGCAATCTTGAAGCGCGCTACGAACCGAACCATCCGGCGGCCGATGCCAAGGGCTACGTCTACTACCCGAACGTCAACGTGGTGGAAGAAATGGCTGACATGATTTCCGCGAGCCGTTCGTTCCAGACCAACGCCGAAATGATGAACACCGCCAAAACAATGATGCAGAAGGTCCTGACCCTCGGTCAGTGATAAGGGGCGACTCAGATGAGTGTTACCGATACCACCAGCGGCCTTAGCCTCAAAGACATCCTGGCCAACTCTTCGATCAAGACCAACACCACTCCCGATGGCCTGGCGTCCGCGACGAACAGTGCCACCGGCAAGAAGGCCCTGGGCAAGGACGCGTTCCTGCAACTGCTGGTGACACAGCTGAAGAACCAGAACCCGCTGGAGCCGCAGGACAACGGCGAGTTCGTTGCCCAGTTGGCGCAGTTCAGCAGCCTGGAAGGCATTACCACGCTCAATGACACCGTGGGCGGCCTGGCGACCAACCTGGCGGGCAGCTTGAGCTCGTCCCAGGCGTTGCAGGCGTCGTCGCTGGTGGGCCGTTCGGTCATCGCGCCGGGCGACAAGGCGGTGGTCGACACCTCCAAGAGCTTCACCGGCACAGTCGCCGTGCCTTCGGCGGCCGATCCGGTCAAGGTCAAGATCACCGATGCCGATGGCAAGGTGATCCGCACCATCGACCTGGGCAGCCAGAAAGCCGGCAACGCCAGCTTCATCTGGGACGGCAAGAACGATGCCGGCGAAGTGGCCAAGGCGGGTACGTACACCTTCGGCGCCACGGCGACTTACGACAGCAAGGCGACTTCGCTGGTCACCTACCTGCCGGCCACCGTTACCAGCGTGACCATCAGCCAGACCGGCGGTGAGTTGATGCTCAATCTGGCCGGGCTGGGCAGCGTTGCCCTGTCCAAAGTACAAACCATTGGTATGTAAGAGCCGACTAACCCGGCACAAAGGAGTGGAATATGTCTTTCAATATCGGCCTTAGCGGTCTCTATGCAGCCAACAAACAACTGGACGTGACCGGCAACAACATCGCCAACGTCGCGACCACCGGTTTCAAATCGTCCCGTGCGGAATTCGAAGACGTTTACTCGGCCACCAAGCTGGGTTCGGGCAGCAAAGTCATCGGTAACGGTGTGCGCCTGGCCAACGTTTCGCAGCAGTTCACCCAGGGTGACGTCAACAACACCGGCAACGTGCTGGACATGGGCATCAACGGTTCCGGCTTCTTCGTGCTGAACGACAACGGTTCTCTGTCCTACACCCGTGCCGGTACGTTCAAGGTCGACAAGGACGGTTACGTCACCAACAGCGATGGCTCTGCGCGTCTGCAGGGGTATGGCGTGGATGCCAATGGCAAGATCATCAATGGCGTGTTGACTGACCTGCGCATCGACACGTCGAACCTGGCGCCAAAAAACACCTCCACGGTGTCGTCGACGATCAACCTGAACTCCACCGCACCGGTTATCGATCAGGTTGCCACCCCGTTCGACCCGACCAAAGAAGCCTCCTTCACCAAGCAGTTCAGTACCAAGATCTATGACACTCAGGGTAACGAGCACATCATGGATCAATTCATGGTGAAGACGGGCGCGAACACCTGGAAAACCTACACCCTGATTGATGGTCGCAACCCGAATGGCACCGACCCTAGTCCTACCGCGGTTCCGCTGAACCTGCCGGTCGCTTCGACCATGGTGTTCGATACCTCGGGCAATCTGGTTTCGGTCACCACACCGGCCGTTCCGACGCCGATCGTCAGCCCTGACCTGACGGTCACCGGCTGGATTCCCGGTACCGTAAAGAATGGCGTGTGGACACCGAACGGCGCTACCTCGGGTGTCGTTACAATCTCCATGGCCAAAACCTCGCAGTACAACGCCGACACCGCGCGTTCGATTCCTTCGCAGAACGGTTACGCCACCGGCCAGATCACCAACCTGACCATCGACAGCAGCGGTGTGATGCTGGCCAACTTCAGCAACAGCCAGACCAAGGCCATCGGCCAGATCTCGCTCGCCAGCTTCACCAACGAGCAAGGTCTGCAGCCAGTGGGCGGCACCAGCTGGAAAGAAACCTTCGCGTCGGGTATCCCGGGCTACGATGCGCCGAACACCGGCACCTTGGGCGAGATCCACTCCAACTCCCTGGAAGAGTCCAACGTCAACCTGACCAGCGAACTGGTCGACCTGATCAAGGCGCAGAGCAACTACCAGGCGAACGCCAAGACCATCTCGACTCAAAGCACCATCATGCAGACCATCATTCAGATGACCTGATGCTGGTTGGTTGATTGCTGCAAAAAGAACCCCTCGAAAGAGGGGTTTTTTTATGGGCGGGATTTTTCTCTGGGGCTTGGGTTGTTTGTGCCGGCCCTTTCGCGGGCAAGCCTCGCTCCTGCAGGATATGCGTCGTTCAGATGAACAGCGCGATCCCGTAGGAGCGAGGCTTGCCCGCGAAGGCGTCAGACCAGTCACCACATTCCTCCAGGCAAAAGAAAACCCCCGATCAATCCAGAGGACCGATCGGGGGTTATCCAGGTAAGCGCCTTTCAGCGCCTACCGGCTCGGCTTATTGGCAAGCTTCGCAATCCGGCTCGTCGATGGCGCAAGCCTTCGGCACTGGAGCAGGGCCGGCTGGCGCTGCCAGGACCGAATCTTCACCGTGGTTGCCACCGCTGGAAACAGCGTTCAGCTTGCCGGTGTTGATGGTCGACTTCTCGGTGCTGGTCGCGGCCAGGGCACGGAGGTAGTAAGTGGTTTTCAGACCACGGTACCAGGCCATGCGGTAGGTCACGTCCAGCTTCTTGCCCGAGGCGCCAGCGATGTACAGGTTCAGCGACTGAGCCTGGTCGATCCACTTCTGGCGACGGCTTGCTGCGTCGACGATCCACTTGGTGTCCACTTCGAAGGCAGTCGCGTAGAGCTCTTTGAGTTCTTGCGGGATGCGCTCGATCTGCTGCACCGAACCGTCGTAGTACTTCAGGTCGTTGATCATGACCGAGTCCCACAGACCGCGAGCCTTCAGGTCGCGTACCAGGTACGGGTTGATCACGGTGAATTCGCCCGACAGGTTCGATTTCACATAGAGGTTCTGGTAGGTCGGTTCGATCGACTGCGAGACGCCAGTGATGTTGGCGATGGTCGCGGTCGGCGCGATGGCCATGATGTTGGAGTTACGAATGCCTTTCTGTACACGGGCGCGAACCGGTGCCCAGTCCAGGGATTCGTTCAGGTCAACGTCGATGTACTTCTGGCCACGCTGCTCGATCAGGATCTGTTGCGAATCCAGCGGCAGGATGCCTTTGGACCACAGCGAACCCTGGAACGTTTCGTAGGCGCCGCGCTCGTCGGCCAGGTCGCAGGAAGCCTGGATCGCGTAGTAGCTGACCGCTTCCATCGACTTGTCGGCGAACTCGACGGCAGCGTCGGAACCGTAAGGAATGTGCTGCAGGTACAGCGCGTCCTGGAAGCCCATGATGCCCAGACCGACCGGACGGTGCTTGAAGTTGGAGTTCTTCGCTTGTGGCACCGAGTAGTAGTTGATGTCGATCACGTTATCGAGCATGCGGACTGCGGTGTTCACGGTGCGTTCCAGCTTGGCGGTGTCCAGCTTGCCGTTGACGATGTGGTTCGGCAGGTTGATCGAGCCCAGGTTGCAAACGGCGATCTCGTCCTTGTTGGTGTTCAAGGTGATCTCGGTGCACAGGTTCGAGCTGTGGACCACGCCGACGTGCTGCTGCGGGCTGCGCAGGTTGCACGGGTCTTTGAAGGTCAGCCATGGGTGGCCGGTTTCAAACAGCATGGACAGCATTTTGCGCCACAGGTCTTTGGCCTGGATGGTCTTGAACAGCTTGACCTTGCCCGGGTACTCGGTGAGGGCTTCGTAGTACTCGTAACGCTCTTCGAAGGCCTTGCCGGTCAGGTCGTGCAGGTCTGGAACTTCAGACGGCGAGAACAGGGTCCACTTGCCGTCATCGAAGACGCGCTTCATGAACAGGTCAGGGATCCAGTTGGCAGTGTTCATGTCGTGGGTACGACGACGATCATCACCGGTGTTCTTGCGGAGTTCGATGAACTCCTCGATGTCCATGTGCCAGGTTTCCAGGTAGGCGCAGACAGCGCCTTTGCGCTTGCCACCCTGGTTAACGGCAACGGCGGTGTCGTTCACCACTTTCAGGAACGGCACGACGCCCTGGGATTTGCCGTTGGTGCCCTTGATGTACGAACCCAGCGCACGAACCGGCGTCCAGTCGTTGCCCAGGCCGCCTGCGAATTTCGACAACATGGCGTTGTCGTGGATTGCGTGGTAGATGCCCGACAGGTCATCCGGCACGGTGGTCAGGTAGCAGCTCGACAGCTGTGGACGCAGGGTACCGGCGTTGAACAGGGTCGGCGTCGAGGACATGTAGTCGAAGGACGACAACAGGTTGTAGAACTCGATCGCACGGTCTTCTTTCTGCTTCTCTTCGATCGCCAGGCCCATGGCCACGCGCATGAAGAAGATTTGCGGCAGTTCGAAGCGGATACCGTCCTTGTGGATGAAGTAACGGTCGTACAGGGTTTGCAGGCCCAGGTAAGTGAACTGCTGGTCGCGCTCGTGGTTGATCGCCTTGCCGAGTTTTTCCAGGTCGAAGGTGGCCAGGACCGGGTTCAGCAATTCGAATTCGATACCCTTGGCGATGTACGCAGGCAGCGCCTTGGCGTACAGGTCGACCATCTCGTGGTGGGTCGCGCTGTCGGCGACGCCAAGGAAGCCCAGGCCTTCGGCACGCAGGGTGTCCATCAGCAGGCGGGCGGTCACGAACGAGTAGTTTGGCTCACGTTCAACCAGGGTACGGGCGGTCATCACCAGGGCGGTGTTGACGTCGGTCAGGGCCACGCCGTCGTACAGGTTTTTCAGGGTTTCGCGCTGGATCAGGTCGCCGTCGACTTCTTCCAGGCCTTCGCACGCTTCGGTGACGATGGTGTTCAGGCGACCCATGTCCAGCGGTGCGAAAGTGCCGTCGGCGCGGGTGATGCGGATCGACGGGTGAGCGTTGACCGCTTCTTCCGCCGGGGCGTGGGCAGCGCGTTGTTTCGAGCGACCGTCGCGGTAGATCACGTAGTCGCGGGCCACTTTCTGCTCGCCGGCACGCATCAGGGCCAGTTCGACCTGGTCCTGGATTTCTTCGATGTGGATGGTGCCGCCCGACGGCATGCGACGCTTGAAGGTCGCGGTAACCTGTTCGGTCAGGCGGGCAACGGTGTCATGGATTCGCGACGAAGCGGCAGCGGTGCCGCCCTCAACTGCGAGAAACGCTTTGGTGATCGCGACGGTGATCTTGTCATCGGTGTAAGGAACGACAGTGCCGTTACGCTTGATCACGCGCAGCTGGCCTGGCGCGGTGGCGGACAGATCCGAATTCGAATCAGCAGCCTGCGGCAAGGTGCCCTGCGGGTTCTCGCGAGTTGTGTCGGTTTGCATGGGGGAGTGTCTCCACATTCTCTATGTTTGTTTGAGCACCTTCATGGTGCCCACCGTTCTGTCCTGAAGCACTACAACCGACGTGGTGTCGGGCATAACAACTTCGGGACAGTAGGAAAAAGGCTAATGATGCCGCTTCCTTGCCGAAGTCTTTGGTCGCGGGCCTGGGCTCGTGACCGGATTCCATTCAGGGTGGCAGTAATGGCTGCAACACCCGTACCGTTCTGGCCTTACCGACCCGAAAAAACGGTGCCATCCGCAGGAGCGGTTTGGGCTTGTAAAATCGTGCTTGGTTCAACCATAAACAGGCAATAAAGCGCTTGAGTTTCTGGTCTGAAATGTGGTTGGGCTTTTAAGCTAAAACCCTACATGTAGGGTTTTTTTAGCGCCGAGGTACAAGATAATGCGTTTTTGAGGGTGTTGCAACGTACTACCTGTGGATAAACCTGTGCGTAAATTGTGTGTGAAAGGTGGAACGGGCGTGTAGGCCGCGACCTAGCTGGAGCGCACCGTTTTTCATCGATTTTCAACGACTGAAAACGGCCATTTGGATTTTTAAGGGCGCGAACCCTATCACAAAAAACCGGCGTGTCCGAACGCATTTGCCGGCTTGTGTTCTGGGCGAGTGGCGTTTATACAATCGGCCGGTGCATACGCATTCTTATCCTCCCCAATCATTACAAAAAGACGGGCGGATCCTTCCTTATAAGTGTTGTTGGCAAGCAGAGGTCACCGTGGAGCAAGAAGCCTGGCAGGTATTGATTGTCGAAGACGACCAGCGTCTGGCCGAACTGACCCGCGATTACCTGGAAGCCAACGGCCTGCGCGTGTCGATCGAGGGCAATGGCGCCTTGGCCGCGGCTCGCATCATCAATGAGAAACCGGACCTGGTGATCCTCGACCTGATGTTGCCGGGCGAAGACGGCCTGAGTATTTGCCGCAAGGTCCGCGACAAGTTCGACGGGCCGATCCTGATGCTCACCGCCCGCACCGATGACACCGATCAGATCCTCGGTCTCGACCTGGGTGCCGACGACTACGTGTGCAAGCCGGTGCGCCCGCGCTTGCTGCTGGCGCGCATTCAGGCGCTGTTGCGCCGCAGTGAAGCACCTGAGCCGGTCCCGGAAAAACAGCGGCGTCTGCAGTTCGGTCCGCTGGTGGTCGACAACGCGCTGCGTGAAGCCTGGTTGCATGACAACGGCATCGAATTGACCAGCGCCGAGTTCGACCTGCTGTGGCTGCTGGTGGCCAACGCCGGGCGCATTCTGTCCCGGGAAGAGATTTTCACCGCGTTGCGCGGCATCGGCTATGACGGCCAGGACCGTTCCATCGACGTGCGCATTTCGCGCATCCGGCCGAAGATCGGCGACGACCCGGACCATCCGCGACTGATCAAGACCATTCGCAGCAAAGGTTATCTGTTCGTGCCTGAAGCCTGCGTAGATCCCTCGCTGTGAATTCGATCTTCCTGCGCATCTATGGCGGCATGTGTGCGGCGCTGATTCTGGTGGCGGTGCTCGGCGTGCTGGCCCTGCACATGCTCAACCAGGTGCGCAGCGAGCAGTACCGCGAGCGCCTGGCCCACGGCACGTTCTCGCTGATGGCCGACAACCTGCAACCGATGAACGAAACCCAACGTCACCGCGCCTTGCTGGTGTGGGAACGGCTGCTGGGTATTCCCCTGGCGCTGAAAACCTTCGCCCAGACCGACCTCGACCTGACCCAACGCACCCGCGTGTTGCGCGGCCAGGCGCTGGTGGAGCAAACCGGTCCGCATGCGGCGAAGGTCTATCGACTGGTCAGCGACAAGGAACAGTTGGTGCTCACCGGCGAGGTGCAGCAGATCAGCGAGCAACTGGCCCGGGCAACGATTTACCTGCTCGCCGACGAACTGGTGCGCGTCCCGGTGGCCGACCAGCCGAAACGCCTGGCGCAGATAAAGGAAGAGAAGGGCTTCGGTTTCGACCTGCGGCTGGTCACGGTCGGTGAGGCTGACATGGATGAAGACCAGAGCCGCCGCGTGGCCGAAGGCGACACGGTGATGGCGCTGGGCAAGGAGGGCGACTCGATCCGGGTCTTTGCCGGCATGGTCGGCACGCCGTGGGTGCTGGAAATCGGTCCGCTGTACCAGATGAATCCTTACCCGCCGGAATGGCTGGTGCTGATCGCGGCCCTCGGTTTGAGCCTGATCGGTTTGATCGTCTATTTGCTGGTGCGGCAACTGGAGCGTCGTTTGCGCGGCCTCGAAGCGGCTGCCACGCGTATCGCCCGGGGTAGCCTGGAAACCCGAGTGCCGGCACGCGGCGCGGACTCGGTCGGGCGCCTGGCGTCGGCGTTCAACGGCATGGCCGAGCACCTGCAACAGTTGCTGGCGATTCAACGGGAACTGGTGCGCGCGGTGTCTCACGAGTTGCGCACACCGGTGGCGCGCCTGCGCTTTGGCCTGGAGATGATCGGCTCGGCCACCACGCCCCAGGCCTTGGAGAAATACTGCGAAGGCATGGACCACGACATCGAGGATCTCGACCGGCTGGTGGACGAGATGCTCACCTACGCGCGGCTGGAACAGGGTTCGCCGGCGTTGAATTTCCAGCGCATCGATCTGGATGCGCTGGTCAATCAGGTGATCGAAGAGTTGGCGCCATTGCGTGCGGACGTCACGGTGCAGCGCGGGTTGTGCCTGTCGGCGGCCGATTGTGACGACGCCTGGGTGGAGGCTGAGCCTCGTTATTTACACCGGGCGATTCAGAACCTGGTGAGCAACGCCATGCGCCATGCGCAATCGCGGGTGACGGTGAGTTACCAGGTGGGGCAGCAGCGTTGTCGGGTGGATATCGAAGATGACGGACCGGGCGTTCCGGAATCGGCGTGGGAGAAGATCTTTACGCCGTTCCTGCGACTGGATGACAGCAGAACCCGCGCGTCGGGCGGGCATGGGTTGGGCTTGTCGATCGTGCGGCGGATTATCCATTGGCATGACGGACGCGCGTTGATCAGCAAGAGCAAGAGTCTGGGTGGGGCTTGCTTTAGCCTGAGTTGGCCGCGGAATCAGGAGAAGCGTTGAGATCTTTGGTGTCTTTTAGGGCCTCATCGCGGGCAAGCCCGCTCCCACAGGGATTTGTGGTGCTACATAGATCCCTGTGGGAGCGGGCTTGCCCGCGATGAGGCCCTCCCAAACACTGAAAATCCTCAGGCCTTGATGCTGACCAGACTCAACAACTGCCCATCCATCACCCCAAACTGCGCATCCAGCTCAGTACCGTTGCGCCACTCGCTGGACAGGTCTGTCAGCAACCGCAACCGCACCTCACCCCCCTCGGTCCACTCCAGCACTTCGGCGTGCTCGAAATAAAACCGTTGCTGCACGATTGGGTAGAGCGCCTTGAACAGACTTTCCTTCACCGAAAACGTCAGCGTCACCCGCATTGCCAGTTGATCGCGAGGCCCGGCGGCCAGGCGCTGCAATTCCGCGGGCGTCAGGATTTCCCCGGCCAGGCGTTCCGCCCGTTCAGGGTTGAGCAGGTTTTCCAGGTCCATGCCCAGGCCGCGCCAATGGGTTTTCTTTGCGACAATCGCCGCCGCCCGGCCGGTGGTGTGAGTGATCGAGCCGCTGATGTGCGCAGGCCAGACCGGCGCCCGGTCGTCGCCAATGGCCGGGACGACATTCAACCCTTCCAGCTGTTTCAATGCGGCCCGTGCGCAAATCCGCCCGGCCAGGAATTCTGCCTGACGCTTGGCGACGGAGCGCTGGATAGTCGCGGGTGGTTCGATGGCGCTGCGCTGGAAATCATCGACGGCCAGTTGCGAGGTGTCGAAGTGCGTGCTCAGCAGCACCGTATCGGGCAGCACAAACGGCAGCGGCCAATGGGCATCGAGCGGGGTGCAGCAAGCGGGCAGGGCAGGGAGGGCATTCATGTCGGGCATTTTGCCGGGTTGGCTGGGTACTGGGTAGTAGCAAAGGCTTTTGTGGCGAGGGGATAAATCCCCTCACCACAAAAGCCCACTGCCACAGGGTTCACCAACTCAGCTAAAAATCTTCTTGAAGAAAGCCTGCATATCCGCCCACGACTTTTCATCCGCCGCCTTGTTGTAACCAATATCCGGGCCGCCATGATCGCCATGGCCCAGGCGATCTGCGTCCGGATTGCTGAATCCGTGCTTGGCCCCCTCAAGGCTGACGAATTGGTAATCGGCCCCGGCCTTGTCCATCTCGCTCTTGAATGCCGCCACGTTATCCGCCGTGACCATGCTGTCCAGCGCACCGTGCTCGACCAGGATTTTCGCCTTCACGCTGCCCGGCGTTGCCGGCGCTTTCGTCGCCAGCGCCCCGTGGAAACTCACCACGCCCAGCAGCGGCAAGCCCTGACGCGCCGCATTCAGTACCACCGCGCCGCCAAAGCAATAACCAATGGCCGCCACCTTGTTCGGGTCGGTTTGCGCCTGTTTCTTCAACAGATCGAGCCCGGCCTGAAAGCGCGCGCTGGACGCCGCGCTGTCTTTCAACGCGGCCTGCATGAAGGCCATGGCGTCCTTGGGATGTTCGGTGTTCTTGCCGTCGCCATACATGTCGATGGCCAGCGCGCTGTAGCCCAGACCGGCCAGATCACGGGCGCGACGCTTGGTGTAGTCGTTGAGCCCCCACCACTCGTGCACCACCACCACGCCCGGGCGTGGGCCTTTGATCGCGTCGTCGTAGGCGTAATAGCCGATCAGCTTCGTGCCGTCGGCGCTCTGATAAGGGATTTCCTGAGTCTTGATGGCGGCCTGACTGAGCCCGCTCAAGGCCAGCAACAGCAAAGCGAGGAATACGCGCATGGTCGGATCTCCTGCAAAAATTCGTTAAAACAGCCGGTTCGAATCGGTTCAGCTCAGGTTCAGAGTGCGTTCAGGGGGAGTTCAGGGCCAGGTGAGTAACCTTGCGCCATACCCGAAAAGCACAAGCGCACGAGGAAACTTCCCGATGACTACCTTCAAGAAACTGCTTCTGGCTTTCACCGTCATGGGGGCAAGCGTAGCCGCCCACGCGGCTGACGATAACTTTGCCAGCCTTACTTTTGGACAGACCAGCGACAAGGTCAAAAAATCCCACGCCCTGAACGACAACCTCAACAGCCCGAACGCCGACGGTGTGATCGGCAAGGACAACACTTGGGGTGTGCGTCTGGGCCAGCAAAATAGCCAGGGCCGCTACTACGCCACTTACGACAACGTGTCGGGCTCACACAATGGCATTAAACTGCGTCAGGAAAACCTGTTGGGCAGCTACGATCTGTTCTACCCGGTGGGCGGCAGCACCAAACTGTTTGGCGGCGCCACGGCCGGTCTGACCAAGTTGACCCAGGATTCCCCAGGCTTCAGTCGCGACAGCGACATCGGTTACGCCGTTGGCGGCCAGTTGGGTGTGTTGCAGCAGGTTTCGCAAAACACCTCGGTTGAACTGGGTTACCGTTACCTGCGCAGCAATGCCAGTACCGAGATGAGCGAGCGCGGTGGCAGCAAGCAGGGTTCGTTGGACCTGACCAGCAGCGCCCAGACGTACCTGTCCGCCAACTACGCTTTCTGACAAGCGTTGCCAGTCAGTTAAGCGCAACACCTGTGGGAGCAGGCTTGTTCGCGAAAGCGGCGTGTCAGGCGACATCAATGTCGACTGTGCTGCCGTCTTCGCGAGCAAGCCCGCTCCCACAGGTTCTGCGCTCGGCTGACTGGCATCGCCCTGTCAGGCATAGAGGTGCGAAATTGTGCTGCTGGAGATATCGATTTGCGTAGGAGAGCGTCATGAAATTGCTGGTCGTCGAAGATGAAGCGCTGTTGCGCCATCACCTGCAAACCCGCCTGACGGACAGCGGCCATGTGGTCGAATCCGTGGCCAACGCCGAAGAGGCGTTGTACCAGACCGAGCAGTTCAACCATGACCTGGCGGTGATCGACCTCGGGTTACCGGGCATGGGCGGGCTCGACCTGATCCGCCAGTTGCGCTCCCGGGGCAAGACCTTCCCGATCCTGATTCTCACCGCCCGTGGTAACTGGCAAGACAAAGTCGAAGGCCTCGCCGCCGGTGCCGACGATTACGTGGTCAAGCCGTTCCAGTTCGAAGAGCTGGACGCGCGCCTGAACGCCTTGCTGCGCCGTTCCAGCGGTTTCACCCAGTCGACCATCGTTGCCGGGCCGTTGCTGCTCGACCTCAATCGCAAACAGGCGTCCCTCGACGAACAGCCGCTGGCGCTGACCGCGTATGAGTACCGGATTCTCGAGTACCTGATGCGTCATCACCAGCAAGTGGTGGCCAAGGACCGCTTGATGGAGCAGCTCTACCCGGACGACGACGAGCGCGATCCGAACGTGATCGAAGTGCTGGTCGGCCGTCTGCGCCGCAAACTCGAAGGGCCGGCCGGGTTCAAGCCGATCGACACCGTGCGTGGCCTCGGTTACCTGTTCAATGAGCGCTGCACTTGATTCGTTCTCTTCGTGTCCGCTTGATGCTCGCCGCCACCCTGTTGGCGGTGTTGTTCATGCTGGCGTTGCTGCCGGCGATGCAGGGCGCGTTCAGCCTCGCGTTGCAGGATTCCATCGAGCAACGCCTGGCGTCGGACGTCACCACGCTGATTTCCGCCGCCCGGGTCGAGGGCAACCACCTGCAGATGCCGGCGCAGTTGCCCGATGAGCGCTTCAACCTCACCGACAGTCGTCTGCTCGGTTACATCTATGACCGCGAAGGCCATCTGGTGTGGCGCTCGAAGGGCACCCGCGAAGAGAACATCAATTACAAACCGCGTTACGACGGGCGCGGTAATGAGTTCGCGCGGATCAGCGAAGCCAACGGTCAGGAATTCTTCGTCTATGACGTCGAAGTCAAATTGCTCGGCGGCAAAAGCGCGGCGTTCAGCATCGTCGCGCTGCAACCGGTGCGCGAATACGAAGTCACCCTCGAGGGTCTGCGGGAAAACCTTTACCTCGGCTTCGGCGCCGCACTGCTGGTGCTGCTTGCTTTGCTGTGGATCGGCCTGACCTGGGGGTTGCAGGCGTTGCGGCGGCTCAGCCAGGAACTCGACGAAATCGAAAGCGGCACCCGCGAAAGTCTCAGCGAGCAGCACCCCCGGGAACTGCTGCGCCTGACCGGCTCCCTCAACCGCTTGCTACACAGCGAGCGCGAACAACGCAGCCGTTATCGCGACTCCCTCGACGACCTGGCCCACAGCCTGAAAACCCCGTTGACCGTGTTGCAAGGCGTCAGCGAGGACATGGCCCAGCGCCCGGAGGATCGTGATCAGGCCTGGGTGCTGCAAACCCAGATCGAGCGCATGAGCCAGCAGATCAGCTATCAATTGCAGCGGGCCAGCCTGCGCAAAAGCGGTCTGGTGCGCCATCAGGTGCGCCTGCGGCCAGTGTTGCAAAGCCTTTGCGATACGCTGGACAAGGTCTACCGCGACAAGCGTGTGCGGGTGGCCTTCGATCTGCCGGAACACTGTTATGTGCCGATCGAGCAGGGCGCCTTGCTGGAAATGCTGGGAAACTTGCTTGAGAACGCCTATCGCCTGTGCCTCGGCGAAGTGCGCATCAGCGTGCGCGAAACCCTGAGCGGGATCGAGTTGTGCGTCGAGGATGACGGGCCGGGTGTGCCGCCGGACCAGCGTGCGCGGATTCTGCAGCGCGGCGAACGTCTGGACCGCCAGCATCCGGGGCAGGGGATCGGGTTGGCGGTGGTCAAGGACATCATCGAAAGCTACAACGCCAGGTTGACCCTGGGTGATTCACCCATGGGCGGCGCGGTGTTCCGGATTCATTTTCCGGTGGTTTGACCTTGGGTTTATAGCGTTCTTTGCGGCCTCTTCGCGGGCAAGCCAGTGAGTCCACCAAAAAACCTGCTTGAAACTCAATTCTCCTGGGCGCGATAGGCCCCAGGCGTCAACCCGGTCCACTTCTTGAACGCCCGATGAAACGCCGAAGGCTCGGAAAACCCCAACTGCTCGGCAATCTGTTGCAACGACAGGTCCGCACGGCCCAGGTGATAAATCGCAATGTCCCGACGCAACTGATCCTTCAACTCCTGAAAACTCGAGCCCTCTTCACGCAAATGCCGACGCAGCGTCTGCGGGCTGATGTGCAAGTGCGCGGCTACCGTTTCCAGGTCCGGCCAGCGATCGCTGTCGCGGCTGAGCAAACGGCGCAACTGACTGCTCAGGCTGTCGCCGTCGTCCGGGCGCGACAACAGGTCGGCGGGCGAGCGCTCGAGGAAATGCTTGAGGGTGCGTTCATCCTGCAACAACGGCATGTTCAGGTAGCGACTGTGAAACAGCAGGCTGCTTTGCGCTGCCGAAAACTCCATCGGGCAGGGGAACAGCAAGTCGTATTCGGCGCCATGCGCGGGCCGCGGGTAGCTGAACGTCGCCTGCTCCAGGCGGATGCGCTGCCCGATCAGCCAGCTGCCGAGTCGATGCCAGACCATCAGCTGGCTTTCGGTGAGGAAATGGTCCGGGTCGCGAAACTGCGAATCGTCGAGGCTCAGGCAGATCATTTCGCCTTCACGGCTCAGGGTCAGCCGCGGCCCTTCGGGGAATAGGCTATAAAACAATAAGCCGCGATGCAGCGCCTTCTCCAGATTGCGGCAGTGAATCACCGCGTGGCACATCATCGCGAAGCTGCCGGTTTTGCTCGGGACCGGCCCGAAGCCGAGGTACTCGTCGTCGAGTGCCAGCCACAATCCCTGGATCAATCGGGTGAACTGTTCAGGCGCGATTCGCGCGCGCGGCTCATCCAGCAACTCCGGGCTGATGCCGAGGTGTTGCAGCAGCTCGGAACAGTCATGACCGAGGCGTCGCGCGCCACCGAGGGCGGCACGGGCGAAATGACTGGCGATGGTGCGTTCGCGCATAACAGGCAGATCCGTCATTGAACGACGGATGGTAGTCATGCTGCCTGCCGATGAACAAGGCGGATATCCGCCAAATTGCAGGACGTGGTTTGGCGGATGGGCGGAAATCCGCCACTGTTTTGTAGCGCATCAATAGCACGAAAATCCTATAACCCCTGATGTCAAAAGGCTTGCGGGTGTTTTGCCAAAGGTGGCACGCCACTTGCGATACAACGAGCAGATGCCTGCCGTCGCGCAGCTCGAAAAAACAAATCCCTCCAGTGCAGGAGGGTTCGCAATTCAGGTGTCGTGGGCAACAGGTGGATGTTGTCAGCGCTCACTCTTGAGGAACTTTGCAATGACGACTCGTCAGCCACTGTACAAATCCCTGTATTTCCAGGTGATCGTTGCCATCGCCATCGGCATCCTGCTTGGTCACTTCTATCCGCAGACCGGTGTAGCCCTCAAGCCATTGGGTGACGGGTTCATCAAACTGATCAAAATGATCATCGCCCCTATCATCTTCTGCACCGTCGTCAGCGGTATCGCCGGCATGCAGAACATGAAGTCGGTCGGCAAGACCGGCGGTTACGCGCTGCTCTACTTCGAAATCGTTTCGACCATCGCTTTGCTGGTCGGCCTGGTGGTGGTCAACATCGTCCAGCCGGGCAACGGCATGCACATCGACGTGACCACGCTGGATGCCTCGAAAGTGGCTCAGTATGTTGCAGCAGGTGCTGATCAAAGCGTGGTTGGCTTCCTGCTGAACGTGATCCCGTCCACCATCGTCGGCGCGTTCGCCACGGGCGATATCCTGCAAGTGCTGATGTTCTCGGTGATCTTCGGTTTCGCCCTGCATCGCCTGGGTGCCTACGGCAAGCCGATCCTGGACTTCATCGATCGCTTCGCCCACGTGATGTTCAACATCATCAACATGATCATGAAGCTCGCGCCGATCGGTGCCTTCGGTGCCATGGCGTTCACCATCGGTGCCTACGGTGTCGGTTCGCTGGTGCAACTGGGTCAGTTGATGGCCTGCTTCTACATCACTTGCCTGCTGTTCATCCTGATCGTGCTGGGCGGTATCGCTCGCGCTCATGGCTTCAGCGTTCTGAAAATGATCCGCTACATCCGTGAAGAGCTGCTGATCGTGCTGGGTACTTCTTCTTCGGAATCGGTATTGCCACGCATGCTGATCAAGATGGAGCGTCTGGGCGCGAAGAAATCCGTCGTGGGTCTGGTGATCCCGACCGGTTACTCGTTCAACCTCGACGGTACTGCGATCTACCTGACCATGGCGGCTGTGTTCATCGCTCAAGCGACTGACACCCACATGGACATCACTCACCAGATCACCCTGCTGGTGGTGTTGCTGCTGTCCTCCAAAGGCGCCGCAGGCGTAACCGGTTCGGGCTTCATCGTACTGGCCGCCACGCTGTCCGCCGTTGGCCACCTGCCGGTTGCCGGCCTGGCGCTGATCCTCGGTATCGACCGTTTCATGTCCGAAGCCCGTGCATTGACCAACCTGGTCGGCAACGCCGTTGCCACCATCGTTGTGGCCAAGTGGGTCAAGGAACTGGACACCGATGTACTGCAGGCCGAGCTGGCTTCCGGCGGTCGCGGTATCGCCGAAGAGCGTGAAGAAGACGACCTGGGTGTGGCCGAAGGCCCAACCCCAAGCAACGTCAAGTAACACGCGTTGTCATGAAAAAACCCGCTTCGGCGGGTTTTTTCATGCCTGCGATTTGAGCGTAACGGTCACAGTTGCTGACACATCAGGTGATTGCTGCAATCGCGTTGCCTGCCTAGGCTGGAAGCATCGTTTACGGAGATCGCTCATGCTCGGCCCACTGGCATCACTCAAGGTTCTGGATTTCTCGACACTGCTGCCGGGGCCGTTCGCCTCGCTGTTACTGGCCGACATGGGCGCCGAGGTGTTGCGCATCGAATCGCCGACCCGCATGGACCTGCTGCGCGTGCTACCGCCCCATGACCAGGGCGTATCGGCCAGCCACGCCTACCTCAATCGCAACAAGCGCAGCCTCGCGCTGGACCTCAAGCAGCCCGAGGCGCTTGAAGTCGTCAAGCAGTTGCTGCAGGACTACGACATTGTCCTGGAACAATTCCGCCCCGGCGTAATGGAACGCCTGGGTCTGGGGTATGAAGCGTTGAAGGCGATCAACCCGAAGCTGATCTACGTGTCGATCACCGGTTATGGCCAAACAGGTCCCTACAAGGACCGCGCCGGCCACGACATCAATTACCTGGCGCTGGCGGGGCTGGCGAGCTACACCGGCCGCGCCGAGAGCGGGCCATTGCCCTTGGGCATGCAAGTGGCGGATGTCGCTGGTGGCTCGCTGCACGGCGTGATAGGGCTGCTGGCCGCGGTGATCGCCCGGCAGCAGACCGGGTTGGGACAGCATCTGGATGTGAGCATGACCGACTGCGCGTTCAGCCTGAATGCCATGGCTGGCGCGGGTTATCTGGCCTGCGGCGAAGAACCGGGCAGGGAAGATCAGATGCTCAATGGCGGTAGCTTTTACGACTATTACCGTTCGCGCGATGGCCGCTGGTTATCGGTGGGCAGTCTGGAGCCGGCTTTCATGAAGCAACTGTGCACGGCGCTTGGGCTGGAAGAGTTGGCGGCCCTGGGGTTGTCGCCTCAACCTGCGCAGCAAAAGAAGCTCAAGGACGCGCTGAAGACCGAATTCGAGAAGCATGACTTTGCCGAGTTGTGTGCGCTGTTTGCCGAACTGGATGCCTGCGTGGAACCGGTTCTGAGTTTGGGCGAGACGATTCAGCATCCGCAGTTAAAGGCTCGGGAGGTGGTGACCGACGTGCCGCGGGGGGACGGGACGAGCCAGACGCAGATGGCGTGTCCGTTGAAGTTTTCCGAGGGTTTGCCCGAGCCTCGGCATATTGGCGCGGCACTGGGGCAGCATACGGATCAGGTGTTGGGGGAGTTGGGGTTTGGGGCTGAGCGGATTGCCGAGTTGCGGCGTGCCAAGGTGATTCTCTAGTGCCTGACCCGGCCTCATCGCGGGCAAGTCGGATCGCGATGAGGCCAGACCAGACAACACAAATCTGGACTACTCGACCCGCATCTCCCCACTGAACACCAACGTGCTCCGGCATCGGCGACACAAATACCGCCGCCCCTGCCGCACCAGGCTATGTCGCTGCGCCGAAAACGGGAAATCGCTATCGGCGCACGGGCACCTGTAGATATAGCGGGTCACGCTGCGACGCTTGACGTCATAGGTGTGGCAACGATTAGGCGGCAATTCATACACGCCGCGCATGATCAATTGCCACTCTTCACCGTGGGGCTGAATGCGATCGCCAAACAGCTGATGAGCAATCAGGTGCGCCACCTCGTGGGCCACGGTCTGTTTGAGGAAGTCTTCGGTGTTTTCCCGGTACAACTGCGGATTGAAGCGCAGCAGGTTCTCGTGCAAATGCGCGACACCGGCTTTTTGCCCGCGCAGCTTGAGACTCACCACGGGGCGTTTGAAGGTTCGTTTGAAAAAGGATTCGGCTTGTTGGAAACAGTCTTCGACGCGGGTATTGAGTTGCTCGAGCATGCTTGATGGATCTCCAGAGACGTCGAGTATGCCGCAACCTTCGTGGCTTGCGAATCGCTCAGGCGCCGAATGGTCGTTACCTCCCTTACATTAGAAGGCCGCCTTGCGGCGGCCTGTGTTGGCAGATCTTGTTTTTGGGTGGTGTGTTGCTAATTGGTATAGACCGGCCCCACGCCGAGTCCCCAGACAATCACCGTGAACGCCATGATGGCCACCAGCACCACCAGGCCTACGGCGAGCACCGAACTTGAAAACAGGAATCCCTCGTCTGATGGAATGTTCATGAAAGTGGGTAGCCCCACATACAGCAGGTACACCGTGTAGCAGATGGCCGCCGTCCCGACGATCATCCCCAGCCACATGTGTGGGTACAGCGCCGCGAGGCCGCCAATGAACAGCGGGGTCGCGGTATAGGTCGCAAACGCGACGCAACGGGCCAGGCTCGGATTGGCGTCATAGGTGCGCGCCATCCAGTGGATGAACGCGCCCATCACGGCAACGCCGCCGAGCATCGCCAGGTACGACATGATCGTCATCCATAGCGCACTCTCTGTCGTCAGCATCACCGGCGCTCGATTGCCGATGACCCAGCCGACCTGTGTGGTGCCGATAAACGCCGACACGGCGGGGATCGCCGCCAGAATCAACGTGTGGGTCAGGTACATGTGGCTGATGCTTTCCTCTTGGTCGCCACGGATTTCTTTCCATTCCTGGTCGGGGTGGGTGAAGAGCCCCACTACGTGATGGATCATGCCAGTCACTCCTCTTGTTTTTTACCGTCGCCCCCCAGTGGAGCGCCTACAGGCCAAAGTGGCCACGTAAGTAAAGGTCTGGATATGTGTGCGACCTTATGTCGCAGTATAGAAAGGAGTTACTTGCAATAGGGCGGGGTCGTTAGAGCAAATCGCGCTGTAAAAACAGCTGTTAATCGCCGCTGGGACTTGCACAAGCCCCCTCGCCACAGGGGTATGCTTGGCTCAGATGAAGTGCAGTCGCCAGGCTATTCGCCGAAAGCGGGTTTTTGCGTAAAATGCCGGCCTTTCGTCACACCTCACGGATTTCGCGTCATGGGCACTCTCACGGTCAACCAGAACAAACTGCAAAAGCGCCTTCGCCGACAGGCCGGCGAGGCTGTTGCCGATTTCAACATGATTGAAGACGGCGACAAGGTCATGGTCTGCCTGTCCGGTGGCAAGGACAGCTACACCATGCTCGATGTGCTGATGCATTTGCAGAAGGTCGCGCCGATCAGATTCGAGATCGTCGCCGTGAACATGGACCAGAAGCAGCCGGGTTTCCCTGAAGACGTGCTGCCGGCTTACCTGAAAACCCTGGGCATCGAGTACCACATCGTCGAGAAAGACACCTACTCGGTGGTCAAGGAGCTGATTCCGGAAGGCAAGACCACCTGCTCGCTGTGCTCGCGCCTGCGTCGTGGCACGCTCTACACCTTTGCCGATGAAATCGGTGCGACCAAAATGGCCCTCGGTCATCACCGCGACGACATCGTCGAGACGTTCTTCCTCAATATGTTCTTCAACGGCTCGCTCAAGGCCATGCCGCCGAAGCTGCGTGCCGACGACGGCCGCAACGTGGTGATCCGCCCGCTGGCCTACTGCAACGAAAAGGACATTCAGGCCTACTCGGACTTCAAGCAGTTCCCGATCATCCCGTGCAACCTCTGTGGTTCTCAGGAAAACCTGCAGCGTCAGGTGGTCAAGGAAATGCTGCAGGACTGGGAGCGCAAGACGCCGGGCCGCACCGAAAGCATTTTCCGCAGCTTGCAGAACGTGATCCCGTCGCAACTGGCGGACCGCAACCTGTTCGACTTCACCAGCCTCAAGATCGATGAAACGGCGGCTTCGCGCTTCGTTAACGTCGTAAACCTGTAAACACCGTTAAAAATGTGGGAGCGGGCTTGCTCGCGAATGCGTAGTGTCAGTCGACATATGTGCTGAATGACACACCGCTTTCGCGAGCAGGCCCGCTCCCACATTGGTTTTTTGTTTCATTCAATAGGAGAGGGCATGCGCGATTACAAGTGGCTGCACGAATACTGTCTGAACCGCTTCGGTTCAGCAGCTGAACTGGAAGCCCATCTGCCCGTTCCCAAGACCGCGGCGCAATTGCGCAAGATCAGCGACGACCGCTACCTCTCGACCATGGCGCTGCGCGTGTTCCGCGCCGGGCTCAAGCACAGCCTGGTGGACGCCAAGTGGCCGGCCTTCGAAGAAGTGTTCTTCAAGTTCGACCCGGAAAAAGTCGTGCTGATGAGCGCCGAGCACCTTGAACGCCTGATGCAGGACGCGCGGATTATCCGCCACCTGGGCAAGCTCAAGAGCGTGCCGCGCAATGCGCAGTTCATCCTTGATGTGGCGCATGAGAAGGGCAGCTTCGGTGAATTGATCGCTGATTGGCCGGTGACCGATATCGTTGGGTTGTGGACGTACCTGAAAAAACGCGGGCATCAACTGGGCGGATTGTCGGCGCCGCGGTTTCTGCGGATGGTCGGCAAAGACACCTTTGTCCCGAGCTACGACGTGGTGGCGGCGTTGAACGCGCAGAAGATCGTCGACAAGGTGCCGACCAGTCTGCGGGATCTGGCGACGGTGCAGGGTGTGTTCAATCAGTGGCA
Source organism: Pseudomonas migulae (assembly GCF_024169315.1). NCBI lineage: Bacteria > Pseudomonadati > Pseudomonadota > Gammaproteobacteria > Pseudomonadales > Pseudomonadaceae > Pseudomonas > Pseudomonas migulae. Next base: position 2,319,992 of record NZ_JALJWR010000001.1, on the reverse strand, counting down.
TGAAGAGAGTGGCGGGCGGCCGATGAGCCAGCTTTCGATGATGCTGGCGTATACCGTCAATCATTAAAGACCGAGCAGCCCCCATCGCGGGCAAGCCCGCTCCAACAAGGACCGTTGTGAACACATTATTTGTGGACGACATGAACCCTGTGGGAGCGGGCTCCCACAAGGATCGTTGTGAACACATTATTTGTGAACGACATGAACCCTGTGGGAGCGGGCTTGAACTGGCCTAATGATTTTGGACATCTCAATCGGGCGCTATGATGGCGCCCAAATCTGAGGTGTTTGGATATGCGTAAATCCTATTCGAGTGAGTTCAAACTCAAGGCTGCCAGCCTGGTGCTGGATGAGGGGCAGTCGGTTCCCGAGGTCTGTGCCAATCTGGATATCGGTCCTACGGCCTTGCGCCGCTGGGTCGATCAAGTTCGCAAGGAGCGCTTGGGCTCGACTCCGGTGGGCGCCAAGGCGATTACCGCGGATCAGCGAGAGATCCAGAAACTCAAAGCCTTGCTCAGGCAAAAAGACCTGGATATCGAAATCCTAAAAAAGGCCAGTGCTCTCCTGCTTTTGGACGCCAAAGATCATTCTCGTTGATCGATGAGCTGGACGAGCAGTACGGCGTTAACAATTGCTGTCGGGTTTTTGGTGTCAACCGCAGCAGCTTTTACGCCTGGCGTCAGCGCCAAGGCAAAGTGAACCCTGAGCGGGAGAAGCTCAAGGCCGTGCTGGTTAAGCATCACAGGGCGTCGAGGGAGTCTGCGGGCGCACGCACCTTGGCCAAAGAGCTGCAAGCTGATGGACATCGTGTCGGGCGGTACATGGCCCGCAGCTTGATGCGCGAAGCTGGTATCGCCAGCCGTCAGCGCCGGCGCCATAAGTACAAATCGCCCGGCGTTGAGGCGTTGGTGGCGCCGCACGTCCTCAAGCGCAAGTTTGATGTCACGGCGGTCAATCAGGTGTGGTGCGGGGACGTGACGTATATCAAGGTCGGTAAGCGGTGGCTGTATTTCGCGGCGGTTCTGGATTTGTACGCCCGCCGGATCGTGGGCTGGTCGTTTTCGATGATCTCCGATGCCACCCTGACCTGCGAAGCCTTGCGGATGGCGGTTGAGTTGCGCAGTCGCCCAAAAGACGTACTGTTTCACTCAGACCAAGGTTGTCAGTACACCAGCCATAAGTTCAGGAATGAGCTGCTGGCACACGGGCTCCGGCAAAGCATGAGCCGTAAGGGCGAGTGCTGGGACAACGCTCCGATGGAGCGCTTCTTTGGCAGTTTGAAATCAGAGTGGGTGCCCGAAACAGGCTACGGATCGGAACATGAGGCCCGAGCGGATGTGCAGCGCTATGTCTCGCGCTACAACATCGCCAGGCCTCACAGTTACAACGACTACCGGCCGCCAGTCACGATGGAGAGACTGGCGGCGTAAACCTTAATTGGTGTCCAAGATTACTTGACCAGTTCAGCTTGCCCGCGATGGCGTCATGTCAGGCGGCGGAAATCTCGCCTTCACCCGCCAACTTGCGATTCAACTGAAACCGCCACCGCACATACAGCAGCGCTGAGCAGAACACCGCCAAACTCGCGCCCATCTCCAGCAAACCAAACAGCTGCCGGTTCGGGTCGTACGCCGCCAGTGCGCCCTTGATGAAATACAGGTTCACCACAAAGCACATCCACGAATGCCCGCGCGCGCTGCCGATGATCATCCCCGGCGCCAGCAACAGCAGCGGCACCAGTTCGATCAGCAAAATCACCCACGGCCGCGCGCCATGCAGGTCGGCGACCGCCAGGTAATAAACGCAAAGTAATCCCACCAGCCCGAAGAAGCACAGCAGGCTGATGACGCGCATCGCCCGCACCCGCGGTTCGAGCCATTCAATGGAAGGCAGCACCTTCGGCTTTTTGGCCATCTCAGCTCACCAACTTTTGCGCAGTCTTCGCCAGGCGCAGACCCAAGGCCCGGCACAGCGCCACTTCATGTTCATTCAAACCGCTTTTGCCATCGGCGCCGGCGTGATGACTGGCGCCGTACGGCGTGCCACCGCCACGGGTTTCCAGCAGTGCGGATTCGCTGTACGGCAGACCGGTGATCAGCATGCCGTGGTGCAACAACGGCAGCATCATCGACAACAGCGTGGTTTCCTGACCGCCGTGCAGGCTCGCGGTGGAGGTGAACACGCCGGCCGGTTTGCCGACCAGGGCGCCGGTCAGCCACAGGTTGCTGGTGCCGTCGAGGAAATACTTGAGCGGCGCCGCCATGTTGCCGAAGCGCGTCGGGCTGCCGAGGGCCAGGCCCGCGCAGTTTTTCAGGTCGTCGAGGCTGGCGTACAGTGCGCCTTCGTCCGGAATGTCCGGTGACACCGCTTCGCACTCGGTGGAGATCGCCGGCACGGTGCGCAGGCGCGCTTCCATCCCGGACTGCTCGACACCACGGGCGATCTGCCGGGCCATTTCATTGGTCGAGCCGCTGCGGCTGTAATACAGAACCAGAATGTACGGCGCACTCACGGCAGCAACTCCAGCACGTTCTCTGGCGGACGGCCGATGATGGCTTTGTCGCCGACTTCGAGAATCGGCCGCTCCATGAGTTTAGGGTGCGCGGCGATGGCGGCGATCAATTGCGCCTCGCTCAGGCTGGCGTCGGCGAGGTTGAGGGTCTTGTACTCGTCCTCACCAGTACGCAGCAGTTGCCGGGCGCTGAGGCCGAGCTTTTTCAGCAGGCCCTGCAATTGCGCGGCGTCCAGCGGGGTCTCGAGGTAGCGGACCACGGTCGGGGTCAGGCCACGGGCTTCGAGCAGTTCGAGCGCACCGCGGGATTTCGAGCAGCGCGGGTTGTGATAAAGCGTCAGATCGGTCATGGGCGGGTCGCATCTTGCGTAAGGTGGCGGCTATTCTAACTGTGCAGCGCGTAATCCAGAACCTTGGGAGGCGATGGGTCGCAGGCGCATTCAATTTTGAACAAGGATCACGACATGACAAGGCGACTGGCAGCGGCATTGGCAATCTTCGGGGCGCTGATGCTGGGGGGCTGCGGCAACGACTACGGCATCGATCAGAACGGGCATAAAGTCGCCGCCGAACGTCTGGACAAACAATGGCTGGTGCTCAATTACTGGGCCGAATGGTGTGGCCCGTGCCGGACCGAGATCCCGGAATTGAACCGGCTGGCCGATCAGTTGAAGGACAGGAAGATCGGTGTGTTCGGGGTCAACTTCGACAATGTGCAGGGTGAAGAGCTGAAAAGTGCCAGCGAGAAACTGGGGATCAGGTTCACCGTGTTGGCGTCGGATCCGGCGGAACTGTTTGAATTGCCGCGCAGCGAGGCGTTGCCGGTGACGTACATCATCGATAACAAAGGCAAGGTGCGCGAACAGCTGATGGGCGAGCAAACGGCGGCGGGGGTGATGGCGAAGCTTGAGGCGTTGCAGGCGACCAACTGATTACGCAGGGGCTTTTGTGGGCTGGGGGCTTTTGTGGTGAGGGGATTTAGCGAAACGTCGCACCGCCCCGTTGGGTCGCGAAGCGGCCCCAAAAAAGGGACTGCTGCGCAGTCCAACGGGGATAAATCCCCTCGCCACAAAAGCCCCTGCCACAGTCAGTCACCAGGGGTCAGCAGAGGGGATCAACCCTCTTCCAGCCACCAGCGCAACGGCTTGCCTTCAGCCGGCCAGAAGCGCATCTGGTCGATTGGCGAAACATCCCAGCGCTGCACGTTTTCCAGTGCCTGGAGGAAGCGTTTTTCCTGTTCCATGAGCGCCGGCGCGCACAGCTTGCGCGTGCTGCCGATCTTGCCGAAGCTCAGCTTGTCGCCGTCGAGCGTGTACGGCGCGAACCAGTGGTTGCAGCCGCCATTGCCATAAGCCCGGCCATCTTCACCGAGGGTGACGGTCAGGTGGCTGTAATCCATCAACGGACGTTCGCCGATCCATTCCAGAATATAACTGCGGTTCTGTTGCAATTGCACCGGTTCGGCGGCGCAGCCCAGCAGGCTGGCGCCGACCATCGCGGTCAGAGCAAGGCGTTTCATCACGCAAGCTCCTGGCATTTCGGGCACAGGTGCTTCTCGCCGATCGACTTCCAGCCCAGCTCGGCAATCCGCGCAGTGGCGGCAGGCTTTTCGGCCTTGTTGCCCAACTTGGCGTCGACCGCGAACTCGAAGCTCAGCTCCTTGGCGCAGCTGTCGCAATTGACTTTCCAGGTGTGGATCGCCAATTCACCGAACACCGGACCACTGGCCACCGCGACCCATTGGCCGGGCGGGTTGATCAGGTGGCGAACCGTTTCGACGGTCAGGCGCATGGACAAGTCCTTGGCACCTTTGAGGGTCACGACCAGCACGTCATTGTTGCGAATCGAGCCGCCGTTGCCGGTGACTTGATAACGCCCCGGCACCAGGGCGCGGCATTCAGTGAGGGTGTGTTGCGGGTTCATCAGGCTATAGCGGAAATCGTGTTCGACCATGGGTCCTCCAAATATGCGCGGCATGCTAGCACGGACATCGGCGCCGCACCGCGCAGGGAAGTGACCTTCGATCCGGTTCAGCCAGCCTCGACCTGATTTTGTAGAGTGCCCGCCGCCCAGGCTGCAATGTTCTGCAATGTTGTCGCGGCAATGGCGCCCAGGGCTTCATGGGTCAGGAAGGCCTGGTGCGCGGTGACGATCACGTTCGGGAAGGTCAGCAGGCGTGCCAGCACGTCGTCCTGCAGCGGCAGATCAGAGCGGTCCTCGAAGAACAACTGCGCTTCTTCCTCATAGACGTCCAGCCCCAGATAACCCAGTTGGCCATCCTTCAATGCGTCGATCAGCGCCGGTGTGTCCACCAGTCCGCCACGCCCAGTGTTGATCAACATGGCGCCGGGTTGCATATGCGCCAGTGACTCGCGGTTGATCAGGTGTTTGCTCTGTTCGTTGAGCGGGCAGTGCAGGCTGATGATCTGCGATTCGGCCAGCAGCTGCGGCAAGCTCAGGTAACGCGCGCCCAGGGCTTCAACCTGCGGATTGGGGTAGGGGTCGTAAGCCAGCAGCTGACAGCCGAAACCGTTCATGATTTTCGCGAAGGTTGCGCCGATCTGCCCGGTGCCAACCACGCCGACCGTCTTGCCTACCAGGTCAAACCCGGTCAGCCCATGCAGGCTGAAATCCCCTTCGCGGGTACGGTTGTAGGCGCGATGCAGGCGCCGGTTGAGCGCCAGGATCAACGCCACCGCATGCTCGGCCACGGCATGGGGCGAGTAGGCCGGAACCCGCACGATCGACAAACCCAGCCGCTTCGCCACGGCCAGGTCAACATGGTTGTACCCGGCCGAACGCAAGGCGATCAGGCGTGTGCCGCCGGCGGCGAGGCGTTCGAGCACCGGGGCGCTGAGGTCATCATTGATGAAGGAGCAGACGACTTCGTGATGTTCCGCCAGCGCCGCCGTGTCCAGGCTCAGTCGTGCCGATTGAAAGTGCAGCTCGATGCCGGCGGGGAGGTCGGCGCCGAGAAAACTGTCGCGGTCGTAGGTCTGGCTGCTGAAAAGAATCGTGCGCATGGCGTCCTCCTGGATAAATTCACGCTGTGTGCCTGTTGCCGAAAACTCAGGCCCGCCCGGATCTCTGTAGGAGCTTGGCTGCCAGCGAAGACGTCCTTGAGAGCGACGCAGAATTTGAGGGCCTCTTCGCTGGCAAGCCATGCTCCTACAAGCGGTTGCGGTGAGTTTAGCGATCAGGGTTTGCAGCGCCATTGCGCTGCATCAAGCATTTATCCGGGCATGGGCCGCCAGGCGATTGATGGCGCGATCGAGGTCTTCCAGTGCGCCGGGCGCTTTCGGGTCTTGTTGCTTGAGCAGGGTTTCGCTGCGCTGGCAGGCCGCGCGCAGTTGCGGCACGCCGCAATAACGGGTCGCGCCATGCAGGCGATGCACCCGTTCGATCAAGGCATTGTGGTCGTTGGTTTCCCGGGCCACGCGGATGGCTTCGCGGTCGGCTTCCAGGGAGGCCAGCAACATCGCCAGCATGTCCGCCGCCAGATCCGCCTTGCCGGCCGCCAGGCGCAACCCTTCCTCGTGATCCAGCACCTGCAACTCGTGGCTGCCGCCATGGCTGTCGCTGGAACGCTCCGGCCCCTGATTGCGCAGCGCCAGGCCGGTCCACTTCAGCACCACCTGCGCCAGTTGCCGTTCGCTGATCGGCTTGGTCAGGTAATCGTCCATGCCGCTTTGCAGCAGCGCGCGTTTTTCGTTGGCCATGGCGTGGGCGGTGAGGGCCACGATCGGCAGCGGGGTGCAATGCCGTTCGCTTTCCCACTGGCGGATGGTTTCGGTGCTCTGGCGCCCGTCCATGCCGGGCATCTGCACGTCCATCAACACCAGGTCGAAGGTCTCGCTCTGCACTGCCTTGACCGCGGCGTAACCGCTTTCCACCGCGAGCACTTTGGCGCCGAGGTCTTCAAGCAGGGTTTGCACCAGCAGCAGATTGGCCGGGTTGTCATCGACACACAGTACCTTCGGCGCACGGCTCGACACCGGTTCGCCGGGGTCGCTGCGTTGCTGGCGCGGATTGACCAGATCGGACAAGGCCCGGCGCAGCTTGCGGGTGCAGGCCGGTTTGGCCTGGAGCTGACTGTGGGGGTTGGGCACTGACAGGTGAAACAGCGTCTGCTCGGTGGTCGGGCACAGCACCAGCACTTTGCAGCCGAGGTGTTCGAGGTCCCAGATGTGCTGGTTCAGGCGTTCTGGCGGCATGTCATTGCTGGTGATGCCGAGCACGGCGAGATCGATGGCCTGATCGGTCTGGTGCGCGCCGGTCACGCCATTGGTCAGGCTTTCCAAGGTATTGAACGGCGTGACTTCCAGGCCGCAGTCTTCCAGCTGATGCTGCAACGCCTGACGGGCCAGTTCGTGGTTCTCCAGCACGGCGACGCGCCGCCCGAGCAGCGGCGGACCGGGCAGGTCTTCGGCATCGTCACGGGTTTTGGGCAGGCTCAGGCTGATCCAGAATTCCGAGCCTTCGCCCGGCGTGCTGTCGACGCCGATCTCGCCGCCCATCTGTTCGATCAAACGCTTGGAAATCACCAACCCCAAACCGGTGCCGCCAGGCTGCCGGGACAGTGAGTTGTCGGCCTGGCTGAAAGCCTGGAACAGCGCCCGCACGTCCTCGTTCGACAGGCCGATGCCGGTGTCCTGAATGCTGATGCGCAGTTGCACGCTGTCTTCGTGTTCTTCTTCGAGCATGGCGCGGGCGACGATCGTGCCTTCGCGGGTGAACTTGATCGCGTTGCTCACCAGGTTGGTGAGGATCTGCTTGAGTCGCAGCGGATCGCCGACCAGCGACAGCGGCGTGTCGCGATACACCAGGCTCACCAGCTCCAGCTGTTTGGCGTGTGCGGCCGGGGCGAGGATGGTCAGGGTGTCCTGGAGCAAATCGCGCAGGTTGAACGGAATATGGTCGAGTACCAGCTTGCCGGCCTCGATTTTCGAGAAGTCGAGGATCTCGTTGATGATCCCCAGCAGGCTGTCGGCGGATTTCTCGATGGTGCCCAGATAATCGAGCTGGCGCGGGGTCAGTTCGCTTTTTTGCAGCAAATGAGTGAAGCCGAGAATACCGTTGAGCGGTGTGCGGATTTCATGGCTCATGTTGGCGAGGAATTCGGATTTGATCCGGCTCGCTTCCAGGGCCTCTTTCCGCGCCAGGTCCAGCTCGATGTTCTGGATTTCGATGGTTTCCAGGTTCTGGCGCACGTCTTCGGTGGCCTGATCGATGCTGTGCTGCAATTCTTCCTGGGCGTTTTGCAGGGTGCCGGCCATGCGGTTGATGCCGGACGCCAGTTCATCCAGCTCCTGACTGCCGAGCGGCGGCAGGCGGGTTTCCAGATGACCGTCCTTGAGTTGCGCCACCGCTTGCTTGATCTGGCTCAGCGGCCGGTTGATGGTCCGGCCCATGCGCAACGCCAGCAGCGCTGCGCCGGCGAGCCCCGCGCCGATCAACAACAGGCTGGCGAACAGGCTGCGATAACCGCGCAGCAGCATGCCGTTGTGGGACAGTTCGAGTTCGACCCAGCCGAGCAGGCGGTCGGATTCTTCAGGAATCAGGTCGCCGGCCAGATTGCGGTGCTTGCCGAACACCGGCAGCAGGTAGCGCGTCGCATCGTTGCCACTGCGGCGCAACATCTGCGAGCCGTTGCCCAAGGGTGCCTGATTGAGCATGGTCGGGCCGGCATGGGCGAGCAGCGTACGGTCCGGGGCGAGAAAGGTCACCGCGCGCACGTCGGCGGTTTCCAGGGATTGGGTGGCGATGCGTTCCAGCAGTTCGGTGTCCTTGTGACCCATGGCTGGGGCCACGAGGGGCGCGAGCTGTTCGGCGATCATTTCGCCGCGCTGCATGAGTTGGGTCTGCAGGTCGGATTGCTGCATCCAGGTAAAATAGCCGCCCAGCACCAGCGCCATCAGGCTGGTCGGAAGCAAGGTCAGCAACAGCACGCGGCCTTTAATTCCCAGTTTCTTGAGCACGCATCTCTCCTGCATCCAGCCATTTAGGAACCTGCGCGTGCATCCGGCACGCGCCACTTGCGCAGTGTAGCGATTTGCTTGCGGGCAATCTTCGTAAAATTGATGTCGTCATTCGTCGGGTCATTGAATGCTTTGGGGGCGTGGACGAACCTTGGGTTGCCCTCGGCGAGGCAATCTTGAATAATCGCCAACTGAGAATTATTTGCAGATACTCATGACTCCCATTTCTGTCGGCCATCCCCGCATTCTTTCCATCGAAGACGACCTGGTGCTCGGTGCCTATGTTCATGAGCAATTGGGCCGCAGCGGTTTTCAGGTGACCTGGTGCCAGAACGGTCAAGAGGGCCTGGCGATTGCCCGCGAACAAAACTTCGATGTGGTGCTGATGGACATCCTGCTCCCGGGCATGAACGGTCTGAACGTGCTGACCCAATTGCGCCAGAACCATTCCACACCCGTGGTGCTGATGTCGGCGCTGGGGGCCGAGGCGGATCGCATCAGCGGCTTCCGCCTCGGCGCCGATGACTACTTGCCCAAGCCCTTCAGCATGGCCGAATTGCGCGTGCGCATCGAAGCGATCCTGCGGCGCGTTGCGCTGGATCGTCGGCCGGCAGTCGAGCCGGTTGCCCTGGCGGTGGACAGTCTGCATTTCGACGATGAACGTTTCGAGGTGTTCTTTGGCGAGCACGCCGCCGGCTTGACCCGCAGCGAGTACCGCTTGCTGGACACGCTCAACCGCAACGGCGATGAAGTGTTGAGCAAGGCCTTCCTTTATCAGCACGTGCTGCAACGGGGTTACGCGGCCCACGACCGCAGCCTCGACATGCACATCAGCCAGATCCGCAGAAAGCTCAAGGCCATCGGCTACACCGAGCGGGAAGTGCGCACGGTCTGGGGCAAGGGTTATGTCTTGAGTGCCGCCGATGAAATGGTCTGACCTGCCGGGCCGGCATTCGCTGTTCTGGAAGCTCGCCTGTCTGCTGGTGGCGTTCTGTCTGCTGATGATCTGGCTGAGCTGGTCCTGGGGCCGCTACATGGAAGAGCGCAACCAGTTTCTGTCGGACGAGGCCCGAGCCACTCTGACGCGCTATGCCGCCGAAGCCGAGCAGGCGTGGCAGCAGGGACAGAGTGCCGGTGTCGATGCCTGGCTACAGGAAATGCGCCAGCGTGAAGCGGGTTGGGCGGGCGTCATCGGTGGTGATTTACAGTCATTGAGCAGCCAGCCACTGACGGACCCGGAAATCCAGCACCTCACATTCCTGCGCGGCCTCGATTGGCCGATTCACAAGAAACGCCTGCCATGGTTGCGCGTGCCGTTTCCCGGCGACTCGTCTGCCGGCAGTCTGGTGATCGAACTGCCCCAGCGTTTCATGCCCGGGCGATACCGAGTGTTCTGGCGCGTGATCACCAACGGTGTGATCCCCGGACTGTTTACCTTGCTGTTGTGTGTCGGGTTGTATCGATTGCTGGTGGTTCCCCTCAATCAACTGCGCGAGCAGGCCAATGCCTGGCGTGCCGATCAGTTGGGCGTGCGGCTGTCACATAGCACCACCAATCGTTCAGATGAACTGGGTGAGCTGGGCCGCGCGTTCGATCACATGTCCGAACGCCTGCAAAGCACGGTGGCCCTGCAACAACAGCTGCTGCGCGACCTGTCCCATGAATTGCGCACGCCGTTGAGTCGTCTGCGGGTGGCCAGCGAGGGCGAGCAAAGCCTGTCACAACTGCGCGAACGCATTGGCCGCGAAGTCGATGGCATGCAGCGCCTGGTCGAGGACACGCTGCAACTGGCCTGGCTTGATACCGAGCGCTCGCCGTTACCGGACGAAGCGATCCAGATTCAGGCGCTGTGGGAAATGCTCACTGAGAACGCCTGTTATGAAAGCTGCTGCCCGGTGGGCCAGTTGCAATGTGCGGTGGATGCCTCCTGCTGGGTGCGCGGCAATCTCAATACCCTTGCGCAAGCCCTTGAAAACATCCTGCGCAATGCCATTCGTCATTCACCGAAGGGCGGCGTTGTGCGCCTGGATGGGCGACGCGATGGTGATTACTGGCACTTGTGGCTCGAGGATGAGGGGGGCGGTGTGGCGGAAGAGGATCTGGAGCGGATCTTCTCGCCTTTCACTCGGCTCGACGGGTCGCGGCCCGGTAATGGTGGGTTCGGTTTGGGGTTGAGCATCGCGCGCAATGCGGTGCAGCGGCAGGGCGGGCGGCTTTGGGCGGAGAACAGCGGGGCGGGGTTGCGGCTGAATATTCGGCTATTGGCCGATGAGGGCGTTGTCAGTGATGACGCCATCGCGGGCAAGCCCGCTCCCACAGTGGATGTGTGTCGGCCACAAATTGTTTGAACAATCCCGGCACCCTGTGGGAGCGGGCTTGCCCGCGATGAGGCCCTTGGCATCACCCCCAAGAAAAGTCTCCCCGCTGGCGAGACAATTATCCTGGGCCCACAACCGTCGGATCTCTAAGCCCCGCCATGCTGAGTGAAAGTCGCACCAGTAGTGTCAGCACTGCTGACAGTATTTGCTCTGTACCAAAACCCGTGGGATTCACGGCTGCTCCTTATTCCCATAAGCCATAAGCACCGCACTTTGCGTGATATGGCCTGCGAACGTTTGCCGGTATGATAGGCGCCCCCGCAGTCTGGATTGCGAATACGCCATGACCTTGCAGTACCCAACCATCGCCGATTGCGTCGGCAACACTCCGCTGGTCCGTTTGCAGCGCCTGCCCGGCGCCACCAGCAACACCCTTTTGCTCAAGCTCGAAGGGAACAACCCGGCGGGTTCGGTCAAGGACCGTCCGGCGCTGTCGATGATTACCCGCGCCGAGTTGCGTGGGCAGATCCACGCCGGCGATACGCTGATCGAAGCGACCTCGGGCAACACCGGGATCGCCCTGGCCATGGCCGCTGCGATCAAGGGTTACAAGATGATCCTGATCATGCCGGACAACTCCAGCGCCGAACGTAAAGCCGCGATGACGGCTTATGGTGCCGAGCTGATCCTGGTCACCCAGGAAGAAGGCATGGAAGGCGCGCGCGACCTCGCTCAGCGAATGGAAGCCGAAGGCCGTGGCAAGGTGCTGGACCAGTTCGCCAACGGGGATAACCCGGAAGCGCACTACACCACCACCGGCCCGGAAATCTGGCGCCAGACCGAGGGCACCATCACTCACTTCGTCAGTTCGATGGGCACCACCGGTACCATCATGGGCGTGTCGCGCTACTTGAAAGAGCAGAGTGAGAACGTGCAGATCATCGGCCTGCAACCGATGGAAGGCTCGGCGATTCCGGGCATCCGTCGCTGGCCGCAGGAATACCTGCCGAAGATTTACCAGGCCGATCGCGTGGACCGCATCGTCGACATGGCGCAAAGCGAAGCCGAGGACGTGACCCGTCGTCTGGCTCGCGAAGAAGGCATCTTCTGCGGCGTGTCCTCGGGCGGTGCCGTCGCGGCCATGCTGCGTCTGTCCAAAGAAGTTGAAAACGCGGTGATCGTCGCGATCATCTGCGACCGTGGCGACCGTTACTTGTCGACCGGCATTTTCGACGCGCCCAACTGATGGCCAAGCACGAGAGAGGCCTGCGCTTCCAACCCACGGGTGGCAGCAAGGCCCCGCAAATCCCGACCGGCAAAAAGCAGCGCTTGACCATCGAGCGCCTTGCCAATGACGGTCGCGGCATCGCGTTTTTCGAAGGTCGTACCTGGTTCGTCCTCGGCGCACTGGCCGGTGAAGAAATCGAGGCGCGCGTCTTGGGTGCCCACGGCAAAGTGGTCGAGGCACGCACCGAGCGTGTGTTCCAGGCCAGCGAATTGCGTCGCCCGGCGCCGTGCCCGCATGCGGGTCGTTGTGGTGGCTGCAGTGTTCAGCATCTGCCTCACACCGAACAACTCGCCCTGAAACAGCGCATGCTCGCCGAGCAATTGTCCAAGGTCGCCGGTGTCGAACCCGAAGAATGGGCCGCGCCATTGAGCGGTCCGGAATTCGGTTACCGCCGTCGCGCCCGTGTAGCGGTGCGCTGGGACATGAAAGCTAAAAAGCTCGAAGTCGGATTCCGTGCGGCGGGCAGTCAGGACATCGTTGCAATCAACGAATGCCCGGTGCTGGTACAGCCCTTGCAACCCATCATGACCCGCTTGCCGGAGATGTTGCGGCGCTTGAGCAAACCTCAGGCGCTGGGGCATGTGGAATTGTTCAGTGGTTCGTCGTTGGCGGTGTTGCTGCGGCACATGGCGCCGTTGACCGACGCCGATATGACGATCCTCAAGGATTTCTGCGCGTTCCATGAAGCTCAGCTGTGGCTGCATGGCGAGGGCGGCCCGCAACCGGTCGAGGCCGATCAGTCGTTGGGCTATCGCCTTGAACAGTGGGATTTGAACCTGGCGTACCGGCCGGGCGATTTCATTCAGGTCAACGCGGCGGTCAACGAAGCCATGGTCGCCCAGGCGCTGGACTGGCTGAAGCCGACAGCGGATGAACGCGTTCTCGATCTATTCTGTGGTTTGGGTAACTTTGCCTTGCCGCTGGCCAAAGCCGTTCGCGAAGTGGTGGCGGTCGAAGGTGTGCAGGCGATGGTCGAGCGGGCAGCCGCGAACGCCGCTAGCAACAATCTGCATAATGCGGCGTTTTTTCAGGCCGATTTATCCCAGCCTTTGACCGATGCCGAATGGGCGCGCGAAGGCTTTTGTGCGGTACTCTTGGACCCACCGCGTGACGGTGCTTTCGAGGTGGTGCGCAAGCTCAAGGCCCTGGGCGCCGAACGATTGGTGTATGTGTCGTGCAACCCTGCAACTCTGGCGCGCGACACGGTCGAATTGATCAAGCAGGGCTACCGGTTAAAACGTGCCGGGATTCTCGATATGTTTCCTCAGACGGCACATGTCGAGGCCATGGCGTTATTTGAAGCGAGCTAGGACGGCTCGTCTGGTCCGACTGACCCGCCCGTGCAGCACTCGTCCTGGCCCCGCGAGTGCACCCCGGCAACGAAGGTCAGCGATTTGACGCATTGAATCTGCGTCGTAGGGAAGGTAAAGCAAGATGGTACAGGTGAGAGCACACCAGCCGATCAACACGGACGGCAGCATCAACCTCGAGGCTTGGCTCGATCATGCGGTCAGTGTCGATCTGGCACTGGATCGCGAAGCCTTGAAGGACGCGTGCGAGTTCGCTCGCACCGCCGAACAACAAGCCAATGCGGCGAAGAATCTATGGTCCGAAGGGACCTCGAGTTTCCGCACGGGCCTTGAGATCGCCGAGATTCTCGCCGACCTCAAACTCGATCAGGATTCGTTGGTCGCCGCGGTCCTGTACCGCGGCGTGCGTGAAGGCCAGATCGAACTGCCGGAGGTGAGCCAGCGTTTCGGTCCGGTGGTCGCCAAACTCATCGACGGCGTGTTGCGCATGGCGGCGATCAGCGCCAGCCTGAGCCCGCGTCAATCATTGGTGCTGGGCACTCAGGGCCAGGTGGAAAACCTGCGCAAGATGCTCGTGGCCATGGTCGACGACGTGCGCGTCGCGCTGATCAAACTGGCCGAGCGCACCTGCGCGATCCGTGCGGTCAAAACGGCAGACGACGAGAAGCGCAACCGCGTTGCCCGTGAAGTTTTCGACATCTACGCGCCGCTGGCCCACCGTCTCGGTATCGGTCACATCAAGTGGGAACTGGAGGACTTGTCCTTCCGTTACCTCGAGCCCGATCAGTACAAGCAGATCGCCAAGTTGCTTCACGAGCGGCGTCTGGATCGCGAGCGCTTCATCGCCGATGTGATGAACCAGCTGAAAGTCGAATTGCAGGCCACCGGCGTCGAGGCCGACATCAGCGGGCGGGCCAAACACATCTATTCGATCTGGCGCAAAATGCAGCGCAAGGGTCTGGAGTTCAGCCAGATCTACGACGTGCGCGCCGTGCGCGTGCTGGTGCCGGAAATGCGCGACTGCTACACCGCGCTCGGCATCGTCCACACCTTGTGGCGGCACATCCCGAAAGAATTCGACGACTACATCGCCAACCCGAAAGAGAACGGCTACCGCTCGCTGCACACCGCGGTGATCGGGCCTGAGGGCAAGGTGCTGGAAGTGCAGATCCGCACCCACGCCATGCACGAAGAAGCCGAGCTGGGCGTTTGCGCGCACTGGAAGTACAAGGGCACCGACGTCAAATCCGGTTCCAACCACTACGAAGAGAAAATCTCCTGGCTGCGTCAGGTGCTCGAGTGGCACGAAGAGCTGGGCGACATTGGTGGCCTGGCGGAACAGTTGCGGGTCGATATCGAACCGGACCGGGTGTACATCTTCACCCCGGACGGCCACGCCATCGATTTGCCGAAAGGCGCGACGCCGCTGGACTTCGCCTACCGCGTGCACACCGAAATCGGTCACAACTGCCGTGGCGCGAAGATCAACGGGCGCATCGTACCGCTCAACTACAGCCTGCAAACCGGTGAACAGGTCGAGATCATCACCAGCAAGCACGGCACGCCAAGCCGGGACTGGCTGAACTCGAACCTGGGTTACGTCACCACCTCGCGGGCGCGGGCGAAAATTGTTCACTGGTTCAAATTGCAGGCACGTGACCAGAACGTCGCGGCAGGTAAAACCCTGCTCGAACGCGAACTCACGCGCCTCGGCCTGCCGGCGGTGGACTTCGACAAGCTGGCCGAAAAAGCCAACATGAAGACGGCCGAGGACATGTTTGCCGCCCTCGGTGCTGGCGACTTGCGCCTGGCGCAGCTGGTCAATCTGGCGCAGCAACTGGTCGAGCCGGAACGCGGCAACGAACAGCTGGAGCTGATCCCGCGCAAGGCCACCGGCTACAAGCCGGGCAAGCGTGGCGACATTCAGATTCAGGGCGTCGGCAACCTCATGACCCAGATGGCCGGCTGCTGCCAGCCGTTGCCGGGCGATGCGATCGTCGGTTACATCACCCAGGGCCGTGGCGTGAGCATTCACCGTCAGGACTGTGCCTCGGTGCTGCAACTGGGCGGGCGCGAGCCGGAGCGGATCATCCAGGTCAGCTGGGGCCCGGTGCCGGTGCTCACCTACCCGGTGGACATCATCATTCGCGCCTACGACCGTTCCGGTTTGCTGCGTGACGTCTCGCAAGTGCTGCTCAACGAACGGATCAACGTGCTGGCGGTCAACACCCGCTCGAACAAGGAGGACAACACCGCGTTGATGTCCCTGACCATCGAGATTCCGGGGCTGGATGCGCTTGGGCGGTTGCTGGGGCGGATTTCCCAGCTGCCGAACATCATCGAAACCCGGCGTAACCGTACACCGTGATGATCAGCGCCGATCCAATGTGGGAGCGGGCTTGCTCGCGAAAGCGGTCTAATGGGTACATTGATGTTAAATGTGCCTCCGTCTTCGCGAGCAAGTCGAATCGACGCACCGCCGCACCCACAAGGATTTTTGCAATGAGAGAGTTTGATGTACAGCCTTGAAGATTTGCTGCACCTGATGAACCGCCTGCGCGACCCGCAGTTCGGTTGCCCATGGGACATCAAGCAAACCTACGCCACTATCGTCCCGCATACCCTCGAGGAAGCCTACGAAGTCGCTGACGCCATCGAGCGCGGTGACTTCGATCACTTGCAGGGTGAGCTGGGCGATTTGCTGTTCCAGGTGGTTTATTACAGCCAACTGGCCCGGGAAGAAGGGCGCTTCGAATTCGCCGGTGTCATCGACAGCATCACCCGCAAGTTGATCCGCCGTCATCCTCACGTGTTTCCCACAGGCGATCTGTACGCGCCGCTGGATGTTCCGCATCTGAGTGAGGAACAAGTCAAGCAGCGTTGGGAAGAGATCAAGGCCGAAGAACGCGCCGAGAAGTCTGCGGCGCCGGAACAATTGTCCTTGCTCGATGATGTGCCCGCCGCGCTGCCGGCGTTATCCCGCTCGGCCAAGTTGCAGAAGCGCGCAGGGCAGGTCGGTTTCGACTGGCCGGACGCCTTGCCGGTGCTGGACAAGGTTCGTGAAGAACTCGATGAAGTGCTCGAAGCCATGGCCGACAATGACTCGGCAGCGATTGCCGATGAGGTCGGCGACTTGCTGTTTTCCGTGGTCAATCTGGCGCGTCATCTCAAGGTCGATCCGGAAACCGCCTTGCGCGGTGCCAACAGCAAATTCGAAAGACGCTTCCGTTTTATCGAACAGGCATTGCGCGATACCCACCGTCCCATAGAAGATTGCACCCTCGAAGAGTTGGACGCCCTGTGGGGCGAAGCCAAACGTCAGGAAAAGAATTTGCCCAGCTGCGGTTGAGCAGTGGCCTAAGTGAGAAATAAGCACCATGAGCATTTCCCTTCGCGACCAGTTGCTAAAGGCAGGGCTGGTCAACCAAAAGCAGGCCAAACAGGTCGGCAAAGAGAAGCAGAAACAACAGCGCCTGGTCCATAAAGGCCAGATCGAACTCGATGATTCCCAGCAGCGTGCGGCCCAGGAAGCCATGGCTGAAAAGGTCAAGCGCGACCAGGAGCTGAACCGCCAGCAGCAGGAGAAGGCCGAGGCCAAGGCCCGCGCCGCGCAGGTCAAGCAATTGATCGAAGCCTCGCGCTTGCCGAAGCTGACCACCGAGGACTACTACAACTTCGTCGACGACAAGAAGGTCAAGCGCCTTTCCGTCAACACCTTGATGCGCAACAAGCTCAGCAATGGATCGCTGGCGATCGTGCACCATGCCGGCGGTTACGAAGTGATCCCCCGTGAAGCGGCCCTGAAGATCCAGGAGCGCGATCCACAGCGCATCGTGCAGCTGAACGTGCAGACCGAAGAAGCCGCCGCCGAGGACGATCCGTACGCGGCCTATCAGATCCCTGATGATCTGATGTGGTAAACCCTTAGGTTGCAACAACGACAAACCCCGCTCATGGCGGGGTTTGTCGTTTTCAATGCTGTGATTGCTTATGCGGATTTGAGCGCTCGTTGCTGCTCCAGTTTTTCCAGTTCGGCCTTGTAACTGTGGGCATCGGTTTCGGAGTGGAACATCCCCACCAGAAGGTCTTGTTGGTGCACGTCCCAGATCCGGATGCCGGCGGCTACGCCTTCGTGGGACTTATGTGAATCGTCGCGTTCAGTTACTTTTACAGTCATCTGCTAGCTCCAATCTCTGTGATATCTGCAGCAAGGCGTGTGCAGGACTCTGTTATATGTTTGGTTAGCTGGCTAAGTAAACGACTGAGTTCGGTAACGAATTTTTGCGAAATCGGTAAAAGTCCTGCAGCCCGCCAAACACGCGGCATTCGGTCGCAGGGCGTTGAGTTTCATGACAAAAGCTTCATGTTCGCGACGACCAAAAACCGCAGGCTGTACGCAAAACCTGTGGGAGCGGGCTTGCTCGCGAAAGCGGTGTTTCAGTCGCCAACTCTATCGCCTGAAACGGCCTCTTCGCGAGCAAGCCCGCTCCCACAGGAACCGCGGTGTTCGGCATTTTTCAGGCACAAAAAAAACGCCCCGAACCAGTCGGGGCGTTTTTATGTGCGGCGTTGTGGCGGGGTGTTACTTACCCTGCCAGCGCTGCAGTACCAAGGTCGCGTTGGTGCCACCGAAGCCGAAGCTGTTGCTCATCACGGTGTTGAAGGCGACGTCTTCGCGAGTCTTGGTCAGGATCGGCATGTCTGCCACTTCCGGGTCCAGTTCGTCGATGTTGGCGGAACCCGCCATGAAGTTGCCTTCCATCATCAGCATGCAATAGATCGCTTCGTGAACGCCGGCGGCGCCCAGGGAGTGACCCGACAGGCTCTTGGTGGAGCTGATGGCCGGGGCCTTGTCGCCGAACACTTCACGTACACCTTTCATTTCCGCGACGTCGCCGACCGGAGTCGAAGTGCCGTGGGTGTTCAGGTAGTCGATCGGTGCGTCAACGGTGGACATTGCCATCTGCATGCAGCGGATGGCGCCTTCGCCGCTTGGGGCGACCATGTCGTAGCCGTCGGAAGTTGCGCCGTAGCCAACGATTTCCGCGTAGATCTTCGCGCCGCGGGCCAGAGCGTGTTCCAGCTCTTCAACCACGACCATGCCGCCACCGCCGGCGATGACGAAACCGTCACGCTTGGCGTCGTAGGCACGGGAAGCTTTTTCCGGGGTTTCGTTGTACTGGCTGGACAATGCGCCCATGGCGTCGAACAGGAACGACTGGCTCCAATGCTCTTCTTCACCGCCGCCGGCGAACACGATGTCCTGCTTGCCCATTTGGATCTGTTCCATGGCGGTACCGATGCAGTGAGCACTGGTCGCGCAGGCAGAAGCGATGGAGTAGTTCAGGCCCTTGATCTTGAACGGGGTGGCCAGGCAAGCGGAAACGGTGCTGCTCATGGTCCGCGTGACGCGGTATGGGCCAACGCGCTTCACGCCTTTCTCGCGCAGGATGTCCAGCGCTTCCATCTGGTTCAGCGTGGAGGCGCCACCGGAACCGGCGATCAGGCCGGTACGCGGGTTGGAGACTTGCTCATCGGTCAGACCGGAGTCGGCGATGGCGTCTTTCATGGCCAGGTAGGCGTAAGCCGCCGCATGGCCGACGAAGCGATAGATCTTGCGATCGATCAGCTCCTCGAGGGGAAGGTCAATGGAGCCGGAAACCTGGCTACGCAGACCCATTTCGGCATATTCCGGATTGAACCGGATGCCAGGGCGGCTTGCACGCAGGTTAGCGGAGACGGTCTCTTTGTCATTGCCCAGGCACGAAACGATGCCCAGACCAGTGATAACGACGCGGCGCATGCGGATAACCCTTAGAAGTTGTCAGTGGAGGTGAAAACGCCGACCCGAAGGCCTTCGGCGGTGTAGATCTCGCGACCGTCGACCGTCACCGAACCATCGGCGATGGCCAGGTTCAGCTTGCCTTTGAGGACGCGCTTGATATGAATGTTATAGGTCACTTTCTTCGCGGTCGGCAGAACCTGACCGAAGAACTTCACTTCGCCCGAACCCAGGGCGCGGCCCCGGCCCGGCAGGCCTTGCCAGCCGAGGAAGAAGCCGACCAGTTGCCACATGGCGTCGAGGCCCAGGCAGCCTGGCATCACCGGGTCACCTTCGAAGTGGCAGGCGAAGAACCACAGGTCCGGATTGATATCCAGCTCGGCGACCAATTCACCTTTGCCGTACTTGCCGCCTTCTTCGCTGATCAGGGTGATGCGGTCCACCATCAGCATGTTCGGGGCGGGCAGTTGCGCGTTACCTGGGCCGAACAGCTCACCGCGACTGCAGCGCAGCAGGTCTTCCCGAGTAAAGGCGTTTTGTTTGGTCATGCGAGCTCCTCAATAGTCCCATGCGGCAGGTGGGGCAAATCTTCCCGGCCGATCGAAGCGTTCATGCCTCGAGTCAGCAGCCTACTCATAGACTATTGCGTTGTGGTGAAAGTCACAGCACCAAGGACATGAATGTACACTTGTGCACTGAAATTTTTATTCAAGCCCCTTTTCGGGCCTGTTCGGGTGCCTAAGACTGCCGCACTTTCGCCTTTCACGCCAGTCGCAGATGGTCGAAAGGCCTGCACTACTGCACCCATCGCTGCAGAATTTGCTGCAAGTCAGTGCGTTTGAACGGCTTGGCCAGGTAATCGTTCATTCCCGCCGATAGACAGGCTTCACGGTCGCCCTGCAAGGCGTTGGCGGTCAGCGCAATGATCGGAAGATCGGTGCAGCCGGGCAGTTGGCGAATCTGTCGCGTGGCTTCGTAGCCATCGATGATCGGCAGTCGGCAGTCCATCAGAATGGCTTCGAAGATCAGGCTTTCGGCGCTGCGTACCGCCTGGGCGCCGTCGGTGGCAACGCTGACCTTAAAGCCCAGGCTGCGCAACATCGCTTCGACGACGGTCTGGTTGACCGGGTTGTCCTCGACCAGCAGCACATTGCGGCCTTCGCCATCACCACTGCCGGTCTGCGCGCGTGGCGTGCGCACCGGCAGCGTCTGTTTATACAGCGCCAGCGGGATTTCCAGGGTGAACACCGAGCCGCGGCCTTCCTCGCTCTGGGCGCGCAAGGTGCCGCCCATGCGTTCCGCCAGGGTGCGGGCAATCGGCAGTCCCAGTCCGGTGCCGCCGTAACGCCTTGAAATAGAACTGTCAGCCTGCTGGAACGCGTTGAACATCAATTCCAGGCTTTCGGCCGGGATACCAATCCCGCTGTCGCGCACGGTGCAGGTGAACCACAACAATTCATGATCCAGCGACTGCCATTGCGGTTCGATGGTGACGCGGCCCTGCTCGGTGAACTTCAGCGCATTGCCCACCAGGTTCACCAGGATCTGCCGGATCCGCGTCGGGTCGCCCTGAACCTGCAATGCACGCATGTCTTCGGGGATCAGCAGCGCCAGATCGAGCCCGCGTTGCAAAGCGCTGTGCTGGAACGACTGGGCGCAACTGCTGATCAGGTCCGCCAGATTGAACGGAATGTGTTCCAGCTCCAGTTCCGAGCGCTCGATGCGCGAGAAGTCGAGAATGTCGTTGATGACTTTGAGCAGGTGTTCGGTGGACTCCGAGGCCAGCGCCGCGTACTCGACCTGTTCTTCGGTCATCTCGGTGGTTTCGAGCAGTTGCAGCATGCCGAGCACGCCATTCATGGGGGTACGCAGTTCGTGGCTCATCATCGCCAGGAAATCGGATTTGGCGTTGTTGGCCTTTTCCGCTTCTTCGCGGGTCTGGATCAACTGCGCCATGGCCTGATGCTGTTCTCGGCTGGCCTGTTCGAGACCGCTGGCGAGGTTGTTGATGTGCTGCGACAGTGCGCCGAGTTCGGTGTCGTCGACAATCGGCAGCGGCGTCTTGTAGTCGCCGCTATGGATCGCCTTGACCGCGTTGCCGATATCGCGGATCGGCTGCGACAGGCTGCCGGCCAGGCGCCGGGCGATCAGGAAAGTAAACAACAGGGCGAACAGTGCGAGGACACCGGCCTTGAACAGGATTTCCTGTTGGCGCTTGCTGAAGGCGTCGTTCGACAGACCGACGATCACCCGGCCCAGATAATCCTCGGCGGGGGCGGTGGTGACGTCTTTGCTGCCCTGGAAGAAATCATTGTGCAGCGCGATCCGTTGCAGGCGCACCGGCGCCTGGAACACTTCGACCTGTTGCGAGCGGGTGTGGGTTTCCGACGGGTGCTCGACATACACCAGAATCCGGTTGGCGCTGTCCTGTACTTCCAGAAAGCGCACATTGGGCGTGGCCAGGGTGGCCTTGAGCAGGCTTTCGAGCACTTCGTTGTTGCCTGAAATCACCCCGTATTCGGCGGCCGGCGCCAGTTGGTTGGCAATCAGTTGACCGGTGTGATTGAGTTCCTGACGCAGGTCCTGGATCCGCACGAAGGTAAAGAAACTGATCAACAGCAAGGTCAGCAAAAGGGCAGGGCCGAGGCTGATGATCTGCGTGCGGGTATTGATGTCCCAACGACGACGGAAAGTCATGGGCGGCTTTCTCCTTCGGCCAACTGTGTTGCGACCAACGCTTCATTGATCTGTTCAATGCCTAATGAACGAGCCACTTGCGGGTTACTCAAGACTTTGAAGCGGTTGGCGTAATGCGTGCGTGGCCAGGTGGCCGGTGGCTGGTCGAGCAGTTCGTCGAGAATCGCCAGCCAGTCGCTCTGGTCGCTGTAGCTGCTGGTCAGGCTTCCGGCCTTGACGAAACCGGCGTTCGGGCCGATCAGCGCGGTTTGTCGTGCGTAGCTGCTGAGCAGCAGGTTTTTCGCGGTTTTGGGGTTATACAGGTCGGGATCGTCGAGGCCCAGCAGCACGTCGCTGTTTTTCAGCAGGGTTTGCAAGGGGCGACTGTCATTAGTGTTGTCCCAGCGTTCGGTGACGATTTCGAGGCCCAGTGGCCGGGCGGCCTGGCGCAGTTCATTCAAGAGGAACTCGCTATGGTCGTCGTACAGCACACCGATCCGTCTGGCTTGAGGCAGGAGGGTTCGGGCCAGGCGTAATTGCCGATCGGGCGGCGGATCGCTCCAGAGCAGACTCAAACGGGCGGGCAGGGCAGTGCCCAGGCGTTGACGGGCTTGCAGGCGACTGATGCGCAGCACCAGCGTTGCCGGCCCCTGGGCATCTTGCAGGCGCCAGTCGAGGCTGGGCAGGTCCAGCAGGATCAAACGAATGCCCGCGGGCAATTTGCTCGGCGCCGGCAGACCGGTCAGTGGCTGGAAACGCACCGTGTCGCCAGGACGCAATTCGCCAAGGGCCGTCGCGAAAGCCTGCATGCCGGGACTGTCGTCGGCACCGGTCAGCAGGATGTCCTCGGCGCTGACCGACAGGCTCACCAGCCAACCGGCAAACGCCAGGCACAACCCGGCCAGCAGGCGGCCAATAAATGGCGTCTTGGGCGACGGACACCGCAGCATCTAGAACGCCAGCTCCGCGCTGAAGTACATCACCCGTCGATCGTCGTAATTATTATCAACGAACGTGGTGGGTTGATTATCGAGACGTTGCTGGAGCACACCGGCCAGTTCCAGGCTGGCCTTGCCCAGGCCGATGCGTTTGGCGATGCGTGTGTCGACCCGTTCGAAACGATAGCCGTTGAGCGCATCGTCACCGTAATAGAAGAGTGCGCTGTTCCAGCCGTAGCCCCAGTTGCGCAGCCAACCGGCCGAGCCACTGTTGCGCGCGGTCTGTTGCGCATCCAGCGGATTGCTCGCCTGGGCATCGACGTAGGCGTAGGTCAGGCGTAGCCGGTCGGCACTGTTAAGGTGCCAGTCGAGCTGGGTTTCCGCCCCGGTGAAGCGCGAGCTGTTGGCGTTGCTGGCGATGTACTGATTGTTGCGCAACGGCTCGCTGATCATGCCGGTGATCTCGTCGTGGAACACCTTCACGTCCACCGCCAGCCCCCACTCGGCGAAGAAGCCGTTGTAGCCCAGTTCCCTCGAGCGCATGTGTTCCTGCTCAAGGTTTCCGGGGCCGCGGGTCCTGACGAAGTAACGGGCGCTGTTCTGGCCATAGGCAGCGGGTTGCAGGTTGGTCACCCGGTAACTCCAGTTGACGTTGTTCTCGAACATGTCCGGCGAACGGATGGCTTCCGAATACACTGCGCGCAAACCGTGGCGCGGCGTGATCAGATAGTTGACCGCCACCCGCGGGGTCAGCGAACTGCCGGTCAATTGCGTGTCTTCGAACATCGCACCGCCCTGTAGCAGCCAGTGTTCGGTCGCTCGCCACTCGAGTTGTCCGAATGCTCGCCACGTCGTGTCATCGAGCGTGCCATTGAAGTAAGTCTCGGAATCGGCCCGGTCGTAACGATAGTTCAAGCCGCTGACCAGTCGCAGGCTGTCGGACAGGCTGAGGGTGTCCTGCAATTCGAGGTCGTAGCGCGATTCCCGGGTGCTCTGGTCAATGTCACCGCACAGGGTTTGCCGGGCGCCGTTTCGCCACTGGTCCAGCACTTGATTGGCCAGGGCTTGCTCCGCTGCCGTGCCGGCCGGTGCGCCGGGACCGAGGTAACGCTCGATGTTGCGCGCCAGGCGTTCGGTGTAATTCGGGTTGAGCTGCCAGAGTTGGGTCAGTTCGGGGCTGAACGACACTTCGGCGTCGCAGGCGCGCCAGGTTTGCTGACGATCCCAATGCTGGGCCGAACCTTGAATATAAAGGCTGTGATCGGGGTTGAGGTCGAGGTTCCAGCGCAAGGAGCCGGCGTAGTCTTTGGCGACAACGTCGGAATTGTTCCCGGCAGCGGTAATCCCCGAGAACACTGGGCGGTAGGTATAAGGCCGCTGATTGCTCCCGTCCTTGGCGTTTAATTGCCAGTCGATGCTTTGCTGTTCATTGAGCGTCTGGCTGACGGCGAGGTTGAGGCGGTTCAGGCGGCGGCTGTCGCGATAGTCCGCGCCCTTGCGGTCGGAGTCGAAGCCGTCGTCCTGCTGGCCGGACAGCGACAGACGCAAGTCGCCACCGTCCCAACCCACGCCCTGACTGGCGTAGAAATCGTCGATGCCGCGCTGGCCGCGGGTGACCTTCATTCGCGTACCGTGGCTGTCGGCCGGATTGCGGGTGATGATGTTGACCACCGCCATCAGCGCATTGGCGCCATAGCTGACGGTGTTCGGGCCGCGGAAGACTTCGATGCGTTCGATGTCTTCCATGGCCACCGGGATGTCGCTCCAGTCCACCGTGGCCAGGCCGGCGCGGTACACCGAGCGGCCGTCGATCAGCACCTGCATGCGCCGCGCTTCGCTGGCGTTGGTGCCGTGGTAATTCACCGCGGCCTGATTGCCGGTGATGTTGCCGACCATCATTCCCGGCACCAGGCGCAGCAGCTCGCTGATGTCCCGGGCGCCGCTGGCGTTGATCAATTCGCTGTCGATCACCGTCATGCTCCCCGGCACCGCGGCCGGCGACTGTTTCAGGCGCGTGGCCGTCAGGACGTGCGGTAGTGGCTCGCTGTCGAGAAACAGGTCGTCGGCCAGCAACGGCGGGCTGAAGATCAGCGCCAGTACCAGCGGCGAGTGGGGTGAAGCAGAGCCAAACGACACAACACATCCTTGATAGCGATTTCACTGGCGCGCATGTTAACCGAGCCGGTCGACTTTTCCAGTCACGATGACGGCATTTTCCTCGGATTTGTTGGTCTTCTTCAGACAAGTGCCGGTAATTGACGCGGGGGCTGGCCGCCACTGGGCCGCTCCGTATAATGCCGGCATCGCCACTGGTATGGATTAACGGATTGCATATGACTGAACAGCGCCCGATTGCGGTCCTGGGAGGCGGAAGTTTTGGTACCGCCGTGGCTAACCTGCTGGCCGAGAACGGGCTTCAGGTCCGGCAGTGGATGCGTGATCCTGAACAGGCAGAAGCCATTCGGGTCAATCGCGAGAACCCGCGTTACCTCAAAGGCATCAAGATTCTCCCGGGAGTGGAAGCGGTCACAGACCTGCAAGCCACACTGGACGCTTGCGATCTGTGCTTCGTTGCGCTGCCGTCCAGCGCACTGCGCTCGGTGCTGGTCCCGCACGCCGAACGATTGAGCGGCAAGCTGCTGGTCAGCCTGACCAAAGGCATCGAAGCCCACACGTTCAAACTGATGAGCGAGATCCTCGAAGAGATCGCCCCGCAAGCGCGCATCGGCGTGCTGTCCGGGCCGAACCTGGCCCGTGAAATCGCCGAACACGCACTGACCGCCACCGTGGTCGCCAGCGAAGACGAAGAACTCTGCCAACGGGTTCAGGAAGCGCTGCACGGCCGCACTTTTCGCGTGTACGCCAGCAACGATCGTTTCGGCGTGGAGTTGGGCGGGGCGCTGAAAAACGTCTATGCGATCATCGCCGGCATGGCGGTGGCACTGGGCATGGGCGAAAACACCAAGAGCATGCTGATTACCCGCGCGTTGGCGGAAATGACCCGCTTTGCGGTGAATCAGGGGGCCAACCCGATGACGTTCCTGGGGCTCGCGGGGGTGGGTGACTTGATCGTGACCTGTTCGTCGCCGAAAAGCCGCAATTACCAGGTCGGGTTCGCCCTCGGCCAGGGCTTGAGCCTGGAAGACGCGGTGACGCGGCTGGGTGAGGTCGCCGAAGGCGTGAACACCCTGAAAGTGCTCAAGGCCAAGGCCCAGGAAGTGGGCGTGTACATGCCGCTGGTCGCCGGGCTGCACGCGATTCTGTTCGAAGGGCGCACGCTGAATCAGGTGATTGAATTATTGATGCGCGGCGAACCGAAAACCGACGTCGACTTTATTTCCACCAGTGGTTTCAACTGATTCATCAGGGAGAGCGAGACATGAACGAGCCGAAAACAGAAGCCCAATACGAATCCATCCTGCTGCGGGTGTTGTGGATGATCGTCTTCCTGCTGGTCTGGCAGGTGGCGCAATTCATCCTCGGCGCCGTGGTGCTGGTGCAACTGGTCTATCGTTTGATCTATGGCGCCCCGAGCGCCAGCCTGATGAATTTCGGCGACAGCCTGAGCCAGTTCCTGGCACAGATCGGTCGTTTCGGCACGTTCCACAGCGACCAGAAACCCTGGCCGTTCGCCGACTGGCCGACGCCGCGTACGCCGGAAGGTGAAGCGCCACACGTCGTGGCGCCTGCGCCGCATCCGGCCCGAGATGAGGAACCCAAGCTATGAAACTCTGGGTATTGCGTCATGGTGAAGCCGAGCCACACGGCAAGCGTCCTGATTCCGAGCGGGCATTGACCGACCACGGTCGTGAAGAAGTGTTGCGCACGGCAGCCGAACTGATGGACAAAAAGCTGACCGCCATTTATGCCAGTCCGTATCGTCGTGCGCAGGAGACTGCGCAACTGGTGCGCGAGACATTGGGGTTCGGGCCGGAGATTCGCACGGTCGAATGGTTGACCCCCGACTACAGCCCACAAGTGGTCGCGGAGCAGTTGGTGTCCGTGGATCGTGCCTTGCTGGTCAGTCATAACCCGCTGGTAGGCAACTTGCTGGGCTACCTGCAACACGGTCATGTGCAGGATCCGGAAAGGGTCGCCACCGCCGGCCTCGCGGAGCTGGAAGGCGATTTGCCGCTGGCCGGGGCGATGAAACTCAACGGCATCAAACACCCGTAACCTCAGGCGTGCCCTCGGTCTACTGTGGGAGCGGGCTTGCTCGCGAATGCGGTGTATCAGTCGAAGTGGATGGCGCCTGATACCCCGCATTCTCGAGCAAGCCCGCCCCCGCAGGGGTTGTGGCGTTTCTGATTTTTTGTAATGAAATAGTCAACCAAGCAACCGCTTGGTTGACTACGCTTGCTCCAGAACAAAAAACACAGGAGCGAGTCGCATGTCTGCTGCTTTTCGTTTGCCGCTGGACGTCTTTTACGAACGCGAGGCCCGTCATCCCCGTCAGCGCTTTCTGGTTCAACCGGTGGGCGGCGGTCAGGTCGAAACCCTGACCTGGGAAGACGTCGGTCATCAGGCCCGTTGCGCCGCGCACTGGCTGCGGGCGCGGGAATTGCCGCAAGGCAGCCACATCGCCCTGATCTCGAAAAACTGTGCGCATTGGATCATTGCCGACCTGGCGATCTGGATGGCCGGGCACGTTTCGGTGCCGTTGTACCCGAACCTCACCGCCGAGTCCGTCGCGCAAGTTCTCGAACACTCCGAAGCGGCGCTGGCGTTTATCGGCAAGCTCGATGACTGGCCGGGCATGTCCCGCGGCGTCAGTCCCGACCTGCCGACCATCAGCCTGCCACTGCATCCGCCGGGCAGCTTCGATTTCAGCTGGGCCGACCTGCAAACGTGTTCACCGATCCAGGACAACCCCAAACCTGCCGCCGACCAACTGGCGACCATCATTTACACCTCGGGCACCACCGGCATCCCCAAAGGCGTGATGCACAGTTTTGGCACCCTGGGGTTCGCCACCACCCACGGCACGCAATTGTTCGGCCTCAATGAGTCGGATCGGCTGCTGTCCTACCTGCCGCTGTGCCATGTCGCCGAACGAATGTTCGTTGAAATGGCGTCGATCTATACCGGGCAAACCGTGTTCTTTGCCGAGAGCCTCGATACTTTTCTGACCGATTTGCAGCGCGCGCGGCCGACCGCGTTGTTCGGCGTGCCGCGCATCTGGACCAAGTTCCAGATGGGCGTGTACAGCAAGATCCCGGCGAAACGCCTCGACTTCCTGCTCGGTCTGCCCTTCATCGGCAAGCGGGTAGGGCACAAAGTGCTTGCCGGGCTTGGCCTGGACGCCTTGCGCGTCGCGTTGTCCGGCGCGGCACCGGTGCCGCAGACCTTGTTGCTGTGGTATCGCAAGCTCGGGCTGGACGTGCTGGAGGTGTACGGCATGACCGAAAGCTGCGGTTATTCCCACATCGGCCGGACCGGCGAGAACAAGCCCGGCTGGATCGGCAAGCCTTGCCCTGAGGTCGAAGTGCGGATCGACGAGTCGGGCGAGGTCATGGTGCGCAGCGGCGCGACCATGCTCGGGTATTTCAAGGAACCGGAAAAAACCGCCGACACGATTACGGCGGACGGCTTCCTGCGGACCGGTGACAAGGGCGAGCAAGACGCCGAAGGCAACCTGCGCCTGACCGGACGGCTGAAGGAGATTTTCAAGACCAGCAAAGGCAAATACGTGGCCCCGGCACCGATCGAAAATCGTCTGGCGGTGCATTCGCGGATCGAACAGGTGTGCGTGGTCGGCGACGGTTTGAGCGCGCCGCTGGGACTGTGCGTGCTCTCGGCGGTCGGGCAGCAGGACGCGGGCGGAACCGCGCGTGCCGGTCTGCATTCAAGCCTGGAAAAACTGCTGGAGGAGGTCAACCACGCGCTTGATAAACATGAGCGCCTGCGCCGGCTCGTGGTGGTCAAAGACAGCTGGGCGGTTGAAAACGGTTTTCTGACACCGACCCTGAAGATCAAGCGCAACGTGATCGAAGCGGCTTACGGTGCCCGGTTCGAAGAATGGAGCGAGCGCAGCGAAGCGGTGCTGTGGCAGGATTGAGTCACGAATAAAACCAACAAAGGATGTCTGCAATGAGTTTGTGGCGCACCACTCCCAATATCGAGCAGTTGAACGCAATCCAGAAAAACACCATCGGCGAAGTGCTGGATATCCGCTTCGAAGCCTTCGACGAAGAGTCCCTGACCGCCAGCATGGTCATCGACCATCGCACGCATCAGCCTTATGGTCTGTTGCACGGCGGTGCCTCGGTGGTACTGGCGGAATCTGTCGGCTCCATGGCCAGCTATTTGTGCATCGATGCCAGCAAGTTTTACTGCGTGGGCCTGGAAATCAACGCCAACCATTTGCGGGGGCTGCGCAGCGGTCGCGTGACAGCTGTGGCCAAGGCGATTCACATCGGGCGTACGACCCATGTGTGGGATATCCGGCTGACCAGCGATGAGGGCAAGGCCAGTTGTGTGTCGCGGCTGACCATGGCGGTGGTGCCTTTGGGGGAAAATCCACCGGCGCGTTGATCGTCGAATGACCGACATTTTTTGGGCCAATGATTTTCTGTGGCGAGGGAGCAAGCTCGCTCGCCACAAGGTTCTGCGCGAACGCTGAATTGCTCATGGTCATGGCGGGACTGTCATCATCCCTGTCACTTACAGTCATTGCTGTAGGACGCTGTCTTACGGACAATCAACGCCTGTTCTCGCTTATGGATTTGCCGGTATGTCGCAGCAGATATTTTTCGCCCACGCCAATGGTTTTCCTTCAGGGACCTACGGCAAGCTGTTCGCGGCGCTGGCGCCCGAGTATCAGGTGACGCATCTGGAGCAACACGCCCATGACCCGCGTTTCCCGGCGGACGACAACTGGCACAACCTGGTGGATGAGCTGATTCATCACCTCAAGCAGCAGGCGGAACCGGTGTGGGGCGTAGGCCACTCCTTTGGCGGCGTACTGCACCTGCACGCCGCGTTGCGCTGTCCCGAACTGTACCGGGGTGTGGTGATGCTCGATTCGCCGGTGCTGACCCGCGCCGATCAATGGGTGATCCGCGCCGCCAAACGCTTCGGTTTTATCGACCGCCTGACCCCGGCCGGGCGTACGCTGGGGCGTCGGGAAGAGTTCACCGACCTCGAAAGCGCCCGCCGCTATTTCGCCGGCAAAACCCTGTTTCGCAGCTTCGATCCGGAATGTTTCGATGCCTACCTGCAACACGGTTTGCACAAGGTCGGTGACAAACTGCGCCTGCGTTTCGACCCGGCCACGGAAATCAGCATCTACCGCGGCGTGCCCGACACCAGTCCCGGCCGCGCCCGGCAGTTGAAGGTGCCGCTGGCAGTGGTGCGCGGGCACAAGAGCCGCGTGGTGATGCGTCATCACGCCAGTGCTGTCGGCCGCATGCCGTTGGGCGAATCCCTGACCATGCCGGGCGGGCACATGTTTCCCCTCGAACGTCCCCAGGACACGGCCTTGCTGCTGAAAAACCTGTTCAGCCGCTGGGACGGTCGCCATCAGCAGGATTGTGCATGAGCCAAGTCGTCGAAGAAGTCCGCCTGAGCCTGCCGCACATCGAGCTGGCTGCGCACCTGTTCGGTCCCGAAGACGGTTTGCCGGTGATCGCCTTGCACGGCTGGCTGGACAACGCCAACAGCTTTGCCCGGTTGGCACCGAAACTCAAAGGGCTGCGCATCATCGCGCTGGACATGGCCGGTCACGGTCATTCCGGGCATCGTCCTGCGGGTGCCGGCTACGCGATGTGGGACTACGCCCATGACGTGCTGCAAGTCGCCGAACAGCTTGGCTTGAAGCGGTTTGCGCTGATGGGGCACTCCATGGGCGCGATCGCTTCGTTGATCATTGCCGGGTCGTTGCCGGAACGTGTCACCCACCTGGCCTTGATCGACGGCATCATTCCTCCTACAGACAAAGGCGAAAATGCCGCCGAGCGCATGGGCATGGCCCTGCAGGCGCAGCTGGACCTGCGGGAGAAACGCAAACCGGTCTACAACACCCTCGACCGTGCCATAGAAGCGCGCATGAAAGGTCTGGTGGCCGTCAGCCGCGAAGCCTCCGAACTGCTGGCCCAGCGTGGCTTGATGCCAGTGCCGGGCGGCTACACCTGGCGGACCGACAACCGCCTGACGCTGCCGTCGCCGCTGCGTCTGACCACCGAACAGGCCATGGCCTTCGTCCAGCGGGTCAGCTGTCCTGCGCTGCTGGTCGTCGCGGCCGATGGCATGCTCGCCAAACATCCCGAGTTGCTGGAGCGTCTACCCTTTAGCCGTGAACAGCTGCCTGGCGGCCATCATTTGCACTTGAATGACGAGCCCGGTGCCGACCTTGTCGCAGACTGTTTCAATCGGTTCTTCGCCGTTCCTTGACTTGCGCCGGGCAACTGTCGAGGCTGGGCGGGTTGAAATGGGAGACAACCATGATAGATCTCTACACCGCTGCGACCCCGAATGGCCACAAGGTCTCTATCGTGCTCGAGGAACTCGGCCTGCCCTACACGGTGCACGCCTTGAGTTTCGACAAGAAGGAACAGAAGTCCGCGGACTTCCTCAAGATCAATCCCAATGGCCGGATCCCGGCGATTGTCGACCGCGCCAACGGCGATTTTGCCGTGTTCGAATCCGGCGCGATCCTGATTTACCTTGCTGAAATGACCGGCAAACTGTTGCCTCAGGACCCTAAGGGGCGTTCGGTGGTATTGCAGTGGCTGATGTTCCAGATGGGCGGAATCGGCCCGATGCAGGGCCAGGCCAACGTGTTTTTCCGTTACTTTCCGGAGAAACTCCAGGGCGCCATCGACCGCTATCAGCATGAAACCCGTCGCCTGTACGAAGTGCTCGACACGCGCCTGCAAGACGTGGAATTTCTCGCGGGCGAGTACAGCATTGCCGACATTGCGACCTATCCATGGGTTCGTGGTTACGAGTGGTCCGGAGTTTCGGTGGACGGCTTGTCTGCCTTGCAACGCTGGATGGCGACCATGGAAGCGCGTCCGGCCGTGCAGCGTGGGTTGCTGGTTCCCGAACGCATCGACGACGCCAGCGTCATCAAGGGTGCCCAGACCATGCTGATCCGATGAGCTCATCCATGCGTTCAATCAGTCTGCTGGCCCTGTGTTGTTTCAGTCCTCTGTTGTTTGCCGCCGATGTGCCGGGCAGTCAGGACCTGCCGATCGTGCCGCGAGTGGCCGATTCGCAGATCGTCGACTATCGCCCGGTGGTCGAGCTCGAGCGGATCTATCCGCTGGGTTCAATCCGCAAGATCAGCGGCCAGTTGCGTTTCGACGGTCAGGTCAGCGCCCGTGGGCAAACCACTTCGGTGACCTACGAGTTGCCACCGGAACATTCGTCTACCGAAGCCTTTACTGTCGCTCGCGAAGCCTTGCAGAAGCAGGACGCGCAGTTGCTGTTCTGGTGCCAGGCCCGTGATTGCGGTGAAAGCAGCCTGTGGGCCAATGAGGTCTTCGGCAATGCCAAGCTCTATGGCGCTGACGATCAGCAAGCGTATTTACTGTTGCGGTTGGCGGCGCCCAAGGACAACACCCTGGTGGCGCTATACAGCATCACTCGCGGCAATCGCAAAGCCTACCTGCACGTTGAACAGTTCGACGCTGCTACGCCGCTGGGCGATCTGCTGCCAACCTCCGCAACCCTGTTGCGAGAGCTCAAAAGCACCGGTGAACTCGACTTCCCGAAACTGACCGATGCGCCCGACGAGACCTGGTTGCGCTTGATCTCGCGCGGCCTGAACCTGGACACGACCTTGCGGGTGAGCGTTTCCGGGCCGAACGCCGAAGCCTGGCGTCAGGCATTGATGAACCAGGGCGTACGGTCGGCGCGGATGGAGACGGGCAGCGTCGAAGGCTCTGGTCTGCACATCGAGCTATTGCGATAAGCTGGATCGGGCGGACGCGCTGGCCGCGTTCGCCTACTCTTTTGCGAACTGACTTTTTTCGAGATTCGGATGATCAATAACGATCGGCTGTTGGTGCAAATCCTGCTCCTGGTGCTGTTTGGCGCGAGCTTCTGGGTGATGGCGCCGTTCTGGTCCGCGTTGTTCTGGGGCGCGGTGCTGGCGTTTGCCAGTTGGCCGCTGATGCGTTTGCTGACCCATTGGCTCAATGGTCGCGAATCCCTGGCGGCGGCATTGCTGACCCTGGGCTGGATGTTGGTGGTGGCGTTGCCGCTGGTGTGGCTGGGTTTCAACCTGGCGGATCATGTGCGCGATGCCACGGCCTTCATCAAGGATGTGCAGATGGACGGCTTGCCCGAGGCACCGACCTGGCTGGGCAGTATTCCTCTTGTGGGCGAACGGCTGGTGGTGATCTGGAACAGCATCGACCAGCAAGGCGCGGCAATGATGGTGGCGCTCAAACCTTATCTGGGGCAGGTCGGTAACTGGTTGCTGGCGCGCAGTGCGCAGATTGGCGGCGGCATTCTCGAGCTGACGCTGAGCATCGTGTTCGTGTTCTTTTTCTACCGGGACGGGCCGCGCCTGGCGGCGTTTGTCCATGGGCTGCTGCAGCGGTTGATCGGTGATCGCGCCGGTTACTACATCGAATTGGTGGCGGGTACGGTTCAACGGGTGGTGAATGGCGTGATCGGCACGGCGGCAGCCCAGGCGGTGCTGGCGTTGATCGGGTTCCTGATTGCCGGGGTGCCTGGCGCGCTGGTGCTCGGCATCGTCACCTTTCTGCTCAGTCTGATTCCCATGGGGCCGCCGTTGGTGTGGATACCGGCGACCGCGTGGCTGGCCTGGAAGGGCGAGTACGGGATGGCGGTGTTCCTCGGGGTTTGGGGCACATTCATCATTAGCGGGGTCGACAACGTGCTCAAGCCTTACCTGATCAGTCGCGGTGGGAATTTGCCGTTGGTGATCGTGCTGTTGGGTGTGTTTGGCGGGTTGATTGCGTTCGGCTTCATCGGCCTGTTTATCGGGCCGACGTTGTTGGCCGTGGCGTATAGCCTGTTGACCGACTGGAGCAAAAGTCAGGCGCGGGTGGAAGATCGCCGGCCTTGAGATTTGTGTTGAGGTGAATGGCCTCTTCGCGGGCAAGCCTCGCTCCTACAAATTTGATGTCGTTCATAGACAATGCGTACGACATATGACCTGTAGGAGCGAGGCTTGCCCGCGAAGCTTTTGACTTAAGTCGCTACGTTCAGGTACTTGCCCACTGTCGCCACCTTATCGAGCGAGTACTGCTTGCTCAGGTTGGCGATCATTTTGTTCAGCGCTTCTGCCAGGTTCGCCTGATCGGTGGAGCTGTCGCTGTCCTTCTCGCGACCGGCTTGCAATGCGGCTTTCAACTCGTCACTGCTGACACCGCCACTGCTGTCGCTATCCAATACTTTGAGTAGCGCGGCACTGGTCTCGGTGCTGGTGGATGAGGTGCTGTCGGCGCTGGTCAGGCCGTTGCTCAGCTCGTCGCCGCTGATGGCACCGTCGCCGTCGGCATCCAGGGCGCTGATCAGCGCGTCGGCCAGTTCGGTGCCCGGTGCCTGATCACGCGGTGGTGGCGGAGGAGGCGCCATCGCGGCCATTTCTTCGCTGCTCAGGCTGCCGCTGTCGTCGCTGTCCAGGTCGGCGAAGTTTTTGCTCAGACTGACCAGCAAACCGTCATCGGATTTCTGAGACAGGGCGCTTTTGAGCTCGTCCTGATCCACCGAGCCATCGCTGTTGGTGTCGAGTTTGGCGAGCAGTTCTTTCTGGAATTGCTGGCTACGGGCATTGCTGGTGGTGGTGCTGGCGCTGCTGTCATAGCTCGTGTAGTTGCTGACGCTACCGATCATTGGGCTCACTCCCTGGAATGTAAAACCGGCGGGTGCACCGGCTTATGCAGCCTCAAGGAGCAAGTTGTCGTGGGTATGTGAGGTTTGTACCGAGAGGTACACATGCGCGAATATCAGGCCAACCCTGAAACCTGTGGGAGCGGGCTTGCTCGCGAAAGCGGTGTGTCAGTAGACATCAAAGTTGACTGGTCCACCGCTTTCGCGAGCAAGCTCGCTCCCACATTAGGTTGATGTGTGGCTCAGGTGCGGGGCAACCAGATGACAGCGGTCAAACCACCTCCGAGGGTCTCTTCCAGCGTCAATTGCCCCCCCAACCGTTCAGCCGCTTCGCGGGCAATGGTCATGCCCAACCCGACACCACCCGAGTTGCGATTGCGCGAACCTTCCAGGCGAAAGAAGGGTTCAAACACGGCTTCGCGTTTGTCCGCCGCGATCCCCGGTCCGTGGTCGATGACCCTGATCACCAGGTGTTCGCGATGATCTTCAAGCGCGATCTGTGCCTGCCCGGCATAACGCAGGGCGTTATCCAGCAAGTTGTTGATACATGAACGCAGGGCCATCGGCTGCACCTGCAGCGGTGCGCAGTGGCCGTTGGCCTGGACATCAGAACCCTGGTCCTGGGCGTTTTCACTCAGGGATTCGACCAGCGCCTGCACGTCCATCCACTGCGGGGCTTCGCTGGTGCGCTGCTCGTGCAGGTAGGTGAGGGTGGCGTCGAGCATGCTGATCATGTCGTCCAGGTCCTGGCGCATCTGGCCTTGCAGCTTGTTGTCGTCGATCTGCTCCAGCCGCAGCTTGAGCCGAGACAGCGGCGTGCGCAGGTCGTGGGACACCGCACCGAGCATCCGCGAACGCTGCTGCATTTGTTCGATGATGCGTTTTTGCATCAGGTTGAAGGTGTAGGCCGCCTGCCGCGCTTCCCGTGGGCCGGACTCGTCCAGCGGCGGACTGTCGAGGTTTTCGCTGAGGCGCTCGGCGGCGTCGCTCAGGCGCTGGATCGGCCGGCTCAACAGTTTTGCGCCGTACCAGGCGGCAATGATCAACGAAATCAGCTGGAAAGTAAGTGGCACCAACGGCCCGCCGAACCAGGGCCGTGGTGGCCGGTTTTCGAAACGCGGGTCCGGCGGTGGGCGTTGTCCGTCGAGACTTTGGGAGAACTCGGGTGGTGGTGGCGGAGGTGGTGGACCGTAATGATGAAACCAGGCAAATGCCAATAGATGCGCCAGGATGATCGCCACCAGCAGCACGCCAAACAGGCGGCCGAACAGCGTATCGAAGCGCGCACGCATCAGCCGATGTCTCGGGCGTCGAACAGGTAACCCTCACCGCGAACGGTCTTGATCAACTGCGGGGCTTTCGGGTCGTCACCGAGTTTCTGACGCAGGCGCGAGACCAGCAAATCGATGCTGCGATCAAAAGCTTCGATCGAGCGACCGCGCGCCGCATCCAGCAACTGTTCGCGGCTGAGCACCCGGCGCGGCCGTTCGATGAACACCCACAGCAAGCGGAATTCTGCGTTGGACAGCGGAACCACCAGGCCATCCGCCGCGATCAATTGGCGCAGCACGCTGTTCAGGCGCCAGTTGTCGAAGCGAATGTTCGCACGCTGTTCGGTGCGGTCATCGCGCACTCGCCGCAGAATGGTCTGAATCCGCGCGACCAGTTCTCGCGGTTCGAACGGCTTGGCCATGTAGTCATCGGCGCCCAGTTCCAGGCCGATGATCCGGTCGGTGGG
Source organism: Pseudomonas migulae (assembly GCF_024169315.1). NCBI lineage: Bacteria > Pseudomonadati > Pseudomonadota > Gammaproteobacteria > Pseudomonadales > Pseudomonadaceae > Pseudomonas > Pseudomonas migulae. The sequence goes on along the minus strand of NZ_JALJWR010000001.1, from coordinate 2,283,644 downwards.
TTCGCAGCGCGCGGTGAGCATCAGGATCGGAATGTCCGATTCGGCGCGCAGCCAGCGGCACAGCGACAGACCGTCTTCACCGGGCAGCATCAGGTCGAGCACCACCACGTCGAAATGCTCGGCTTGCAGCGCCAGACGCATGGCGGCGCCATCGGTGACGCCGCTGGCGTGGATGTTGAACCGGGCCAGGTAATCGATCATCAGCTCGCGGATCGGGACATCATCGTCGACGATCAGCGCGCGAATGCTCCAGCGCTTGTCGTCGCCGGGCGCTTTTTGATCGTCGTTCAAGGGGGCTTGGGTGCTGTGCATGCGTGCTTCATCTGCCAGGTAGGCTGCCAACCACAAAGATAGGCTGCGAGGTTGTGGCTTCAGCATAGGCGTCCGGCCCGGAGGCGGGAAGTGCTGTAAGGACGTGTTGCGGCTGCCGAGGGTAGCGGGGAAGGGTGTTGTGGGCGTGTCGTGTGTGTATCGGTCTCGACACAATCGGTGAACGGGCTAGTCTTGGCTGAGCGCCGACGACGATTTACCGATCATCGGGTCCCGCAGCCGCGCTGGTTCCGCTACAATGCGCGCCGATTTCGTCCTGCCTGAGAGCCCGCACATGTCCGTCTGCCAGACTCCTATCATCGTCGCCCTGGATTTCCCCACCCGTGACGCCGCACTGAAGCTGGCCGACCAGTTGGACCCGAAACTGTGCCGGGTCAAAGTCGGCAAGGAACTGTTCACCAGCTGTGCGTCGGAAATCGTCGGCACCTTGCGCGACAAGGGTTTCGAAGTGTTCCTGGACCTCAAGTTCCACGACATCCCGAACACCACCGCCATGGCAGTAAAGGCTGCGGCGGAAATGGGCGTGTGGATGGTCAATGTGCACTGCTCCGGCGGTCTGCGCATGATGGCCGCCTGCCGTGAAGTGCTCGATCAGCGTAGCGGCCCGAAACCGCTGCTGATCGGCGTGACCGTGCTGACCAGCATGGAGCGTGAAGACCTGGCGGGGATTGGTCTGGACATCGAACCGCAAGAGCAGGTGCTGCGCCTGGCAGCGCTCGCGGAAAAAGCCGGTATGGACGGTCTGGTGTGCTCGGCGCTGGAAGCCCAAGCCTTGAAATCGGCTCACCCGTCGTTGCAACTGGTAACCCCGGGGATTCGTCCGGCGGGCAGCGCCCAGGACGATCAACGCCGCATCCTGACCCCGCGTCAGGCGCTGGATGCCGGTTCCGATTACCTGGTGATCGGCCGTCCGATCAGCCAGGCGGCGGATCCGGCCAAGGCGTTGGCAGACGTAGTAGCCGAAATCGCCTGACCAGACGCTGAAGATCAAATGTGGGAGCGGGCTTGCTCGCGAAAGCGGTATGTCAGTCAACGTTGATGTCGACTGACATACCGCTTTCGCGAGCAAGCCCGCTCCCACATTGGTTTTGCGGTGAATTTAAATTTCGGGTCAGATCTTCAAAACCAGCTTCCCGAAATTCTCCCCGCTGAACAACTTCATCAGCGTCTCCGGGAATGTCTCCAGTCCTTCAACAATGTCTTCCTTGCTCTTGAGCTGCCCCTTGGCCATCCAGCCGGCCATTTCCTGCCCGGCAGCGGCGAACTGCGCGGCGTAGTCCATCACGACAAAACCTTCCATCCGCGCGCGGTTCACCAGCAGCGACAGGTAGTTGGCTGGTCCTTTGACCGCTTCCTTGTTGTTGTACTGGCTGATGGCGCCACAGATCACCACCCGCGCTTTCATGTTCAGACGGCTCAGCACCGCGTCGAGGATATCGCCGCCGACGTTGTCGAAATAAACGTCGACGCCTTTCGGGCATTCACGCTTGAGGCCGGCGACGACATCTTCGCTCTTGTAATCGATGGCGCCGTCGAAACCCAGTTCGTCGATCAGGAACCTGCACTTGTCCGCACCGCCCGCGATGCCGATCACACGGCAGCCTTTGATCTTGGCAATCTGCCCGGCAATGCTGCCGACCGCCCCGGCCGCACCGGACAACACCACCGTGTCGCCTTCTTTCGGCGCACCGACATCGAGCAGGGCGAAGTAGGCGGTCATCCCGGTCATGCCCAGCGCGGACAGATAACGTGGCAGCGGCGCCAGTTTCGGATCGACCTTGTAGAAGCCGCGCGGCTCGCCAAGGAAGTAATCCTGCACACCCAGGGCGCCGTTGACGTAGTCACCGACCGCAAAGCCTGGATTGTTCGATGCCACGACTTTGCCTACGCCCAACGCGCGCATGACCTCGCCGATACCGACGGGCGGGATGTAGGACTTGCCCTCGTTCATCCAGCCACGCATGGCCGGGTCCAGGGACAGGTATTCGTTCTTGACCAGGATCTGACCCGCGGCCGGTTCTCCGACCGGTACTTCCTGATAGGTGAACGTCTCGCGGGTAGCCGCGCCCACCGGACGTTTGGCGAGCAGGAACTGGCGATTGGTCTGGGTAGTCATGACAGGCACTCAAGATGAATGAAGCCTTGTTGATAGCCCTTCATTGTCGTTGCCGCAAGTTTGGCTGATGCGGCGAATGCAGGTTGATCCAGTGCAGTGATAGTCAGGCCGGTCGTTTTATCACTGCCACTCATGGGCGCCCAACCGGCCTTCTGATAGTGCTGCCGTGGCGGTAGCGCCTGTGGCTAGACTGGGCTCACGCGAAACCCCGCATTCTTCTCTTCGAGGACAAAACAATGAGCATGACGTTTTCCGGCCAGGTCGCCGTCGTAACGGGCGCCGCCAACGGTATCGGTCGCGCGACCGCCCAGGCGTTCGCCGCCGAAGGGTTGAAAGTGGTGGTGGCCGACATGGATACGGCGGGTGGCGAGGGCACCGTGGCGCTGATTCGCACGGCAGGCGGCGAAGCGACCTTCGTGCGCTGCAACGTAACCGTGGAAAGCGATGTAAAAAATCTGATGGATGAGGTGGTGAAAACCTACGGCCGTCTCGACTATGCCTTCAACAACGCCGGCATCGAAATCGAAAAAGGCAAACTGGCCGAAGGCACGATCGACGAGTTCGACGCGATCATGGGCGTGAACGTCAAAGGCGTCTGGTTGTGCATGAAGTACCAGTTGCCGCTGTTGCTGGCCCAGGGCGGTGGAGCGATCGTCAACACCGCTTCGGTCGCCGGCCTCGGTGCTGCGCCGAAGATGAGCATTTATGCGGCGTCGAAACACGCGGTGATCGGCCTGACCAAATCGGCGGCGATCGAATACGCCAAGAAAAAAATCCGCGTGAATGCGGTGTGCCCGGCGGTCATCGATACCGACATGTTCCGCCGCGCCTATGAAGCGGATCCGAAGAAGGGCGAGTTCGCCAACGCCATGCACCCGGTGGGTCGTATCGGCAAGGTTGAAGAAATTTCCAGTGCCGTGCTGTATCTGTGCAGCGATGGTGCTGCGTTTACTACCGGTCATTCGCTGGCGGTGGATGGGGGGGTTACGGCGTTTTGATTTGCTGCGGTTATCTGTGTACATATCCGTTATTGCGGTCACGGCGGCTTATGGTTTCGCCCTTACAGCGAGTCACTTGGAGAAGCGCCAAGTAACCAAGCGCTTTTGCTAATTTCGTTCGGTGCCTCGCTTCGGCTCGCCATGCCCTCCTTCCGGTCCTGCTCCGTGGGCCCGCCGCCACAGCACCGCGAGGCGGCCTTTGGGCCGACCTGTCGTTTGAAGCGTTTCGCATTCCCCTGTGGGAGCTGGCTTGCCAGCGATGGTCGTTAACGATGACGCGTGCTGCCTGAAAGAACACGGTGTCTGGGCGTCCATCGCTGGCAAGCCAGCTCCCACAGGGATTGTTGGTGGGCATGACATTGGTGTTCACCGCCGATGATCTGACGGACTTCAGGCCGGCTATCAGGCCGCCTCGCTTTGTGTTTGATCTTGATCTGTCCCGTCGGAAGGCCGTACGTCAGGGGCGCTTGGCGCTTGGTTACTTGGCGCCTTTCCAAGTAACCTGCTGTAAAAGCGGAACCATAAGCCGCCGTGACCGCAGCACCGGATATGTACACCCAACCCGCCTCAGCAATGTGTTTCAAACAGTTAGAACCATGAGTTTTGACGGCGTTGTCGCACAGCCCATCAAGCGCGCCTGTGATTAACTGATTCCGTCAAACGAACAGGAGTTTGCTTGCTCATGGAATTGAGAATCGATCGACAGGCCTTGGTGCCGGTCGTACAGCAAGTCGTCGACGCGCTAGCGTGCTGGCTGCGTCAGAGCGACATCGTACCGGGGACGCGTTTGCCTTCAGCTCGGCAAATCGCGAGGACCAATTTACTCAGCCAGTCCAGCGTCGTTGAAGCCTGCGATCGACTGGTGGCTCAAGGGGTGCTGGCGTCGCGTCATGGCGCCGGATTCATAGTCGCTGCGCCAACGTCGGCTGTGGAGGAATCACCCTGGTTGGAAGGCGCGGAGTCGCCACCAGTCAACACCACGGGCGAACTGAAACTGGGAGGTGGCGGGCTCCCCGAAAGCTGGCGCGAAACGGATGACCTGACGTACGCGATCCGCGAGGTCAGCCGTACCGACATGGCTGGCCTGTTCAGCTACAGCACGCCGCTGGGTCTGCTTGCGTTGCGTCAACACATCATCAAGCGCTTGAGCCTGCTTGATATCGATGCAGAAGAAAACCGGGTCATGACGACGGCGGGGGCCAGTCAGGGCCTCGACCTGATCGTGCGGACCTTGCTCAAACCGGGTGATTGCGTGGTGGTTGAAAGTCCCGGTTACTCCCTGCTGTTCGAGCTGCTCAGGCTGCACGGCGTCTCGATGATCGAAGTACCGCGCACGCCGCGCGGGCCCGACATCGAGGTGCTTGAAGCCTTGTTGCTGGAGAACAAGCCCCGGGCGTTGTTCATCAACAGCTTCTATCACAACCCGACGGGCAGCAACCTCGCGCCAGTGGTGGCGCAGCGGATTTTACATCTGGCCAAAAATCATGGCGTGCTGGTGATTGAAGACGACGTCTACGCGGATTTGCACAGTGGGCCCGGTACGCGGCTCGCCGCTTTGGATACCGATGGCAGCGTCATCTACGTCGGCAGCTTCTCCAAAACCCTCAGCAGTTCGTTACGGGTCGGCTTTGTCGTGGCCGGTGCCGACGTCATTTCGCGACTGGCCGAGGTCAAGCGGATCAGCAGTCTGGGCGCTTCAGGGTTTTGCGAGTCGGTGCTGGCCTGCCTGCTCGCCAGCGGTGCGTATCGCAAGTTGGTGCTGCGGCTGCGCCAGCGTCTGAAACATGACCGAGAGGCCGCGTTGCAGGTGCTGGAAGACGCCGAGTGGGAGGTGTTCGGCAAACCCGTCGGTGGTTTGTTTATCTGGGCACGGTCGCGCAAGTCGGACTACGCTCACGTGCGGATGCAAGCACGGCGCTTCGGCGTCCTGCTGTCTTCCACGACGGCATTCAGTCCCGCCAGTGAGGCCAGCGACTGGCAGCGTATCAATGTGGCCTGCGCCTGTGATCCGCGAGCCCGGGCGTTTTTTCAGGCCACCGCTCCGGATCGACCTAAAGCGTTCTGAAAACGACGTTGGCGTAGCTTTTTGCCATTATTCCGACGCCAGAGACTTGTGTTGACACAGGCCCGTTGCGAATCTGCGTCAACAGACTATGTCAGGGGACTAAGTGCAATGATTTCGGCCGTGCAAGGACGTTTTGCCAACCTCGGTATGGCAAAAAAACTGGGTGTCGGGTTTGTGCTGGTGCTGCTGTTGACAGCCCTGGTGGCGGCCATCGGCGTATGGTCCCTGCAAACCATCAGTCATCGCTTCGACGGGCTCAAACAGATGTCGTCGCTCAACAGTGGCTTGCTCAAGGTGCGCCTGCTCGAGCAAGAGTATGCCTTGCACGGCAACCCGAAAATTGTCACGGCCTTGCACGAGGGGGTCGATGGCCTGGTCGTCCTGGCAAATCAGCTGAAGGCGCAATCGCCGGCCAACGTTCCCGTGATGAGCGACGTCGAGCAGTCGTTGGGGGCATACCGCAAGGCGTTTGACGAATTCGTCTCGCTGAGTCAGGCCAAGGACCTGGCGCTGGAAATGGCCAGTTGGTCGGTCTCCAGCGTGGCCAATAATCTCGACGTGCTGCAGGCCGGGCTCGCCGATGATGGCGCCTATACCTTGAAGGAATCCGAAGGCAAGGACGGTTCCCAGTTCATCGAGCAAGCCAATCAGGTCAGCCAGGTTTCGCGGCTGATGCTGCAAGCCATGAACGAAGCGCGTGTGCGCCTTGACCAGAGCCGCAAGGGTGACGACAGCGCCGGGCAAGGCAAGATCGAGCAGGCCGACCAGGCATTGACTCAGGCCGAGCAATTGAAAACCACGGTGAAGGATGAGGGCTACCTGACTGTCCTCAATGAAGTGGTCGGGCATATCGGCGGTTTCAGTGAAAAACTGGCGGAATACACCGGTCTGCTGGCTCAGGAAAAAACCGTCTATGAACAGTTGCATCAACGCGCCGCGCAGGTCGTGGAGCGGGTGGACCAGGCCTACGTCGCCGAAGATCAGTCGATGCAGACCGAACTGAAAAAGAACTCGCTGCTGATTATCGGCTCGTCGGCCCTGGCCTTGCTGGTCGGGTTGATCGCGGCGTGGGTGATCACCCGATTGATCGTCGGCCCGCTGCGCAGTGTGATTCGTGTCGCTCAGCAGATCGCCGCGGGCGATTTGAGTGCGACGGTTGAAGTGACCCGTCGTGATGAGATTGGCCAGTTGATGCAGGCCATGCAGCAAATGGGCGCGGGCCTGAGCAGTATTGTCAGTGGTTTGCAGGCAGGCATTGAACAGTTGGCCAGTTCGGCTCAGTCGCTGTCAGCGGTGACTGAGCAGACCAATCTTGAAGTCAGCAGTCAGAAGGAAGAAACCGAGCAGGTTGCTACGGCCATGAATCAGATGACCGCTACCGTGCACGACGTTGCGCGTAACGCGGAAGAGGCGGCCCAGGCCGCGCAGACGGCGGACGGAAAGGTCGAAAGTGGCCAGGCGGTGGTGCGCCAGAGCATGGCGCGGATCGAGCAACTGGCGGACTCAGCGTCGTCGGCCAGTTCGAGCATCGAAAGTCTGAGTGCGGAAATCCAGAATATCGGTACGGTGCTCAGTGTCATCAAGAGTGTGGCCGAACAGACCAACCTGTTGGCGCTTAACGCGGCCATCGAGGCGGCGCGCGCTGGCGAGCAGGGCAGGGGTTTTGCGGTGGTTGCCGATGAAGTGCGGGCCCTGGCGAAGCGGACTCAGCAATCGACCGAGGAAATCGAGCGACTGGTCAGTGCCTTGCGCTCGGCAGCGCAGGCGTCGGTGCATCAGATTCAGAGCAGTGGCGAGTTGGTGAAGTTGGCGGTCAGTGATGCGCTACAGACCGAAAGTGCCTTGGGCAGTATTGCGGCGGCGGTTTCGTTGATTCAGCAGATGAACCAGCAGATCGCGGCGGCTGCGGAGGAGCAGAGTTCGGTGGCTGAGGAGATCAACCGCAGTGTGACGAGTATTCGCGCGAGTGCGGATCAGTCTTCGTTGGCGATGCAGGGGAATGCTGCTTCGAGTATCGAGTTGGCGCAGTTGGGGGTTGAGTTGAAGGGGATGGTTGGGCATTTCAGGCTCTGAGGCTGGCTTGCCAGTCGTGGCGGCCTGATAGCCGACCATGATGTTGTTGAATGGGTGTATATCCATTTCTGCGGTAACGGCGGCTGGCGGTTTCGCCCTTACGGCGACTCACTTTTGCAGACGCCCAAAAGTAAGCAAAACGCTTCGCCCCGGCGTCCGGCCCCTCGCTTGGGCTCGGCGTTCCTTCGCTCCGGTCCTGCTCCGTGGGCCCGCCGCGATCGGCCATCCATGGCCGTGCGCGGCTAACCCGGCATCCATGCCGGGTTGCCCACTGCGCAGAACCTCCACTCAGCCTCCCGAAGGGGCGGGCAGATCAAAAGCGCAAGGCGAGCTAACGCTCGGCCTCGTGGTTTGGTGGGGGGGTATGCCGATCTGCTTTGTTTTTCTGTAGGAGCAGAGCTTGCTCGCGAAGGCGGCCTGACAGCCGACCTGTTCCCGCGGATGTACCAAAATCCCTGTGGGAGCTGGCTTGCCAGCGATGGCGGCCTGACAACCGACCTGTTCTCGCGGGTGTACCAAAACCCCTGTGGGAGCTGGCTTGCCAGCGATGACGGCCTGACAGCCGACCTGTTCTCGCGGGTGTACCAAAACCCCTGTGGGAGATTCTATGTTTGGGGGCAACCCCCAAACATAGAACTTGGCTTGTACTCGCTTTGATTTTTCATCAAGGCAAACAGTACTCTGGCCAGCTTACGGGCAAGTATTACCAAGGCTTGAGTGCCCTTCATGCCTCTTGCCAGATAGCTTTGATAGTAAGGTTTCCAGGCTGGAGAGCGACTCGCGGCCATGGCGCTGTTATGAAATAAGCGCCGGAACTCCGAATCGCCTCGTTTGGATAAGTATCGTTTCTGATCCTTCTTTCCCGATTGTCTGACTCGCGGATCCATTCCTAGAAAGGCAATGTAGCCATCGCTGTCGGAAAAATCTCCACGCATAAAGGCGGTGACTGCAGCTGTAGCCGTCAGGACGCCTACACCCTCAACCGCTTGGCAGCGTTTTACCTGCGCGTCCATGTCAGCTTCGCTGACAATGCTCTTCAGCACTTTCTGTATGTTTTTTTCAATCTGCTCAAGGCATGCCAGATAGTCGGCCAATGCCTCTTCGAGCAACGGTTCGTCCTTCCAGCTTTGTTTGATGGCCACACGATGCCGAACAAGCTCGGCCCGACGACGCAGCAAGCTTTTGAGTTGTGTGTAGGCCTTTGGAGGCGGACTCCAAATCCTCAACTTGTCGGACTCTTTACTCAAGTAACGAGCCAGCAACGCTGCATCCAGGGCATCTGTTTTAGCCCGAATACCTATCCCTTCGCGGTATCGATTAAGACGGCTGCCATCGATAACGTAAACGTCATGACCCATTTCATGGGCCATCTCTGTCGTATCGAGGTGATAGGTGTTGGTGGCTTCGAGGGCAATGGCGCTGTTTGCGGGCAGCGCCTTGAGCCACTTCTTAAGGGTCGATCGCTCGTTCGAAACAATCAAGACTTGCTCCAGATCGGATCGATAAACAACGATCTCGTCCTTCGCGACATCCACACCAACGACCACCTGCGAAACATGAATTGTCATGGCACGCCCTCCGAGCTAGGGTTTAAAGACTTGTCGGGGTTCACCGTTGCGCTGGCTTGTTTCTATCGTCGGTCTAGGCCGATGCATTCCTTATCGGCGCATTAGGTGAAGGGGCGGGACGAAGTCTCCCACGGTCTGTACTGGTCAGAGTCAGAAGCTAGGCTTTAGTCCCGCCCACCCCTTCAAGTCTAAACATACAAGCTGGCTTGCCTGCGAAGGCGGTCTGACAGCCGACCAATTTTTTCGAATGTAATCGCCCGTCAAACTCAACCCAAAAAAAAGCCACCTTTTCCGGTGGCTCTTTTCTGCATTTGCTATCAGTCGTAAATCACTTTCTTCTTCCAGTCCGCATCTGCCTCGACGTCTTTGAGGCCTTCGGTCAGTTGGTTCACTTCGCCTTCAACTGGCGCAATGTTGTCCATGACTTGTGCGTTGGCACGGGCCAGGAGTTTTTCCAGGTATTCGAGCTGTTCGGCGTAGACCTGCGGTTCCTGTTGTTTACGCAGGTATTGCACGCCGCGTTCGAATGCCAGGCGGGCCTGGCCAGGCTGGTTTTGCTGCAGGGAATGCTGGCCGAGGTTGTTGAAGAATTCGATGTGCAGCAGGACCAGGATGTGGCGAACTTCGCGGATCCAGCGTTTGGCTTCGTTGGTTGGCAGGAAGCCGTCCTGTGCCGCGCGGGTGATCTGGCCGTGCAGGGCTTCGAGCAGGAAGCGTACGTCCTTGGCTTTGGCTTCGGTCTGGATCGGTGCCGGCGGGTTGTTGACCGGGATCGACTCGCCTTGGGCGACCAGGGCGTTCAATTCACTGATTCGCACCTTGAGGTTGGCGCTGGATTTTTCGAGGTTCAACAGGCGCTGGCAGACGTTCAGCTCCAGGCGGGTCAACAGCAGCTTGAGAGCCGGTGTCATCAGCTGGCCAGGAAAGGTCTCGGTGATTTCGCCGCAGCGGCGCAGGCGGTCGTTGAGTTCAACCTTGGTGCGGGCCCTTTCCAGTTTATTGTTTTCCACCACATGGTTCATGTACCCAATGGCGATCAATAGTGCGATCCCGGCTACGACTAGCAGGGTGATCATGAGTGGTGTCACCGGTAAGACCTCTTTATGGGATTCGCGAGCGAGTGTAGTGGCTTGGCATGGGGGCGCATAGGGCCGCTCGACGGGTTGGATCGAACATCCTTCAGACTGTATCGACCGCAACGCTGCTTATATAAGTAATAGCGTGCGAGGTGCACATTGCCATCATTTGCGTCATGGGTGGACTATAACGTCTTGGCGGGTGTCAGAATATAGGCGTCAAACCCCGGACAACCAAAAAGCCGTATTCACTGCTCAAAGCAGGGCGAAGTCATTGATTTAAATAAATTTATATCTGGGGGTTGACGACCCCTCAATCCATCCATAGAATGCGCGCCACTTACAGCGTAAAGCACACAGCGAAACGCGGTAGGGAGTGAATGTTGTACGTGTGTCCCCTTCGTCTAGTGGCCTAGGACACCGCCCTTTCACGGCGGTAACAGGGGTTCGAGTCCCCTAGGGGACGCCAATATGCGGGAATAGCTCAGTTGGTAGAGCACGACCTTGCCAAGGTCGGGGTCGCGAGTTCGAGTCTCGTTTCCCGCTCCAATTTTAAACAGCGTTGCTTTCGGGCAGGGCTGAGTGAAACCAGAACCAAGTCTTCGGATGCGGCTCTGGGCACCGAAACACACACCATGTGTTCCGGGCAGCGTGTCCCCTTCGTCTAGTGGCCTAGGACACCGCCCTTTCACGGCGGTAACAGGGGTTCGAGTCCCCTAGGGGACGCCATTTGCGGGAATAGCTCAGTTGGTAGAGCACGACCTTGCCAAGGTCGGGGTCGCGAGTTCGAGTCTCGTTTCCCGCTCCAAATTCACAAAAACGCCGCTCATTGAGCGGCGTTTTTGTTTGCGCGTGATTTGTATCCGAGCCAGCAAAAAAAGGCCCGCCAGTCAGACTGAGCGGGCCTTTTGCATGGGCGCTTTTTACATCGACAGGATCAGGCGCCCCGCGAACAGAATCAGAATCACCCCCATGGTGCGTTCGAACCAGTGCCCCATGCGCATGAACAGCACGCGCACCCGACTGCTGGAGAAAAACAGCGCGACGATCACAAACCACAACGCGTTCACGAAACACATCCAGACGCCGTAGAGCGCCTGAATGTTGAGCGGTGTCGTGGCGCTGATGAGGGTGGTGAAGATCGCCAGGAAAAACAGCGTGGCCTTGGGGTTGGTGGCATTGGTCAAAAAGCCGGTGGTGAACGCCTTCATCAGCGTTTGTTCGACGACCGGCTCGTCTGCCTCTTTGTCGCCCTCCAGCGCGGATTTGGGTTTGCTGCGCAACAGGCTCACACCCAGGTACAAAATGTAGGCGCCGCCGAAAATCTTGGCCACGGTCAACAGCCAGGGCGTGGTGTGCATTAGTGCACCGACGCCGAGCAGGGTGTAAAGCACATGCACGGAAATGCCGGCGCCAATGCCCAGCGCCGTACAGATCCCCACCCCGCGACCGAAGCGCACGCTCTGGCGGATGGTGACGGCGAAGTCCGGCCCCGGAGCGACCACGGCCAGAAAGTGAATCGTCGCCAGCGCCAGGAACTCGCCCAGGTAATTCGAATACTGCATCTCAACTCCAGAACGTAAGGGGTGAAGCATTGCCGCGATAGCCGACAAAGAATGAAAGGCTCAAGCGCGGATCGGCCACACCCGGTGTGACCGAGTGCATGCAGCGCGAATTGAACATGATGAAATCACCCGGCTCGGGGCAGACCTCCAGGGCTGGAGTGCCGAGCAATGCCGGATCGATGCCGTAACTGTCGCCGCGCATTTCGTCGAACTGGTCCGGGGAAATGTCGTGGTCCCACATCTGCAGCGCGCCGCCCTCGGTGGGCATGTTCAGGTAAACATTGCAGGCGAACTGCGCATCGAGGCTTTTGGCCTGGAAGCTGTCCGGAGCATCCTTGGCGAAAATGTCGTGGTGGGCCAGAAAACACACTCCGGGTTTCACCACCCGCGACAGCCCGACATACATCTTGCGACCGTAGAGGTTTTCCAGATGGGCACCCGCCGGCCAGGACTCATCGAGCATGCAGCGCAGTGTGTCGACCGGGGACGAATAGGGCGCGCAACGATTGCGTAATTCCGCGATGTTGCGCGTGGCGCGTTCGAAATAATCCTCGATCAGCAGTGGCTGATTTTCCGCTTCATAAAACGCCATGCCGATACGACCGATGCTCGGCGCGTTGATATAGCCTTCAAAGCCGGGCGCGAGAATCTTGTCGCCGATCTGAATCGCCAGCGGCGGGGCCAGGAAGCCTTTGACCCGGATGGCGAGGACTTCTTCGTTGGCCAGTTTTTTTATGCACGTCTCATCGAGACGCTCGACGTCAAGCATCATGGTTCAGGTCCATCTATCGGATAGTCAACGGAGTTCGCGAATGCAGACTCCCCGGCGCCGGGCGAGGCGGTGTCCGGCATCGCCCACTTGCTCAATCCACGCTGTAGTGGACTGACAGCGTTCCTTTCTTCTGCGAAACAGAAGCGATCGTGACGGTGCCCAAATCCTTCAGGCTCCTTACATGGGTGCCGCCACAGCCGTAGGCGGGCAGTTCACCGAAACCGATTTCCCGGGCGCCTTCGCGCAGCGATGTCAGGCGCGGCAGATCGTGGGCGATCCATTGTTCAATGCCGAACTTGACGGTCCGGGCATCAACGTCCTGCGCCGACTCCGTCGGTTTGAACTGCACACGTCCTTCGCCCGGCCAGTGATGAGCCTTGATCGGCATCCAGCCCATGGCTTGTACGAAATGGCCGATCAGATGGCCGGCGGAATGCATCCGCGTATTGAACTGACGACGTGGCTCATCAACGCGAATCTGGATCATGCCGAGAGGTGCCGGGCGGTCGACGAAATGGATGATCCGGTCCGGGTCCTGGACCACGCGCAGCACCTGGCTTTCGCCGATCCAGCCGGTGTCAAACGGCTGTCCGCCGCCCTGGGGGTGAAACAGTGTTGCGCGCAGCTCCACGGCGAATTCGTTCTCGTGGGGCGTGCATTCCAGTACTTCCACGTTGGCCTTGAGGTCATCACTATGGAAAAAGAGGCGAAGCGTCATATTCCATGCCCTCATTAAAGATTCTGTTTTTTATTATATGAAGGGTGGAATTGCGTGATAATCCGTTCAAACATCAAAGGACTGTTGCGCCGTGAGCACAAATCTTCCACTGCCGTTGCTGGGTGAAATGGCGATTTTCGTCAAGGTAGTCGAGACCGGAAGCTTCTCTGAGGCAGCGCGACAGTTGGGCTCCTCACCGTCGGCGATCAGCCGCAGCATTTCGCGTCTGGAGAAGGCGCTCGCCACCCGTTTGCTGCAACGCACCACGCGCAAGCTTCGGCTGAGCGACGGTGGCGAGGAAGTCTTCAAGCGCTGCCAGGAGATGGTCAGCGCGGCCAAATCGGTGATGGAAATCAGTGGCCAGTTCACCCATGAAGCGGAAGGACTGGTGCGCGTCAGCGTGCCCAAAGCCGTAGGGCGATTCGTGATTCATCCGCATATGCCGGAATTTCTGCGGCGTTATCCCAAGGTGGATGTGGAACTGTTGCTCGAAGACCGCCAGGTGGATTTGATCGATGACAACGTTGATCTGGCGATTCGCATTACCGACCGTCCACCGGCCGGGCTGGTGGGGCGGCAATTGCTGACCATCGACCATTTGCTCTGCGCAACGCCGCAGTACCTGGCCGAACACGGCAGGCCGACGCATCCCCACGACTTGCTCAACCACAGCTGCATCTACCTGGGCGAAACGCCGAGTGATGCGCGCTGGAAATTCAAGAAAGGCACCAAGGCGGTCACCGTCGGTGTGCGCGGGCGTTATGCCGCCAATCACACCGGCGTGCGACTGGGGGCGGTGTTGCAGCACATCGGGATTGGCAGCTTGCCGTATTTCACGGCGCGATATGCGCTGGAGCAGGGCTTGATTGTGCAGGTGTTGCCGGACTGGACGTTTCTGGCGTCGTACCACGGTGGCGCGTGGCTGCTGCATTCGCCGACCCGTTACCTGCCGCCGAAGCTGCGGGTGTTGATCGATTATCTGGTGGAGTGCCTGGAGAAGGAGCCGACGCTGAGCAAGCCGGGGAAGCCGGGTGCGTTGGGTAAGGTCGCGGCGGCGTATGAGTTGCCCGAGAGTGATGGGTTGCTCTGACGGACGCCTTCGCGGGCGAGCCTCGCTCCTACAGGGTTAGCGCGAGGCTTGCCCGCGAAGGCGCCCGTCCAGACACCGCAACACTCGGCAATGCCACAAAAAAAGGCCCGCATGAATAACCATGCGGGCCTTTTGTATTTTGCTGATCAGCAATCAGTGCTTGCTGTCATCGTTCGACATCGCCAGCAGCTGTTTTTCCTGATTCCAGTCGAACGGCTCATCGTTCTGTTCGGCTTCGAAGCGACGTTCTTCCAGCGCCTGGTACAGGTCGATTTCATCATCGGGCATGTAATGCAGGCAGTCACCGGCGAAGTACCACAGCAGGTCGCGCGGGACCAGGTGGGCGATTTGCGGGTAGCGGGTGATCACCTGGCACAGAATGTCCTGGCCCAGGTATTGGCTTTCGATCGGGTCGACCGGCAGCAACGCACGCAGTTCGTCGAAGCGCTCCAGGAACAAGGCATGGCTTTCTTCGGGAACCTGTTCGGCCTCACCCACGGCGACCAGGATGCTGCGCAAGTGGTCAAGCAAGACGAGATGATCGGCAACGACGTTGGACACGAGATAAGTCCTCAAGAGCAAAACGGGCGCGGGAGTATAAAGCGCCCGCGCACCTTTTTACATGGCTGGCTGGATCAGCGGACTTTTCCTGGCGCCAGCGTCAGCTCCTCTTTGTCGAAATCATCGACATCGATCACCTTGCGCCGTGCCACTTCCGCCTCCCGCAGGTTTTGCGCTTCCACCGGCTGCAACACGCCAGCCTCCAGCGCGGCATCGATAGCGTTTTCCCCGGCAACCGGTTTGACCTGACCGCTTTTGAGTGCCACATGCAGTTTTTTCCGCACGGCCTGCGCCGCGTCCAGCAAGTCGCAGGCGTGTTGCAGTGCACCCACGGCGTCATCCGCCGATTGCGGACGGAAGCAACCACCGAGCAATTCCTCGAGGGTCGGATCGCCTTTGGCCCGGCCAATCACTGCGGCCACTTCGGCACCGAGTTTGTCCGACGGCCCTTTGTGACGGCGACCGAACGGGAACACGATCACCCGCAACAGGCAGCCGAGTACCTTGTTCGGGAAGTTGGTGAGCAATTCATCCAGCGCACGTTCCGCCTGGCCAAGACTTTCTTCCATGGCCCAGGTGAACAGCGGCGTCATGTGCCCGGGTGAATCCAGGTCGTGATAACGCTTGAGCGCGGCGGAGGCGAGGTACAGGTTACTGAGCACATCCCCCAGACGCGCCGACAGGCGTTCGCGACGTTTGAGCTCACCGCCGAGCAACATCATGCTCAGGTCGGCAAGAATGGCGAACGCAGCCGCCTGACGGTTGAGCGCACGGAAGTAACCTTGGCTGAGCTTGTCTCCAGGGGCGTGTTCGAAGTGACCGAAGCCGAGGTTCAGCACCAACGTGCTGGCGGCATTGCTCACGGCAAAACCGATGTGCTTGAGCAACAGGCCATCGAATTCGGTGAGGGCCTGATCCTTGTCTTCACGACCGGCGAGGGCCATTTCTTTCAGGACGAAGGGATGGCAGCGAATCGCGCCCTGGCCGAAGATCATCAGGTTGCGCGAGAGAATGTTCGCGCCTTCCACGGTGATAAAGATCGGCGCGCCGTTCCAGCTGCGGCCGAGGTAATTGTTCGGCCCCATGATGATCGCCTTGCCGCCATGCACGTCCATGGCGTGGCTGATGCACTCGCGGCCGCGTTCGGTGAGGTGATACTTGAGAATCGCCGACAGCACCGACGGTTTCTCGCCCAGGTCCACTGCGTTGGCGGTGAGCATCCGCGCCGCGTCCATCATCCAGGCGTTGCCGCCGATACGGGCCATGGCTTCCTGAATACCTTCAAACGCTGACAACGGCACGTTGAACTGCTCACGAATCTGCGCGTATTGACCGGTCACCAGGCTGGTGAATTTCGCCGCGCCGGTGCCGACGGCAGGCAACGAAATCGAGCGCCCGACCGACAGGCAGTTCATCAGCATCATCCAGCCTTTGCCGAGCATGTCCTGGCCGCCGATGAGGAAGTCCAGCGGAATGAACACGTCCTTGCCGGAGTTCGGGCCGTTCATGAAGGCTGCGCCCAGTGGCAAGTGACGACGGCCGATTTCAACACCGGCGGTGTCGGTCGGGATCAGTGCAAGGCTGATACCCAGGTCTTCTTCATCGCCCAACAGGTGATCCGGGTCATACGCCTTGAACGCCAGGCCGAGGAGGGTGGCGACCGGGCCGAGCGTGATGTAGCGCTTTTCCCAGTTCAGGCGCAGACCGAGAGTTTCCTTGCCTTCCCATTCGCCTTTGCAGATCACCCCGGTGTCGGGCATCGAGCCGGCATCGGAGCCGGCCAGTGGCCCGGTCAATGCGAAGCACGGAATGTCATCGCCGCGTGCAAGGCGTGGCAGGTAATGGTTGCGTTGTTCGTCGGTGCCGTAATGCAGCAACAGCTCGGCCGGGCCGAGGGAGTTGGGGACCATCACGGTGGACGCGAGGTCGCCGCTGCGGGTGGCCAGTTTCATCGCCACCTGGGAGTGGGCGTAGGCCGAAAAACCCTTGCCGCCGTATTCCTTGGGAATGATCAGGGCAAAGAAGCCGTTTTCCTTGATGTGGGTCCAGGCTTCGGCAGGCAGGTCCATGTCCTGGCCGATCTGCCAGTCACTGACCATCGCGCAGAGCTCGTCGGTCGGGCCATCGATGAAGGCCTGTTCCTCTTCAGTCAATTGAGCTTTTGGGTAGGACAGCAGTTTGTCCCAGTCCGGCCGGCCGCTGAACAGTTCACCGTCCCACCACACCGTGCCGGCGTCGATGGCATCGCGCTCGGTTTCCGACATCGGCGGCAGGGTTTTCTGGAACCAGCTGAACAGCGGCGCGCTGAAGTATTTACGGCGCAGGTCGGGCAGCAACAAGGGCGCCGCGACAGCCGCGATCAACACCCACAGCACCAGCAGTAACCAGCCTGGCGCGTGGCTGAAGGCGCCCATCGCCACCACATAAACGGCAACGATGCACAGGGCAGGCAGCGGGGCGATACGGCGGTGGGCTAAATACGCAATCCCGACAACCAGAACCAGTATCCACAACAGCAGCATATTTAATCCTCCGTGAAACAAGGGCAAAAACAACCTTCAGAGCTTAGACGGCATCCGCAAAACAGGGTGGTCAGAGCGATGTGATTGAAATCGTGGGAAACTTCGATGAGTTTTGCAGGACCGGTTGGTACCGGGCCAGATCGTTCGTTGGACGGGCGGCTAAGCGTCCATGTTTGGCCGAAACGTCGTTATCTCTGTGCTCAACCTGTCGATAGACTCGTGGCTTCCTCAGGAGATTGTTCTCATGCACGAGTATCTGCGTCCCGGCCGCTTCATCGATAGTGACCACCCGTCGGTGGTGGAGTTCGCCGAAAAACATCGTGGCAGTCACCGCGACCCGCTCGAGCAGGCGATCAATCTTTATTACGCGGTGCGCGAGGCGGTGCGTTACAACCCCTATACGTTCAGCCGCGATCCAGACACCTTGCGTGGCAGTTATGCGCTGGCGGCCGGGGAAAGCTATTGCGTGCCCAAAGCCACGTTGCTGGCTGGCGCGGCCCGGCATTGCGGGATTCCCGCGCGAATCGGCCTGGCGGATGTGCGCAATCATTTGTCGACCCCGCGTCTGCTGGAATTGCTCAAGAGCGACGTGTTCGCCATGCATGGTTATACAGAGCTGTACCTGAACGATCGCTGGGTCAAAGCCACGCCGGCGTTCAACCAGAAACTTTGCGAGCTGTTCAACGTTGCGCCGCTGGAGTTCGACGGAATCAACGACAGTGTTTTCCACCCGTTCAATCGCGACGGCGAGCAGTTGATGGAATACCTGATCGACCACGGCCAGTTCACCGACGTGCCGGAAACGTTCTTTTTCGAGCACCTGGAAAAGTGCTACCCGCATCTGTTCAGCGACCAACTGCCGCCGCTACTGGGTGACATGCAGAGCGATTTGAGTCGCGCCTGATCCGGCGTATGCTGCCTGCGCATTCATCCATAAAGAGGCGGTCATGCTGAAGATCTGGGGTCGGAAAAATTCGTCGAATGTCAGAAAGCCTTTGTGGGCCGCCGAGGAACTGGGCCTGGCCTATGAAGCCATCGATGCTGGCGGCGCCTTTGGTCTCGTCGACACGCCGGAGTACCGCGCGATGAACCCCAACGGCCGCGTGCCGGTCATCGAGGACGACGGTTTCGTGCTGTGGGAATCCAACGCCATCGTGCGTTACCTGATGGCGCTTCACGCCAACGATACCGCCTGGTATCCCTCCGACCTGAAGGCCCGCGCTACAGCGGACAAATGGATGGACTGGACCACTTCAAGTTTTGCTGGGCCATTCCGAACCGTATTCTGGGGCGTCTTGCGCACGCCGGAAGACAAGCAGGACTGGCCGTCAATCAACGCGGCGATCAAAGAGTGCGATGGTTTGCTGGCGATGGCCGATCAGGCGCTGGCGGCCAAACCATACCTGTCCGGCGATGAAATCGGCATGGGCGACATTCCCCTTGGCAGTTTCATTTATGCCTGGTTCGAGATGCCGATCGAGCGTGCACCGCAGCCTCATCTGGAAGCATGGTATGCGCGACTGAAGCAGCGTCCGGCGTATAAAAAAGCCGTCATGACCGCGTTGACTTAATACTCACTATCGACACACTTGACTGTACTTGTGTGGCGGCGACAAGCACCATTGCGCTCATGCGCCGCGGTTGCAGTGTTCGCCGCCCGCCCTTTTTGATCCCTTTCTTCCCTTCTTGGTGCGTAAATCCGATATGAGTTCCGCTCTGTCCATCCGGCAGCTAACCAAAACCTACGGCAACGGTTTCCAGGCCCTGAGTGGTATCGATCTGGACGTCGCCGAAGGTGACTTTTTCGCCTTGCTCGGCCCGAACGGCGCCGGCAAATCCACGACCATCGGCATTCTCTCGACCCTGGTGAACAAGACCAGCGGCACGGTGAATATCTTCGGCAACGACCTGGACAAGAATCCTGCGCAGCTCAAGCGCTCCATCGGCGTGGTGCCGCAGGAATTCAACTTCAACCAATTCGAAAAAACCTTCGACATCGTCGTGACCCAGGCGGGTTACTACGGCATCCCGCCGAAAATCGCCAAGGAGCGCGCCGAGCAGTACCTGACCCAGCTTGGGTTGTGGGACAAGCGCGATGTGCCCTCGCGTTCGCTGTCCGGCGGCATGAAGCGTCGACTGATGATCGCCCGCGCGCTGGTTCACGAACCGCGCCTGCTGATCCTCGACGAACCGACGGCAGGGGTGGATATCGAACTGCGTCGTTCGATGTGGACGTTCCTGACAGAGCTGAACCAGAAAGGCATCACCATCATCCTCACCACGCACTATCTGGAAGAGGCTGAGCAGTTGTGCCGCAATATCGGCATCATCGATCACGGCACCATCGTCGAGAACACCAGCATGAAACAGCTGCTCGGCCAGCTGCATGTGGAAACCTTCCTTCTCGACACGAAAAACACGCTGAGCGTTGCGCCGCAGTTGTTGGGTTACCCGACCCGATTGCTCGACGGGCATACCCTTGAGGTCCAGGTCGACAAATCCATGGGCATCACCGCGCTGTTCACCCAACTGGCGCAGCAGAACATCGAAGTGTTGAGCCTGCGTAACAAAACCAATCGCCTCGAGGAGTTGTTCGTGTCCCTGGTGGAGAAAAATCTGTCGAAGGTGGCGGTATGAGTTCCGAGCTGCAACCCAACCTCGTCGCCCTCAATACCATCGTTTACCGCGAGGTCAAACGCTTCACCCGGATCTGGCCGCAGACGCTGCTGCCACCGGCGATCACGATGGTTCTGTACTTCGTGATCTTCGGTAACCTGATCGGCCGGCAGATCGGTGACATGGGTGGTTTCACCTACATGGAATACATCGTGCCGGGGCTGATCATGATGTCGGTGATCACCAACTCCTATGGCAACGTGGTGTCGAGTTTCTTCGGCAGCAAGTTCCAGCGATCCATCGAGGAGTTGATGGTGTCGCCGGTGTCGCCGCACACGATCCTGATCGGCTACACCCTGGGCGGCGTGCTGCGCGGGTTGATGGTCGGGCTCATCGTGACGCTGTTGTCGCTGTTTTTCACTCAGTTGCAGGTGCATCACCTGGGCGTGACGATTCTTGTGGTGGTGCTGACGGCGACGATCTTCTCGTTGCTGGGCTTCATCAATGCGGTGTTTGCGCGCAACTTCGATGACATCTCGATCATCCCGACGTTTGTGCTGACGCCGCTGACTTATCTGGGTGGGGTGTTTTACTCGATCTCGTTGTTGCCGCCGTTCTGGCAGACGGTGTCGTTGGCGAACCCGGTGTTGCATATGGTCAATGCGTTCCGGTACGGGATTCTTGGGGTTTCGGATATCCGGATCAGTGTGGCGATTACGTTCATGCTGGTGGCGACGGTGGTGTTGTATGTCGGGTGTGCGCGGTTGTTGGTGAGTGGGCGGGGGATGCGTACTTAAGTGTACATATCTGTTGCTGCGGTAACGGCTGATTACGGTTTCGCCCTTACGGCGAGTCACTTGGAGAAGCGCCAAGTAACCAAGCGCTTTTGCCCCTTTCGTTCGGCCCTTCGCTTAGGCTCAGGGTTCCCTCGCTCCGGTCCTGCTCCGTGGGCCCGCCGCCATCGGCCATCCATGGCCGGGGGCGGCTACCGCCACAGCACCGCGAGGCGGCCTTTGGGCCGACCTGTCGTTTGAAGCGTTTCGCATTCCCCTGTGGGAGCTGGCTTGCCAGCGATGGACGCCCAGACACCGCGTTCATTCAGACAGCATGCGTTATCGTTGACGACCATCGCTGGCAAGCCAGCTCCCACAGGAATTGTGGCGGGCATGACATGGGTGTTCACCCCCGATGATCCTGACGAACTTCAGGCCGGCTCTCAGGCCGCCTCGCTTTGTTTTTGATCTTGATCTGCCCCGTCGGAAGGCCGAGCGCAGGTTCTGCGCAGTGGGCAACCCGGCATGGATGCCGGGTTAGCCGCCCCCGGCCATGGATGGCCGATGGCGGCGGGCCCACGGAGCAGGACCGGAGTGAGGGAATGGCGAGCCTTAGCGAGCCACCGTACGTCAGGGGCGCAGGCGCTTGGTTACTTGGCGCTTTTCCAAGTAACCCGCTGTAAAAGCGGAACCAATAGCCGCCGTTACCAAAGAAACGGATATGTACCCCGATCCAAGCACCATAAAAAAGGCCTCCCAACGCGGAGGCCTTTTAACATTCATTGCATCCGCTTTTTCTTCCGCCGAGCCCACTGCCGACCCACCCACCACCGCCAATACATCATCACCAGGCAATAGGCGAGCGCACCCAACACAAGCCCTACCACAACCGAACCCAGCAAAAACGGCTGCCAAAGCGTAGAGAGCTCGCCGCTGATCCATTCCCAGGTCAACTCATCCGGCAAATGACGAGCCGGCACATCCATCAGCCAAGCCCCAGTCTGATACGTACAAAAGAACACCGCAGGCATGGTGATCGGATTGGTCAACCACACCAGGCTGACAGCAATCGGCATGTTGCCCCGCACAACGATGGCGAGGATGGCCGCCACCAGCATCTGCAACGGAATCGGCAGGAACGCCGCGAACAAACCCACCGCCATGCCCCGCGCAACCGAGTGACGGTTGAGGTGCCAGAGGTTCGGGTCATGCAGCAGAGTGCCGAGAAAGCGTAAGGATTTGTGTTCCCTGATGCTGGTCGGGTCTGGCATGTAACGTTTGAATAAGCGCCGGGGCATAGGGCTTCTCGGTCGGTTAAGGCGGCAAGTATGTCTGGATTCTAAGAGCCGCCCATTCAGACTTTGTGACAATTAATAACGATGCACGTGCCGTGAGCCGGCTATGCCTAGGGAGGGGACTCTCAAGGACGGGCTTATGCGCACAGGGATGATGGCGCTGGCGCTGGGTCTGCTGGCCCTGCGTTTTTTGCCGGCATTACCACCGGTCTGGTTATGGCTGGTGTTGCCCGTAACGGGATTGATGGTGCTTCCGTTCCGGACGTATCCGTTGGCGTTTTTCCTGTTCGGCTTCAGTTGGGCGGGCGCGAATGCGCAGTGGGCGCTGGATGATCGACTGTCGGCGAAGCTCGATGGCGAAACCCGTTGGGTCGAAGGTCGGGTGACAGGATTGCCGCAGAATAATGAAGGCGTCGTGCGTTTCGAGTTGGCGGACGCCCGGTCGCGACAGACACAGGTGCCGTCACTGATGCGCCTGGCCTGGTACGACGGACCGCCGGTCAACAGTGGCGAACGCTGGCGGCTGGCGGTGAAATTGAAGCGTCCTGCGGGGCTGCTCAATCCCCATGCCTTCGATTACGACGCCTGGCTGCTGGCGCAACGCATCGGTGCAACCGGAACCGTCAAGGATGGCCAGCGTCTTGCCGAAGCCCGATGGGCCTGGCGCGACAGCATCCGCCAACGCTTGCAAACCGTGGACGCTCAGGGGCGAACCGGTGCATTGACGGCGCTGGTGCTGGGGGATGGCGCCGGGCTCAGTCGCGAGGACTGGCAGGTGTTGCAAGACACCGGCACCGTGCACCTGCTGGTGATTTCCGGGCAGCACGTCGGCCTGCTGGCCGGCGTGGTGTATCTGCTGATCGCCGGGCTGGCTCGCTACGGTTTGTGGCCAAATCGTCTGCCGTGGCTGCCATGGGCGTGCGGACTGGCATTCGCCGCGGCCCTCGGCTACGGACTGCTGGCAGGATTCGACGTGCCGGTGCAGCGAGCCTGCATGATGATCGGGCTGGTCCTGTTGTGGCGCCTGCGCTTTCGTCATCTCGGTGCCTGGTGGCCGTTGTTGCTGGCGCTCAACGCGGTGTTGTTGCTGGATCCGCTGGCGAGTCTGCAACCGGGTTTCTGGTTGTCCTTCGCGGCGGTGGCGGTGTTGATCTTCACCTTCGGCGGTCGCCTCGGCCCTTGGCGATGGTGGCAAACCTGGACCCGCGCCCAATGGCTGATCGCAATCGGCCTGGGACCGTTACTGCTGGTGCTGGGATTGCCGATCAGTCTCAGCGGGCCGGTCGCGAATCTGCTTGCCGTGCCCTGGATCAGTTTGCTGGTATTGCCGCCGGCCTTGCTGGGCACCCTGTTGTTGCCGCTGCCTTATGTGGGCGAGGGGCTGCTGTGGCTGGCGGGCGGGCTGATCGACTGGCTGTTCAAGGGCCTTGGGTTGATGGCCGGTCAATTGCCTGCGTGGGTGCCCGTGGCGATTCCATGGTGGACATGGGTGCTGGGCACCCTCGGCGCGTTTTTGCTGTTGATGCCGCGCGGCGTACCGCTGCGCCCGTTGGGTTGGCCGTTGTTACTGTTGCTGGTTTTTCCACCTCGGCCACTGTTGCCACAGGGTATCGCCGAAGTCTGGCAACTGGATGTTGGCCAGGGGTTGGCGATCCTGGTGCGGACCCGCCATTACACACTGTTGTATGACACGGGCCCGCGCTTCGGCGACTTCGACCTCGGCGAGCGAGTGGTGCTGCCCACGTTGCGCAAACTGGGCGTGGGCGGACTCGACCTGATGTTGCTCAGCCACGCCGACGCCGATCACGCTGGCGGTGCGCGTGCGGTTGCCCAGGGCTTGCCGGTGACGCGAGTGCTCAGCGGCGACCCCGGGGCATTGCCCGTCGAATTACGCGCCGAGGCCTGCGAGAGTGGCCGGCAATGGACATGGGACGGCGTGAGGTTTCAGCTCTGGCAATGGCCTTCCGCCTCGGACAGTAATCAAAAATCCTGTGTCCTGCAGATAGAGGCCAATGGCGAGCGCTTGCTGCTGACGGGTGATATCGACAGCGCCGCCGAACGAGCCCTGCTCGACGGTCCGCTGGCCGTGCCCACTGACTGGTTGCAGGCGCCGCACCACGGCAGCCGCAGTTCGTCGTCGATGGCGCTGCTCGCCGCGTTGCAGCCCAACGCGGTGCTGATCTCGCGCGGCAACGGCAACTCCTTCGGTCATCCGCACCCCACGGTCATGGCCCGCTACATGAAACGCGGCATGGCGATCCATGACAGCGCCGAGCAGGGCGCCATTCGTCTGCACCTCGGACGCTTCGAGCCGGCGTGGACAATGCGTCAGGAACGGCGTTTCTGGCGCTCCCCGCCATAACCGAGCGTTATTAAAGCCCGACCGGATGCGACATCACGGTCTTCGGTGAGTCGACCCCCTATGTTAGAGTGGCGCACTTTTTCGAGGGGACTGTCACTGTGTGGGAATTGGTCAAATCCGGCGGCTGGATGATGCTGCCGATCATTCTGAGTTCCATCGCGGCCATGGCGATCGTCGCCGAGCGTCTCTGGACCCTGCGTGCCAGCCGTGTGACCCCGGAGCATCTGCTCGGACAGGTCTGGGTGTGGATCAAAGACAAGCAGCTCAATAAAGAAAAGCTCAAGGAACTGCGTGCCAACTCGCCGTTGGGCGAGATTCTGGCGGCGGGCCTGGCCAACTCCAAACATGGTCGGGAGATCATGAAAGAGTGCATCGAAGAGGCCGCTGCACGCGTGATTCACGAGCTCGAGCGCTACATCAACGCCCTCGGCACCATCGCTGCGATGGCACCGTTGCTGGGGCTGTTGGGCACGGTGCTGGGCATGATCGATATTTTCAGCGCGTTCATGGGCACGGGCATGGGCACCAACGCCGCCGTGCTGGCGGGTGGTATTTCCAAGGCCTTGATCACCACGGCCGCCGGCCTGATGGTCGGTATCCCGGCGGTATTCTTCCACCGTTTCCTGCAGCGCCGGATCGATGAACTGGTCGTCGGCATGGAGCAGGAAGCGATCAAGCTGGTCGAGGTGGTGCAGGGGGATCGTGACGTGGACCTGGCTGAGGGCAAAAAAGCGTGAAATTCCGCCGAAAGCCGCGGGAAACGGTAGACATCAACCTCGCGTCGCTGATCGACGTGGTGTTTATCCTGCTGCTGTTTTTCGTTGTCACCACCACCTTCACCCGTGAAACCCAGTTGCGCGTCGATCTGCCGGAAGCGGTCAGCGGTTCGCCTGCCGAAGACCAGCAGGTCAAGCACCTGGACGTCGCCATCAGTGCCGAAGGCGTGTTCTCCGTGAACAATCAGCTCTTGCCGAAGAATGACCTGACCACGCTCATGGAGGCGTTGCAGAAAGAATCCAACGGTGACACCAACCTGCCGTTGTCCATCAGTGCCGATGGCAAGACCCAGCATCAGTCGGTAATCACCGCCATGGACGCCGCCGGCAAACTCGGTTTCAGTCACTTGCGCATGACCACAGTCGAGGCGGCGCCGCCCGCGCCCTGATGGCCATGTCCGATCGCTTGCTCGCCGCCTGGTACGGCGGTCATCCGGCCCTGAAGTTGTTGCAGCCACTGGAGTGGTTGTATCGGCGCGTGGTCACGAACAAGCGCAAACGCTTTCTGGCGGGTGAGGGCGAGATTTATCAGCCACCGGTGCCGTTGATCGTCGTCGGCAACATCACCGTGGGCGGTACGGGCAAGACGCCGCTGATTCTGTGGATGATCCAGCATTGTCAGCGCAGTGGCTTGCGGGTCGGCGTGGTCAGCCGCGGCTATGGCGCCAAACCGCCACAGTTGCCGTGGCGTGTCGAGGCCGAGCAAAGCGCCGAAGTGGCGGGCGATGAACCGCTGTTGATCGTCCAGCGCACCGGCGTTCCGTTGATGATCGACCCGGACCGCAGCAGTGCCGTCAAAGCGCTGCTGGCGAGTGAGCCGCTGGACCTGATTCTGTCCGATGACGGCATGCAGCATTACCGGCTGGCGCGGGACCTTGAACTGGTCTTGATCGACGCCGCCCGTGGCCTGGGCAACAAACGTTGCCTGCCCGCCGGACCCTTGCGCGAGCCGGTCGAACGTCTGCAAAGCGTTGACGCGGTGCTGTACAACGGCGCCACTGAAGATCGCGACAACGGTTTTGCCTTTCAGCTGCAACCCACCGAACTGGTCAATCTGCACAGCGGCGAACGGCGTCCCCTCGATCACTTCCCCGCAGGCCAGGCGCTGCACGCCGTGGCCGGGATCGGCAATCCGCAGCGTTTCTTCACGACCCTCGAAACGCTACACTGGCGGCCAGTCCCGCATGCATTTGCCGATCACGCCGAGTACAGCATGCAGGCCTTGAATTTCACTCCGTCATTGCCGTTGGTGATGACCGAAAAGGACGCGGTGAAGTGCCGTGCCTTCGCCGCCGCCGATTGGTGGTACCTGGCAGTCGATGCTGCGCCGTCGCCGGCCTTCGTGGCCTGGTTCGATACGCAGCTGATGCGCCTGTTGCCGGCTCGTCTTTTGCCTTAAACCGTTTTTATCCAGGGAATGCTCATGGACACC
This sequence comes from Pseudomonas migulae, assembly GCF_024169315.1. Classification (NCBI taxonomy): domain Bacteria; kingdom Pseudomonadati; phylum Pseudomonadota; class Gammaproteobacteria; order Pseudomonadales; family Pseudomonadaceae; genus Pseudomonas; species Pseudomonas migulae. Next base: position 2,256,936 of record NZ_JALJWR010000001.1, on the reverse strand, counting down.
AAATTGCTCGACATCCTCGCTTGCCCGGTCTGCAAGGGCCCGCTCAAGCTCAGCGCCGACAAAACCGAGCTGATCAGCAAGGGCGCCGGCCTGGCGTACCCGATTCGCGACGGCATCCCGGTGATGCTCGAAACCGAAGCCCGCACCCTGACCACTGACGAGCGTCTGGATAAATGACCACAGCCTTTACCGTTGTCATTCCATCGCGTTACGCCTCCACCCGCCTGCCGGGAAAACCGCTGCTGCTGATCGCCGGCAAACCGATGATCCAGCACGTCTGGGAACAGGCGAGCAAAAGCAGCGCCGAGCGCGTGGTGGTCGCCACCGACGATGCGCGCATTGTCGAGGCGTGCAACGGGTTTGGCGCTGAAGTGGTGCTGACCCGCGAAGATCACAACTCCGGCACGGACCGCCTGGCCGAAGTCGCCGCAAAACTCGGCCTGGCGCCTGACGCCATCGTGGTCAACGTTCAGGGTGACGAACCGCTGATCCCTCCGAGCGTGATCGATCAGGTTGCCGCCAATCTGGCCGCCCACACCGAAGCGCGCATGGCCACATTGGCCGAGCCGATCGAAGACGTTGAAACCCTGTTCAACCCGAACGTGGTCAAGGTCGTCAGCGACCTCAATGGCCTCGCGCTGACATTCAGTCGCGCGACGTTGCCGTGGGCCCGGGACGCGTTCGCGAAAAGCCGCGATGCGCTGCCGGAAGGCGTGCCGTATCGCCGTCACATCGGCATCTATGCCTACCGCGCCGGTTTCCTGCATGACTTCGTCAGCTGGGGACCGTGCTGGCTGGAAAACACCGAGTCCCTGGAACAACTGCGTGCCTTGTGGCACGGCGTGCGAATTCACGTCGCCGACGCGTTGATCGCGCCGCCCACCGGCGTCGACACCGTCGAAGACCTTGAGCGCGTTCGTCGCCTGCTGGAGGCCTGATGCGGGTTTTGTTCGTGTGCCTGGGCAACATCTGCCGTTCTCCGACGGCCGAAGGCGTGCTTCGACACAAACTGCGTGAAGCGGGGCTGGCCGATCAAATCGAAGTCGCCTCCGCCGGCACCGGTGACTGGCACGTTGGCAGGGCGCCGGACCAGCGCAGCCAGGCAGCGGCCAAACTGCGCGGTTACGACCTGTCCATGCAGCGTGCCCAGCAAGTGACCCGCGCCGATTTCGCCACGTACGACCTGATCCTGGCGATGGACCACAGCAACCTGCGCAACCTCAAGTCGATGCAACCGGCCAAAGGCAAGGCCGAGCTGGATCTGTTCCTGCGTCGCTACCAGTCGGATGTCGATGAAGTGCCGGATCCTTACCACGACGGTGACCAAGGGTTCGAGTACGTGCTGGACCTGATCGAGCGCGCGACGGACTTGCTGGTGATCGAATTGAAGGGCCGGTTATGAGTTTGCAGGTTCAACCCGGAGTTTCGCTCAAACCGTTCAATACCTTTGGCGTGGACGTCCAGGCGCGTTTGTTTGCCGAAGCCCACAGCGATGCCGACGTGCGCGAGGCTCTGGCCTATGCGGCGGAGCATGACGTGCCGCTGCTGGTGATCGGCGGTGGCAGTAATCTTCTGCTGACGGCCGATATCCAGTCGCTGGTGCTGCGCATGGCGACACGCGGGATTCGTATCCTGAGCGACGACGGCAGCAAGGTCGTGATCGAAGCCGAGGCCGGCGAGCCTTGGCATCCGTTCGTGCAACACACGCTGGCGCAGGGGCTGTCGGGGCTGGAAAACCTCAGTCTGATCCCCGGTACCGTCGGCGCGGCACCGATGCAGAACATCGGCGCCTACGGTGTGGAGATCAAGGACGTGTTTGCCGGCCTGACCGCTCTGGATCGCCAGACCGGCGAATTGCGCGATTTCACGCTGGCCGAGTGCAACTTCGCTTACCGCGACAGCCTGTTCAAACAGGAACCGGGACGTTGGTTGATCCTGCGGGTTCGTTTCGCCCTGGACCGTGCCGCTCCTTTGCATCTGGAGTACGGCCCGGTGCGTCAGCGCCTGACCGAGCAGGGTATCGATCACCCGACCGCCACCGACGTCAGCCAGGCGATTTGCAGCATCCGCAACGAAAAGCTTCCGGACCCGGCAGTGCTCGGCAACGCCGGCAGCTTCTTCAAGAATCCCTTGGTGTCGGCTGAATTGGTCACCCGGCTCAAAGGCGAATACCCGGATCTGGTGGCCTACGCGCAACCCGACGGGCAGATGAAACTGGCCGCAGGCTGGCTGATCGAGCGGGCAGGGTGGAAAGGTTTCCGCGAAGCCGACGCTGGCGTGCATAAATTGCAGGCGCTGGTGCTGGTCAACTACGGGGCCGCGACTGGCCTACAGTTGTTGAGCCTGGCGCAACGCATTCAAAAAGACATTGCCGAACGTTTCCACGTCGAACTGGAAATGGAGCCCAATCGGTATTGAGGCTACGCTTTCAAGACTGATCTCAAAGCCCTGCACAGCTTCAACTGTGCAGGGCTTTTTTGTTAATGCTGGGTTAACTTAGCCACCTGACGATCAAGCGTTTGTTCCACCAAAGGCCCGATGCAGACGTCCCCGTCCGCATAAGAGAGCCTCATTAGCCTGAGTCGATCTGTGATGCCAACCGCTTGTTCCCAAGCGGCAGATTGCTCGACCCCATAACCCTATAAATATGCGGGCGTGCCCATGATTACCCTGAAGCTCAATGGTCAAGACCATCAACTCGATGTCACCGAGGACATGCCGCTGCTCTGGGCCATCCGCGACGTGGCCGGTTACAACGGCACCAAGTTCGGCTGCGGCATGGGCCTGTGCGGCGCCTGCACCATTCATATCGAAGGCGCCCCGGCGCGCAGTTGCATCACGCCGATCGGCTCGGTGATCGGCCAGAACGTCACCACCATCGACAACCTGCACGCCGACCCGGTCGGGCAAATCGTCCAGCAAGCCTGGCTCGACACCGCCGTCGCCCAATGCGGTTACTGCCAGGGCGGGCAGATCATGTCCGCCACGGCACTGCTCAAGACCAACCCGAACCCGAGCGACGAACAGATCGAAGAGGCGATGGTCGGCAATATTTGCCGTTGCGGCACTTACAACCGCATCAAGACCGCCATCCGCCAGGCATCCACCCACCTGAAGGAGGCCAAGGCATGAGCCAGTTACCGAATGATTTCGCCCTGAGCAACTTCAGTCGCCGTGGTTTCCTCAAAGGCGTCGGTGCCACCGGTGCGCTGGTCATCGCCGCGAGTTGGGGCTGGCAGGACGCTTTTGCTGCCGAGAAAGAAAAGAAATTCGGCGCCGACGGCATGCCCAACGGCTGGATCGATGATCCGAAGGTGTACGTCAGCATCGCCGCTGATGGCACGGTGACGGTAGTCTGCAACCGTTCGGAAATGGGCCAGGGCGTGCGCACCAGTTTGACCATGGTGGTGGCCGATGAACTGGACGCCGACTGGGCTCTGGTGAAAGTGCAACAGGCGCCGGGCGACGAAGTGCGGTTCGGCAATCAGGACACCGACGGTTCGCGCAGCATGCGTCACTGGTACGAACCGATGCGCCGTTGCGGTGCTGCTGCGCGGACCATGCTCGAACAAGCCGCCGCCGAGCAGTGGAAAGTCCCGGTCGGCGAATGCCATGCGCAATTGCACAAAGTCATCCATAAACCGAGTGGGCGTGAGCTGGGCTACGGCGCGCTGGCCGTCGCTGCCAGTGCGTTGGCGGTACCGGCGCGCGACAGTGTGCGGCTCAAGGAGCCTTCGGAGTTCCGCTACATCGGCAAGGAAGGCACCAAAGCCATCGACGGTGCAGACATCGTCAACGGTCGCGCCATCTACGGTGCCGACGTGCATTTCGACGGCATGCTGTACGCCACCATCGCGCGTCCGGCGGTCTATGGCGGCAAGGTCAAATCCGTGGATGACAGCGCCGCGCTGAAAGTCCCGGGGGTGATCAAAGTCATCCGGATCGAAGGCCGTCCGCTGCCCTCGGAATTCCAGCCGCTGGGTGGCGTGGCCGTGGTCGCCAGCAACACTTGGGCGGCAATCAAGGGCCGAGACGCGCTGAAAATCGAATGGGATGACGGGCCTAACGCCAGTTACGACTCGATCGCCTACCGCAAGGAAATTGAAGCCGCGTCGCTCAAACCCGGCAAAGTCGTGCGCAATACCGGCAACATCGACGAGGCCATGAGTAGCGCCAACAGCACTGTCGAAGCCTCCTACTATCTGCCGCATCTGACGCAGGCGCCGATGGAGCCAATGGTCGCCATCGCACGCTACAAGGACGGCGTATGCGAAGCCTGGGCACCGAGCCAGGCGCCGCAAGTCACCCGCGAACGGATCGGCGAGCGCCTGGGCATTCCGTTCGATAACGTCACCTTTAATGTCACCTTGCTCGGTGGCGGTTTCGGTCGCAAGTCCAAGCCGGACTTCATTATCGAAGCGGCGATCCTTGCCAAGGAATTCCCCGGCAAGGCGGTTCGGGTGCAGTGGACCCGTGAAGACGACATCCATTGCTCCTATTTCCACACCGTGTCGGCCGAGTATCTGAAAGCCAGCCTGAACAAGGATGGCCTGCCGTCCGGCTGGCTGCACCGCACTGTGGCGCCGAGTATCACCGCGCTGTTTGCACCGGGCATGAACCACGAGGCGGCCTTCGAGTTGGGCATGGGTTTCACCAACATGGCTTACGCGATTCCCAACGTGCGCCTGGAAAACCCGGAAGCGGCGATCCATACGCGGGTTGGCTGGTATCGCTCGGTGTCGAACATTCCCCACGGGTTTGCGATTCAGAGCTTTGTCGATGAGCTGGCGCACAAGGCCGGTGAGGATCCGCTCAAGTATCAGATCAAGTTGCTGGGGCCGGATCGTCAGATCGATCCGCGCACCTTGAGTGAAGAGTGGAACTACGGTGAGTCGCCCGAGCGCTATCCGATCGACACCGGGCGGATGCGCACGGTGCTGGAAACCGCTGCCAAAGCGGCGGGTTGGGGGCGTGAGTTGCCGAAGGGTCGGGGCCTGGGGCTGGCGGTGCATTACAGCTTCGTCACCTATGTGGCGGCGGTGATCGAAGTCGAAGTCAAGGACGACGGCACATTGATCGTGCACAAGGCCGATATTGCGGTGGATTGCGGTCCGCAGATCAACCCGGAGCGGATTCGCTCGCAGTTCGAAGGTGCCTGTGTGATGGGCCTGGGCAATGCGGTGCTGGGGGAAATCAGTTTCAAGGACGGCAAGGTCCAGCAGGACAACTTCCATATGTACGAAGTGGCGCGCATGTCCCTGGCGCCGAAGGAAGTCGCCGTGCATCTGGTGACTCCTCCGGGCAACGTACCGCTGGGCGGTGTCGGTGAACCGGGCGTGCCGCCGATCGCGCCAGCGCTGTGCAATGCGATCTTTGCCGCGACTGGCAAACGTATCCGCGATCTGCCGGTTCGCTTTCAGTTGCAGGGTTGGCAGAAGGCTGAGGCTTGATGGACAGCGTCGATCTGAACGTCCTGCGCAGCGTGCTGGAATGGCGCCGCGCCGGTCAGCGAGTGGTGTTGTACAGCGTGGTCCAGACCTGGGGCACCGCGCCCCGGGCACCTGGCGCCATGTTGGCCTTGCGCGAAGACGGGGTGGTGATTGGCTCGGTGTCCGGTGGTTGTGTCGAGGATGACCTGATTGCCCGGCTGCACGATGGCCGGATTCCGGCTGACGGGCCGCCGGTGCAACTCATCACCTACGGCGTTACCCGCGAGGAGGCCGCACGCTTCGGTTTGCCGTGCGGTGGCACCTTGCGCCTGACCGAGGAACGCGTCGGTGACCCGGAATGGGTCGCTGAATTGCTGGCGCGTTGCGAAGGCCATGAAATCGTTGCTCGCTCGCTGGATCTTGCAACCGGTGACGTGGTGTTGCAGCCGGCGAACAAGAGCGATGTGCTGAGTTTCGACGGTCACACGTTACGGGCGATCTACGGTCCGCGCTGGCGATTGTTGCTGATTGGTGCGGGGCAACTGTCCCGGTATGTCGCCGAGATGGCGCGGTTGCTGGATTTCGAAGTGCTGATCTGCGACCCGCGCACCGAATTCGCCTACGGCTGGGAAGAACAGCACGGTCGCTTTGTCTCCGGCATGCCGGACGAAGCGGTGCTGAACATTCAAACCGACGAACGCACGGCCATCGTTGCGCTGACCCACGATCCGCGCCTGGATGACATGGCGCTGCTCACGGCCCTCGACTCCCGGGCCTTTTATGTCGGCGCGCTGGGCTCACGGGTCAACAGCCTGAAGCGCCGGGATAACCTGGCTCAGCTAGGCTTGTCACAAGAGGCCATCGAACGCTTGCACGGTCCGATCGGTCTGCACATCGGCAGCCATTCCCCGGCGGAAATCGCCTTGTCGCTGCTGGCCGAAATTGTGGCGATCAAGAACGGTGTCGAGCTGAAACAGAAGAAGCCGTTGCGGGAGGAAGTATGAGTGAGCCAATCGGCGCTATCGTGTTGGCGGCGGGGCAGGGCAACCGGTTTCGGCAAGTGGCGGGAGCCGACAAGGATAAGTTGCTGGCGGACTGTGCGGGACGCGATGGCGCCGTTCGTTCGGTGATCGAGCAGGTGCTGGTGAGTGTGCCGGCCAGCCTTGAAAAACGCGTTCTGGTGACGACCGAAGATCGCCCGCAAGTGATTCGCATGGCCCAGGCTTATGGATTTGAGATTGTGCTGATCGAATCGACCGGCATGGGTGACAGCATCGCGGCTGGGGTGGCGGTGTGCCCGCAGCTCGGTGGGTGGTTGATTGTGTTGGGGGATATGCCGTTTATTTTGCCGTCGAGTATTGAGCGGGTGGTAGCGGGGGTTGCTGATGACTCTGTCAGTGTGCCGGTACATCAAGGGAAGTATGGGCACCCAGTGGGTTTCGGGCGTTCGTTTGGACCGGGATTGATGGCGTTGTCCGGAGATCACGGGGCCAAGCCATTGTTTGCGTCGGCGAGGATGGTCGAGGTCGCGGTGGACGATCCCGGGGTGTTGTGGGATGTGGATGTGCCCGCTGCGTTGGTCTTCAAGTAGGCGTGGCGCAGCTCAAATGTGGGAGCGGGCTTGCTCGCGAATCCGGTTCAACATTCAAACATTGATGCACGCTGATCCACCGCATTCGCGAGCAAGCCCGCTCCCACATTCGTTCTTGGTGATATTCAAGACATAAAAAAAGCCCCGCCTGGATCACCAGACGGGGCATTTTAATGGCCGATGGAATCAGACGAGGGGTTTAGGCTCGTGTTCTTTTTCCAGGGCTTGTTCGTGTTGCTCTACCGCTTCCTGAACGGAGCGCGGTGCTTCGTCGATCACGGAGTCAGCTGGCTCGGCAGTGACTTCAGCAGCCGGGGCAGGAGCTGCCTCGACGACTTCAGCCACAACAGGTGCCACTTCGACAGCGACCGGAGCAGCAGCGGCAGCTAGTTCGGCTTCCTTCTGCAGACGCTCTTCTTCACGCTTGCGACGACGCACTTCACGCGGGTCGTTCGGCGCGCGGCCACTTGGCGTCAGGGCGCTGACGGGAGCGGCTTCGACGGCTGGTACAGCCACTTCAGCGACAACCGGCGCAGGCGCTTCGACCACCGGAGCAGGTTCGGCAGCAGCCACTACTGGCTCGGAGACCTTGGCTTCAGCTTCTGGTGCTGGCGCTTCGGCAACAGCTGTCTCGGCAACCCAGTTGAACGCGGTTTGCTCTTCGCGAACTTCACGAACCGTTTCGGTCACGGTTTCAGCAACGGTTTCAACAACCGGCTCTGCAACCACGGCAGGCGCTTCAGCAATGAACGCCGGTTCAGCGGCAGCTTCAACCTGAGGCTGTGCTTCCTGAGCCGGTGCCACTTCGATTTCCGGAGCGGAAGTTACTTCTACAGGCGTAGTCGCTTCAACGACCGGCGCTTCTACTGGAGCAGTTTCCAGTGTGGCGGCAGTGGCGCGTTCGGCTTGCTCGTTGGCTTGTGCTTCGGCCGGAGCGCTGATCACGCTGCTGGCAACGGCTGCGGTAACGGCAAGACCGGCGGCCAGATCGGCAGCGCTTGGCGCTTCGCGGCTTTCGCCCGCTTCGTTGCCTTCCGCGGATTCCGATTCTTCCGAACCTTCGATCACGTTGCCGTTGGCATCGCGTTGACGCTCGCGACGGTTGCTGCGACGACGCTGGCCACGGGAGCGGCGGCGTGGACGATCGCCTTCGGCGCCTTCCTGACCGTCTTCCTGCAGTTGCTCTTCGTTGCCGGTCAGTTCTTCTTCGGCTACAGCGGCAGCGGCTTGCTCGGCACGTGGTTGACGCTCTTCACGCGGTGGGCGTGGAGCACGTTCTTCGCGTGGCTGGCGGGCTGGACGCTCTTCAGCGGTAGCTGCAGCTGCAGCGACCGGAGCCGTGGCATCCAGAGGTTCACGCAGTTCACGAACCCGCTCTTCACGCTCGCCACGTGGCTTGCGATCTTCGCGAGGCGCGCGCGGTGCACGTTCTTCACGCGGGGCGCGCGGTGCGCGTTCTTCGCGTGGAGCGCGTTCTTCACGAGCGACTGCCGGGGTTTCTTCGCGGGCTTCGCGGGCTTCGCGTGGCTCACGTGGTGCGCGTTCTTCACGCGGTGCACGTTCCTCGCGAGGCTTGCGCTCTTCATCGCGGCGACCGTTACGGTTGCGGCTCTGCTGGCGACCGTTGCGGCGCTCTTCGTTGCGGGCCGGACGCTCGGTGGTCGCCGGTTTTTCAACCGCAACCGGAGCAGCAGGCTCTTCCTTGGTTGCAAACAGACCAACCAGCGACTTCACCAGGCCTTTGAACAAGCTTGGCTCTGGCACGACGGCCGGTGCAGCAACAGGAGCAGCAACGACTTCGGTCGGAACCGGAGCGTTGGCGCGGGCCGGAGCAGTCTTGACCGCGGCTTCCTGGCGAACCAGGGTGCGGGTCGCAGCGGCTGGCTGGACTTCTTCGACTTCGGCAGCGGCAGCAGCGATTTCGTAGCTGGACTGGCCAACCGCGGCTTCCGGGCTGTCATCGCGCAGACGCTGAACTTCGAAGTGCGGCGTCTCGAGGTGATCGTTCGGCAGAATGACGATGCGGGCACGGGTGCGCAGTTCGATCTTGGTGATCGAGTTGCGTTTTTCGTTGAGCAGGAAGGCTGCGACCGGAATCGGCACTTGGGCGCGGACTTCGGCGGTGCGGTCTTTCAGGGCTTCTTCTTCGATCAGGCGCAGGATCGCCAGCGACAGCGATTCAACGTCACGGATGATGCCGGTGCCGTTGCAACGCGGGCAAACGATGCCGCTGCTTTCGCCGAGCGATGGACGCAGGCGCTGACGGGACATTTCCAGCAGGCCGAAGCGCGAGATGCGACCGACTTGCACGCGAGCGCGGTCGGCTTCCAGGCATTCGCGGACTTTTTCTTCCACGGCGCGCTGGTTCTTGGCAGGGGTCATGTCGATGAAGTCGATGACGATTAGGCCGCCGATGTCGCGCAGGCGCAACTGACGGGCGATTTCTTCGGCGGCTTCAAGGTTGGTCTGCAGGGCGGTTTCTTCGATGTCGCTGCCTTTGGTGGCGCGCGCCGAGTTGATGTCGATGGACACCAGGGCTTCGGTCGGATCGATAACGATGGAGCCGCCGGAAGGCAGTTCAACGACGCGCTGGAAAGCGGTCTCGATCTGGCTTTCGATCTGGAAACGGTTGAACAGCGGAACGCTGTCTTCGTACAGCTTGATCTTGCTGGCGTACTGCGGCATCACCTGGCGGATGAAGGTCAGGGCTTCGTCCTGGGCTTCAACGCTGTCGATCAGCACTTCGCCGATGTCCTGGCGCAGGTAATCGCGGATGGCGCGGATGATCACGTTGCTTTCCTGGTAGATCAGGAATGGCGCGGAACGATCCAGCGAGGCTTCTTTGATGGCGGTCCAGAGTTGCAGCAGGTAATCGAGGTCCCACTGCATTTCTTCGCTGCTGCGGCCGAGGCCGGCAGTGCGCACGATCAGACCCATGTCGGCCGGGGCAACCAGGCCGTTCAGGGCTTCACGCAGTTCGTTGCGCTCTTCACCTTCGATGCGACGGGAGATACCGCCGGCACGCGGGTTGTTCGGCATCAGAACGAGATAACGACCGGCCAGGCTGATGAAGGTGGTCAGGGCGGCGCCCTTGTTGCCACGTTCTTCTTTTTCGACCTGAACGATGACTTCCTGGCCTTCGCTCAGGACGTCCTTGATGTTGACGCGGCCTTCAGGAGCCTTCTTGAAGTATTCGCGGGAGATTTCTTTGAGGGGCAGGAAGCCGTGGCGCTCGGAGCCGAAATCGACAAAGGCAGCCTCAAGGCTTGGTTCGATGCGAGTAATCCGGCCTTTATAGATGTTGGCCTTCTTCTGCTCGCGTGCACCGGATTCGATGTCCAGGTCGTAGAGGCGTTGGCCATCTACCAGTGCAACACGCAACTCTTCGGGTTGAGTTGCGTTAATCAGCATTCTTTTCATGTAGTACCGTCGGTTTCCGGGCTGCCGGAAACGGCGTTCGGCACACACGACTTCTCATGGTCGGTGTCAGGTGCGTCGGGAGTGGTTGGCCATTCCCGTGTCCAGCGAAGTCCGGCCAATGTGGGCCTTCGTCGCGACGTACGCGTCCTGCTTGCTGTGGCTACTTAAGCACTCAGTCAGGAGGAGGAATCAACCAGCGGCTGTGGACGAGATGAAGCGTCTTGATAAAGCCTATTGCTACACAGTCCAGCGGTTGTGCATCTCCACCCTACACGTATCCCTGATAATTCGGGTGCTGCCGCGCGCAGAATCCGCAGCGGGTTGGCATTTACCGTGAGCTCCGAAAGGGGAGGTCACGCATCATGGCTAATTTAGGCGTTGTTTCCGAAGCGTTCGCTCGGGGTCATTCGCAGCTGACTGCACTTTGTGAACTGGCCGTGAATATTGGCTCGTAAAGCGAGTGAAAACTCTGCTTTGCGGCGTGATTCAGGCCTTATGTCACCTGCGCTCGTTACACCTGCAAACTCCACCGTTACGTAGCGAAAGCCCCGTAGGACGGCCTCGCGTCCTGGTGAATTGCATTGGTCAGGGCCGGTTTTTGACCGTTGGTCCGCTGCCCAGGCCGCTTTTGGCGGCGTTCGCGACTATAGCAGTAATGATTAAGTGCTTCAATTCCATAAAAAATTGATATCATCCGCGCCATGACGACTACTGCCCCTTCGACCCCAGCCGTACAACTGCTGGAGGTCTCGCCGGAATATGCCGGCCAACGAATTGATAACTTCCTTCTCGCTCGGCTCAAAGGCGTGCCCAAGACCTTGATTTACCGCATTTTGCGTAAAGGCGAAGTGCGAGTGAACAAAGGCCGGATCAAGCCCGAATACAAGCTGCAGGCGGGCGATATCGTGCGCGTGCCGCCGGTTCGCGTGCCTGAACGCGACGAACCTGTGCCGCTGGCCCAGGGCCTGCTGCAGCGACTCGAAGCCTCGATTATCTATGAAGACAAAGCGTTGATGGTGATCAACAAGCCTTGCGGTATCGCGGTTCACGGCGGCAGCGGCCTGACTTACGGCGTGATCGAAGCCTTTCGTCAGTTGCGCCCCGATGCCAAGGAGCTTGAGCTGGTTCACCGTCTCGACCGTGACACGTCCGGCCTGCTGATGATCGCCAAGAAACGCAGCATGCTGCGTCACTTGCACACGGCCTTGCGCGGTGATGGCGTGGACAAACGCTACATGGCGCTGGTCCGCGGTAACTGGGCGGCCTCGATCAAGCAAGTCCGAGCATCGCTGGGCAAGAGCAATCTGCGTTCCGGCGAGCGGATGGTCGAAGTCGACGAGGAGGAGGGCAAGGAGTCTGTGACCGTGTTCAAGGTCCTGCGCCGATTCGGCGACTTTGCCACCCTGATCGAAGCCAAGCCGATTACCGGCCGGACTCACCAGATCCGCGTCCACACCCTGCACGCCGGGCATTGCATCGCTGGCGACACCAAGTACGGCGACGAAGGTTTCAGCAAGGAAATCCGTGACCTGGGCGGCAAGCGCCTGTTCCTGCATGCCTACATGCTGACCGTGCCGCTGCCCGATGGTGGCGAGCTGAAGTTGCAGGCACCTGTCGACGAGATGTGGGCCAAGACCGTGGAGCGATTGAGTGCGCCCATCTGATTACAAACTGCTGATTTTCGATTGGGACGGCACGCTCGCCGACTCCATTGGTCGGATTGTCGAGGCGATGCACGTCGCGTCCGAACGATCCGGTTTCCCGTTGCGCGATGATTTTGCCGTCAAGGGCATCATCGGGCTGGGCCTTCCGGAAGCCATTCGCACGTTGTATCCGGAAATCGGCGACAACGAACTGGTGGCTTTCCGTCAGCACTATGCCGATCACTACATCGCTTCGGAAGCCGTTCCTTCGCCGCTGTTTGAAGGGGTGGTCGAGTCGATGGAGGCGTTTCGCGCCGAGGGTTATCACCTGGCGGTTGCGACCGGCAAGGCGCGTCGCGGGCTGGATCGTGTGCTGCAGGCGCATGGTTGGGAGGATTATTTCGACATCACCCGCGCGGCCGACGAAACCGCCAGCAAGCCCCATCCGCTGATGCTCGAGCAGATCCTCACCCATTGCGAGGTTCGCCCGGAGCAAGCGTTGATGGTCGGTGATTCATCCTTCGACCTGCAGATGGCGCGCAATGCCGGCATGGATTCGGTGGCGGTCAGCTACGGCGCGCAATCGATCGAGGCGCTGAAGCTGTTCGAGCCGGCACTGGCCATCGATCGTTTTTCAGAATTGCATGCCTGGCTGAGTCAGCGGGCCTAATAGATTTTTGCTGGGGTAGATGTCATGACCGACGAATGGAAAGCACCCGCCAAGGCGAGCGCAGAGAGCGGTGACGAGAAGAGCTGGAAGCTGCTGGAAAAAACCCTGCTGGCCAGCGTGCAGGAGCAGCGCCGTTCGCGGCGCTGGGGGATTTTCTTCAAGCTGCTGACCTTTGTGTATCTGTTTGGCGCGCTGGTCCTGTTCACGCCGCTGATGGACATGGAAAAAGCCGCCAGCCGCAGCGGCAATTACACCGCGCTGATCGACGTGACGGGCATGATCGCCGACAAGGAGCCCGCCAGCGCTGACAACATCGTCGGCAGCCTGCGCGCAGCCTTTGAAGATGAGAAGGTCAAGGGCGTCATCCTGCGCATCAACAGTCCGGGCGGCAGTCCGGTGCAGTCGGGTTACGTTTATGACGAGATCCGCCGCTTGCGTGGCCTGCACCCGGACACCAAGGTTTATGCGGTGATCTCCGACCTGGGCGCTTCCGGCGCCTATTACATCGCCAGTGCGGCGGATCAGATTTATGCCGACAAGGCGAGTCTGGTGGGCTCCATTGGTGTGACGGCGGCGGGTTACGGGTTTGTCGGCACCATGGAGAAACTGGGTGTCGAGCGTCGCACCTACACGTCTGGCGAGCACAAGTCGTTCCTCGATCCGTTCCAGCCGCAAAAGCCTGAAGAGACGCGGTTCTGGCAGGGCGTGCTCGATACGACGCACCAGCAGTTCATCAGCAGCGTCAAGAAGGGGCGTGGCGATCGCCTCAAGGACAAAGAGCATCCGGAGTTGTTCTCCGGGTTGGTCTGGTCCGGTGAGCAGGCGTTGCCGCTGGGCTTGATCGATGGCCTGGGCAATGCCAGTTCGGTGGCGCGTGACGTGATTGGTGAAAAAGAGCTGGTGGACTTCACCGTTCAGGAATCGCCGTTCGATCGCTTCTCGAAGAAGCTTGGTGCCAGCGTGGCTGAGCATTTGGCGATGTGGATGGGGTTTAACGGTCCGTCGCTGCGCTGATCTTCTGTCTGCATAAAAAACCGGCCTGTTTGGCCGGTTTTTTGTGTTCAGGGGATTTGCACGCCTTCATTCAGCAGCATGTCGATCAGGCGAATCAGCGGCAGTCCGATCAGACTGGTGGCGTCAGGGCCTTCGGTGCTTTGAAACAGGCTCACCCCCAAACCTTCGGCCTTGAAGCTGCCAGCGCAATCGTAGGGTTGTTCGGCGCGCAGGTAGCGTTCGATGCGTGCAGTGTCGAGCGTGCGCATGTGTACGGTGAATGGCACGCAGTCGACCTGGCAGTGTCCGGTCTGGCTGTTGAGCAGGGCGAGGCCGGTCAGGAAGGTCACGCTGGCGCCGCTCGACGCCTGCAGCTGTTCACGGGCCTTTTCGAAGGTGTGGGGCTTGCCGATGATCCTGTCGCCGAGCACTGCGACCTGATCGGAGCCGATGATCAGATGAGCGGAATGGCTGCCGGTGAGGGCCTGGGCTTTTTCTTTGGCGAGGCGCTTTACCAGCTCGATGGCGGGCTCTCCCGGGCGATGACTTTCATCGATATCCGGCGAGCTACAGGTGAATGGCAGCTGCAAGCGGGCCAGCAATTCCCGGCGATATGCCGAGCTAGAAGCGAGTAATAAAGGCAGCATGCGCATCTCCAGAAGACAGGCGCGAATTCTAACGAGGCTTCCAGGTGACGGACAGGGCTGAATTTCCTTTGACATGGCCGGGTGCATCCCTATAATGCTGCGCCTATGTTGAATGACCCGATTCCACCTCACGTTGACCCGCGCAAATTGGCTGACCGTGGCACCACCCTTCAAGGTGAACTGCTGCTGGCCGATTTGGAGAGACTCTGCGACCCGCTTTCCGACACTGTCGGTACGGTGCAGGCTAAATTCGTTTTTGAACGAGATGAACGTAAGTCTGTGGTAATCCACAGCTTTATCGACACCGAAGTCAAAATGGTTTGCCAGCGTTGTCTTGAGCTGGTCACCCTGCCGATCCATAGCGAATGCAGTTATGCTGTGGTGAAGGAGGGTGCGAATACCCAGTCGTTGCCGAAAGGTTATGACGTGCTGGAACTGGGCGAAGATCCATTGGATCTGCAGTCACTGATCGAGGAGGAGCTTCTGCTCGCCTTGCCCATTGTGCCTGCTCATCATCCGGAAGAATGCCAGCAGCCGGGGGGTCTCGAAGAGGCCGAACCGAGCGAGGACGAGGTAACGCGGTCCAACCCGTTCAGTGTATTGGCGCAGTTAAAGCGTGACCCAAACGTTTAGGAGTTAATCAATTATGGCTGTTCAGCAGAACAAAAAATCCCGCTCTGCCCGTGACATGCGTCGTTCGCACGACGCTCTCGAGGCTAGCACCCTGTCTGTAGAAAAAACCACCGGTGAAGTTCACCTGCGTCACCACGTATCGCCAGAAGGCGTATACCGTGGCCGTAAAGTGATCGACAAGGGCGCTGACGAGTAATCACTTGTCCGCTCAAGTCATCGCGATTGACGCAATGGGCGGGGACTTCGGTCCCCGCAGCATTGTTCAGGCCAGCCTTGCTTGCCTGTCTGCTACGCCCTCGCTGCACCTGACCCTTGTCGGTCAACCCTCCCTTCTTGAAGAATTGATCGCTGGCCAATCGGCTGTGGATCGCTCGCGCCTGTCGATTGCTCCGGCATCCGAAGTCATCACCATGGACGAAAAGCCTGCCCAGGCCTTGCGCGGCAAGCCCGATTCGTCAATGCGCGTGGCACTCGAGTTGCTGCGGGACGGCAAGGTCCAGGCCTGCGTCAGCGCTGGCAATACCGGTGCGCTGATGGCTTTGTCGCGGTTTGTGCTCAAGACGTTGCCGGGTATTGACCGGCCGGCCATGGTCGCGGCGATTCCGACGCAGAAGGGCTTTTGCCAGTTGCTCGATCTGGGCGCCAACGTCGATTGCAGTGCCGAGCATCTGCTGCAGTTCGCGGTGATGGGTTCGGTCGCGGCAGAAACCCTCGGCATCGTTCGCCCGCGTGTCGCGTTGCTGAACATTGGCACCGAAGACATCAAGGGCAATCAGCAGGTCAAGCTGGCGGCGACTTTGCTGCAGAGTGCTCGCGGCATCAACTACATCGGTTTTGTCGAAGGTGACGGCTTGTACCGGGGCGAGGCGGATGTGGTGGTGTGCGACGGCTTCGTCGGCAATATCCTGCTGAAATCCAGCGAAGGGTTGGCGACTATGATCTCTGGTCGCATCGAAGCCCTGTTCAAGAAAAACCTTGCGTCAAAAATGGTCGGCGCCATGGCGCTGCCATTGATGAAGCGGCTGCAGGCGGACCTGGCGCCCGCGCGGCATAACGGCGCAAGCTTCCTCGGTTTGCAGGGAATTGTGGTGAAAAGTCACGGTTCTGCGGGGGTTCAGGGTTTCCAGAGCGCCATCTCCCGTGCCTTGATCGAGATTCAGGAAAACCTGCCGGAACGGATTCACGGTCGTCTGGAGGATTTGTTGCTTTAGGCATTTTCGTCGGACAATGCTTAAATGTGACCGCTCAGTTCAATTGGCCATCCAAACTGTCAGTTTCTTGCGTCCCCGAAGCGGGACGTCAATTCTCCGACGACAAGATCATTAGGGGCTTGTTACATGTCTGCTTCCCTCGCATTCGTCTTTCCGGGACAGGGTTCGCAGTCCCTCGGCATGCTGGCCGAGTTGGGCGCGCAACATCCGGTTGTCCTCGAAACATTCAAAGAAGCTTCCGATGCTCTGGGTTACGACCTGTGGGCACTGACCCAGCAAGGGCCGGAAGAGCAACTCAATCAAACCGATAAAACCCAGCCGGCCATTCTGACCGCCTCGATCGCCTTGTGGCGTCTGTGGCTGGCTGAAGGCGGCGCGCGTCCGGCTTACGTTGCCGGTCACAGCCTGGGCGAATACAGCGCGCTGGTCGCGGCGGGTAGCCTGAGTCTGGGCGACGCGGTGAAGCTGGTGGAGCGTCGCGGTCAGTTGATGCAGGAAGCCGTTCCGGCCGGGCAGGGCGGCATGGCTGCCATCCTCGGTCTGGACGATGCCGATGTACTGGCAGCCTGCGCCGAAGCGGCGCAGGGCGAAGTGGTCAGCGCGGTGAATTTCAACTCGCCAGGCCAGGTGGTTATCGCCGGTGCCAAGGCTGCAGTCGAGCGTGCCATCGAAGGCTGCAAGGCGCGTGGTGCCAAGCGCGCCATGCCATTGCCGGTCAGCGTGCCGTCCCACTGCGAGCTGATGCGTCCGGCGGCCGAACGTTTTGCGGCGTCGATCGCTGCGATCGACTGGCAGGAACCACAGATTCCTGTGGTACAAAACGTCAGCGCCAACGTGCCGGCCGATCTCGAAACCCTCAAGCGCGATCTGCTTGAGCAGCTCTACAAGCCTGTGCGCTGGGTCGAATCGGTCCAGGCGCTGGCTGCCAAGGGCGCGGTCCAGCTGGTCGAATGCGGTCCTGGCAAAGTGCTGGCCGGCTTGAACAAACGCTGCGCCGAAGGCGTGTCGACATCCAATCTCAATACCCCAGACGCCTTTGCTGCCGCCCGCGCAGCCTTGGCCTGAATCAGGAGAAGCTTGCATGAGTCTGCAAGGTAAAGTTGCACTGGTCACCGGTGCGAGCCGCGGTATCGGCCAGGCTATCGCCCTGGAACTGGGTCGTCAGGGTGCCATCGTCGTGGGCACCGCGACGTCCGCGTCGGGCGCCGAGCGTATCGCCGCTACCCTGAAGGAAAACGGTATTCAAGGCACTGGCCTGGAGCTCAATGTCACCAGCGACGAATCCGTTGCTGCAGTGCTCGCGAGCATCCAGGAGCAGTTCGGTGCGCCGGCGATCCTGGTCAATAATGCCGGTATCACCCGCGATAACCTGATGATGCGCATGAAAGATGACGAATGGCATGACGTCGTCGATACCAACCTGAACAGTCTGTTCCGCCTGTCCAAGGGTGTTTTGCGCGGTATGACCAAAGCCCGTTGGGGACGAATTATCAGTATTGGCTCGGTTGTGGGTGCCATGGGCAACGCAGGCCAAGTAAACTACGCTGCCGCCAAGGCCGGTCTGGAAGGTTTCAGCCGCGCACTGGCGCGTGAAGTCGGTTCGCGTTCGATTACGGTAAACTCGGTGGCCCCTGGGTTCATCGACACCGATATGACCCGCGAACTGCCCGAGGCACAGCGTGAAGCCTTGCAGACGCAAATTCCGCTGGGCCGTCTGGGGCAAGCACAAGAGATCGCGTCTGTGGTCGCTTTTCTTGCGTCCGACGGTGCGGCTTACGTTACTGGGGCTACAATCCCGGTGAACGGCGGGATGTACATGAGTTAAATGTGACGGATTGCTTCAAAAAAATGTCATACGAGCTGTCTAAAATCCGTTATAAAGCTGCAATCTATTTATAGGCAGAGGGCTGCAGGGTTTGAGGAGTGAAGCTTTCAGTTGAAAAACTGAAAAGTCTTTCTATACACTTACCCACTGGCCAGCTGCCTGAATTTGTCCATTAGGAGTGAAAACAAGGTATGAGCACCATCGAAGAGCGCGTCAAGAAAATCGTTGCCGAGCAACTGGGCGTTAAAGAAGAAGAAGTGGTCAACACTGCTTCCTTCGTTGAAGACCTGGGTGCCGACTCCCTTGACACCGTTGAGCTGGTGATGGCTCTGGAAGAGGAATTCGAGACCGAAATCCCTGACGAAGAAGCTGAGAAGATCACTACTGTACAAGCTGCAATCGACTACGTTACTAGCCACCAGGCGTAATAGTTTGTAATCGTTGCTTGCTGTCATGGAAAAACCGCACTGCCATCATGGCGTGCGGTTTTTTCTTTAGGCCTGATGCAAAGTCGTCATTTGAAAAAAGGAGAGTGCTGTGTCGCGTAGACGCGTCGTAGTCACCGGTATGGGTATGTTGTCGCCACTGGGCACGGATGTGCCGAGCAGTTGGCAGGGCATTCTGGCCGGCCGCAGTGGCATTGGTCTGATCGAACACACCGACCTTTCTGCCTATTCCACCCGTTTTGGCGGCTCGGTAAAGGGCTTCAATGTCGAGGAATACCTGTCGGTCAAGGAAGCTCGCAAGCTCGACCTGTTCATTCAGTACGGTCTGGCCGCCGGTTTCCAGGCTGTGCGTAACGCAGGGCTTGAAGTCACCGACGCCAATCGTGAGCGCATCGGCGTGGCCATGGGTTCGGGTATTGGCGGTCTGACCAATATCGAAGAAACCAGCCGCACGCTGCATGATTCCGGCCCACGACGGATCTCTCCGTTTTTCGTGCCTGGCTCGATCATCAATATGATTTCCGGTTTCCTGTCGATCCATTTGGGTGCACAGGGACCTAACTACGCCATCGCCACTGCGTGTACCACCGGTACGCACTGCATCGGCATGGCGGCACGCAACATCATGTACGACGAAGCCGACGTGATGATTGCCGGCGGCGCCGAGATGGCCGCTTGCGGCCTGGGCATGGGTGGCTTCGGTGCCTCCCGCGCACTGTCGACCCGCAACGACGAGCCAACCCGCGCCAGCCGTCCATGGGACAAGGGCCGTGATGGCTTCGTCCTGTCCGACGGTGCCGGTGCGCTGGTTCTGGAAGAACTGGAGCACGCCAAGGCGCGCGGCGCGACCATCTACGCCGAGCTGATCGGCTTCGGCACCAGTGGCGACGCCTACCACATGACTTCGCCTCCGGCGGACGGTGCAGGCGCTGCACGTTGCATTACCAACGCCCTGCGCGACGCGAAAATCAACAGCGATCAAGTCCAGTACATCAACGCCCACGGTACCTCGACTTCGGCCGGCGACCTCGCCGAAGCCTGTGCGATCAAGTCGGTGTTCGGCGATCACGCCTACAAGCTGGCGGTCAGTTCGACCAAGTCCATGACCGGTCACCTGTTGGGTGCAGCGGGTGCGGTCGAAGCGATCTTCAGTGTGCTGGCGATCAACAGCCAGGTGGCACCGCCGACCATCAACCTCGATGAGCCCGACGAAGGCTGCGATCTGGACTTCGTGCCGCACACCGCGCGCAACATGGACATCGATGTGGTCCTGTCCAACTCCTTCGGGTTTGGTGGGACCAACGGTTCGCTGGTGTTCCGCCGGTTCGCTGACTGATGGACAGCTGGGTCGACGGTCAGCCGGCTGACGCTCTGTCGCTGAAGGATCGCGGCCTGGCCTACGGCGATGGTCTGTTCGAAACCATCGCCGTGCGCGGCGGCCAGCCGCTGTTGCTGGACCGGCATCTGGCGCGTCTGGCCGAGGGCTGTTCGCGTCTGGCGATCACGGCTGATCAGGTACTGATCCGCAGCGAACTGCTGGCCTACGCCGCAGCGCTGGGGGAGGGTGTGCTCAAGCTCATCCTCACTCGCGGCGACAGCTTGCGCGGTTACGCACCCGATCCTGCCGCCCAGGCCCGACGCATCCTGCAAGGCAATCCTCCTGCTGCTTATCCTGCTGTTCATGCAGAGCAGGGCGTGCGATTGTTTCCCTGCACCACGCGACTGAGCAAACAACCCTTGCTTGCCGGGCTCAAACACCTGAATCGTCTTGAGCAAGTCATCGCCCGTTCCGAATGGCAAGACACCGAGCATGCCGAAGGCTTGATGCTGGATCAGGCCGGGCGCGTGATCGAAGGCGTGTTCAGTAATCTGTTCCTGGTCCGCGATGGCGTGTTGATCACTGCCGATCTAAAACGCTGCGGCGTCGCTGGCGTGATGCGTTCCGAATTATTGTTTCAAGCCGAGTCGCTGGGGATTCCCACGCAAATCACCGATATCACCCTCGAACAGCTGCAATGGGCTGACGAAGTCTTTGTCTGTAACAGCGTGTATGGCGTTTGGCCGGTGCGCGCCTATGCAGCACTGAGCTGGTCGGTTGGGCCGCTCACCCGTAAACTCCAAACCATTGCTCGTGCGCTACTGGATGCTTGATACGTGAGACGTAAATTCTTGCTGTTGCTGGAAACCGGCCTGGTTCTGGCAGGGCTGTGTCTGGGCGCTTCGGCCTGGAAAATCCATTCGGCGCTGGAACAGCCGCTGAACATTACCCAGGAACAACTGCTGGACGTGCCCAAGGGTACGACACCTACCCGCACTTTCTATCGACTCGAAGCCGATGGCGTCATCAAGGACGCTTTCTGGTTGCGCGTGTATTGGCGCTTCAATCTGGCCGGGCAACCGCTGCACAAAGGCGAGTACCGCATGCAGCCCGGCATGACCGTTGAAGGCCTTATCGATCTGTGGAAGCGCGGGGAAATGGTTCAGTACAGCTTGACGCTGGTCGAAGGCTGGAATTTCCATCAGGTCCGTTTGGCCCTGGCCAAGGATGAAAAGCTCGAGCAGACGTTGAACGGCTTGAGCGATAGCGAAGTGATGGACAAGCTCGGTCACGCCGGGATCTTTCCGGAAGGGCGATTCTTCCCGGACACCTACCGTTTCGTGCGTGGCATGACGGACGCCGAGCTGCTGAAAAAAGCTTACGACCGCCTCGACGAAGTCCTCGCCAAGGAGTGGGCGCAGCGTTCGGCGGACGTGCCGTATACCGAACCCTATCAAGCGCTGATCATGGCTTCGCTGGTGGAAAAGGAAACCGGCGTACCACAAGAGCGGGGGCAGATCGCCGGCGTGTTCGTGCGGCGCATGGAAATGGGCATGCTGTTGCAGACCGATCCGACCGTGATCTACGGCCTGGGTGATCGTTACAACGGCAAGTTGACCCGTGCGCACCTCAAGGAAGCGACTCCTTACAATACCTACGTGATCGCCGGCCTGCCGCCGACGCCGATTTCGATGGTCGGCCGGGAAGCGATCCACGCTGCGTTGAATCCGGTGGCTGGCAACAGCCTGTATTTTGTCGCGCGCGGCGATGGCAGCCACGTGTTCTCCGATGATATGGACGCACATAACAACGCGGTGCGCGAATTCCAGCTCAAGCGCCGCGCCGATTATCGTTCCAGCCCGGCACCGGTCACCGCACCTGAGGCGACGGATGAGCCAGCACCGATTCCGGCGGCTTCGCCCGACACGGCCCCCGAGGCTTTGCCACCCGTGACGCCGCAAGAGCCGGTTCAACAAGCGCCGACTCAAGAGGCAACGCAAGAACCGGCTCAAGAACCTGCCAAAGAGCCCGCCGCGCCTGCGTCCGAACCGGACGCCACTGCGCCGCAAAGCCCGCAATGATTCTGACTAAGGACTGCCTGTGACTGGCTTGTTTATTACCCTGGAAGGCCCCGAAGGCGCCGGCAAGAGCACCAACCGTGAATACCTGGCCGAGCGCCTGCGCGCCGCCGGTATCGAGGTGGTGCTGACCCGCGAGCCGGGTGGCACGCCGTTAGCCGAGAAAATTCGCGAGGTGTTGCTGGCGCCGGTCGATGAAGTCATGGACCCGGACACCGAATTGCTGCTGGTGTTTGCCGCGCGCGCCCAGCATCTGGCCGGCGTGATCCGCCCGGCACTGGCCCGTGGTGCGGTGGTGTTGTGTGATCGCTTTACCGATTCTACCTACGCCTATCAGGGTGGCGGTCGTGGCTTGTCGCTGGAGCGCATTGCGACGCTCGAAACGTTCGTCCAGGGCGATCTGCGCCCGGACCTGACACTGATTTTCGATCTTCCGGTGGAAGTGGGTCTGGCGCGTGCCAGTGCGCGCGGTCGCCTGGATCGCTTCGAACTGGAAGGCCGGACGTTTTTCGATGCGGTGCGCAGTGCGTTTCTCAAGCGTGCTGAAGCCGATCCGGCGCGTTATGTGCTGGTCGATGCCGCCCAACCGCTGGCCCAGGTTCAGCAGTCGCTGGACGCCTTGCTCCCACGTTTGCTGGAGCTGACACGTGGCTGAAGCCTATCCGTGGCAGGACAGCCTCTGGCAGCAGCTGGCGGGTCGCAAGCAACATGCTCACGCCTATTTGCTGCATGGCCCGGCCGGGATCGGCAAGCGCGCGTTGGCCGAACGCTTGATGGCCAGTTTGCTGTGCCAGCGCCCGACAGCCGAGGACGCCTGCGGTGAATGCAAATCCTGCCTGTTGCTGAAGGCCGGTAGCCATCCCGACAACTACATCCTGGAACCGGAAGAAGCCGACAAGGCGATCAAGGTCGATCAGGTGCGGGATCTGGTCAGCTTCGTGGTGCAGACCTCGCAGATGGGCGGCCGCAAAGTGGTGTTGATCGAGCCGGTCGAGTCGATGAACATCAACGCGGCCAACGCCTTGCTCAAAAGCCTTGAAGAGCCGTCCGGCGACACGGTATTGCTGCTGGTCAGCCATCAGACCAGCCGTCTGTTGCCGACCATCAAGAGTCGTTGCGTGCAGCAAGCCTGCCCGCTGCCGAGCGAGGCCATGAGTCTGGCGTGGCTGGCGAAGGCGCTGCCGGACTGTTCCGAAGAAGAGCGCATCGAGTTGCTGACCCTCGCCGCCGGTTCGCCGCTGGCCGCCGTCAACTTGCAGGCCCAGGGCGTTCGCGAGCAGCGGGCGCTGGTAGTCGACGGCGTGAAGAAGTTGCTCAAGCAACAGCAATCGCCGACGCAACTGGCCGAAGGCTGGAACGCGATTCCGCTGTTGTTGCTGTTCGACTGGTTTTGCGATTGGTCGAGCCTGATCCTGCGTTATCAGTTGACCCAGGACGAAGAAGGACTGGGACTGGCCGATATGCGCAAGGTGATTCAATACCTGGCGCAGAAGAGCGCTCAGGACAAAGTCCTGAACATCCAGGACTGGATACTCGCCCAGCGCCAGAAAGTCATGAGCAAGGCCAACCTCAATCGGGTGCTGTTGCTCGAAGCGTTGCTGGTGCAATGGGCGTCATTGCCTACCCAGAAGTGACCGACTGGGCCTATCCTCTGAACATCAGCAGTGGAGGTCAGCATGAATGAAGCCGTCAACCCAGGACCGCGCAACGGCATTTTGTCCCTGACCATCAAGGACAAGTCCGTGCTGTACGCGGCCTATATGCCATTCATCAAGAACGGTGGCCTGTTTATTCCGACCAACAAAAGCTACAAGTTGGGCGATGAGGTATTCATGCTGCTGAACCTGATGGATGAACCGGAGAAGATTCCAGTGGCCGGCAAGGTCGCCTGGATCACGCCCAAAGGCGCTCAAGGCAATCGCGCTGCCGGCGTCGGCGTGCAGTTCAACGACGGCGACGATACCGCCCGCAGTCGAATCGAAACCCATCTGGCCGGAGCCCTGAAGTCCGACCGTCCCACCCATACGATGTAAGTTGCAGCCATTTTTATGCTCGTAGATTCCCATTGCCACCTTGATCGCCTCGACCTCGCCGCCCACGACGGCTCTCTGGATGCCGCACTCGATGCGGCCCGGCAGCGCGGGGTAGGGCACTTTCTGTGTATCGGTGTCAGCGTCGACAACGCGGCCGACGTCAAGGCCCTGGCCGAGCGTTACGACGATGTCGACTGTTCCGTCGGCGTGCATCCGCTGGACGTGCAGCCGGGTGCTGCGCCGGCGCTGGACTGGCTGTTGCAGGAGCTCAACCATCCGCGTGTGGTGGCGATTGGTGAAACCGGCCTGGATTATCACTACGAACCTGAAGCGGCGGAGCTGCAGCAGGAATCGTTTCGCCTGCACCTGCAAGCCGCGCAGCAGACCGGCAAGCCCGTGATCATTCACACCCGTGGCGCCCGGGCCGACACCTTGAACCTGTTGCGTGAAGCCGCGCTGCCCCAGGCCGGCGTCCTGCACTGCTTCACCGAAGATTGGGACATGGCCAAAGCGGCGCTGGACATGGGTTATTACATCTCCTTGTCCGGCATTGTCACCTTCCGCAATGCCGATGCGCTGCGTGATGTGGCGAGCAAGGTGCCCGCTGACCGCCTGCTGGTGGAAACCGACTCGCCGTACCTGGCGCCGATCCCCTATCGCGGCAAGCCGAACCTGCCGCAGTATGTGCGGGAAGTGGCAGAGTTTCTGGCGATGTTGCGCGGGGAGTCCTACGAGCGATTTGCCGAACAGACGACGGAAAACTTCAAGCGGCTGTTCCCGCTCGCGCATGTGAAAGGTTAAATCGCAGGCAAAAAAAACCCGGGTTCTGGGGGGTGAATCCGGGTTAAGACCATTAGGAGTAAAACAATGGTACGCGGTCCGTTGGTACCAATATCGTCGCGGCACTTGGGGGAGATGCCCCGCCGACAGTTGAAGTATTGATCAGTATTGCGCCGAGTCCAGTTCACCGGTCGAGGTTTTTAAACAATTTTGGAATACGTGCGCTTCGGAAGCGTTCTCATTAAATGGCGGCGCTGCCAGAATTCATCAAGAAACACAGATATGGATGGATGATCCGTGCATTTTGCCGCAAGTTAGGCATAATACGCGGCTTCGAATTTTGACCCCGACAGACCTTTTCTTATGCATAAAGAACCTCGTAAGGTCCGTGAATTTCGTCGCCGTGAGCAAGAAATTCTCGATACCGCGCTCAAGCTGTTCCTCGACCAAGGTGAAGACAGTGTCACCGTCGAGATGATTGCTGATGCCGTCGGTATCGGCAAAGGCACGATCTACAAGCATTTCAAATCGAAGGCCGAGATTTATCTGCGCCTGATGCTCGATTACGAGCGCGATTTGAACGAGCTGTTGCATTCGGCAGACGTCGACAAGGACAAGGAAGCCCTGTCCCGGGCCTACTTCGAATTCCGTATGCGCGATCCGCAACGCTATCGCTTGTTCGATCGCCTTGAAGAAAAGGTGGTCAAGGGCAACCAGGTGCCGGAGATGATCGAGGAACTGCACAAGATCCGTGCCTCGAACTTCGAACGCCTGACCCTGCTGATCAAGGGTCGGATCAGCGAAGGCAAGCTCGAAGACGTGCCGCCTTACTTCCATTACTGCGCGTCCTGGGCGCTGGTGCACGGCGCCGTGGCGCTGTATCACTCGCCGTTCTGGAGCAATGTGCTGGAAGACCAGGAAGGTTTCTTCCAGTTCCTGATGGACATCGGCGTGCGCATGGGCAACAAGCGCAAGCGCGACACCGACACGCCGAGCAGCTAAGCCATTCAGTTGCCTTATTGCGTCATTATTTCGCTACATGGCGCGGTACCTCAGGAATATACTCAGGCATGGGACTTGCTAAAACTTGATTTGTAAGTCAAGTTTTACGCCGTCCGATTTCCTTGTGCCGGAGTGACCATGATCGTTGACCGTCAAGGCAGGCGTTTCCGCAATCTGCGAATCAGCCTGACCTCAGCCTGCAATTACGCGTGTACCTACTGCGTGCCCAACGGCAAGCGGCTGGTCGCTGCGCAGGATGAACTGTCGGCCGACGCCATGGCGCGCGGCGTTGCCTACCTGATCGAAGCGGCGGGGATCGAGCGGCTGCGCATCACTGGTGGTGAGCCGCTGGTCAGCCCCAAACTCGAAGCCTTCATGACCGCCGTCGGACAGATGGGCCTGCAAGACATCAGCCTGACCACCAATGGTCAACTGCTGGCGAAAAAGCTGCCTCTGCTGGTCGACGCCGGCATCCGGCGCATCAACGTTTCCCTCGATACCCTGGATGCAAGTGCATTCCGCAGCATTGCCCGTGGCGGTGATCTGGCGACGGTGCTCGACGGCATGGACCAGGCCAGCGCTGCCGGCATGAAGATCAAGGTCAACATGGTGCCGTTGCGCGGGCAGAACCTCGATCAGGTGATGCCACTGCTCGATTACTGCCTTGAGCGTGGCTACGAGCTGCGCTTCATCGAGCTGATGCGCATGGGCCACCTGGCCAGTGACAACAACGCCTTTCTGCAACAGTTCGTCAGCCTTCAGCAGCTGCTGAGCCTGATCGGTGATCGCTATGAATACCTTCAGGCCGATGCACCCGTTGACGCGACGGCGGTGCGTTATGAAATTCCAGGTCAGGGTTACTTCGGTGTGATCGCCAACGAAAGCGTGCCTTTCTGTCGTACCTGCTCGCGACTGCGGTTGTCGTCGACGGGCTGGTTGCATGGCTGTCTGTCGTCGAGCAATCGTCACTATGTCGGTGATCTGCTGGACAAACCGCGCCATCAGGCGTTGCCGGCCTTGCAGCGCCTCCTGGTGAAAGCCTTGGGTGACAAGCAGGAAGTGGCGTTTTCCGGTGGTGCGACTGTCATGAAGATTATCGGCGGCTGATCGGGCTTCTTCGCGGGCAAGCCTCGCTCCTACAGGGATCGCGTACAACCTGTAGGAGCGAGGCTTGCCCGCGAAAGCTATCTGCAGGGCGACGATGAGCATGAGCTGGCGCGGAAGCTGCATCCAATGGCCATTCGCCGGTTTTCCGTCACCGGCCTCTGGAGGGTAGGATGCGTAGCCTGGTTTTGCTGCTGGCCGTTTTGGCGCTTGGTGGCTGCATGAATGTCAGCGATCTGGCTGAAGGGACTCGCTACCACATGAGCGACGCGGGTCTGCTCGACCACAGCGATAGCCGCCGGGTGAACAACCTGCGCATTCAGCCGGACTCGTTCGTCTATATCGCCCAGGGCGCCTTTGCTCCGCCGGGCAGCGCGGTTTATCCGCGACCTAACGTGATCGCCGAAGTCGCGTTCGACGGCTTTATCGAATACTTTCCGATGGTCCGCCGTGCGCGTGCGCCCGAAGGCCTCGACCAGGCCATGGGCGAAGCCCGTGCGGCCGGTGCGCATTACCTGCTCTATACCCGTTTCGCCAAGTCTGATGACCGCATCGGCAACTCGGACGAATGGCTCGATCAGGAAGCCGTGGATCGCCTCGGTATCGACACCGGCGTGATTCAGATCATGTTGATCGAGACCAGCACCCAGTATTTGATCGATACTGCACGCATCAAGAGTCGTGGCGGTTTACTGACGTTCCACGACAAAAAGCCAGAAGACCTGATGGGCCCGCCGCTGGAGCAATACGCGCGTAGCCTGCTGGGGCTCAGCGACCAGTAATTTCGAGGAGAACGCCATGAGTGGCCCGCAAAAAGCCAACGACCTGTTGGGGCAGATCCCCAAGACCAAAGGCTTGCCACCGGTCCACTTGTGGAGCCCCGACTTCTGCGGCGACATCGACATGCGCATCGCCCGCGACGGCACCTGGTATTACCTGGGCACGCCGATCGGGCGCAAGCCGATGGTCAAACTGTTCTCCACCATCATTCGCCGCGACGGCGATGATTATTTCCTCATTACTCCGGTCGAGAAAGTCGGCATCAAGGTCGACGATGCGCCGTTTGTGGCCATTGCCGTGGATGTGGAAGGCGAGGGTGAAGCCCAGGTCTTGCGCTTCATCACCAACGTCGATGAAACCGCCGAGGCGGGCGCCGAACATGCGATTCGCGTGGTGATTGATCCGGTGACACAAGAGCCTGCGCCGTATGTGAATGTGCGCACCAACCTTGAAGCGCTGATCCATCGCAATGTGTTTTACCAATTGGTGGAACTGGCGGTGACCCGCGAGATCGATGGGCAGCGCTGGCTGGGCGTATGGAGCGGCGGCATCTTCTTCCCCATCGGCCTGGAGCCGTAACCCAATCAAAATGTGGGAGCGGGCTTGCTCGCGAAAGCGGTGTGTCATTCAGCACAGATGTTGACTGGCACACTGCCTTCGCGAGCAAGCCCGCTCCCACATTTGGTTTTGTGCGGTCCTTCGAAAAATCAAATTGACACCCAATCGTATGATGATTAGCGTGGGCATCCATCGCGAACGGCTTTGAGGTGCCCATGTCCAGCAGTTTTCACGCATCGACGGTCGACTGGCTGGGTTGCTGGATTGCCACCGGCCAGGTGAAACCGGGGGAGACCCTCAAGGTTGAAGCCGATCTGGGCGAGCAGCTCGGTGTCAGTCGCACGGTCATCCGCGAAGCCATCAAAACCCTGGTCGCCAAAGGTATGCTCGAAGTCGGGCCCAAGGTGGGCACGCGGGTGTTGCCGGTGCGGCGCTGGAACCTCTTCGATCCGCAAGTCGTCGGTTGGCTTTCCCGCAGCGGCTTGCCGGAAAATTTCGTCGACGACCTGCTCGACCTGCGCCGCACCATCGAACCGATGGCCGTGCGCTGGGCCTGCGAGCGGGCGACCGTCGAGCAGGTGCAAGCGGTGCTTCAGGCCTATAACGCGCTGGAGCGCGCGGTGGACAGCGGCATCGATTACAACCGCGCCGACCAGTTCTTCCACGAGTGCATTCTGGCGGCCAGCCACAATCAATTCATCGAACAAATGGTCCCGGCCCTCGGCGCGCTGCTGGCGGTGTCTTTCGAAGTCTCCGCCGCCGACCCGGACGAGCTGCGCCGCACGTTACCGATTCACAAAGACATGGCCGATGCCATCGCCGCCCGCGATGCGGCGCGTGGTGTGTGGGCCTGCATGACGCTCATCGACAACGCCGACCTGGCCATCAAACGCTTCTACCCAAAAGTCATGGCCGACAAAAAGGCCGGCTAAAAACACAAAACACTGTGGGAGCGGGCTTGCTCGCGAAGACGGCTTAACATTCAGTAAAAAGTCGGCTGCAAGATCGCAATCGCGAGCAGGCTCGCTCCCACATAAAAGCAACAGGAAGGAGGTTTCATGGAGTGGACCGCAGTTACCCAGCACCGGGCGCACCTCGGCGAAGGCCCGTTCTGGGATGCGCCGACGCAGGCCCTGTACTGGGTGGATATCGCCGGCAAACAGGCGCTGCGCCTGATCGGCGCCAACGTGCAGATCTGGCAGATGCCCGAGCACGTGTCAGCGTTCATTCCCTGCGAAAGCGGCGATGCGCTGGTGACGTTGAGCAGCGGCGTGTACCGGCTCGATCTCGATTCTCCGGGGCTTGAACCACACCTGACCTTGTTCTGCGTCGCCGACCCGCAACCCGGCAATCGCGCCAACGAAGCCCGTTGCGATGCACAAGGCCGGCTCTGGCTCGGCACCATGCAGAACAACATCGGCGAAAACGCTGAAGACCTGCCCATCGTGCGGCGTTCCGGCGGTTTGTTTCGTATCGACCGCGATGCCCGGGTCACGCCGCTGCTTCGCGGATTGGGCATTCCCAACACGATGCTGTGGAGTGACGACGCCACCACGCTTTATTTTGCCGACAGCCTGGATGGCACGCTCTACCAGCATTTCATCCGCACCGATGGCGGCCTCGATCCCGCGCAAGTCTGGTTCGGCCCCCATGAGCGTGGCGGCCCTGACGGCTCGGCGATGGATGCCGAGGGTTACCTGTGGAACGCACGCTGGGACGGCCGTTGCCTGCTCAGGTTGACGCCGGATGGTCAGGTCGATCGCGTGATCGAACTCCCGGTCAGCCGCCCCACCAGTTGTGTGTTCGGCGGTCCGGACCTGAAAACCCTCTACATCACCAGTGCCGCGAGCCCGCTCAACCATCCTCTGGACGGGGCGGTGTTATCGCTTCAGGTCGATGTGCCCGGAAAAACCTGTACGAGGTTTATCGGATAAATCCCAAAATATGGGATGTAAAATTATATATTGAGATTATTTGGCGGTCGGGTTTATAGTCGGCTCCATCAGTTACACGCACTCACACTTAAAAAAACAAAACAGGTGAAGTGATGCAGCGATTTTCCAAACAGTTTTTTGGCCGGACATCGACAGATGCCCGGTTTTTGTCGTGTGCGCTAAATGGAGTTCCGGCTCATGGCTGAATCTCTTTCCCTGCCACCGGTGCCCGAGCCACCGAAGGGTGAGCGCCTGAAGAACAAGGTCGTGCTGCTGACCGGCGCCGCCCAGGGCATCGGCGAAGCGATTGTTGCGACTTTCGCCTGCCAGCAGGCCAGGCTGATCATCAGTGATATCCAGGGAGAGAAAGTCGAAAAAGTCGCGGTGCATTGGCGTGATAAAGGTTTCGACGTTCAGGCGATCAAGGCCGACGTATCCAACCAGCAAGACCTGCACGCCATGGCCAGACTGGCAGTCGACCTGCATGGCCGCATCGACGTGCTGGTCAACTGCGCGGGGGTCAATGTATTCCGCGATCCGCTGGAAATGACCGAAGAAGACTGGCGTCGCTGCTTCGCCATCGACCTCGACGGCGCCTGGTTTGGCTGTAAAGCGGTGCTGCCGCAGATGATCGAGCAGGGCGTCGGCAGCATCATCAACATCGCCTCGACCCATTCCACTCACATCATTCCGGGTTGCTTTCCGTACCCGGTGGCCAAGCACGGTCTGCTGGGCCTGACCCGCGCGCTGGGCATCGAATATGCGCCGAAAGGCATTCGCGTCAACGCCATCGCGCCGGGCTACATCGAAACCCAACTGAACGTCGATTACTGGAACGGTTTTGCCGACCCGCACGCCGAACGCCAGCGGGCTTTCGATCTGCATCCACCGCGGCGTATCGGGCAGCCGATCGAAGTGGCGATGACTGCCGTGTTCCTGGCCAGCGACGAAGCGCCGTTTATCAACGCATCGTGCATCACCATCGATGGTGGTCGTTCGGTGATGTATCACGATTAGGCAAAACGTATTTCAGGTGCGGAACTCCGTCTGAAATCCAATCATCATACGATATGACTATTTGCTGTACCGGCTTTCCAAATAACGCTCAAAAAAAATAACAAGGAGTCAGCTTATGAATCGTCGTCGTGGGATCCGTTCCCTGTGCTGTGCCGCTTTGGCGGTCACTGCGGTCAGTCTGAGCAGTACGCTGCTGGCGGCCGAGGAAGTGAAGATCGGTTTTCTGGTCAAGCAGGCGGAAGAGCCCTGGTTCCAGACCGAATGGGCCTTTGCCGAAAAGGCCGGCAAAGACAAAGGCTTCAAAGTCATCAAGATCGCCGTGCCGGACGGCGAGAAGACCCTTTCCGCCATCGACAGCCTGGCGGCCAACGGCGCCAAGGGTTTCGTGATCTGCCCACCGGACGTGTCCCTCGGCCCGGCGATCATGGCCAAAGCCAAGCTCAACGGTTTGAAAGTGATTGCCGTGGATGACCGCTTTGTCGATGCCAGCGGCAAGTTCATGGAAGACGTTCCGTACCTGGGCATGGCCGCTTTTGAAGTCGGCCAGAAGCAGGGCGCGGCGATGGCCACCGAAGCGAAAAAACGCGGCTGGGACTGGAAAGACACCTACGCGGTCATCAACACCTACAACGAACTCGACACCGGCAAGAAGCGCACCGACGGCTCGGTAAAAGCGCTGGAAGAGGCCGGCATGCCGAAAGACCACATTCTGTTCTCGGCGCTGAAAACCCTCGACGTGCCGGGCAGCATGGACGCCACCAACTCGGCGCTGGTGAAACTGCCGGGCGCGGCGAAAAACCTGATCATCGGCGGCATGAACGACAACACCGTACTGGGCGGCGTGCGCGCCACCGAGAGCGCCGGTTTTGCCGCGGCCAACGTGATCGGCATCGGCATCAACGGCACCGATGCCATTGGCGAACTGAAAAAACCCAACAGCGGCTTCTTCGGTTCGATGCTGCCGAGCCCGCACATCGAGGGCTACAACACAGCGGCGATGATGTACGAGTGGGTCACCACCGGCAAGGAACCGCCGAAATACACCGCCATGGACGACGTGACCCTGATCACGCGCGACAACTTCAAGCAGGAACTGGAAAAGATCGGCCTTTGGAACTGAGGCGCGGTTGATTTCATCGGCGGCCCCGGCGACGGGGCTGCCTGATCTGTTCATGAGGTGGGTTATGCACGCGCAAGTACTGACACAACACGACAGCGCCGGCGGCAGCCTGCGCTTCAACGGGATCGGCAAGACCTTTCCCGGGGTGAAGGCGCTGGACGGCATCAGCTTCGTCGCCCATCCGGGCCAGGTTCACGCCTTGATGGGCGAGAACGGTGCCGGCAAATCGACGCTGCTGAAAATCCTCGGCGGTGCCTACACGCCGAGCAGCGGTGACCTGCAGATCGGCGAGCGAACGATGGTCTTCAAATCCACCGCCGACAGCATCGGCAACAAGGTGGCGGTGATCCATCA
Organism: Pseudomonas migulae; assembly: GCF_024169315.1. Lineage (NCBI taxonomy): Bacteria > Pseudomonadati > Pseudomonadota > Gammaproteobacteria > Pseudomonadales > Pseudomonadaceae > Pseudomonas > Pseudomonas migulae. The sequence goes on along the minus strand of NZ_JALJWR010000001.1, from coordinate 2,224,350 downwards.
GGAGCTGCACCTGGTCCCGGAAATGACCGTGGCGGAAAACCTGTTCCTCGGTCATCTGCCCGCCAGTTTCGGCCTGATCAATCGCGGCGCATTGCGTCAGCAAGCGTTGGCCTGCCTCAAAGGCCTGGCCGATGAGATCGATCCGCAAGAGAAAGTCGGGCGCCTGTCCCTGGGGCAACGGCAACTGGTGGAAATCGCCAAGGCGTTGTCCCGTGGCGCGCATGTGATCGCATTCGACGAGCCGACCAGCAGCCTCTCGGCGCGGGAGATCGATCGCTTGATGACGATCATCGGACGCCTGCGCGACGAGGGCAAAGTGGTGCTCTACGTCTCCCATCGCATGGAAGAAGTGTTCCGCATCTGCAATGCGGTGACGGTGTTCAAGGACGGCCGTTACGTGCGCACGTTCGAGGACATGAGCGAGTTGAACCACGATCAACTGGTCACGTGCATGGTCGGTCGCGACATTCAGGACATCTACGATTACCGCCCGCGCAAACGTGGCGCGGTGGCGTTGAGGGTCGACGGTCTGCTCGGGCCGGGCTTGCGTGAGCCGGTGAGCTTCGACGCGCACAAGGGCGAAATTCTGGGGCTGTTCGGCCTGGTCGGCGCTGGCCGTACCGAGCTGTTTCGCATGCTCAGCGGCCTTGAGCGCAACACCGCCGGGCGCCTGGAATTGCGCGGTCATGAACTGAAATTGCGCTCACCCCGGGATGCCATTGCCGCAGGGATTCTGCTGTGCCCTGAAGACCGCAAGAAGGAGGGCATCATGCCGCTCACCAGCGTCGCTGAGAACATCAACATCAGCGCACGCGGTGCCCACTCCACCTTCGGTTGCCTGTTGCGCAGCCTGTGGGAGAAGGGCAACGCCGACAAGCAGATCAAGGCGCTGAAAGTGAAGACACCCAGCGCTGCGCAGAAAATCATGTACCTGTCCGGCGGCAATCAGCAGAAGGCGATTCTCGGTCGCTGGCTGTCGATGCCGATGAAAATCCTGCTGCTCGACGAACCGACTCGCGGCATCGATATCGGCGCAAAAGCCGAGATCTACCAGATCATCCACAACCTCGCGGAAAGCGGCATCGCGGTGATCGTGGTGTCCAGCGACCTGATGGAAGTCATGGGCATTTCCGACCGCATCCTGGTGCTCTGCGAAGGCGCGATGCGCGGCGAACTGTCCCGTGACGAGGCCAACGAATCCAACCTGCTGCAACTGGCTTTGCCGCGCCAACGCGCTGACGGCGTGGCGAACTGAGAGGTGACTATGATGACAACCCAAAACAACGCTCTGCCTACACAGCGCAAACCTTTGGACCTGCGACGCTTTCTCGATGACTGGGTGATGCTGCTCGCCGCGGTCGGGATCTTTGTGGCGTGCACGTTACTGATCGATAACTTCCTGTCGCCGCTGAACATGCGCGGCCTGGGCTTGGCGATTTCCACCACCGGCATTGCCGCGTGCACCATGCTGTATTGCCTGGCGTCGGGGCACTTCGACTTGTCGGTGGGCTCGGTGATTGCCTGCGCCGGTGTGGTCGCGGCGGTGGTGATGCGCGACACCGACAGTGTGTTCCTCGGTGTCGCTGCGGCGCTGTTCATGGGGCTGATTGTCGGGCTGATCAATGGAATCGTGATCGCCAAGTTGCGGGTCAATGCGTTGATCACCACGCTGGCGACCATGCAGATCGTTCGTGGCCTGGCTTACATTTTTGCCAATGGCAAAGCGGTGGGCGTGTCGCAAGAGTCGTTCTTCGTCTTCGGTAACGGCCAGTTGTTCGGCGTGCCGGTGCCGATTCTGATCACCATTGTCTGCTTCCTGTTTTTCGGCTGGCTGCTGAACTACACCACCTACGGGCGCAACACCATGGCCATCGGTGGCAACCAGGAAGCGGCGTTGCTGGCCGGGGTCAACGTTGACCGGACCAAGATCATCATCTTCGCCGTGCATGGCGTGATCGGGGCATTGGCCGGGGTGATCCTGGCTTCGCGGATGACTTCGGGGCAGCCGATGATCGGCCAGGGTTTCGAACTGACGGTGATCTCGGCGTGCGTGCTCGGCGGGGTGTCGCTGAGCGGCGGGATCGGCATGATTCGGCATGTGATTGCCGGGGTGCTGATTCTGGCGATCATCGAGAACGCGATGAACCTGAAGAACATCGATACGTTTTATCAGTATGTGATTCGCGGTTCGATCCTGTTGTTGGCCGTGGTTATCGACCGCCTCAAACAACGCTGAGATTTGTGCGGTTTGGGCTGACGTCTTCGCGGGCAAGCCCGCTCCCACAGGGTTTTGCATAACCTGTGGGAGCGTGGCTTGCCCGCGATGGCGGTGTATATGATTCACCTTGTTATCAAGAACTCCACATCCTCCCGTCACCTCCCCTAAATATTTCTTGCCTGTTACAACTCGTTTCGGTTATCAATTTGTACATGATTAGACAGGTACGATTTGACAAGAAACAACGGGTGGTCGACGAGCTCATCCGGCGCATCGAAAGCGGCCTCATGGAGGACGGCTTTCTGTTGCCCGGGGAGCATCAGTTGGCTCAAGAATTCAAAGTCAGCCGAGGTACGCTGCGTGAAGCCCTGGCCGAACTGAAACGGCGCAACTACATCGCGACGCAAAGCGGTGTCGGCTCCATCGTCACGTTCGACGGTGTGGTGCTCGATCAGCGCAGCGGCTGGGCGCAGGCCCTGGCCGACAGCGGGGCGCTGATCAATACCGAAGTGCTGCGGCTGGAGGCGGTAACCCGGCCTGACCTGCTGTCGCGTTTCGGCACCGACCAGTTCATCACCCTCGACCGCCGTCGCCGTTCCACTGACGGCAAACTGGTTTCCCTCGAACGCTCATTGATGCCCGCCACCGGAGGCCTGGAAAGCCTGCCGCGCGTGGGCCTGATCGACAATTCCCTGACCATCACCCTGGCCGCCTACGGCTACATCGGCGAGCGCGGCGATCAATGGATCGGCGCCGAACCCTTGAGCGCCGAAGACGCCGAGCTGCTCGGTCGCCCGGTCGGCACGGTTTTCCTCAAGGCCTTGCGCACCACCTACGACCGGCAAAACCGTTTCATGGAGCAAGTCGAAAGCCTGCTCGATCCCGTGCACTTTCGCTTGCACCTGCAATTTGGAAACCCGCAATGACCGCGCTCAATCGTGCCCTGGGTGCGTTTTACGGACTTGCCCTGGGCGATGCGCTGGGCATGCCGACGCAATCCCTGAGCCGCGCTGAAATCAAGGCGCGTTTCGGTGAAATCACCGATCTGCAAGACGCCGGTCCCGATCAACCCATCGCTGCAAACATGCCCAAGGGCTCGATCACCGACGACACCGAACAGGCGATTCTGGTCGGCCAGTTGTTGATCGACGGCGAAGGCAAGATCGAACCTTCGGTGCTAGCCCAGCGGCTGATCGAATGGGAAGCCGCGATGCAGGCCAAGGACTCGCAGGATTTGCTCGGTCCGTCGACCAAACGGGCGATCGAGATGATTCTCGCCGGCCAGTCGCCCGAAGAAGCGGGGCGCTACGGCACCACCAACGGCGCAGCGATGCGTATCACGCCGGTCGGGATTTCGGCGGATGTCAGCGATCCCGAGCGTTTCATCAACGCCGTGGTGCAGGCCTGCCAGGTCACTCACAACACAACGCTGGGCATTTCCAGCGCGGCGGCGGTGGCGGCAGTGGTGTCGGCCGGCATCAACGGCATGGACCTGGGTGAGGCATTGAACCTCGGCCAGCAAATCGCTCAGCAAGCTGAAAGCCACGGCCACTGGGTCGCGGGCGGGCGCATTGCCTCGCGCATCAGTTGGGCGCGGACGATCAGCGTCGACAGTGACAAGGCGTTGCTGGCGGACTTGATGTACGACGTGATCGGCACTTCGGTGGCGTCACAGGAGTCGGTGGTGGTTTCGTTTGCCCTGGCGCAACAAGTGGCCATCGGTGAGATGAATGCCTTCGAAGCCGTGTGCATGGCCGCCAGCCTGGGCGGCGACACTGACACCATCGCGGCGATCCTGGGGGCCATGCTGGGGGCCTGTCTGGGGCTTGAGAGTTGGCCTGTCGGGATGATCGAGCAGGTCAAAGCCGTTAATTCGTTGGAGCTGGAACCGTTGGTGCAAGGGCTGTTGGCTTTGCGTTGACTGGGCTGACGCCTTCGCGAGCAAGTCGGATCGCCGCACCGCCGCTCCCACAGGGATCGACGCTGTACCTGTGGGAGCGGGCTTGCCCGCGATAGGCGCACCGCATATTTGAATTTTTAACCCGCAATGGATCGCACTGACTTGGCCAGGACAGCCGGGCTGTAGTTTTCGTCTTCCGTCATTGCCCATAACCACAACAAAGGCAACAGGAGCATTTCACATGAGTTCATCGAACGCCGGGCAAAGTGCCGGGCAACTGGAAACCCGTGGCATCGAACCGGTGCCGGAAGCGGAGTGCAACGGTCATCCGCTGCAACTGTTCTGGGTCTGGTTCGCCGCCAACATTTCCATCCTCGGCCTGCCGCTGGGCGCCACGCTGGTGGCGTTTCGCGGCTTGGCGATCTGGCAGGCAATCATCGTCGCGATCCTCGGCGCTGCCGGCTCCTTCGCGGTGGTCGGGATCATTTCCATCGCCGGTCGCCGTGGTCGCGCACCGAGCCTGACGCTGTCGCGGGCGATCTTCGGGGTGCGCGGCAACATCGGTCCGACGCTGGTTTCATTGATGTCGCGGCTGGGTTGGGAAACGGTCAACACCACCACAGCTGCGTTCGTGTTGTTGTCGCTGTGTTCGATCCTGTTCGGCTCGCCGGTGGAAGCCAAAAGTGCGCCGTTGTTGACCCTGGTCTTCATCGCGATTTTCGTGCTGCTGACCCTGTCGGTGTCCGGCCTCGGTCATGCGACGCTGCTGGTCATCCAGAAGTGGGCGACCTATGTATTCGGCGCGCTGAACATTCTGGTCGGCGGTTTCCTCTGCGCCACCATCGACTGGAGTGCCGTGTTCAACGCCACGCCTGCGCCGCTTAGCGCAATGATCATCGGCGTCGGCACCATGGCCGCCGGCACCGGGATCGGTTGGGCCAACGCCGGTGCCGACATGTCGCGTTATCAGCATCGCAGCGTCAAAGCCGCGCGCCTGGTGGCCTCGGCCGCATTTGGTGCGGGGATTCCGCTGGTGTTGCTGATCACCCTCGGCGGCCTGCTGTCGGTGGGCAACAACGACCTGGCGTCGGCCACTGACCCGATCATCGCGATCCGTGACATGCTGCCGACGTGGATGGCCGTGCCGTACCTGATCACCGCGTTCGGCGGCTTGCTGCTGTCGAATAACCTGTCGGTGTACTCCGCCGGTTTGACCACGTTGACCCTGGGCCTCAAGGTCAAGCGCGTCTACGCTGTGGTGGTCGACATCGTGGCGATCTTCGCCGGTTCGATTTACTTCATGCTGATCGCCGACAGTTTCTACGGCCCGTTCATTACCTTCATTTCCTTGCTGGCCGTTCCGATCACGGCGTGGGTCGGGATCTTCGTCGTTGATCTGATTCACCGTCATTACTACAGCCCGAAAGACCTGCTGGACGTCAGCCCGAGCAGCGCCTACTGGTATCGCGGCGGCGTCGAGTGGCGTGCCTTCGGTGCATGGGCGGTGGCGATCGTGCTGGGTTTCAGCTTCACCACCATCGGCACCACCGAACAAACCGTCTGGTTCCGCGGGTTCCTTTCCGATTCGTGGCTGGGTCATAACGGCCTGGGCTGGATCGTCACGTTCCTGGTGGCTGGCGGGATTTATTTTGTACTCGGCGGGGCGAAAGATCGCCGCGCTGCGTCGCTCGAGAACGCTCATGCCTAAAATGCTGCACACCGGCCAGGTCATCATCGATCTGGTCATGGCCGTGGATAAACTGCCGCAGCCCGGCGGCGATGTACTGGCGCAGTCCGCCAGTTTCGAAGCCGGCGGTGGCTTCAATGTGATGGCCGCCGCTCAGCGTAATGGCTTGCCGGTGGTTTACCTCGGCCGGCATGGCACCGGTCGTTTTGGTGACTTGGCGCGGGAGGCGATGAAGGCTGAAGGCATTCGTATCGGCATCGCTCACAGCGCCGAACGGGATACCGGATTGTGCGTGGCGATCACGGACGCCTCGGCTGAGCGCAGTTTCGTTTCCTACATTGGTGCCGAAGGCGATGTGACAGCCGAGGACCTGGCCAGTGTGCCAGCCGAGGCGGGCGACTATGTCTACGTCAGCGGCTATAGCCTGCTACATGTCGGCAAGGCGCAAGCGTTGGTGGATTGGTTGCTGGCGTTGCCGACCGGCATTAACGTGGTGTTCGATCCGGGGCCGTTGGTGGAGTCACCGGATGCGCCGTTGATGCGGGCCTTGTTGCCGCGCATCGATATTTGGACCAGCAACAGTGTCGAGGCACTGCGGTTTACCGGGGCGTCGGACATTGCCGAGGCGCTGGATCGATTGACCGATCATTTGCCCGCCGACGTGTTGATGGTCGTTCGCGATGGGCCGCAAGGGTGCTGGATCAGCCAGGGTGGCGAGCGTCAGCATGTGCCGGGTTTCGAGGTCGAGGCGGTGGACAGCAATGGTGCGGGCGATGCGCACGCCGGGGTGTTTGTGGCCGGGTTGGCGCAGGGGTTGTCGGCGGGGGAGGCGGCGCGGCGGGCGAATGCGGCGGCGGCACTGGCGGTGACTCGGTGGGGGCCGGCGACTTCGCCTGGGGCTGCCGAGGTTGATGCATTAATCAGTGAGAGTTTCGGCGCCTGATCTAGCGCTTTCGCGAGCAAGCCCGCTCCCACATTTTGAACGAATTACTCCAGCAGGAATGCGAACAAATGTGGGAGCGGGCTTGCTCGCGAAGGGGCCCTCAGATTCATCGCAAGTTCTGACCTTACCCAGCCTTGCGCAACGCCTCGATCAATTCCTGCTTGCGCATACCCGAACGCCCGGGAATCTTCTTCGCCGTGGCTTCCTTCCTCAAACTGTCCACCGTCTGCGCATCCCGCGACGCCTTGCTGTTACGCGGGTGACCTTCGCGACTGGATACCGCTCGCCGCGAAGATTCCTTGCGGTCTTCGGCTTTCGCACTCGCCGGTTTCTTGCGCCCGGAACCACCGCTGCGCTCACCACCGCCCGACTGCTTGTTCACCGTCGCCCAGGCGCGGGCCTCCGCTTCATCTTTCGAGACACCTTTGTGCTCATAGCTCTCTTCGATGTGCTCGGCCTTGCGCTTCTGTTCGGTGGTGTATTTGTCTTTGCTTCCACGAGGCATGGGATTTCTCCTGCTGCTTGTAGAGTCAGTCGGTCGCAGCCGAGCACGACTGCGACCTGATTCGTCTTGCTTAAACGTCCAGCTTGCGCGCTGCCTCAACCCCGGCCGCGCTGAGCTTGATCGGCAAGTTCAACGAGTGCTCGCCGGTCTCGTCGCAGATCACATGGCCATGCTGGATCAGCCCCCGATCCTGTAGCGTGGCGAGGGCGCTGGCCACGACTTTCTCCCCCCGGTAATTGTCCAGGACCTCCTTGCCCAGCCCACTCGGGTGGGCGTGCAGCAGTCGGGTCAGGACTTCTTTCTCAAGGTTTTTATCAACGTTCATGGTTACCTCTTCATGGATGTGGATAGTGCAACTCGCGTGGGCGATTTATTGGCTGGCACCGCCTTCGGAACCCGAGCCACCGGTGGTGGTTTTCGAGCCGACGCCGGGGCCGGCGTTATCGGGTGTCTGGGTGTCGGGCATGTTCATGCCACCTTGACGGCCCGCGTCGTTGCCCTGGATCCGCGGGTCGGTGCCCGTGGACGGCGGCAGGCTGCTGTCGACGCCAGTGCCATTGGTGTTGATGCCGGGAGCGCTTTGGATGGCGGGGGATCTGGGTTTTTCGACCGGGTCGGTCGGGCCGGTACCAGAGGCGGTAGTGGCGGCGAAGGCAGCAGAGGACAGCAGGGTAGCGAGAGCGAGGGCGGTCAATCGGGACATGATCATGATGTCGTCTCCATTGAATTAGAGTCCTTACCCGATATTGGTCCGCCCTCGATTTGGTTTGGTGCCTGATGAACGACGAACGGTTCAGGCCTGCTGCAGTGTCTTGAGCCTGAAGCGGCGCCAGAGCAAGCGGCCCACGGTGATCAGCCAGTTCAGCAGCGCGACGCAGAGCACGGTGAGCAACAGCGGTGTCATCCCGTGTTCCACGATGATCTTCCCGGCCAGCAACGGAAATCCGAATACGCCGATGAAGTACGACAGGCTGAACAACAGCAACGCTTGCGCCGTGGTGCCGCTCGGCGCTTCGTTCGCGGCCAGGCCGTTGATCACCGAATACGTCAGCCCGTAACCGACGCCCAACATCATCGCGGCGAGCACGTAGCTGACGCTGCTGTCGACCACGAAACCGAACATCACGATCGAGCCCGTCATCAGCCCCGACAACAGGCAGGATGCGCGGAACGGATCGCGCTTGACCACAAACCCGGCAATCAACATCCGGCTGCTGATCGCCGCGCCCATGAAGCCGAAAAAGAACAGCGAGTAATCCAGCGAGCGAGACGCCGCGTAACTGGTTTGAAAACTCGACAGGCCACCGAAGACACAGCCGCCGAGGCCAACCATGAGAATCGGGAACACGGCTCTGGACGACAGCACCTGAACCGTTGCTCGCCAGGAAATGCGCGCGACCGAGGCGCTGGGCGAGGGCGCTTTTTTCAGTTGCGCGTCCAGCCGCCAGAACAGCACAACGCCGATCAGGCTGGCGAGCGCGGCGAGGTAAAACGCCGCCGTCACCGGATAGCCGAGTGCACTGGCCGCACGGCCCAGCAACGGGCCGCTGCCGATCCCGGTCATCATGCTGCCCGACAGCAGCGCAAAGTATTTGGCACGCTGAGCGGGCGTCACCAGGCTCGCGACGATGATCGGCCCGAGCGTGTAGAAAACGCCCCAGCCCAACCCCAGCAGCAACCCGAAAAACAGCAGCAGATTGCCGAAGCCCGGCGTCAGCGCGAAGCCCAGGCTGGCCGCTACCAGCAGCACGCCGAACAGCGCAATCGAACGCGCCGCTCCCAGCAGATCAGACAAATGCCCGGAGACAATCACCGCGGCAAACGTGCTGAGCATCGCCGCCGAAATCACGCTGCCGGCATCGTGTTCGTTGCCGCCACGGGAACCGATCAACAGCGACAGCAAAAACGTCGAGCCGTAGGACAGCGACAGTAAATAGCTGGCGAGGCAAAACAGGCCGAACAGCTTGCTGGAGACGTGTGGCGGTGCGATGGACATGACGCGGTTCCTTGACCCGATAACGGTGAGTGTCATCTATCTATCATGCGCGGCGCGGATGTTAGGTCCGAGGTTATCGATTCGAGGGTTAGTGGTGGGCGGAGTAATGGCGAGTCAGCTTTTGTGGCAAAGGGATTATCTGTGGCGAGAGGATTTATCCCCGTTGGACTGCGCAGCAGTCCCTATAAGAGCGACCTCGTTTTTTCTGAAAGATCACGCCTAATGATCCAGGGGGGTTGCTGCGCAACCCAACGGGGATAAATCCCCTCGCCACAGATAAATCCCCTCACCATAGAAGTCCCCTCGCCAGAGGTCCTGTGTCGACTTAGTATGGCGTTTTCCACTTTTGACGAAGGCACGTCCATGACGATCGAAATCCGCCCGGCGACCCCCAGCGATGCACCGCAAATCCTCGGGTTCATCACTGAACTGGCCGATTACGAACGTGCCCGTCACGAAGTCATCGCCAGCGTCGCCGACATCGAGCGCAGCCTGTTCAGCGAAGGTGCCACCGCTCACGGCCTGATCTGCCTGCGGGACGGTTTGCCAATTGGTTTTGCGGTGTTTTTCTTCAGCTACTCCACCTGGCTCGGCAGTAACTGCCTGTACCTCGAAGACCTTTACATCACCCCGGAACAGCGCGGCGGCGGCGCGGGGAAAACCTTGCTGCGCCACTTGGCGAAAATCGCCTGCGCCAATGATTGCGGGCGATTCGAGTGGAGCGTGCTGGACTGGAACAAGCCGGCTATCGAATTCTATAAATCCCTGGGTGCGCAGCCGCAGGAAGAGTGGGTTCGGTATCGGATGGATGGTGCCGTGTTGAGGGATTTTGCCGCGGGCAATTGATCTCTTAAAAGATCGCAGCCTTCGGCAGCTCCTGCAGGTGAACGCCACCCAATGCAGGAGCTGTCGATGGCTGCGATTTTTTTTGTATTCGTCCCAATATATGGGAGTGATATTTATATATTGAGATTTAGCCGCGTCCGGGTTTATAGTCCAGCTCACTCACTGCCAATAAACAAAACAGGTGAAGCGATGCTGGCGCAATTGATCGCGCTCGATTGGGGGACAACCTCATTACGTGCTTACAAACTCGCCGCAGGTGGCCAGGTGCTCGAACAGCGTTCGCTGTCATCGGGGATCATGCAGCTGCCCCGGACGCCGCGAATCATCAAAGGCCAGGAATGCAACGACGGTTTTGAACTTGCTTTTGATGAGGCCTGCGGCGACTGGCTCGACGCGCAACCCGGTTTGCCGGTGATTGCCTGCGGCATGGTCGGCAGCGCCCAGGGCTGGCGCGAAGCGGCCTACCGCGATACGCCGGCAAACGTGGCCAATCTCGGAACTTCCCTACAAACCATTCGCAGTCTTCGCGGTGTCGATGTGCACATCGTGCCGGGCGTGCTTCAACGTTCGCATCTGCCGAACGTGATGCGCGGCGAAGAAACCCAGGTCCTCGGCGTGCTGCAGAATCTGCCGGCCGGGGCGGGTGGTGATCTGTTGATCGGCCTGCCGGGCAGTCATTCGAAATGGGTGGAAGTGGCCGACGGCTGCATCGTGCATTTCGATACCTTCATGACCGGCGAAGTCTTCGCCGTGCTCAGCGAGCACAGCATTCTGGGGCGCACTCAACAAAAGGGCGCGTCCTTCGATGGCCAAGCCTTCGATCGTGGTGTGCAAGTGGCGTTGTCGGCGGATGGTGAGATCGGACCGTTGTCGACATTGTTCAGTGCCCGTAGCCTCGGTTTGACCGGCGAACTCAGCGCCACTGCCCAACCGGATTACTTGTCCGGCCTGTTGATCGGCCATGAACTGTCGGCGCTGGCCACTGTTCAGCGGCGTCGGCGCAACAGCGTTCATCTGCCGTCGATCATCCTCATCGGTAACACCCAACTCTGCACCCGTTACAGCCGGGCCCTCGATGCCTGCGGCTTTGCTCGCGTGACGCTGGCCGAGCAAGCCACCGAACACGGGTTGTGGCAGCTGGCGCTCGCTGCCGGACTCGTCACCCCACATCCATCCCGTTAAACCTGACTGGAGGTCTGACATGCTCAAGCAAGCCCTGGCGCAAAACGGCCTGATCGCAATCCTGCGTGGCCTGCGCCCGCAGGAGGCGGCGGCTATCGGAGAAGTCCTTTATGCCGCCGGATTTCGCGTCATTGAAGTGCCGCTCAATTCCCCCAAGCCGTACGAAAGCATCCGCATCCTGCGCAGTACCTTGCCCGCCGATTGCCTGATCGGTGCCGGCACGGTGTTGACGCCGGAGCAGGTCGAGCAAGTGAAAGCCGCCGGCGGGCAGGTGATCGTCATGCCCCACAGCGATCCTAAAGTGCTGCGCGCAGCAAAAGCGGCGGGGCTGTTCCTGTCGCCGGGTGTTGCGACGCCGACCGAAGCCTTCGCCGCATTGGCCGAAGGGGCGGACGTGCTGAAGATGTTCCCGGCCGAGCAAATGGGCCCGGCCGTCGTCAAGGCCTGGCTCGCGGTGTTGCCGGCCGGAACCATTCTGGCGCCGGTGGGCGGGATCACGCCGGACAACATGCAGGAGTTTATCGACGCCGGCGTCAAAGGCTTCGGCCTCGGTTCCGGGTTGTTCAAACCGGGCATGACGGCGCAAGAAGTGGCCGTGAACGCCAAGGCGTATGTCGCTGCATGGAACGCTCTGCGTTAAGACTTTCTGGCGCCGAGCGCGCTGCATCCAATAAGAGAGAGAAGAGATGAAAATCACCAAACTGACCACCTTCATCGTTCCGCCGCGCTGGTGCTTCCTCAAGGTCGAGACCGACGAGGGCGTGACCGGTTGGGGCGAGCCCGTGGTCGAAGGCCGCGCTCACACTGTCGCCGCCGCCGTTGAAGAATTGTCCGACTACCTGATCGGCAAAGACCCACGCAACATCGAAGACATCTGGACCGTGCTGTACCGCGGCGGCTTCTACCGGGGCGGGGCGATTCACATGAGTGCGCTGGCCGGTATCGATCAGGCGTTGTGGGATATCAAGGGCAAGGCCTTGGGGGTGTCGGTCAGCGATCTGCTCGGTGGTCAGGTGCGGGACAAGATCCGTGTTTACTCGTGGATCGGCGGCGACCGGCCAGCGGATACCGCTCGCGCCGCGAAAGAAGCGGTAGAGCGTGGTTTCACTGCGGTGAAAATGAACGGCACCGAAGAACTGCAATTCCTCGACTCCTTCGAAAAAGTCGACCTGGCCCTGGCCAACGTCGCGGCGGTGCGTGACGCGGTCGGCCCGAATGTCGGCATCGGTGTCGACTTCCATGGCCGGGTGCACAAGCCCATGGCCAAGGTGCTGATGAAGGAACTCGATCCGTACAAACTGATGTTCATCGAAGAGCCGGTGCTCAGCGAAAACTACGAAGCGCTGAAGGAACTGGCGCCGCTGACCAGCACGCCGATTGCCCTTGGCGAGCGGTTGTTCTCGCGCTGGGATTTCAAGCGCGTGCTCAGCGAAGGTTACGTCGACATCATCCAGCCGGACGCGTCGCACGCCGGCGGCATCACCGAAACCCGCAAGATCGCCAACATGGCCGAAGCCTATGACGTGGCGCTGGCGCTGCATTGCCCGCTGGGTCCGATTGCCCTCGCGGCGTGCCTGCAACTGGACGCGGTTTGCTACAACGCCTTCATCCAGGAGCAGAGCCTGGGCATTCACTACAACGAGAGCAATGACCTGCTGGATTACGTCAAGGATCCGCGGGTGTTCGATTACGACAAAGGCTTCGTGAAGATTCCGAACGGCCCGGGCCTGGGCATCGAGATCAACGAGGAATACGTGATCGAACGCGCGGCGGTCGGGCATCGCTGGCGCAACCCGATCTGGCGCCATGCCGATGGCAGTTTTGCCGAGTGGTAAGTTCTCCCTGACCCACCGCAACTCCTGTGGGAGCCAGCCTGCTGGCGATTTGGTCGGCACATCCAGCATTCAGGGTGACTGACCCACCGCGATCGCCAGCAGGCTGGCTCCCACAGTTTGATCTCCATGGACAGGGAGATTTGTGGCAACCCCCGATTTCACATCGACCTCAATAAACATAAGAAGAGGCAATCCCCATGCAACCGCAAACCCTCACCGGGCAGGCGTCGTTGGTGACGCCCAGTCGCAAGCGTTTTTTCATCATGGTGCTGCTGTTTATCACCGTAGTGATCAACTACCTCGACCGCAGCAACCTGTCCATCGCCGCCCCGGCGCTGACCAGCGAACTGGGCATCGACCCGATTCACGTCGGGCTGATTTTCTCGGCCTTCGGCTGGACTTACGCCGCCATGCAAATCCCCGGCGGCTGGCTGGTGGATCGCGTTCCGCCGCGCATTCTTTATAGCGTCGCCTTGTTGCTGTGGTCGATCGCCACGGTGATGCTCGGCTTCGCCGCCAGCTTCATTGCGCTGTTCGTCTTGCGCATGGCGGTCGGTGCGCTGGAAGCGCCGGCGTATCCGATCAACAGCCGCGTGGTCACCACCTGGTTTCCCGAACGCGAACGCGCCACGGCCATCGGTTTTTATACGTCCGGTCAGTTCGTCGGCCTGGCATTCCTGACGCCGGTTCTCGCATGGTTGCAGCATGAGTTCGGCTGGCACATGGTCTTCGTCAGCACCGGTGCGGTGGGCATTCTCTGGGCGGTGATCTGGTACGCGGTGTATCGCGAGCCACGGGATTTCAAAGGCGCCAATGACGCCGAAATCGAGCTGATCCGCGAAGGTGGCGGTTTGGTGGATATCCAGGCCGAGACGGCCAAGGCCAAGGCGAAATTCAGCTGGACCGATCTCGGCATCGTGCTGACCAAACGCAAGCTCTGGGGCATCTACCTCGGTCAGTTCTGCCTCAACTCGACGTTGTGGTTTTTCCTGACGTGGTTCCCGACCTACCTGGTGAAATACCGCGGCATGGACTTCATCAAGTCCGGCCTGTTGGCATCGCTGCCATTTCTCGCGGCGTTCGTCGGCGTGCTGTGTTCCGGGTTCTTCTCCGACTTCCTGATCCGTCGCGGCTACACAGTGGGTTTTGCCCGCAAATTGCCGATCATTGGCGGCTTGCTGATTTCCACCTCGATCATCGGCGCCAACTTCGTCGAGTCGACACCGTTGGTGATTGCCTTCCTCGCGTTGGCCTTCTTCGGTAACGGGCTGGCCTCGATCACCTGGTCGCTGGTTTCAACGCTGGCACCGGCACGTTTGTTGGGGCTGACCGGCGGGGTGTTCAATTTCATCGGCAACCTGTCGGCGATTACCACGCCAATCGTCATCGGTTTCCTCGCCAGCGGTGATTCATTTGCCCCGGCGATTACCTACATCTCGGTTCTGGCGTTGATCGGTGCGCTTTCCTACATCTTGCTGGTCGGCAAGGTCGAGCGTATCAAGTTGTAGTCGCAGCCGTCGGGCGACCATAATGCCGCCCGTTCCCTCGCTCAACGGTAAAGGCTGGATATGCAGGAAGACGCCCCAAAAATCGCCAAGGACGCCGCGCCGACCGGCACCCAGACACTGCTTCGCGGTCTGGGTGTGGTTCAGGCCGTGGCCAGTGGCGCCCGCGATCTCAAGGAAATCGCCCGGCTGATCGGCACGACGCGCAGCACCACTCATCGTCTGGCCAGTTGCCTGGTGGACGAGCGCTATCTGCGGGTGGTGCCGCAAGTCGGGTATCTGTTGGGGCCGAAGTTGATCGAACTGGGTTTCCAGGCGCGCGAGGAACTGCCGCTGGTGACGTTGGCCGGGCCGTATCTGGATGAGCTGTCGGCGTTGACCGGCGACACCATTCACCTGGCGATTCGCGAAGGCGACGAGGTGCTGTACCTGCACAAGAATCCGGGGCGCAACGGTCCGGAAATGCGTTCGCGGGTCGGTCACCGCATGCCATTGGCGCGCACCGGGATCGGCAAGGCACTGATGCTCGATGACACGCAGGAAGAATGGCAGCGGCTGTACGAAGTTAGCTTGCCGGCGGGTGGGAAAAATCAGTTCTGGCCGCAGCACCCGGAGCAGTCCTGGGAGCAGTTTCAGCAGCGCATGATCGAGTACGTGGCGGGTGGTTACGCCTTCGACCTGGAAGACAACGAGCCGTCGATCCGCTGCGTGGCGGCACCGATCCGTGACGCCAGCAAGCGCATCGTTGCCGGCATCAGCATCGCCAGCACCGTGCCGTACATGCCACTGGAAAAAATGGCCGAGCTGATTCCCCTGATCAAAGGGGTCACGGCCCGGCTTTCGGCGGAGCTTGGCGCGAAGGTTTAGACCTTCAGCGTCGCCATGTCGATGACGAAGCGGTATTTCACGTCACCGGCGATCATGCGCGCGTAAGCCTCATTGATCTGGCGGATGTCGAGCATTTCGATGTCGCAGGTGATGTTGTGCTCGGCGCAGAAATCCAGCACTTCCTGGGTTTCGGCGATACCGCCGATCAGCGAGCCGGCCAGCACGCGGCGGCTCATCACCAGTTTGCCGGCGTGGACCGGTGGATCGACCGGTTCGATCAGCCCGACCAGAATGTGCACGCCGTCGAAACGCAGCGTGTCGAGGTAGGGATTGAGGTCGTGCTGCACCGGAATGGTGTCCAGCAGGAAGTCAAAATAACCCGCTACCGCTTTCATCTGCTCGGCATCGGTGGACACGATCACATGATCCGCGCCCTGACGACGAGCTTCTTCGGCCTTGCTCGCTGAACGGGTGAACAACGTCACCTCTGCGCCCATCGCCTTGGCGAACTTGATGCCCATGTGGCCGAGGCCGCCCATGCCGAGAATCCCGACCTTGTCGCCTGCCTTGACGCCGTAGTGCTTGAGTGGCGAGTAGGTGGTGATGCCGGCACACAGGATCGGTGCCGCGCTGGCCAGTGCGAGTTTTTCCGGGATGCGCACCACAAAGTGCTCGCTGACGACGATGCTGTCGGAGTAACCGCCCATGGTGTTGCTGCCATCCACGCGGTCCGGGGTGGCGTAGGTCATGGTCGGACCTTCGAGGCAATATTGCTCGAGATTCGACTGGCAGGCTTCGCAGCTGCGGCAGGAATCGACCATGCAGCCAACGCCGACCAGATCGCCGATTTTGTGCCGGGTGACATTCACACCGACAGCGGTAACTTTGCCTACGATCTCGTGGCCGGGCATCAGCGGGTAAACGGCAATGCCCCACTCGTTGCGGGCCTGGTGGATGTCGGAATGGCAGACGCCGCAGTAGAGAATTTCGATTGCTACGTCGTCGGCCCGAGGGCTGCGGCGTTCGAATTTCACGGGGGCGAGGGGAGTGGTGGCTGATTGAGCGGCGTATCCGATGGCGGTGTACATGAGGAACCTCGCAAAAGCGGTGACAGGTGAGGCGGCGCATTCTGGGCGCGGTGCCTGTCACCGGCCATGGCGATTCCTCCGGGTGTCATGCCTATTCCTCCGGCATCAGCGTTCGATGGGTCAAATACGCCATCAGACCTGCGATGATGCTTTCATCCCGATTTCCGCGATTTTTTCTGTGAAGAACTCCATGTTGTTGACCCGTCATCTCGATGCCAATGCCACTCTGGTTTCACTGATCCAGCCGCTGACGACGCGTGACGGTTTCGCCCCCACGGCGTTGCCGGGTGTGCAGGTTTTGCGCGCCAGTTGTGACGTGGCCCGTGGTCCGCAGATCTATGAGCCGAGCCTGGTCATCATCGCCCAAGGCAGCAAACTGGCGTACCTGGGGCCGCGGACGCTGGAATATGGTGCCGGGCATTACCTGATTCAGGCATTGCCGGTGCCTTTTGAGTGCGAGACTTTTTCGGCGCCGGATGGGCCGATGTTGGGGATATCCATCGCCATCGACCGGGTGTTGCTCGGTGAGTTGGTCCTGGCCATGGGGCTGGTGCCGGCGCGTGATATTGCGGCGCAAACGCCAGAGTCCATGACCTCGGCGGTGCTCGACGATGCGATGCGCGGTTGCGTGGAGCGATTGCTGCGCTGCCTGCACGATCCGCTGGAATGCCAGATCATGGGCCAGGCACGTTTGCGTGAGTTGTTGTTCGTCGCCTTGCGCGGGCCACAGGCCGACGTGTTACGGGCATTGGTGGAACAGCAGGGGCAATTCGCCCGGATCGCGGCATCGCTGAGTCATCTGCATGCGCATTACACCGAGCCATTGAATGTGGAAACCCTGGCCAGTTGCGCGAACATGAGCGCGTCGACCTTTCACGAGCATTTCAAGCGCAGCACCTTGTTGTCACCGGTGCAGTATTTGAAACGCTTGCGGTTGCTCAGGGCTCAGCAGTTGTTGCTGGGCGAGGGACTGGGCGTGGCGCAAGTGGCGCATCGGGTGGGGTATCAGAGCACGTCGCAGTTCAGTCGCGAGTACAAGCGCTACTTCGAGCGCAATCCGGGGGATGAACGCGCGGCCTGATCCACCGAAAATCCCTGTGGGAGCGGGCTTGCTCGCGAAAGCGGTGTGTCAGTCAATATAAATGTCGAAGGATCAACCGTATTCGCGAGCAAGCCCGCTCCCACATTGGATCTTCAGCAGTACATAAATTGCAGGCAACAAAAAGGCCCCCGTTCGGGAGCCTTTGTGTTCAGCGATTCAACTTACATGTTCGGGTAAGTCGGGCCGCCGGCACCTTCCGGTGCCACCCAGGTGATGTTCTGTGCAGGGTCCTTGATGTCGCAGGTCTTGCAGTGAACGCAGTTCTGGGCGTTGATCTGGAAGCGCTTCTCGCCGTCTTCCTTGGTCACCACTTCATACACGCCGGCCGGGCAGTAACGCTGGGCGGGCTCATCGTACATCGGCAGGTTCTTGGCGATCGGGATGCTCGGATCGGTCAGCTTCAAGTGGCAAGGCTGTTCTTCTTCATGGTTGGTACCGGAGATGAACACCGAGCTGAGTTTGTCGAAGCTGATCTTGCCGTCCGGTTTCGGGTAGTCGATCTTCTTGCAGTCTGCCGCCAGTTTCAGGCAAGCGTAATCCGGCTTGGTGTCATGCAGGGTGAACGGCAGTTTGCCGCCGAAGATGTTCTGGTCCAGCCAGTTGAAACCGCCGCCGACGATGGCGCCGAACTTGTGGATCGCCGGGCCGAAGTTGCGGCTGGCGAACAGTTCGTCGTAGAGCCAGCTCTTCTTGAACGCATCGACGTAGGTGGTCAGCTCTTCGGTGCCGTCTTTCTCGGCGAACAGCGCCTCGGCCACGGATTCAGCGGCGAGCATGCCGGACTTCATCGCGGTGTGGCTGCCTTTGATCTTGGCGAAGTTCAGGGTACCGAGGTCGCAACCGATCAGCGCGCCGCCCTTGAACACCATTTTCGGCAGCGAGTTCAGGCCGCCTTTGCAGATGGCCCGCGCGCCGTAGCTGATGCGCTTGCCGCCTTCCAGGTACTGCTTGAGCACCGGGTGATGCTTGAGGCGCTGGAACTCGTCGAACGGCGACAGGTAGGTGTTGCTATAGGAAAGGTCGACGATCAGACCGACAACGACCTGGTTGTTTTCCAGGTGATAGAGGAACGAGCCGCCGGTGTTCTCGGTGCCCATGATGTCCAGCGGCCAACCGGCGGTGTGGACCACCAGGCCTGGCTGATGCTTGGCCGGGTCGATTTCCCAGATTTCCTTCAGGCCGATGCCGTAGTGCTGGGCGTCGGCTTCGCTGTCGAGGTTGAAGCGCTTGATCAGCTGCTTGCCGATGTGGCCACGGCAGCCTTCGGCGAACAGCGTGTACTTACCGCGCAGTTCCATGCCCGGGGTGTACAGGCCTTCTTTCGGATGGCCTTCGCGGTCAACGCCCAGGTCACCGGTGATGATCCCGCGAACCACGCCGTTCTCGTCGAACAGTGCTTCCTGAGCCGCGAAGCCCGGGTAGATTTCCACACCCAGGTTTTCGGCCTGCTGAGCCAGCCAGCGGCACAGGTTACCCAGGGAGATAATGTAGTTGCCTTCGTTGTGCATGGTCTTGGGCACAAAGAGGTCAGGAATTTTCTGCGCGCTGTCGGCGTTCTTGAGAACGAAGATGTCGTCGCGGGTCACTGGCGTGTTCAGCGGGGCGCCGAGTTCTTTCCAGTCCGGGAACAATTCGTTCAGGGCGCGTGGTTCGAACACGGCACCGGACAGAATGTGAGCACCGACTTCGGAGCCTTTTTCGACCACG
Organism: Pseudomonas migulae; assembly: GCF_024169315.1. Lineage (NCBI taxonomy): Bacteria > Pseudomonadati > Pseudomonadota > Gammaproteobacteria > Pseudomonadales > Pseudomonadaceae > Pseudomonas > Pseudomonas migulae. The sequence goes on along the minus strand of NZ_JALJWR010000001.1, from coordinate 2,205,008 downwards.
CAGACGCTGATTTCCTTACCGGCTTCAGCAGCCTTCTGCTTCAAGCGGCAGGCGGCGGAAAGACCAGCGGGGCCGGCACCGACGATGACGACGTCGAATTCCATGTATTCGCGTTCCACAGGCTATCTCCTACTCAAGGCTCAACAGTTTTTTTTCTAATTGGAGGTTTGGTGTCGCATCCATGAATCCCTGCGCGAGCGGGGAAGAGGACAATCGATGAACCACCTTTCTCTCTGGGTGGCGCATTATATCTACACCACTCCTAGCGTCCAATACAAACGTTTGTTTGAATTGGCTCAAAGCCAGAGAAATCAAAGTCACGCGGCTTATGAACGGCTATTTTGCCGTATTGACCGGAATAGGCGTTCCGGTCAAGATACGGTCGGTTTTGCGCTCGCCGTAGGCTGACTGTTGGTTTCAAGAGCACCTCTAAAGACAGGGCGATGGCAGTACAAGGTGATGCGCAGCGCAGTGTTGGCGCGCAGTTTACACGCCGCGATATTGAATGACTTGTCGGTCACCACTGACGAACGGCCGTCAACATCATGAGCGATGTTCCCTTGATACATAGGCCGGCGTTTTTAGAGGTGCCCTTGCGCCCGATGAGCATCAACCGCCAGGTTCGCCTAGGCGACTTTCTTTTCACCGGAGAGTAACGAGGAATCCATGAAGGTTCTTGTAGCTGTCAAACGCGTTGTGGATTACAACGTCAAGGTTCGCGTCAAGGCGGACAATTCCGGCGTCGACCTCGCTAACGTGAAGATGTCGATGAACCCGTTCTGCGAAATCGCCGTGGAAGAAGCCGTACGCCTGAAAGAGAAAGGTGTTGCGACTGAAATCGTCGTCGTTTCCGTCGGCCCGTCCACCGCTCAAGAGCAACTGCGCACCGCGCTGGCTCTGGGTGCCGACCGCGCCATCCTCGTCGAATCCGCTGAAGATCTGACTTCCCTGGCCGTTGCCAAGCTGCTGAAAGCTGTTGTCGACAAGGAACAGCCGCAGCTGGTGATCCTTGGCAAACAAGCCATCGACAGCGACAACAACCAGACTGGCCAGATGCTCGCTGCATTGAGCGGCTACGGTCAGGGCACTTTCGCTTCGAAAGTCGAAGTGTCCGGCGACAGCGTTGCCGTGACCCGCGAAATCGACGGCGGCGCGCAGACGGTTTCCCTGAAACTGCCGGCCATCGTCACCACCGACCTGCGTTTGAACGAGCCGCGCTACGCGTCCCTGCCAAACATCATGAAAGCCAAGAAGAAGCCTCTCGAAGTGCTGACTCCGGACGCTTTGGGCGTTTCCACCGCCTCCACCAACAAGACCGTGAAAGTCGAAGCGCCGGCTGCACGCAGCGCGGGTATCAAGGTCAAGTCGGTGGCTGAACTGGTCGAGAAACTGAAAAACGAAGCGAAGGTAATCTAAATGACTATCTTGGTTATTGCTGAACACGACAACAAAGTACTGGCCCCGGCCACGCTGAACACCGTGGCGGCTGCTGCGAAAATCGGCGGCGACATCCACGTACTGGTTGCTGGTCAAGGCGCTGGCGCCGTGGCTGAAGCCGCTGCGAAAATCGCTGGCGTGGCTAAAGTGCTGGTGGCCGACAACGCCGCCTACGCTCACCAGTTGCCGGAAAACGTAGCACCGCTGGTGGCCGAGCTGGGCGCTGGCTACAGCCACATCCTGGCTGCCGCGACCTCCAACGGCAAAAACATCCTGCCGTGCGTTGCCGCTCAGCTGGACGTTGACCAGATCTCCGAGATCATCTCGGTCGAAAGCGCTGACACGTTCAAGCGCCCGATCTACGCCGGTAACGCCATCGCTACCGTTCAATCGAACGCTGCGATCAAGGTGATCACCGTGCGTGCCACCGGTTTCGACCCGGTGGCTGCTGAAGGTGGTTCGGCTGCCGTTGAAGCGGTTGCTGCTGCGCACAACGCTGGCACCTCGAGCTTCGTTGGCGAAGAACTGGCCAAGTCCGATCGTCCGGAACTGACCGCTGCCAAGATCGTCGTTTCCGGCGGTCGCGGCATGCAGAACGGCGACAACTTCAAACACCTGTACGCCCTGGCCGACAAGTTGGGCGCTGCCGTCGGTGCTTCCCGCGCCGCGGTCGACGCAGGTTTCGTACCCAACGACATGCAGGTCGGTCAGACCGGCAAGATCGTTGCTCCACAGCTGTACATCGCCGTCGGTATCTCCGGCGCGATCCAGCACCTGGCCGGCATGAAAGACTCCAAAGTGATCGTTGCGATCAACAAGGACGAAGAAGCGCCGATCTTCCAGGTGGCCGATTACGGCCTGGTGGCGGACCTGTTCGAAGCCATCCCTGAGTTCGAGAAGCTGGTCTAAACCAGCGGCTTGACCTATAAAGAGCCCGACCTTTTGGTCGGGCTTTTTTTTGTTCTGGATTTGAGTGGGGGAGTGTCGCCATGGATTTGCGCCGAGTGTTCGGTTGGTCATTGCTGCTGGGCCTGACGGTGTTGCCAACACTGTCCGTTGCCGCGGGCAAGTGCGAACGCCTGGTGGTCACCGGCAGCCCCGATGCGCCGCCGTACCTGTGGCAAGACCCGCAAAACCCCAAGCACCTGATCGGCGCCAGTGCCGATTTGTTGCAGCACGTGGCGGGGGAGTTGGGCATCAAGGTCGAGTTGCTGTACGCCGGCAAGCGCTCCCAGGCCCTCGATGAAGTGCGCAGCGGGCGCATGGACATGCTGGCGGATGCGCCGTTGACGGTCAGCGAACTGGAAACCCTGGATTACATTCATCCGCCGTTGCTGGAAAACGATTACCTCGTCTGGACCCGAAAAGATTCGTCTCTGGTCTACAACGACGCCCAGGACCTCCACGGTCATCCCGGCGCAGTGTCGGAAAAGTCTCGGATGACCACGGCATTTGGTACGTTCGCCGAGCAGCAATTGACCCTCACCCGTACGCCAAACCTCACCCAGGCCTTTCAGAAATTGCTGTTGGGCGAGGTGGAATTTGTTCTCGCGGGACGCTATTCCGGCATGGCGGCCGCGCAGGCACTGAGCATGGCCAACGATCTGGTGGCGCGTCCACAACCGGTCGACAAACCCGGCCTGTTCCTCGCGGTTTCCCATAACTCCGCGTGCAACGATCCGTGGTTGCGCGGACAGCTGGCCAAAAAGATGACAGAATTGCCCGCGTCCGGACTGACGGAAGCTGTGCTGCAACGCAACATCGAGCGTTGGAAAGCGCAGCAACAGCAACAGCAGCAACCCGCCAGTACCCCAAAACAGTAGGGATTTTTAGTGAGTATTCGACCTCTTTTCGCTGCCCTGGCCGTTCTGGCTCTGGCGGGTTGTGCAGCCGATCCGGCGCCGAATGAACAAATACGCTTGACCGAACAGGCATTGATACAAGCCAAAGCCGTGGGCGCCACTGCCGACGAAGTGCCGGAACTGAAACTGGCCGAAGACAAGTTCAGTCGTGCCCAGGGCGACATGGCCGATCAGTCCTACAAGCATGCGCGGATGCGCGCTGAACAGGCCGAGCTCGATGCGCGCCTGGCCGAAGCCAAGGTCCTGACCCTTAAAAGCGAGGAGCAGCTGAACGTGCTCAATACCCGCATCACCCGTCTGCGCAAGCAAGTGGGAGATGCCAAATGAGCCTCAAGTCCAGCTCCATCGGCGGATTGATCCTGGCGGGTTGCGCCAGCCTGTATGGCTGCGCCGGCCAGCACAGCGAAACCGCGTTGCAAAACGCCGGTGCCGACTTCCAGAAGGTCAAGGAAGATTCCAACGTGCTGCGTATCGCGCCCAAAGACGTGATTCGCGCCGGTGAGTCCCTGGCCCGTGCCGATCGCCTTTCCAGCTACTGGGGCAGCGGTTCGGACGTGGTGCATTACGCCTACCTGAGCCAGCGCTACAGCGAAATTGCCCGGGAGCACACCAATCAGGTGCTCAACGAAGAGCGCGCGGCGAAGCTCGAACTCGAGCGTCAGCGCCTGCAACTGGCCTTGCGCGAATCCAAGTTGCTCAGCGTGCAGCAGCAGGGCAAGTGGCTCGAAGAACAGATTGTCGCGCTCGCAACCACCCAGACCGACCGTGGCCTGGTGATGACCCTGGGCGACGTGTTGTTTGATACCGGCGAAGCGGAATTGAAAAACTCGGCGAACCGCGTGGTGTTGAAGATCGTGCAGTTCCTGCAGCTCAACCCCAAGCGCGTCGTACGCATCGAAGGCTACGCCGACAGTACCGGTGGCAAGCAGGAAAACCTCAAGTTGTCCCGTGACCGTGCGCAATCGGTGGCCGATGTGCTGATGGACCTGGGCATCGACGATAAACGCATCCAGGTCGAAGGGTATGGCGACGAATACCCGGTGGACGCGAACGCTTCCGAACGGGGGCGTGCGCAGAATCGGCGGGTGGAAATTGTGTTCTCCGACGAAAAAGGCCAGCTGGGTGCTGCCCGCTAAGGGCTGCGTCACTGGAAAACCCGGCCTGCCCGTCAGCGCCGGGTTTTTTTTGCCTGCCGATTGCCGCACGCTTTCAGTAAAAAACAGTACAGTTTTTGCTGACACTGCACTGTACGGTCGACTATTGTGTCAACTGTCCCCGTACACTTCTAAACTGTTCCGGTATTGTTTCACACAAGAATAAAATGCCCGTGAAATCGAGTGCTGCGTCATGACCAATCTCCTGCTCTACCAACGTATTGCTCAACAACTGGCCGAAGACATCCGTCGTGGTGTCTATCAACCGGGGGAGCGCGTGCCTTCGGTGCGCAAGATGAGCTCGCAGCTCAACGTCAGTCATGCCACGGTGTTGCAGGCTTACGCCAACCTCGAGGATCAGGGGCTGATCCGTGCCCGTCCGCAGTCGGGTTATTACGTGCACCAGACGCCTGCGCTGACGGCACCGACGCCGGACATCGCCCGGGTCGAGCGCCCTGGTCTGGTCACCCGCAGCAGCATCATTCAGCAAGTATTAGTCGAGTCCCGCCGCGAGGGCGTGTTCCCCTTGGGCGCGGCGGTGCCGAGCGTCGATTACCTGCCGGTACGTGCGCTGCATCAGCAATTGGCCAAGGTCACCCGATTCCATAGCCCGCGCGCCTTCAGCTACATGTTCAGCCCCGGTTTCGAGCCGCTGCGCCGCCAGGTGGCCATTCGTATGCGCGACGCCGGCGTAGTGGTCGATCCGTCCGAAGTGGTGATCACTCACGGCTGTGTCGATGCCTTGCAGATGTCCCTGCGCGTGCTGACCCGGCCGGGCGATCTGATCGCCGCCGAGTCGCCGACCTATTACGGTTTGTTGCAACTGGCCGACCTGCTGGGCCTCAAAGTCATCGAGATCCCCAGCGATCCGGCCACCGGCATGAGCCTTGAAGCCCTGCAACTGGCGGCCAACCAATGGTCGATCAAGGCTCTGGTGCTGACCACGCGCCTGAGCAATCCGCTGGGGGGCACCATGCCCGAAGAGCGGCAGAAACAACTGCTGCGCCTGGCCTCGGATTTCGATATTCAAGTGGTCGAGGACGATATCTACGGCGAACTGATGTTCGAGCAGGGCCGCACCAAATCGCTCAAGGCCTACGACCGGCTGGATCGGGTGATCTATTGCTCAAGCTTCTCCAAGACCCTGTCACCGGGCGTGCGGATCGGCTGGATGATCGCGGGCAAATACCAGCAGGAAATCCAGCGCCTGCAGACCTTCAGCACGCATTCCGCCTGCAGTGTCACGCAGATGGGCATTGCGGCGTATCTGGAAAATGGCGGTTACGACCGGCATCTGCGCTACATCCGTCAGGAGTACCGCAAGAACCTCAGCGCTTTCCAGCTCGCGGTTCAGCAGTATTTCCCGGAAGGCACGCAAATGACGCGGCCGACCGGCGGTTTCATTCTGTGGGTGAGCCTGCCTGGCCGGGTCAACACGCAAGAACTGCACGTACGGGCGTTGCAGCAAGGCATCAGCATTGCGCCGGGGCTGATTTTCAGTAACACCGAGCAGTTCAATCACTGCATCCGGCTCAACTGCGGTACGCCCTGGAACCGCGAAGCCGAGCGTGCGCTGATGACCCTGGGAATGCTCGCCACGCAACTTTGCCAGGAGATGGCCGGCGGCTTTTGAGGGGGCGGGCGGGTAATTCCTGCCCGAGCTTGTCATGTCGCGTCCAACAAGCGAGCATATGCCACCGCCGATAGTGCCGTTAGCTCCGTTGGGTCCATGAAACCGATTTTTTCCGCCTTCTGGCTGTCGATCTGCCTGTTGATGACCTTCCCAGCGGAAAGCGTCATGGCGGCTTCCGTTCCGGAAAAACCCGCGACGAGCACGGCTTCGAAAAAAGCCGCACCGGTCAAGAAAGCCGCACCGGCCAAAAAGAACGTGGCCAAGGCGAAAAAGCGTCCGCCCATTGCCTCCAAGTCAAAACCTGCCAGCGAGGTCGTGAAAACCCAACTGCCTCCGGTGGACCTGGATTTGAGTCTGCCCGAGGAGATGGCCGAAGAGTTAAAGCCGGTCGGCACAGTTCCCTTGCCCCGGCACGATGCCGTGTTGCCGCAAATGTTCGGCGAAAAGGCCGGCAGCTCTCCCTTTCAGCTCAACGGGCGACTGATCAGCAACGAAATGAAGTTGCAATTGCGCAACGAAGAGCGCCGTGACGTTGAAGGCGCCGCGCTGGAATTTGAGTTCAAGCGATAATTTCTTCCCCTCTGTGACCCGTTCGCCAGACGCTTTGTCGGAGACTGGTCAGTCACGTTCGTTTGAGCGTAAAAACCCGGTCTTCGGTAATTTAAAACAACTGTTTTAGCGGTTACTCTGTGCCCCGTCCTTTAACACATCGCCCTTCGCGAGGAGCTCGTCGTCATGAAATGCCGTGAAGGCTGTGGCGCCTGTTGCATTGCCCCTTCCATCAGTTCACCGATTCCCGGCATGCCCAATGGCAAAGCCGCCGGAGAACGTTGCGTACAACTCTCTGTCGAAAACCTGTGCAATATTTTCGGCCAACCGGAACGTCCTGCCGTGTGTTCGGCGTTCGAAGCTGACGTCGAAGTCTGCGGAAGCAGCAGTGACGAAGCGATCAGGCTGCTGGGCTGGTGGGAGCAAATGACGGCTGCGTGATGTGTTCTACGAACGGAACTTCAACAACAAGGAATAAGACTATGGGTTCGCTGCATCGTATGGCTGTGTTGTGTGGTTTGACGGTGGTGTTGGCGACTTCCGCCGCACAGGCCGAAGACTGGAAGGTGGCCAAGAATGAAGACGGCATCAAGGTGTCCTTGAGTGAGGTGGCCGGTTCTGACTACAAGGCTTATCAGGGCGTTACCCTGATGAAAACCACCATGGCCAAACTGCGCGCACTCCAGGAAGACGTGGCGGGCGCCTGCACCTGGATTCATGAGTGCAAAATGCAGAAGCTGCTCAAGCATGAAGGCGACCAGAGCTGGACTTACACTCAGTTCAATACGCCATGGCCGGTGACTGCGCGTGATTCGGTGCTGCATATCACCACCACTGAAGGTGCCGATGGCAGTCTGACCCGTAAGCTCGAAGGTGTGCCGAAGTACATTCCCGAAGAGAAAGGGTTCGTGCGGGTTACCAAGGTTGAGGGGTTCTGGAAGTTGGTGCCCAAGGGTGACCAGATTGAAGTGACTTATCAGGTTCACACTGAGCCGGGTGGGAGCATTCCTTCGATGGTGGCCAACAAGTTTGTGGTTGATGCGCCGTTTAATACTTTGAAGGCGTTGAAGGAGCGGGCTGAGAAGTAATTGTTTCGTTGGGGTTGGTGGGCATATCCGTTTTTTTGGTGATGGCTGATGTTGGTTCCGCTCTTACAGCGGGTCACTTGGAAAAGCGCCAAGTAACCAAGCGCCCAGCGCCCCTGACGTACGGTGGCTCGCCTGGGCTCGCCATTCCCTCGCTCCGGTCCTGCTCCGTGGGCCCGCCGCCATCGGCCATCCATGGCCGGGGGCGGCTAACCCGGCATCCATGCCGGGTTGCCCACTGCGCAGAACCTGCGCTCGGCCTTCCGACGGGGCAGATCAAGATCAAAAACCAAGGCGAGGCGGCCTGATAGCCGGCCTGAAGTTCGTCAGGATCATCGGCGGTGAACACCCATGTCATGACCACCACAATCCCTGTGGGAGCTGGCTTGCCAGCGATGAACGCCCAGACACCGCGTTCATTCAGACTGCACGCGTCATCGTTAACGTCCATCGCTGGCAAGCCAGCTCCCACAGGGGAATGCGTACCATCAAAGAGCCAGGCCGGCCGGTAGGCCGCCTCGGTTGCATTGGCGGTAGTCGCCCCCTCGAGAGGCCGAGTGGAGGTTCTGCGCAGTGGGCAACCCGGCATGGATGCCGGGTTAGCCGCCCCCGGCCATGGATGGCCGATGGCGGCGGGCCCACGGAGCAGGACCGGAAGGAGGGCATGCCGAGCCTTAGCGAGGCACCGAACGAAAGGGGCAAAAGCGCTTGGTTACTTGGCGCTTTTCCAAGTAACCCGCCGTAAGGGCGGAACCAATATCAGCCATCACTAAAAAACGGATATGCCCACGATAGAAAACATCTCCAAATACAGCTACTCGCTGATCTTTTTTATGTTTCCGAATATGCGTTGCACGAAATTTTCACAAAGCCTCCAAGACAATTCGCCCGCGCCAGCCGTGCAGGTCAGTAATCAATGGCAATGCCGCGATTGATCGTGCAACATTTGCGCACCGCGCAAACCCCGGGGCCGAGAACTGGCCAACAGAGGGCAGGGCGCAGCTGTATTTTTGAAACTTCAACTTCCAATGGGTCCTAAAACGACATGGCAATCCCGGACGCCCTGAGTCAGCAGCGATCTTCCAGTCGCCTGCTGCAACCGACCGTCAAATCGCATCTGGCCTACACGCTACTGTGTGCCCTGGTCATGATGGTCATGTTCAGCCTGCTGCGCGTGGCGCTGCTGGTCTACAACCGCGAGATGATCCTCGACACCCCGGCGTCGACCTTTTTCGAAGCGTTCGCCAACGGTCTGCGTTTCGACCTGCGCCTGGTGGTCTACCTCAGCATTCCGCTGTTGTTGGCCCTATTCAGCGCCCGTGCCATGGCTGCTCGCGGGTTCTTCCGTTTCTGGCTGACCATCGCTTCGAGCATCGCGTTGTTCCTCGGCCTGATGGAGATGGACTTCTACCGCGAATTCCACCAACGCCTCAACGGCCTGGTCTTCCAGTATGTGAAAGAAGACCCGAAAACCGTGATGAGCATGCTCTGGTACGGTTTCCCGGTGGTTCGCTACCTGCTGGCCTGGGCCGTGGGCACCTTGATCCTGACCCTGGCGTTCAAGGGCGCCGATCGTGCAACCCGTCCTCGCGGTCCGTTCAGCGGCGGCAGCATCGGCACTCGCCAGATCGCCCCGTGGTACGCGCGCATCGCCGTGTTCGTGGTGTGTTTGCTGGTCTGCGTAGTCGCGGCTCGCGGCACCCTGCGCCAAGGTCCGCCACTGCGTTGGGGTGATGTCTACACCACCGACTCGAACTTCGCCAACCAGTTGGGCCTCAACGGTACCCTGTCGCTGATCGCGGCAGCCAAGAGCCGGATGTCCGAAGAACGCGACAACATCTGGAAAGCCACACTGGAACAGCCCCTGGCCCAGCAGACCGTGCGTGACATGTTGCTGACACCCAGCGACAAACTGGTCGACCCTGAAACGGCCGCCGTTCGCCGCAACTACACCCCGAATGCCGACAAAACCCTGCCGATCAAGAACGTCGTCGTGATCCTGATGGAAAGCTTCGCCGGTCACTCGGTGGGCGCGCTGGGGCGTCCGGGCAACGTCACGCCATACTTCGACAAGCTGTCGAAAGAAGGCCTGTTGTTCGACCGCTTCTTCTCCAACGGCACGCATACCCATCAGGGCATGTTCGCCACCATGGCTTGCTTCCCGAACCTGCCGGGTTTCGAATACCTGATGCAAACGCCGGAAGGCAGCCACAAGCTGTCTGGCCTGCCGCAATTGCTCAGCGCCCGTGACTACGACGATGTGTATGTCTACAACGGCGACTTCGCCTGGGACAACCAGTCGGGCTTCTTCAGTAACCAGGGCATGACCAATTTCATCGGGCGTAACGACTTCGTTAACCCGGTGTTCTCCGACCCGACCTGGGGCGTGTCCGACCAGGACATGTTCAACCGTGGCCTGGAAGAGTTGAAGGCCCGCGACGGCAAGGACAAAAAACCGTTCTATGCCTTGCTGCAAACCCTGTCCAACCACACGCCATACGCTTTGCCGACACCGTTGCCGGTCGAGCGCGTGACCGACCGTGGCAGCCTCAACGAACATTTGACCGCCATGCGTTACTCCGACTGGGCACTGGGTCAGTTCTTCGAGAAGGCGCGCAAGGAGCCTTACTTCAAGGAAACCCTGTTCGTGGTCGTCGGTGACCACGGTTTCGGCAATGAACAGCAGATCACGGAAATGGACCTAGGCCGTTTCAACGTACCGATGTTGCTGATCGGGCCGGGCGTGCAGGACAAGTTCGGCCAGGTCGACCACACCGTGGGCACCCAGATCGACATCGTGCCGACCATCATGGGCCGTATCGGTGGCGACGTGATCCACCAGTGCTGGGGCCGTGACTTGCTGAACCTGCCGGAAGGCGACAAGGGTTTCGGCGTGATCAAACCGTCGGGTAGTGATCAGACCGTAGCGTTGCTGACCGCAGACCGCGTGTTGGTACTGCCCAAAGAGATGCCGCCGAAGCTGTATCAATACGAACTGGGCGCTACCCCGAAAGGTGAAGTGATCCCGGCATCGGCTGACGAAGCGGCGCTCAAGCAGAAACTCGAGTCGTTCATCCAGACGGCGACCAAAAGCCTGATCGACAACACCGCCGGTGTGGTTGACGGCAAGCCGGACTAAGTTTTCGGCGCAATAAAAAAGAGGCCCTTGAAGGGCCTCTTTTTTTTGCCTGTTAACTCTTTATATCTTGCCGAGTAACAGCAGGATCAACAGCACCACCAACACCACGCCGATGATACCCGACGGGCCATAACCCCAACTTCTGGAGTGTGGAAAGACCGGCAGGCCGCCTACCAGCAGGAGGATCAGGATAATGATTAAAATTGTGCCCATGTCTATTTCCTTGTTGGAAGTGTTCTGGAATTACCTGGCGTTTAACGTTCAGCTGGACTGCAAAAAACCAAGCTGCTTACAAAGTCCGACTCTCGCGATTGAAAGAAAATTCCAAGTTTTTTTAATGTTTTTCGAAGACAGGCTTATTTCTTTTTAGAGGGTTTAGTTGATCCGCCCGCTGGCGCGGTTTGCTCAGGCCATTCAGCAATCTGATGGAGCGTGGGTTGGGCGGTGTCCTTCGCTACACTCGACGCATCTTCCCCGGAACAACAAGGCTGTTTGCTATGCAAAATCGCATGATGATCACTGGCGCGGGCTCGGGCCTGGGTCGCGAAATCGCGCTGCGCTGGGCGCGTGAAGGCTGGCAACTGGCCTTGTCGGATGTCAGCGAGCCTGGTCTGCAGGAAACCCTGAAGCTGGTTCGCGAGGCCGGCGGCGACGGTTTTATCCAGCGCTGCGACGTGCGTGATTACAGTCAGCTCACCGCTTTCGCCCAGGCCTGTGAAGTGAAACTCGGTGGCATCGATGTCATCGTCAACAACGCCGGCGTCGCCTCGGGCGGGTTCTTCAGCGAACTGTCCCTGGAAGACTGGGACTGGCAGATCGCGATTAACCTGATGGGCGTGGTCAAAGGCTGCAAGGCGTTCCTGCCGCTGCTGGAAAAAAGCAAAGGCAAGATCATCAACATCGCGTCGATGGCCGCGTTGATGCAAGGCCCGGCCATGAGCAACTACAACGTGGCCAAGGCCGGCGTGGTGGCATTGTCGGAAAGCCTGCTGATCGAACTCGCGCAGCAGGAAATCGGCGTGCACGTGGTGTGCCCTTCGTTCTTCCAGACCAACCTGCTGGACTCCTTCCGCGGCCCGACGCCGGCCATGAAAGCCCAGGTCGGCAAACTGTTGGAAAGCTCGCCGATCACCGCGACCGACATTGCCGACTACATCTATCAGCACGTGGTCGCCGGTGAATTCATGATCCTGCCCCACGAACAGGGCCGCATGGCGTGGGCGCTCAAGCAGAAGAATCCGCAACTGCTCTACGATGAAATGACGGTCATGGCCGATAAAATGCGCGCCAAGGCCAAACAGACCGCAGGCTGAACTTGCCCGCTGGCAACGTGATCGCTAGGGTGGCCGCCATCGGTCATCCTCGCGAGACACTTTGCATGCTCAATTACCTGTGGTTTTTTCTCGCCGCCCTGTTTGAAATCGCCGGCTGCTTCGCCTTCTGGATGTGGTTGCGCCAGGGAAAAAGCGTCTGGTGGGTCGTGCCGGCGTTGCTCAGCCTGACCTTGTTCGCACTGCTGTTGACCCGTGTCGAGGCGAACTACGCCGGGCGCGCCTATGCCGCCTACGGTGGCATCTACATCATTGCGTCGATTGGGTGGCTGGCGGTGGTCGAACGAATTCGTCCGCTGGGTTCGGACTGGATTGGCGTGGCGCTGTGCGTGATCGGTGCGAGCGTCATCCTGTTCGGTCCGCGTTTTTCGGCTTCCTGACGCGTGTTTCCACGGTTTGTCGGACGTTTCCTAAAGAGGTGTTCGCATAGGGTTGTAGGGCAGGACTGTTTTGCTCGCGCTGCATTGAAGGCCCGCCGTGCACCGGGCATCTTCAGGGTTCGATAACCCTGAAGGACGAATGCCATGCTTGTACTCAGCCGCGTTGTGGGTGAAATGATTTCCATCGGTGACACCATTTCCGTGCGCATTGTTGCCGTCAACGGGAATAGCGTGCGCTTCGGTGTCGAGGCACCGCAGAACGTCAACGTGCACCGGGCCGAGGTCTACGAACGCATCCAGGTCAAACTGGCAAAAACCAAGGCACGTTGAAGGCGTCAGTCAAACAGGTGCTTGGGCACGTCGTGTTTGAGCATCAACTGGCACTGCTCGCTTTCCGGATCGAAGACAATCAGCGCCTGGCCCTTGGTCAACGCCTGGCGAACCCGTAATACGCGGGTTTCCAGCGGCGTGTCATCGCCGTTGTCGGTGCCGTCACGGGTCACGAAATCCTCGATCAGGCGGGTCAGGGTGTCGACTTCAAGTTGGTCGTGGGGAATCAGCATAGGCACCTCGGCTAAACAATGGGCGCGATGCTACGGCGAATGGGAGGTTGCGGCTAGCTTCAGGCTAATGTGTTGTCCGGTCCGGCGCCTTCGCGAGCAAGCCCGCTCCCACATTCGATCGCATTTCTGATGGAAGAACCCGGTCAAATGTGGGAGCGGGCTTGCCCGCGAAGGCGCCAGGTCAGACGACGACAATCCAGGATCAGCTCTCGGACCGCTGTCCAACGAGGCTGTCCACCGACGGCACCCGCGTATCGCTTTCCATCTGCGTCTCATGTTCGATCTGATGACTGAACCGGTCCAGCGAACCCTTCGCAGGCTGTGCATCGCTGGCGAACACCGGCGGGCTGAGAATGTAGGCGCCGAGCAGACGACTGAGGGCGGCGAGGCTGTCGATGTGCGTGCGTTCGTAGCCGTGAGTGGCGTCGCAGCCAAAGGCGAGCAGGGCGGTGCGGATGTCATGGCCGGCGGTGACCGCCGAATGCGCATCGCTGAAGTAATAGCGGAACAGGTCGCGGCGCGCCGGCAGCTCGTTGTCGCTGGCCAGCCGCAACAGGTGCCGGGACAAGTGATAGTCATACGGCCCACCGGAATCCTGCATCGCCACGCTGACGGCGTGTTCGCTGGAATGCTGGCCGGGCGCAACCGGCGCAATGTCGATGCCGACGAATTCGCTGACGTCCCAAGGGAGCGCCGCCGCCGCACCGCTGCCGGTTTCCTCGGTGATGGTGAACAGCGGATGGCAGTCGATCAGCAGTTCTTCGCCGCTGTCGACGATGGCTTTCAACGCCGCCAGCAAGGCGGCAACGCCGGCCTTGTCGTCGAGGTGACGGGCACTGATGTGGCCGCTTTCGGTGAACTCCGGCAACGGGTCGAACGCCACGAAATCGCCAACGCTGATCCCCAGGGAATCGCAATCGGCGCGGGTGGCGCAATAGGCGTCGAGGCGCAGTTCGATGTGATCCCAACTGATCGGCATTTCATCCACCGCGGTGTTGAACGCGTGCCCGGAGGCCATCAGCGGCAACACACTGCCGCGGATGACGCCGTTGTCGGTGAACAGGCTGACGCGGCTGCCTTCGGCGAAACGGCTTGACCAGCAGCCGACCGGCGCCAGGGTCAGGCGGCCATTGTCTTTGACGGCGCGAACGGCGGCGCCAATGGTGTCGAGGTGAGCGGAAACGGCGCGGTCCGGGCTGTTTTTCTTGCCCTTGAGCGTGGCGCGGATCGTGCCGCGGCGGGTCATCTCGAAGGGAATGCCCAATTCTTCAAGGCGTTCGGCGACATAACGCACGATGGTATCGGTGAATCCGGTGGGGCTGGGAATGGCGAGCATTTCCAGCAGGACTTTTTGCAGGTAGTTGAGATCCGGTTCGGGGATTTTGCTGGTCATGGAAACTCCTGAATGAGTTTGTGGTGCCCGGTCTGACGTCATCGCGGGCAAGCCCGCTCCCACAGGGATCGCGCATAACCTGTGGGAGCGGGCTTGCCCGCGAAAGCGTCAGCCCAGACAACACATGATTAGGGAATGGCCGGCTGACTGTGCGCAAACAACAAATCCACAAACCGCTCGGCCGTCGGCTGCGGTTCATGGTTGGCCAACCCGGCGCGCTCATTGGCTTCGATAAACACGTACTCCGGTTGATCCGCCGCCGGCACCATCAGGTCGAGTCCGACCATCGGAATGTCCAGCGCCCGCGCCGCGCGCACCGCGGCATCCATCAGCGTCGGATGCAGGATCGCCGTGACATCCTCAAGAATGCCGCCGGTATGAAGATTCGCCGTTCGCCGTACGAACAGATGCTCGCCCGCCGGCAGAATACTGCTGTAGTCGTACCCGGCCGCCTTCAACGTTCGCTCGGTTTCAGCGTCCAGCGGGATCTTGCTTTCACCGCTGGTGGCCGCCTGCCGTCGCCGACTCTGGGCTTCGATCAACGCGCCGATGGAATGCTGCCCATCGCCCACCACTTCCGCCGGCCGGCGAATCGCCGCAGCGACCACTTCAAAACCGATTACCAGAATCCGCAGGTCAAGGCCTTCGTGGAAACTTTCCAGCAACACGCGGCTGTCGAACTGGCGGGCGGATTCGATGGCTTGCTGCACCTCTTCGATCGTCCGCAAATCCACCGCCACCCCTTCGCCCTGTTCGCCATCCAAGGGCTTGACCACCACCCGTTGGTGCTCGTCGAGAAAGGCCAGATTGTCGTCGGCATTGCCCGCCAGTTGTTGCGCCGGCAGGTTCAGGCCGGCATTTTTCAGGACCTTGTGGGTCAGGCTCTTGTCCTGGCACAACGTCATGCTGATGGCACTGGTCAGGTCGCTCAGCGACTCACGGCAACGGACCCTCCGACTGCCATGGATCAGGGTGAACAAGCCCGCTTCGGCGTCATCGACCTGTACTTCGATGCCGCGCCGATGGGCCTCATCGACGATGATCCGCGCATACGGATTGAATTCGGCTTCGGGACCTGGGCCAAGAAACAACGGCTGATTGATCCCGTTCTTGCGCTTGATCGCAAAGGTCGACAGGTTGCGAAAGCCGAGCTTGGCGTAAAGACTTTTCGCCTGGCGGTTGTCATGCAGCACTGACAGATCGAGGTAACTCAGCCCACGGCTCATGAAGTGCTCGATCAAATGCCGTACCAGCACTTCGCCGACGCCGGGCCGCGAACAGTGCGGGTCGACGGCCAGGCACCAGAGGCTGCTGCCGTTTTCCGGATCGTTGAACGCCTTGTGGTGATTGAGGCCCATGACGCTGCCGATGATCGCGCCGCTGTCCTCGTCTTCGGCGAGCCAATACACCGGACCGCCCAGATGACGCGGAGTCAGCAGATTGGCGTCGATCGGCAACATGCCGCGCGCCTGATACAGCTGATTGATCGCCTGCCAGTCCGCATCGCTTTGCGCGCGTCGAATGCGAAAACCGCGGAACACGCGGGTCGCCTGTCGGTAATCGCTGAACCACAAGCGCAACGTGTCGGACGGGTCGAGAAACAGCTGCGCGGGCTCCAGCCCCAACACTTGCTGGGGCGCGGCGACGTATAGGGCGATGTCACGCTCACCCGGCTGCTCATTGAGCAACTCCTGGGCGAGGCTCGCCGGATCGGGAAACGTGTGGCCGATCAGCAACCGGCCCCAGCCGCAATGCACGGCAATCGGTGCGGCGCCCAGTTCGCTGCCGTCTTCGGCCAGGCGCGCCTGCAAGCGTTCGTAAGAGGGCGTCTGACCGCGCAACAGGCGTTGGCTATACGCCGTGGCATGAGGTTTCATCGATCAGATTCCTTGTTCACTGAGCCACAGGTTCAGCGCCGCCAATTGCCACAGCTTGGAGCCGCGCAACGGAGTCAGCTGGCCTTGTGGATCGGTCAGCAGACGGTCGAGCATCGCCGGATTGAACAGGCCGCGATCCTGGCTGGGATCCAGCAGCAGTTCGCGCACCCAGTCCAGCGTATCGCCCTGCAGATGCTTGAGGCCCGGCACCGGGAAGTAACCTTTCTTGCGGTCGATGACTTCGCTCGGAATCACCAGGCGTGCCGCCTCTTTCAACACTTGCTTGCCGCCGTCCGGCAGTTTGAATTTGCCCGGCACCCGGGCCGACAACTCCACCAGGCGATAGTCGAGAAACGGTGTGCGCGCTTCCAGGCCCCAGGCCATGGTCATGTTGTCGACGCGTTTCACCGGGTCGTCCACCAGCATCACGGTGCTGTCCAGGCGCAAGGCCTTGTCCACCGCCGCATCGGCGCCGGGCTGTGCGAAATGTTCCTTCACGAAGTCGCCCGCGGCGTCATTGGCGGTCAGCCATTTCGGCTGCACGGTGGCGGCGTAGTCCTCGTAGCTGCGATCGAAGAACGCATCGCGATAAGCCGCGTAGGGATCGGCCGCGCCATCGACCTGCGGATACCAGTGATAACCGGCGAACAGCTCGTCCGCGCCCTGGCCGCTTTGCACCACTTTGCAATGCTTGGCCACTTCGCGGGACAACAGATAGAACGCAATACAGTCGTGGCTGACCATCGGCTCGCTCATGGCGCGGAACGCCGCCGGCAGTTGCTCGATGATCTCTTTTTCGTCGATGCGCAGTTGATGGTGCTGCGTGTTGTAGTGCTTGGCGATCAGGTCCGAATACTGGAACTCGTCGCCGCGCTCGCCGCCGGCATCCTGGAAACCGATGGAAAAGGTCGAGAGGTTTTCCACGCCGACTTCACGCAACAGACCGACCAGCATGCTCGAGTCGACGCCGCCCGATAGCAGTACGCCGACATCCACCGCCGCCCGTTGACGAATCGCCACGGCATCGCGGGTGCTGTCGAGCACACGATCGCGCCAGTCTTCGAGTGTCAGGTTCATCTCGTCGGCGTGGGGGCCGTAGGGCAGGGTCCACCAGGTTTTCTGCTCGGTGCTGCCGTCCGCTTCGATGCGCATCCAGGTCGCGGGCGGCAGCTTTTCGATGCCGGCCAGCAAGGTGCGCGGTGCAGGGACCACGGCGTGAAAATTCAAATAATGATTGAGCGCCACCGGATCGAGGATCGGGTTGATGTCACCGCCCTTGAGCAGCGCCGGCAGAGCAGAAGCAAAGCGCAGGCGCTGGCCGGTGCGCGACAGGTACAGCGGCTTTACGCCGAGACGGTCGCGGGCGATGAACAGGCGTTTGGCGTCGCGTTCCCAGATAGCGAAGGCGAACATGCCGTTGAGTTTTGGCAGCAGCGCCTCGCCCCAGGCGTGATAACCCTTGAGCAGCACTTCGGTGTCGCCACCGGAATAGAAGGCGTAACCGAGGGCTTCCAGTTCGGCGCGCAGTTCCGGAAAGTTATAGATCGCGCCATTGAACGCCAGGGACAAGCCCAGTTGGTTGTCGACCATTGGCTGCGCCGAGCCGTCCGACAAGTCCATGATTTTCAGGCGACGATGGCCAAGGGCAATCGGCCCCTGACTGAAAAAGCCCCACGCGTCAGGTCCGCGAGGTGCCAGGTGATGGGTGATTCGTTCAACGGCTGCAAGGTCCGCAGGTTGATGATCAAAGCGTAACTCGCCAGCTAATCCGCACATAAAGTCCTTACCGGTTTTTCCGTTGGGGAGGGTCAATCGATACCCGGCCAAAACGGCGGGTACTCAGAAACTGACCCGTCACGGTAGTGGGAGTTTTAGACCGATAAGTAATAAGGAGACGGAGCCGGGTGAACAGCGACCCAGCAGAAACGCGCATGGCTGTGGCGGTAATTATTGCTGTGATGCATAGGAGTAGCTGTTGGAATGGGCCCCCGTTCGATCCGCTATTCGAATTATTAAATGCCGGTGGAGCTTCATAAACTGAGGGCCTCTCAAAGCAATAAGGATATTGCTCATGCTGACCACAACCTCCAAGGCTGCCCCCGCGGCGGTGCCAATGACACCCGCGCAACGTCTCGAAGCGTTGCTGGAACATACAGGCGATCTGGACAAGGCCGAAGTGCTGCAAGCGTCCATCCCGCCATGGTTGGCGACGGCGGATCTGACCGTGGTGCAGGCCCTGAAAACCGCGTTCGAGCAGTCTTTCCTGACTCAAGCCAAGGTCAAAACGGCGCTCGAAAAGCTCAAGCCGCTGGACGAGTTCTGCAAAGAGCAACTGACCAGCTTCCTCAAGGGTAAATGGACGATCGGTTTCGACGTCGAGCGGGACACGCTGGACATCACCAAAAAAACCTACACATCAACCGGCGTGCTCCCGGTCTTCGGCTCCCCGTATGAGGAAAGCACCACATCACGCAGCCTGCTCCACGCCGCGATGGAAAACTTTACGCTGGGAGAAGCGAAGAGTGACGGTCTCCCGGCTGACTCAGTGATACGCGTAGATGCAAAGGCCCAATCAGGCACCCAAGTAACCCCCGAACAATTCGCGACGTTCTGTCGTGAGCTCGACCTGGGAGCCCGCTATCAGCGTCATATCGACGAGGCATTGGCGTTGCCTGCCAAACCGGCCGAAGGTGCGCCTGTCGATGATCGAGCTTCCGCCGCTGACGTCCGCAAGTTGAAGGTGCTGGACCTGCAAGTCGCGGCCCACATGGCCTACCTGAAAAAGGACATCACCCACGCCGCTTATACGATGCTGCTGAGTGTGATCGAACAGGATGTCCCGGCGGCTCAAACCAGGGACGCACTGTTTGATGGCGGGCCGGTGCTTTGGCAGGGCCTGATGATTCATGACACCTGTGTCTGTGGGGCGCTGATATTTACCAAGGTTTCCATCGACACCGACTCGAAGGCCCGTTGCGTGGTTTATATGCCGAACGAACCCCGACGACCGCTGTATGAATACCCCTCGCTGGATGATTTCAAGGTTTACCTCACCCTCAAATTGCAGACTAAAAGCTATAGAAAATCGTTCGCCGGGCAGTACCTGCATGGCCACGATAAAACCGGGTTTTTTACCTCGTTCGACAAGGGCAAGACCTTGGGCACGCTTGCTGCCGCTCCCGCCGACACCTGTCTTGGCGATTTTTTCTTCAGTGCGTTTGTCAGCAAGACTCAAAAAGACGCGCGAATCCTTGCCGTCCCGACCGGAGATGTCGATGAGCAACAACGGGAAAAAACCATTCAGGCATTGCTCGATGGCGGTCTTGTACTGTTGAACGCCGCCGCATTTTTCGTACCGGTGATTGGCCAATTGATGCTCGCGGCAGCTGTCGTCGACATCGTCAGCGAGGTGTACGAAGGTGTGGTTGACTGGACGCATGGCGAGCGGACAAAGGCGTTGTCCCATTTGCTGAACGTGGTGGAAAACGTCGCGCAGCTGGCAGCGTTTGCCGCGGGCGGCAAAATCATCACGGCAGCTGTCAGTAAAGGCGTGAAAGAGCGGGCGGCATTCTTCGACGGCTTCGAGGCCGTCACTCGAGCGGATGGCAAGGCAAGATTGTGGAAACCCGACCTCGAGCCCTATAAACAGACCACGACGTTGCCAGCCGACGTGCAACCGGATTCGCAAGGGCTTTATCAACATGCCGGACTGACGTCGATCGTCATGGAGGGCGCACCCTATCGCGTCACCCGTAACGCGGCGGACTCGGCCTGGACCCTCAATCATCGTGTCCGCACTGACGCCTTTCAGCCTGCGGTCGAGCGAAACGTGGAAGGTGGCTGGCGGCATGTCTATGAACACGCGCATGAGTGGCGCGATGGTGCCTATGCGTTGGGCCGCACGGATCAGCGCTTGTACGATCTGGGCAGTGACCTGGAAGCGATTGCCGACATTACCGGCATGACGCCTGACACGTTGCATCAACTCCATGAAAGCAACCTCACATTGCCGCAGCGGCTGAATGACTGTGTCGAGCGCTTCAGGATCGACCGGCGTATCTCCGCGATGGTCGACGCGATGGAGAAGGGCGAAACGTCGAATACCGATGTTGTTCAGGCGCAACTTCATACATTGCCGAGGTTGTCCGGCTGGCCGAAGGAGCGCTTCATTGAGGTGCGGGATGAAGAGAATCTGGCCGTGTCCCGCTTCCCCGAAACAGCGCCCCACGATGACGACGCCAACAGCGTGCACGTTTCTCAGTCGGATCTGGATTCGGGGCAAGTGCTCGATACCGTCATCGGTGGCCTCTATCCGAAAGAAGTCGAAGCGATGCTCGGTGTTTCGACGACCGAATCGAAATCGCTGCTGTTGACCAGGAAAATCGCCCGCCATCTCAAGAGCAATCGCCAGCCGCTGTTTGAGTGGCTCTATAAAACCTGGGACGGCACCGCCAGCGGTGACGTTGCGACGCTGGGCGAACACGCCGCAGACCTTCCCGTTCGCGTGCGTCAGGAATTGCTGGAAAACGCCTCTGGCAGGGATCGCAGCTTTTTGCGCGACCGCAATATTCCCGGCATGGAACTCGCCCGGCAGATCAGTGAGGCGCAGGCCGTGATCAGGCAGGATCGTGCCCTCACGGGGTTGCATCTCCCGCAACTGGCCAATGCCGACACCGACACACTGGCGCTAGGGTTGATGGATCGGGTGCAAGGCTGGGATGACGGTTGTCGACTCGAAGTCCGACAGGGATCGGCAACCGGGCCTTTGCTGGACAGCGTGGGCGAAGCGGACGCGAAGGTTCTGAGGGTGATCGTCAAGACGTCCACCGGCTATCAGGTCACCCAAACCAATGACAATGTGTCTTCTACGCTGACGAGCGAAACGCTGCTTCAATCGATACTGGATGCGTTGCCTGCTGCTCAACGCGCCCGCATGGTTTTCAGTGGCAGCGACCCGCTGGACGTGCCGTCGCTTCGGTCACGCCTGTCGAGGGCAGCCGCTGGCGATCCGGTGCGTACCGGGCGGGTGTTGCGGGGGGAGCGCAGTGAAACGCCGAAACACCTGTCTGCCTGTGTCCAGGCGGATCCTCCCGCTGCAGGTTCTTATGCAAGGGGCATGATTCGCAAAGTCAGAAAACTCTATCCGCTGTTCACTGATGCTCAGGTGTCGGCGTTTCTCGACGACGCCGGCAGTACCCAGATGCAGCGGGTTGCTCGCGTCAAGGCGCTGGAGCAGCAACTGAAGAAACTGCGTGGGGTGCTGCACACCTGGCGTCACGATGAAGTGCAAATGAAGAAGCTGCCGGGGCAGCTCAACGATATCCGGGTCAGCCGTCGTCAGGTGGCCAATGCCATCGAAAACTGCTGGCGCCGGGTAGCGCATCCGCGGTGGCCGCGAAATCAGCCTGTGACAACGCTCACGCTGGAGCGCAATCCAGTAGGCGCATTGCCGACGCTGAGCGAGCAGGATGTCGCCCATGTGCGTAACCTTTCCATCAAGGACATGCAGGCAGGTGACGAGCTGGCGTATTTCCTCACACCGTTCAAAGGGCTGGTCAGTCTGGAACTGGACCGCAATCAACTGACACGATTGCCTGAGGCGTTGTCGCACATGCCCGACCTTGAGCACTTGAGCCTGAACGGCAATCAGATACAGCTGACCGAATACACGTTGCGCAAACTGGCCGACATGCGCAAGTTGCGTACGTTGGGGCTGAGCGACAATCGCTTGGGGGCCACGATTGATGTCAGCAAGATGCTTGATCTGCAATCCCTGTTCCTGAGCGATACCCACGCCACGGAACTGCCCGTGGGGCTTTCCCGCCTGCCCTATCTGAACATGGTGGACTTGCGAGGTAACCAGATTCGCGAGTTGCCAGAATGGCTGTTCCTGGTCCCGCAGCGATTCGCTCAAGCGATCAACCTGCGTGCCAACCCCATCTCTGCGGCGAGCCGTACGAAGCTGGAAACCTACCGTGACAACACGGGGGTCGGAATGGGCCTCCTGGACAATAAAACCACGGTGCTCAATGAACAAAGGGCTCGAGACCTGTGGATGTCAAAACCGGATGAAGAAACCTATGCCAATCGTAATCGTGCGTGGCTGGCATTGAAAAACGAGCCCGATTCGAATGGATTCTTTGAATTACTGGCAGAAGTCGGAAGCTCGGCGGACAGCCGTTTTGTGCACGAAGACATGACCCTGCGAGTCTGGAATGTCATTGAGGCGGCTCAGACTGACTCGGCGTTACGCGCTCAATTGTTGTCCATGGCGGTGAAAGCCCATTGCGCTGATGGCGCTGCGACGATCTTCAGTAATCTTGAGGTGGCAGTCGAGATCGACACGGTGGTTCGGCAGGCCGCTAATACCCATGACCAGGCCTCTCGGCTGCTGAGCCTTGGGCGACGGCTTTTCCGACTGGATTATCTCGCCAGCATCGCTCGGGAACGTGCCAGTGCCGATCCTGCGCTCGATGCTGTGGAAGTAGAGCTGGCTTATCGTACCGGCCTGGCTGACAGGCTTGAGCTTCTCGGTCAGCCGCGGCATATGCGTTATGCATCGCTAAGCGGCGTCGAACAGAAGGACCTGGATATTGCCTACAATAAAGTCATCGCCGCACAGCTCTCGCCTGAACTGTCGACCTACGTGAGTGGCCGCACGTTCTGGGTCGACTTTTTGCGACAGCATCAAGGCAAACAGTTCACCGACCTGACTGCGCCTTTTCATGTGCGGATGGCGGCGGCCTTTGAAGACGAGGCGAAACTTGGCGCCGGCTATCGCCCAAAGGTCGACGGCATTGCCGAAGAATTGAAGACAGCCGAAACCGCCTTGTTGAAACGTCTGACCGAAGCGGCGATGCAGGCTGACGAGTCAAGGACTTGCTTTGCGCTGGATTGAACGCCTCAGGCCTTGCCTCGAATCAAGCGGCGCAACGCGAAGCGGTTCGGATGACACGCCTCGGCCACGGCCCTGGGCAATGGCAGCGGTTCGTTATCCAGCCACGCAGCGAGCAATTCACCTGACAACGGCGCGGTGATCAGGCCGCGCGAGCCGTGGCCGCTGTTGACGTACAAGCCATCCAGCCAGGGGCAACGGATGTCCGGCGTTTGCCGGGCATCCTTGCTCAGGGCACTGTAGGCCTCGGCGAATGCCTGACTGTCGGCCAAGGGCCCGACAATCGGCAGGTAATCCGGGCTGGTGCAGCGAAATGCGGCGCGACCTTCGAGGGTTTCGGGCTGCAAGGTGTCCGCGCCGAGCCGGGTGAGCAGGTCGGCGGAGATTTCTTCGAGCATCTGCAGATTACCGGCATGCTCGGCGGCGGTCGGTGTCAGGTCGTCGTTGCTGAAATCGAAACTGGCGCCCAGCGTGTGTTCACCCAAGCGTGCCGGGGCGATATAACCTTCGGCGCAGACCACGGTGCTCAGGCTTTGGCTCTCTCGTGTCTGGGGCAGACGAGTGATCTGCCCGCGAATGCGTTTGAGCGGCAACTCGCTGCTGTAAGGGAAACGCTTGATCTCGGCTGCACCGGCCAATATCACCACCGGCGCATCGGCCAGCAACGTGTCGCCATCCCAGGCTTGCCAGTGGCCTTGTGATCGACGTAATTGCACAACATCGTGATGCGTCAGAATCCGGATGTCGGGGTGCTTCGCTTGCCATTGGCACAATGCCGGCGGATGCACCCATCCACCTTCGGGGTAATACAACCCGCCCCATTGCAGACCGATGCCCGCACGCGCCTCGGCCTGACCTCTATCGAGCGTGTGCAGCAAGTCGGGAGGAAACGCCTGCGCCAGTTGCGCCTGACGCTCGGCTTCCTTGGCGTTGAAGGCCAGTTGCAGCACGCCGCAACCGTCCCAGTCGACACCGCGCTGCAACTGTTCAAGCACGCGTCGGGTGTAACCGAAGCCACTGACGATCAATTGCGACAACGCCGTGCCATGGGCCGAAAGCTTGAGGTAAAGCACACCCTGCGGATTGCCCGAGGCTTCCTGCGCCAGCGCATCGTGACGCTCCAGCAGGCTGACGTGCCAACCCCGCGCCGCGAGGCTGGCAGCCGTCGCGCAACCGGCAAGGCCAGCGCCGATCACCAGTGCCCGACGTTCGCCGGTCAGCGGCGTCGGGCGCGCAAACCATGGTTTGGTCGCAGCGGGTGCCGGGGCTTCTTCCGGCCAGCCAAGGAACGTGCCCCGCAGGATTTCCCATTTGTGACCGATGCCGGGCGTGCGCTTCATCTTGAAGCCCGCCGCATTCAGCAGACGACGTACCCAACCGGTGCTGGTGAAGGTGCTGATGGTCGAACCGGGCGCTGCCAGCCGGGCAAGCTCGGCAAACAGTTCGGCGGTCCACATGTCCGGATTTTTCGCCGGAGCGAAACCGTCGAGAAACCAGGCATCGATCTGCGCATCCAGCTGCGGCAACTGCTCGAGTGCATCGCTGATCAACAGGGTCAACGTCACGCGACCGTTATCCAGTACCAGCCGCTGGAAGCCTTGATGGATCGCCACGTACTGCGCGAGCAACTGATCGGCAAACACCTTGAGCTCGGGCCATAACGCCAGCGCCCGTCGCAGGTCAGGCGCACTCAGCGGGTACTTTTCGACACTGACAAAGTGCAAGCGCGCACCGGCTACTGCGTGTTGTTCGAACAATTGCCAGGCGCACAGGAAGTTCAGCCCGGTGCCGAAACCGGTCTCGCCAATCACCAGTCGCCCTTCCGCCGGCAATGCGGCAAAGCGTTCACCCAAGGCGTTCTGTTCGAGGAAAACGTAGCGGGTTTCGTCCAGCCCGGACAGGTCGGAAAAATACACATCATCGAACACCCGCGAACGCGGGAGCCCTTGGTCATCCCAGTCGAGCTGGGCGTGGGGCAATACAGGTTTCATGGCAGGCTCGGCAACGGCAAGGCGGCCATTCTAGCCGATCGCCGCCGAGGTGCTTGATCCATGGCAACGCACGATCATCCGGATCAGCGAAACTTCCAGGCCGGGAGGGTAATGCTGTTCACCTGAGAAACTTTTCTGACAGACAAGAAATCTGTGGCGGGGGGATTTAGCGAAACGTCGCACCGCCCCGTTCGACTGCGAAGCTGTCGCCAATCCCGATAATTCAATCTGTTTTGCTGGACGCGGGGCCGCTTCGCGACCCAACGGGGATAAATCCCCTCGCCACAGGTCATCTCAGCCAAGATGGATTTCTCCCGCGCAGGAGAGGTCAATCCGCTAGTCTTGTTCAATCCTGGAAGGAGCCGTCTTATGTTCGAATCTGCTGAAATCGGTCACGTCATCGACAAAGAAACCTATGAAGCCGAAGTCCCGGCGTTGCGTGAAGCGCTGCTTGAGGCGCAGTTCGAACTTCAGCAGCAGAAGCGTTTTCCGGTGATCATTCTGATCAACGGCATCGAAGGTGCCGGCAAGGGCGAGACGGTGAAACTGCTCAACGAGTGGATGGACCCGCGCCTGATCGAGGTCCGCACCTTCGATCAGCAAACCGACGAAGAACTGGCGCGGCCACCGGCCTGGCGGTACTGGCGAATGCTCCCGGCCAAGGGCCGCATGGGGATTTTCTTCGGTAACTGGTACAGCCAGATGTTGCAGGCCCGGGTGCATGGTGTGTTCAAGGACCCGCGGCTCGATCAAAGCATCAATGGGGCCGAACGCCTGGAGAAGATGTTGTGCGACGAAGGCGCGCTGATCTTCAAGTTCTGGTTTCACCTGTCCAAGAAACAGATGAAGGCGCGCCTCAAGGCCCTGGCCGATGATCCGCTGCACAGCTGGCGCATCAGCCCGCTGGACTGGCAGCAATCGCAGACTTACGACAAGTTCGTGAAATACGGCGAACGCATTTTGCGCCGCACCAGTCGCGACTATGCACCGTGGCATGTGATCGCTGGAATGGACCCGCGTTATCGCAGCCTGGCGGTCGGCAAGATTCTGCTCGAAGGCCTGCAAGGTGCCTTGAAACGACCGAAGATTCACCCGGACAAAGTCAGCGCCGCACCCTTGGCGAGCAGCGTCGATCACGTCAACCTGCTCGACAGCCTCGACCTGACCCTGAGTCTGGACAAGGACGATTACGAAGAGCAACTGATCACCGAGCAGGCGCGGTTATCGGGATTGATGCGTGACAAACGCATGCGTCGCCACGCCTTGATTGCGGTGTTCGAAGGCAACGACGCGGCAGGCAAGGGCGGGGCGATCCGGCGGGTTGCGGCGGCACTTGACCCGCGCCAGTACAGCATCGTGCCGATTGCGGCGCCTACCGAGGAGGAGCGGGCACACCCGTACCTGTGGCGTTTCTGGCGACATATTCCGGCGCGGGGGAAATTCACGGTGTTTGACCGCTCCTGGTATGGCCGGGTGCTGGTGGAACGCATCGAAGGCTTTTGCAGCCCGGCGGACTGGCTGCGTGCCTACAGCGAGATCAACGACTTCGAAGAGCAGATCGCCGATGCCGGGGTGATCGTGGTCAAGTTCTGGCTGGCCATCGATAAGGAAACGCAAATGGAGCGCTTTGAGGAGCGCGAGCAGATCCCCTTCAAGCGCTTCAAGATCACCGAAGATGACTGGCGCAATCGCGAAAAGTGGGATGCCTACCGGGCTGCGGTGGGTGACATGGTTGACCGCACCAGCACCGAAATTTCGCCCTGGACACTGGTGGAAGCCAATGACAAGCGCTGGGCACGGGTCAAAGTCTTGCGCACGCTCAACCAGGCGCTGGAAGAGGCGTTCGAAAAGTCCGACAAGCATGAGAAAAAGCTGAAGAAGCTGAAGGTGTGAGCCGATGGCTACGCATACGCGGGGTGAATGATTGTCGCGACGGGTAACGGGTGGACTTATGCTCGGTCCACTCTCAACCGATAACAACAAATGAGGTATGCCATGCGTGAAGTGGTGATCGTCGACAGCGTACGGACCGGCCTGGCCAAGTCCTTTCGCGGCAAGTTCAACCAGACCCGTCCGGACGACATGGCGGCTCACTGCGTCAACGCACTGCTGACGCGCTCGGGTATCGACCCGGCCAGTGTCGAGGATTGCATCGTCGGCGCCGGCTCCAACGAAGGCGCGCAAGGCTACAACATCGGTCGCAACGTTGCGGTGCTGTCACGCCTGGGCACCGGCACCGCCGGCATGACTCTCAACCGGTTCTGCTCGTCGGGCTTGCAGGCGATTGCCATCGCTGCCAACCAGATCGCCTCCGGTTGCAGCGACATCATCGTCGCCGGTGGCGTCGAGTCCATCAGCCTGACGATGAAAAGCGTCAACACCGACAACCTGATCAACCCGTTGCTGAAAGAGCAGGTGCCGGGCATCTACTTTCCCATGGGCCAGACCGCCGAAGTCGTCGCCCGTCGTTACAACGTCAGCCGCGAAGAACAGGACCTGTACGCCCTGCAAAGCCAGCAGCGTACTGCTCACGCGCAGGCCGCCGGTTTGTTCGACGACGAAATCGTGCCGATGGCGGTGAAGTATCGCGTTGAAGACAAGGCCACCGGTCAGGTGCAGATCCTTGACGGTGTCGTCGATCGCGACGATTGCAATCGTCCAGACACTACGCTGGAGAGTCTGGCGGGATTGAAACCGGTGTTTGCCGAAGACGGTTCGGTCACGGCGGGCAACTCGTCGCAGCTGTCCGATGGCGCGTCAATGACGCTGGTGATGAGCCTGGAAAAAGCGCTGGAACTGGGGTTGAAGCCGAAGGCGTTCTTCCGTGGCTTCACCGTGGCAGGTTGCGAACCGGATGAAATGGGCATCGGCCCGGTGTTCTCGGTGCCGAAGTTGCTCAAGGCCAAGGGTTTGCAGGTGTCTGACATTGACCTGTGGGAGCTCAACGAAGCGTTCGCTTCGCAATGCCTGTACAGCCGCAACCGGCTGGGGATCGATAACGAGAAGTACAACGTCAATGGCGGCTCGATTTCCATCGGTCACCCGTTTGGCATGACGGGGTCGCGTCAGGTCGGGCATCTTGTGCGGGAGTTGCAGCGGCGTGATTTGCGTTATGGCATCGTCACTATGTGCGTGGGTGGCGGGATGGGGGCGACCGGGTTGTTTGAAGCGGTGCGTTAAGCCTTAAGGGCTTGTGGTGATTGTTATATCGCCTTCGCGAGCAAGCCCGCTCCCACATTCGACCGAGTTCTCCCATAGGAATACGGTCGAATGTGAGAGCGGGCTTGCTCGCGAAGGCAGCGCCTCGGTCTATCGACTAGCGCTCAAAAGCTGCATCCGCGCGATATAAGCCTCAATCTCCCGCGCGGCCGCCTCCGGGTTTTCAAACGGCCCCTCCAGCGTGTTTTCCCGGGTGCTGAAATACAACTCCCCGTTTACCCGACACATCCGGTCACTGCGAAAGTGTGTGGCGGGGGCGTTGTCCTGGGCGCGCATGCCATACATGGCGATCTCCTGAAGGTGGGTGGATCCAATGAGCTTATGCATGAACCGCTTACAGCGCCCGACCAACCGATCGACGGCATACCGCCAATTTATTGCTGCGACCCGCACAGTTTCATTCGCGCCCGCTTGCCAACTGTCCCTGTGTGCCAGGCGCCGCTGCGCCTAGAATGACGATTCTTGCCATCTGGCTTTGGGGTACGCATGCACATTTCATCCGGTCGCTGGGTTTACGGCCTGTTCCTGGCCTTGTTGACCGCGTTGTTGTGGGGAATCCTGCCGATCAAACTCAAACAAGTGCTGCTGGTGATGGACCCGGTCACGGTGACCTGGTTTCGCTTGATGGTGTCCGGCAGCTGCCTGTTTATTTATCTCGCGGCCACCCGACGCCTGCCGAGCCGCAAGGTGCTCGGGCCGCGTGGTGGCTGGCTGGTGTTGATGGCAGTGCTCGGCCTGGTGGGCAATTACGTGCTGTATTTGATGGGCCTGAACCTGCTCAGTCCCGGCACCGCGCAACTGGTGGTGCAGATGGGCCCGATCATGTTGCTGATCGCCAGCCTGTTTGTGTTCAAGGAACGCTTCAGCGTGGGGCAGGGCATTGGCCTGCTGGTGTTGCTGATAGGTTTCGGGCTGTTTTTCAACCAGCGCCTGGCCGAGTTGCTCACGTCACTGACTGACTACACGGCGGGCGTGCTGCTGGTGTTGTTGGCATCCACGGTCTGGACGTTCTACGCCCTGGGGCAGAAGCAATTGCTGACGGTGTGGAATTCGTTGCAGGTGATGATGGTGATCTATCTGTTCTGCGGGCTGTTGCTGACGCCGTGGGTGCATCCGCTGGAAGCGCTGCAACTGACGCCCCTGCAGGGCTGGCTGTTGCTGGCGTGCTGCATGAACACGCTGATTGCCTATGGGGCGTTTGCCGAAGCACTGGCGCATTGGGAAGCCTCGCGGGTGAGTGCGACGCTGGCGATCACGCCGTTGGTGACGTTTGCAGCGGTGGCGATGGCGGCGTGGTTATGGCCGGAATATGTGCATGCCGAGACGATCAATGGCCTGGGGTATGGCGGGGCGGTGTTGGTGGTGTTGGGGTCGGCGCTGGTGGCGTTGGGGCCTTCGTTGATTGCGGGGCTCAAGGCCAGGCGGGTTCGGATTGCAGCAGGGTAATCCGCGTCATCGTTCATCGCGGGCAAGCCACCCTCCCACAGGTTTTGTGTCGATCACTATATCTGTGAACGGCATAAAACCTGTGGGAGCGGGCTTGCCCGCGATGACGGAGTGTCAGGCACTACAAAACTCAGCCCTTGGCCCCAGCCTCAAGCATATTCTCCGGCCTCACCCACGCATCAAACTGTTCATCCGTCAGATACCCCAACTGCAACGCCGCCTCCCGCAAGGTCAGCCCTTCGGCGTAGGCCTTCTTGGCAATCTCCGCCGACTTGTCATACCCGATATGCGGGTTCAGCGCCGTCACCAGCATCAAGCCTCGCTCCAGATGTTCAGCCATTTTCTCGGCATCCGGCTCCAGGCCGGCGATGCAATGCTGCTGGAAGTTGCTGCAGCCGTCGCCCAGCAGGCGGATCGATTGCAGCAGGTTGTGGATGATCACCGGTTTGAACACGTTCAGTTGCAAGTGCCCCTGACTGGCGGCGAAACCGATGGCAACGTCGTTGCCCAGCACCTGACACGCCAGCATCGACAGGGCTTCGCACTGGGTCGGGTTGACCTTGCCGGGCATGATCGAGCTGCCGGGTTCGTTGGCCGGCAATTTCACTTCGGCAAAACCGGCACGCGGCCCGGAGCCCAGCAGGCGCAGGTCGTTGGCGATTTTCATCAGGGTCACGGCCAGGGTTTTCAGCGCGCCGGACAGCGTGGTCAGCGGCTCATGGCCCGCCAGAGCGGCGAACTTGTTGGGGGCGGTCACGAACGGCAGACCGGAGAGCGCGGCCAGCTCGGAGGCGATGGCTTCGCCAAAACCGTGTGGTGAATTCAGCCCGGTGCCGACGGCGGTGCCGCCCTGGGCCAGTTCACACACGGCGGGCAGGGCGCTGCGGATCGCGCGTTCGGCGTAGTCCAGTTGTGCGATGAACGCCGAGAGCTCCTGACCGAAGGTGATCGGCGTGGCGTCCATCATGTGCGTCCGACCGGTCTTGACCAGCTTCATGTGCCGTGCGGACAACTCCGCCAACCCGCCGGACAGTTCGCTGATCGCCGGCAGCAAATGGTGCTGCACCGCCTGTGCTGCGGCGATGTGCATCGCGGTGGGGAAGCAGTCGTTGGAGCTCTGCGAGCGGTTGACGTGGTCGTTGGGGTGCACCGGCGACTTGCCGCCGCGCGGGTTGCCGGCCAGTTCGTTGGCACGCCCGGCGATCACTTCGTTGACGTTCATGTTGCTCTGGGTGCCGCTGCCGGTCTGCCAGACCACCAGCGGGAACTGGTCGTCATGGTTGCCGTCGAGCACTTCGTCGGCGGCCTGTTCGATCAGCCGGGCGATGTCGGCGGGCAGGTCGCCGTTGCGGTCATTGACCCGCGCCGCGGCTTTCTTGATCAACGCCAGCGCATGCAGCACCGCCAGCGGCATGCGCTCGTTGCCGATGGCGAAGTTAATCAGCGAGCGTTGCGTCTGAGCGCCCCAGTAGGCCTCATCCGGCACGTCCACCTGGCCAAGGCTGTCGGTTTCGATACGGCTCATCATGCACACTCCTGTCAGTCTGATAGCGCAGTTTAGGCCGTGATCACCGGCCGTGGTTCCATCAGTCTGGAATTTGACCGTTCGCCCCCTCTAATTCAAGCCCGACAAGGCTTGGGGTTGAGTGACACAGTTTTTTAGGCGCAGAATGGTCGCCCTTGGGGTTTTACCTCGCCTGCTAGAAAAGGAAACTCGATGACTCGTCTTCGTGCCATCTGTACCGCGGTTGCACTGGTTTGCGCCAGCGGCCCTGTTTTTGCCGATACCGCCAGCCATAACGCCAGTGCCGAGGCTTTCCTGACCCTGGCGCACGCTGACAAATTGGGCACTCCGGTGTACATGCAAGTGCAGCAAATGTTCGCTCAGCGCTTTGAACAGACCAAAGCCCCTGAATCGAAAAAAGCCTTGCTGGAAACCTACCAGGCCAAAGCCAACGCCGCTCTGGACCAAGCCATTGGCTGGAACAAGCTGAAGCCGGACATGGTCAAGCTGTACACCACCAACTTCAGCGAGTCCGAGCTGAAAGACCTGGTCGCGTTCTACCAGTCGCCACTGGGCAAGAAAGTCCTGGAAAAAATGCCGCAGCTGACCCAGCAATCGGCCCAGATGACCCAAGCCAAGCTGGAAAGCGCGGTGCCTGTGGTCAACAAATTGCTGGCTGACATGACCAACGAGCTGGATCCTAAAGCCGGCGCTGCTGCTCCTGCTGCCAAGAAAAAGCCTTAAGCGGAGCCCGGTATGACCATGCAACAACGCATCGAATCGACGCTGGGGCTGTTACAGCCCGAGCACCTGCAAGTGCTGGATGAAAGCCATATGCACAGTCGTGGGTTGCAAACCCATTACAAGGCCGTGGTGGTCAGCCAGCAGTTCGAGGGGCTCAACCGCGTCAAGCGTCACCAGAAAGTCTACGGCACGCTCGGCGAGCTGATGGGCGAGTTCCATGCGTTGGCGCTGCATACCTACACGCCTGAGGAATGGGCACAGATCGACGCGGCCCCGGCCTCGCCGACCTGTGCTGGCGGCAGCAAGCATTGATGTGATTGGTTGATGGGCTGAAGTGCTGTTGTGGCGAGGGGGCAAGCCCCCTCACCACAGTGGTTTGTGCCAAGCCTTTAGATCGCAGTCCTAAAACCACACCATTTTTGCTAGAATCCGCAACGCGCCGCTCACCCGGCGCGTTTTTTTTTGAATCCGGTTCACCCCTTACGAGGGTAGCCACCTGGAGAATCACCCATGACACAACAGATTGTCGTGGCGGCACTGTATAAGTTCGTCACCCTGGAAAACTACGTCGACCTGCGCGAGCCACTGCTGCAGGCGATGGTCGACAACGGCATCAAAGGCACCTTGCTGATCGCCGAAGAAGGCATCAACGGCACCGTGTCCGGCAGCCGCGAAGGCATCGACGGTCTGATGGCGTGGCTCAAGAACGACCCGCGCATGGACGACATCGACCACAAAGAGTCGTACTGCGACGAGCAGCCGTTCTACCGCACCAAAGTCAAACTCAAGAAAGAAATCGTCACCCTCGGCGTCGAAGGCGTGGACCCGAACAAAAAGGTCGGCACCTACGTTGATCCAGAGAACTGGAACGCGCTGATCAGCGATCCGGAAGTACTGCTGATCGACACGCGCAACGACTACGAAGTCTCGATCGGCACCTTCGAAGGCGCCATCGATCCGAAGACCACCAGTTTTCGTGAATTCCCCGATTACATCAAAGCCCATTTCGACCCGGCCGTGCACAAGAAAGTCGCGATGTTCTGCACCGGTGGCATTCGTTGCGAAAAGGCCTCGAGCTACATGCTCAGCCAGGGCTTCGACGAGGTCTATCACCTCAAGGGCGGCATTCTGAAGTACCTCGAAGAGGTGCCGCAGGAAGAAACCAAATGGCAGGGCGACTGCTTCGTGTTCGATAACCGCGTGACCGTTCGTCATGACCTCAGTGAAGGCGACTACGATCAGTGCCACGCCTGCCGTACGCCGGTGAGTGTCGAAGACCGCGCGTCCGAGCACTATGTGGCCGGCATCAGCTGCCCGCATTGCTGGGATAAGCTGAGCGAGAAGACCCGTCGCAGTGCCATCGATCGGCAGAAGCAGATCGAACTGGCCAAGGCACGCAACATGCCTCACCCGATCGGCTACAACTACAAGCAAACCCCTTCCGAGGCTTGAACCATGTCTGCTCGCCGCCTGCTCTATGTGATGGACCCGATGTGTTCCTGGTGCTGGGGCTTTGCGCCGGTGGCCAATGCGCTGGTCGAACAGGCGCAGGCGGCGGGGGTGGAAGTGCATCTGGTAGTGGGCGGCTTGCGCACCGGCAGTGGTTCGGCGCTGGAGCCAACCACCCGGCGCTACATTCTTGAACATTGGCAGGCGGTCACCGAGGCCACGGGCCAGCCGTTCAAGACCGAAGGCGCGCTGCCCGATGGCTTTGTCTACGACACCGAACCCGCTTGCCGGGCGTTGGTGACGGCGCGCAGCCTGGCGCCGGATTGCGCGTGGAAGTTGCTTGGTCTGATCCAGCATGCGTTTTACGCAGAAGGTCGCGATGTCACCCACGCCAGTGTGCTGGTGGAACTGGCGGAGCAGGCCGGTTTGCCGCGCATCGAGTTCGCGGCGGCGTTCGACCGCGCCGATCAACATGCCGCGACAGCGGCCGATTTCACGTGGGTGCAGGACCTCGGCATCGCCGGTTTCCCCACCTTGCTGGCGGAGCGTGATGGTCAATTGGCGTTGTTGACCAATGGCTATCAGCCCCTGAGCGTCCTGTCACCCCTGCTCGGCCGCTGGCTGGAGCGCGCTGCCTGTGCATGACCAGCCTGACGACGCCGCAACCGCTACACGTGTCGACCGTCTGAGCTGGGCGGAAATCCGTCGCCTGGCCTTGCATCACAAGAAAGCCCTGTGGATCGCCAACGGCGTGGCCGTGCTGGCAACGTTGTGCAGCGTGCCGATTCCCTTGCTCTTGCCGTTGCTGGTGGACGAAGTGCTGCTGGGGCATGGCGACTCTGCGCTGAAGATCATGAACCACGCGCTGCCCGAAAGTTGGCAGAAAGCGGCGGGCTATATCGGCCTGATGCTGCTGGTGACCTTGTTGCTTCGCTGTGGCGCCTTGCTGTTCAACGTGGTGCAGGCAAAGTTGTTTGCGGCCCTGGCCAAAGACATTGTGTATCGCATTCGCACGCGCCTGATCGAACGCCTCAAGCGCATCTCGCTGGGCGAATACGAAAGCCTGGGCAGCGGCACGGTGACCACGCACCTGGTCACTGACCTGGATACCGTGGACAAATTCGTCGGCGAAACCCTCAGCCGTTTCCTCGTGGCCATGCTGACGCTGGTCGGTACGGCGAGCATTCTGATCTGGATGCACTGGAAGCTGGCGCTGCTGATCATGCTGTTCAACCCGCTGGTGATCTACGCCACGGTGCTGCTGGGCAAGCGGGTCAAGCACCTGAAGAAACTCGAGAACGACAGCACCTCACGCTTCACTCAAGCGTTAACCGAAACCCTCGACTCCATTCAGGAAGTACGCGCCGGTAACCGACAAGGGTTTTTCCTCGGTCGCCTCGGGCAACGCGCCCGGGAAGTACGCGATTACGCGGTGAATTCCCAATGGAAAACCGATGCCTCGAACCGTGCCAGCGGCTTGCTGTTCCAGTTCGGCATCGATATTTTCCGCGCCGCCGCCATGCTCACCGTGCTGTTCTCCGACCTGTCCATCGGCCAGATGCTCGCGGTGTTCAGCTACCTGTGGTTCATGATCGGTCCGGTGGAGCAACTGCTGAACCTGCAATACGCCTATTACGCCGCCGGTGGCGCGCTGTCGCGGATCAACGAGTTGCTGGCGAGGGCCGATGAGCCGGAATATCCGGGCGGCGTCGATCCGTTCAACGGTCGCGAAACCGTGGGCATTGAAGTTCAGGGATTGAGTTTCGGTTACGGCGACGAGCTGGTGTTGAATCAGATGAACCTGTCGATCGCTCCCGGTGAAAAGGTTGCGATTGTCGGTGCCAGCGGCGGTGGCAAAAGTACCTTGGTGCAATTGCTGCTGGGCCTGTACACACCCCTGGCAGGGACGATCCGCTTCGGCGGGTCGACCCAGCAGGAAATCGGTCTGGAAACGGTTCGTGAAAATGTCGCCGTGGTTCTGCAACATCCGGCGCTGTTCAACGACACCATCCGTGCCAACCTGACGATGGGCCGTGAGCGCAGCGACGAAGCCTGCTGGCAAGCGCTGGAAATTGCCCAGCTGCACCAGACCGTTCGAGAACTGCCCAACGGCCTGGACAGTATCGTCGGGCGCTCCGGCGTGCGGCTATCCGGTGGTCAGCGCCAACGCCTGGCGATTGCGCGGATGGTGCTGGCCGAACCGAAAGTGGTGATCCTCGACGAGGCCACCTCGGCACTGGATGCCGCCACCGAATACAACCTGCACCAGGCGTTGGCGCGGTTTTTGAGCCACCGCACCACGCTGATCATTGCGCATCGGTTGTCGGCGGTGAAGCAGGCCGACCGGGTGCTGGTGTTCGATGGCGGGCAGATTGCCGAGGATGGCGACCATCAGCAACTGATTGCCGAGGGTGGTCTGTACGCCAAGCTGTACGGGCATTTGCAGCAGCACTGATCAATGCCGCGTTGCTACTTCCAGATCACGTCCAGGGCCTCAGGCCCACCGTCATAACCAAACTGCTTCATGACAATTGCACACGAGTCGCACGGTGCCATGGTGGTGGCAATCGTGATCGATTCAAGATCGGTCGGGTCCGGGTACTTGCTGCGTATGACGCCGATCAATTTGCTTTCGGTGTCCAACGAAGTAGGGCGCGCGGTCAACACCGGCGTGTAGGTTTCTATATTGTCGATCGTGTGGGGAATTGCCCGTAGTTTGCCGGAGTGGGAGACGCTCAGTGAGGTTTCCGGAAACGGGACGCCATGATCGATGTTGAAGTAACTCGTATCGCCGACTTTCACCTCGCCGGTCGGTCTGTCTCTGGAAAATAACGGCAGATAATCGGTGTCACCCTGCCTGCCGGAAACACTGACATACACCTCACGCACTCCTTTGTTCGTCTTGATCTCGGCGAACGCGATATTTCTGGGCGTGTGTAACGGTTTTCTCAGGATGTTGCTGATGCGTTCCTGCAAGTCCTGCATCGCGCGATCGATTCTTAACGCCTTGGGCCCACCCTGTACCGATGATTCCAGGGTGACGACAGTTCTGCGAAACAAGGTATTGAGGACATCAGCTGTCGTCTCGCGAACACTTTGTGGTGCGGTCCTGGACGATGACCAGGTCGCCGCACCGTCGGCGGAATGCCTGACGATCATTCGGGTGGAGTGATCAAACAGAACCGCTTCGCCGGGGCTGGTATCCACCTTCAACAGTTTGAGCGTTGCGGGAGGATTGGCATGGCCGCCGATGGGGACGGCAATTTTCTCCATGGCCTGCAAGGCACGCTCGACGCGGCTGACGCCATGAATCCTGGCCATGTTGTTGGCATTCAGGGACCCGGTGTACACCGTCATCAATTCGGATTTCAGATCGGGGGGGAGTGTGTCGGCTTTCTTGAACGTCAGGAGGTCGTGAACGCTCTGTCCTTTCAGGCGTTCGGCCACGTAAAAGTCCCCGGCATTCAGCCGCATGAAAATGTAATGTTTTGAGCCATCGATCGCTTCGCTGAGGGTGGCGCCTACGCGAAAGGTATCGACAAACTCTTGTCCTGGTACATCGATGCTGACCAGGACTCGGCCATAAATGCCTTTTTGAAATTCCATCGTGGCCGGGAGTGTCGAGTGTGCGGCGACCGAAGTTACCAGCATCGGCGTCCTGTTAGTTGCTGGGGTGTAAATGCTGTCTCCGAACCAGGGGGCCCAGCCTTTGCTGTCGTCGTAACTACCGATGTCTGGGGTGGGAGCGGGGGCGCGAAGGACATAGCTTGTTTGACACCGCGCTGGGCCGGGCGCGCGACGTACACGGCAAGGGATTGCCTTGAATACGTCATCAACTTCTATCAAGTCCGCGCGGCATAGTCTGTCGTTCTTCAATCGATAAGGAACATCGTCGACAAACAGCGTTGTCCGGCCATCGACTTCAAGTACTTCGCGCACGCGAGCGTTTTCAGCGAGCTCGACAGTGACGTGGTGGGTGTTTTTTTCCAGCGTGCTGTAATGAGACCGTCCTAATGAAAGACCACTTGATTGAGCATGTACTGAGGGGCCATAGGGTTTGGACGATAGCGGGTCAAGCAGGCGGAAATCGGATGTACCAGTGGTCGACAGGTTGCGTACCGGTACGTCGTCAACACCCTTGACGCTGGCTAACTGATCGCCGGCCACCCATGGTTTCCAGCGACCCGCATCGCCAAGCTGAGGCAGGCTGCGCACGTACTCGAAGTAACGGACGTTGCTCAATTGTTTTGCGAGTCTAAACGTCGTTCCTATCCCCTTCAGGATGTGTCCCAACCCTTTAAGCAGGGAATACACGGCATCGATCGGGTTAAGGGCTTGAAGCGTCGAGATCACAAGGTTTTTCGTAAGTGATGCCAACGACTGTTGAGTTGCGCGCAGAGTCAGTCGACCGGAAACGCTGACAAGTCTTGCCGAGCCCGCGGCAAACTTGCCCATCGGGAGTCCGAATGCAAGCACATCGAAAAACAGACCGATGACTCCCATTTGTATTCGGCTTCTGTCGCCTGACGTTACGTCCTCGATGCTGTTCCAGAACGGCACGAAAATTTTTGCGATCCTGAATATTTTTTTACGTTTAGCTTCTTCAAGCTCAAACCGGGTTTGTCCGTAGCCGATGCTACGCAGATCTTCCGGAGCCACGAACAGCAGTTGAGTTGCAATGTGATTGCTGATCTTCGCTGAGCGGCAGGACGTTAATGTCTTGGGGACGCTTTGCGCAGTCACTGTGTCATCGCAAATGCCACTCAGAACAGGCCCCAGCTGTTCGACGATCGCAGAGCAGCGAGCATTGTTTTTTGGCGCGCCGCCGTTTGAATGAGCCTCCCAGTCAAAGGGCAAATTCTTTTCGCCCCACATATGCACATCAGTACCGTCAAGAAGGGTGCCTTTGGGAATAACCCTGCCTCCTAACAGTTCAGCATCGAATGTGTCGAGACGGCGAATCATGCCCGCCCTGGGCAGTAGCTCGTGAAAGACGGTTTCAGTGTTATGTGTCGTTTGCAGGATCAAGCCATTGCGGGCTCTCAGCGCCAGAATTGATGCAGGGGTCTCTTCCTGTGCGGGTGTGTAGGGGGCACTCTTTCTCAGGCTGTAGACCCTGACTTCGCCGAACTCCAGGGCTTGACGCTCGGAAAATGGAAGTGAGGCCAGCAGGGATCTGATCAAGGTTTCATAGGCTGACGTGATTGTTTTCAGGTAGCGATTGAAGTCGTTGTTGAACAGCGCTTCGACATCGGGCAACTTTTTGAACGGTGATAAAACCAGCGGAATACTGTCAGGCATCGGTTTTGGTAAAGGCCAGGCCCCTTCGGTCTTTATCGTTCTATTTTCATCTATTCGAATCCATCGCTTGCTGATGGATTCACCGTCGTCTTGAGTCACCAGCCATTTTTTCTGATCATCGAACTTGCCCGATGCCAGTACATCGACGAACGAGTAATACTTGAACTCCTTACCCTTGAGCACCGGTGTGTCACGAAAACCGATCGATCCCAGTTCATCAAACCTGGCCAGCTTTCGACCGTCGGAAAGGAAGGCGTCCTTTCCAAAGAGCTTTTTCATTTCCGCTTCGGCAATGGACAGCCGCTTGGGCGGCGCTTCATTGATGCGCTTCATTGCCTCATTCAGGTCAGTCGTGTGTTTATCCAGTTCGGATAACGCCAGATCAATGTCTTCAACGGTGTAATCTTTATTGTTTTTCTGGGGAATGATCCCCTGGGTGACAGCCCAGTCCAGAGTCGGAAGCAACCTCGCCAATCCGATGAGTTTCAACTCATCTGGCGTTGCCCCGGTAGCTCGCAGCATTGGTAAATTGAGCAACTGCTCAAAGGTCAATCTGTCCAGCGAGACGGGATCACTCGCCTTGATGATATTCACGCCATTCAGGAAATTGACCCAGACAATCGAGCTTCGGTAGGCAAGATCGACCGGGATATCGGCGACACGGAACTCGGTCGGAAATCGAGGCAGAAACAACCGTGCAATGACTATTGCTTCTTTTTCCGAGGACGCCCGTTTTGAAGTCAGCAGATGGGCTTCAAACTCAGTCCGAATCGCCGCATAACTCTTCCCCCAGTTTGAACGGGCCTGCAAGTTGTAACCTGCAATGAAGGCTGGGTTATCATTGGTTATCGCCGATAGCCAATACTGCAGCGCATTGGCGATCAACTTTGTCTGGATGTAAGGCGAAGTCTCCTCACCGGTTTTACCTCCATACCAGTCCATCGTTGTCAGCAGGGTGTTTCCCAACTTCGCCGCAGCAGCACTGTGCAGGATTCTTTCAAGATAAACGGTCGGCGTAGCGCGAACTTGTTCAGTCGTCGCCGTTGAAAGAATGTCCTTGGCGAGATAAGTCAGGGGTGATGTGCCGTTCTCAGGCACTAACTGATTGACCACTTCGATTATTTCGGCGCGGACCTGGTCGGTATGCAGTTGCTGCGAGTCGAGTTGTGTATCGGGGAAGGTCGTTGCCACTTCTTTTTCTGTAAGGTTTCTTCTCAGATCGAGGGCTTCAAAATCTTCCTCTAGCTTCAAGCGGTGACTGGCGATTTTTTCTTGCAGGACGTTAATTGCGTCATTTTCTTTCTGCGCGTTCCTGGGCCACGACGCAATGCCGTAAAACCAGCACATCCCGTCAAAGCTGATTTGACGGTTGGAGTTCAGCTTTCCTCCCAATAAGTTAGCTGTGCGTTCGATTCGGGGTATTAGTGCTTCCCATTTTGCGTGTCCTGTCAGTTCCACATTGGCTCTGTAACCTGTGGTGGTCCAGGTGTTGTAGACATACTTCCCGTCTTTAAGCGCGACGTACAATTCTCCCTGTACCCATTGATGCTTTGTGCACATGTCGATGTAGTCCCTGTCGCGTAGCACCTGCCATAGCGCTTTGTACCCGTCTTCGCTCACCCTTGTGAGTGGTGAAGAAGGTCGCAGCGGTAATTCTGGCCAAACGAAATTGTCAGGTGTGTCACGAACAGTGGATAGCAGTAGTTCATAGTCTTCGAGCTGGCCTGTATGTAACTCAGCCTCGAAAGAGGGCGCGGGTGTTGATGCGCTCACGGTTTCGGTTGAAGTCATGGTTTGCATGAGATTTTTCTCTTGGTTGTCGGTTTATCTACGCATCGCTCAAAGAGCGATGGAGGCGTGAACCGATTTCAAGCGAAAAACAGAGAGCGAGGGCGGTACATTTATATTGCGCAGAGCGTTTTTCGCAGGGCGGTTTGTTGCTCTGGCCACTGGCTGCGCACGGAAAAACCGCCCTTTTTGCAGACTTGTTCGCACGAAAGGCCTTCTTGCTTGCCGGGAGCCTGAACGCACCCTAGTCTAGCTGTAGCGATCACGTTGGATGCTGATCTGGCAGTGCTATAACAAGGGACCTCATGAATCAGACGCGGACTCTCGGAACGCCACGGTTGTTGGGCATTGTCTGGCCATTTATCGCCGTCGTGCTGTTTCAGGCCTTGCTGGGCGGCGTCAGCCTTTATGTACTTTCAGCGGTGCGCGGCTATGTTGCCGGTGAAAGCCTCTGGTCCAAGGGCCAGAAAGACGCCATCTATTACCTCAATCTTTACGCCGACAGTCACGACGAGACGATATTCAACAAATACCTGAACGCGATTGCCGTGCCTCAAGGGGGCCATGAGTTGCGTGTGGCGCTGGACCATCAGCCGCCGAATATCGAAGCCGCGCGCGTGGCGATCCTCAAGGGCGGCAACCACCCGGATGACATCACCAGTGTGATCTGGCTGTACCTGAATTTCCGGCACTTCAGTTACCACGAGAAAGCCATCGATCTCTGGAGGGTGGGCGATGCGTATCTGGTGGAACTCGATGGCATTGCGCGGGAGATGCATCAGCGCATCACCACCGGCCAGGCCACCGATGCCGATATCAAGCGCTGGAAGGATCAGATATTCGTCATCAACGAAAGTGTGACACCGGCGGCGA
The DNA here is from genome assembly GCF_024169315.1 of Pseudomonas migulae. Lineage (NCBI taxonomy): Bacteria > Pseudomonadati > Pseudomonadota > Gammaproteobacteria > Pseudomonadales > Pseudomonadaceae > Pseudomonas > Pseudomonas migulae. Next base: position 2,163,395 of record NZ_JALJWR010000001.1, on the reverse strand, counting down.
AGGCCTTCAGCGATGCCTTGGGCGAGGGCTCGCGGATGATCCTGCGGCTGTTGCTGGTGATCAACCTCGCCACGGCCCTGGGTTTGATCATCCTGGCCCTGATGCGCACGCACAAACTGCTCAAGCAGCGCCATGCGTTCGCGGACGCGCTGCAGTTGGAAAAAGAACGCGCGCAAATCACCCTGCAATCGATTGGCGATGGTGTGATCACCACCCATGTCGATGGCACGATTGCCTACATGAACCCGGCCGCCGAGGCGTTGACGCACTGGAAGGCCGAGCAGGCGACAGGTTTGCCCCTGGCCGCGCTGTTCAATCTGCTGGACGAGAACGCCCAGGCCGATGGCTTCACGCTGATCGAACACATCCTCAGCGGTCAGCTCAGCGGCGGTAGCGAACATTCCAAACTGATCCAGCGGCTGGATGGCAGCACGGTTTCAGTCACACTGGTCGGCGCGCCGATCCACAATGCCGGCAAGGTCAGCGGCACCGTGCTGGTGCTGCACGACATGACACAGGAGCGGCAATACATTGCCAATCTGTCCTGGCAGGCGACCCATGATGCCTTGACCGGGCTCGCCAATCGCCGGGAGTTCGAGTATCGCCTCGAGCAGGCGCTACACAACCTGACACGACAGCCGGCGCGCCATGCGTTGATGTTCCTCGATCTGGATCAATTCAAACTGGTCAACGATACCTGCGGCCACGCAGCGGGTGACGAGTTGTTGCGGCATATCTGTGCGTTGTTGCAATCGGGTTTGCGCGAAGGCGATACGCTGGCGCGGCTGGGCGGCGACGAATTTGGCATCCTGCTGGAGAACTGTGCCCCGGAAGCCGCGGAGAAAATCGCCGAGGGGCTGCGCCAGACCGTACAGAACCTGCATTTTGTCTGGAAAGGTCGCCCGTTCGTGACCACCGTGAGTATCGGGCTGGTTCATGTCGCGCAGACCCCGACCACGCTCGAAGCGTCGCTGCGCGCGGCCGACATGGCTTGCTACATGGCGAAGGAAAAGGGCCGCAACCGGGTTCAGGTCTATCACGCCGATGATTCGGAACTGTCTCTGCGTTTCGGCGAAATGGCCTGGGTACAGCGTTTGCACATGGCGCTGGAAGAAGACCGCTTCTGTTTGTACGCGCAGGAAATCGCGGCCCTGGGTCATGTCGAGCAGGGTGGCGGACATATCGAAATTCTATTGCGCCTGCATGACGAAGCCGGCCGGATGATATTGCCTGACAGTTTTATTCCGGCCGCCGAACGTTATGGCCTGATGACTTCTCTTGATCGCTGGGTTGTAGAGAATGTATTCAAAGTTATTGCCCAGTGCATGGCCGAACAGCGCAAAGGACCATTGGCGATGTGTGCGATTAATCTGTCAGGCACAACTATCGGAGATGAGGCGTTTCTGGACTTTCTGCGTGAACAGTTCGTTACATACTCCATACCGCCTGAAATGATTTGTTTTGAAATCACTGAAACCAGCGCCATTTCCAATCTTGGAAGTGCAATTCGATTTATTAATGAACTCAAAGGCTTAGGTTGTCACTTCTCACTTGATGATTTTTGCGCCGGTATGTCCTCATTCGCTTACTTGAAACATTTGCCTGTAGACTTCCTGAAGATCGACGGGAGTTTCGTAAAGGATATGCTGGACGACCCGATTAACCGCGCCATGGTCGAAGTGATCAATCACATCGGTCATGTCATGGGTAAACGCACGATTGCCGAGTTTGTCGAGTCACCCCAGATCGAGCAGGCATTGCTGGAGATCGGGGTGGATTACGCTCAAGGGTATGTCATTGAACGCCCGCATTTGTTTACCTGCGATAGTTTGCAAAGTCGTCCTGCCAGGCCTCAGCCCTTGTTGTTCAAGGCACCTGGCACGTTCCGTTGAAATCTCCTGCTGATCCTTACAATCACAATCAAAAGGAATCCGACAGTGATCGAGACATTCAACCGAACCGGCCCTCTCATGGACGCTGCAAGTTATCCCGTCTGGGCTCAGCAACTAATCCTGGACTGCAGCAAGAGTAAACGCCGGGTTGTCGAACACGAATTGTATAAGCGCATGCGTGATAACAAACTCAGCGCAAGGACCATGCGTCACTACCTTATCGGTGGCTGGCCGGTGGTCGAACAGTTCGCGTTGTACATGGCACAAAACCTGACCAAGACCCGTTTTGCCCGCCATCCCGGCGAGGACATGGCGCGACGCTGGTTGATGCGCAACATTCGTGTGGAATTGAACCATGCCGATTACTGGGTGCACTGGAGCCGTGCTCACGGTGTCAGCCTGGAGGATCTGCAGGCGCAACAGGTGGCCCCTGAGCTTCACGCCTTGAGCCATTGGTGCTGGCACACCAGTTCGGCGGATTCGTTGATCGTTGCCATTGCCGCCACCAATTACGCCATTGAAGGCGCGACCGGCGAATGGTCGGCGCTGGTCTGTTCCAGTGGTGTCTACGCGGCAGCGTTCCCCGAGGAAGACCGCAAACGGGCCATGAAGTGGCTGAAGATGCATGCCCAGTACGACGACGCCCATCCATGGGAAGCGCTGGAAATCATCTGCACGCTGGCGGGGATGAACCCGAGCAAGGCCCTGCAAGCGGAATTGCGTCAAGCCGTCTGCAAGAGCTACGACTACATGTTCCTGTTCCTGGAACGCTGCATGCAGCTTGAATATGTGGAGAAAGCTCCGGTGGTGGCGCGTGAGCGCATGGCGCTGGCTGAAAGCTGATCCGTTGTTCATGCCATGAAAAAGCCCGCTCCCCCGGTATCGCCAAGGGAGCGGGCTTTTTTGTAGGGGCGGATAATGATCAGGCGCTGACTTTCAGTCCAATCAACCCGGCAATGATCAAAGCCACACTGGCGAGCCTGAACAGCGCCATGGATTCACCAAACAGGATGATCCCGGCGATGACCGTGCCGACGGCGCCCACACCTGTCCAGATCGCATAGGCGGTGCCCAGCGGCAGCTCCTTCATGGCGAGGCCGAGCAGACCAAGGCTGATGGCCATGGCGGCGACGGTCAGTGCGGTGGGGAGAGGGCGGCTGAAACCATCGGTGTATTTCAGGCCGACAGCCCAGCCTACTTCGAACAGGCCGGCGAAAAACAGAATGATCCAGGACATGAAAGACCTCCATCGATTGACGGGGTCGTCCCCAGATTAATGACTCGATCGAGCCGCGAGGTCGTCCTCGCGTTGCGCAGTATAGTGCCCATCATTAAACCGGGGATCAAGTTTGCCCCTTACTCAGTCGCTTGCCGAGCCGCTGTTTCCCGATCTTCTTTCTCGCTCATGCGGCGGAAATACGTCGACAGCAACGCCCCGGAAATGTTGTGCCATACACTGAACAACGCGCTCGGCACCGCCGCCAGCGGTGAGAAGTGTGCACTGGCCAGCGCAGCACCCAGACCGGAGTTCTGCATGCCGACCTCCAGCGCCAGGGATTTACGCTGGGCCAGTGGCAGCTTGAACAGGCGTCCGGTGAAGTACCCCAGTAGATAGCCGAAGCTATTGTGCAGCATCACCACGGCCATGATCAGCAGGCCGGACTCGGCGATTTTCGCCTGGCTGGCGGCAACCACAGCCGTGACGATGATCACGATGCTGACAACCGAAACCAGCGGTAATACTTCCACTGCGTGGCGAACCCGATCACCGAGCACACGTTGGGCGACCACGCCGAGCACGATGGGCAGCAGCACCACTTGCAGGATCGACCAGAACAGCTCCATGAACGACACCGGCAACCAGGCCGACGCCAGCAACCAGATCAACGCCGGAGTCAGCAGCGGAGCGAGGAGGGTGGTCACGGCCGCGATGGCCACTGAGAGCGCCAGATCTCCGCGAGCGAGCCAGGTCATCACGTTCGACGAGGTGCCGCTCGGGCAGCAACCGACCAGGATGACACCGACGGCGATTTCCGGCGGCAGATGGAATACCTGGCAGAGCAACCACGCCACGCCGGGCATGATCACGAAATGGGCGACTACGCCCAGTGCCACGCGCCATGGATGGCGAGCGACTTCGGCGAAGTCTTCGAGTTTTAGGGTCAGGCCCATGCCGAACATGACCAGCCCCAGCAACGGCACGATGGCGCCTTTCAGGCCAATGAACCACGCCGGTTGCAGGAAAGCCACGACGGCGAAAATCAGTACCCAGTAAGCGAAGGTGTTGCCGACAAAACGACTCAATGCAGCCAGTGCGCGCATGGCCTGATCCTTATTGTAAGAAAGCGTTAGGGAGCTAAGCATACGCTGCTCGCAAAAAAAGATCGCAGCCTGCGGCAGCTCCTACAGGGAAACGCATTCCAATGTAGGAGCTGCCGCAGGCTGCGATCTTTTACAGGCGCCGCCGATTTGGATAATCAGATCCCTTGCGGCATCTCTTCACCACCCAACGCTTCAACCATCGCTGGCAGGAAGTCGCCGAAGGTCAGCATCATCAGGGTAAAGCTCGCGTCCAGCTGGCCGAGGGCCTCTTCGCCACCGTCCTGTTCCGCCTGGTCCTGCAGCAGATCCTCGAACTTCAGGCGCTTGACCACCATTTTGTCGTCGAGGACGAAAGACAGTTTGTCCTGCCACGCCAGCGACAGCTGAGTGACCACTTTGCCAGTGCTCAGGTGCAGCTGGATTTCTTCGCTGGTCAGGTCCTGACGCTTGCAGCGCACGATACCGCCGTCTTCGTGGGTGTCGCGCAGTTCGCACTCGTCCAGCACGAAAAAATCGTCCGCGGCTTTCTGGGTCGTGACCCATTCAGTCATGGTGGCGGTCGGCGACATCTTCACGGTCAGCGGACGTACCGGCAGCGTGCCGATCACTTCACGCAGGGTAGAGAGCAGGTCTTCGGCGCGTTTCGGGCTGGCCGAGTTGACCAGGATCAGGCCCTGTTTCGGCGCGATCGCTGCGAAGGTCGACGAGCGGCGGATAAAGGCACGAGGCAGGAAGGCCTGGATGATTTCATCCTTGATCTGGTCGCGTTCCTTTTTGTAGACCTTGCGCATTTGTTCGGCTTCGATCTCTTCGACCTTTTCCTTCACGGCGTCGCGCACGACGCTGCCCGGCAGGATGCGTTCTTCTTTGCGCGCGCTAATCAGCAGGAAGTCGCCGCTGACGTGCACCAGGGGGGCATCCTCACCCTTGCCGAAGGGCGCAACGAAACCGTAGGTGGTCAACTCCTGGCTTGCACAGGGACGCGCCAGTTTGGTGGCCAGTGCAGTTTCCAACGCCTCGGCATCAAAAGGCAGATCTTGGGTCAGGCGATAGATAAGCAGGTTTTTGAACCACATGGGGCGAGTCTCTCCTTTATACAAAGTGGGGCATTATTCTCTTCGTGGCGCCATAGGCCAACCCTTCTCTAAGCCTTTGGAAGGCCTGAAAAAATTATTTAAAAAAGTGCTTGCCAGAGGTGAGGTCGCTCCGTAGAATGCGCGCCACACCGAAAGTGAAGGGTGATTAGCTCAGCTGGGAGAGCGTCTGCCTTACAAGCAGAATGTCGGCGGTTCGATCCCGTCATCACCCACCATTCGCTTCAAGTGTTACGCGCAGCGGTAGTTCAGTCGGTTAGAATACCGGCCTGTCACGCCGGGGGTCGCGGGTTCGAGTCCCGTCCGCTGCGCCATATTCGGTAACCTGGAACGCTGAACGCCAGGTCACCACGGAAAAGCCCGCTAACGCGGGTTTTTTTCTGCCTGAAGTTCCTGCAGGATGCGTCGTTTCACTGGTTTTCAGATTTTTTTGAATTATTTATCAATTAAATCAACATGTTATGAAAATCTGTGGCACAATGCGCCCCGCAACGAAGGTAAAGGGTGATTAGCTCAGCTGGGAGAGCGTCTGCCTTACAAGCAGAATGTCGGCGGTTCGATCCCGTCATCACCCACCACTTACTTTCAACGCTACGCGCAGCGGTAGTTCAGTCGGTTAGAATACCGGCCTGTCACGCCGGGGGTCGCGGGTTCGAGTCCCGTCCGCTGCGCCATATTCGGTAACCTGGAACGCTGAACGCCAGGTCACCACGGAAAGCCCGCTAAATGCGGGCTTTTTGCTGTCCGGGGTTCGGCTCAGGCTGGCTTCCATTGAAAAAGCGACCCTCGGGTCGCTTTTTTCGTTTCTGCTTACTGCTCGGCGTTGCGAGCATGCCGGTAGTCGCTGACCGCTTCGTACACGGCCTTGCGCAGCCGGTTGATACCGCCAATGGGCCGATGAGCCTCCAGACCGAACCACGGGTTGAACGACAGGTTGTCGCATTGCAGATTCTGCGCCGGGGTGTCGAAGTCCTGAGGGGGCAGGGTGATCCGGGCTACGGTTTCGAACGGTGCATCCTGCTCGCGCCACTCGATGCTGGTGTCCTCGATCGGCATGAACCTGTTCGCATCCTGGCGCTGGATCTGCAAGACAAAACACGCCGGCACCCGATCCGTGGACAGCTGTTGAGTCAGGGCGTTACGCAGGAAGTTCGGCAGGTCCTGGTTCTGCTTGGGCAAGGTGTAGGCGGGGCAGTTTTCCGCATCAGGCATCACCCGGAACTTGGCATTGGCCTCGCCGAACTTGTAGGGCGATACCGAAAAATAAGTGGTGCGTGTCGGGCTTTCCGGCGGCGGCGACAGTGTCGCCAGGGCGATAAACAAATGGCGGATCTGCCAGGTGCGCGGGTCCCAGCCAGGAAAAAACGCCATGACCTTTTTTCCGTCAGCCTGAGCCGCGACATTCTGACGGTACTCGGCGACATCGCTGACAAAGAAGTTCGGATGGCTGAACATCACAAAGTCCTGCTCGTGTTGCCCTTGTCGGTTGCCGAGCAGTTGCTTGCCTGGCACATCCAGCAGTTTGATCGCCATGCCCCGGGCATCCCGCATGCTGTCGAACTGCGGATAAGCGTTGCCGTTGGACAGGCGCATGGTCGCCTGCCAACGCTTGCCCGGTTCGCTGAAGACGCCGCGACGCAGGTCCTGCGCCAGTTCCGGCAGTACCTGCACCTCGGCCTTCACGCAGCCATGGGCCTTGGCATGGGCGTCGCGCAGGTAGCGGGTGCTTTCACGGTGTTGATCGACAATGCGCACGGCGGTCTGAATCACATCCCGGGTCATGGCCGCTTCGCCATCCGGGATCTGCTCCAGCGCCGAGACCGGGCCGCGGTGCTGCCAGGCATACCATGCGGTCACCAGCGCCCAGCCAAGCAGGCCGATGCACAGCAGAATCAGCAGGGTTTTGCCGAGCAGACGCCCCAGCCACAACCAGAACCGGGCGAGCATCGGTAAATCTTTTTTGAAGGTGGTCATGATCATGGCAATTGCGCCTCCAGCGGGCCGCCCAACACTTTCAGGTACTCCAGCAGCGCCCAGCGCTCCCCGGGTTGCAGCAACCGGCCAATGACCCCGTTGCCGCGCTCACCGGCGCGGAATTCATGGCCACTGTTGTGATTGCCGGTAATGCGCGTATCGAACAGGAAACCGTTGGTGAAGGCTTCGGTGCGATAGCCCAGATGACGCGGGTCGTAGTCGAACGTGCCTTTGTAGAAGGTGGTCGCGCGTTCATCCTGGGGTGAGAGCAATTGATAGATGCTCGGCACCGAACCGTTGTGCAGAAACGGCGCCGTCGCCCATACGCCCGCCAGAGGACGGGCCTTGTAGGCGATTTTTTCACGAACGCCGATCGGCAGGCCGAAGCCGTCGAGCCGTGGCTTTTCTGCCGCTGTGATCCCGGCCTCGCGGTAAGCCCGGTTCTCGACGAATGCGGTGACGTAGGCCAGGCCCTTGGCCACCGACAGCTGGCTCAAGTCCAGTTGTTCCTTGGGTTCGGGGTGCAACTTCACGTCCATCTGCGCAAGCTCTGCGGGGTCCCATTGAAGGGCCGTCAGATCGAAACGGTGGTTGGCGATGTTGTTCGCGGCAGTCGGATCGGTGCCGATGACGTCGACGGGCAGCATGTGCAAATGCTGGACCCAGCGCTCGCCTTCCCGGGTCGTCCGCGGGACGTGACAACCGGCGCAGTTTTCCGCAAACAGCGCACGGCCCTTGGCCGCCAGCGGTTTGTCGATAGCACCCAGCAGGTCTTCCGGCCAGGCCGGCGGTTTGAGTCGCTGCAGGGTTTCTTCGATCTGGTGCAGATCGCGCACTCGGACGCTGGACGGGTAACGGTCGTCCGCCCTAAGAGGCTGCCCGTTGCTGTCGAAGAAGTTCAGCGTGGCGCCTACCCCCAGGGCCTCACCGATATTGCGCGCCATCGGCTGCTGTGCCGAGCCGTTCCACTGCACCCAGTCGAAGGTCCACATGTCCCACAGTTGCGGGTAATCGACCGGAGCGTTGGCCACCCGGTAGTTGGCCGGGGAAATCGCGTCACCGAAACTGGCGTTGGCTATGCGCCCGAACGCGTCGGTGCGGCCAGGGCCTTCCTCGGTCGGGTAAAGGCCTCGATGGGTATCGTTCCAGGCAACTTTGAGGAAGGTGTCGAGCGAAGTCTTGAAGTCTTTACGCAGTTGTTGATGCCGATCGTCGTAGTCCTGGCCCAGCACGTTGCGGGCGAACCGTTCGAATTTCCATGGGTTGTAGTAAGTCGAAGCCAGACTGGCGACCAGCGCCTGTCCGAAACTGCCACCTCGCAGTGTAGGAACGCTGGACGGCAAGACATGCTGCGCCGATCCGCCATCGATGCGGATGGCTTGGCCGTTGAAGCGCAGCTCGCCGGTGTGGCAGGCGGCGCAGGTGATGTCCAGAAACTGATCCTGGCTGCCAGGATTTTGATGGCGGGCAAAACCCACGGGCAGGTTGCCGGGGTTGCCGGGCGTGGTTTTTTGCCCGGGATCGACCAGAAAACCAAAGCGTGCGAGGTACTCCGGAGCGGCAAATCGTTGTTGCGAGAAAGGCAGTTCGAGCGCGCTGAACCAGTCGTAGCGTAAGCCTTTGACTTGAGTGCCCTGGGGCGTGAAGTAGTAGGTCTGGCGGTCGGTCGCGCTCCACTGTTCCAGGTAATGCACCTGCTGCGCAGGCGTCCAGGTCGGCAGTTTGGGATTGGCGACGTAATACAGAATCACGGCCAGGAGCACGCCCAGCAGCGCAACGATCAGAACCAGCAAGCGATAAAAGAGGCGCAAGATAAACATCCTTGTCGATTTGTCGCTCTCTTATGCCTTAGCTACAGACGTGCGGCAAGTGGCCATTACGCCAGATGTTGTGGGACAGCTCAGATGTGTCTGTGAGGCGAAGATGACAGAAGCTTCATCATCTGATTCCGGAAATGCGTTAAAACACCTGAACTTATCAGAAGTTTCCTGCTCTCATGCCGGTAGCCATTGGTCGTGGCCGCCTGATAAGCTCGCGGCTTTACTCGATTGCCCTTTAGGCGCATGAACAAGGAAATAGCATGAAACAGCATCGGTTGGCGGCGGCGGTGGCCCTGGTTAGCCTGGTACTTGCGGGATGTGATTCGCAGACCAGCGTAGAGCTGAAAACCCCGGCGCAGAAAGCTTCCTACGGGATTGGCCTGAACATGGGCAAGAGCCTGGCTCAGGAAGGCATGGATGACCTGGACTCCAAAGCCGTAGCCCAAGGCATCGAAGATGCCGTCGGCAAGAAAGAACAGAAGCTGAAGGACGAAGAACTGGTCGAAGCCTTCGCTGCGCTGCAAAAGCGTGCTGAAGAGCGCATGGCCAAAATGAGTGAAGAGTCGGCAGCCGCCGGCAAGAAATTCCTCGAAGACAACGCCAAGAAAGCCGGTGTCACCACCACAGCTTCGGGCCTGCAATACGAAGTGGTCAAGAAAGCCGATGGCGCACAGCCTAAGCCGACCGACGTAGTGACTGTCCACTACACCGGCACCCTGACCAACGGCACCGTCTTCGACAGCTCCGTCGAGCGCGGCAGCCCGATCGATCTGCCGGTCAGCGGTGTGATCCCGGGTTGGGTCGAAGGCCTGCAACTGATGCACGTTGGCGAGAAGTACAAACTGTACATCCCTAGCGAACTGGCTTACGGCGCACAAAGCCCAAGCCCGGCGATTCCAGCCAACTCGGTGCTGGTATTCGACCTGGAACTGCTGGCGATCAAGGATCCAGCCAAGCAAGACGACGCCGCGAAGTAATCAGCGTCTGCTCTGACAACAACGCCTCGCTTATGCGGGGCGTTGTTGCATCTGGCGGTTGGTGAGGGTAAACAAAGCGAACGGACGCAGTACGCTGGAGTCATAGCCATTGAGGACGCCTGTGCTAACCGCGCCAGAGCGCCAAGTCAATGAAATCTTGGGTTTTTTTATGTGAGTAAAAAACGCCCGATCTGAGCAAAGCCCTTATGAAACGGGGCTTTCAGCCGTGAAATGCAGGTCTGTTCACAAGGTTATCCACAATTTGTGTGGATAACATTTCAGCGGGAGGAATGATGAAAGCACCCTGGAATTTCGCTCGTTTCCTGCCATTGGCCGGACGCCTGCTCGCCCGTGGAAGATTGCCGACGCTGCTGTTCGCGGTAGCCAGCAAAGGCGCCAGCCAGGGCAACCGATTGGGCAAGCTCAAAGACGACCTGCGTCTGTTGCAGGCGCTGTGCCTGGCGTACTGGCGTGGCGAATACCGCGCCATCAGCCCGAAAGCGCTGATCTCGGTGGTGGCAGGCCTGATGTACTTCCTGAGCCCGGTGGATGCGATCCCGGATTTCATCCCGATGTTCGGCATGCTCGATGACATTGCCGTGCTTGCCTGGCTGATGAAAGTCCTCGATGACGAACTCAATGCTTTCCGCGCATGGCGCAAACGCCAGTTGCCAGAGAAGCTCGCCGTGGTCGAACGACTGCCCGATACCCCGGAGCAACTTCAGCTTCAGGGCCCGAAAAAAACCTGAGTCGATTCAGGATCATCCCTATATTCATACCCCCGCGACCTTGGCCGCTGTTAGGATTACACTTCTAGGGAAAAGCGCCGACTCGCTAAGTGTCGTTGTCCTACGGGGAAGTCATGGATATTCAGATAATCACACGCGAAGGCGAGCCCGAATATGCGGTTTTGCCGTGGGCTCAGTATCAGGCTCTACTGAAAGCAGCAGGCATCAATGAGCGACCGTCGCCGGACGCGCCAGTGCGTCACGCGGCCACTCCAGACCAGATTCTTCCGGGTCTGGATCAACTACGCAGTTTGCGCGAAGGGAAGGGCATCGCCATCGAGGCGCTCGCCCGCACGGTAGGCATCAGCCCGTCTTATCTGGCCTTGATCGAAAGTGGCGAGCGTCAACCCGACGCTGCGATTCGCCGCAGCCTGGCCTGGGAATTGACGGTGCCAGGGTGGAGGGACGAATCGTGAGCGTACGCATCAGTCGTCAACATTGGGACGGTTTGCTGGGCGAACTGGATCAGGCGCGCCGCCAGCGACATCTGCTGACTTATCGCGCGTTGCTGGAGCGTTTGCAGCTTCCGACACCCGCCATGCAAACCTTGACGGCAGCCCTTGAACATCTGGCGGCGCTGGATGCCAAGGCGGAGCAGCCATTGCGCAGTTCACTGGTGATCAGCCAGGGCGCCAGCCGCCTGCCGCGCACCGGTTTCTTTGAATGTGTCGAGAGACTGGGGCGTTTCTCCGGGCCGTCGGATGGTGTCGCTGCCGCGTCCTGGCATGCCTCGGAAGTGGTGCGGGTTTTCGAGTACGAATACCCCGAATCGGCTGAGGCCTGAGTGTTTTTGCGAATCAAGGCGCGGGCCGGCTACTGGCTGGCCCGACGGCTTTTTCACTGGTCGTGGTTCGTCCGCCAACCCCGCGGCTGGAGCTGGCTCGAAGGCCAGTTCGCGCGCATGGCCAACCTGGGTGACGTCGGCGCTCAAAGCTTCTATGGCCACATTCTGGCCTTTCGCGGCGTTGGTCTGGGGGCTCGTGAGGAAGGTGTCCGATTGCTGCGCCTGGCGGCGTTGGCGGGCGATGGCAAGGCGGCGTATCAGGTGGGTGTGATCAGCCTGGCCGGGACGGCGAGCAAGGCGCCGGATCCAGTTGAGGCGGCGCGGTTTTGGGGGATGGCCGCGAAGGCCGGGCATCCGTTGGCTGAGATCAAACTGAAAGAGTTGGCGTCTCGCGGTTCAGAGTGAACCTTTTGATTTGAGTCGACTGGTCTGACGCCTTCGCGAGCAAGCTCGCTCCCACAGGGGATCTATGTACACTGAAGATCCACTGTGGGAGCGAGCTTGCTCGCGAAGGCGTCAGAACAATCACCGCTGCCCCATGAGCACTTCATCCTCTCGCCCGGGCACCGCCAAGCTATCAATCACATGCACGCTATACCCCGGCACATTCTTCGCGTGGTGCTTGGCCTGCGACGCCATCTCCGCCAACTGGCTCGCATCGAGTTGTCCACAGGCCTGTGGATGTAAATGCACCACGCCGATCGACAATGACAGCAGCGGAAACTCCTGTCGCACACCCTGGCGATTCGGGGCGATGAAGCAGCCGGCTTCCAGGTGTTCGCTACGGTAGAAGCGCCGGCACTGGCTCTGGAAATCGTCGAGCAACTGGTTCAACCGTTTGCGCCAGTCTTCCGGCCCGAGCACCAGCAGGAAATCGTCGCCGCCGATATGGCCGACAAAGTCGCGGGAAGGGTCAACGCGATCATTCAGACATTGCGCCAGGCACAGCAGGACTTCATCCCCACGGCCGTAGCCGTAGATGTCGTTGAAGGGTTTGAAGCTGTCGATGTCCACGTAGCAGATCACCGACTCCCGTTGCTGTTGCAGCAGGCGTGTCAGGCACTGCTGGATCGGCACGTTGCCCGGCAGCAGGGTCAGCGGGTTGGCGTAGCGGGCCTGCTGGATCTTCAGTTCGGTAATCAGCTTCAGTACGTCGATTACCCGGCCCAACCCCAGGTAACCGCCATTCAGGGTAATGATGAAATCTTCTTCGATGCGTTGTCGGGCGCGGCTGGTGATCAGGCGGCTGACCTGTTGCAGCGACTGACTCATTTCGACGGCAAGGAAGTCGTCATTCATCAGCCGGCTGATCGGCTTGCGGGCGAACAGGTCGGTGGCGAAGGGCTTGAGCAGGGCGTCCGAGAGTGAGTGCCGATGAACGATGCCGCAGGGATGGCCGTATTCGTCGAGCACCGCCAGTGAGTTCAGGTTGGCCTGGCGGCGGAAGGCTTCCAGTACCGTCGCTGTCGGCGTATCCCGCGCGACTGCTGGCTGATCGTTCAAAAGGGCGCTGAGGTCGCTGCCTTCATCGTTCAGCGCCACGGCGGAGCTGTCTTGCTTGGGCATCAGGCTTCTGGCATCCCTTGGCGGATGTTCCTGAGGCCGACAGAGCAAATAACCCTGGACCAGGTCGACGCCCATATCGGTCAACACGGCCAGTTCCTCCGGCAGCTCGATACCTTCAGCAATCACTTGAGCCCGAGAGGCCTTGGCGATTTGCATGATTGATCCGACAAATTCCCGTTTGAGGGCATCTTGATGAATGCCGTCGATGAAGTGCCGGTCGATCTTCACATAGTCGGGCCGCAGCTCGGACCACAGGCGCAAGCTCGAATAACCCGCTCCCAAATCATCCAGCGCAATGGAGAAGCCCATCGCCCGATAGTGATGCAGTGCGTTTTGCAACAGCTGGAAATCGTCGGTCGGGGTCTGTTCGGTGAGTTCGATGACCACCTGATTGGGCGGTATGCCGAAATCCTGCAGCAGTTGCAGGGTACGACCCGGTTGGTGAGCCGCTTCGAGCAGGGATTCCGGCGATACGTTGAGAAACAGTTTGCCGGGCAGTTGCTGTTCATTGAAGCGCCGGCACGCGCTCTCACGGCATGCAATTTCCAGCTCGTTCAAACGACCGGCCTGACGGGCGACGGCGAACAGGGCGATAGGCGAGTGCAGCGGGCTGTTGGAGGGGCCGCGGCTGAGGGCTTCGTAGCCGATAATTCGTCGCTCGGAGAGCGAAATGATTGGCTGGAACAGGCTGTGCAAACCGCTTTGAGTCAGTATTGAACTCAACGCACTCAGCTGTTCGGTAGTGGTCATGGCGATCTCTGGCGATAAAAAAAGGACTGGGAGCGCAGAGGCTCCCAGTCCTTTATTTCACGACAGAATGATGACTGTTTGATGACGCTACGGGGGCGTCAGCATTAAATTGCCATCATCTTGCCTGTCACCACTCAGTGCTTGGCGACCGCGGTGTTGAGTTTCAGGTAGTCCAACAGAATCCGGCCGGTCTCGCTCAGGTAGGCATCGTCTTCCGGTTTGGTCTTGTCCGGCTCGGCCGCGAGGGCGTCTTCGTCTTCTTTCTTCAGCTCTTTGAGCGGCTCTTCGCCTTTGGCCTTGCGACGGATGTTCTCCATGGCAAGTTGCTTGGCTTCGATATCGGCGTGTTGTGCACGACGATCGGCTTCATTGAGGCTGACGGTTTTTTCCGCCATCAGTTTCTGCGCCAGGGCCAGTTTGTCGCGAATGAACACGAACTCCGCGTCTTTGGCCGAGCGTACGTCATGCTCGGATTTGAGCTGCGAAATGTACGGCTTGAACGGGTCGACCGCAGGCTTGATGGCCGCACGGATGGTGTCCCACGGCATGGCTTCCGGCAGGGCGCTTTCACCGATTTCCTTGGTGTCGATGATCGACGGGTAATCGATATCCGGCAGAACGCCTTGATGCTGCGTGCTCTGACCGGAAACCCGATAGAACTTGGCCAGGGTCAGTTTCAGTTCGCCATGGTTCAGCGGCTGAATGGTCTGCACGGTGCCTTTGCCGAAGGTCTGGCCACCAATGATCAGCGCGCGGTGGTAGTCCTGCATGGCACCGGCAAAAATCTCCGAAGCCGAGGCGGACAAGCGGTTGACCAGCAACGCCATCGGGCCTTTGTAGAACGCACCCGGGTTTTCATCTTCCAGCACATCGACCCGGCCATCGGCGTTACGCACGAGAACGGTCGGGCCTTTGTCGATGAACAGACTGGTCAGCTCGGTGGCTTCCTGCAGGGAACCACCGCCGTTGTTGCGCAGGTCGATGACCACGCCGTCGACCTTGTCCTTCTGCAGCTCGGTCAGCAGTTTCTTGACGTCGCGGGTGGTGCTCTTGTAGTCCGGATCACCGGCACGGAAGGCCTTGAAATCCAGGTAGAAGGCGGGGATCTCGATGACGCCGAGCTTGTAGTCCTTGCCGTCCTGTTTCAGGTTGAGGACCGACTTCTTCACCGCCTGGTCTTCAAGCTTCACGGCTTCGCGGGTGATCGGCACGATCTTGGTGGTCTGGTCGTTCGGCGCATTGCTGGCCGGGATGACTTCCAGGCGCACCACGGTGCCCTTCGGACCACGGATCAGCTTGACCACTTCGTCCAGACGCCAGCCGACCACGTCGACCATCTCTTTGTTGCCCTGGGCAACGCCGATGATCTTGTCGGCCGGCGCGACCTGCTTGGTTTTGTCGGCCGGGCCGGCAGGCACCAGGCGCACGACTTTCACCTGATCGTTGTCGCTCTGCAACACGGCGCCGATGCCCTCGAGGGACAGGCTCATGTTGATGTCGAAGTTCTCCGCGTTATCCGGCGACAGATAATTGGTATGCGGGTCGTAGGACATCGCGAAGGTGTTGATGTACGCCTGGAAGATGTCTTCCGGACGGGTCTGGTCCAGACGCGCCAGCTGATTCTTGTAGCGCTTGGTCAGGGTTTCCTGGATCTGCTTGGAATCCTTGCCGGCAATTTTCATCCGCAGCACTTCGTCCTTGACGCGTTTGCGCCACAGGTCGTCGAGCTCTGCGGTGGACTTGAGCCAAGGGGCGTCCTTGCGGTCGATCAGCAAGGTTTCCTTGGCGGTGAAGTCGATCTTGTCGACGCCCTTGTTCAGCTCCGCAAGGGCGAAGTCCAGACGCGCTTTTACGCGGTCCAGGTAGCGCTTGTAGATGGTGAACCCGGCGTTGAGATCGCCGCTTTTGAGGAAGTCGTCGAACTGGGTTTTCCACTTGTCGAATTCGGCAATGTCGCTGGCCATGAAGTAGCTGCGCGACGGGTCCAGCAGCTTGAGGTAGCTGTCGTAGATAATCACGGAGCGCGCGTCATCGAGCGGCGGCTTGCTGTAGTGGTGACGCTTGAGCAGTTCAACCACGTTCAGACTGGCGATCACTTCGTCACGATCAGGCTGAAGCTTGTCCCAGCTATTGGCTGCAAAAGAACTGGTCGACATCGGCAGCAGACCGATGCCAATGAATAGAGCTAGGGCGGTGCTGGGGAAAAAATGCTTCATGCTGATTCGACGCGGGGACAATTGATCACGCATATTAGGCCGTCTTTGAAGTCGCCGGTACCACCAGGTTCTGTACGAAAACTGCCTGTGCGAGCTTTCGTACTGGCCCTGGGCCGGTCGCATAATGCAAGAAAGCCCGACGCTACAGCTACGGGCTCAGTCCAGACTCACTATGGAGGCACTGTGAAAGCATTGCAAGGCGTGGAAGGTCGAGTGGAGTGGCTTGAAGAGCCCAGTCCTACATGTGATGTAGGGCAAGTTCGCATTCGGGTGGCGGCAGCGGGCCTCAATCGCGCCGATTTGTTACAGAAGGCGGGACTTTATCCGCCACCGCCGGGGGCCAGTCAGGTACTGGGGCTGGAGTGTTCCGGGGTGATCAGCGAGGTCGGCCCGGGCTCGTCCTGGCAGGTCGGTGATCGGGTCTGCGCCTTGCTGGCCGGGGGCGGGATGGCCGAAGAGGTGGTTGTCGACGGACGGCATGTGCTGGCGGTGCCGGAAGGATTGTCCCTGGCCGAGGCGGCAGCGCTACCCGAAGTCTATGCGACCGTTTGGTTAAATTTATTTCATCTGGCCGGGCTCAAGCCTGGTGAGAAAGTTCTGCTGCACGCCGGAGCAAGTGGAATCGGTTCAGCCGCCATTCAGTTGTGCAAGGCGTTTGGCAGCCCGTGCTGGGTCAGCGTCGGTTCCGCCGAGCGGCTGGCCTACTGCGAGGCACTGGGTGCTCAGGGGGGCGTTGTGCGTACCGGAGACCTGGAGAGCTTGAGCGACCTTGGGCCGTTCGATGTGATCCTCGACCCGGTCGGCGGCAACTACGCCGCACTGAACCTGAAACTGCTGGCACTCGATGGCCGTTGGGTGTTGATCGGCTTGATGGGCGGCCGTGACGCGAAGCTGGATCTGGCGCAGGTGCTGGCCAAGCGTGTGCAACTGCTGGGTTCGACGTTGCGAAGTCGTGACGATCAGTTCAAGGCGGATCTGTTCACTGATTTGAGCCAGCATGTCTGGCCGCTGTTTGCCGAAGGGCGGTTGAGTCCGCAGTTGGCGAAGACGTTCCCGATCAGGGATGCGGAAGCGGCGTTTGCCGAGTTGGCGACCAATAAGGTGGCGGGGAAGTTGGTGCTGGTGATCGACGAGAGCCTTACTCGATCCCCAGGCTAAACGCAGTCCTTGTGGGAGCGTGGCTTGCCCGCGATTCAGGCGACGCGGTGTGTCAGTCAAACCGCGTCATCGTTCATCGCGGGCAAGCCACGCTCCCACAGGATTTGCATTACTTCCAGGTATGGATCGGCCAGCCGGCTTTTTCGGCGTGTTCGAGCAATACAGGATCAGGGTTTACTACGTGTGGGAATTCTACCTTCAACAACAACGGCAAATCATTGCGTGAATCCGAGTAGAAACTTGCGCCTTCCAGGTTTTCCTCTTCCGCATCCAGCCATTCCAGCAAGCGCGTGATCTTGCCTTCGCGGTAGGTCAGCGTGCCGACGGTGTGGCCGCTATAAACCCCATGCAACACTTCCAGCTCGATGCCGAGAATCTCGTCGATGCCCAAGCGATCGGCAATCGGCCTGACCAGGTGCGTACCCGACGCCGAGATCACCAGAATCCGGTCACCCGCTTTGCGGTGCGCGGCAATGGCCTTGGTGGCGTCGCTGAAGATGATCGGCTCGATGAAGTCTTCCACCCACGGCCCCACCAGATGATCGATCTCTTCCGGCGTCCTGCCGATCATCGGTTCGAGGCTGAAGGTCATGTAATCCTCCATGCGCAGCTTGCCGTGGCTGTAAGCGTCCATCAGTTCGTTGTTCTGACGCATGAACGACTCGGGATCGACCCAGCCCAGGCGACCCATTTGCTCGCTCCAGAGGGTGGCGCAGTCGCCGTGGATCAGGGTTTCGTCCAGATCAAAAATTGCCAGGGCCATCAGTGCAGTTCTCTCTTCAACATCAGCAAAGGCATCAGGCTACCTCACACAGGGCCGTCGGATCGATGGAAAGCGCCAGACGCTGACCATCGGGATGCAGATCGGCCGCCGAGCGGTTGAGCACATCCACCACCAGTTCCACGCCCCGGGCCTCGACCCGGTAGCGGATCACGTTACCCAGCAGGCTGTGGCTGCGCACTTGTGCATCGAGTTCGCCATTCAGGCTCAGTTCGATGGCTTCCGGACGAATCGCGATGCGATGGGTGATCGGTCGTTGCAGCAGCTTCGTGGCGCTGTCGGCGTCCAGCAGGTTGTAGTTGCCGATGAAGCCGGCCGCAAAAACATCCACGGGCGCCGTGTACAGGGTTTCGGCGTCGCCACTCTGTACGATTTTTCCCTGATTCATCAGGAAAATCCGGTCAGACATGGTCAGCGCTTCTTCCTGGTCGTGTGTGACGAAGATCGTGGTCAGGCCCAGCTCGCGCTGAATCTGACGGATCTGCTCGCGCAAGTGCTTGCGGATGCGCGCATCGAGGGCCGACAGCGGTTCGTCCAGCAACAACAGACGTGGACGAGTCACCAACGAGCGCGCGAGCGCGACTCGCTGACATTGACCGCCGGACAGTTGATGCGGGTAACGTGCGGCGAAGTCATTCAGCTCCACCAGTTTCAATACTTCGGCGACGCGCTTCTGGCTGTCGTCGCTGTTGACCTTTTGCATGCGCAAACCGAAGGCGACGTTTTGCTCAACGGTCATATTGGGGAACAGGGCATAGCTCTGGAACACCATGCCGATCCCGCGCTTCTGCGGGCTCAGCGGTACGAGATCCTGACCATCGAGCAGGATCTTGCCGCCATCCACCGAAGTCAGACCGGCGATGCAACGCAGTAGCGTGGATTTTCCGCAACCGGACGGGCCGAGGAGGGTGACGAACTCACCCTTCTGGATTTCGCAGTTGATGTCGCTGAACACCGTGGTGCCAGCGTAGTTTTTCTGTAGATGTTGGACGCTGACATAGCTCATTCGCTTTTGTCCTTGTTCAAGATATTGGCCGCCCAGGTCAGAACCAGCACAAAGAAGAAGTAGGAAATCACTACCGCACTGGTGAAGTGACCGCTGCTGTTACGCATGTTGTTGAGGTAGACCTGCAGGGTTTCGTAGCGGGTGCCGACGAGGATGTTGGCGAACACGAACTCACCGAACAGGAACGAGAACGACAGCAGCAACGCCACCATCAAACCCTTGCGAAGATTCGGCAATACGACCAGGAATGCTGCTTGCCAGGTGCTGGCACCGAGCAGTTGGGCAGCGTCCATCAGGTCGTGCAGGTTGATGGCTTGCAGGTTGTTGGTAATTGCCCGGTACATGAACGGCAGCGCCACAGTGAAATAGCAGCCGATCAGAATCCAGGGCGTGCCGACCATCGCGAACGGCCCCGACCCGTAGAGCTGCAATAAACCCACCGACGACACCACCGGCGGCACCGCGAAGGGCAGCAGGATCAGGATGTTCATCCACGCGTCGAGTTTCGGAAAGTGGTAATGCACCACGAACAGCAGCGGCAGAATGAGCACCACCGCCAGGATCAGCGAGCCGACGCAGACCAGCAGCGATTGACCGAAAGCACTCAGGAAACGCGGATCGCTCCACAGCTGCACGTACCATTTGATGCTGAAACCGCTCGGCAGAATGGTTGCCGACCAACTGCTGGAAATCGAGTAGATAAAGGTGCCGACCAGCGGCAGCAACAGAATGGCAAATAGCAGGTACACCACGACGCGGTGATAAACACCGACCGGGCCCAATTCAGCGCGAGACATGGTAGCTCCTCTTCAACAGCAACTGATGCACGACGGTCACCAGCGTCATCAACGCCACCAGTACCACGGCCAGGGCGCTGGCCAGGTTCGGGTCCAGGGAAATGTCGCCCGAGACCATCGCCGCAATACGGATCGTCATCACGTTGAAGTTGCCGGTGGTCAGGGCGTACACGGTGGCGTAGGCGCCGAGGGCGTTAGCCAGCAGGATCACGAACGTGCCGAGCAGCGCAGGCGTCAGCACCGGCAGACCGATGTGTCGCCAGAATTGCCAGCCGTTGGCGCCAAGCAGTTCGGCGGACTCGCGCCAGTCTTCACGCAGGGCGTCGAAGGCCGGGTAGAGCAGCAGCACGCCCAGGGGAATCTGGAAGTAGGTGTAGAGAATGATCAGCCCGGTTTTCGAGTACAGGTTGAAGTCCTGGATGATCCCGGCCTGCTTGAGCATGATGGTGATGCTGCCGTTGAACCCCAGCAGGATAATGAACGCGAAAGCCAGGGGCACGCCGGAGAAGTTGCTGGTCATGTTGGCGAAGGCGTTGACGAAGTTGCGCAGCTTCGAGTCGACCCGACGCAGGGAATAAGCGCCAAGTACAGCGATGATGATCCCGAACACGCTGGACCAGAAACTGATCTCGAGGCTGTACTGGATCGCCTGCAAGTAGAACTTCGAGCTGAAGATCCGGGTGAAGTTGGCCAGGCCCCAGCCGGACTCTTCCGATTCCAGGCTGTTGATAATTACCCAGGTCAGCGGGGCGATTTCGAACACGATGAAGAACAGTGCGAAGGGCACCAGGCACAAGGCTGCCAGCCATTTGCCGCGAGTCATGGCGTTCACTTGAGCAGCTCCCGGCAAACGGGTTTGTCGTGGGCCACGCCCAGCAGTTCGCAGACGGTGCCGCAGATTTCCGTCTGTTTCGGTGTGGCCCCGGCATTGAAACTGAATGCGTCACCGAGGACGAACAGCGGCACCTCGCGTTCTTCCGGCAGCAGGCCGTTGTGGGAGCGGTCGTTGTTCATGCCGTGGTCGGCGGTCACCAGCACCTGGTAACCGGCGTCGAGCCAGCCTTGCAGGTAGTCGGCGAGGAAGATGTCGGCGAAGCGGGCGCTGTTGCGGTATTGCGGGGTGTCGAGGCCGTGCTTGTGCCCGGCGTCGTCGATGTTCATGGGGTGCACCAGCAGGAAATTCGGCTCATGTCGCAGGCGCAGGTTTTCCGCGTCGGCGAACAGGTGCGAATCCGGGTAATGGTCGCTCCAGTAGAAATGTCCGTGCTGGATCGGCAACGAAAGGTCGTCGGTGTGACGATCCCGGGCGTCGACGAACGGCGAACGGTTGTACAGCTCACTGACCCAGTGATAGGCCGCGGCGGCAGTTTTAAGGCCGGCATCGGTGGCGTAGTGATAGATGCTGCGCTGATTGGACAGGCGCGAGACGTTGTTGTGGACGATGCCACTGTCGATCGGCGTGACGCCGGTCAGGATGCATTCATACAGGGGACGGGACAGGGCAGGCAGTTCGCACTCCAGCTTGTAGAGCGCCGCGCGTCCTGCGCCAACGTAAGCCTGCAGGTGCCCCATGGCGTGGCGCGCAACCTCGTAATTGAGGCCGTCGAGCACGACAAGGATGACGTTGTGCTTCATAGGGGCGGAACTCCGCGAAAACAATAGATATCGTCAAAACCTGTAGGAGCGAGGCTTGCCCGCGAAGAGAGGCTGACATTCAACAAAGTTGTTGGCAGACAGTCCGCTTTCGCGAGCGAGCTTCGCTCCTGCAAGAGTTACGGGATTACTTCATCTCGACGATGACTTCTTCGTTCCACTTCTGCGGCAGGGCCTTGGAGGTCTTCTCCCACGCATCTGCGTCCTTGATCGGGGTCACGTCTTTGTACTGCTCGTTAGGCAGCAACTGAGCCTGAACATCGGCTGGCAATGTCAGGTGTTCGGCACGGATCGGACGAGCGTTGCCGCGTGCCAGGTTGATCTGGCCGGCGTCGCTGAAGATGTATTCGCGGGCCAGTTTGGCGGCGTTCGGGTGCTTGGCGTATTTGTTGATGATGGTGGTGTAACCGGAAATCACCGAGCCGTCGGATGGAATCAGTACGGTGTAGTCATCCGGATTCGCCATCTTCGCCTTGTAGCTCAGGCCGTTGAAGTCCCAGACCACACCGACTTCGATTTCGCCCTTTTCCATCGTGGCGATGGTCGGGTTGGACATGGACAGACGACCTTGCTTGGCAATGTCGGCGAACAGCAACAGCGCGGGCTGGAGGTTTTTCTCGTCGCCGCCGTTAGCCAGAGCAGCAGCCAGAACTCCGTTGGCAGCCTGGGCCGCAGTGCTCA
Source organism: Pseudomonas migulae (assembly GCF_024169315.1). Classification (NCBI taxonomy): domain Bacteria; kingdom Pseudomonadati; phylum Pseudomonadota; class Gammaproteobacteria; order Pseudomonadales; family Pseudomonadaceae; genus Pseudomonas; species Pseudomonas migulae. The sequence continues at coordinate 2,141,136 of NZ_JALJWR010000001.1, read as the reverse complement.
CGTCGCCGATGGAGACCTTGTATTTGCCGGTTTTGAGATCGGCCCATTTAGTCGGGGTATCCGACCCGTGCAGCAGCTTTTTGTTAACGATGAATGCGATGGTGCCGGTGTAGGCCAGTGCCCAGTTGCCTTCTTTGTCCTTCGCCCAATCAGGAATCTGAGCCCAGGTGCTTGGCTTGTACGGTTGGACCACGCCTTGCTTGACCGCAATCGGGCCGAATGCTGCACCGACGTCGCCGATGTCGGCGCTGGCGTTGTCTTTTTCAGCGGCGAACTTGGCGATTTCCTGGGCCGAGCTCATGTCGGTGTCGATGTGTTTCAGGCCGTAGTTCTTGGCCAGGTCATCCCAGGTACCTTTCCAGTTGGCCCAGTTATCGGGCATGCCGACACTGTTGACCTCTCCTTCCGCTTTCGCCGCGGCTTCCAGGGTTTTCAGATCGGTATCAGCCGCCATGGCGGCGGTGCACAGGGCAATGGTCGAGCCTAACAGTGATGCCAGGAAAAGCTGTTTCATTCCGAAGCTCCTTTGGGCGTTATCAACGCTGCGATTGCGGTTGTGTTGGTCTAGGTCAGCAATACCTGAGCCAATCTAGGCGCCTCTGATGACATTTTGATGTCGACCAGCGGTCCGCCCCTATTTCTTTTGCAACAACGCTCAGGCTTCGGGATAAGCGTAGACCATGGCTAAAGAGCTGATATAAAAGGACTTGGCTATGAAATTGCAGGCGCTTGACCGAACCGTTCAGCGCCTTTGTCATCTGTCAGTCATGTGCAGTGCCTAGGCTTGCTGAAAGCTGACGGAGCCGTTTCCATTGACGGCTTCTGCCCCGAAACAGTGCTGGTCTAGTCCAGATAGGTAACGTTGATGCGCGTTGAGACAACCAAAGCGGTGACAGCCATCGGGCAGGTGCTTCAGGAGCAGCTCGATCACGGGCTGCTGGCGCCCGGCAGCAAGTTGCCGGCGGAGCGCAAGCTCAGTGAGTTGTTCGGCACCACACGCATAACCGTGCGCGAAGCGTTGTTGCAGCTGGAGGCTCAAGGGCAGATTTATCGCGAGGAGCGCCGGGGCTGGTTCGTGTCGCCGCCGCGCCTGGCTTATAACCTGATGCAGCGCAGCCACTTTCACGCGATGGTCAGCGCGCAGGGGCGGGTGCCGTCCACCGAAGTGATTTCGGCGCGGCTGCAACCGGCGTCGGCAGCGGTCTGTGCCTGGCTGCAGTTGCCGGCGTTGTCGAGCGTGATTCAGGTCTGCCGCGCACGGCGCATTGATGAGCGGCTGGTGCTGTACGTGGAGCACTACCTCAATCCGCAGTATTTTCCGGGGATCCTGGAGTTTGATTTGAATCAGTCGATTACCGAGCTGTACGCGCGGCATTACGACTTGCATTACGGGCGGGTGCGCTTCGAGATCGTGCCGACGGCTTTGTCGGTGGATGCCGCTGCGGCGTTGAAGGTGTCGGTCGGAAGCCCGGGATTGCGCATCGCCCGGGTCAATTACGACCAGCATGAGCGGCTGATCGATTGTGACCTGGAGTTCTGGCGGCACGATGCGATTCATGTCGGCGTTGATGTGGTCTGAGCCTGGCCGCCGCAGGTTCTTTCATTATCCGAAGCGGTAAATGTCCATACCCAGGGCACCCATGGTGAATCCCTGGTGGCTCACGCTGAATGTACCCCCGGCACTGCGGGCAAAGTACAACGGCAGCAAATGTTCATCGCTTGGATGGTTACGCACAGCGTTCGGTGCTTGTTGGCGATAGTCGTGCAACGCGGCTTCGTCGTTGGCGTCGAGTTTCTCGATCATCCAGTCGCGGAATTCCCTGGCCCACGGTTCGACGCTTTCCGGGCCGGCATGCCAGTCCAGTTCGCGCAGGTTATGGGTGATGCTGCCGGAGCCGATCAACAGAACGCCCTGTTCGCGCAGGCTACCCAGTGCGTGCCCGACGCGGGTCTGCAGGGCAGGGCCGCCGCGAGTCGGCAGCGAAACCTGCACCACCGGGATATCAGCCTGCGGATACATCAACGACAAAGGCACCCATACGCCATGGTCGAAGGGCCGTTTGGTGTCGATACGTGCGGGCAAGTCACTGCGCTTCAGCAACTCGACAACCTCCGCCGCCAGTTGCGGATCGCCAGGTGCCGGGTATTGCACCTCGAACAATGCCTTGGGAAAGCCACCGAAGTCATGCCAGGTTTCAGGTTGCGGATTGCCGCTGACCAGCAGTTCATTGCTTTCCCAGTGGGCGGAAACAATCACGATGGCTCGGGGTTTCGGCAATTCGGCAGCCAGCCGCGCGAGAGCCGGCCCGCTGGCGCCGGGCTCCAGGGCCAGCATGGGTGAACCATGGGATATATACAGGCTGGGCAACATGGATGAGCTCCTGAGAGTTAAGATGGGCGTCATCTTCAGTCAGATCATTGATCTAAATCTAATATAAGTTTTAGGGTGTTTTGATCGAATTTTCGGAGATATTTATGCAGCCGGAGTTTTGGCACAAGCGGTGGACGTCGAATCAGATCGGCTTTCATCTGCCGGAAGTGAATCCATATCTTCAACGTTACTGGCCTCAGTTGGGCCTGGAGGACGGGGCGCGCGTACTGGTGCCGTTATGTGGGAAAAGCCTGGATTTGCTATGGCTGGCGAAATGCGGTCACGAAGTGTTGGGTGTCGAGTTGTCGGAAAAAGCAGTCGAAGACTTTTTCCACGAGCACCAATTTGACCCGGACGTCAGCGATCAAGGGCCTTTTACGGTGTATCGGGCGGGTTCGATCGAAATCTGGTGTGGTGATTTCTTCGCCTTGACCGCCGGCGATGTTGCCGATTGCAGCGCACTGTACGACCGCGCTGCGTTGATTGCCTTGCCACCGAAGATGCGAGAGCAGTACGCGGCTCATCTGAACCGGATTCTGCCGAAAGACTCTTTGGGGCTTTTGATTACGCTGGATTACGACCAGACGCAAAAGGACGGACCGCCGTTTGCTGTGCTTGATGATGAAGTGCAACGGTTGTTCAGCGCGGTGTGGTCGCTGAAGATTCTGGAAGACCAGGATGTTCTGGGCGAGAGCTGGAAGTTCATCGAGAGCGGAGTTACGCGGCTTGAGGAGCGGGTTTATCGGGTTTCTGCTCGGTAATCGAGGTTGACTTTACCGGCCCCTTCGCGAGCAAGCCCGCTCCCACAGTTGATCTCTGACGTTCACATATTCTGTGTCCACTGAAGATCGAATGTGGGAGCGGGCTTGCTCGCGAAGGGGCCAGAATGAGCACCACAATAATCAGCAGACAAAAAAAGGCCCGCATTCACTGCGGGCCTTTTCATTTGGTGTCGAGCCTGATCAGCCCCGACGACGCAATGCGTCGATGCGCTCTTCCAGCGGCGGGTGGCTCATGAACATGCGGGCGAACCCTTGTTTGATGCCACCATTGATACCGAAAGCGTTCAAGGTGTCCGGCATGTGCACCGGCAGGCCTTGTTCTGCACGCAGGCGTTGCAGGGCGCCGATCATCGCGTTGGTGCCCGCAAGGCGTGCACCGGCTTCATCCGCACGGAATTCGCGTTTACGCGAGAACCACATGACGATGGAGCTGGCCAGAATGCCCAGGACCAGTTCGGCGAAGATGGTTGCCACGTAGTAGGCGATGCCCTGGCCCTCTTCGTTCTTGAAGATCACCTTGTCGACAAAGTTGCCGATGATCCGTGCAAAGAACATGACGAAGGTGTTCACCACGCCCTGGATCAGTGCGAGGGTGACCATGTCACCGTTGGCCACGTGGCCGATTTCGTGGGCCAGAACGGCTTTCACCTCATCCGGCGAGAATCGTTCGAGCAGGCCCTGGCTGACCGCGACCAGTGCGTCGTTCTTGTTCCAGCCGGTGGCGAAGGCGTTCGCCTCGTAGGCCGGAAAAATCCCGACTTCCGGCATCTTGATCCCGGCTTCGCGGGACAGTTGCTCGACCGTTTGCAGCAGCCATTGCTCATGACGTGTGCGCGGCTGGGTAATGATCTGGGTGCTGGTGCTCATTTTCGCCATCCACTTGGAGATGAACAGCGAGAACAAGGAACCGGCGAAACCAAAGACCGCACAGAAAATCAGCAGCTGATTGAGGTTGAGATCAACCCCATTGGCCGCCATGAACCCGTTGAAGCCGAAAAGGCTCAGGGTGATGCTGGCAATCAGCACGACCGCCAGGTTAGTGGCCAAAAACAGCAGGATGCGCATCATGGTTGTAGAAATCTCCTTTTGCTAAAGATGTAGCGTACTGCGGGGTATATAAGGTGCTGCACCGGGCTATTCAACCAGGTGACTATTTCAAACTGTGTCCTACAGCAAGAGTCTAGTCGCTTGCAGGGCATTTCCGATGTGGATACGGGAAGCGATTGTCAGCCGATTCGCATCGCAAGCCCCGCCATTGTTGGACGCGGGCACTAAACGGCGAGTCGGTGGACGGTCGAAGCGGGAATGCCTGGCGAGGGCTAAAGATATGTTGCTGAATTGATCCTCGTGCGACTTTCGTTAAAAAGTCGCACGCGGCCAGACCGATTACTGGCGATAGGATTTGAGGAAGTTGCCGATCCGTCCAATGGCCATGTCCAGGTCATCGACGCGCGGCAGGGTCACGACGCGGAAGTGGTCCGGCCACGGCCAGTTGAAGGCGGTGCCTTGCACCACCAGCAGCTTTTCCGACAGCAGCAGGTCGAGCACGAATTTCTCGTCGTTGTGGATCGGGCAGACTTTCGGGTCAATGCGCGGGAACGCATACAGCGCACCCATCGGCTTGACGCAACTCACGCCGGGAATGTCGTTGAGCAGTTCCCAGGTCCGGTTGCGCTGTTCCAGCAGGCGCCCTTGCGGCAGCACCAGGTCATTGATGCTCTGGTAACCGCCGAGGGCGGTCTGGATCGCGTGCTGGCTCGGCACGTTGGCACACAGGCGCATGTTCGCCAGCATGTCGATGCCTTCGATGTAGCTTTGCGCGTGGTGTTTCGGACCGGAGATGGCGATCCAGCCGGAACGGAAACCGGCGACGCGATAGGACTTGGACAGACCGTTGAAAGTCAGGCACAGCAGGTCCGGGGCCAGCGAGGCGGTGCAGATGTGCACGGCATCGTCGTAGAGAATCTTGTCGTAGATCTCATCGGAGAACACCACCAGATTGTGCTGTCGGGCCAGTTCCAGCATGCCCAGCAGGACTTCTTTCGAATACACCGCGCCGGTCGGGTTGTTCGGGTTGATGATCACCAGCGCCTTGGTGTTCGGGGTGATCTTGGCCTTGATGTCAGCCAGGTCCGGCCACCAGTTGGCCTGCTCGTCGCACAGGTAATGCACCGGGTTACCGCCGGACAGGCTCACGGCAGCGGTCCACAGCGGATAGTCGGGAGCCGGCACCAGCACTTCGTCGCCGTTGTTGAGCAGGGCCTGCATCGACATCACGATCAGCTCGGAAACGCCGTTGCCCAGGTAGATGTCTTCAATGCCGACGCCTTCCACCTGCTTCTGCTGGTAGTACTGCATGACGGCTTTACGCGCGCTGAACAGGCCCTTGGAGTCGCTGTAGCCCTGGGCCGTCGGCAGGTTGCGGATGACGTCCTGGAGGATTTCGTCCGGCGCTTCGAAACCAAAGGGCGCCGGGTTGCCGATGTTCAGCTTGAGGATGCGATGACCTTCCTCTTCCAGGCGTTTGGCGTGCTTGAGCACTGGGCCGCGAATGTCGTAGCAGACGTTGGCGAGCTTGTTCGATTTGCTGACCTGCATGGCGATGTGTTCCCGAAAATGAACGATCCAGGCGGCGTTTGAACCACCGTGCTGGGAATCCTGCGTATTCACACAGGCTGACGCCTTGAGAGGCAGCACTCATAAATCCGTTTGAATGCGCGTGGTCTGGCTGCCAGACTGGCGTTTGACGAGGCGCAATCATACGTGCCGCCCGATCCGTGGAAAAGGTACAGATCGGGCTTTTTCAGCTGCCGAGGTGTGATGATGGAAAAGTTGGAAAAAACCCTGGAAGAATGGCGGGCGATGCTCGATCCGGAGCAATACAACGTTTGCCGCCTCAAGGGCACCGAACGCCCGTTCTCCGGCAAATACAATGACAGCAAGGTCGACGGCGTTTACCACTGCATCTGCTGCAATGAGCCGCTGTTCGACTCAAAGACCAAATTTGATTCCGGCTGCGGCTGGCCGAGCTTCTACGCACCGATCGGCGACAGCGCCATGGTCGAAATCCGTGACGTCAGCCACGGCATGATCCGCACTGAAGTGGTCTGCGCCAAATGCGATGCGCACCTGGGACACGTGTTCCCGGACGGTCCACCGCCGACTGGCCTGCGGTATTGCATCAACTCCGTGTGCCTGGACCTGGTACCGCGCTCGTAATGCGAGCGCTGTAGGAGCGAAGCTTGCTCGCGAAGGCGTCGGGTCGGTCAACATCAGTGTTGAATGTTAAGGCGCCTTCGCGAGCAAGCTTCGCTCCTACAGAGCAATCGGCGTCCAATAATTTAAATTGCACACAATTCAATTGCTCGCTATGTTTGTCTCATCTTCTTCCCCATAGAGCGCACATCATGAGCGACAACCTGCTGAGCATCCCGTGCACCACCATCAAGGGCGAGCAAAAGACCCTGGCTGATTTCGCCGGCAAAGCCGTGCTGGTGGTCAACACCGCGAGCAAATGTGGCTTTACTCCGCAATACAAAGGTCTCGAGGAACTGTGGCAGACCTACAAGGACCAGGGCCTGGTGGTGCTCGGTTTTCCCTGCAACCAGTTCGGCAAGCAGGAGCCGGGTAACGAGGGGGCGATTTCGGAGTTCTGCGAGCTGAACTACGGTGTCAGCTTTCCGTTGTTCAAAAAGATCGACGTCAATGGCGCCGGTGCTCATCCGCTGTTCGTGCAGTTGAAAAAACGTGCGCCGGGTGTGCTGGGGTCCCAGGGCATCAAGTGGAACTTCACCAAGTTCCTGATCGGCAAGGACGGCCAGCTGGTCAAACGCTTCGCTCCGGCAACCAAGCCGCAGGACCTGAGCCGCGAGATCGAAGCCCTGCTCAAATGAACACCTTGTCCGTCGATTCCCTGAAGCTCGACAGCCAGCTGTGCTTCAAGCTGTACGCCGCCTCGCGGGCGGTGATCCGTGCCTACAAGCCGATGCTTGATCAGCTCGGCCTGACCTATCCGCAATACCTGGCGATGCTGGTGTTGTGGGAATGGCAGGAGGCAGCGCCGGAGCAGCCTACGGTCAAAGCCCTGGGTGAGCGCCTGGCGCTGGACTCGGGGACGTTGACGCCGCTGCTCAAGCGACTTGAGCAACTGCAACTGGTTCAGCGCCAACGTTCGGCGCGGGACGAGCGCGAGGTGCACCTGAGCCTGTCGCCCACCGGCAAGGCGTTGCGTGATCAGGTCGGGCCGCTCAAGGCCCGCCTGCTCTGTGACAGCGGCGTCGATCTGGACCGGCTCAATGAGTTGCGCAATGGCCTCGATCACCTGTTGGGGCAGATCAGGTCACTGTCGTAGTCGGCATCCATAAATCCAGCAACGCGGCCAGTTCTTCCCTCCGGAAGGGCTTGGCCAGGTAATCGCTCATGCCCGCCGCACGGCAGCGTTCGCGTTCTTCGGACATGGCGTTGGCGGTCAGGGCGACGATCGGCAACTGCGGCCAGCGCCCGCTGCGACGGATTTGCCGACTGGCTTCGTAGCCGTCCATCACCGGCATGTTGCAGTCCATCAGTACCAGATCGAACTCACTGTGTTCCAGTTGATCCAGCGCTTCACCGCCGTGAGCCGCGACAATCACCTCGCAGCCGAGTTTTCCGAGCATGCCCTTGGCCACCAACTGATTCACCGGGTTGTCCTCCACCAGCAGTACCCGACCGCGTCGCTGAGGGGAGAGGGCTTCCAGGCGTGCATCGTTGAGGATGTTGATTTCCGGCTGCAGGATTCGCCGCAGTGTCTGATACAGCGCATTACGCGCCAGCGGACGTGCCTGTTGTTGCAGAGGCGCCAGGGCGCTGGCCTGTTCGCTGGGCATGAAACTGCCATAAGCGGTCACCAGCAAAATGGGCGCGGTGCAGTTGGGGCGCAGGCCAAACAGGCATTCCGGGCAATCGGTGATCACCATGTCGGGTTTCAGACCGATCATTGAGTCATCGATCGAACGTTGCTGGTAATCGAGGCCCCAACCCGGCAACAGGCTTTTCAACAGCTCTGCCAGGCCGCTGCTGGCAGCGGTAATCGCGATGACCTTGCCGCGCAGCGTTGCCGGTGGCAGGGCGCGGGTGTGGCAGGGCAGTGGCAGATCGGCGCAGAACTGGCTGCCAAAACCCGCTTCCGAGCTAATAGTGAGGCGCCCCTCCATGGCTTCGCAGAGGTTGTAGGTCAGCGCCAGCCCCAGCCCGGTGCCGCCGAATTGTCGGGTAATGCCCGCGCCGGCCTGGGTAAAAGGCTGGAAAATCTTGACCTGGGCGTCCTGGGCGATACCGATGCCGGTGTCGCAGACTTCGATTCTGACGCCTTCTTCGAACGTCGACAGGCGCACATCGACCCGACCGAATCGGGTGAACTTGAGCGCATTGGACAAGAGGTTGCTGACGATCTGCCGCACGCGGGTCGGGTCGCCGAGCACCAGTGCCGGAAATGCCGGATCGATCAGGCACGTCAGCTCGACGCTTGGCGCCGCGTTCTGCGACAGCAGGTTGGCGGTGTCCTCGATCAGGGAGCCGAGGTCGAACGGTATGTGTTCGAGTTCGAGCTGGCCGGCGTCGAATTTCGACAGGTCAAGAATATCGTTGAGCAACTCCACCAGCACTTTGCCCGAGTCATGGGCGATAGACAGCTGTTGCTGTTGCTCGGCATTGAGCGGGCCGTCGAGGGACAGCGCGATCATCCCCAGCAATCCATTGAGGGGCGTGCGGATTTCATGGCTCATGTTGGCGAGGAACACCGAGCGCGCCTCGGCCATGTCCAGGGCCGTACTGCGCGCGACTTCCAGTTCCTGATTGGACTGGCTGAGCCGGGTGTTGATCGCCTTGAGCTCTGCGGTGCGCGCCGACACGATGTTTTCCAGTTGCCCGAGGTAGTCGGTCAGGCGGTTTTCGGCGTTGCGTCGCTGCTGGATTTCGGTGGCGATGTTTTCAAACTGCTGGTTTGCAACTTTGACGAGCACACCGATCTCATCGTTTTCATGGCCCGCCGGGTATTCCAGCCAGGTGGGTTCGACGCTGCGCGGATCGCGGCTGCTGAGTTCGCGAATAACCCGCACCAGGGGTTTGGTCAGCATTACGTAGAACAACGCGAGAAGGATGCCGGTCAGGAGCAGGCTGCGGGCGAACCCGTTGAGCAGGGTGATTTCGGCCCGGCGCAGGAACCGGTTGCCGAATGAGTAGGTATCGACGTCCAGACGCAGCGTGCCGAGGGATTCACTCGGCAAGTGATCCAGATACAGACGGTCTTCGAACGCGCGGTCGGCCCCGAACAGGAAGTCGCTGATCACCCGATAGCCGCTCTGGACGCCGGGGCGCTTGACGCTGGCCAGCACGTTGCCGTTGTTGTCGGTCAGTTGCGCACCGATGATTGCCGGCGAGCGCAGCAGGCCCAGGGTCAGTTCCTGGGCGAGTTCAGCGTCGATGTTGTAGGCAATGCGCGAGGCGGGGTTATGGCTGATTTCCAGTAAAGACAGTATTTCCCGGTTGATGGAGGCGTCTTCACTGGCATAATCGATGCCTATTTGCAGCAGGCTGAGCAGCGTGCCCAGAATGAAACCGACCAGCACGGTAAGCCGGGCTTGCTTGTAGGACAGCCGGTTGGTGAATTTGATATCCATGGGGTGTCGAACCACTTCCGTTTCCCTTCGCTGCTCAAGCATAGTCGATCATGCATGGATACCGATGTTCTCGCGAGCCCTTGTGCAACAAGGGATGATCCGGGCACCGAACGCCGTGTTTCGTTGCTGTAGCGCCATCATTACTGTGAACGTGCCCGAGGAGAAGACGTGGATTCCCGATTGAATGCTTTTCTTGAACGCGCCGATGCCGTTTTGGCCCGTATCGAACCGTTGCTGCCTGCACCTCGGCAATCCATCGACTGGACGCAATGCCTGGCTGCGCGCTGGCAGCGTGAGGGCCGCAGCGGGTTTCTGTTGCCGCTGCACGTCAGCCTCGACATGCGCTTGTCCGACCTGATCGGTGTCGACCGGCAACTGGAGCAGCTGGGGCGCAATACTCAACAGTTCATCGACGGCATGCCGGCCAACCACGCATTGCTCTGGGGCTCGCGTGGCACCGGTAAATCGTCGCTGGTGCGCGCTTTACTGGCCGAACACGCCAAGGCAGGCTTGCGGCTGATCGAAATCGAACGCGACCACCTGGCGGACCTGCCGAGGGTCGTCGAGCAGATTGCCAAGCTGCCCCAGCGCTTCGTGCTGTTCTGCGATGACCTGTCGTTCGAATCGGGCGAAGGTGATTATCGCGTGCTCAAGAGCGTGCTGGACGGTTCCCTCGAGCAGGCACCGGATAACGTTTTGTTGTACGCCACTTCCAACCGCCGCCATCTGGTGCCGGAAAAGGAAAGCGACAACGAAAACTGGAAACGGGTCGACGGCGAACTGCATCCCAGCGAGGCCGTGGAAGACAAGATTGCACTGTCGGACCGTTTCGGCTTGTGGCTGTCGTTCTATCCGTTTACCCAGGAACACTTCCTGAACGTGGTCGAGCACTGGATCGGTCAACTGGCCGACAAGGCCGGCCTGAAATGGCAGCGTGACGAAGAACTGGACATCCTCGCAGTGCGCTGGGCCACCGGCCGGGGCAATCGCAACGGACGTTGCGCCTATCAATTTGCCCGCTATTGGGTCGGGCTCAAGCTGTTGGAGCACAAGGCATGATCGATTTACAACAAAGCGGCCGGGGCCTCGAAGGCTACGGCATGCTTCACGCGCAGCTGGAATCCTTGCTGGCGGACGAGCGGGACTTCATCGCCAATGCCGCGCAGTTTTCCGCGTTTCTGTACAACCAGCTCGATGACCTGAACTGGGCCGGTTTCTACCTCAATCGTAATGAAGAACTGGTGCTCGGCCCGTTTCAGGGGCAGATCGCCTGCGTGCGCATCCCGTTTGGTCGCGGCGTGTGCGGCACGGCGGCGGCGACATTGCAGACGCAACTGGTTGAAGACGTGCACGCTTTTCCGGGACATATCGCCTGCGACAGCGCCTCGAACAGCGAACTGGTCGTGCCGCTGGTCAAGGACGGTCGCCTGATCGGCGTGCTGGACCTCGACAGCCCGAAGCTCGCGCGGTTTACCGCTGACGATCAGGCCGGCATTGAAAAACTGGCGGCGATTTTCCTGCGCCTGACCGATTGCTGATCATGCCTTGAGGCCTGCCTTGGCCAGCAGGCCTGACGGATCCACCGCGTCGATCTGCTGTGGATCAAGGAATCGATCGGCGTACTGCCGGTAAATCTCGGCGTTGATGAACAGCCCGAACAATTCGGGGTCGATGTGGGCATCACGGCACATGGTGGCCATGATGCCCAGCGCTTCGCTCAGGGATTTGGCTTTCTTGTAAGGGCGATCCGCGGCGGTCAGCGCTTCGAAAATGTCGGCAATCGCCATCATCCGCGCCGGCAGGCTCATTTCTTCGCGCTTCAACTGTTTGGGATAACCGGTGCCGTCCATTTTTTCGTGGTGGCCGCCGGCGATTTCCGCGACATTGCTGAGGTGCCCGGGGAAGGGCAGGCGGCTGAGCATCAGGATCGTCTGCACCATGTGGTGATTGATGATGTAACGCTCCTCGCGAGTCAGTGTGCCTCGGGTGATGCTCAGGTTGTAGAGCTCGCCCCGGTTGTACTTGTAGCGCGGTACGTCGAGTTTGAAACCCCAGGGATTGTCTTCCGGAATCAGTTCGCCCTCGGCGCGTTCGAACAGGTGCTCGGGTTTGTCCGCCAGCAACGGCTCGCTGACCGGCAGGGTCGGCGCCGGTGTTCGCGCCTGGCGCCGGTTCTCTTCCCAGGAAACACCCAACCGGTCATCCAGGGTTCGGGTCCAGGTCCGTTGTGCCAGGCTGCGCAGGCGTTGCAGATCGGCATCGGCCATCGCCTCGCCGCCCAGATTGCAACGGGCAATAAACGCGAAATCATCGTCGAGCCCCGCCAGCGTGGCATCGCGCCGTTCCGCCAGGTGCTGCTCGTCACCGCCCAGGGCGATGGCCTGCCAGTAGCTGATCCAGGCATCGCGCTTGAGCACTTCGAAACGGGTGCGGATTTCGTGAATGCGGTCGTTCAGGGTTTCCAGCTTCGTGGCTTTATCCACGACGTATTCCGGCGTCGTGACCTTGCCGCAGTCGTGCAGCCACGCCGCGATGTGCAGCGCCTCCCACTCGTCTTCAGTGGGTTGATAACCGCTGAAGGCCGGGTCCTGGCTGGCCGCGGCAGCCTGGGCGATCATCAGGGTCAGCGCCGGCACGCGCTGGCAGTGACCGCCGGTGTAGGGGCTCTTGGCATCGATCGCGCCGGCCAGCAATTGAATGAAGGCGTCCAGCAACTGTTTCTGTTTGGCTTGCAGGCGTTGACTTTCGATGCTCACGGCGGCCGCACCGGACACGGCCTGAAGGAACGCAATGCGGTCTGGCCGAAGCTTCTCGAGATCGCTCTGGTTGCCGCTGTCCTCCAGCAACAGGATCAGCAGGCCTACGGTCTCGTTATGCCGATTGTGCAGGCGGATACCGATCAGATGGACCCGCGGACACGCCATCGCCAGCAACACTTTCTGCAAATCCCCCGCCTGTTCGAAACCGAGGCTGATGACCACATTGTCGGCATTCGACAACTGCCCCAGCCAAGCAGGGCTTTGTGGGCCGCCGGGCTCGTGGCCGCGAATGTCGAACGCTGGCAATGCCTGTGAACTGTCGTTGATGACCAGGCCGTGGGGCACCATGCGATCGCCATCATTCTCCCGCAGGTAGATCAGACCGGCCTGGGCCTGGCCGATTTTCACGGTTTCGAACAATACCCGTTCCAGCAAGGGCGCAAACCGTGTCTCGGCGCTCAGGCTGTCGGTGATCTGGAAAAAACTCGCCAGGGTATCTTTCATGCGGCTCATCGACACACTCAGTTGGTCGACTTCGAGCACCGGCGAGCGGCGGGAGGGCGGGAAATGGAAATTGAAACTGCGAATGGCGTCGGCTTCCTGCACCAGTGCGCGCAGGGGTTTGACCAGAATTCTCGAGGTCAACCAGCCCAGCGGCAGGCACAACAGCAACGTGGCCAACGTAATCAACGCACCTTGCCAGCGCATGCGGTAGGCATCGGCGAGCAATTCGTCTTCCGGCACCAGCAACGCCAGTTGCAGCCCCTGGGGACCTCCTTCCTGCATGTGACTGCGGGCAACGATCCATTCGCGGCCGGCGGCCTTCAGCCGATTACCTGTTGGCGGATTGTTCAGCAACGCGCCGAGGCCGGGGCTCAGATCGGCGGCTTTGCTCAGGCGGGCGGTCTGGTCATCGACGATCAACTTGCGGCTGTCGGGATAAGCGATGGCATTGCCTTCGGCATCGAACAGCACGATTTCGGTACTGGGGGTGACGACATGTTTGGCCAGGGTCGCGGACAGTTCGGCCAGCGTCAGGTCGGCGCCGAGGATTGCGTGAGCGCCGCTGCGGCGGGCCAGGGTGGTGCCGACGTTGCGGGTGGAGAAAAAGAGGTAGGGTTCGGTGATGATCTGATCGCTGTCGCGGCGGGCGTTGGAAAACCAGTTACGTGTCCGCGGATCGTAAGTGTCGTCGGGATTGTCCTGCCGACTGACAAGATTCAGGTCCTGATCGAAAAACAGTGACTGTGAATGTAGCGGGCCGCCGTTTCGCTCGATGCTCCACACTTGATAGGCCGCGTTGCCCGGGGCGTTGAGCAGGGTTTTCAGGGCGGCGGTTCGCAACGGGCGAACCATGAAGAAATCACCATTGTCGTAGCCCAGGTACAGTGAGGCCAGGTCAGGGTTGTCCTTGAGCGACTGGCTGAAGGGGCCGAGCAGCGCCAGGCGTTGTTCCAGGTCGGTAGCCTGCGCCGCCGGGTTGTATACCAGCAGGCTCAACAGATGATGAATGGGCTCATAGGTGGCGTGCAGGTCCAGCCGGACGTCCTGCTCGATGCGCTCGAAGAGTTTTTCACTGCTGGAAAGAATGATCTGCGTGGTATGCCGATAGTTGAAAATGCCCAGCACCACACCGGTCAGCAGCAACAGCAGGGTAAACATCACACTGATGTGCACGTGCAGGGGAAACCGCCGTTGATCCGGGCGCAGTGGGTTGGGCATTGCGGCGTCTCTCCATGATGGTTAACACACTGCTCAGCGACCAAGCATAGTTAAGGCTCCATCATTCTGCTTTCGTCGTTTTGACCAATTTGTTGCTGCAATGCCTGCTCCAGTTCGAGCATTGCGCGTTCCACGGCCTCCCTGCATTCGGCGACTTTGTCATGATGAAAAACTTCATGGCAGGCCTGTTCGAGGACTTCGCAGCTATCGATCAAGCGAGTGGCCTGGACAATCCGGGCTGCGCCCTTGATTTTATGGGCCATATCGAGAAACAACTGCGGGTCGTTTGTCCGGGACAACGCCTGCATGGCTTGTCTGTCCAGACGGTTGCTGGTGAGCAGTTCGGTCAACAGTCGCAGGTCCATTGCCGGGTTGCCCCCCGTCAACAAGTGCAGACCTTTCAGGCTGAAGGCGGGAGCGCGGTCGGTCGGTACGATGCCTGCAACCCATTGATTCAAGGCTGTCAGTGTCAGCGGCTTGAACAGGCAGTCGTCCATCCCGGCCTGCTTGCAGCGCTGTCGTTCTTCCGGTTGTGCGTTGGCGGTAAAACCCAGAACGGTGCAGGGGGGACGATGGGATTGCTGTTCATGGTCGCGGATAGCGCGAGCGAGTTCGTAACCGTTCATGACTGGCATGTTGCAGTCGACGATGACCAGATCGAACAGCCCTGCTTTCCACGCTTCGAAGCCTGATTCGCCGTCCTCGGCAACGCTGAATCGATGCCCCAGAAACTCCAGTTGCTGACACATCAGCAAGCGATTGGCCGGGTGGTCGTCGACCACCAGAATGTTCAAGGGCGCAGTGGAGGCGTGGATTGGCGTTTCGATGGTTTGCGGTACCTGCTCGGCTGGCAAGGCGTGCAGCAGCAGCGAAACCTGGACCTGCGTACCGACGCCCGGCTGGCTGCCCAGTTGCAGGCTGCCGCCCATCATTTCGCACAGACTTCGGCTGATCACCAGACCCAGACCGGCGCCGCCTCTGCCTGACTGCCCGGTGTCATTGGCCTGCGCGAAGGGTTCGAACAGTCGTCGTTGATCCTGTTCGCTGATCCCGATGCCGCTGTCCTCAACCTGCAACAGCATCCGGACTTGCTCGGGTTCAGCCGTCGCAAGCAATTCAACGCTGATCCGGACCTGGCCCCGTTCCGTGAATTTGATGGCGTTGCTTACAAGGTTCGACAGCACCTGTTTGAAGCGCATCGGGTCCAGCACGACATCGATCGCCGGATTGGCCGGGTGGAGTTCCAGCAGCAATTCAAGGTTTTTCTGACGGGCCAGGCCCTCGAAGATCCGCACGACCGACCCCACGATTTCATTCGGATTCACCCGCTCCGGGCTCAGGCTCAGACGCCCGGATTCGATCCGTGCAATGTCGAGAATGTCGCCGATCAGCTCCAGCAGGTCCTTGGCCGAGTTGTAGGCCACGTCAATGGCCGGACGGTCTGGATGGGTGCTCTCGATGCGCTTCAGCGTCAGTTCGAGCATGCCGATGACCGCATTCATCGGTGTGCGGATCTCATGGCTCATGGTCGCCAGAAACGTGCTTTTGGCGCGGTTGGCTTCATCGGCGCGCTCCTTTGCACAACGCAGCTCTTCGAACAGTTGGCGCCGCTCGGTCAATTGATCGTTCAACGCGCGCTCGGCCGCCTGACGCTGTTTGATCTGTCGGCGCATGTAGGCATTCCAGGCCGCGGAAAGCAGCAGCAGCACACCGGCCCCGATCACGATCTGATAGAACAATCGCTGGTAATTGCGCCAGGTGCTTTGCGAGGACGCTGAGTAGCCACGCCAGCGGCTGTTGATGATGCCGAGCTCTTCCGGTGCGATGCTCAGAAGTGCCTTGTCGAGAATGGCATTCAGCTCTTTGGCATCTCGCCCGGTCGCCAGGGAAAATGCAGCCTGCCGGGTGCCGATGGTGGTCCGGATCTTGAGTGTGTGCTCGAACAGCCGCGAGGAAATGAAGTAGTTGGCGATGACCAGTGAATTCACGGCACCTTCTGCCTTGCCTTCGGCGAGCAACTCCACCGCGCTGAACGTGTCCGGTGTCTCAATCAGCCTGATCCGTGGGTACTCGCGGCGCAGGTAGTCCACCAGTGGGTTGCCCTGGGCAATGGTCAGGCGTTTGCCCTCCAGTTGCTCGAGGTTTGCCGGGCTGTCGGCGGCTTTGCGGGTCAGAAGGACGAAGGAGTTTTGCAGATAGGGGCGGGTGAAGTTCAGCGCTGTATCACGTTCGGCGGTGGGGAGCAGGGCGGCGATCACGTCGGCTTTATTGCCCTTGATCTGTTCGATCATCTCGTCATCGCTTCGGCTGCGCCGGATGTCGAAACGCAGGCCGGTACGCAGTCTGATCAGTTCGAGCAGGTCTGCGGTGACGCCGCGAAAATTGCCATTGCTGTCGAAAAACGACAGCGGCGCAAGCGCCTCATTGACCACCACGCGCACCACCGGATGTTGCGCCAGCCACTGTTCTTCGGCGGCGGTGAGTTGTAGCTTCTGGTCGGTGAGAAGAATGTCGCTGCCGGCACTCCAGCGCTCGGCGATGTTCTGCCGTTCGCCGGCGGGGATAGCCATGAGCATGGCATTGATGATCCCGAGCAATTCCGGGTTTTGCCTGTGCACGGCAAAGCTGAAACCGTGGGCTTCGTGCTTGCCGAAGTTGGCCATGCGGATGTTGTTCAGATAACCCTTGTTGATCATGTAATGGGTCGAGATGGTGTCGCCCAGGAAGACATCGGCCTGTTCGAAGGCCACCGCATTGATCGCATTCTGGTAGGACGGATAGGACGTGATGATCGCTTTGGGGTACAGCGCCCTGACTTCCTCCAGTGGCAAGTAGTGATACACCATGCTCAGCCGCAAGCCGGCAAGGCCATCGGTCAGGGATCGGGTTTCTCCTTCCCGCGTCACCAGAACCGGCTGGTCCACGGCGTAGGGCGTGGAAAGCACGATATCGGCATTGTGAGCCTCAAACCCATTGGCGGTGCCGAGCAGATCGACCTCGCCTTTTTCAAGTGCCTTGATGGCAGCCCCGCGGGACGCAAAGCGCTGGACCTTGACCGGCAAACCGAGAGCCTTGCCGAAGATGCTCGCGTAATTGGCAGTGAAACCTTCGTAGTCCTTGCCGCTGACGGTCATGTCGAAAGGAGGATAGTCCGGGGCCGACGTGCCCAGGATCAGTTCGCGCTTGCTCGATATCCATTGTTGTTGCGATGAATCCAGTTGGACATCCAGATGCCGGATGGTCGCGCGACTGAGCAGGGTGAAGTGTTCGCTGGCGATCTGCGAAGCAGGCACTGAAGTGCTCAGGCATAAACCTGCAACCACGAGAATCAGATAATCCTTTATGCGACGGGGCATCCTGTGTCTCACACTAATGCGTTGCGTTTTGCCATTTCGATGAGTTCAACCAGGGATTTGGCTTTGAGTTTCTGCATAAGTCGTTTTTTATAGGTGCTGACCGTCTTGTTGCTTAGAAACATGCCTTTGGCAATTTCCTTGTTGGTCCGGCCTTGTGCAAAAAGTTGCAATACCATCAGTTCCCTGTCGTTAACCGATTTGAACAGTTCCAGTTCGGCGTAACGCACGTCATCACCACGGACAGGATTCAAGGCCTGACTGGGGAAGTAGTTGTATCCGGACAGTACAGCTTTTATCGCGCTGACCAACTCACTCAGGTCTTCCTGTTTGCAGACATATCCTGAGGCGCCGGATTGCATGCAACGAATACCGAACAGTGTCGGGCACTGCGCAGTCAATACCAGTGTTTTCAGCGGTGTACTCATTGCGTTGAAACGTGCGAGAACTTCAAGGCCATCCAGTTTTGGAATGCTGATATCGAGAATGACCAGGTCAGGCATGCATTCACGCACCATCTGCATGGCATCGACCCCATTATCGGATTCGCCGACAACTTTGTAACCTTCGTGCTCCAGTAACATTCGGACGGCAAGGCGGATGACAGGGTGATCGTCGACAATAAAAACGGAGTTCATAATCAAATCCCATACGAGCTCAAATAAAGCGCGCACCTTAGCTCAGATAGTTGACGGGACGCATGAACTGACTGACCTCAAGCAGCAATATAGGAATAGTCCTACAAATGAAAAGGAATGAGCCTACGAATCAACTAGGTTTTGCATAAGGACGGCCGAGTTGTTGGTGAGTCATTCGGCCTTTCAAAGTTTTATTTCAGAAGTTTCAAGTATTGGTTGGGTGAGGTGTATCGAAATATCTTTTTATAACTTGATTGAGTTCAATAGTTTTCTGAATTCGAATTGTTTCAATGGTTTTATCAAATAACCAAGTAGGGGGAGTCCGTGGGCGCTCGCCGTTTTTTCAAGTCCCTCAAGTTCTGTACAGGTCAGACTGCTTAATAATATTGCCTGTCTGATCATTCCTCGATGGCTGGCGAATTTGACCAGGTCCAGCCCGGAAAGATCGGGTAAACATTGATCGCACAATAGAATGTCGAATGGTTGCACCGCCGCCAGCATTTGCTGCATGGCATCTTGGGCGCTGTCGGAGGTCGTCAGTTGAGTGAAGCCGTAACTTTCAAGCAGGTACTGAGTCGCCCTTAGTTGAAAAGGATGATCTTCCACCAGCAGGATGCGCAAATCGTCTTCGAACCTGGGATTACTCACGCTTTAACTCTCATACAGAGGGGCCTGTCATTATTTCGTGAGCATGGCGAGTAAATCGATCAGTTTGCTCTGCGTGAGGTGTAGGGGGATTCGGCGAATGCTGAACGCACTTTGGCTTTCAGCGGCTGATCAGCCACGGCCGATGGCGTAATGGCTGATCAGCCGGGTTTCGTCAGCGGCTCGAACGGCCCGTCATTTCCAGCGCCATTTCGCTGGCATAGCTGTCGGTCATGCCGGCGATGAAATCAATCATGCGCAGGAACGACGTGTGTAAAGGACCATGAGGGTCGGGCGCGTTGTTGCCCAACAGATCGAGAATGCGACGGCTCTTGAAGGATGGCGTCCGACCGTTGTGCTGTTCCAGTGCCGCGCCGCAGAACGCGTTGAGCAGGATTTCCAGCGTGGTATAGGCGCCGATCTCGTGCAGGGTCTTGCGCTTGTCCTGGAAGATTTTCTTGCGCGCCATGTCTTTGGCATTCAGTACGCAGCGTTTGGCGGGACCGTGCATGTGTTCCACCAGATCACCCGGCAGTGTGCCGGCCAGCAGCGCATCCTGTTGCTCGACAAAGGCGCGGGCTGCGGCGTTGGTCAGGTGCTCGATGGCTTTGCCCCGCAGGATGGCCAATTTGCGCCGACGCGAATCCCGCGGGCCGAGCTGACGATAGGTTTCCGGCAGATCGTCGCCCACCAGGTCCAGCAACAGGGACTCGACTTCGGCGTACTCCAGCAACTCCATTTCCAGGCCATCTTCGAGATCGATCAGCGCGTAGCAGATGTCATCGGCGGCCTCCATCAGATACACCAACGGATGGCGTGCCCAACGTTGTTCCTCAAGTTGCGGCAGGCCGAGTTTATGAGCGATCTGCTCCAGCAGCGGGAGTTCGCTCTGGTAACAACCGAACTTGTGTTTCTTGTAACCCAGTGAGTCGGCGTGCTTGGCTGTCCATGGGTATTTCAGATAAGTCCCCAGCGTGGCGTAGGTCAGCCGGGTACCGCCATCGAACTGGTGATATTCCAGCTGGGTGAGCACCCGGAAGCCTTGGGCATTGCCTTCGAAATTGAGGAAGTCATCACGTTCGACTTCGCTCATTGCATCCAGCCATCCGCGGCCGGCGGCTTGCTGGAACCAGTGACGGATCGCGTCCTCACCGGAGTGACCGAAGGGTGGATTGCCAATGTCGTGGGCCAGGCAAGCCGATTGCACCACCATGCCCAGGTCGCTGGGTTCGCACCAGTCGGGCAGGGCGCTGCGAATGGTTTCGCCGACGCGCATACCCAGCGAACGGCCGACGCAACTGACTTCCAGTGAGTGGGTCAGGCGCGTGTGGATGTGATCGTTGCTCGTGACGGGATGGACTTGGGTCTTGCGCCCGAGTCGGCGAAACGCGCCCGAGAAAATGATGCGGTCGTGGTCTTTGTGAAAAGGGCTGCGGCCGAGTTCTTCCGGGCTGTGCAGAGGCTTTCCGAGGCGTTCGCGGGTAAGCAGGGTTTGCCAATCCAAGGCTGATTCTCTCCGTCAGGTGACTGAGCGCCTAGCTTCCCGTTTCACACCGATGCCTGCAAGCGGAACTACAGCCCTGCGGCGTCGATATCGATGAGCAGCAGTCGCTCGCCATTGTTGAAAAACTGCCCGGCCGTGAGGCAGTACTGGTTGCTGGTGGCGTCACGGTAAGTGTTGGAAAGCGTCAGCCGGCGCTCATCCCAACCTTCGGCCAGCAAATGATAGAAGTACGGACGCCATGACCAGTTGTGTCCCAGGTAGCGATCGTCGGTTTCCCAGCGGTTGTTGCGCCACTCCAGGTTCGGCGTCAGCTGCGTGCCGTGGCGGTCGCATTGATAGAAGCGCAGCAGCCAGGGAAAGGCGTCCAGCTGTGGCAAGGCACTGAGCGGCGCGCGCGCCTGGGCCCACGTTTGCAGAATCGCCATCAGCTCGGTGAGTTGTTGGCGCATGCTCATCAATCGGCCGCGCTCAGCCAGTTTCTGTTGGACATAGCGCTCACGCAGTTCGGCGAAGCGTTCGACAAAAGCGTCGGTGGCAAAGAAGTCCACCTGGGCGCGGGCGAACAGAAAACCTTGCACGTAGCGCGAGCCACACTCCAGGGCAAAATTCAGCTGCGCTTCGGTTTCCACGCCTTCGGCAATGATCCAGCAACCGGTTTTTTCCGCCATTTGCGCGAGGGCCTTGACCACGTCACTGCTGGGCCCGCCCAACGCAGCTGCCTGGAACAACCGCATATCCAGCTTGAGGATGTCCGGTTGCAGAGCGAGCACGCGATCGAGTTGTGAGTAACCCGCACCGAAATCATCAATGGCGATTCGCGCACCGGCTTGCCGGTATCGCGCAACCACGTCGGCGAGGCGCTGGATGTCGCCGCCGAGCTCGGTGATTTCAAAAACGATTCGCTGTGGGTCGACGCCATGCCGGTTCAATTGCTTGAGGCTTGGCAGCGCCTGGTCCGGACGCAAGCGACTGATCCAGCGCGGCGACATGTTCAGGCTGAGGAACCAGTCGGAGGGCGCTTCGTGCAAACGGCTCAGGGCATTGTCACGGATCTGGCGATCCAGTCGACGGAGGGCGATGGCCGGGGTTCGCGGGTCGGCAAACAGCGGTCCCACGGAAGCCAGTTGACCGTCGGCCTGACGCAGTCGACCCAATGCCTCGACACCGGCGATACGGCCGGTGGCGGTATCGATGAACGGTTGAAAGCAGGCAAGCGGTTGCCCGTCGATCACGAGGCCTCCTTAGTAGGTCTTGTTTTTGGATGAAACCTGATGACCGGGTAGGCACGCAGGTCTGAACCTCTCGATAAAGAGGTTCATCCCGGTGATGTTGCAAGAATGCAGCCAGATAGTGGCTTAGTGCTTGGGCGCAGAGCCTTGCATGACCAACTTGATCAACGGTCCCAGCGTGGTGCCCAGGCGTACCAGGCGAGTCAGGCTGCTTACGCCGCCGCTCCTGGTGCCCTTGCCGGTCAAAAAGCCCAGCAGGGTCACGGCGGCCACGCCCCATAGCGGGGCATGTTTGATGCCGAAACCGTCTTGCAGGTTTTGCGTCATCCCGCGCACCCGTTGCAAGGGTTGCAGCAGTTGCGCGGATTCGTGGCGAATTTCCTGGCGATGCATTTCCATGCGCAGGCGAATCAGCGCCTTGCGCATTTCCGTGCGCGAGCTGTTGTGAGGCAGTTCAGGCAGGTTCATGGCAGCAGACGCTCCCGGTCATTGGCCAATTCTTCCAAAGTGCCATGGAAGGGCGAGGATTCATCGAAGATTGCCGCCCTCAGACGCATGCCGCAGAAGATGCAGGCAAGGGTGTAGAACACGCAGAGCCCGATGATGGCGGGCAGTCGATAGGTGTCCCAGAACAGGATCAGCACCAGCGTCGACAACCCCACCAGCAACAGCAAGGCAAACACCAGTGCCAGGCCTGCAAACAGCAACAGGCTGACGGTGCGGGCTTTTTGTTCCTGCAACTCGATGCCGAACAGTTCGACATGGCTGTGCAGCAATCCAAGGAATGCGGCACCCAGGCGCCGCGGTGAGGAGCTTGGGCCCGTCGCGGACGAGCCGGATTCGCCGATCGCCATAATCAGCGCCGGGTTGCCAGCAGACCAATCAGGAAACCCACACCGGCCGCGATCCCGACCGATTGCCATGGGTTGGCCTGTACATAGTCTTCGGTGGCGGTAACGGCGGCTTGACCACGTTCGCGCAGGGAGTCTTCGGTCAATTTCAAGGTTTCGCGTGCACGCAGCAGACTGTCGTGGATTTGCTCACGCAACTCATCAGCCTGATCGCCAGCCAGTGTTGCGGTGTGTTCCAGCAACCGTTCAGTGTCGCTGACCAGTGTCTGAAAATCGTTCATCAGGATTTCTTGAGCAGTCTTTGCCTTGATGCTGGCCATTGGTGATCTCCGTAAGTGGCTTCTGTTGCGTTCGAGTATGAGCCTTGCGTGAAGGTTCAGTGCAAATCACTGGTACAACTTTTGCTACGTCGTGGTGCGCCGGCCCGCGTGATTGCGCTGTTGCCGGGCATAAATCGAGCAAAACCTTATCTCAAATAATGAAAACCCGCGCAAAGGTTCCGGCCTTGTGCGCCAAAGCGGCACATCAGGATCAATGTGAAGATCCTGGAAGGTTGCAACTTGGTGCATGAATTGTCTGCGCGAACTGCTTTGGTGCTTTTTTAGCCTTCAGGTCTGCCAACCCCATGGAAAATCTGCAAAGCGCTGTGGACAGTCTGGTTCATAGCTCCAACACGTTGTTCATCTTGATTGGCGCTGTCATGGTTTTGGCCATGCATGCCGGTTTTGCCTTTCTCGAAGTCGGTACGGTTCGACAGAAGAACCAGGTCAACGCCTTGTCGAAGATCCTCAGCGATTTCGCCATTTCGACCTTGGCCTACTTCTTTATAGGCTATTGGATTTCCTACGGCGTGACCTTCCTGCAACCGGCAGCGGTGATCAATGCCGATCATGGTTATGGCCTGGTGAAGTTCTTCTTTCTGCTGACGTTCGCGGCAGCGATACCCGCGATCATTTCCGGCGGTATCGCCGAGCGCGCCCGATTCGTGCCGCAGTTGTGTGCCACGGCGCTGATCGTGGCGTTCATCTATCCGTTTTTCGAGGGCATGATCTGGAACGGTAATTTCGGCCTGCAAGCCTGGTTGCTGGCGCGCTTTGGCGCCAGTTTCCATGATTTCGCCGGCTCGGTGGTGGTTCACGCCATGGGCGGCTGGCTGGCTTTGGCGGCGGTGTTGTTGCTCGGGCCAAGACAAGGTCGCTATCGCGACGGAAAGCTGGTGGCATTTGCACCCTCGAGCATCCCGTTTCTGGCGTTGGGGTCGTGGATCCTGATCGTTGGCTGGTTCGGTTTCAACGTGATGAGCGCGCAAACCTTGCAAGGGGTCAGCGGGCTGGTGGCGGTGAACTCGTTGATGGCCATGGTCGGTGGCACCGTGGCGGCGCTGATTGTCGGGCGCAATGATCCGGGCTTTCTGCATAACGGCCCGCTGGCCGGGCTGGTGGCGATTTGCGCCGGCTCCGATCTGATGCACCCGGTAGGCGCGCTGGCGACAGGCGCCATCGCCGGGGCGCTGTTCGTCTGGTGCTTTACCGCTTCCCAAGGCAAATGGCACATCGATGACGTCTTGGGTGTCTGGCCGTTGCATGGCTTGTGCGGTGTCTGGGGTGGAGTCGCTTGCGGGATCTTTGGACAGAGTGCATTGGGCGGACTGGGGGGCGTGAGCCTGATCAGCCAGTTGATCGGAACCGCGCTGGGCGTGGTCGTGGCGCTGGTCGGTGGCTTCGCGGTGTATGGCGTGATCAAGGCGCTTCACGGCCTGCGCCTGAGCCAGGAAGAAGAGTATTACGGCGCGGACCTGTCGGTGCACAAGATTGGCGCCGTGAGCCAGGATTGAATCAATTCTCTTCATCGTCGGCGCCGGGATAAAAGCCGTGCAGCAGGCGATAACGGTCACGTCGCACCTGGTCGACCCGGTCCTGCACCTGCTGGCCGGGCAAGCCCAGCATGATCAGCGCATGGGAGGCGAGCATCAGGCTGGACTCCAGCAATTCGGGTACGACCTCGCTGGCACCGGCCTCTTTCAACTCGGTCAGCTGACTGTCGTCCCGCGTGCGCACCAGGATCGGCACGCTCGGGTTGAACCGGCGTGCCTCCTTGAGTATCAGCAGGGCGATGTCTGTCTGATCCACCGCGATCACCAGCAATTTTGCGCGCTCCAGCCCGACGGCGATCAGCAACTCGCCACGACGGGAGTCGCCATAATGCACGCAGGTTTCACCCACGGCGGCTTCCTGGACGCGCACCGGATCGTTGTCCAATGCGATATAGGATTGCTGCGCGCGCCGCAGAAAGCGGCCGATGGACTGACCGACGCGACCGTAGCCGCAAATCACGACATGACCGTGCAAGTCGGCATTGAGTGCACTGATTTCCTCGAGTTTGGCTTCTTCGTTGGGCTTGCGGTGCAGACGTGTTGCGATGCGGGGCGCCGCGCGCAGCAACAGTGGCGTTAGCAGCATCGAGCAGAAGGTCGCGGCCAGCAACAGCCCGCCGAGGTCGGCGGGCATCATCTTGTTCTGTTGCATCTGGGCCATCAACGCGAAGCAGAACTCGCCGCCCTGGGCCAGTGCCAGACCGCTGCGCCAGGCGGTTTCAACATCGCTTCCGCGCCATTTGACCAGCAGCGCGACCACGCACCCCTTGATCAGCAGCAACCCCAGGGTCAGACCAGCGATCAGCAAGCCGTGGCTGAGGAACAACTGCAAATCGATGAGCATGCCAATGCTGACGAAGAACACCCCGAGCAGAATGTCGCGGAACGGCCGGATGTCGGCCTCGATCTGATGGCGGTAGTGGCTTTCCCCCAGCAACATGCCGGCGAGAAAGGCGCCCAGGGCGGGGGAGAGTCCGAGCAGGTGAGTGAGCCAGGCCGTCAGCAAAACAATCACCAGCGCCAACAATACAAACAGTTCCGCAGAGCGGGCGGCCGCCACCTCATGGAACAGCCGTGGCAGCAACCAGCGACTGGCCATCAGCAGGCCGACGAAGAGCACAACGGTCTTGCCAAGCGTCACGGGTAACGCCCAGTACCAGGCCTGATCGCTGTTGCCCGCGAACACCGGCACCAGGGTCAGCAGCAACACTGCCACGATGTCCTGGAACAGCAGTACGGCGATGGCGTTCTGGCCGTGGCTGCTGAAAATCTCGCCGAGACTGCCCAGTTCCTTGCTGACAATGGCCGTGGAAGACAGCGACAGACCGGCTCCGAGCAACAGCGCAGGCGTTGCCGACATGCCGAACAGCATCAGCAAGCTCCCCAGCAATATCGTGGTAAGCAGCACTTGTTGGCTGCCAAGCCTGAACACCACTTTGCGCAACGCGATCATTTTCGACAGGGAAAATTCCAGCCCGAGGGAGAACAGCAGGAACACCACCCCGAGCTCGGCGAGGTCGGGCAAGTCTTCGCTTTCGTTGATCCAGTTGAACGCCGTCGGGCCGATCATCAACCCCACGCACAGGTAACCCAGCACCGGTGGCAGGCGCAGGCGCTGGAACAGTGCAATCACCACCAGGGAGGAGGCGAGAATGATCAGCAGATTGGCGAACACGAAAACTCCGATGACAAGTGCTGGCTACTCCAGCGTAGAGGCAAAAAAAGACGCGAGGGTCGCCTGATTGAAATTCAGTCGGACTGATTTGAGTCAGGAGTTTGCCGAAATCCTTTGAATTTCACCTTTTTCGGTCGCGTGGGCAGTGGCTCGACTGCTTCTGATCGCGGGCCTAGAATGTATGCCTACTCTACCGGGTCCTGTGCTCATGCCTCCTGAATGTCAGCTTTTCGGCACCCTTGGGTGCCATCTTTGTGAAGTGGCCGAAGCCATGCTGACGGAATTTGTCGAGCACGGTCTGCTGGTCGAACTGGTGGATATCGCTGAGGACGAATCATGGTTCGAAGCCTACAGTTTGCGCATTCCGGTACTGCGACGTCGCGATAACGGCGCCGAACTTGCCTGGCCCTTTGATTCCGAGCAGGTCGTGGCATTCCTGCGCTGAGCTGGACACCTTTTCCGAGCCCCATCCGTCGCGGTCTTCGTTTCGGTCATTGGCGAAATTCAGGTTATTGGGTTACTGTATGTTCATACAGTTGCTCGGATTGCCTGTCATGTTTGCCCATTTGGGAATTGAGCAGGTGATCCCGGAAGTCAGAGGGAAGATCCTTGGTCAATGTCGAACAATTGAAGAA
Organism: Pseudomonas migulae; assembly: GCF_024169315.1. Taxonomy (NCBI): domain Bacteria; kingdom Pseudomonadati; phylum Pseudomonadota; class Gammaproteobacteria; order Pseudomonadales; family Pseudomonadaceae; genus Pseudomonas; species Pseudomonas migulae. The sequence goes on along the minus strand of NZ_JALJWR010000001.1, from coordinate 2,114,443 downwards.
CAGCGTGAACCGGATGTCGGTGGACGTGGTGCGTGAAGCCGTCCTCGAATTGCGTCTGGATGGCCTGGTCACTGAAGGGAAAACCCCGTTCAACAAGCTGCATTTCAATACCTGTTTTGCCGAAATCGAGGCACTCTTCCAGCGTGCGGGTTATCACCGGCAGCTGGATGTCGTGGGCTATCAGGGGTTGTTGTACGCACTTTATGATCCGGGGCGCTGGGAAGCGGTCGATGTGTTGCGCTGGCTCAAGGAGTTCACCGAAGCGGCGGCGCGCTCGCAGTCAATTCCGGCCTGAGGATTCTCTTCTAGGTTCGTTCCGGCCACTGCTGGATAATGCCGCCCTGTATTGAGAGTCAGAGCGTTCGTATGTCCACTTCATCTTTTTCTGCTGCACACAACCAGGCCAGTACACTCTACTTGCCGCCTGGGCCGTGGCAGACCGTACTCGATTGCCTGTGTGAACACTTCAGTGCTATCGGTCGCGAACAATGGCTGGACAGAATTGCTCGAGGTCGTGTGCTTGACGGAAATGGCGCACCGATCGCCCTCGATCTTGCCTACAAGGAAGGTCTGCGGATTCACTATTTTCGGGAAGTACCGGACGAAAAGCCGATCCCTGTGATCGAGTCGATCCTGTATGCCGACGAGCACCTGGTGGTGGCAGACAAACCGCATTTTCTGCCAGTGACGCCAGCAGGCGAATACGTCGAGCAGACGCTGCTACGCAGGTTGATCCGTCGACTCGATAACCCGCATCTCGTGCCTTTGCATCGCATTGACCGGCATACGGCGGGGCTGGTGCTGTTTTCAGCCAACCCTCAGAGCCGTTCCGCCTACCAGTCGTTGTTTCCTACTCGGAAGATCGAAAAACGCTACGAAGCCATTGCCAGGGCATTGCCTGACCGGGCCTTTCCGTTGGTCCACAAGAGTCGGCTCATCAATGGCGAGCCTTTCTTCCGCATGCAGGAAGGACCGGGCGTCAGCAATACCGAGACGGCTGTCGAAGTCAGGGAAAAGAAGGGTGATCTCTGGCGCTACGGGCTTTACCCGGTGACGGGCAAGAAGCATCAGCTGCGGGTACACATGACGGCCCTCGGTGCCAGCATCTGTAATGACCCGTTCTATCCGCACGTGCTCAAGGACGTCGAAGACGACTATGCCAACCCGTTGAAGCTTCTGGCACAGGGGCTTCGGTTTGTGGACCCGGTTACCGGTGAACAAAGGGACTTTGAAAGCTCCATCACCCTGCAATGGTGATCGCCGTTTCCCAGCCATGAAAAAGCCCGCTTGAAGCGGGCTTTTTCATATCGGGTATCGCCGAAAGGGTTACAACTCTTTAACGGTACGAACCTGATCCTTGTTCACGCGGGTTTGCTTGCCGTCCAGTTGCTCGAACTCGTAGAAACCTGCTTCGTCGTCATATTTTGGCGTGTCGACGGCCTGGATTTCGCGACCGTCATTCAAGGTGATCACAGTAGGCGATGCGCAACCGGCAAGGGTCGCGAGGCCCAAGGCGAGCATGAAAGTGGCGAGGGTCCGTTGTGTCATGGGTGTGTCTCCGAATAGGAATTCTTTTGGTAACTGAACGTGAGACGTATACAACGCGTGCAAGTTCCTTGGCTAGTGTCAATCTGACACGTTGTTATGAGCGCTCAGCAACTCCGGGGTATTAAGGTTGGCCAGGCGAGGATCGTTGGCACGGCATTGCAGGGCAATTGCGCCCAGTTGGCGCATGAGGCGGCCCGGGCTCCGTTCGCCTTCCTGCCAGGCTTTTTCGAACGCTTCGCTCAGTGCTACGGGGATGATGCAGAGCAAGGGTTCCCAGTGTTCACCATGACGCAGCATCAGGGGGGTGTCCGGGTGCTGGCTGGCGGCTTCGCGCATGCTGTGGAGCAACGCGGCGTCGATACGGGGCACATCGCACGGCAAAACCATCAGAGACTCATGCCGAGCGGCCTTCAGGCCTGCACGAATACCGGCCAAGGGCCCTGGAAAGTCACCTTCATCGTCATGGACCAGCTGGTCAGCGTAGGGCGCGTACTTTTCCAGGTTCCTGTTGCAGGAGATGATCAGGTCGTCACTCAGCGGGCGGGTTTTGCGATGAAGATGCGCAATAAGCGGCTCACCGTGCCACTCGATCAATCCTTTGTCCTGGCCGCCCATGCGTTGGCCGCGACCACCTGCGAGGAGCAGAATGGAGCAGGATGGCAACTGTGTATTCAGGGTCATGGCAGGTCTCCATGGGGGCGGCAAAAAAAGGGGGCGCTGTGATATAACACCGGGCTGTTTCTCCTACAACTGGACGAGCCTATGAAAGCCAAGGCTGATGTACCTTTCGCGCCGCTCAACATCGCGGTGCTGACGGTCAGCGACACCCGCACCCTGGAAACCGACACGTCAGGCCAGGTCTTTGTTGATCGCTTGAGCGCGGCCGGCCATAACCTGGCTTCCCGGGTTCTGCTAAAAGATGACCTCTACAAAATTCGCGCGCAAGTTGCCAACTGGATTGCCGACGATGTCGTGCAGGTCGTGTTGATCACCGGCGGCACTGGCTTCACGGGACGCGACAGCACTCCCGAGGCGGTGAGCTGCCTGCTGGACAAGCAGGTCGACGGCTTTGGTGAATTGTTCCGCCAGATATCGGTGGCGGATATTGGCACCTCCACTGTTCAATCCCGTGCCCTGGCCGGCCTCGCCAATGGGACGCTGGTGTGCTGCTTGCCGGGTTCGACCAACGCCGTGCGCACCGGCTGGGATGGCATTCTTGCCGAGCAACTGGACTCCCGGCACCGCCCGTGCAATTTCGTTACTCATCTGAAACAGGCGGCACCCTGTGAATCCCGCGGGTAAGCCTGGCAAGGCAGGCAGCCTGATGCCCGTCGAGGTGGCACTGGCGCGTTTGCTGGAAATGGCGGAAGCCACGCCGATTGCCGAGCGTGAACGCTTGCCGTTGGCGCAGGTTCAAGGCCGGGTGTTAGCCGCTGACCTGGTTTCGACACTTGATCTGCCGCCGTGGCCCAACAGTGCGATGGACGGATACGCCTTGCGCATGGCCGACTGGACGGGAGAGCCATTGCCCGTCAGCCAGAAGATTTTTGCAGGTAACGCTCCGCAGCCTTTGACGCCCGGGACCTGTGCGCGAATCTTCACTGGTGCGCCTGTTCCCGCGGGTGCCGACTGCGTCGAGATGCAGGAAAACACCGAGGTCCTGGTGGATGAACGAGTGCGTTTCACCGAGGCCCTCACGTCAGGACAAAACATTCGTCCACAAGGCCAGGAAACCACCGTCGGTGAGTTGATCCTGGCGGCGGGCACACGCCTTGGCCCGATCGAGCAGGGGCTCGCTGCATCACTGGGATGTGCCGAGCTGGAGGTGATTCGCAAGGTTCGCGTTGCGGTGCTCTCCACCGGCGATGAACTGGTTGAGCCGGGTCAGGCGCTGGGGCCGGGCCAGATCTACAACAGCAACCGGGTGTTGCTCTGCAGCTGGTTGCAGCGTTTGGGCTGTGAGGTGATCGACGCCGGTATTCTTCCGGATAACCTTGAGACGACCCGAGCTCGCCTCGGCGAGTTGAAGGATGTCGACTTGATACTGTCGACCGGTGGCGTATCGGTAGGTGAGGCCGATTTTCTGGGGATTGCCTTGCGGGAAGAGGGCGAACTCACGTTGTGGAAGCTCGCGATCAAACCGGGCAAGCCGCTGACATTCGGGCATTTTCGTGGAGTTCCGGTGATAGGGCTACCCGGTAACCCGGCGTCGACCCTGGTGACCTTTGCCTTGCTGGCAAGGCCCTATCTCTTGCGTCGTCAGGGTGTAACAGATGTTGAACCCTTGAAGGTGCAGGTACCGGCAGGATTTGTCTGGCCCAAGGCGGGCAATCGACGCGAGTACTTGCGAGGACGTCTGGAGAACGGCCGGGCAATCATTTACAAGAATCAGAGTTCGGGCGTGCTGCGTAGTGCTGCGTGGGCCGATGGACTGGTGGAGGTGCGGGAAGATCGCACGCTGGCGGAAGGTGACAGCGTAGGCTTCATCCCGCTGAGCGAAGTCCTGGGCTGATCCCTGCCGCACACGTGTCACACAAACCCGGTTCATTGAGCCGGGTTTTGCGTTTATGGCGTCTTCCTATCGGGCGAGAAGTGCCACCAACTGGTCGAAACGGCTGTTCGCGATCCACCCCAGAAGCCCGAGAACCACGGCTGTTCCGCCGGCTGAGTAGGCGAGTCTGTGTTTGATGGACTTCACGTCACTCCGGACTTCTTCCATGTCTCTACGGATGTATTTGAGGTAAGTTTCCAGTTCAGCGACTCGAGGTTCCATTTCAACTTCTCCAGTGGGTTTTGCGCATTTATTGAGTTCGGCTTGATAGCTCGCCCGTCTTTCTGCCAGCGGTGTGACCGGAGTAACCGGCAACCTGATGTCATGGCTTTGCATTTGATACGTCCCTGTAGTTCCTGCTGATGACTGATAAACCGTATCGCCAAGTTGTACCAATCAGAGTTGGAGGTCAATTGAGCCGATTCCTCACGTTTTGTAAGAAAAAATCCCGCCTTGTAGGACCGCGATGTCGTCCAACTTGAAATAATTCATTTTTTTTCGACTTTTATGGGGCACGACGGGGTCACATTTCCCATACGGAAATCAATCATGGGAGTGACCACAATGGGCGAACGCAAGGCACTGTTGATCCTGCACGGCAAGCAAGCGCTCAACGAGGAAGTCCGGGCCGCCGTCGAAGAAAAGCGCGCACAAGGTTGGGAATTGGCTGTCCGACTGACCTGGGAGGCCGGCGACGCACAGCGGTGGGTAGACGAAGCGTTGGCGGCAGGTTACACGCAGCTCATCGCCGGCGGTGGTGACGGGACGTTGCGCGATATCGCCGAGGCCATGGCGGCGCATCCGACACAGGCCAGCCTGGTGTTGATGCCATTGGGAACCGCCAACGATTTTGCCCGCGCTGCCGGAGTGCCTCTGGAGCCCGCCGAGGCCTTGAATCTTCTGGACGCTGAACCCCGTGCGATCGATCTGGGGGAGGTTGGCGGACAGGTATTCCTGAACATGGCCACGGGTGGCTTCGGTAGCCAGGTCACGGCGAACACCTCGGAAGATTTGAAAAAAGTGCTGGGTGGCGCGGCTTATCTGTTTACCGGTTTGTCACGCTTCAGTGAGTTGCATGCGGCCTATGGTGAGCTGCATGGCCCGGATTTTCAGTGGAGTGGCGAGCTGCTGGCGTTGGGCATCGGCAACGGCCGCCAGGCGGGCGGTGGTCATGTGCTGTGCCCGAACGCACTGGCCGACGACGGTCTGCTGGATATCAGCATTCTGCCTGCACCGCAGGAAGTGGTCGGAACGCTGAAAAGCCTGCTTGCCGATGGTTTCGGTATCGACAGCATGTTCGTGCGCGCTCGCTTGCCGTGGGTTGAGATCAAGGTCTCGGAAGGCCTTTACATTAACCTTGATGGCGAACCGCTGGAGGGTGACAGCCTGCGCTTCTCGGCGCGCCCGGCGGCGCTGCGGGTGCATTTGCCGGAGCATTCGCCACTGCTGAGTGTGCCGGCAGCGATCAATCGTCCAGGCTGATGATTTGCTCACGTACGGCGAACAGCACCAGGCCTGCCACATCGTAGATCTGCAAGCGCTTCATGATCTGCGAGCGATGGGTTTCAACCGTCTTGATGCTCAGGCCCAGGCCGTTGGCGATTTCCCGGGTGGATTTTCCGCGAACGATCAGCCGCAGGATTTCCAACTGGCGCGCCGTCAGGTTGTGCGAGTCGGCGGGTTCCGGCTGGTGCTTCTGGTTCCGGGTCAGCGCCTGGTTGATGACGGTATGGGCAATGGCCGGGCTCAGGTAGCGTTCGTTGTTGCGCAGGGCTTCCAGCGCATGTTCGAGTTCGGTGGCCGTTGTGTCCTTGAGCAGGTAGCCGTGGGCGCCGGATTCCAGTGCCTGCATGATCAGCGCGGGGTCGGTGTGCATCGACAGGATCAGCACTTTGCTTTGCGGACGTACTCGCTTGAGTCGCTGCAAGGCTTCAAGGCCTCCGGTTTCCTTCATGGAAATATCCAGCAGCACAATGTCTGGAGACAGACGCTCGACCATCTCAAGTAACTGCGAGCCGTCATTGGCCTCACCGATTACCGCGTAGCCGGGAATATCCAGCACCAGAGCGCGCACGCCAGCCCTGATCAGCGAGTGGTCATCCACCAAAAGTAAGTTACAAGTCAATGCATAACCTTATTCGTACTGGCCCGTTCCAACGCACGTGGCGCCCACGGGAAGAGAGCTTCGATTTGAGTGCCTTTGCCCGGCTCGCTGGTCACGCGCAAGGTACCGCCCAACTGGTCGATCCGTTCCGACATTCCGGCCATTCCACGTTGTCCCTCACGGCCGGGATCTGTCGCTGGCGCGAAACCCAGGCCGTCATCGCTGATCAATAGCGTCAGGCCTTGAGGTTGGCGTTGCAGGCGAACCAACAGATTTTTCGCTTCGGCGTGGCGCAATATATTGGTCACGGCTTCCTGGGTGATTCGAAAGGCGGCGACAGCCATTTCTTCCGGTATACCGGTCAATCGCGAGTGGCACTCCAGGCTCCAGTGCACTGGCGTATTGCCCAGTGTCTTGAGCAGATGCGCACGCAGACTCGCTTCCAGCCCAAGGCTGGTCAGCTGCCTGGGATTGAGAATGGCCGATACATCACGAACTTTGGTCAGGGTTTCTTCCAGCGTGTCGCAGAGCGTCGAGCATTGATCTTGCAGCTCTTCGGGCATTCGGCGCTTGAGCCATTCACTTTGAAGTTTTGCCGCGGTCAGTAACTGGCCAATATCGTCATGCAGTTCGCGACTGAGCCGGTGACGTTCGTTTTCCTGAACCTTCAGTAACCGGTCGGCCAGCTCTTGTGGTTCGAACTTTATGGACTTGCGCGAGAGGCAATACTGCGCGAGGACGCAAGCCAGCGCCGCCATATTGAGCAGCAGCAGACTTAAAGGCAGGCGAGTGGACAGGCTATAGATCGCCAGACTGCCGAGCGCCGAGCAGGTACACAGCAATAGCGTGAACCGGCGCGCGTTTTCTCGGGAGGGTGGCCATGTGGTGATTGACTTGAGGCTGGCGTACATAGCGGATGGAGCCAATGGATGTTCGCTGCGGGTAGACCGGTCATGTTGACTGACGGGTCTCTGTCTGAGTCACTCTGCCATTAATTGACGTCAACTAATGGTCGGCATAATACCACTTAAGATACCGTTGGTCGCGTTTGGTATATATGTCTATACAGTCAGGAAATAAAGGATTTGGACGATAGTTCCACAATGGAAAAAGTAAGCGCGCAGGGAGGGTTATTTGTACCGGGCTGTCGTTGACAGATATGAAGTATTCCATTGCGACATGAATGTGCCCAAGTTACAGAGGGCTTCATGACAATAAGAATACGAGGCATCGCATTGTTATCAGGAGATTTAAGCCTGGTGTTCCGAAAAGGAAACGAGCCTGAACGGTTTTGAATGAGCCGGTGGCTGAAAATGGCTTTGTCCGACCTGGAAAGCAAAGGCCTCGATCAACGATGTCTGCTCGCTGTCATCCAGGCCGAGCTGGCCAGTGCTTTGATCGATCAGTTCGAGCTGCCACGCCATCAGTGTGAAACAGTCTTTCAACGCGCTCAGCGCCTGATCATGCAGGTCCACATGATTCTGGGCGTGATTGAGCAGGCCATGAATGTGCAGCGAAAATTCCGAAACGGCGACCAGGGCGAGGGCATCGGCCTTGCCGGCCAGTTTGAGGAGGCTGCTCATCATGCAGTCGATTGCATCCTTGTCATTGCTGATCAGTTGCAAATGACTCAGGCATTCCTCGGATTTGGCCAGGAGCGTTTCAGCCTCGACAAGAAACTCCGGGAGCCGCTGGGCCCACTCTTTACGGTCGTTCGGCATACTTATCTCCACAACGTCATGTCAAATGAGGGAATGTCGTGTGTGTCGGCGAAGACGTTCAGGGGCTCGGCGTTGCAGTGCCGTTGTGAGATCGCAATTCGGCCGGCCGGGTTGCAGGCGCGGGAATTCGAGAGGGTGGATGGCCACTGACCTGCGATCGCACACAAAAGCCTGACTCCATTCATGCAATGAGAATGGCGTCACATTAATGGCTATTGGATATTGCGAATATCAGGTTGGGCCTGATTGTTACTAGGGGAATCCCTTACGCACGGGAACCTATCGTGCGAACTGTGGTCGCGCGGCAGGGATTGAAGCAGATGAATCAAGGTGGCCAGTAAACCATGATGTTAATGTGACATCAATGCCTGAGCGTGGCATTTTGTACGGGGGTCAAGGTCCGGCGAAAACTGCCGATAACCCTCTTTAAGTGAATTCATCAGAACAAGACCAGGAGTCATTGATGGCCGGCATTCTCGACACGGTAGACCAACGCACGCAACTGGTGGGTGAGAATCGCCTGGAAATTCTCATGTTTCGGCTGGCTGGTCGGCAATTGTTCGCGATCAACGTTTTCAAGGTGCAGGAAGTGTTGCAGCTGCCGAAGCTGACCTTGATGCCCCAGCGCCATCCGTTTGTCTGTGGTGTGGTCAACCTGCGTGGCCAGACGTTACCGGTGATTGACCTGTCCCAGGCCATTGGCATGCGTCCCCTGGTGCCGAGCCCGACCAGTACGATCATCGTCACCGAGTACAACCGTTCGGTTCAGGCGTTCCTGGTGGGCGGCGTGGACCGCATCGTCAACATGAACTGGGAAGCCATTCTGCCGCCGCCGACCAGCGCTGGCCGTCAGCATTACCTGACCGCCATCAGCAAGGTCGACGATCAGCTGGTGGAAATCATTGACGTCGAGAAAGTCCTGGCCGAAATCGTCCCGTACAACGCCAAGGTGTCCCGCGACAAGCTCGATGACCCGGTACTGGAACGTGCGCGTGGCCGCGAAGTGCTGCTGGTGGACGACTCCAACGTGGCGCTCTCGCAATTGCGCGACACCCTCGGCCAGTTGGGCGTGAAGATGCACATCGCCAGCGACGGCCTGAAAGCGCTGAACATGCTCAAGGGCTGGGCCGATACCGGCGTGAACATGACCGACAAGTTGCTGATGGTCTTCACCGACGCAGAAATGCCGGAAATGGACGGCTATCGCCTGACCACCGAGATCCGTAACGATCCGCGTCTGCGCGGACTTTACGTCGTGCTGCACACCTCGCTGTCCGGCAGCTTCAACGACTCGATGGTGAAGAAGGTCGGTTGCGACAACTTCCTCTCCAAATTCCAGCCGGACAAACTGGTCGATGTGGTGCGCCAGCGCCTGATGCTCGACGAAGTGCCTGCCTGACCACGATTCAAAGGCTAGCCACGGTCAAACTGTGGGAGCGGGCTTGCTCGCGAAGGCGATTTTACATTCAACATTTATGTCGACTGTTCCATCGCTTTCGCGAGCAAGCCCGCTACCACAAGGTGTGCAGTATTCGATTCTCAGTCTTTGATTCGGCGATCAAGCTCGTATAGGGTGGCCTTTTTTGCCCACCAGGGAGCTGGCCATGCTGCGTCTGAGCGCGCTTTATCGTTATCCGTTGAAATCCTGCAAGGGCGAGCCCCTGCAACAGGTCGACCTCGACAGACTGGGGCTGGACGGGGATCGACGCTGGATGTTGGTGGACGAGGCCAGCGGACGCTTCCTGACCCAGCGTGTCGTCGGAAAGATGAGCCAGTTGTCGGCGTTGTGGAATGCTGACGGTGGCTTGACCCTCAGTGCCCCCGGACATTCGGCGATCGATATCGCATTGCCGGTCAGCGACGCCGAACTGCGCGGCGTGACCATCTTCAAAGACAGTTTGCGCGTACCCGATGCCGGTGATGAGGCGGGTGCCTGGGTCAGCGAATTCATCGGCAAGCCTACTCGACTGGTGCAAATCCCTCTTGATCGCGCGCGCACTACCCAGGCGGGCTACGGCAGGGACGACGATCAGGTGGCTTTCGCCGATGGTTTCCCGTTGTTGCTGATCGGGCAAGCGTCCTTGGAGGACTTGTCGCAGAAAGTCGGCCGCTCCTTGGAAATGCTGCGCTTTCGACCGAATCTGGTCATCGAAGGCAGCGAGGCGTTCGCCGAGGATGGCTGGAAGCGTATCCGCATCGGCGATGTCGAGTTTCGCGTGGTCAAGCCGTGTTCGCGCTGCATTCTGACCACCATCGATCCGCAAACCGGGGTGCGCAGCGATGACCGTGAACCGCTCGCCACCTTGCAGAAGTACCGTGCTCAGGAAGAGGGCGCTATGTTCGGCCAGAATCTGGTCAACGATGGCAATGGCCGACTCGAAGTCGGTATGCCCGTTACAGTGCTGGAATAGCCGTCCCGGAATGAAAAATGCCCGTATCCAAGGACACGGGCATTTTTTTGTACTGTGAAAACCTGGGGTTTTAGCCGCGGTATTCGCACAGGTAAGCGGTGTCGACAGCCACTTTCAGCTGGAACTTGCTGTTGGCTGGCACGTTGAACTGGCTGCCGGCGGCGAAGGTTTCCCAATCGGTGCTGTCCGGCAGTTTGACGGTCAGGGCGCCGGTCACCACGTGCATGATTTCACGCTGGCTGGTGCCGAATTCGTATTCGCCCGGAGCCATGACGCCGATGGTCGCCGGACCTTCAGCAGTGCCAAAGGCGATCGACTTGACGGTGCCGTCGAAGTACTCGTTGACTTTAAACATGGGCGATTCCTCGAAAAGGGCTAAAAACGGCCGGCCAGTATGCACAAGGCCCTTGGCGGCGTCACCTCTCTAGAGGGGCAGAATCAGCGGTAACAGACGCGCTGTATTGCGCGCATCCTCCAGCGCCCGGTGCTGCTGGCCGTTGAACTGCATGCCCGCCAGTTGCAGCGCGCCGTTGAGCCCCAGCGGGCGTTCCAGGCGTCGGGCCTTGGCAAAGCGCTGTTTGAGGTTCATGTGCGGCACGCGGCTCAGTTCGCTGTCGAGTTGCAGCTTTTGCCATTCCTGCAGCAGTTGCTTGCGATCGTAATCGCCCCAACTGGCCCAGCCCTCCAGCCGCGAATGGTGTTGCCCGAGCCAGCGCTCGAAAGCTGGCCAGACCTCGGCCAGCGGTTGTGCGCTGTCGATATTGGCTTGGGTGATGCGGGTCAGTTCCCGGCAAAACGGCGTGAGCAGAGGCCGGCGCAACGGACGCACGAAACGCTGGAAGTGATCCAGTTCCCGACCCTGGCGGTCCACCAGCGTGGCACCGATTTCGATGATTTCCATTTCCGTAACCGGCCAACCCCCTTCATCGGTGGTGGCTTCCAGATCAATGACCAGCCAATGAGGCATTGCAGGGTTCCTGATATCCGCGTCCTGATAGGGCTTGAGCGTAGCCAAACCCGGCGGATCCGCCTAGCGGGTTATTCGACCTCCAACAAAATCTGACGATTTTTCACCTGATCGCCGACCCTTACCTGCAGGCGTTTGAGTATGCCATCGATGCCTGATTTCAGCGGATGCTCCATTTTCATGGCTTCCAGCACCACCAGCAGCTGGCCTTTGCTGACCGGGCTGCCTTCAGTGACCAGCACATCGACGATGGCGCCGTCCATTGGCGCCTTGAGCGTGCCGGAGCTGGCGCTGGCTTCGCTGCTGACCAGCGCCTGTGTGCAATCCATCAGCCGCAGGCTTCCGGGACGGGTGAAGAGCCAGAGTTGCCCGGCGTCGAGACGGTAGGCCTGACGCCGGCGGATGCCATCGATTTCCACGGTGGCCCAGCGTCCGTCGCACTGGATGACGCTCAGTTCGAAGGCCTGCCCGGCGACTTGGATCCGGTACGGTTCGCCCGGTACCGCGTTCAATTGCACCGGCCAATCCTGTTCCTCCAGGCCGATGCGATAGTGCAGCGGCACACTGGCGTTATTGCGCCAACCGGCCAACACGGCGGGATGAGCCTGCGCTGAAGCCTGATAGAACAGCGCAGCAGCAATCGCCAGTTCTTCGGCGCCGGGTACATAAGGATGCAGGCAGGGATGATCGGCAAAATGCGTCGGGATGAACCCGGTGCTGAACTCGCCACTGATGAATTGCGGATGTTCCAGCAGGCTGGCTAGCAGGCGCTGATTACTGGCGAGACCGAGCAGCACACTGTCCTGCACCGCCCGCAGCAGCTTGCGCCGGGCCTCTTCGCGGGTAGCGCCGTGGGCGATGATCTTGCCCAGCAGCGGATCGTAGAACGGGCTGACCTGCTGACCTTCGACCAGGCCATGATCGATCCGTACGCCGCCCAGCGATGCCGGTTCCCAGGCGGCGATCCGTCCGGTTTGTGGCAGAAAGGTTTGGGTCGGGTCTTCAGCGTACAGGCGCACTTCCATGGCATGGCCGGTGAGTTGCACCTGCTCCTGGCGCAACGGCAACGGCAGCCCTTCGGCAACGTGCAGTTGCCAGGCCACCAGGTCCAGGCCAGTGATCATTTCTGTGACCGGGTGTTCCACCTGCAACCGCGTGTTCATTTCCAGAAAGTAAAACTGTCCGCGCGCATCCAGCAGAAATTCCACGGTGCCAGCGCCGACATAGTTCACCGCGCGACCGGCCTTCAGCGCGGCTTCGCCCATGGCCTGACGCAGCTCGACGGTCATGACCGGGCAGGGCGCTTCTTCGATGACTTTCTGGTGGCGGCGCTGGATCGAACAGTCGCGCTCGCCAAGGTAGATCAGGTTGCCTTGATGGTCGCCGAACAGTTGGACCTCGACGTGACGCGGGTCGATCAACGCTTGTTCGAGGATCAGCTCATCGTTGCCAAACCCATGCAGCGCTTCGGAGCGCGCGGTGCGGATCTGCGCCAGCAATTCACTGGCCTCGTGCACCAGGCGCATGCCTCGTCCGCCACCGCCGGCACTGGCCTTGATCATCAGTGGGAAGCCGATGCGTTCGGCTTCGCGGCTCAGCGTTGCGTCGTCCTGTTCGGCACCCTGATAGCCTTTGATACACGGCACACCGGCGTCGAGCATGGCGAGTTTCGACAAGCGCTTGCTTCCCATCAGTTCGATGGCTTCGGGGCTGGGGCCGATGAAGGTCAGGCCGGCGTCTCGGCAGGCGCGGGCGAATTCGGCGTTTTCCGAGAGGAAACCGTAGCCAGGGTGGATCGCGTCGGCGCCGGTGCGGCGGGCAGCCTCGAGGATGGCCGGGATGTTCAGATAGGATTGCTGCACCGGGGCCGGGCCAATGTTGATGGCTTCGTCGGCGATCTGTACGTGCAGTGCGTCGGCATCTGCGTCGCTGAACACGGCGACGGTGCGGTAACCCAAGGCCTGGGCAGTGCGCTGGATGCGACAGGCGATTTCACCGCGGTTGGCGATCAGGATTTTTTTTAGGGCCGGCATGGCTTGTTTCCTTGGTTTTTGCGGTGAAAGTGATGGCCTCTTCGCGGGCAAGCCTCGCTCCTACAGAATGCAAGTGACCCTGTAGGAGCGAGGCTTGCCCGCGAAGCTTTTAAGACGCCCACCCGGGTTTACGCTTTTGCACAAAAGCCATGGTTCCCTCAATCCCTTCAGCCCCGGTCACCGCTTCGCTGAACCACTGCGCCGCTTCATCCAGCAACGCATCCGAAGGCTGCCCGGCACTCGCCAGCAACAGCTTTTTGGTCGTCGCATTCGCCCCCGGTGCGCAGCACAGCACATGGGCCAGGATTTCATCGAGACGCTCGGCCAGGGCTTGCGCGTCATGCTCGACAAAATGCACCAGCCCGATGCGCCGGGCCTGTGTGCCATCGAATCGCGCCGCGGTCAGTGCCAGCCGTCGAGCCTGGGTCAAGCCGATGCGCTGAACCACGAACGGTGCGATCTGCGCGGGCAGCAAGCCGAGGCTGGTTTCCGGCAAACCGAATTGCGCCTGATGATCCGCCAGGGCGACATCGCTGACGCACGCCAGCCCCAAACCTCCGCCGAGCACCGCGCCTTGCAGCACCGTGATCACCACTTGCGGCGCGTGCTGCACTTCCTGCAACAGCGCGCCAAACGCCCGGTTCAGATCGCGGTAGGCCGAGGGGCCTTGAGCTCGGGCGCTGACCATGTCCTTGATGTCGCCACCGGCGCAGAAATGCCCGCCGGCACCGCCGATCACCAAGGCCCGAATCCCACGATCATCGCGCACTGTCGACAGCACTGAACGCAACTCGGCGACCATCTGCAAGCTCATGGCATTGCGGCTTTCCGGGCGGTTGAGGGTGATGTGCAACACGCCGTTATGGGGTTCGAGCAACAACGTCTGGCAAACCGGCAGGGCGTTCATTTCTTTTTCCCCGGCAGGATGCCCATGAGTTTGCAGATGATCCCCAGCATGATTTCGTCGGCGCCGCCGCCAATCGATACCAGACGCACGTCGCGGTAGGCGCGGGCCACCGGGTTGTCCCACATGAAACCCATGCCGCCCCAGTATTGCAGGCAGCTGTCGCTGACTTCGCGGCCCAGTCGTCCGGCCTTGAGTTTGGCCATCGATGCCAGGCGCGTGACGTCCTGGCCTTTGATGTATTGCTCGGTGGCCTGATAGACCAGTGCCCGCAGGCATTCGATTTCGGTTTGCAGTTCAGCGAGGCGGAAGTGAATGACCTGATTGTCGATCAATGCATTGCCGAAGGTTTTGCGTTCCTTGCAGTACTCGATCGTGCTGTCGACGCAGTATTCCAGGCCCTTGATCATGTTCGCGGCGCCGAACAGGCGTTCCTCCTGGAACTGCAGCATCTGCATCATGAACCCCGCGCCTTCATGTCCGATGCGGTTGCGTTGCGGTACGCGCACGTTGTCGAAAAACACCTGGGCCGTTTCCGAGCTGCGCATGCCGAGCTTGTCGAGGTGCGAGCTGAGACTGATGCCGGGGGTGTTCATCGGCACCATGATCAGCGATTTGTTGATGTGCGGCTTGTCGTCCGAGGTGTTGGCCAGCAGGCAGATGAAATCGGCGCTCGGCGAGTTGGTGATCCACATCTTGCTGCCGTTGATCACGTAGTCGTCGCCGTCCTTGCGGGCGGTGGTTTTCAAGCCGGCCACGTCGGAACCGGCACCGACTTCCGACACGCCAATGCAACCGACCTGTTCGCCGGTAATCGCCGGACGCAGGAATTCTTCACGCAATTCATCGGAGCCGAAGCGTGCCAGCGCGGGGGTGCACATGTCGGTCTGCACGCCGATGGACATCGGGATCCCGCCGCAATGAATGGTGCCGAACTCTTCGGCGGCGACGATCGAATAGCTGTAGTCGAGCCCCATGCCGCCGAATTTTTCCGGTTTGGAAATCCCCAGCAAACCGAGCTCACCGGCCTTGCGAAAGAGGTCGTGGATCGGAAAGCGCCCGGCCTTTTCCCATTCCTCGACGTGCGGGTTGATCTCGTGCTCGACGAATTGGCGGACGGTGCGGCGCAGTGCTTCGTGTTCCTGGGTGAAGATCATTTTTATTGTTCTCCTCTGGCCGGTTCAGAACCGGGCCACGCCAAAACTGTTGGTTTGCAGCGGCCGCAGGTCGGCCTCATGACAGATGTCCAGCAAATAACCGAGCAAGGTCCGGGTATCCCGGGGATCAATCAACCCGTCGTCCCAGAGATTGGCGCTGCCGTACAGCGCGGTGGACTGGCTGTCGAGTTTCTGCGCGGTGACCTGCTCCAGCATGTCGAGCATTTTCGGGTCAGGCACCAGACCGTCCATGAGCTGCTTGGCCTCGGTGACGATCCGCAGGACCTTGCCGGCCTGAGCACCGCCCATCACCGCCGTGCGGCTGTTGGGCCAGGCGAAGATGAAGCGCGGGTCGAGGCCGCGGCCGCACATGGCATAGTTACCGGCGCCATAGGAGCCGCCGACCACGATCGTCAGTTTCGGCACCCGGGCGTTGGCCACCGCCTGGATCATTTTGGCGCCGTGCTTGATCACGCCCTGTTGTTCAGACTCGGTGCCGACCATGAACCCGGTGGTGTTGTGGAAGAACAGCAGCGGCGTCCGGCTCTGATCGCACAGCTGAATGAACTGCGCAGCCTTGCTCGCGCCTTTGGGCGTGATCGGCCCGTTGTTGCCGATGAACCCGCACGCGCGCCCCTGAATCTGCAGATGACCGCAGACGGTCTGCTGATCGAACTCACCCTTGAACTCGAGGAAGTTTGAACCGTCGGCGATTCGCGCGATGATTTCGCGCACGTCATAGGGTTTTTTCGGGTCGTCCGGGATCAGCCCGAGCAGTTCGTCGATGGGGTAGAGCGGTTCCTGATAGCGACGTTCGGGCAGCCATTGCAGCTGATCATTCCATGACAGCAAGCTGACAATCTCCCGCACCTGACGCACGCCATCGGCATCGTTCTCGGCCAGGTATTCTGCGGTGCCGGCGGTTTGCGCGTGCATCTCGGCGCCGCCCAGTTCCTCATCGGTGGCGACTTCACCGGTGGCGGCCTTGAGCAGGGGCGGTCCGGCGAGAAACAGCTTGGCTTTGCCGCGCACCACCACCACGTAATCCGACAGCCCCGGCTGATACGCGCCGCCTGCCGTGGCGGAGCCATGGACCACGGTGATCTGCGGTAAACCCATGGCCGACATCCGCGCCTGATTGGCAAAACTGCGCGCGCCTTCGACGAAAATCTCCGCGGCGTAATTAAGGTTGGCGCCACCGCTTTCGGCGAGGGTGATCACCGGCAGTTTGTTTTCCATGGCGATCTGTTGCAGGCGCAGGGATTTTTTCAGGCCGCTGGGGGAGATGGTTCCGCCCTTGATCGCGCTGTTGTTCGTCACGACCAGAACACGAACACCCGACACGTAGCCGATCCCGGCGATCAAGCCGCCGCCCGCCGAGCTGCCGTCCTTGTCGTCATGCAACTTGTAGCCGGCCAGGCTCGCCAGTTCGAGGAACGGCGCGCCGGGGTCGAGCAACAGGTTGAGGCGATCACGGGGCAGTAATTGCCCGCGTTTGTCGAACTTCGGTTTGGCTTCGGCCGCTTTGTTCAGCAGGTTTTGTTCGAGCTGACGGACCTGCTCGATACCGCCCAGCATCGCTGCACGGTTGCGGGCGAACTGTTCGTTGTTCGGGTCGACTTGCGACTGAATCACCGGCATGACTTATTCCTTGTCCTTGAGCACGTCGGGTAAGTACGCGCGGTGGAAACCGTTGTACGACTCACTGTTCGTCGCCTTGTGGATCGGCCACGCCCGGCCGCCCAGGCTGGCTGCGCCGTCGATCCGCAAAGTGCTGCCACTGACGAACGCCGCGGCCGGACTGAGCAGGAACACGATGGCCGCACTGACTTCCGATTCGGTGCCGATGCGTTTCAGCGGCACGTGTTCACGCAAGGTCGGAATCACCGCTTTGAACGCCCCTTCGTAAGTGTCCATGCCGCTGGAGGCGATCCAGCCCGGCGCGACGGCGTTGACCCGCACACCGGCGTAACCCCATTCGAACGCGGCAGTCTTGGTCAGGTTGTCCATGCCCGAGCGCGCCGCGCCCGAGTGACCCATGCCGGGCATGCCGCCCCACATGTCGGCGAGCATGTTGACGATGGCGCCGCCGTGTTGGCTCATGGATTGATTGAACACTTCCCGGGCCATCAGGAAACCGCCCACCAGATTGGTGCGCATCACGGTTTCGAAGCCCTTCTGATTGATCGAGGCCAGCGCCGACGGAAACTGGCCGCCGGCATTGTTGACCAGCCCGTGGATCGGCCCGTGCTTGCGGATCAGTTCGCTGACTAGATGCTTGACCGCTTCTTCGTCGCGAATATCGCAGGTCTGCCAATCGGCCTTGCCGCCATCCTCGACAATTTCGGCGGTCACGGATTTCAGTTTGTCGGCATTGCGTCCGATCAACAGCACATGGGCACCGAGCGCCGCCAGTTCATGGGCGGTGCAGCGGCCGATGCCGCTGCCGCCACCGGTGACGATGATGTTCTGGCCGGCAAACAGATCGTTTTTGAAAATCGAATCGTAGGCCACGGCGGCAGTCCTCTAGTTGACCTGGTCGGCGATGCGCTGAGGCACCGGAATCTGGATGTCCAGCAGTTGTTGGGCGAAGGCTTTGCCTTGCGGGTCGATCCGCAGGCTGGCCACGCCACCACCGCCCAGAGCGTTCTCCAGCAGAAAGTTAAGGCTGTGGGTCGCGGGCAGATACCAGCGCTCGACGCGTCCGTGAATCGGGTCGAGCACGTGGCTCATCCAGTCGACGATCACGGCCGGGGTCAAGGCTTCTGCAATCCACGGCAGGTACTCCGGCTCGCGGGCCATGACGCCGATGTTGCTGTGATTGCCCTTGTCGCCGGAGCGTGCGACCGCGAGCTTGATCAGCGCCACGCTGGCGTCGGCGCGACCGGTGGGTTTCGGTGGTTCGAACGGCACCGGCAGGTCTGCGGTGGTGAGCGCGTCGAGAGCGGGCAGGGCACACGGGTGACGCTGACCGTTGAGATCAATGTCCAGCGTGCAGGCGCTTTTGTCGATCAGGAACGAGAACAGCCGGATCAGCGGATACACCGTCGGCCGCCCGCCGACGATCCCGGTCAGCCCCGGCGCCATGCCGGTGGCGGCCTGGGCGATTTCCCGGGAGAACACGATCAACGCCTGTTTGCTCGGGTGGCGCACGGCGAGTTTGATCACCACTTCGCGGCTGTCCTGTCGCTGGCCATGCGGGCCGTAGGTCGCCTCGCTGCCCAGGAGTTCGATGTTCACTTCGCTGTAGGGCGCCCAGCCGCGCTGGCTGAAGATTTCCGAGGTCTTGTTGATGATTGCTTCGCTGACACGCCGGGCCTTGTCCACCGCATCGATGCCGGCGATCAGGCAACTGGCGGTGCAGCGGAAACCGTCCGGATACGTCGCGCTGACCTTGTATTGATCCGTTGGAGGCAAGCCCTTTGCGCCATGCACCTGAACCGCATTTTTGCCTTGTTGCTGAAGTTTGACCTGGGTGAAATCGCAGACCACGTCAGGTAAGAGATAAGCCTGCGGGTTGCCGATTTCATAAAACATTTGCTCGCCGACGGTCAACGGCGTCACCAGGCCTCCGGAGCCTTCGGGTTTGCTGACAATGAACTGGCTGTCGGCGCTGACTTCGACGATGGGGAAACCGATGTGTTCGTAGTCTGGCACGTCGCGCCAATCGGTGAAGTTGCCGCCGGTGCACTGCGCGCCGCATTCGATGATGTGGCCGGCCAGGGCGGCTTGAGCGAGTTTGTCGTAATCGTGCCAGGACCAGCCGAATTCATGCACCAGCGCAGCGCTGACCACGGCACTGTCGACCACGCGTCCGGTGATCACGATGTCCGCGCCCAGACGCAAGGCTTCGACAATGCCCGGCGCGCCGAGGTAGGCATTGGTGGAAACGCACATCGGTGGCAAGGGGGCGCCGCTGAACATTTCATGGAGGCCAAGGCTGCTCAGCTGTTTGAACTGCGGTTGCAGGTCATCACCCAGCAGCACCGCGATCTTCAGCGGCACGCCAGCCTTGTCGCAGGCCGCTTGCAGCGCAGCGGCGCAGGCGTGTGGATTGACGCCGCCAGCGTTGCTGATGACGCGGATTTTCTGTTCGGCGAGTGGCTCCAGCAGTGGGCTGAGGACTTCGATGAAGTCACTGGCGTAGCCGGCCTGTGGATCTTTCATCCGCGCGCCGGCCATGATCGACATCGTGATTTCGGCCAGATAATCGAACACGAGATAGTCCAGGCGCCCGCCTTCCACCAGTTGCGCGGCAGCGGTCGAAGTGTCGCCCCAGAAGGCGCTGGCACAACCGATGCGTATCGTTTCAGGCACAGCCTTTTCCATAGCCACCTCCGACAAACGTGAATCGAGACTACCAAGCAAGCGCTTGGTTTGTAAATGGCTGAAATATCTTCGGCCCGAGCGCTTGCTTGGTTGTCTTTGTCAGCTTAAATTGCCCGCGCAACCCCGCTGTTTTAGCGGTGAATACGACTGTAGGAGAGAACGGGTGGACGAGCAAAAAGCCCTGAGGGTCATGCGCGAACTGGTCGACAGCGGCCAGTTGACCGACCCGGACAGCGCCCGTGGCAAACTGCTGCAAGTGGCGGCTCACCTGTTCCGCAATAAAGGCTTTGAACGCACCACGGTGCGCGATCTGGCCGGTGCCGTGGGCATTCAGTCGGGAAGTATTTTTCATCACTTCAAAAGCAAGGACGAGATCCTGCGGGCAGTGATGGAGGAAACCATTCGCTACAACACCGCATTGATGCGTGCCGCGATCGCTGAAGCCGACAACGTGCGCGAGCGGGTGCTGGCGCTGATTCGCTGTGAATTGCAGTCGATCATGGGCGGCAGCGGCGAGGCCATGGCGGTGCTGGTGTATGAGTGGCGTTCGCTGTCCGAAGACGGCCAGGCAAAGGTCCTGGCGCTGCGCGACATCTATGAAGACCTCTGGCTGCAGGTGCTGGGGGAGGCCAAGGACGCAGGTTTCATCCGGGGGGACGTGTTCATCACTCGCCGTTTTCTGACCGGTGCGCTGTCCTGGACCACGACCTGGTATCGCGCAGATGGCAGCATGAACCTCGATCAATTGGCCGATGAAGCGTTGATACTGGTGCTGAAGGAAAAACAATAATTTCGTTCAGGGTCGCAGGAAACTGGCTAAGTGGCCGAAACCGCCTAGTTTGAATGGATTGAAGCGTATTTTTTTGGGGAGTGGGAAGTTTTGATGTCTTCGCCAATTCGGACGGCCTCGCGGCTTTTGCTGGCGGCGCTCGCGGCGTTGTGGGTCTTGCCGTCCCCGGCTGCACAGCTCGTGCGGGTCGGTGCAGCGCATTTCCCGCCTTATACCGTGCGCCCGGAATCCGGAGCCGACACCGGACTGCTGCCGCAGTTGGTCGAAGCACTCAATGCGTTGCAAAGCGACTATCAGTTCGTGCTGGTGCCGACGTCCATTCCGCGACGCTTCGGTGACTTCAAGCAGGGCCGGGTGGACATGGCGATTTTCGAGAACCCGGGCTGGGGCTGGAAGGACATCCCCCACACCAGCGTCGACATGGGGCTGGAAGACGCGGAAATTTTTGTCGCGCAACACATACCGAATCGTCAGCAGAACTATTTCGCCAACCTCGCCGGCAAGCGTCTGGCGCTGTTCAGCGGCTATCACTACGAGTTCGCCAACTTCAATGCCGACCCGAAAGTCCTCGCGCAAAACTACAACGCCACGCTGACCTATTCCCACGACAGCAACCTGCTGATGGTACTGCGCGGGCGCGCCGACATTGCCCTGGTGACGCGCTCTTACCTGAGCGATTACCTGCTGCGCAACGAGAAGGTCGCCGATCAGTTGCTGGTGTCGGAGCGCGTCGATCAGGTCTATCACCACTACGCCATTCTTCGTCCTTCAGCGCCCATCAGCGGCGAGGCCTTTGGCAAGTTGTTGCAAGGATTGCGCGACAACGGCCAGATGCTGAAGATTTTCGATCCGTACAAGATCGCGGTGGTGCCGGTTCCGGGCAGTTGAGCACGCGAAAAGGTCGCGTGTTTGCCTGCGTCGCTTAAATTTTCCGCGCTGGCTGACGTCACATCGTTGAACTGTCGACGATTACCGTGAGCCCGACCCATGCCCGATCTGAATGACCTGACCGCCCTGGCCTTGCCGACAGGGCATCGCCTTGTCGCTGAAGAAAGCGTTAACCGGCTGAGTCTGAGCCTGGACGCGCAACCGCTGGTTACCCTGCAACTGACGCGCGCGCCCGAGTTGCAGGTGCGGATCGAAACACGCCTCGACACTCAGGCAGTGTGGGCCGCCTGTTATTGGTTGTTTGCCCGCGACCCCGCGTGTCAGCACCTGACGTGGCACCTCGATGAAGCGCCCGTTGAAGACTTGCTCAGCGGATTACTGATCCCCACCGAAATCGCCAGCCAGTATCGCTGCGAGCGCACCTTGTTCTGGCAGTTGCCGCAACCGTGGCTGAGCCAGGCGCTGACCGGCAGCTATCCCCAGCAAATGGTGATCAGCGGCGGCAAGCGTCATCCGTTGCGGCCAGTGAAACCACGCGGTGAAGTCTATCGGCGTTTCGATGCCCGACTGGGCGCATGGATTTCCCTGCGAACGGTGGACATCGACCTCGACCTCGCGCGGTTCAACCGCTGGCAGAACAGTGCGCGGGTCGCGAGTTTCTGGCAGGAAGAGGGCAGCCTCGAACAGCATCGCGAGTACCTGAGCAAACTCGAAGCCGATCCGCACACTGTGACGCTGATCGGCTGTTTCGACGATCAGCCGTTTGCCTATTTCGAAGCCTACTGGGCCAAGGAAGACCGCATCGCGCCGTTCTACGAGGCGGGCGATTACGACCGTGGCATTCACATGCTGGTTGGCGAGGAAAATCATCGCGGTCCGCACAAGGTGGCGAGCTGGTTATCGGCGTTGACGCATTACCTGTTTCTCGACGATCCACGCACCCAGCGGGTGGTTGCCGAGCCTCGCGCCGATAACGCGAAGATGATCGGGTATATGCAGGGCCAGCGTTTTCACTGCGAGAAAGAGTTCGACTTCCCGCACAAGCGTGCAGCGTTGATGGTGTTGGGGCGGGAGCGGTTTTTTGAGCGGTGTGTGTTGGCTTGATGCTTGGGGCTCAAGATCGTTTTCGGTCTTGAGTCAGTCTTCGCGGGCAAGCCTCGCTCCTACAGGTTCGTGTTGTTCGTCACAACGACTCGAACCTGTAGGAGAGAGGCTTGCCCGCGAAGCTTTTAACGACGGGCAAACGTATCCGCACGACTGCCCGACACCTTGCGGCAATGCACCAACGCATCGCGAATCATGAAATTCACCAGGGTCGGCGACACCCCGAGTTCCTTGGCGATGTCCTTTTGCGGCACACCGTGCAGGCGGTACATCTCGAAGGCGTAGCGGGTGCGGCTCGGCAGCTCAGTCAACGCGTCGGCGATGTTTTCCAGGGTCGAGAAATTGATGTGCGAGGTTTCCGGCGAAGCACCTTGGATCACCACGTTCAGCCCTTCCTCTTCAGGCCCCGAATACTTCTGTTCCAGCGCCTGCTTGCGGTAGTGATCGATCGCCAGGTTGCGCACGATCTGGAACAGGTAACTGAGCTGAGCCTTGATCGAGGAGGTGATCTGCGGCGCCGATTGCAGGCGGAAGAACGCATCCTGAACCACATCTTCGGCACGTGACCGGCAGCCGGTGATACGGGCAGCAATCTTGACCAGAATCAGTCGATTGTCGACGAATGCCTGAAGTAGCGGTGAATCGCACCTGCTTGTGGATACTTGTTCCGTCATGGAAATCACCTTGCTGCAAATAGGGTCGTGGGACGACGGGAGAATCGGAGCCGTCCTACACATCGAGCGACAAATTATTCTGAATGATAATGATTGTCAATTGAGAAAGAGAAGTAATGCTCTTCCAGGGTGCGCAGTGAGAACTGCGACACACTGACGCAGCCGCGCCCCCGTTGACGATCAAGCCTGCCGACTAATTATTTCAAGACGTCATCCGTTCTCATTGGTGAATGGCTCCGGGCGCAAGCCCCGGCCAAAACAGCATTCCCAATGCCTTGCGCGGTCGGCGAAGACCGCGTCCTGCATGCCCTGAAGGGGCGTGACATCAGAAAACCGATTCCACTTGCAAGCCGAATTCAGGCAGGAAACCTCATGACCGACGCGTTCGAAATACCTGGCTCACTGGTCCAAGCCCTTCAGCGCCGCGCGGCCCTGACGCCGGACCGGGTGGCCTTGCGTTTTCTCGCCGAAACCCCGGATCAGGCCGTAGTGCTCAGTTATCGCGAGCTGGATCAACGGGCGCGCACCATTGCCGGTGCGTTGCAGGCCGAGACCGATTTCGGTGATCGCGCGGTGCTGTTGTTTCCCAGCGGTCCGGATTACGTCGCGGCGTTTTTTGGTTGCCTGTATGCGGGCGTGATTGCGGTGCCGGCTTATCCGCCGGAGTCGGCCAAGCGTCATCATCAGGAGCGCCTGCTGTCGATCATCAGTGACGCCGAACCGCGTCTGCTATTGACCAGCGCCAGCCTGCGCGACGCCTTGCAGCAAATCGAAGGCGCGCCGCCGCTGCTGTGCGTCGATACCCTTGATGCCGCGCTGGCGCAGCATTGGGCCGAGCCGAACCTTGACGGCGATCACATCGCGTTCCTGCAATACACCTCCGGCTCCACCGCGTTGCCTAAAGGTGTGCAAGTCAGCCACGGCAACCTGGTGGCCAATGAACTGCTGATTCGCCATGGTTTCGGTATCGACCTGAACCCGGATGATGTGATCGTCAGCTGGCTGCCGCTGTACCACGACATGGGGTTGATCGGCGGTCTGTTGCAACCGATTTTCAGCGGCGTGCCGTGCGTGTTGATGTCGCCGGCGTATTTCCTTGGCCGGCCGTTGCGCTGGCTGGAAGCGATCAGCGAATACGGCGGCACCATCAGCGGCGGGCCGGATTTTGCCTATCGACTGTGCAGCGAGCGGGTCAGCGAATCGGCGCTGGAACGCCTCGACCTGAGCGGCTGGCGCGTGGCGTATTCCGGTTCCGAACCGATCCGCCTCGACACCCTGGAGCGTTTCGCCGAGAAGTTCGCGAGCTGCGGTTTCACCTCGGACAGTTTCATGGCGTCCTATGGGTTGGCGGAAGCCACGTTATTCGTCGCTGGCACACCGCGTGGCGAAGGCATCGGCAATCTGCGGGTGGACGATCAGGCGTTGGCACAAAACCGTGCCGAGGCGGGCGAGGGCAGCGCGATCATGAGTTGCGGCATCAGTCAGCCGGATCACGCGGTGCTGATTGTCGATCCATTGGCGCTCAACGAAATCGCCGACAACGCGATCGGCGAAGTCTGGGCCACCGGGCCGAGCATCGCCCACGGCTACTGGCGCAACCCCGAGGCCAGCGCCAAAACCTTCGTCCAGCACGCCGGAAAAACCTGGCTGCGCACCGGTGACCTGGGCTTCATGCGCGACGGTGAGCTGTTCATCACCGGGCGCCTGAAAGACATGCTGATCGTTCGCGGCCACAACCTGTACCCACAAGACATCGAACAGACCGTCGAGCGGGAAGTGGAAGTGGTGCGCAAAGGTCGCGTCGCCGCGTTCGCGGTGAACATCGAGGGTCAGGAAGGTATCGGCATCGCCGCGGAAATCAGCCGCAGTGTGCAGAAAATCCTGCCGCCCGAAGCGCTGATCAAAGCCATTCGCCAGGCGGTGGCCGAGGCGTATCAGGAAGCGCCGAGCGTGGTGGTGTTGCTCAATCCGGGCGCCTTGCCCAAGACTTCCAGCGGCAAACTGCAACGCTCGGCGTGCCGTAATCGCTTGGCGGACGGCAGCCTCGACAGCTACGCGGTGTTCCCGTCGGCGACCACTGAAAACGCGGCGAAAACCGAGTCGGGTTCCGAGCTGCAAACCCTGATCGGCCAGATCTGGTCCGAGCAATTGCAGGTCCAGCAGGTCAACGCCGATGACCACTTCTTCCTGCTCGGCGGCAACTCCATCGCCGCCACTCAAGTGGTGGCGCGCCTGCGCGAAGCGCTCGGTCTGGAGCTGAACCTGCGCCTGCTGTTCGAAGCACCGACCCTCGGCGCATTCACTGCCGCGGTCGCACAGCAACAACAGGACGGTGGCCCGGCCCAAGGGGCGATCAGCACACTGTCGCGCAGCGAAGCGCTGCCGCAATCCCTCGCGCAAAACCGCCTGTGGATCACCTGGCAACTGGACCCGCACAGCAGCGCCTACAACATTCCCGGTGCCTTGCGCCTGCGTGGCGAACTGGACGAAGACGCCTTGCGCGCCAGCTTCCAGCAACTGGTCGAACGCCACGAATCCCTGCGCACACGTTTCTTCGAGCGTGACGGCGTGGCGCTGCAACAGGTCGATGCCGCGGGCGAATTCAACCTGCAACTGATCGACATCAGCGATTTGCCCGTCGCCGAGCGTGAAGCCCGTGCGCAGCAAATCCGCGAGGACGAAGCGCACGCCCAGTTCGATCTGGAGAAAGGCCCGCTGTTGTGGGTGACGCTGGTGCGCCTGGATGATGAGGATCACCAATTGCTGGTGACGCTGCACCACATCATCGCCGATGGCTGGTCGTTGAACGTGCTGATCGACGAGTTCTCGCGCCTGTATGCCGCCGTGTCCCAAGGGCAAACGGCAACACTCGCGCCGCTGCCGACGCAATACGCCGACTACGGCAGCTGGCAGCGCCAATGGCTGGCGCAAGGCGAGGGCGAACGGCAACTGGCCTACTGGAAAACGCAGTTGGGCGATGAGCATCCGACGCTGAGCTTGGCCACCGATCACCCGCGTTCGGCACTCCACATGCGCAGCGCCGCGCGCCACACCGTCCGGTTGGACGCAACCCTGAGCGATGCCATTCGCCAGGCCGCCCAGGCCCACGATTCCACTTCATTCATGCTGTTGCTCGCGGCGTTCCAGAGCCTGCTGCATCGCTACAGCGGCCAGCGCGACATCCGCATCGGCGTGCCGAACGCCAACCGCCCACGCCTGGAAACCCAGGGCCTGATCGGCTTCTTCATCAACACCCAGGTGCTGCGCGCCGAGGTGGATTCGCGGTTGCCGTTTGTTGAGTTGCTGGCGCAAACCCGACACAACGCGTTGGGCGCACAAGCGCATCAGGACCTGCCGTTCGAACAACTGCTCGAAGCATTCCCGCAGGCCCGCGAACAGGGCTTGTTCCAGGTCATGTTCAACCACCAGCAGCGTGACCTGAGCGCATTGCGTCGCTTGCCCGGTCTGCTTGCCGAAGAACTGCCGTGGCACAGCCGCGAAGCCAAGTTCGACTTGCAGCTGCACAGCGAAGAAGACCGTAACGGTCGCCTGAGCCTGTCGTTCGACTACGCCAGCGAACTGTTCGACGCCACCACCATTGAGCGACTGGCCGAGCATTTCAGCAATCTGCTGCGCGCCATCTGCGAGCAACCGAAAACGGCCATCGGCGACCTGCAACTGTTGGCGCCAAGCGAGCACGATCAGCAGGAAAACTGGAGCGCCGCACCGTGCACGCCAGCCAGCCAGTGGCTGCCGGAACTGCTCCACGAACAGGCCCGCCTGACGCCGGAACGCACCGCGCTGCTGTGGGACGGCGGCAGCCTGGACTTCGCCGAACTGCACGCCCAGGCCAACCGTCTCGCGCATTACCTGCGCGACAAAGGCGTCGGCCCGGATGTGTGCGTGGCCATCGCTGCCGAGCGTTCGCCACAGTTGCTGATCGGCCTGCTGGCGATCATCAAGGCCGGTGGTGCCTACGTGCCGCTGGACCCGGATTACCCGGCCGAGCGCCTGGCGTACATGCTCAGCGACAGCGGCGTGGAATTGCTGCTGACCCAAACCCAATTGCTTGATCGCTTGCCGGCCACCGAAGGCGTCAGCGTGATCGCCATGGATGCGCTGCATCTGGAGAACTGGCCGAGCCAGGCGCCGGGCCTGCATCTGCACGGCGACAACCTCGCTTACGTGATTTACACCTCCGGCTCCACCGGCCAGCCGAAGGGCGTCGGCAACACCCACGCGGCCCTCGCCGAACGCCTGCAATGGATGCAGGACACCTATCGCCTTAACGACACCGACGTGCTGATGCAAAAAGCGCCGATCAGTTTCGACGTCTCAGTGTGGGAATGCTTCTGGCCGCTGATCACCGGTGCACGCTTGCTGATCGCCGGTCCCGGTGAGCACCGCGATCCACACCGGATTGCGCAGCTTGTTCAGCAATACGGCGTGACCACGCTGCACTTTGTGCCGCCACTGCTTTCGTTGTTCATCGACGAACCGCTCACCGCTGAATGCACCAGCCTGCGTCGCGTGTTCTCGGGCGGCGAAGCCTTGCCGGCGGAACTGCGCAACCGCGTTTTGGAACTGCTGCCGGCGGTACAACTGCACAATCGCTATGGCCCGACCGAAACCGCGATCAACGTCACCCATTGGCATTGCAGCACGGCCGATGGCGAACGCTCGCCGATTGGCCGTCCGCTGGGCAACGTGATCTGCCGGGTGCTCGACAGCGACCTCAACCCGGTGCCGGCCGGTGTGCCGGGTGAGCTGTGCATCAGCGGCATTGGCCTGGCCCGGGGATATCTGGGCCGTCCTTCACTGACCGCTGAACGCTTCGTCGTCGACCCGCTGGGCGAGCAGGGCGCACGTTTGTACCGTACCGGCGACCGTGCACGCTGGACCGCCGACGGCGTGATCGAATACCTCGGCCGTCTTGATCAGCAGGTCAAACTGCGCGGCTTCCGCGTCGAACCGGAAGAAATCGAAGCGCGTCTGCTGGCTCAGAACGGCGTCGCTCAAGCGGTGGTGCTGGTGCGCGAAACAGCGGCCGGCGCTCAACTGATCGGTTACTACGCGGCCACCGAAACCAGCGAAACCGAAGACGCACAAACCGCACGCCTGAAAACCGCACTGGCGGCCGAGCTGCCGGAATACATGGTCCCGGCGCAACTGATGCGCCTGGAAGCAATGCCCCTCAGCCCGAGCGGAAAACTCGACCGCCGCGCCTTGCCGGAACCCCAGTGGCAAGTGCGCGAACACGTTGAGCCGGTCACTGAACTTGAACAGCAGATCGCCGCGATCTGGCATGAAGTGCTGGGCTTGAAGCAGATCGGTCTGCGCGACGACTTCTTCGCCCTCGGCGGTCACTCGCTGCTGGCCACGCAAATCATCTCTCGCACCCGGCAGGCGTGCGACGTCGAGTTGCCGTTGCGAGCCTTGTTTGAAAACAGTGAACTGGGGGCGTTCGCCGAGCAGGTCCAACAGATCCAGGCCAGCGGCAGTACCAACAAGCAACCACCGATCGAGAAAATCGACCGCAGCCAACCGGTGCCGCTGTCCTATTCCCAGCAGCGTATGTGGTTCCTGTGGCAGATGGAGCCGGACAGCCCGGCCTACAACGTCGGCGGCATGGCGCGGCTGCGCGGGGTGCTGGATGTCGGGCGCTTCGAGACGGCGTTGCAAGCGCTGATCATGCGTCACGAAACCTTGCGCACCACGTTCCCGAGCGTCTACGGCGTGGCGCAACAGCGCGTGCACCCGGAAACCGGGATGCGCATGGACTGGAAAGATTTCTCCGCGCTGGATGCCGATGGCCGGGAATGGGCGGTCCAGCAACTGGCCGACGACGAGGCGCATAAACCCTTCGATCTGGAAACCGGACCGCTGCTGCGCGCTTGTCTGGTCAAGACCGCCGAGCAGGAGCATTACCTGGTGCTGACCCTGCACCACATCGTCACCGAAGGCTGGGCAATGGATATTTTCGCCCGGGAACTCAGTGCACTCTATGAAGCGTTCGTCGATGACCGCGAGTCGCCGCTGGCGCCGCTGCCGGTGCAATACCTCGATTACAGCGTGTGGCAGCGTCAGTGGCTGGAATCCGGCGAGCGTCAGCGTCAGCTCGACTACTGGACTGCGCAACTGGGCCGCGAACATCCGCTGCTGGAATTGCCCGCCGACCGTCCGCGTCCGCCGGTGCAAAGCCATCAGGGCGAGCTGTTCCGTTTCGACTTGAGCGACGAACTCGCCGCTCGGGTTCGCGCCTTCAATGCGCACAACGGTTTGACCCTGTTCATGACCATGACCGCCGCGCTGGCTGTGCTGCTTTATCGCTACAGCGGCCAGACCGACCTGCGCATCGGCGCACCGGTGGCCAACCGGATTCGCCCGGAAAGCGAAGGACTGATCGGCGCGTTCCTCAATACGCAAGTGCTGCGTTGCCAGCTCGACGGGCAGATGTCGGTCGGCGAGTTGTTCGAGCAAGTGCGTCACACCGTGATCGAAGGCCAGTCCCATCAGGACCTGCCGTTCGACCATCTGGTTGAAGCGTTGCAGCCACCGCGCAGCGCTGCGTACAACCCGCTGTTCCAGGTGATGTGCAACGTGCAGCGCTGGGAATTCCAGCAGAGCCGAACCCTCGCCGGCATGACTGTCGAGTACCTGGCCAACGATGCGCGGGCGACCAAGTTCGACCTCAATCTGGAAGTCACCGACCTTGACCATCGTCTCGGTTGCTGCCTGACCTACAGCACTGATCTGTTCGACGAGCCGCGCATTGCGCGCATGGCCGGGCACTGGCGCAATCTGCTGGAAGCGCTGCTGGCCGATCCGCAACAGCGCCTCAGCGAGCTGCCGTTGCTCGAAGCCTCGGAACAGCAAAACCTGCTCGACAGCCTCGGCGTCGAACCGGGTGAACATCGACTCGATCAGTGTATCCATCACCTGTTCAGCGAGCAGGCCTTGGCGCGCAAGGAGGCGCCGGCACTGACGTTCGCCGGTGAAACCCTGAGCTACGCCGAACTCGACAGCCGCGCCAATCGCCTGGCCTGGATGCTGCGTGAGCGGGGTGTCGGGCCGCAGGTTCGCGTCGGTCTGGCGCTTGAGCGGTCGCTGGAAATGGTCATCGGCCTGCTGGCGATTCTCAAGGCCGGCGGCGCCTACGTGCCGCTCGATCCGGAATACCCGCTCGATCGCCTGCATTACATGATCGAAGACAGCGGCGTCGGTTTGCTGCTCAGCGATGCGGCGATGTTCAACGCCCTCGGTGATCTGCCATCCACCGTCGCCCGTTGGTGCCTGGAGGACGATGCTGCGGAACTGGCTAACTACCCGGCCACCGAGCTGCCGTTCATCAGCCTGCCGCAACATCAGGCATACCTGATTTACACCTCCGGCTCCACCGGCAAGCCGAAAGGCGTGGTGGTGTCCCACGGTGAAATCGCCATGCACTGCCGCGCGGTCATCGAGCGTTTCGGCATGCGTGCGGACGACTGCGAACTGCATTTCTATTCGATCAACTTCGACGCCGCGACCGAGCGTTTGCTGGTGCCGTTGTTGAGCGGTGCTCAAGTGGTTTTGCGTGCTCAAGGCCAGTGGGACGCGGAAGAAATCTGCGGGCTGATCCGTCGCCACAACATCAACATCCTCGGTTTCACCCCGAGCTACGGCAGCCAACTGGCACAGTGGCTGGCGACTCAAGGCGAAACCCTGCCGGTGCGCATGTGCATCACCGGCGGTGAAGCGCTGACGGGCGAACATTTGCAGCGGATTCGCGCAGCGTTCAAACCGAGCCTGTTCTTCAACGCCTACGGTCCGACCGAAACCGTGGTCATGCCATTGGCCAGTCTCGCGCCCGAGCAGCTTGAAGACGGCATGGGCAGTGTGCCCATCGGTAGCGTCATTGGCGCTCGCGTGGCTTACATTCTCGACGCCGATCTGGCGTTGGTGCCGCAAGGTGCGACGGGTGAGTTGTATGTGGGTGGCGCCGGTCTGGCGCAGGGTTATCACGACCGTCCGGACATCACGGCGGAGCGCTTCGTGGCCAACCCGTTCGTGGCCGATGGCGGGCGCATTTATCGTACCGGCGACCTGGTGCGTCAGCGCGCCGACGGTCTGGTGGAATACCTCGGGCGCATCGACCATCAAGTGAAAATTCGCGGTTTCCGCATCGAGCTGGGCGAAATCGAAACCCGCCTGCTGGAACATGAATCGATCCGTGAAGCCGTGGTTTTGGCACTGGACGCACCGAGCGGCAAACAACTGGTCGGCTATCTGGTGACTGAGGTCGCCGATCGGGACGAAGCGCAACAAAGCGAATTGCGCGAAGCCCTCAAGGCTCACCTGAAATCGCAACTGCCGGATTACATGGTGCCGACGCACCTGATCCTGCTGGCCAGCATGCCGCTGACCGCCAACGGCAAACTCGACCGTCGTGCGTTGCCGGCACCGGACCCTGAGCTGAACCGTCAGCACTATGTGGCGCCGAGCAACGATCTGGAACTGACGTTGGCGCAGATCTGGTGCGAAGTGCTGAACGTGGCGCAGGTCGGTCTCAACGACAACTTCTTCGAATTGGGCGGCGACTCGATCCTGTCGATCCAGGTGGTCAGCCGTGCGCGGCAGCAGGGCATTCACTTCAGTCCGCGGGACCTGTTCCAGCACCAGACCGTGCAAACACTCGCCGCTGTGGCGAGCCGCACCGAACAGGTCACGGCCGAGCAAGGCTTGCTCACCGGCGAATCGCGTCTGACGCCGATCCAGCACTGGTTCTTCGACACCGACATGCCCGAGCGTCAGCACTGGAACCAGGCGTTGTTACTGGAGCCGACCGTTGCGCTGGAACCTCATCGTCTGGAGCAAGCGCTGCTGGCGGTGATCGAACAGCACGACGCCTTGCGCCTGCGTTTCACTGAAACGGCGGGCGCATGGACGGCGGCACACCAGAAGGTGGGCGGCGCGCCGGTGTTGTGGCAAGTGCGTGTGTCGGCGATGGATAAATGCGCGGCACTGTTCGCCGATGCCCAGCGCAGCCTCGACCTTGAACAGGGGCCGTTGATGCGGGTGCTGCTGGTCGATGGTCCCGAAGGCCAGCAACGGCTGTTCTTCGCGATCCATCACTTGGTGGTGGACGGCGTTTCCTGGCGTGTATTGCTCGACGATCTGCAAACGGTGTATCGCCAACTGGCGGCGGAACAGTCGGTCAAATTGCCGGCGAAAACCAGTGCCTTCAAGGACTGGGCCGCACGCTTGCAGGCGTATGCCGGCAGTGAATCCCTGCGTGAAGAACTGAGCTGGTGGCAGTCGCAACTGGCCGGGCCGAGCGTCGAATTGCCGTGCGACCGGCCTGAAGGCGGCCGGCAGAATCGTCACGCCGACACCGTCAGCGTGCGCCTCGACAGCGAGTACACCCGGCAACTCCTGCAACAGGCACCGAGCGCCTATCGCACCCAGGTCAACGATCTGTTGCTGACGGCATTGGCCCGCGTGCTGTGCCGCTGGAGCGGGCATGAGTCGGCGTTGATTCAACTCGAAGGCCACGGTCGCGAGACGCTGTTCGACGAGATCGACCTGACTCGCACCGTCGGTTGGTTCACCAGCGCTTATCCGTTGCGCCTGACGCCGCTGAACATCGAAGAGGCTGCCGGGCAGGGCGCCTCGATCAAGGCGATCAAGGAACAACTGCGTGGCGTGCCGCACAAAGGGCTGGGTTATGGCGTGCTGCGTTACCTCGCCGATGACCAGTGCCGTGAAGCCATGGCCGCGTTGCCGGTGGCGCCGATCACCTTCAATTACCTTGGCCAGTTCGACCAGAGCTTCGGCGCGGACGCGTTGTTCCGTCCGCTCGATGAAGCCGTCGGCGCGGCCCACGATCCGCGTGCGCCGCTGCCCAATGAACTGAGCGTCGACAGTCAGGTCTACGGCGGCGAACTGGTGCTGCGCTGGACCTTCAGCACCGAACGCCACGATCCGCAGACCATCCGCGAACTGGCGGACGCCTACCTCGGCGAATTGCAGAGTCTGATCGAGCATTGCCTGGATGACGAGGCGGGCGGCCTGACGCCGTCGGACTTCCCGCTGGCGAAACTGACCCAGCCGCAACTCGACGCATTGCCGATTCCGGCCGCCGCCATCGAAGACGTCTACCCGCTGACGCCGATGCAGGAAGGCATGCTGCTGCACACCTTGCTGGAACCGGGCACCGGCCTCTACTACATGCAGGACCGCTACCGCATCAACAGCGAACTCGATCCGCAGCGATTCGCCGAGGCCTGGCAAGCGGTGATTGCCCGTCACGAAGCGTTGCGTGCGTCGTTCTGCTGGAACGTCGGCGAAGACATGCTGCAAGTTATCCACAAGCCGGGCAGCACGCCGATCGAGTACCTCGACTGGACCGCCATCGCCGAGGGCGAGCAAGAACCGAAGTTGCAAGCCTTGCTGAAAAGCGAACGCGAAGCCGGCTTCGATCTGCTCAACCAGGCGCCGTTCCACCTGCGTTTGATCCGCGTGGGCGAAGCGCGCTACTGGTTCATGATGAGCAACCACCACATCCTCATCGATGCCTGGTGCCGGTCGCTGTTGATGGCGGACTTCTTTGAAATCTACACCGCGCTGGGTGACGGTCGCGAAGCCCAATTGACCGTGCCGCCACGTTATCGCGACTACATCGGCTGGCTGCAACGCCAGAGCCTGGCTGAGGCGCGGCAGTGGTGGAAAACCAACCTGCAAGGCTTCGAGCGCACCACGCCGATTCCGAGCGACCGACCGTTCCTGCGCGAGCATGCTGGCGACAGCGGCGGCATGATCGTCGGCGACCGCTACACCCGGCTCGATGCCCGCGACGGTGCGCAACTGCGTGAACTGGCGCAGGCCCATCAGCTGACCATCAACACCTTCGCCCAGGCGGCGTGGGCCTTGGTGCTGCGGCGTTTGAGCGGCGATCGTGACGTGCTGTTCGGCGTCACCGTGGCCGGGCGCCCGGTGGACATGCCGGAGATGCAACGCACGGTCGGGCTGTTCATCAACAGCATCGCGCTGCGGGTGAAAATGCCCGAGGACGATCAGCGTTGCAGCGTTCGCCAGTGGCTCAGCAGTTTGCTCGACAGCAACATGCAACTGCGCGAGTACGAATACCTGCCGCTGGTGAGCATTCAGGAAAACAGCGAATTGCCGAAGGGCCAGCCGTTGTTCGACAGCCTGTTCGTGTTCGAAAACGCCCCGGTGGAAGTCTCGGTACTGGACCGCGCGCAGAGCCTCAACGCGACCTCGGATTCCGGCCGCACCCACACCAACTTCCCGCTGACGGCGGTGTGTTATCCGGGCGATGACCTGGGCTTGCACCTGTCTTACGACCAGCGCTATTTCGACGAGTCGACTGTCGAGCGCATGTTGGGTGAGTTCAAGCGTTTGCTGCTGGCGCTGGTGGAAGGTTTCCATGGCGACATGGCGGATTTGCCGTTGCTCGGCGCCGAGGAACAGGATTTCCTGATTCATGGCTGCAACCAGAGCGAACACGATTACCCGCTGGAGCAGAGCTACGTTGCGTTGTTCGAAGCGCAGGTTGCTCAGCATCCGCAGCGAATCGCCGCCAGTTGCCTTGATCAGCAACACAGCTACGTTGAACTGAACCAGCGCAGCAACCGCCTCGGCCATGCGTTGATCGCGGCGGGTGTCGGGCTGGATCAACCAGTGGCGTTGCTGGCCGAACGTAACCTCGACTTGCTCGGGATGATCATCGGCAGCTTCAAGGCGGGCGCGGGTTATCTGCCGCTGGACCCGGGGCTGCCGAGCCAGCGTCTGAGCCGGATCATCGACCTGAGCCGCACGCCGTTACTGGTGTGCACGCAGGCGTGTCGTGAACAGGCTGTCGCGCTGCTGGAGGAATTCAGTTGTGCCAATCGGCCACGGTTGCTGGTGTGGGAAGAGGTGCAGGCGAGTGATGTTTCGCTTGTGAATCCGGGGATCTACAGCGGTCCGGACAACCTCGCCTACGTCATCTACACCTCGGGTTCGACAGGGTTGCCCAAAGGCGTGATGGTCGAACAGCGCGGCATGCTCAATAACCAGTTGAGCAAGGTCCCGTACCTCGATCTCAGCGATGCTGATGTGATCGCCCAGACCGCTTCGCAAAGCTTCGACATTTCGGTCTGGCAGTTCCTCGCCGCCCCGTTGTTTGGCGCGCGGGTGGACATCGTGCCGAACACCATTGCCCATGACCCGCAGGGATTGCTGGCGCATGTCGCGGCCCAGGGCATCACCGTGCTGGAGAGCGTGCCGTCGCTGATTCAAGGCATGCTCGCCCAGGAACGCATGCGCCTCGACGGCCTGCGCTGGATGCTGCCGACGGGTGAAGCGATGCCGCCGGAGCTCGCGCATCAATGGTTGCTGCGCTACCCGGACATCGGGCTGGTGAATGCCTACGGGCCGGCGGAATGTTCGGATGACGTGGCGTTCTTTCGCGTCGACATGGCCTCGACCCGCGGCAGTTATTTGCCGATCGGTACGCCGACCGACAATAACCGTTTGTACCTGCTCGATGGCACGCTGGACCTGGTGCCGTTGGGGGCGGTCGGTGAGTTGTGCGTGGCCGGCACCGGTGTCGGACGCGGTTATGTCAGCGATCCGCTGCGTACCGCCCAGGTGTTTGTGCCGAATCCGTTTGGCGAGCCGGGCGATCGTCTGTATCGCACCGGTGACCTGGCCCGTCGTCGCAGTGACGGTGTGCTGGAGTACGTCGGGCGCATCGACCATCAGGTAAAAATTCGCGGTTACCGCATCGAACTGGGTGAAATCGAAGCGCGTCTGCACGAACAACCCGAGGTCCGCGAAGCGGCGGTCGGGGTGCAGGAAGGTGTGAACGGCAAGCATCTGGTCGGCTATTTGGTAGCGACTGACTCTTCGCTGAATCCGACGGAACGCCTGGAGCGAATCAAGCAACGCCTGCGCGCCGAACTGCCGGAATACATGGTGCCGCTGCACTGGTTGTGGCTGGAGCGGATGCCGCTCAATGCCAACGGCAAACTGGATCGCAAGGCACTGCCGGCGCTGGAGATCGGCCAGTTGCAGAGCCAGGATTACCAGGCACCGCGCAATGAGCTGGAGCAAACGCTGGCGGATATCTGGGCCGAGGTGTTGAAGGTCGAGAAGGTCGGTGTGCGCGACAACTTCTTCGAGCTGGGCGGGCATTCGCTGCTGGCGACACAGATTGCCTCGCGGGTGCAGAAATCGCTGCAACGGGATGTGCCGCTGCGGGCGATGTTCGAGTGCAGCACGGTGGAGGAGTTGGCGGAATACATTGATGGATTGGCCGCGGGTGATATCACCGAGGAGAAGGTGGATCGGTTGAATGACTTGATGGCGGAGTTGGAGGGGCTTTGATTCTCTAGCGTCAGTTATGGCCTCTTCGCGGGCAAGCCTCGCTCCTACAGGTTGGTGTGGTTATGAACACATCGCAGACCTGTAGGAGCGAGGCTTGCCCGCGAAGGCGTCGGCACACTCTGTACAATTCTCGCGTTGACTGCGCCACTTTGCCGGCTCAGTCTGCCGGCTCCCTTTTTTGGCAGCGGAGACAGTCGATGCCCTTCGTAACGATTGACGGACAACCCCTTCACTACATTGATCAAGGCACCGGCCCCGCAGTGCTGCTTGCCGGCAGCTACTTGTGGGACCAAACCATGTGGGCGCCGCAGATTGCCGCTCTGTCGCAACAGTATCGGGTGATCGCCCTGGACCTGTGGGGCCATGGTGAATCAGGCACGCTACCCGAAGGCACGCAATCGCTGGATGACATTGCCCGTCAGGCACTGGCGTTGCTCGATCATCTGGACATCGACCGGATCACGCTGGTCGGTCTGTCGGTTGGCGGCATGTGGGGCGTGCGCCTGGCGCTGTCAGTTCCGCAACGAATCAACGGCCTGGTGCTGATGGACACCTACGTCGGGGTCGAGCCGGAACCCACCCGTCAGTACTATTTCTCGCTGTTCAAACAGATCGAAGACACCGGCGTGATCGCCCCGCAACTGCTCGACATCGTCGTGCCGATCTTCTTCCGTCCGGGCATCGATCCACAGTCAGCGTTGTATCAGGATTTTCGCGCAAAACTGGCTGCGCTGCCGCCGGAGCGTCTGCGTCAAAGCATCGTGCCGATGGGGCGGATTACGTTTGGACGGGATGATTTGTTGCCGCGTCTGGGCGAGTTGAAGGCTGACACCACGCTGGTGATGTGTGGCGATCAGGACAAGCCGCGGCCGCCGTCGGAGGCGCAGGAAATGGCCGGGTTGATCGGCTGCCCGTGTGTGTTGGTGCCGGAGGCGGGGCATATCTCCAACCTGGAGAATCCGCAGTTTGTGACTGAGGCTTTGCTGAAGTTTCTGGCTGAGAGAAATTAGTCGATCGTACTGACGCCTTCGCGGGCAAGCCTTGCTCCTACGGGGTTTATGTCGATTGCAAATATTGTGATCGACATAAACCCCGTAGGAGCAAGGCTTGCCCGCGAAGAGGCCGGTGAAGTCACTTCGGCCCGAGAATCTTCACCAGCTTGTCCGGCGAAGGCGCGCCTTGCTGCTGTTGCAGTTCACCCTTGTCGTCCATGTAGAAAATCGCCGGTGTCGCCTGCAATTCCAGGTCTTCCATCAACTGCATGTTCGCCGCCAGTTTCGCCTGAATCGCCGGCGGTACATCTTTGAGGGCCTTGAGCGTACTGGCCTTGCCCGCACCTTCGTGCTCCTGC
Source organism: Pseudomonas migulae (assembly GCF_024169315.1). Taxonomy (NCBI): domain Bacteria; kingdom Pseudomonadati; phylum Pseudomonadota; class Gammaproteobacteria; order Pseudomonadales; family Pseudomonadaceae; genus Pseudomonas; species Pseudomonas migulae. The sequence continues at coordinate 2,076,540 of NZ_JALJWR010000001.1, read as the reverse complement.
AGGGCTTTTTGCGGGTCCTTGGCTGCCAGCAACGCGGCTGATTTGCCCGGGCTGTCCTCACGAATGATGCCGACCATGATGTGCCGCAATTGCACCTTGCCGGCCTTCACCCACGGTCGTGCCTGTTCCCAGAACATGTTGCAGTAAGGGCAGTTCGGATCGCTGAACAGGTACACGACCCGCGGTGCATCCTTGTTGCCGTCACCGATCCAGTTACTGGCTTCCATCTTGCCCCAGATTTCCTTGGCCATGGGTGCGTAGACCAGTTTCTGCAAGGGCGCGCTGCTCAGGTCATTGCCCTCGGCGTCGTACAAACTGCCCAACAACACATGTTTGCCATCGGGCGTCAGGTACAGCGCCATGCCGCGGTTCTGGTACTGCGCGGCATAACCGCGCAGGCCGTCGGGTGCGTCGAACTGGCCAACGATTTTGGCGCCCTTGGCTTCAATCTTCTTGATCGCTTCGGGCAGTTCTTCAGCGGCCTGTACCGACGGCAGGTGCAGCATGGCGGCGCCCAGGGTCAGCGTCAGCAGGTGGCGGAGGCGGGGCATGGCAGTTTCCTTGAAGAGGTGGCCGGTACGGCAGGATTCGGGGTATCGAAGTTTTCCAGGGCGCGAGCCAGGCTGGCTTCCGACAGCTCGCCGAGGTGGCTGCCCAACAGACGACCGTCGGGGCTATAAAACAGCGTAGTCGGCAACGCCATCGAGCCGACGGCCTGGCCCAATCGGCCACTGCCGTCGAACAGCACGTTGGCCAGGCTCAGGCCCTGGGTTTCCAGGAAGGTGCTGACGCTTTGCATGCTTTCCGCCTGATTGACGAACAGGAAGGTCAGGTCCGGGCGGTGTTGCTGGGCGTTTTCCAGCACCGGCATTTCCCGGCGGCACGGTGGGCACCAGGTGGCCCAGAGATTGATCACCAACGGCCCGCCCTTGTAGTCCGCCAGTTGCACGGTTTCCCCGGCGGCATTGCGCAGGGTAATGTCCGGCAGGCGCGTGCCTTGTTCGTAAATCGTCAACGAGAACGTCGCCAGCAACCAGAACGCCAGGCCGCTGGCCACGCCGAAGCCCAACGGACGGCGCAAGCCAGGGCGACGCCAGCCGCGATACAGCGCGGCGAGCAACAGCACGATCACGCCGGGCAACGCGAGGAAACCGCCGTCGCGCAGGTCGATGACTTGCCACGGATCATTGCGATAGTGCATCCAGTAGAGCGCCACGAAGCTGATCCGGGCGGCCAGCATGCCGATCAGGAACAGGCTGAACAGTGCCGACTCGGGATTCTCGCCGCCGCGTTTGGCCACTCGCCAGCCGACAAACGTCGCCAGCGCCAGGGCACTGATCAGCAGCAGGTGGTTAAGCGCGATGGCAAACGTGCCGAGGGTAAAAGTCAGCATTAACGGGCGTCTCGGGTGGTGGTCCAGCGTTGCAGGAAAGTGTCGGCATCGACCTCGCCGGTGATGCGCTGGCTGCGACGCTCGATGCCGTCGGCGCCGATCCACAGAAAACTCGGCGGCCCCGGCACTTTATAACGGCCAAGCAGTTCGCGGCTGGCGGCATTGTCGGCGGTGACGTCCAGCCGTAGCAAGCGCACATCGCTCAAGGCGTCGAGGACACGGGATTGGCCGAAAACCTGTTTTTCCATGACTTTGCACGACACGCACCAGTCGGCGTAGTAGTCCAGCAGCACCCATTGGCCCTGGGCCTGTGCCGCGTCGAGCTCCCGTTGCAGCGCAGCCGGGTCCTTGATCGTGGTGAAGGCATCGTGGCCGACCGGGCGGGCGACAGTGCTCGCATTGGCCGCGCTGTAGACCTGCAGGGGTTTCAACAGGTCATCGCTGCCGCCCGCCGCACCGATCATCAACAGGCTGCCCCACACGCCGAGCAACAATGAACTGGCGCCAAACAGATGCGCGACGCGACCGAAACCTTCCGACTGTTTCCAGGCGCTGTAGGCGGCAATCAGCAACAACGCACCACACAGGCCAATCCACAGCGACTCATCCAGCACCGGTCGCAGCATCAGCAGGGCCGTGGCCAGGAACAGGAAGCCGAATACGCCTTTGAGCAGGTTCATCCACGCGCCGGGTTTGGGCAGGAAGCGATTGCCGACCGTCACCAGCAACAGCAGCGGCACACCGATGCCGATGCCCATGGCGAACAGAATCAACCCGCCGTGCAGCGCATTGCCGCTTTGCGCGATATAGAGCAGAGCACCAGCCAGCGGAGCGGTCATGCACGGGCCGACCAGCAAACCGGACAAGGCGCCCAGCACGCCCGCGCCGAGCAGGCTGCCACCGCGTTGATTGCGTGAGACGTTCTCCAGTCGATCCCGCACGGCCACCGGCAATTGCAGTTCGAAGAACCCGAACATCGGCAGTGCCAAAAGGACAAAGACCGCGGCGAAACTGCCCAGCAACCAGGGGTTTTGCAGCAGTGCCTGCAGGTTCGCCCCCAGCAACGCCGCCAGAACGCCCATCGCCGCATACACCAGCGCCATGCTTACGACATAGCTGGTCGCCAGCGCAAAACCACGTTTCGGCGTGGCGCCGCTGCCCACGATCAAACCGGCCAGAATCGGCAGCATCGGCAACGAACAAGGGGTGAACGCCAGCAACAGGCCCAGTCCGAAGAACACCAACAGACTCCAGCCCAAAGCACGCTGTTGCAATCCGCTGGCCAGGGCTTGATCCGGTGCTTCGTTTGCCGCCGACGTGGCAGCGTTGCCGCCCAGGTCGACCACCTGGGTTTGCGGTGGATAACACAAACCGGCATCGGCACAGCCCTGGAAGCCGACCTTGATCGTGCCCGTCGCGCCCGCCGGTATCTTCAGTTCCAGGCCCTGGCGATAAACCGGCTGTTCGCCGAAGAATTCATCACTGTGAGACTCGCCTTCGGGTAGCACGGGATGCAGCTCGGCGGGCAACCCATCGAATTTCAGGCGCTTCTGATAAAGGTAATAACCATCGCTGATCTGCCAGTAAAGCTGTGTTTCACCTGACTCGAGGCGTTCGGAGGTGAAGACGAAGGCCTTTTCCACCGGCAGGAATTCAGGTTTGGTTTCGAACGGATTGGTCCCTGCCTGGGCCACACCCGAGATCAAGAGAACAAAAAACAAAAACAGACGACGCATGGGTAAGCCTTATCCCTTTGCAAGTGAGGTGCACAATGGGAGGCGGCGATTAACCGATGATTAACCGCGCTCATGCCAGGCGAGACCGGTGTTTGATTTCCTGCGTTCGTCTGCAATCAATCAGGTGATTGGACTATTTTCAGATGGAGAATCATCGCCTATGGTCCTGAAAGGCGTTTTGTTTTCCGGGTGCCGACAATCCTGGGAACGTGATTAACGCCCCCAGGATTTAACCGGCTGGAGTCAAGTCAGTCCTTCACTAATCCGGGCCAGTTCGTGCCGACGTCTCGTGCGCCTACCTGAAGCTGGTTTTTGTCGATGTTGTATTTCAAGTATCTGTTTCCGGTCAGAAAGATATACAGATAGTTGTCAGTGAAGTCGGCGTCGACTTGTGCGGCGGTGATAATTTCATGTTTAAAGTCTGCAAGCCCTGGCCAAGAAGAGTCGTCGATTTCGCCGATGACAGGGATTTTGTTTTGCCAATCAAGATAGAGGTATTTCCCATCGTCTAAAATGAACTTGAAGATGTATTTTCCTGTGACTTTAAAGGGTCTTTGCCAGCAAGTGCCCGCGATAATGCTGTCGAAGTAGGGTAGTAGCATGTGCCATATCGATTGGTCGACACGCTTGAAACTTACCGGTTTATCGGCGTCCTGGTCGTATTCGCATACCATTGGTGTTTCTTTGTCGTAATAAAATAGCCAGAGGATGTCGGCGTCCCAACTGAACCTGTTGTCACCCACTATGCGGTCGGTGTGAAATCCGAAGCAGAGGTTTTTTGCATGAGGGTGAAAGGCGCCCCATCCCTCCGAAGTGATGTCGCTCGGATGCTCATTAATTACCCGGTCGTCACCAACGTCATAGCGAGAGTAAGTATTGGTATCTTTAAAAAAGAAATAAATCCGGTCCCTTCCGGATCGCCAGTCGACGGCCACAAAGTTATGAAGGTTAGACATGTTTAAGTTCCTGTTATTGTTTGTGTTTGAATGAGTGTTTAGAGTATTTCCAGTAGAAGGTAATTTGCATTTGGTTTTTTAAGGCTTTTTGTTTCTTGGTTTTTTAGAAGTACTAATCAGGCGTTGGAGTTGGTTGGAAAGTTGCTAGAAGTGTCCAGGCGAATGCGGTGCTGTTCGTCCGCAGCAGGGCTTGCCATAATTGCCGCTTAATCTTCATCTGCTTGACTCGCGTTTTGGCTCAGGGGAGTTCCCATGCACGTACTGGTTTGCGAAGACGATGAGTTGATTGCCAGCGGGATCGTTGCCGGGCTGACTGCTCAGGGTCTGACCGTGGAACATGTCAACACCGCATCCAAGGCGCGGGCGATGCTGAAGGTCGCCGAGTTCGATGTGATGGTCCTCGACCTTGGCTTGCCCGACGAAGACGGGCTTAAGCTATTGCAGCAGTTGCGCCACAGCGGTCTGGAAATCCCGGTGCTGATCCTCACCGCCCGGGATTCGGTCACCGACCGCGTCGACGGTTTGCAGGCCGGTGCCGACGATTACCTGCTCAAACCGTTCGACTTGCGTGAACTCGCCGCGCGCCTGCACACCCTGTTGCGACGGGTGGCGGGGCGCAGCGTCAACCTGATCGAGCACGGTCGCCTGACTTACGATCCGAGCAGCCGCGAGACCATGCTGGGCGGCCAGCCAGTGGATTTGTCGCGGCGCGAGCAATCGCTGCTGCAGGCGTTGCTGCATAACCGTGGTCGGGTGTTGTCCACCGAGCAATTGAAAGACAGCGTCTACGGTTTCAACGACGAGCTGGAAAGCAACGCCCTCAACGTTCATATCCATCACCTGAGGCGTAAACTCGGTAACGGCATTGTCGAGACCGTGCGCGGCCTGGGCTATCGCCTTGGGCCGGCCGATGGTGGAGAGGAATTGAAAAAGTGATGAGCCTGCGTTTGCGCCTGAGCCTGACGCTCGGTGCTGCCTTTGCGCTGATCTGGGCCCTGGCAGCGGCCTGGATGCTCAGCGACCTGCGTAATCAGATGATGTTTTCCCTTGACCAGCGGCTGGTGGCATCGGCGCGCATGGTCGCTGGCCTGATGGAGCAATTGCCGGCGTTGCCGACCAAGGGCGAGGGCACCCATTTCAGCGCCGAACAGCTGAACATTCCCGGCGGTATGGCGTGCCAGGTCAGCTCGTTGCGCGGGGAAATCCTCGCCCGCAGTCACACCGATCCGCAACAAACCCTGGAAGCCGAGAAAATGGGTTTCCACGATCAGATGATCGACGGCGCGCCGTGGCGCAGTTTCACGCTGGCCCGCGGTGATCTGCGCATCACCACCGCTGATCGGCAGATCGAGCGCGAGGCCCTGAACATGTCGATCCTGCTGGCCGCTTCGGTGCCGGTGGGCGTGGCGTTGCTGGGTTGTCTGTGCCTGCTCTGGCTGGGGATCGGCCAGGGGCTGGCGCCGCTCAATCGCATGCGCGATGCCTTGATGCGCCGCAGCGCCGACTCGCTGGAACCTTTGCAGATCCAGCCGCTGCCCAGTGAATTGCAACCGTTGCTGGACACCCAGAACCAGTTGTTTCAGCGCATCGGCAAGACCATCGAGCGCGAACGCCGACTGACCGGTGACGCAGCGCATGAATTGCGCAGCCCGCTGACGGCGATCAAGACGCACCTGCAGGTGGCACGCATGACTGAAGGCGCGGCGCGGGATCAATCCCTGGCCCGGGCCGAGGAGGGCGCCGACCGTCTGCACCGGACCCTTGAACAATTGCTGCTGCTGGCGCGGGTCGAGGGCAGCCTGTCGTTCGACGATGGTGTGCAATGCAGCGCCGAGCAAGTGGCGAAATTGGCGATTCAGGATGCCGCCAGCGGTGATCGTCAGCGGATCAAATTCAAGCTGCCGCCGACACTCTCCCATGCGCCGGTGCAAATGCCCGCCGTGCTGTCGATTGCCGCGCTGCGCAATCTGCTGGACAACGCCCTGCGCCATACCCCGAACGACGGTCCGGTTGAACTGAGCCTGGAAACCACCGGCAGCCGCGTGCAGTTCGTGGTGCGCGACCATGGCCCGGGCATTGCCGAAGATGATCTGCAACATTTGACCCAGCGTTTCTGGCGCAACGGCCAGAGCACCGGCTGCGGCCTGGGGCTGGCGATTGTCCAGGCGATTGTCCAGCGGTGTGGCTGCACACTGCATTTCGACAGCCGGCCGGATGGGTTGCGGGTTGAGTTGAGCATGCCGTTGCAACCGGTCTGAGCAACACCGTAGAGCAAATGTGGGAGCGGGCTTGCTCGCGAAGCGATTGAACATTCAGCATTAATGTTGACTGACAGTCCGCCTTCGCGAGCAAGCCCGCTCCCACATTGGATCTGTGTTGCACATCAAATGTAACCTCTCTCCATTGGCATTCCTGTCACCTGCGGCGCTATCGTCCCCGACAGCTTTTTCTCAATGGATTGAGGTCACAGCGCCATGGATGCACCCCTGTACGTCTGCAAGGCAACCCCCGCCGACGCCGGCATCATCAGCCGGATCGTCGAACGTTCGATCCGCGTCGGCTGTGCGCTCGACCATCGCAACGACCCGCGAACCGTCGCCACCTGGACTCACAACAAAACCGCCGGGCACATTCAGCCGTGGTTGAACGACCCACGGTTGTACCTGAACATCGCCCTGTTGCAGGACAAACCGGTGGGCGTGGCGATGGCGGCCATCAGCGGCAAGATTGCGTTCTGTTATGTACAACCGGAATGGTTTCGACGGGGTGCCGGGCTGGCGCTGGTCCACGACCTCGAAAGCTGGTTGATCGAACAGGGTGTGACGCAAGCCCGACTCAACAGCACCCGAACCGGCGAAGCCTTTTACCGTCATCTGGGTTATCAGCCCTGCGCCGAAACCTTCACCGTAGGCGGACTCCACGCCATCCCCATGCACAAAGCACTGACGCCACCTTCATGGAAAGCTGATCAAGGGTCTAAATCCTCGGCGCGCTGATGCGTTTCCAGAACAGGAAAACCTTATTGAGGGGTCGAGAGATGTCAGTCGCTACCAGCCTTATGGAAGATCAGTCGGCCCGGATCACTCCGGCGCCGGCCGAGACGCTGTATCAGTTCAACGAATCGCCATTGCTGGCCCGCCAGAGTCAGCAGGAGTCGAATGCCCGCAGCTACCCGCGCCGCATTCCCCTGGCCCTGAAGCGTGCCAAGGGCATTTATGTCGAAGACGTCGAAGGCCGCAGTTTCATTGACTGCCTGGCCGGCGCCGGAACACTGGCCCTGGGGCACAACCATCCGGTGGTGATCGAAGCGATCCAGCAAGTGCTGACCGATGAACTGCCGCTGCACACTCTCGACCTGACCACGCCGGTCAAGGACCAGTTCGTCCAGGACCTGTTCGGCCTGCTGCCGCCAGCGCTCGCCGCCGAAGCAAAGATCCAGTTTTGCGGCCCGACCGGCACCGACGCGGTGGAAGCCGCGCTGAAACTGGTGCGCACCGCCACCGGACGCAGCACTGTGCTGTCATTCCAGGGCGGTTATCACGGCATGAGCCAGGGCGCGTTGAGTCTGATGGGCAGCCTGGGGCCGAAAAAGCCCTTGGGTGCGTTGCTCAGCAGCGGCGTGCAGTTCATGCCGTATCCCTACGATTACCGGTGCCCGTTCGGCCTCGGTGGCGCCCAAGGCGTGCAGGTCAATCTCAACTATCTCGATAACTTGCTGAACGATCCCGAGGCCGGCGTGCAATTGCCAGCCGCCGTGATCGTGGAAGTCGTCCAGGGCGAGGGCGGGGTGATCCCGGCTGACCTTGACTGGTTGCGCGGCGTGCGGCGCATCACCGAGAAGGCGGGCGTGGCGCTGATCGTCGACGAAATCCAGAGCGGTTTTGCCCGCACCGGCAAGATGTTCGCCTTCGAGCACGCCGGGATCATTCCGGATGTGGTGGTGATGTCCAAAGCCATCGGCGGCAGCCTGCCACTGGCGGTGGTGGTGTATCGCGACTGGCTCGACACCTGGCTGCCGGGTGCCCATGCCGGGACGTTCCGTGGCAATCAGATGGCGATGGCCGCGGGCTCGGCGGTGATGCGTTACCTGGTCGAGCACAAGGTGTGTGAGCACGCTGCTGCCATGGGCGAACGTTTGAGCGAGCACTTGCGCATCCTGCAGCGGGACTACCCACAGCTGGGTGATATTCGCGGTCGCGGCCTGATGCTCGGCGTCGAACTGGTCGATCCGACGGGTGCGCCGGATGTTCAGGGGCATCCGCCGATTTTTGCGCGGCTGGCGCCGCAGGTGCAGCGTGAATGCCTCAAGCGTGGGCTGATTCTGGAGTTGGGCGGTCGTCATGGCGGGGTGGTGCGTTTCCTGCCGCCCTTGGTGATCACCGCTGCGGAAATCGATCGGGTTGCCGAGATTTTCGGCCGGGCGATGGCCGCTGCCACTGCCAGCCTCTAAATTTTCCGGGCCCCGGAACGTTCTTTCTACATAACGGCTGCGCACGCAGTGCAGCCCACCTTACAGCGATGGAGAGACACCATGACGTCAGTATTCGACCGCGAGGACATCCTCTTTCAGGTCGTGATCAACCACGAAGAGCAGTACTCGATCTGGCCCGACTACAAAGCCGTGCCAGAAGGCTGGCGTACCGTGGGCAAGAGCGGGCTGAAGAAGGAATGCCTGGCTTACATCGAAGAAACCTGGACGGACATGCGTCCGTTGAGCTTGCGCAAGAAGATGGAAGAGCAGGCTGTGGCTCACTAACGTTTTCGCGCAAAGAGAAGCCCGCTGGACCGGTTAGGTCAGCGGGCTTTTTTTGCTTTGGACGTTGTGTTGTCTGGAAGTGAGTTTCGTGAGTACACATTGATCCCTGTGGGAGCGGGCTTGCCCGCGATGGCTGAGTGTCAGGCGGCGAGTTTTTTGAGGGTGTACATATCCATTCCTGCGGTAACGGCGGCTCTTGGTTCCGCTTTTACAGCGGGTTACTTGGAAAAGCGCCAAGTAACCAAGCGCCTGCGCCCCTGACGTACGGTGGCTCGCTAATGCTCGCCATACCCTCGCTCCGGTCCTGCTCCGTGGGCCCGCCGCCATCGGCCATCCATGGCCGGGGGCGGCTACCGCGGCATCCTTGCTGCGGTGCCCACTGCGCAGAACCTGCGCTCGGCCTTCCGACGGGGCAGATCAAGATCAAAAACAAAGCGAGGCGGCCTGATAGCCGGCCTGAAGTTCGTCAGGATCATCGGGGGTGAACACCCATGTCATGCCCCCAACAATCCCTGTGGGAGCTGGCTTGCCAGCGATGAACGCCCAGACACCGCGTTCATTCAGGCAGCACGCGTCATCGTTAACGACCATCGCTGGCAAGCCAGCTCCCACAGGGGAATGCGAACGCTTAAAGGGACAGGTCGGCCCGAAGGCCGCCTCGGTTGCATTGGCGGTGGTCGCGCCCTAGCGAGGCACCGAACGAAAGGGGCAAGAGCGTCTGGTTACTTGGCGCTTCTCCAAGTGACCCGCTAAGAGCGGAACCCTAAGTGGCCGATACCGCAGCAACGGATATGTACACCCAAAAGGCCTGCTACACCCCACTCAACCCCTTGATCACCAAATCCACATTCCCCTCCAACTCACCCACCGGATCCGCCGCATCCACACTCAACACCACCAACCGGCTACCGGCCTCATCAATCACCGCTTTCACCGCCTCCGAAGGCTGCCGATGATGCAACACCACCGCGACATCATTGTCCTTCAGCGTCGCGCCCAATTGCTTCAGCGCTTCAGGCGTCCACTCAGCATCCGGCCGCGCATCGAGGCCGATCAGCTCCAGATTGAGCCCGCCAATCAGATAACCAAAGTGATCACTCAGACTCATCACACTCAGGTTGTCGGCACTGGCCAGCCGCGCTTCGCTGTCGGCACTGAACTTGAGCAAGCGCTGCTTGAGCGCCGCCAGATTGGCCTCGATTGTCGGCTTGGCCTCGGGCGCCAGGCGCACCAGGTCCGCCGCCATCACATCCGCCATGCGCCCCATGTTGTTGCTGGAAAACCACGGCTGACTGTTCAAGCCATCGACCTTGTTGCCCGGCTGCACGGCGATGCCGGGCAGGGCGCCGTCCACCGGGCGCGCGGCATCGACTTCGACAATGCGAATGTTGCTGCGCCGGGAGATCGGGTACAGCGGGTCATCCGCCCACAGAGAACGCAGGCCGATCACCGCATCGGCGTCGGTCGCCAACTTGGCCAGTGCCGGAGCGCCACGTCCGGTGAAATAAGCGGTCTGACGGCTACCAGGCAGGTTCGCCGGCGCCGCACGTTCAAGGTTGACGTTGGTGCCCTTGAGCAACACTTCGCCCAGCCCGTAAGTGATCGGCAGCGACGCCAGCACATGCAGCGGCTTGGCGCTGCCTGCCGCAAACGAGGTGTTGACCAGCCCGCACAGGGCCACGGCCAGGGTCAGTTGACGCAGAGAAAATGACATTTATCCAAGGTTCCCTTTCAGACTGGGGACGACACCGCGCGCAATGGCGGCGAGGGCGAAGGCGATACCGGCCACCAGAATGATCGCGGCGCCGGACGGGATAGGCAGGTCAAAGACAATCGGCGCAAGAATTCCGCACAGCGTACTGACCGTGGCGATCAGCACCGAGCACCAGAAGAACCCCTTCAGCGACTGGCTGAGCAACCGTGCCGCCGCTGCCGGAATGACCAACAGGGCACCGACCAGAATCGCACCGATGACTTTCACCGCCGCCACAGTGATCAGCGTCACCAGAATCACGAACAGGTAATCCAGGGTCTTCACCGCCACACCGCGCACCGCCGCCAGTTGGGGATTGAAACTGGCGAGCATGATGCGGTTGTACAGCGGCAACGCCAGCGCCATGACCAGCGAACCGACGATGGCCAACACCAGCAGATCATTGCCGTTGACCGTCAGCACCGACCCGAACAACACGTTTTCCAGAATGTGCACGTTGATCTTGCCCGCCAGAATCAGCAGCAGGCTCGCGCCCAGCGCCAACGATACCGACAGGAATACGCCGATCAACGTATCCGGCGCCAGACCCGTGCGATTGCGCAGGTAGTTGAGCAAAATGCCGAACAACAGGCAGTAACCGAACAGGCTGCCATACGGTCCGGTGTAGGGCTCGCCGAGCAGAATGCCGATGGCAACGCCAGTCAATGCCGCGTGACCCACGGCTTCGGAGAAAAACGCAAAGCGCTTGACCACCACCAGCGTGCCCAGACCACCGAGCACCGGGCCGATCAGCAAACCGGCGAGCAGGGCATTGACCACGAATCCATAGGCCAGCGCTTCAGGCAGATAACCTGAAGATGCCCACCCCTGAACCATCAAACGAAAGGCTTCGTAACTCATCAGGCAGCGCTCCGTGGATGGGTCGAGAACAAGGTCAGCAGTGTTTCGGGGGTCAGTGCCTGCTTCGGTGTGGCATCGAACAGCACCCGGCGGTTGAGCCCGGTGACGCGATCCGCCAGACGCCCGACCGCTTCCAGGTCGTGCTCGATCCACAGCACAGTGATGCCGCTTTGGCGCCAGTCGCCGAGCAACCGTTCAAACACCTGAATGCCCGCCTCATCGAGGGCCGACATCGGCTCGTCGAGCACCAGCAATTGCGGCGCCGGAATCAGCCCCTGCGCCAGCAACACGCGCTGCCGCTCGCCACCGGACAGCGCGCCCATGCGCCGCTTGCGTTTGTCCTGCATGCCGACGCGCTCCAGCGCCTCACCAATCGCCGCCGCGTAATGCTTGCTCAAACCGAGAAACGCCGGACGTCGCTGACACATGGCGGCCATGAAATCGTCGACGGTCATCGGCAGCCCGCGATCGAATTCCAGCGCTTGCGGCACGTAGCCGATGGTCCCGGGTTCGCCCGGCCATTGCAGGCTCAAGCGGCCCTGATGCGGCATCTGCCCGAGCAGGGTCTTGATCAACGAACTCTTGCCGCCACCGTTGGGGCCGACCAGCGCATGCACGCTGCCGGGCTGGACCTGGAAAGTCACCTTGTCGAGGATCGTCGTGCGGCCCAGCGTCAGGCTGACCTCCGCAAAATCCAGCGTCGGGCCCGAAACCTGTGGGAGCGGGCTTGCTCGCGATTGCGGTGTGTCATTTTTCAATAATGCTGACTGATCCACCGCCTTCGCGAGCAAGCCCGCTCCCACAGGGGATTCGGAGTCGATGAGCGTTTCTTTTGCAGTCATGCGCCAGACTCCTGAATCGCCCGCACCACGGTGTCGAGGTTGCCGGTCATTTCCTTTTCATATTTGTCGGCGGTGTATTCGCCATAGGAAATGTGCGACAGCGGGTACAGCTTCACCCCGGATTCACGCTGGATGGTGTCGACGTAGGAGGACGGGAAGTCCATCTCCGAGAAGATCACTTTCACGTCCAGTTCGCGCAGTTGATCGATGGTCTTTTTCAACTGGCTCGGGCTCGGCTCGATGCCGTGCGCCGGTTCGACCACGGCGGTGACTTCCAGGCCGAATTCGCGCAACAGGTAGTCGTAGGCCGCATGAACCGTGGCCACCCGCAACTCGGCATTCGGCGCCTGGGTCAGTTTCGCCAGGGCGTCGGCGCGCATCTGCCGCAGACGTTTGCCGTAGGCGCGAGCGTTCTGGGTGTAGGTCTTGGCGTTGTCCGGGTCGAGCTTGCCCAGTTCACGGGCGATGTTGTTGACCTGGGCAATGGACGCGCTGATCGAGAGGAAGGTGTGCGGGTTCACGACCTTGCCGGCACCGCGAGCGGCGACGCCGGTGGCGGCCAGCAGCGGTACGTTTTCGTTGGCTTCGATCACCGGCACGTTCGGCGTTTCGCTGGCCGCGATCATGCGGTCGGCGAAGTCGTCATGACCTACGCCATTGAGTACGACCACGTCCAGCCCGCTGATGCGCTTGATGTCTTCGGCGCGAGGTTCGTAGGCATGCGGATTGAAACCGGCGGGAATCAGCGGCACCACTTCGGCCTTGTCGCCGACGATGTTGGCCACGTAGCTGTAATAAGGGTGCAGGGTGATGCCGATGCGCAGGCGCTTGGCTTCGTCGGCGCTGGCCAAGGGTGTCAGCAGGCAGGCGAACAGCCCGACCAGCAGCAGGCGCAAGAAAGAGCGTTGAGATGAAATAGGCATGGGAAAGCGGTCTTCTCTCGGGTGAAGGCGAGGGTTCAGTGCCGGTGCTGGCGGGTCACGCCGGCATCGAATTGCGCGACGATCTGCTGCCAGCCAGCGCTTTCGAGCGCGGCGTCGGCCATGTCGGTTGGCGCCTTGAGGTCGGCGGCACGATTGAGCCAGATGTCCGGGGCATCATCGTCAGCAGTCAGGCGCATCAGAAACGAACCGGCCACGGTGGGCGCCTGGCTCTGACCGAAGTAACCCTTGGCGTCGAGCAATTGCCAGGCATGGCCGCCACGGCTGACGGAACTGGCGTCCTGGGCGAACGGCGCAAAGCCCTCGTCGGCGAGAACTTCGGGAGTCGGCAGGGTTTGCTGTTCCTGACGCAACAGGTGAATCTCATCCAGCGTCACCCGCAGGTCGGCGTAGATGCCTTGCTCGGAAGCACTCAGGTCTCGGCGGGCATCCAGTTGATGGCTGCTGACGTTGCTGGTTTCCTGGGACTCATGGCGCCAGGCGACCACCGAGCCGGCGACCGCCAGGATCATCAGGCACAACAGCAGCACATAGAGGGTTTCATGGCCGGCTCCGGCCGGGCGGACGACGTGCGTAGTAGGCGTACTCATGGCGCTTCGATGTCCGCTTGGTCGATCTCGACGACGTGGCCGGGGCCCGCGTCGAACAGCACGTAGAACTCGGCGCTGGGTTTCTTGAAGGTCAGTTTGGAATCGGCCCCGAGCTTGCCCGGCACCAGAATGGTTTCGTCGTAGCCGATCACATCGAGGGTCACGCCCGGTGCGCCGCTGCCGTCGGAGAAGCCGCCGGTGCACTGGATCTGCTCGGCGTCGATGGCCTTGCACTCGCACATCGGGTTGTGGGCCAGGGCGCTGGCGCTGAAGCCGGCGCACAGCACCAGCAAAACAGCGTGGAGAGGGCGAAAGACGTTGCTCATGGTTTGCCTCCTTGTTTGTTCAGCCACTCAAGGGTGGCGGGGGATGCCTGGCTCAGCGGGATGGACGCTTGATGCATCGCACCGTCCCAGCCTTCCATGGTGATCCACAGCTCGGCGTCGGCCTTGGTCTTTTCCGGAATCGGCAGCATGGCGCCCATGCGGTAAGGCGTGCCGAAGAAAATCACCCCGGCGGCGCGCAGGCTGCGGGGTTTGCCAATGCGCAGGTAGGTGGCCTTGACCTGCTCGCGGCAGCTGTCACACAACGCCGCATTGAAGCTCTTCATATAACCGGCCGGGCCATCGAGGCGCGGTGCTTCGTTGCGGAATTCCGCCAGGCGCAGGCTCCACGGCCCGACCTGAACTCCCCCGATTTCCCGCTCACCCAGACCGGTGTCGCCGCGAAACAGCGCGGCATCGGCGAAGTATTTCGGCATGAAGCCCAGCGGCACCAGCAATAACAGAACGTTGATGTGGAAGCGCCATTTGTGCCAGAAGCGGCTGAGTTTTGAATCCGGTTTATCGGCGGCGAACAGGCTCATTGGCTGACCTCCGTGGTGTCGCGGCTCGTCACTTGAGCAGCCTCGGCAGTGCGCGGACGCTTGTTGCTGCGCTTCAGGGCGTTGGCCGTGGCCAGGGCGGTGCGTTTGGTCCAGATCAGCAGGCCGCTGAGGACCATCATGCTCAGGAGCAGGCCGAAGAAGAACCAGATCAGCTTGATCCAGAGCCCGCCGAAATCACCGGTGTGCAGCGGACGCATCGATTCGGTTACCAGCTCCAGGCCAGAGCGGTCCGAGAGCAGGCGGGTGACGGCGACATCGCCGGTGTACGGGTTGATCTCGGCGGTCTGGAACATCAGCGGATACCAACTGCGGCCGCCCACCGAGAGGTAACTGTAGGCATTGGCGGGCAGGCTGACGAAGCTGTCTTCGAGGCCGGGAATGCGTGCCTTCGCTTCGCGGATCGCGGTTTCCAGGCTGATCATCGGTGCCGGCGAACCATCGGCGGTGAGGGGCACGCTTTCCCGCGGAACCACGGGCGCCACCGGGGCGGTGGAAATTGTGATCTGGTTATCGAACATGAACGCTTCGATCAGGAACCAGGTGCTGGTCACGGAAATCACCGCGATGAACCAGATTGACCAGATACCGCTGAGACGGTGAAAGTCGCCCCAGAAAATCCGCGCGCCGTGACGAATGCGCAGGGTCGGCCGGAAGAAACCTTTCCAGAAGCGCTTGTAGACCACCAGCCCGGTAATCAGCGACGCCAGCAGCGGCAGGCTGAGAAACGACACCAAATACCAACCCCAGCTGTAGCCATTGGTGAACGGCACCAGCCACCAGCCATGCAGGGCGCGGGTGAACGCCCTGAAGTTGAATTGCGGGGCGGTGCCCTGGATCACGCCGCTGTACGGGTTGACGTACACCACCACCGAACGACCGTCGGGGTAGGTGACTTCCACGTCCAGGGCGAAATGCGATTCGTCGGGTCGGCTGATGCTCTCGACCAGGATCTGCGGTTCGGCTTGTTTGATCGCCGCGATGAGCTGGTCGTAGCTGAGCAGCGGCGCATCATCGGCGGGTTGGCTGGCGCGCATCTGCGGGTTGGCCAGCCAGACGATTTCCTGGCTGATCACCGCCAAGGTGCCGGTCACACAGACGATCAGCACAAAAAACCAGATGGGCAGCGCCAGCCAGCTATGGACCAGAAACCAGAGTTTTGAGCGGGATTTCTTTGACATGATCAAGGTCTTGTATTGATGAGAGGGCCTTGGCTGCGGGCTTCCCAGCGTGGGGTCCATGAAAAGTACGGTCGTGGCTTTTGCCTACGCGAACCGACTGCATCTATATAAGACGAATGAGAATCAGAAATCCCGAACCGGGATATGAAAGTAAATGTTTCCTGTTCCGACACACGCGTTACCCCTGTGGGAGCGGGCTTGCTCGCGAAAGCGGTTTGTCAGGCACCCTTTCTGTTACAGACACACCGCTTTCGCGAGCAAGCCCGCTCTCACAGGGTATGTGTGTGCCCTGATCCAACACGAAACATGGTTCACGGGATCACTCTCCGGCCATTGATGGGGCCCGGCGACTGCCTAAGATGGGGCGCAGACGCCTGAAACCCGCGAGCCTGAGCGAATATCCCCATGACTTCAGCAAGAACCCTCTACGACAAACACATCGATTCCCACACGGTGTGTCGTCTCGATGACCAGGGCCACGTCCTGTTGTACATCGATCGCCAGGTCATCAACGAATACACCAGTCCCCAGGCATTCAGCGGTCTGCGCGAGGCCAAACGCGGGGTCTGGCGCCCCGGCACCGCGTTGGCGGTGGTCGATCACGTCAACCCCACGGCACCGAATCGCGTGGCCGCCATGCCGGACGCCGGCGGTGCGCGGCAGGTCTCTTACCTGGCGGAAAACTGCCGGGACTTCGGCATCGAACTGCTCGACATCCTCGACAAGCGCCAAGGCATCGAACACGTCATCGCCCCGGAGCAAGGCTTCATCCTGCCGGGCATGGTGATTGCCGCAGGCGACAGCCACACCACCACGTACGGCGCCCTCGGCGCGTTCGGTTTCGGCATCGGCACCTCGGAGATCGAACACCTGCTGGCGTCCCAGACCCTGGTCTACAAACGCCTGAAAAGCCTGCGCGTGACGGTGGACGGTGCACTGGCGCCGGGGCTGACGTCCAAGGACGTGATCATGGCGCTGATCGGCCGGATCGGCGCGTCCGGGGCCACGGGCTATGCCATCGAGTTTTGCGGTTCGACCATCGATGCACTCAGCGTCGAGGCGCGCATGACCATCTGCAACATGGCGGTGGAGGCCGGTGCGCGGGGCGCGTTCATGGCGCCGGACGAAAAAGTCTTCGCCTACCTCAAGGACAAACCCCGTGCGCCCAAAGGTGCGTTGTGGGACCAGGCCGTCGAGCAATGGCGCACCTTGCACAGCGACGCCGATGCGCAGTTCGACCGCGAAGTGTCGCTGGACGCCAGCGCTCTTGAACCGATGGTCACCTGGGGGACCAGCCCGGACCAGGCTTCACCGATCGGCGCCCGCGTGCCGGACCCGCAAGACGTCAGCGACCTGATCCTGCGCCAGGACATGCGCCGCGCGCTCAACTACATGGGCCTGGAAGCCGGGATGGCGCTGAGCGACATCGTCATCAGCCACGCCTTCATCGGCTCCTGCACCAATGCCCGCATCGAGGACCTGCGCGATGCCGCCAGCGTGGTGCGTGGCAAACGCGTCGCCGGGCATGTGCGGGCGATGATCGTGCCGGGCTCCACCGAAGTGCGCAATCAGGCTGAAGCCGAAGGCCTGGCAGCGATCTTTATCGAGGCCGGGTTCGAGTGGCGTCAGTCCGGTTGCTCGATGTGCCTGGCCATGAACGACGACGTGCTGGCGCCGGGCGACCGCTGCGCGTCCAGCACCAACCGCAATTTCGAAGGCCGCCAGGGCGCCGGCGCCCGCACGCATTTGATGAGTCCGGCGATGGTCGCCGCTGCCGCGATTACCGGCCGTTTGACCGACATCCGCCACTTTGGAGACCGCGCATGAGCCTGCAACCGTTCACCCACGTCAGCGGCAAGGCTGCGCCGATGCTGGCGGCCAATATCGACACCGATGTGATCATGCCCAAACAGTTTCTTAAGGGCATCGACCGCGCCGGGCTGGATCGAGGGTTGTTTTTTGATCTGCGGTTTCTACCGGAAGGGCAGCCCAACCCCGAGTTCGTGCTGAACCAGCCGGCGTGGCAGGGCGCGAGTTTCATGGTGGTCGGACCGAATTTCGGTTGTGGGTCGAGCCGGGAACATGCGGTCTGGGGCTTGAAGCAGATGGGCATCCGCGCGTTGATCGGCAGCAGTTTTGCCGGGATTTTCTATGACAACTGTCAGCGCAACGGGGTGTTGTTGATTACCCTCCAAGAAGCGGTATCGCAGCGGCTCGGGCAAGTGGTCAGTCAGCCCGAGAGTGCGCAGATCAGCGTGGACCTAAAGGCGCAGGAGATTCGTCTCCACAACGGCGAGGTCATCCCGTTCGAAATCGACACCCTGCGCAAAACCGCACTGTTGCTCGGCCTCGACGCCATCGGCAGCACTTTGCAGCGCAGCGAGCAGATCAAAGCCTTCGAACGCCAACACCTGGCGGCTAACCCCTGGCTAAGCTAACCGCAGATCAAAATGTGGGAGCGGGCTTGCTCGCGAAAGCGGTGTGTCAGTCAAAGTTAATACCGACTGACACACCGCTTTCGCGAGCAAGCCCGCTCCCACATTTGAATTGTGTTGGCTCGACTAAACCGACAACCCCTCGAAATGCGCCTGCAAAAACTCCACACACGCCCGTAACTTCCCCGAGTACGCCAGCCGTGTCGGGTACACCGCCCAGACGTTGGCGCTCTGGCTGTACTCGGGCAGCAACTGCACCAGCCGCCCCTGATCCAGCAACGGTTTCACATCCCACAATGACCGCAGCACCACACCGCGCCCGTCCAGTGCCCACTGCAAGACAATCTCGCCGTTATTGGACGACAGCGGCCCGCTGACCCGCACGCTTTCCTGAACCCCGTCGCGTTCCAGGTTCCAAATGCCGAACGCGTTGTCGCGCTCCTTGATCACCAGGCAATGATGCTGCTCCAGTTCGCTTAACGTCTGCGGTACACCCTGGCGTTGCAGGTAATCGGGCGCCGCACACACCACCCGCCGGTTACTCACCAGGCGCCGGCCGATGTGCTGGCCGGGAATGTCGTCGCCGACCCGGATTTCCAGATCGAAGCCTTCACTGACGATGTCCACCACCCGGTCGAACAGGTCGAGGCGGATCTCCAGGTCTGGATAACGCTCGGCCAGCAACGATATGGCCGGCGCCACATGGTGACGGCCGAAACCGAAACTGCTGCACAGGTGCAGTCGCCCGCGAGGGCTGTCGTGGGCGTCGGAAAGTTCGTCGTGCAGTTGCTGGAAGTCATCGAGAATGCGCAACGCCCAGCGCTGCACCCGCTCGCCGTCTTCGGTCAGGGCGATGCGGCGACTGGTGCGGTGCAGCAGGCGCGTGCCAAGAGTGGTTTCAAGAATCTGGATGCGCTTGCTGACGTACGCGGGCGACAGGCCCAGCTCATCGGCGGCGGCGGCGAAACCGCTTTTGCGCACGACGGTGAGGAATACACGCAAGTCTTCGGGAAGGGGCACGGTGTCTTTCTTGGTGGTCATGACAGAACGGGCACTGGCGGCATGAGCCGCCAGCATAGCAGCGCGGCGCGGGTGTCAGCGCAGGAAACCGAGCACTTCGGCGAGCAGCAGTTCGGGGGCTTCTTCGGCGATGTAATGACCGGCGGGCAGCGCTTTGCCGCGCACGTCGGTGGCCACGTGTTGCCATTCCTTGAGCGGTTCGAAGCAGCGCCCGACCGTGCCTTCGGCGCCCCACAGCACCAGCAATGGCAGGTTCAGATGGTGGCCGGCGTCGATGTCGGCGCGGTCATGCTCCAGATCGATGCTGGCACTGGCACGGTAATCCTCGCAGATCCCGCGCGCCGTGCCCGGCAGTTTCAGGCAGCGCAG
The DNA here is from genome assembly GCF_024169315.1 of Pseudomonas migulae. Taxonomy (NCBI): domain Bacteria; kingdom Pseudomonadati; phylum Pseudomonadota; class Gammaproteobacteria; order Pseudomonadales; family Pseudomonadaceae; genus Pseudomonas; species Pseudomonas migulae. The sequence goes on along the minus strand of NZ_JALJWR010000001.1, from coordinate 2,056,824 downwards.
GTATTCGCCAAAGGCTTCGGCGGTGAAGGGTTTGAGTCCGGCGCTGCGACTGCCCATCACACTGCGCAAGTAGGCTTCGGGATCGGCCTCGATCAGGGTTTCCGGCAACGGCGCCGGGCGGATCAGGAAGAACCAGTGCCAATAGGCGCGGGCAAAGGCTTCGTTGGTTTGCGCGTACATCGACAGCGTGGGGGCAATGTCGAGCAGCACCATGCGTTGCACCGCATCCGGATGATCCAGCGCCAGACGATGGGCCACGCGAGCGCCACGGTCGTGGGCCAGAATCGAGAACCGATCGAAGCCCAACGACTTCATCAGCTCGACAGCATCCTTGGCCATCTCGCGTTTGGAATAGTGGGTGTGGTGATCGTTGGCCGGCGGTTTGGCACTGTCGCCGTAACCGCGCAGGTCGGCGGCGATCACAGTGAAGTGCTCGGCCAACTGTTCGGCGACCTTGTGCCAGATGACGTGGGTCTGCGGGTGCCCGTGCAGCAACAGCAGGCCCGGCCCGCTGCCGCCGATGCGGTAGGCAATGTCGACACCGTTGACGTGGCGCTGGTCTTTGAGGAATCCGGCGAACATGGAGCTCTCCCAGTTGTAGTTGCCTGCATCCTGAAAGTGTTGGGCGGGGAGGGCAAGGCGCAAAGCGTGGTGGGCTTGTTCATGAAGTGTGTTCGAGGGAGGTGTGGTGTTGCTGATGGCCTCTTCGCGGGCAAGCCACGCTCCTACAGGATCGCGTGTTTTTCGCGAACGACACATAACCTGTAGGAGCGAGGCTTGCCCGCGAAGAGGCCGGGTCAGGCACCAAAGATCTCACCCCTGCTGAAACATCTCCTTAGCCCGCTGCTCAATCTGCTCCTGGGTCAGATCCTCCTTGCGCGTAGCCAAAAACCACAAATGCCCATAGGGATCCTTCAACGTCCCCGAACGGTCGCCATAAAACTGATCCTTGACCTCGGACACCACCGTGCCCCCGGCCGCAATCGCCTGTTTATAAGACGTGTCCACATCGTTCACATACAGGTGCAAGCCCACGGACGGCGATGTGTCCGGGTTGCTCAAAGGCCCCTGGTCGCACGGCGTGCCAAGCATGATCGGGCAATCGCCGATACGCAGTTCGGCATGGCCGATGCCGCCGTCGGGCATGGACAGGCGCATGACTTCAGTGGCACCGAAGGCTTTCTTGTAGAACTCGATGGCTTCCGCCGCTTTCTGAATGCCCAGATACGGGGTGATGCTGTGATAACCCTCTGGAATGGGTTTGACGCTCATGATCGGTCTCCCTGTTCTTGTCTGAGTGAAAGGTGTTCCTTCGCCGATTTCCGGTCGGATAACTATAGGTCAGCCCTTTTCCGCCAACCGAGTGCCCGACGAGCAGCAACGCCACTGTTCAGCCTTAAACAGTGAAGCAACAGAATGCTCGGGTTACGTCTCTTCAAGTCCGCGAAATAGCCGTGAACTGCCCGAAAACACGGGCTCAGGCGGTCAGGCACAGAAGCTGCAATGTCCTTGGATAAACACTGGTACCGAGAGACTTGTATGCCTGAATCTGCCGTTTATCCGATCAACCCGCCGGCCGCCCATCGGATCGCCGATGAAGCCGAAGCCTTGCGCGTGGCCGAGCGCGTCGCTGCGGTCCTGTTGGAACAGGACGCCGAGCGCGACCGCACACGCCAGGTGCCTGCCGAGATCGTCGACCTGTATTCCAACAGTGGTTTGTGGGGCATCAGCGTGCCGAAAGCATTCGGTGGCGCACAGGTGTCGTACGCAGTGCTGGCGCAGGTCATCGCGATCATCTCGGCGGCCGATCCGTCCCTCGGGCAGATCCCGCAAAACCACTATTGCCTGCTGGAAGATATTCGCCTGCAAGGCACGCCCGAACAACAGGCGCATTTCTTCGGTCTGGCGTTGCAAGGGCATCGGTTCGCCAATGCCTTGTCGGAAACCGGCGGCAAGAACGTGCAGGACATTCAGGCGACCATCCGCCGCTATGGCGACGGCCATGTGATCAACGGCCGCAAGGGTTACTGCACCGGCTCGCTCTACGCCCACTGGCTGGCGGTGCTGGCGCTGGATGAAGAACAGAAGGGCCAGTTGTCCTTCGTCGAACGCGGCACCCAAGGGTTGGTGATCGTTGACGATTGGGACAGCATCGGTCAGCGCACCACGTCCAGCGGCACCGTGCTGGCCGAGGACCTGCGCGTTTCGGCGTTCAATGTGTTCCCGACTTATCGCTCCTATGAGAGCCCGACCCTGGCCGGGCCGTTCGCGCAATTGACCACCGCCGCCATCGACGCCGGCATCGCCCGCGCGGCCCTGCGTGACACCATCGCCTTCGTTCAGCAGTTCGCGCGGCCATGGATCGATGCGGGCGTGGAAAAGGCCAGCGAAGATCCGTTGACCATCATTCAGGTCGGTGGTCTGGAGATTCGTCTGGAAGCCGCCGAAGCCTTGCTGGAACGCGCCGGTTGGGCGCTGGACGCGGCACGTTCGGCACCCGATGAAGACAACGTCGCCCAAGCGTCCCTCGCCGTCGCGAAGGCCAAGGTGCTGACGACTGAAATCGCCATCGAAGCCAGCAGCAAACTGTTCGAACTCGGCGGTACCCGCTCGACCCTGAAGAAGCACAACTTCGACCGTCACTGGCGCAACGCCCGGGTGCACACGCTGCATGACCCGGTGCGCTGGAAGTACCACGTGGTCGGCAACTGGTTGCTCAACGGCGTCAAACCGCCGCGCCACGACTGGTCCTGATCATGGCCGAATGGTTCAAACACATTTACTGGGCCGATATCGGCCAGGCCTGCCTCGATACGTTGAGCATGCTCGGCGCCGCCCTTGGTTTTACCGTGCTGCTGGGGTTGCCGCTGGGCGTGGTGCTGTTCCTCACCGGTAAACACCAGTTGCACGAAGCGATCGGCGTTTACCGGGTGCTGTCGGTGATCGTGAACACGCTGCGTTCGCTGCCGTTCATCATTTTGCTGATCGTGCTGATTCCCCTGACCACGTTGCTGGTCGGGACCTCGCTGGGCGTGCCGGGGACCATTCCGCCGCTGGTGGTCGGCTGCACGCCGTTCTTTGCGCGGTTGGTGGAAACCGCCTTGCGCGAAGTCGATCGCGGGGTGGTGGAAGCGACCCAGTCCATGGGTGGCACCACCTGGCAAATCATCCGCCACACCTTGTTGCCCGAAGCCCGGGGCGGGTTGCTGGCGGCGGTCACGGTGACCGCGATTGTGCTGGTGGATTACACGGCAATGGCCGGTGTGATTGGCGGCGGCGGTCTGGGCGACCTGGCGATCCGCTACGGCTACCAGCGTTTTCAGACCGACGTGATGGTGGTCACCGTGGTGCTTCTGCTGATTCTGGTCCAGGCCCTGCAAATGACCGGCGACCGATTGGTGGCGCGTTACAGCCGACGATAGACATTCGAATTACAAAACAATCAGGCCCCACGTCCACCCCACGACGGCCACTCAATCTGCCTAGGAGCACACCATGAAAAAGACCCTGGCCATTCTGGCTGCCCTCGTGTCGTTGAGCGTTCACGCCAACGAAAAACTCACCGTCGGTGCCACGCCGGTGCCGCACGCGGAGATCCTCGAATTCGTCAAACCGACCCTGGCCAAGGAAGGCGTGGACCTGGACATCAAGGTCTTCACCGATTTCATCCAGCCCAACCAGCAGCTCGCACTAAAGAACCTCGACGCCAACTATTACCAGTACCGGCCATTTCTCGATGACTACAACAAGACCCGCCACACCGACCTGGTGCCGGTGGTCGGCGTGCACATCGAACCGTTCGGGGCCTATTCGACCAAGATAAAAAACATCACCGAACTGAAGGATGGCGCCACCGTGTCCATCCCCAACGACCCGGTGAACACCGGCCGCGCGCTGGTGCTGCTGCACGAGGCAGGACTGATCAAACTCAAGGATCCGAGCAATACACTGGCGACTCAGCGGGACATTATCGAAAACCCGAAACACCTGAAAATCCGTGAACTGGAAGGTGCGTTGCTGGCGCGTTCGGTGAGCCAGGTGGACCTGGCGTTTGTCTTCGCCAACTACGCGCTGGAAGCGGGGATCGACACCAACAGTGCTTTGATCGTCGAGAAGGGCAAGAGCCTGTACATCGAGTTTCTGGTGGCCCGTCCGGATAACATCAATGACCCGGGTTTGCAGAAACTGGCCAAGGCGTTGAATTCCGATGAGGTCCGCCAGTTCATCCTGACCCGCTACAAAGGGCAGATTGCGCCGGGGTTCTAAACGCAAGCATTGTGGCGAGGGGATTTATCCCCGTTGGGCCGCGAAGCGGCCCCCAAAAAAGGGACTGCTACGCAGTCCAAGGGGGATAAATCCCCTCTCCACAGGTAAGTCATAAACTCGATTCCAACAGCTGCGCCCCCGGCCCTTGCTCCCCAAGTACATCCCCAAAATTGCGCAACGGACACGCCTCCATCGACAAACACCCACAGCCGATACAGCCATTGAGCTTGTCCCGCAGCAAAGTCAGCTGATTGATCCGCTCATCCAGGTCCCGACTCCATTGCCCCGACAACACCTTCCAGTCCGCCGCCGTCGGCGCCCGGTTATCCGGCAGGGTTTTCAACGCCTCGCCAATCTCCGCCAACGGAATCCCCAGGCGCTGCGCCACCTTGATCAGCGCCACCCGCCGCAACACTTCCCGTGGATAACGCCGCTGGTTGCCCTGATTGCGATTGCTTTTGATCAGCCCTTTGGATTCATAAAAGTGCAGCGCCGTGACCGCCACACCGCTGCGGGCGGCGAGCTGGCCGACGGTGAGTTCTTTATGCAGATTTTCCGAGGTGATCATTTAAAAAATGCCTCTTGACCTCTAGTTAACTCGAGGTTTTACCCTGCACGCCTTCGGATCGCAAGATCTGCCTTACACGTCAGTGGGGACTTTTCATGCAAGCGCCAGAGAAAAATCGCAGCTTCACCCAGTTGATCGAATTCGAGATCGAACCCCATCAGCAACCTGCATTGGTGTCGGCGTTATCCAGGCAAACCGAGCGTCTGGCCCAAGGCTACAGCGGATTTCTAAGTGCCAGTATCCAGGCCAGCGACGATGGCCGGCGGGTGCTCAATTACCTGCAATGGCAATCGCGCGAGGCGGGGGAAGCCGCGTTCCGGAGTTTTGAAAGCGGCGAGCAGGATTTCTGGCAGCTGATTCGCGCCCATCAGGCGAAAACCGTGACGTTCGGCTCGTTCCAGGTGCTGCACAGCCTGGAACGCAGTCACGACAACGCATTGCATTGCAATCTGGTGGATTAAATCGACAGTTGCATCAAGCGCTCGCCCTGCACGTTTTCCGTGGGCCGGCGCTTGTTCACCGCCAGTTCGCCGATCTTGATCAGTCGCGTGCGCGTTACGTTGCGGCTCAACCCCAGCAGCGCAGCCGTGTGCACCTGGTTGTAATGACTGAAACGGTAGGCCGCGCGCAACAGGGCGTCTTCGACCTTTTCGTGCAGCGCGCCGGCCTGTTCCTCGAACAGCTTCTGGAACGCCCGATCAAGCAAGGCTTCCGGTGAATCGTCGAAGTTGCCGTGGGAATCGTCCTGACGCTCGATGCGCATGTTCGACAGGCGCAGGTCATCGCGTTCGATCACGCCGTTACGGCAGATCAGCAGGGTGTGGTGAATGACGTTTTCCAGTTCACGAATGTTGCCCGGCCAACTGTAGCTGCGCAGTTTCAGTTCGGCCTCTTTGCTGATGGTGATGGTGCCGTAGCCCAGGCGCTGGCTGTAGGCTTCGACGAAGTGGCGGGTCAGCGGCAGGATGTCGTCGGGGCGATCACGCAGGGGGCTCAGTTCCAGGCTGACCACGTCGAGGCGGTAATACAGATCCTCGCGGAAATGCCCGGCGTTGATGGCTTTTTCCAGTTGCACGTTGGTCGCCGCCAGCACACGCACGTTGATCGGAATGCTCTTGCGCGAACCCAGTCGCACCACTTCGCGCTCCTGCAACACCCGCAGCAGCTTGACCTGAATCGCCATCGGCAGATCGCCGATTTCATCGAGGAACAACGTACCGCCATCGGCTTCTTCGAACCAGCCAGCCTTGGCGCTCAAGGCCCCGGTGAACGCGCCTTTTTCGTGGCCGAACAGTTCGGCCTCGACCAGGGATTCGGAAAACGCACCGCAGTTCACCGCCACGAATGGCCGATTGCGCCGGGCGCTTAGGTTGTGGATATGGCGTGCCACCAGCTCTTTGCCAGTGCCGGTTTCGCCAATGATCAGCACGCTGGCTTCACTGGGCGCGACTTGTTGGATGTGGGCGAGCAAGGCCTGGGATTTCGGGTCTTCGAACACCTGGGCCGTGGCGCGGATGGAGGTCGCCAGGGCGGGCGAGGGCGGTAAGGTCAGCAGTTGCATGGGGCAGGCTCCATGAAGGCTATGAATAGAAAGTCGGAATCGGCAAGGACTGGTTCAGTGCCCAGTCGCCCAGTTCATGGAGTTTGTAATCCACCGGGTCGTGCAGGGTTTGCGTGCGCAGGTTGCGCCAGTGGCGGTCGAGCCGCAGCGAGGCGTGAGTCGAACGTGCACCGGTCACTTCGAACAGCCGGCTACAGAGTTCGAGGCCGTTGCGGGTGGCGGCGACCTTGGCCGTGGCGATCGCGGTGGCCAGATTTCCGCGTTCTTCGGCGCTGAGGTTCGGGCCTTTCGCCCAGGCCTTGTCGAGCAGGTCGGCGGCGCGTTCCACCAGCAGGCGAACGCCTTCAAGCGCCACCCAGAATTCGCCGTAATGGCCGAGCACGTACGGGTCCTGACGCACATCCTGAGTGCTGGATTTGTGCCATGGGCGGGTTTCGGTGAGGGTGTATTGCCGCGCCTCTTCGAAGGCGCCTTCGGCAATGCCGAGGAACATGTGGGTGAACGTCAGCTGCGCGATCAATGGACGAAGACAGGCGAATGGCGTGCTCAGCGGACCCGGATCGAGCAGCAGTTCGGACTCTTCGACCCGCACCCGTTCGAACGTGGCGCTGCCACTGTCGGTCTGGCGCTGGCCCATGTTGTTCCAGTCGTTGTGCAGGGTAATGCCGCTGCGACCGCTGGGAATGGCGGCGATCAACAGCTTGCCACCGGCACTTTCGTCCACCGCCGAGGCGATCAACATTTCCGAATCGCTGGCGCCGGAGCAGAAACTTTTCTTGCCGGAAAACTCCCGCCAGCCACTGAGTTTCTTCACCACGGTGCGGGTGTCCAACGGGTTGAGGGCATTGCCCCAGAACCAGTTCTTGCGTGCCGTTTGTTCGAACCACGGCTGCCATTGCTCGGGCCGGGCGAACAGGCGCACGGTGGCGAGCATCAGGTGATGAAAACCGAAGACGTGGGCAATCGAACTGTCGACCTTGGCGAACTCGCGCACGATGGTCAGGGTGTCACTCCAGCTGGCGCCGAGGCCGCCATACTGAGTGGGAATGCTTAACGCGAGCAGGCCGCTGTGGCGCAAGGCATCACGTTCGGCTTTGGGCGTACCGCCACGTTCATCGCGCTCGACAGCGGTCAGGGCAAACTCGGCGGCCAATCGGCGGGCGGTTTGCAAGGGAGATATCAGAGTGCTTTGCGGCTTGGCAGTCACGCGAGTTCCTCAATGAATTCGACACGGATCCCTGCAGGAGCGAGGCTTGCCCGCGAAGGCGTCGTGTCAACCAGCATCCATGTTGAATGTCCGGACGCTTTCGCGGGCAAGCCTCGCTCCTACAAGGTCGTGGGTCAGGCCGTGGCTTTGGCGGGCAGCACGTCATTGGCGATCATTTCGCCAAACGGCCCGGTGAGGTTGGTGACACCGCGCCCCGCCAGGCTGGCATACGGTTCAGGCAACAACGGGAACACCAGTTCGGCAAAGCGATACGCCTCTTCAAGGTGCGGGTAACCGGAGAAGATGAAACTCTCGATCCCCAGATCCGCGTATTCCTTGATGCGCGCCGCCACTTGCTGCGGATCACCCACCAGCGCCGTCCCGGCACCGCCGCGCACCAGGCCCACACCGGCCCACAGGTTGGGGGCAATTTCCAGGTTGTCGCGACGTCCGTCATGCAACGCCGCCATACGCCGCTGGCCTTCGGAATCGAAACGCGAGAACGACTTCTGCGCGGCGGCGATGGTCTCGTCGCTGATGTGTTCGATCAGTTTGTCGGCGGCTTTCCAGGCCTCTTCCGCGGTCTCACGAACAATCACGTGCAGGCGAATCCCGAACTTCACCGTGCGCCCATTGCGTGCCGCACGCTCGCGCACATCGGCGATTTTTTCCGCCACGGCGGCCGGTGGTTCACCCCAGGTCAGGTAGACATCGACCTGCTCGGCGGCCAGTTCATGGGCGGCTTCGGACGAACCGCCGAAGTACAGCGGCGGATAGGGTTTCTGCACCGGCGGGTACAACGCCTTGGCGTTCTGCACCTGCAAATGTTTGCCTTCGAAATCCACCGCTTCGCCTTGCAGCACCCGGCGCCAGATCTTCAGGAATTCGTCGGTGACTTCGTAGCGTTCGCTGTGATCGAGGAAGATGCCGTCGCCACGGTTTTCGTCCGGGTCGCCGCCGGTCACCACGTTGATCAGCAAACGGCCGTTGGACAGTCGATCCAGCGTGGCCGCCATGCGTGCCGAGACGGTCGGCGAGATGATGCCCGGACGAATCGCCACCAGATAGCGCAGGCGTTCGGTCAACGGCACCAGCGCCGAAGCAATCACCCACGAATCCTCGCAGGAACGTCCGGTGGGAATCAGCACGCCGTGGTAGCCGAGGCTGTCAGCGGCCTGTGCCACTTGCTTCAGATAATTGAGGGTCACCGGGCGGGCGCCCTGAGTGGTGCCCAGGTAATGGCCGTCGCCGTGGGTCGGCAGAAACCAGAAAACATCCATGAAGAGATCCTTAAGCGATTTTCAGCAGATTTTTGGGGGGCACGCCGAACAACGGCGCGGCGCGTTCTGCAGCAAGACGAATGCGGGCCTTCAAGGGCTCACTGGTTATTTGGTAATTGGCGAAATCGGCTTCGGTGGCGTAGACGCCGATCGGCAGGGTCAGCGCCTGGAAGAAACTGAACAGCGGTCGCAGCTGATGATCGAGGACCAGCGCATGCCGTTCGCTGCCACCGGTGGCGGCAAGCAGTACCGGCGTATCGATCAGCGCGTTCAGATCGATCAGGTCGAAAAGGTGTTTGAGCAGGCCCGGGTAGGAGCCTCGATAGACCGGCGCAGCGACAATCAGCAGGTCGGCGTTTTCGATGGCTTGCAGCTCGGCTTCGATGTCTGCGCTCAGTTCCTGACGCGAGAGTGCAGCGCCCAGTGGACGGGCGATGTCGCCCAGTTCGATCAGCTTGCTCTCGATCGGCAATTGCCCGGCCAGTTCGGCCAACAGCGCCTGGGTCAGCACCAATGTGCGGGACGGCCGCCAGGTTCCGCCGGACAGGGCAACGACTTTCAATGGACGCGACATGATCAGTTCCTTTTTAAACAGTTGCTCAGCGAGCAGTGAGTAGTCACAGGGCTTGAGCAAGAGCTGTACCAATCCTTCGAGCCCTTGTTTTCCGTGGCTTGCAGCGTATTGAAGAAAGCGCGCTGTTCGATTTGAAGGACTGTTTGTTGAATGACTGTTGCCTGGCAAACAGTTGCGTGGGCAACAGTTGTGAAAAGCGATGGGGTTGTTATAAAGCCTGGTTGTTATTCCGTAAAAGACCATAAATTAATATTTATAGATCATATGGAAATATGTGGAGCGTGGGGCTGAGGGTCATTAGGCAAAGTCGATAGCCACTATCGAAAGCGTTGATTTCTGCCCATCGGATAGCACGGGTAGCCTGTGTTCATTGACCCGAACCCAGATGCCAGGACGCCACACCATGAAAACCCTACTCGCCACTTTCTTGCTGCTTGCGGTCTCCGTTCTCGCCGGATGTGCCAGCCATGTTTCCCCGGAACTGCGGCCCTACACTGCTGAAGAAAGCAGGGAACTGGCGCTGGAGGCGTTGAATCGTCGCGGCTTGTCCTTCGACGAATACCACGCGAAAAAAGCCGAACTGCTCGGCGAACCGCAGAAAGCTTTCAGTTTTGACAAGCAAGGCGAGATGAACGCCGAGCGCGCCGTTCAGCTTCACGGCCGTCCAAGCTGAGCGACTGTACCGCTCGAAGTTTCACCCAACTGTCCATGGGTTTCTCTCAGGGTGTGCGATAGGGTCAATACCTGACTGACCCTGATGGACTGCTACCCATGACGCTCTCGCTCGATCTGCTGCTGGGCTTCGCCCTGTTCGCCCTTGTCACCTCGATCACTCCCGGCCCGAACAACACCATGTTGCTGGCATCGGGTGTGAACTTCGGCTTTAACCGCACCATCCCCCATATGCTTGGCATTACCTGCGGCTTCTTTGTGCTTGTCGTGGCCGTCGGTTTCGGCCTGGGCGCCGTGTTTCAAACCTATCCGTTGCTCTACACCGTGTTGCGTTACGTCGGTGCGGCGTATTTGCTGTACCTGGCGTGGAAAATCGCGCATTCCGGGCCGGTTTCCGACGGTGAGCAGGGGGAGAGCAAACCCATCAGCTACCTCGGCGCCGCAGCGTTCCAGTGGGTCAATCCCAAGGCGTGGATCATGGCCATCGGTGCGATCAGCACCTACACACCGATGCAGGGCTATTTCACCAATGTGGTCGTGATTGCCGCGGTCTTCGCCCTGATCAACCTGCCGAGCGTCGGTGTCTGGGCGGCGTGCGGCACGCTGTTGCGCAACGTGCTGAAGGACCGTCGCTGGTTGCGCATGTTCAACTGGGGCATGGCCGCGCTGCTGGTGGTTTCGCTGTATCCGTTGTTGCTTGAAAGCTTTAGCTGACGCATTGCTTCATCCGGTTGCCCGATGCCTGTTAAGCTCGACTTCAGGAGCGTTCCTACGCACTTTTCAATGAAGTCGTACTTCTATTACGCATCCGATCAGGTATTGCTGGTTGACTGGTTGCCCGCACCTGATCCCGGAACAAGCTCTGCGAGTCTTTTATGAATAAACGTCCGTTGTATTTCGACTACGCCGCCACCACGCCGGTGGATGAGCGGGTCATTCAGGTCATGGTCGAGTGCCTGGGGTTCTCCGGCAACTTCGGCAACCCGGCGTCCAGCTCCCATGCGTTCGGCCAGCAGGCCCGGCAAACGGTCGAGCAGGCGCGGCAGCAGGTGGCCGAACTGGTCGGGGCGAAAGCAGACCAGATCGTCTGGACCTCCGGCGCCACCGAATCGAACAACCTCGCCCTCAAGGGCGTGGCCCAGGCCCGGGGAATCTCCGGTGGTCATGTCATCACCAGCCAGATCGAACACAAGGCGATTCTCGACACGGCGAAGCAATTGCAGGACACGGGTGTTGCCGTGACGTATCTGGTGCCGGACGAGGAAGGTCTGATCACCGCGCAAGCCGTCAGCGAGGCCATGCGCGACGACACCTTTCTGGTGTCGCTGATGCTGGTCAACAACGAGCTGGGTACGCTCAATGACATCGCGGCCATCGGCGAAGTGGTGCGTGCCCGCGATGCGTTGTTCCATGTCGACGCCGCTCAGGGCGCGGGGAAAGTGGCGATTGACCTGACGCAGTTGCCGGTGGACCTGATGTCGTTTTCGGCGCACAAGATCTACGGCCCCAAAGGCATCGGCGCGTTGTATGTGGGGCCGCGTGCGCAGCAGCGCTTGCAGGCGCAGATTCACGGCGGCGGCCACGAAGGCGGTCTGCGTTCCGGTACGTTGGCGACTCATCAGATTGCCGCCATGGGCGTGGCCTTCGCGTTGGCGGCGCAACTGTTCGATGAAGAGAAAGCCACGATCGTGCGTCTGCGTGAGCGCTTGCTCGAACCGCTGCTGAGCATTCCCGGCGTACGCCTCAACGGCAGCGCCACCCAGCGCATTCCCCATACCCTGAGCCTGACTTTCAACGAAGGCGAGTTCAACTCGGCGACACTGAACGCCTCGATCGCCTTTTCCGCGACCTCGGCCTGCAACTCCGCCAGTAATGCGCCGTCCCACGTTCTGCTTGCCCTTGGGCATGATGCCCGTTCGGCGGGTCGCACCATTCGCTTGAGCCTGGGCCGGTTTACCACCGAGCAGGATATCGACCAGGCGGTGCAACTGATCAAAGCGGCCTGCGCCAGTGCTCCGGCATTCTGGCAGTAGCGTCTTTAAGCGCCGACTGAGATCGGCACTCAACAATAATGATGAAGTGATTAGCAGGAGACACGATGAGTACGCAGCCTTCGATCAATGGATCGGTGCCCGAGCGCCTGGCGCACACCCGCGAGCTGATGAGCCGGGAGGGTATCCATGCCCTGCTGGTGCCGTCGGCGGACCCGCACCTGTCGGAATACCTGCCGGGCTACTGGCAAGGGCGGCAATGGCTGTCGGGCTTCCACGGCTCGGTCGGCACGCTGATCGTGACGCCGGATTTCGCCGGCGTCTGGGCGGACAGCCGTTATTGGGAGCAAGCGACCAAGGAACTCAAGGGCAGCGGCATTGAGCTGGTCAAGTTGCAGCCGGGTCAGCCCGGGCCGCTGGACTGGCTGGCCGAGCAAACCCCTGAAGGCGGCGTCGTCGCGGTAGACGGTGCGGTGATGGCCGTGGCCTCGGCGCGTACGCTGGGTGGCAAACTCGAAGAGCGCGGCGCCCGACTGCGTACCGACATCGATCTGTTGAGCACAGTCTGGAGTGATCGCCCGACGCTGCCGAACGAGCCGATCTATCAGCACTTGCCGCCTCAGGCGACGGTCAGCCGTGGCGACAAACTCGCCAACCTGCGCGAGGTGTTGAAAGAGCGGGGCGCCGATTGGCATTTCATCGCCACCCTCGACGACATCGCCTGGCTGTTCAACCTGCGCGGCGGCGACGTGTCGTTCAACCCGGTGTTCGTTTCTTTCGCGTTGATCAGCCAGCAACAGGCCACCCTGTTTGTGGCCTTGAGCAAAGTCAGCACCGAACTGCGCGCGATCCTCGAGCAGGACGGCGTAACCCTGCGCGACTACAGCGAAGTGGCCGACGCCTTGCGCGCGGTACCGAGCGGCGCGAGTCTGCAAGTCGATCCGGCGCGTGTCACGGCTGGCCTGCTGGACAACCTGGACAGCGGCGTAAAACTGGTCGAAGGCCTGAACCCGACGACGCTGGCCAAATCGCAAAAAAGCCTGGCCGATGCCGAGCACATCCGCAAAGCGATGGAGCAGGATGGCGCGGCGCTGTGCGAATTCTTCGCCTGGCTGGAGTCGGCGTGGGGCCGCGAGCGCATCACCGAACTGACCATCGACGAACACCTGACCGCGGCGCGTACCCGTCGTCCGGATTATGTGTCGCTGAGTTTCAACACCATTGCTGCGTTCAACGCCAATGGTGCGATGCCGCATTACCACGCCACCGAAGAAGAACACGCGGTGATCGAAGGCGACGGTCTGTTGCTGATCGACTCCGGCGGCCAATACCTGGGCGGCACCACTGACATCACGCGGATGGTGCCGGTCGGTACGCCGACGGATGAGCAGAAACGTGATTGCACCCGCGTGTTGAAAGGCGTGATTGCGTTGTCCCGTGCGCAATTCCCTCGGGGCATTTTGTCGCCGTTGCTGGATTCCATCGCGCGAGCGCCGATCTGGGCGGAAAGCGTCGATTACGGTCACGGCACCGGTCACGGCGTGGGTTACTTCCTCAACGTTCACGAAGGCCCGCAAGTGATTGCCTATCAAGCCGCGGCGGCACCGCAAACCGCGATGCAGCCGGGCATGATCACCTCCATCGAACCGGGCACTTACCGTCCGGGCCGCTGGGGTGTGCGGATCGAGAACCTGGTGTTGAACCGTGAAGCGGGCAAGAGCGAATTCGGTGAGTTCCTGAAATTCGAAACCCTGACCCTGTGCCCGATAGACACGCGCTGCCTGGAACCGTCGTTGCTGACTCAGGACGAAAAACAATGGTTCAACGCGTATCACGCTGAAGTGCGCGAACGCTTGAGCCCGTTGCTCGACGGCGCAGCACTGGAGTGGTTGAACACTCGAACCGCCGCTATCTGATCGGCCTGAGTTCAGGCGCTGCTTCCAGCGCCTGGCTCATGTAATCGACGAATGCTTTGACCCTGGCGGATTGGCGACGATTCGCCGGGGACACGGCATGGATCGGCAGCGACTGCGCAACGTAGTCCGGCAGAATCGCCGTCACTCGCCCGGCTTTCAGGTCCTCGCTGAACAGCCACACCGGCGACAGCGCAATCCCCAGTCCTCCCAACACCATCTCGCGGATCGCCTCCGAGTTGTTGCTTTGTGCGTTGCCCTTGACCCGCACTTCGTGGCGCTGGGCATCTTTCTCATAAATCCACAGGTTTTGACTGTTCAGCAGGTTGAACTGCAAGCAGTTGTGCCTGCTCAGTTCTTCCGGTAATTGCGGTTGGCCGTGTTGCTTGAGGTAGCCCGGCGCTGCGACAGTCACTCGATAAGTGGTGCCGATGTGGCGGGCGATCAGGTCGCTGTCGTTCAGCTCGCCGATCCTGAACGTGACGTCCAGCCCTTCGCGGACCAGGTCCTGGTTTTGATCACTCAATTGCAGGTCAATGTCGATCCCGGGATAACGTGTCAGGAATTCCGCCAGGCGTGGGGCGATCTGCAAACGCCCGAAACTCACCGAGGAGCCGATGCGCAAGTGACCGGCGATGCGCTCCCTGCCGGACTGGAAGCTGTGCTCCGCTGCATCGACAGCCGCGAGGATCTGTCGACATTCGTTGTAGTAACGCTGACCTTCATCGGTCAGGGAAAGCTGGCGGGTGCTGCGGGCAATCAGTTTTCCACCCAGTTCGGTTTCCAGCGCTTTCAAGACTTTGCTGATAGTGGGCTGGCTGGTCTGCATCTCCCTGGCAACGGCAGAGAAGCTGCCGCGTTCGACGACGCGGACAAAGATCGTCATTGCATTGAGTTTATCCACGGGGTTTCTCATTGATGCCAAATAGGCATGGTCACTATAGCTAAATGGCGTCTTATCGGCATGAGTGAATTGGAGGAGGATTTATCCCACAGCCAACTCTGACAGGAATATGCGAAATGACGGACATAACTGAAATGCGCGCTCTGATTGTCGACTCGGCCAATGCACCGCTACGCTTGGCTTCCATTAAACGGCCGGAGCCCGAAGCGGGGCAGGTGCTGGTCCGGATCAAGGCCAGCGGCGTAAATCCGCTGGACGGGAAAATCCGTGCCGGCCAGGCGGCTCATGCGCGTCAGGCATTGCCGGCGACAGTGGGGATTGATCTGGCGGGAATCGTTGAGGGTGTGGGCGAGGGTGTGACCGGATGGCAGCCGGGCGATGAGGTGTATGCCATGGCGACGGGCATTGGCGGCGCGCAAGGTTCTTTGGCCGAGTACGCAGCAGTCGACGCCCGATTGTTGGCACATAAACCGGACAATTTGAGCATGCGTGAGGCCGCGGGATTACCGCTGGTGCTGATCACGGCGTGGGAGGGGTTGGTGGATCGGGCACGTGTGCGGGCGGGCCAGAAGGTGCTGATTCACGGTGGGGCGGGTGGTGTGGGTCATGTCGCGATACAAATTGCGCGCGCCTTCGGTGCCCAGGTGTTTGCGACAGGTTCTGCGAGGCATCAGGCACTCATCGAAGGTTTCGGCGCGACGTTTATCGATTACCGCCAGTCTTCGGTCGAGGACTATGTGGCGCAGCATACGGCCGGCGAGGGCTTCGATATTGTCTATGACACGGTGGGCGGTGAAACGCTCGATGCTTCCTTCAAGGCCGCGCGGGTTTATCACGGTCATGTCTTGAGCTGCCTCGGTTGGGGGCAGCACAGTCTGGCGCCGCTTTCGTTTCGCGGGGCGACGTATTCCGGGGTGTTCACGTTGTTGCCGTTGCTCACCGGTGTGGGGCGCGAGCATCACGGGGAGATTCTTCGCGAGGCGGCGCGGTTGATAGAGGCGGGTAAGCTGATGCCATTGATGGATCCTCGGACGTTCACGCTGGAAACGGCCGAGGCCGCCCATGAGCTGCTCGTTTCGGGAACGGCTCAGGGACGGTTGGTCATCGAGATCTAAGCAAGGGCTTCAAGGACGAAATCCAGTCGATCCTGGCCGAAGAACAGCTGGTTATCGACAAACATGCTGGGTGCGCCGAACACACCGCGTTGCACGGCCTTCTCGGTGTTGTTCTTGAGCACGGCTTTGACGTCTTCATCAGCCGTCAAAGCCAGCACTTCTGTCGGATCAAAGCCGTTCTGCGTCAGTACGGTAGCGACGGTCGCCAAGTCGTCGAGGTTGCGACCCTCAACCCAAACCGCATGGAACAGGCAGTCGATAAAGGCCTGGAAGCGTTCCGGGTGGCGCAGTTGCATGCCGGTGACCGCGCGCATCAGCATGAGCGTGTTGATGGGAAAGTTCGGATTGAATTTCAGTGGCACACCGTACCGTCTGGCGTAACGATCGAGGTCCTGAAACATATAGAGGCCCTTGGCCGGGATGGTCGCCGGCGAAGCATTGCCGGTGGCCTTGAAGACACCGCCCAGCAGGATCGGAATGTAGATCAGCTGACTGTCGGTCTGCGCGCAGATTTTCGGCAGTTGGGTGTACGCCAGGTAGGTGGCGGGGCTGCCGAGGTCGAAGTAGAACTCCACGGTTTTGCTCATGGTCGATGCTCTCTGATTATTGTTGTTGGGGAGGGCTTACCAGCGTTCACTCCAGGGCCGCAGGTCCAGCTCGAAAGTCCAGGCATCGCGGGGCTGACTGTGCAGGTACCAGTAGTTCTCGGCAATGTGTTCGGGATTGAGGATGCCGTCCTGGTCCTTGGTTGCATACTTCTCGGGAAAGGAATCGCGAATGAAATCGGTATCGATAGCGCCATCGACGACGACGTGAGCAACGTGAATATTCATCGGTCCCAGTTCACGGGCCATGCTCTGGGCCAGCGCACGAATGCCATGCTTGGCCCCGGCGAACGCCGCGAAGCCCGCAGCGCCACGCATGCCGGCGGTGGCGCCGGTAAACAGGATCGTGCCCCGTTGACGCTTGGCCATGCGCTTGGCCACTTCACGGGCGTTGAGAAAGCCTGAGAAACAGGCCATTTCCCAAATCTTGAAATACTTTCGTGCCGTTTCTTCGAGAATACTGCACGGCACGTTGGCGCCGATATTGAACACAAACGCTTCGATGGGGCCGATCTGGCTTTCAATCTGCTCGACCAGCGCAATCACGTCCTCTTCCTTGCGCGCGTCGCAGGCAAAGCCATGGGCTTCACCGCCAGCAGCGTTGATAGCGTCCACCAACGGTTGGAGTTTGTCTGCGCTGCGCCGGGTAACGCACGCGACGAAACCTTCTTGCGCAAAACGTTTGGCGATAGCGCCGCCCGTGGCATCACCTGCACCGACGACCAGTACGACCTTCTTGTTATTCATGGTAGATCCCTTTGCTAAACGATCGTTAACTAAACGAACGTTATGCTACGATTGGGCAAGCGTCAAGACGATCAATCCTGAGGGAAAGGCAATGCGTTACTCGGCCAGTCATAAACTGGAAACCAGGGAGAAGCTGCTGGAAAGCAGTGCGGTGTCCGCGAAGAAGTCCGGTTTCTCTACGGTCGGTGTCGATGCCTTGATGAAAGCTATTGGCCTGAGTGGCGGCGCGTTCTACAGCCATTTTTCGTCGAAGGATGAACTGTTCGCTTCAATCGTCGAAAAAGAGCTGTGTCAAAGCCTGGAACGCCTCGGGGCTGACCAGGACCGTGACAGGCTAGAACGCTGTTTGAAGCTCTACCTGAGCATGTCCCATGTTGAACATCCGGAATCCGGTTGTGCGTTGCCGGCACTGGGCGCGGAAATTGCCCGTTCAGACGTGGTGATTCGCCAGCAGGCGGAGAAATGGATTTGTCGGCTTCAGGAGAGTTGGGCGCAGATACTGGAGAGCGACAGCCTGGCCTGGGCCATTCTGTCGCAATGCATCGGGGCATTGGTGGTGGCGCGAATGCTGGCCACGCCAGAAGTCCAGCGCACGGTGTTGAAGTCCAGTTACGATGAGATTGGCCGTCAGATCGCAGGCCCGCGAACCTGAAGCGACGGCATCAACCTATTTGCAGATCACGATCATGCTGCGGCTTGTATAGCCGGCGGGATTGAGACCAAACGGATAATCGCCCGGTTCTTCCACGCCATCCCCTGACTTGGCGATGACTTTGTAGCCTTTCGGCGCACACGAATTGGCGGCGCTGGTGTAGCACTTGTCCCAGGATGATGAAAGTCCGGAACAGTTGACATGCAACCCTTTCTTGCCACGTTTGGTATGGGTTTCCGACGTCGCCGCGCAGCCCGCAACTGCAAGTACGGCGATCAGTATCAAAATTCGTTTCATTGCTGTCCTTAAAGCGTCCCCGGATCTTTGTGCCCGGGTCTGGCTGTACTCGCTTTCGTTCGAAGCGTCTCTGATATCCCTATCCTGAAAAAGTCCATGTCCGACATTGGGTTGCGGGCCTAAACATGGCCTAAATGCGCGGTAAATACCAGAGCTTCGTCAAATCCTGCATCAATCCGCCGCGACGGCGGGCTTGGAGGCGCTTCCCATGGTCATGGTCGCGCCAACAGAAGCCAGAATGATGCACAGGATGGCCATCCATTGTGACAATGAAAGGAACTCCTGGAGGAACAGCAAGCCTGACAGCGCACCGATCGCAGGTTCAATACTCATCAGTGTTCCGAACGTGCGGGCCGGCATTCGGGTAAGGGCGACCATCTCCAGCGTATAGGGCAGGGCGGTGGACAAGATGGCAACGCCGATGGCCACAGGGATCAACGATGGCGTCAACAGCGCAGTGCCGGCATGAACAATACCGATAGGCGCGACGAACAGCGCAGCGATCATCACTCCCAATGCGGCAGTCTGCACGCCGTTGTCGGCGCCGGCTTTCTGGCCGAAGAGGATATAGATCGCCCAGCAGGCACCAGCGCCTAGGGCATAGCCCGCACCGAGCAGGTCGATACCTGCAGTTGTTGCGCCTGTTGGTATTAACAGCAGCAATCCGATGGCGGCCAGCGCGATCCACAGAAAGTCGATCGCGCGACGCGAGGCATAGATGGCCACCGCCAAGGGGCCGGTGAATTCCAGCGCTACCGCGATGCCCAGGGGGACGGTGCGCAAGGACATATAGAAGAGGAAGTTCATACCGCCCAGCGCCATACCGTAGACGATGACGGTACGCAGGGATTTACTGGTGAGCTTGGCTCGCCAGGGGCGCAGAAGCACGAGCATGATCAGGCTCGCGAAGATCAATCGCAGGGTCGTCGTTCCTTGAGCGCCGATAACAGGGAACATGCTTTTGGCCAGGGACGCTCCGGACTGGATCGACGCCATGGCTATTAATAGCAAGCCCACCGAGAACAGGGTGGAGGCTAGGCTGCGAGGCTGGTCATTCATTGCGTGGCATCGTCCAAGGCAGGGAGCGAAAGGGTTGTTTCGTGTATTGGGCAATATACTGCGCATTCAAGGCGGGCGCGTCTATATATAAGCGGTGATTTTGAACATCCTGATAGAAAAGCCAAATCAGGGGTTGACGGCAGATTCTGGAAGTCTATAATTCGCCCCACTTCCGGCGCAGTCGAAACGGAAAACTCCTTGGTAAACAAAGAGTTACGCAGTTTTCGACAGCGAGTTGCTTCAGATCATCGAAGCCCAGAAGGAGTTGGTTGAGCAGTGTGTTTTCGCTTGATTGACGGTTCGATCTTCTCGGTCGAAAGCGGAGAAAAAGAGGTGTTGACAGCAGCGAGTAACGCTGTAGAATTCGCCTCCCGCTAACGAGAGATCGGAAGCGCAAGTGGTTGAAGTTGCAAAGGAAACTTTGAAAACTTCTGAAAATAACCGCTTGACAGATACAGGGGACGCTGTAGAATGCGCGCCTCGGTTGAGACGAAAGATCTTAACCAACCGCTCTTTAACAACTGAATCAAGCAATTCGTGTGGGTGCTTGTGGAGTCAGACTGATAGTCAACAAGATTATCAGCATCGCAAGTTACTCCGCGAGAAATCAAAGATGTAACCAACGATTGCTGAGCCAAGTTTAGGGTTTCTTAAAAACCCAAAGATGTTTGAACTGAAGAGTTTGATCATGGCTCAGATTGAACGCTGGCGGCAGGCCTAACACATGCAAGTCGAGCGGTAGAGAGGAGCTTGCTTCTCTTGAGAGCGGCGGACGGGTGAGTAATGCCTAGGAATCTGCCTGGTAGTGGGGGATAACGCTCGGAAACGGACGCTAATACCGCATACGTCCTACGGGAGAAAGCAGGGGACCTTCGGGCCTTGCGCTATCAGATGAGCCTAGGTCGGATTAGCTAGTTGGTGAGGTAATGGCTCACCAAGGCGACGATCCGTAACTGGTCTGAGAGGATGATCAGTCACACTGGAACTGAGACACGGTCCAGACTCCTACGGGAGGCAGCAGTGGGGAATATTGGACAATGGGCGAAAGCCTGATCCAGCCATGCCGCGTGTGTGAAGAAGGTCTTCGGATTGTAAAGCACTTTAAGTTGGGAGGAAGGGCATTAACCTAATACGTTGGTGTCTTGACGTTACCGACAGAATAAGCACCGGCTAACTCTGTGCCAGCAGCCGCGGTAATACAGAGGGTGCAAGCGTTAATCGGAATTACTGGGCGTAAAGCGCGCGTAGGTGGTTTGTTAAGTTGGATGTGAAATCCCCGGGCTCAACCTGGGAACTGCATTCAAAACTGACAAGCTAGAGTATGGTAGAGGGTGGTGGAATTTCCTGTGTAGCGGTGAAATGCGTAGATATAGGAAGGAACACCAGTGGCGAAGGCGACCACCTGGACTGATACTGACACTGAGGTGCGAAAGCGTGGGGAGCAAACAGGATTAGATACCCTGGTAGTCCACGCCGTAAACGATGTCAACTAGCCGTTGGGAGCCTTGAGCTCTTAGTGGCGCAGCTAACGCATTAAGTTGACCGCCTGGGGAGTACGGCCGCAAGGTTAAAACTCAAATGAATTGACGGGGGCCCGCACAAGCGGTGGAGCATGTGGTTTAATTCGAAGCAACGCGAAGAACCTTACCAGGCCTTGACATCCAATGAACTTTCCAGAGATGGATTGGTGCCTTCGGGAACATTGAGACAGGTGCTGCATGGCTGTCGTCAGCTCGTGTCGTGAGATGTTGGGTTAAGTCCCGTAACGAGCGCAACCCTTGTCCTTAG
This sequence comes from Pseudomonas migulae, assembly GCF_024169315.1. NCBI lineage: Bacteria > Pseudomonadati > Pseudomonadota > Gammaproteobacteria > Pseudomonadales > Pseudomonadaceae > Pseudomonas > Pseudomonas migulae. The sequence continues at coordinate 2,035,625 of NZ_JALJWR010000001.1, read as the reverse complement.
TTACCAGCACGTAATGGTGGGCACTCTAAGGAGACTGCCGGTGACAAACCGGAGGAAGGTGGGGATGACGTCAAGTCATCATGGCCCTTACGGCCTGGGCTACACACGTGCTACAATGGTCGGTACAGAGGGTTGCCAAGCCGCGAGGTGGAGCTAATCCCACAAAACCGATCGTAGTCCGGATCGCAGTCTGCAACTCGACTGCGTGAAGTCGGAATCGCTAGTAATCGCGAATCAGAATGTCGCGGTGAATACGTTCCCGGGCCTTGTACACACCGCCCGTCACACCATGGGAGTGGGTTGCACCAGAAGTAGCTAGTCTAACCTTCGGGAGGACGGTTACCACGGTGTGATTCATGACTGGGGTGAAGTCGTAACAAGGTAGCCGTAGGGGAACCTGCGGCTGGATCACCTCCTTAATCGACGACATCAGCTGCTCCATAAGTTCCCACACGAATTGCTTGATTCATTGAAGAAGACGATAAGAAGCAGCCCGAAATTGGGTCTGTAGCTCAGTTGGTTAGAGCGCACCCCTGATAAGGGTGAGGTCGGCAGTTCGAATCTGCCCAGACCCACCAATTTTTGTGTGGGATCCTGTAGCAATACGGGGCCATAGCTCAGCTGGGAGAGCGCCTGCCTTGCACGCAGGAGGTCAACGGTTCGATCCCGTTTGGCTCCACCACTACTGCTTCTGTTTGTTGAAAGCTTAGAAATGAGCATTCCATCGTGATGATGGTGAATGTTGATTTCTAGTCTTTGGCTAGATCGTTCTTTAAAAATTTGGGTATGTGATAGAAAGATAGACTGAACGTTACTTTCACTGGTAACGGATCAGGCTAAGGTAAAATTTGTGAGTTTAATCGCGAATTTTCGGCGAATGTCGTCTTCACAGTATAACCAGATTGCTTGGGGTTATATGGTCAAGTGAAGAAGCGCATACGGTGGATGCCTTGGCAGTCAGAGGCGATGAAAGACGTGGTAGCCTGCGAAAAGCTTCGGGGAGTCGGCAAACAGACTTTGATCCGGAGATGTCTGAATGGGGGAACCCACCTAACATAAGTTAGGTATCTTAAGCTGAATACATAGGCTTAAGAAGCGAACCAGGGGAACTGAAACATCTAAGTACCCTGAGGAAAAGAAATCAACCGAGATTCCCTTAGTAGTGGCGAGCGAACGGGGACTAGCCCTTAAGTGGCTTTGAGATTAGCGGAACGCTCTGGAAAGTGCGGCCATAGTGGGTGATAGCCCTGTACGCGAAAATCTCTTAGTCATGAAATCGAGTAGGACGGAGCACGAGAAACTTTGTCTGAATATGGGGGGACCATCCTCCAAGGCTAAATACTACTGACTGACCGATAGTGAACTAGTACCGTGAGGGAAAGGCGAAAAGAACCCCGGAGAGGGGAGTGAAATAGATCCTGAAACCGTATGCGTACAAGCAGTGGGAGCCCACTTTGTTGGGTGACTGCGTACCTTTTGTATAATGGGTCAGCGACTTATTTTCAGTGGCGAGCTTAACCGAATAGGGGAGGCGTAGCGAAAGCGAGTCTTAATAGGGCGTCTAGTCGCTGGGAATAGACCCGAAACCGGGCGATCTATCCATGGGCAGGTTGAAGGTTGGGTAACACTAACTGGAGGACCGAACCGACTACCGTTGAAAAGTTAGCGGATGACCTGTGGATCGGAGTGAAAGGCTAATCAAGCTCGGAGATAGCTGGTTCTCCTCGAAAGCTATTTAGGTAGCGCCTCATGTATCACTGTAGGGGGTAGAGCACTGTTTCGGCTAGGGGGTCATCCCGACTTACCAAACCGATGCAAACTCCGAATACCTACAAGTGCCGAGCATGGGAGACACACGGCGGGTGCTAACGTCCGTCGTGAAAAGGGAAACAACCCAGACCGTCAGCTAAGGTCCCAAAGTTATGGTTAAGTGGGAAACGATGTGGGAAGGCTTAGACAGCTAGGAGGTTGGCTTAGAAGCAGCCACCCTTTAAAGAAAGCGTAATAGCTCACTAGTCGAGTCGGCCTGCGCGGAAGATGTAACGGGGCTCAAACCATACACCGAAGCTACGGGTATCACTTAGGTGATGCGGTAGAGGAGCGTTCTGTAAGCCTGTGAAGGTGAGTTGAGAAGCTTGCTGGAGGTATCAGAAGTGCGAATGCTGACATGAGTAACGACAATGGGTGTGAAAAACACCCACGCCGAAAGACCAAGGTTTCCTGCGCAACGTTAATCGACGCAGGGTTAGTCGGTCCCTAAGGCGAGGCTGAAAAGCGTAGTCGATGGAAAACAGGTTAATATTCCTGTACTTCTGGTTATTGCGATGGAGGGACGGAGAAGGCTAGGCCAGCTTGGCGTTGGTTGTCCAAGTTTAAGGTGGTAGGCTGGAATCTTAGGTAAATCCGGGATTCTAAGGCCGAGAGCTGATGACGAGTTATCTTTTAGATGACGAAGTGGTTGATGCCATGCTTCCAAGAAAAGCTTCTAAGCTTCAGGTAACCAGGAACCGTACCCCAAACCGACACAGGTGGTTGGGTAGAGAATACCAAGGCGCTTGAGAGAACTCGGGTGAAGGAACTAGGCAAAATGGCACCGTAACTTCGGGAGAAGGTGCGCCGGTGAGGGTGAAGCATTTACTGCGTAAGCCCATGCCGGTCGAAGATACCAGGCCGCTGCGACTGTTTATTAAAAACACAGCACTCTGCAAACACGAAAGTGGACGTATAGGGTGTGACGCCTGCCCGGTGCCGGAAGGTTAATTGATGGGGTTAGCTAACGCGAAGCTCTTGATCGAAGCCCCGGTAAACGGCGGCCGTAACTATAACGGTCCTAAGGTAGCGAAATTCCTTGTCGGGTAAGTTCCGACCTGCACGAATGGCGTAACGATGGCGGCGCTGTCTCCACCCGAGACTCAGTGAAATTGAAATCGCTGTGAAGATGCAGTGTATCCGCGGCTAGACGGAAAGACCCCGTGAACCTTTACTATAGCTTTGCACTGGACTTTGAATTTGCTTGTGTAGGATAGGTGGGAGGCTTTGAAGCGTGGACGCCAGTTCGCGTGGAGCCAACCTTGAAATACCACCCTGGCAACTTTGAGGTTCTAACTCAGGTCCGTTATCCGGATCGAGGACAGTGTATGGTGGGTAGTTTGACTGGGGCGGTCTCCTCCTAAAGAGTAACGGAGGAGTACGAAGGTGCGCTCAGACCGGTCGGAAATCGGTCGTAGAGTATAAAGGCAAAAGCGCGCTTGACTGCGAGACAGACACGTCGAGCAGGTACGAAAGTAGGTCTTAGTGATCCGGTGGTTCTGTATGGAAGGGCCATCGCTCAACGGATAAAAGGTACTCCGGGGATAACAGGCTGATACCGCCCAAGAGTTCATATCGACGGCGGTGTTTGGCACCTCGATGTCGGCTCATCACATCCTGGGGCTGAAGCCGGTCCCAAGGGTATGGCTGTTCGCCATTTAAAGTGGTACGCGAGCTGGGTTTAGAACGTCGTGAGACAGTTCGGTCCCTATCTGCCGTGGACGTTTGAGATTTGAGAGGGGCTGCTCCTAGTACGAGAGGACCGGAGTGGACGAACCTCTGGTGTTCCGGTTGTCACGCCAGTGGCATTGCCGGGTAGCTATGTTCGGAATAGATAACCGCTGAAAGCATCTAAGCGGGAAACTAGCCTCAAGATGAGATCTCACTGGGACCTTGAGTCCCCTGAAGGGCCGTCGAAGACTACGACGTTGATAGGTTGGGTGTGTAAGCGCTGTGAGGCGTTGAGCTAACCAATACTAATTGCCCGTGAGGCTTGACCATATAACACCCAAGCAATCTGTGAACTCGAGAGAGGCCAGATTGCGGTGTGTGAAGACGAAACGAACCGAAAGTTCGGATACAAACACACAAACTATCGCATACCCATTCGCTGGAGCGTGATCTCGCAAGAGAAAACGAGCCGGCTACCGAATTTCTTGACGACCATAGAGCGTTGGAACCACCTGATCCCATCCCGAACTCAGCAGTGAAACGATGCATCGCCGATGGTAGTGTGGGGTTTCCCCATGTGAGAGTAGGTCATCGTCAAGATTAAATTCCGAAACCCCAATTGCGAAAGCAGTTGGGGTTTTGTTTTGCCCGCAGGAAAGTGGTGAAAAAAATGGACAGCCTCATCGGCTGTCCCGGAACTCACTGACAAGGTCAGTGAAACTTTGGCAGGACGTATTCAGCAATCTCTTCAATCACGTCGGCCACCGGCCGTTCGCTACGACGCACATGCAGGCCAACATGCTGCACACCGGCCTCACGCAATGCCTGAAGCTCATCAATCAACGCCAATCGCCCGCAAATACCGCCGAAACGTACACGTCGCATAGGAGCATGAGGATTGGCCGCCAGATCCAGGTGGACGAAGCTGATGTAAGGCTTATCCCCACCGACTTCCCTCCACAGCCCCACCCGACGATGATGTTCATCCGGTGTGCCGGGGTAGGCGAGCCAGCCATCCATATGTTCGCCAATCCAGGCAGGTGACTGCTGACCAAGACCTGCCACCAACAATGGCACTGCCTGGTCCCGCTGCGGAAGCAATTGCGCACCTTCAGGCAAACGGCCGGCACCTTGGTCCTGCAGCAACTCCACCGTATCGCGGAAGATCTCTGCGCGCTGATCGTAATCCACACCAAACAACGGATACTCCATCGGTCGGTCGCCGCTGGCTACGCCGAGCAGTAAACGTCCGTCACTCAATTCATCAATGCTGTTGGCCGCCTTCAGGGTGAGCCAGGGTTGACGCAACGGCAATACGACCGCGGCCGTACCCAACATGATGTTGTCGGTGATCCCGGCGAGATACCCAAGGTAGGAAAAGGTTTCGAACACCTGTGCGGCATCGCCGAAATTCGGATCGTAAACCGGTACATCGCGAACCCACAGCGCGCGGAAACCAGCCTTGTCGGCCAGACGCGCCATCGCCGCATGTTGCTTCAAATCTGGAACACCGAAAGGCCGTTCCTCAGCAATCCGCCGCCGCTGGCCATCGCTGGACCAATCATTATCCAGCGGCAGCTCCAGGCCAATCGAAAACCCGTTGGGGCCCAGTAATCGTTTAAATCGTGAATGCATGAATAGACTCCCAGACAACAAAATGGAATGACATGCACTCAGTATCCACAGACCTGTCGGCAAGAAAAATGCACGAATGGGAATATCAATCTTGAGCAAAACGCACGAGTTCACACCAAAAACCAACTGTCGTTTTGGCCCTCAAGGACAACCATTAGAGGAAATGGCACTAAAGCGATCGCACGGATTTTGGTATGGTGCAGCTCGTTTTTTAACGGACTGATTTCAAGCCTAAGGATCGGCGTTCCATTTTTGTCAAAGAGCCGCTACAGAAATGCCCGAACCCATACCGATCAAAGATCACGAAAAAGAGACGCGTCTGGTCAACAAAAGATTGATGGCCTGCGCCTTGCTCGTCGTCTCGATCACCTGCGCACTGGTGGTGCGCATGTACGTGCTGCAAGTGGTCGAGTTTGACTATCACTCGACCATCTCCGAAAACAATCGCGTCCACGTATTGCCGATTACCCCCACGCGCGGATTGATTTACGACCGCAACGGCGTGGTCCTCGCCGATAATCGCCCCAGCTTCAATTTGACCATCACCCGCGAACGCGCTTCCGACGTCAAAGAAGAGCTGGACGAGGTGGTCAATCTCCTGCACCTGCCCGCTGAAGACCGGACGCTGTTCGACAAGGCGATGAAGCAGGCACGCCATCCATTCGTGCCCGTCACCCTGTTCTATGAACTCAGTGAAGAGCAAATCGCCGTACTTGCCGTCAACGAATTCCGCCTGCCCGGGATCGATGTCGAGCCGCAATTCGTTCGTCACTACCCGATGGGCGCGCACTTCGCGCATTCAATCGGCTACGTCGGTCGCATCAACGAGAAAGAATCCAAAGCCTTGGATACGGTCGAGTACCGTGGCACCCAATCCATCGGCAAGACCGGGATTGAAAAGTTCTACGAGTCAGAGTTGCACGGCCAGGTCGGTTACGAAGAAGTCGAAACCAATGCTCAGGGCCGAGTGCTGCGCGTGCTCAAACACACGGACCCGATCCCCGGCAAAAACATCGTCCTTAGCCTCGACGTCAAACTTCAGGAAGCCGCTGAAGAAGCCTTGGGTGATCGTCGTGGTTCAGTGGTCGCTCTCGATCCATCGACCGGCGAAGTGCTGGCCATGGTCAGCAAGCCAAGCTTCGACCCGAACCTGTTCGTGACCGGAATCAGCTTCAAGGAGTATGCGGCACTGCATGACTCCATTGACCGGCCGCTGTTTAACCGCGTGCTGCGCGGCCTGTATGCGCCAGGCTCGACCATCAAGCCTGAAGTGGCGATTGCCGGCCTGGATGCGGGGGTCGTGACCCCACAGACCCGCGTCTTCGATCCCGGTTACTACCAGCTTCCCGACTTTGATCACAAATACCGTAACTGGAACCACAGCGGCGATGGCTGGGTGGACATGGACGCGGCGATCATGCGCTCCAACGACACTTACTTCTACGATCTGGCGCACAAGCTGGGCATTGATCGCCTGCACGACTACATGGCGATGTTCGGCCTCGGTGAAAAGGTCTCGCTGGACATGTTCGAAGAGTCTGCCGGCCTGATGCCGTCCCAGGCCTGGAAGCGTGCCACACGTCGCCAGGCATGGTTCCCCGGAGAGACCGTGATCCTCGGCATCGGCCAGGGTTATATGCAGGTCACGCCGCTGCAGCTGGCGCAAGCGACTGCGTTGATCGCCAACAAAGGTGTGTGGAACCGGCCGCACCTGGCCAAGACCGTGGACGGCGTGGCGCCGGTGGACGAGCATCCGATGCCCAACATCCTGTTGAAGGACCCGCGCGACTGGGAGCAGGTCAACCACGGCATGCAAATGGTGATGCACGACGCACGCGGGATTGCCCGAGCGGCGGCGCAGGGTGCGCAATACCGGATCGCTGGCAAGAGTGGTACGGCGCAAGTGGTCGCGATCAAACAGGGCGAGCGCTACAACCGGGCGAAAACCCTGGAGCGTAACCGCGACAACGCCTTGTTTGTCGGTTTCGCTCCGGCCGAGCATCCGAAGATCGTGATCTCGGTGATGATCGAAAACGGCGAGGCCGGTGGTCGCGTCGCCGGCCCTGTGGTGCGGCAGATCATGGACGCCTGGCTACTCGATCAGGACGGTCATCTGAAGCCGCAATACGCCACGCCGAGTAAAACGCCGGGCGATCCTCACGTTTAACCGATCAAGGCTTCACAGCACAGGCTCACGAATGCTGAGCATGTGCTGGAAGCTTTCGAGGAACACGGTTTCGGCCTGACTCATCTTCTGCTCGCGATTCCACAACAGCTGGATATCGAAATCCACGACCCCGTCTTCCGGTGGCAAACGCCAGAGCAAACCTTGCTCGACATCCCTTCGCACCAGATGCGTCGGCAGGCAGCCGATCCCGTAGCCTGCGCAAATCAAGCGGTAAATCTCTTCGAAACTCGTCGATGAGGCAACGATCTTGCCGGTAAAGCCTTGCTCGTCGCGGAACAGTGTCAGCGGCGAAAGGTTGCCGCCGAGCTGGTCGCTGGTGAAGCTGACGAAGTTCTCCGCCGCGAGCTGTTCCAGCGTCAGGTTTTCTTGTCCGAAAAGTCGATGACGCTGGCCACAAAAGTACGCATAGCGCTCGCGAAACAGTACCCGCTGCTCCAGCCTCGGCTGCGGTAAACGACATAATCCGACGCCAATGGTCGCGGTCTTTTGCAGTAACGAACTGATAATGTTCGAGCTGCCCATCACCTCGACTTCCAGCTCGATTTTCGGGTGGGTTTCATGGAAGTCGGCGAGGAAGTCATCGTAGTGCCGTGCCTGCACGCCGCTGACGGTGAGGATGCGAATCTTGCCCACCACGTCATCGTGGCGACTCTCCACTACCGTGCCCAATCGCGAAATATCGCCGTAGATATCCGCCGCAATGCGCAGGACTTCTTCCCCGGTTTCCGTCAGATCGAACCGTCGCCCGCTGCGGGCAATCAACACACATTCCAGTTGTTCTTCCAGCCGTTTAAGCGCCTGGCTGACCGCCGACTGCGTGATGTGCAGCCGCGCTGCAGCGCGGCTCATGCTGCCTTCCTGGCCGATCACCAGGTAGGTGCGCAACAGGTTCCAGTCGAGGCGGTCGTTGAGAAAACGTCGGCCCACCCAAGGGTTAGTGGAGGTCATGACCATTCCAAGTAGTAGCAGTGCTTATAGTAAAGATAAGAATTTGAAAATTGACTAATCCTGGCACGGAAGCGATAAAGCCCACAAGCGCCACAGAGTGCAACCGTAAACAGCCTTCAGTACCTGCCCAAAACTATAAATACACAGGGTCCTTGCATGCACACCACCGCACAACCGCGACGAGCCGCGGCCGCCGCCTTCATTGGCACGACCATCGAGTTCTACGACTTTTACATTTACGCCACCGCGGCGGCGCTGGTGCTTGGGCAAGTGTTCTTTCCCAGCAGCGACCCGGTGATGAGCACCCTGGCAGCCTTCGGCAGTTTCGCTGTTGGCTTCATCGCTCGCCCCATGGCCGGCATGGTGTTCGGTCACTTGGGCGATCGCCTCGGCCGCAAGAAAATGCTGCTGGTGACCATGGCGCTAATGGGCGTGGCGACCGCCGGCATCGGCCTGCTGCCCAGCTACGCCAGTGTCGGCATCTGGGCACCGATCGGTCTCATCGTATTGCGCCTGATCCAGGGCATTTCGGTGGGTGGCGAGTGGGGCGGGGCGGTGTTGATGGCCAGCGAACACGCGCCGGCCAAGCGCAAAACGTTCTACGCCTCGTTTGCCCAACTCGGCAGTCCAGCGGGTTTGTTGCTGGCCTTGATCGCCTTTCGCCTGGTGACCTCTCTTGAACCGGAGGACTTCCTGTCCTGGGGTTGGCGTCTGCCGTTTCTCGCCAGCGGAGTGCTGATGATGGTCGGCCTGATGATCCGTTCCGGCGTGCACGAGTCGCCAGAATTCGCCAAGGCCCGAGACAACAACGAAACCGCCCAATACCCGGTGAAAGAGGTGATCCGCACCTGCTGGCGACAGATCCTGTTCGCTGCGGCGGCGGTGACCATTGGCTCCGCCGGGTTCTTCTTCACCAACACGTTTATGATCACCTACGTCACCCAATACCAGGGCATCGCGCGCTCGACGATTCTCGATTGCCTGTTTCTGGTGACTGTCATTCAGTTGCTTTCGCAACCGCTCTCCGCGCTGCTCGCCGAGCGCATCGGCGAGGGGCGCTTTCTCAAACTCGTCGCGCTGCTGTGCATGGTCACGCCGTACCCGATGTTTCTGCTGGTGGGTACGCAAAACATTCTGTTGATGACCCTCGGCATCGCCTTGGCGGTGGTGATTCTGTCGGCACTGTACGCGGTGATTGCCGGTTACATGACCCAGGCGTTCCCGGTGCATCTGCGCTACTCGGGCATTTCTATCGCTTACCAGTTGAGTTGCGCACTGGCCGGCGGCACCACGCCGCTGATCGGCACGCTGCTGGCGAGCAAGTTTTCCGGACAATGGTTGCCGCTGGCGGTGTTCTTCACCTTGCTTTCGGCCCTGTCCTTGATCGGTGTTTGCGGGCTGGCCCGCCTGCGCGCCAACCCGGTCGTCACCCACGCTGCTAAAGAGGTGTATTCGTGAGTAAACCTGAACACATCGGCCCGGTTGAATGGAAGGCTCGTTGCGAACTGGCTGCGCTGTATCGGCTGGTCGCGCACTTTCGCATGACCGACTTGATCGACACCCATATCACCCTGCGGATTCCGGGGCCTGAGCATCACTTTCTGATCAACCGCTACGGGGTGATTTTCGACCGCATGCGCGCCTCGGACCTGGTGCGCATCGATCAGGACGGGCGCATCGTCGATCCGGCCTACGAAGGTCATCGGGTCAACGCCGCCGGCTTCGTCATTCATTCGGCGATCCACATGGCGCGCCCGGATCTCAACTGCGTGATTCACACCCACACCGCCGCCGGCATGGCTGTTGCCGCGCAGAAGCAAGGCTTGCTGCCGATCAGTCAGCACGCGCTGAAGTTCTACGGCAAGTTGGCGTATCACACTTATGAAGGCATCGCGCTGTCGCTGGATGAGCGCGGGCGTTTGATCGACGACCTCGGGCCGCACCGGGCGATGATCCTGCGTAACCACGGCTTGCTGGTCGGTGGGTCGGGCGTGGCTCAGGCGTTTCAGGAAATTCACTTTCTTGAGCGTGCCTGTCAGGCGCAGGTCGCCGCGCTGGCCGGTGGTTGCGAGTTGCATTATCCGTCCCCGGATGTCTGTGCACACACCGCCGAACAGTTCGACCGCGATGAACAGGACAACATCATCGACCTGGCCTGGGAGGCCGCATTGACCCTGATCGAATCCCAGCGTGAGTCTTACCTGTCATGAACACCGTCGTTTTACTGTCCCGCGACACTTTGCTGCTCAAGCAATTGCAGGCGGCGTTTGCCCGCAGCGCGCCGCAGCTCACCACCGTGCTGGCGGATGATCCGCTGGCCAAAAACGCGCAGATCGCCGCTTGCTGGTTTCCTTTGCCGGGCAGCCTGGCCGCGTTGCCGAACCTGCAGGTCATCCACTCGGTGGCGGCGGGTATCGATCACCTCGAACACGACCCGTCATGCCCGGATCTGCCGGTGTGCAGGGTGGTCGATCCCGGCCACCGCCAAGGCATGACCGAGTACGTGCGCTGGGCGGTGATTCACTATCACCGTGGCTTCGATCAAGTGCTGTTGCAGCAACAGGATCAGCGCTGGGAACGGCCGCTGCAACGGGCGGCCGGGCAGTTCAAGGTCGGGGTGATGGGGCTGGGGTCGTTGGGCAGCGCCATCGCTCAGGATCTGGCTGCCGCCGGCTATGACGTTCGAGGCTGGGCCCGTCGCAGCAAGGATCTTAAGGACGTCAAGATCTTCGCCGGAGCCGAACAACTGATCCCTTTTCTAGATGGTGTGGAGCTGTTGATCAACTTGCTTCCACTGACCAGCGAGACTCGCGGCATCCTCGGTCATGCAACGTTCGAACATCTGGCCAATGGCGCCGCGCTGGTTAATTGTGGTCGCGGCGGACACCTCAATATCGATGACCTCGAACAAGCCTTGAACACAGGAAAACTGCGCGGTGCCTTGCTGGATGTGTTCGAACAGGAACCGCTCCCCGTCAATCATCGCCTCTGGACCATGCCCGGCGTGACGATCACGCCACACATGGCCTCGGCCGCTTCCCACGATTGCATTGCCGAACAAGTCGCGGAGAACTTTCGCCGTTTGAACGCCGATGAACCGCTATTGAATTGCGCCGACCGAACACTGGGTTATTAGAACTTACTCACTCGCCCGCCAAGTTGGGCGAGACATAACAACAATCCCTCACCTCGAACGTTTTACTGCCAGTCAAAACAATTAAACAAATCCCTGGAGTCAGTGATGAGCGATCTATCGTCCGCAGAAAAGTCCGGCGCCCCACCGGAAGTTGCAATCAGCATGAAAAAAGTCGCCGTGGCCAGTGTCATCGGCACCACCGTGGAATGGTACGACTTGTTTGTTTTCGCCACGGCTTCGGCACTGGTGTTCAACAAAGTGTTCTTCCCGGATTTCGTGCCTTTGATCGGCACGTTGCTGGCATTCGGTACGTTCGCTTCGGCGTATCTGGCGCGGATTGTCGGGGCCGCGTTGTTCGGGCACTTCGGCGACAAGCTGGGACGCAAGTCGATGTTGTTGATTTCGCTGTTGACCATGGGCGCGGCCACATTCGCCATTGGCCTGTTGCCCAACTACGCGGCCATCGGCATCTGGGCGCCGATCCTGTTGTTATTGCTCAGGGTCATTCAAGGCCTGGCCTTGGGCGGCGAATGGGGCGGGGCGGTGTTGATGGCGGTGGAACATGCGCCGGCCAACAAGCGCGGTTTGTACGGTTCCTGGGTGCAGATCGGTGTGCCCGCCGGGACCATGATTGCCAACCTGGCGTTTCTGGTGATCGCGGCGTGGCTGTCGCCTGAAGACCTGCTGGCCTGGGGCTGGCGCATTCCGTTCCTTGCCAGCGTTTTGCTGATCGCCGTGGGCTTGTACATCCGCCTGAACATCGCTGAAACCCCGGCGTTCAACAAGGTCAAGGAAGCTGAGGTCCAGGTGAAAATGCCGTTGGCCGAAGTCTTTCGCAAGTACTGGAAACAAGTGGTGCTCGGCGGCATTGCGACGATGTCGACCGGTGCGTCGTTCAACATCATCGTCGCGTTCGGCCTGACGTACGGCACGCAGAATCTGGGCTTCAGTCGCAGCGTGATGCTCGGTGTGGTGCTGCTGTCCTGCGCCTGGTGCATCGTCATGTTGCCGGTGTTTGGTGCGCTGTCGGACCGTTACGGACGCAAGCCGATCATCGTCGCCGGCATCGTTGCCGAGGCGTTGGTGGCGTTCCCGATGTTCTGGTTGATGGACACCAAAGAGCTGTCGCTGGTGATCTTCGGCTACTTGCTGCTGATGACCGCTTTCGCCGCCAACTACGGGCCGATCGCGACCTTCCTGGCGGAGTTGTTCGGCACCCGGGTGCGTTATTCGGGATTGTCGATCAGCTACATGCTGTCCGGGCTGCTCGGCAGCGCCGCAACACCGATCGTCACCACCGCGTTGCTCGCGGCCACTGGCAAAGGCTCGTCGGTGGCCTGGTACATGATCGGCGCGGCGCTGATTTCCCTGTTGGCGCTGTTGCTGCTGACCGAGACCTTCAAACGCGACATCAGCGAAATTCCGGCGGTGACGACTGCCGACGACCAGCCGGCTCCTAAACCTTTCAAATCGGCTGCGGCCTGATCCATGGAGTTCAACAGCATGCGCAGAATTCAGTCGGCCCCGGGCTTCATCGGTCCCGTGGGGCCTTACTCTCAAGCGGTGGTCAGCGGCCATCTGGTGTTCACCGCCGGGCAGATTCCGGCGCAAAGCGGGCTCGACGACCAGCCCGCCGATTTCCCCGAACAAGTGCGGCAAACCTTGCGCAATCTCGAGGCGATCCTGATCGAGGCGGGCTCGGATTTCAGTCACGTGATCAAGGTCAACGCGTACCTGACCGATCCCGCGCAACTGGAGCCGTTCAACGCGGTGTACCGCGAGTTTCTCGGTCATGCGCCACCGGCGCGAACCACCGTGTGCGTGGCGCTGTGGGGCGTTTCGTTGGAGATCGATTGTGTGGCCGAGTTGATCACGAAGGAGTCGCAGCATGGATAAGTCGCAGCTGATCGAGCAGTTCAAAGCGGTGAGCTTTCCCACCCTCGGGCATTTTCTCGAGGAGGGATTTGCAGACTCGCAACTGCGGGCCATGGTGCCCAACGTGAAACTGGTCGGCCGCGCACTGACGCTGAAACTGGTGGGTGCCGACGCCATCGCCGTCAACCAGGCGTTGGCGCTGATAAAACCGGACGATGTGCTGGTGATCGACACGGGTGGCGACTGGCAACACGCCCCGGTCGGCGCGGTGACCAGTTGTGCCGCGAGTTGCGCCGGTGCGGCGGGAATCGTGGTGGACGGCGCGGTCACCGATCTGCTGGAACTGCGTGAAGGCGGGTTACCGGTCTTCGCTCGCGGCACCAGCTTGCTGACCACCAAGTTGCACGGTCGAGGCGACAGCGAAATCAATCAGCCGATTCAGTGCGCCGGTGTCACGGTGCAACCGGGCGATCTGGTCTTGGGGGACGACAACGGTGTGCTGTTTCTCGACTGGTCAACGGCGGCCCGTGTGATCGAAAAGGCATTGGCGTCCGATCACGCCGAACCGCGTTTGCTCGAACGTTTGCGCGCTGGCGAGCCGGTCGCGCAGGTGTTGTGTGTCCAGGCCGATTGAGCACAACCGAATGTGTAGGCGTCGGCTTGCCGGCTCCTGCAAATCACCGTTTTTCAGCTGGATTTTCGTGGAGTGATTTATGTTGAAGATTAATGGCGAACGCCTGTGGGCGAGTCTGATGGCCATGGCCGAAATCGGCGCCACCGCGCGTGGCGGCAGTTGCCGTCTGGCCCTGAGCGATGAAGACAAGGCCGGTCGCGAACTGTTTGCCCACTGGTGCCGCGAAGCCGGCATGACCCTGAGCGTGGACGCCATCGGCAACCTGTTCGCTCGCCGCGCCGGCACTGATCCCGACGCCGCGCCGGTGATGATGGGCAGCCACCTCGACACCCAGCCTGAAGGCGGGCGCTTCGACGGCGTGTACGGCGTACTCGCCGGCCTGGAAGTGGTGCGTTGCCTTAACGACCTCGGTATCCAGACCCGCAAACCGCTGGAAGTGGCGGTGTGGACCAACGAAGAAGGTGCGCGCTTCACGCCGGCGATGTTCGGCTCGGCGGTGTTCACCGGCATCATGCAACTGGACACGGCGCTGGCGGTGCGGGACATCGATGGCATCAGCGTCGCCGACGAATTGCAGCGCACCGGTTACGCCGGTGAGCGTCCGTTGGGCGGCGCGGTGGATGCGTATTTCGAAGCCCACATCGAACAAGGGCCGATCCTCGAAGACAACGCGAAAAGCATCGGCGTGGTCAGCGGTGGTCAGGCGATTCGCTGGCTCGACGTGCGGGTCGAAGGCATGGCCGCCCACGCGGGCACTACGCCGATGCCGCTGCGCAAGGACGCCCTGTATGGCGTGGCGCGGATGATCCAGGCGATTGAAGATCTGGCCACCGATTTCGCCCCCGAGGGCCTGACCACGGTCGGTGAGTTGAGCATCAACAAATCGTCGCGCAATACCATTCCGGGACTGGTGAATTTCACCGTCGACCTGCGTCATCATCGCGACGAAGCCATCGAGGCGATGGAGCAGCAGGTGCGCGCGCGGCTGCAGGTGATTGCCGATGGGCGCGATCTGAAACTGACGATCACCCCGCACTGGATCAGCCCGGCGACACCGTTCGACGCGGATTGCGTGGCGGCGGTGCAGCAAGCGGTGGACGCGCTAGGCTACGCTCAGCAATCGATTGTCAGCGGCGCCGGGCACGACGCGATTCACCTGGCGCGGTTCTGCCCGACGGCGATGGTGTTTATTCCGTGCGTGGGTGGCTTGAGTCATAACGAAGCGGAAGACGTGCTGCCGGAAGATGTGCGGCAGGGTACGGATGTGTTGCTTAACGCCGTGCTGTCCCGCGCCAGCATTGCCAACTAAGGAACAGGCTGCAAACACAAAACCTGTGGCGAGGGGATTCATCCCCGTCCGGCTGCGAAGCCGTCGCAAAGTCAGTCGGCGCGTCATGCAGGAAGATTTTAGGGCTGCTGCGCAGCCCAACGGGGATAAATCCCCTCGCCACAACTGACAGGTATCAACCTATGCGCAGTTTTTTCCATCCCGAGCAATTGCTCCATCATCCACGCAGTTACTACTCCCGTGGGCAGATGCGCACGCCGCAGGAAGTACCGGAGCGCGCGCAGCGACTGGTGCAGGCGTCTCACTCACTGGGTTTCAAAGTCGAGCAACCGGCCGACGCGGGGCTTGAGCCGCTGCTGGCGGTGCACGGTGCGCCGTACCTGGCGTTTTTGCAGGAAGCGCATCAGCGCTGGAAGGAAATCCCTGAAGATTGGGGCGACGAAGTGATGTCGAACATCTTTGTCCGCGAGCCCAACGCCCTGCGCGGGATTCTGGCTCAGGCGGCCCGCTATCTTGCGGACGGCAGTTGCCCGGTGGGCGAGCAGACCTGGCGTTCGGCCTATTGGTCGGCGCAAAGCGCGGTGGCCGGGGCGCAGGCGCTGCTTGATGGCGAACCGGCGGCTTACGCGTTGTGCCGTCCACCGGGGCATCACGCTCGAGCGGAGGCGGCGGGTGGTTTCTGTTATGTGAACAACGCGGCGGTGGCGGCACAGGTGCTGCGCAGCGGGTTTGAAAAAGTCGCCGTGCTCGACACCGACATGCACCACGGACAGGGAATACAGGAGATTTTCTACGACCGCGATGATGTGCTGTATGTCTCGGTGCATGGCGATCCGACCAACTTCTATCCGGGGGTTGCCGGGTTTGAGGATGAGCGCGGTGTCGGGGCGGGTGAAGGGTTCAACCTCAACTTGCCGATGGCGCATGGCGCGAGCGAGGCGGACTTTCTCGAGCAACTGGACGTGGCGCTGTCAGCGGTGAAGGATTTTGGCGCGCAAGTGCTGGTGCTGTCGTTGGGCTTCGATATTTTCGAGCTCGATCCGCAGAGCAAAGTGGCGGTGACGCGAGAAGGGTTTGCACGGCTGGGTGAGCGGATTCGAAGCCTTGGGTTGCCGTGTCTGATTGTGCAGGAGGGCGGGTATCACCTGGAGAGTCTTGAGGATAATGCGCGGGCGTTTTTTGTGGGGTCCGACGTGTGGCAGATCTGAGTTGTGTGGTGTCTGACAGGCCGCTTTCGCGGGCAAGCCCGCTCCCACAGTGTTCGAGTCGGACCGTCTGTTTGTGAACGACGCTGGAGCTGTGGGAGAGGTGTGGAATCTCTGATTCTTTTGGGGACCGGGAGGCCGCCTTCGCGGGCAAGCCTCGCTCCTACAGGATTGAGTTGAACGAAAATATTTCGTCCGGCAAATTACCTGTAGGAGCGTGGCTTGCCCGCGAAGAACGATAACGCGGTGCAACGGATGAAACACACTTGCCATCGCCCTGACGTTAACGTAAAGATTGCGGCAGGGCGCTGAACTTAAAAGAGCGCAGGGCGGACCGATCCGGAGCGCTTGATGACGCTGATAAAAACAACTTCCCCCAAGCTGCACCGCGAAGCCCGGCTGGCCCGGGAAAAACTCCATCTCGAGGGCGAAGTGCCCGATGGCGTGTTGCGGGCAGAAATCGATGCGTCATGGCGGCGTAGCCTCAGTCATGGCGTGCATTTCAACAGCAAACATGAGCTGACGCTGGAATCGAGCGCGAGCCTCGATGTGCTGCTGTCGAGCAATCGTCTGCTGATCGACGCAGCGTTGCCGGCCATCGATTACCTGGCCGAGCGCCAGGGCAAGGAAGGGCTGGTCATCCTCGCCAATTCCGACGCCACCATTCTTGCCGTCGAAGGCCGTGCCGATCGCCTCAAGGGCAGTGGCCTGCAAGACATCACCCTCGGCGCCTGCTGGAGCGAAGCCGCTCGCGGCACCAACGCGCTGGGCACTGCGCTGGTGGAAGCCCGGCCGACGATGATCGATTGCGGCGAGCATTACCTCGATCGCCTGACCGACTTCTCCTGTACCTCGGTGCCGATTTATTGCCCGCAAGGCGACATCCTCGGCGTCCTCGACCTGACACGCGAAGGCCCGCTCGGCCGCGTCCACGACAGCACCGCGCTGCTGGCGATGGCCGTCAGCCAGATCGAAAGCCGGGTATTCAACGCCAGTTTCCCCGACCAGATCGTCCTGGCCTTCCACAGCCGTCGGCAATACCTCGAATCCCCTTGGCAAGGCTTGCTGGCGGTGAGCCTCGGCGGACAGATTCTCGCGGTCAGCGCCCAGGCCTGTCAGCTGCTCCACGCCGAGCGCTCGGCGCTGGTCGGTCGCCGTTGCGAGGAGTTTCTTGGCGTCGATGGCTTGCAACTGCTGTCGCGTTTGCATCAGGGCGGCGTCGGCAGTCTGCAGACGGCCAAAGGTGAATTTTTCTACAAAACCCTGCGCGCGCCGCAACGTTCGATCAACGTCAGCACACCGCCGCGCAGCCCCGCGAAAACCGCTAAACCGCAACCCGACCTCGACGCCCTGGCCGGCAGCAATGTCCGTTATGCCCGGGCCTTGCGCATGGCACGCCAAGGGCTGGCCAACGAATTGCCGGTGTTGTTGCTCGGCGAAACCGGCACCGGCAAGGAAGTCATTGCCCGCGCCTTGCACATGGCGGGCAGTCGTTGCGACAAACCCTTCGTCGCGGTGAACTGCGCGGCGATCCCCGAGGGCCTGATCGAGTCGGAACTGTTCGGCTACCGCGAAGGCGCGTTCACCGGATCCCGACGTGGCGGCATGGTCGGGCGCCTGCAACAGGCCCACGGCGGCACGTTGTTCCTCGACGAAATCGGCGACATGCCGCTGGCGTTGCAGGCACGCCTGCTGCGCGTCTTGCAGGACCGTAAAGTCGCGCCGCTGGGCGCCGGCGAAGAACAGGACATTGATGTCGCCCTGATCTGCGCCACCCACCGCGACCTCAAGCGCCTGGTCGAAGAAAAACACTTTCGTGAAGACCTGTTCTATCGCGTCAACGGCATCAGCGTGATGCTGCCGGCGCTGCGCGAGCGGGACGATTTCAGCGGGCTGGTCAGTCGCCTGCTGGCCCGACTCGATGCGCCAACCATGGTCCTGCATGACGATCTGAACCGCCTACTCGCGGGCTATCACTGGCCGGGCAACATCCGTCAACTGGAAATGGTGTTGCGCACCGCGCTGGCCATGCGTGAGCCGGGGGACACGGTGCTGACCCTCGACCACTTGCCCGACAGCATGCTCGACGAACTGAACGCCAGCGAACGCCCCGCGTCCGGGAGTATTCGCGAAAACGAACTGGAGCTGATTCGCCAGTCCCTGGACAGCCATCAGGGCAACGTCTCGGCCGCCGCCGACGCCCTGGGCATCAGCCGCGCGACCCTGTATCGCAAGCTCAAACAGTTGCGTTCGTGATGCAGCGCCTGATCGTTCGGCTGATCGACAGCCAGAACCCCGAAGCCCTGCAAGCGGCGCTGCGCTGGCTCTACAGCTTTGTGCGCCCGCATCGTCTGGCGATTGCCGGGCTGCTGGGGTTGTCGGTCTGCGCTTCGTCGCTGGTGCTGGTGCAGCCCTGGCTGACCAAGCTGTTGATCGACGATGGCTTGCTGGCGCGCAACTTCCCCATGCTGGTGCTGATCGCCGGGCTGATGATCGTCGCCGGGCTACTCGGCACGGCGCTGTCGGGGATCAATCGTTACCTGCACACGCGGTTGTCCGGGCGGATTCTGTTCTCGCTGCGCGATGACCTTTATCGGCACCTGCAAACCCTGTCGCCGAGCTTCTACGGTCAGCGGCGCATCGGTGATCTGATGTCGCGCCTCGATGGCGATGTCGCCGAAATTCAGCGCTTCGCCGTGGACTCTCTGTTCTCGGCGGTGTCGAGCGTGATCGGCCTGGTGGTCGCGGTGGCGATGCTGTTGACCTTGTCGTGGAAACTCTCGCTGCTGGCGCTGGTGCTGATTCCCCTCGATGTGCTCTGGCTGCGCTGGATGCGACGCAAGGTCGAGCGCGATGTGCGCCAGTTGCGTGAGCGTTCGGCGGACATGTCGTCGTTCATGGTCGAGACGCTGCCGGTGATGAAATTCATTCAGTCGGCCGGCCAGCAGCAGCGTGAGTCGCGCCGGCTGGAGGCGCTGGGGCAGGGCTATATGAGCCAGTTGCTGCGCCTGCAAGTCACCGAGTTTTTCACCCAGGCGGTGCCGGGCACGTTGACCTCGCTGTCCCGGGCCTGTGCGTTTTTGATTGGCGGTTACTGGGTGGTGCAAGGGACGTGGCAACTGGGTGCGCTGATCGCGTTTTCCACTTATCTGGGGATGGCCGTCGGACCGGTGCAGAGCCTGCTCGGACTCTATGTCGCGATTCAGCGGATGACCGTCAGTCTCGGGCGCGTGATGGAATTGCGCGGTGAAGAACCGACGGTGCTGACCCCCGTTGAACCCACGCCGATGCCAACCTCCGGCGAACTGCGTTTCGACGACGTGCACTTCAGCCATCCCGGTCGCCCGACAACGTTGCGCGGCATCGAGGCGCGCATTCCCTACGGTTTGAAAGTCGCCCTGAGCGGCGGCTCCGGGGTCGGTAAATCGACGCTGATCGACCTGTTGCAGCGGCACCACGATCCGCAGTCCGGCCGGGTCTTGCTGGGCGAGGTCGACCTGCGCGAACTGGACCTGTTCCAGTTGCGCCGGCGGATTGCCGTGGTCAGTCAGGACATCGTGCTGTTTCGCGGCAGCCTCGCCGACAACCTCGCCTACGCCGTGCCCGACGCCAGCCGCGAAGCGATTGCCGAAGTGGCGCGGCTGGCACAACTCGACAGCCTGATTGCCTCGTTGCCCGAAGGCCTCGACAGCCCGTTGGGCGAGCGCGGCCAGCAGTTGTCCGGCGGCCAGAAACAACGCATCGCCATCGCCCGGGCACTGTTGCAGGACCCGCTGATTCTGGTGCTGGACGAAGCGACCTCGGCGGTGGATGAAGCCACCGAGCGTGAAGTGATCGAGGCCATCGACCGACTGTTTGCCGGGCGCACACGCATCCTCATCAGCCATCGCCCTTCAACCCTGGCCGACGCCGATCTGCGCTTCGAATTGCTCGACGGCGTGCTCACCTCGAGAACGGTGCCGCATGAAGCCTGAACTGCGAGTCGGTGTGGTGGACAGCGGTCATTCGGCGGCGCAGCGGGTGCAGGTGATCGCGGGGCGCCGTTTCTCGTTGCTGGCGGACGGACTGGCCGAAAGCGCTTTGCGCGATGATCCGCTGGGCCACGGCAGTGCGGTGATCGAGGCCATCGGCCGGCGGGCACCTTCGGCGGTGTTCTGCGTGGCTCAGGTGTTCGATCAGCGTGGCGTCACCAGCGCCTTGCAGATTGCCACGGCCATCGACTGGCTGGTGGCGCAGGACGTGCGGCTGATCAATTTGAGCCTCGGGTTGCGTCAGGATCGCAGCCTGTTGCGCGAGGCGTGCGCAGCGGCGGTGGCGCGGGGCATTTTGCTGTGTGCCTCCAGCCCGGCGCAGGGCGAGGGTGTGTTCCCGGCGAATTATCCACAGGTGCTGCGCGTCACCGGTGATGCACGCTGCGCCGAACAGGAATGGTCATGGCTCAACAGCGCCCAGGCGGATTTCGCGGCGTGCGTGCATGGGACGTATCCGGGGCAGTCCGGTGCCAGTCTGGGCTGCGCGGCGTTGAGCGGGCACATTGCGGGTTTCCTGGTTGCACAACCCGAGGCGAGCAACGCGCAGGTCATCGACTGGCTGCGGGAAAACGCCCGGTATCGCGGGCCTGAACGGCGTTTCGGTGCATGATTCTGATACTTGGCGCCGGGCCGGCGGGTGCGGCGGTGGCCCTGGGTTTGAGGCGGCTCGGTTACCCCGTGACGCTGGTCAGCGAGTGGCGACGGTTTGCTGCGCTGGAGGGCGTTTCCATCCGGGTGCTGGAGGCCCTGCGCGGTGCCGGTCTGCATCACGCGTTGGCGGATGCGGCATTGCCGTCTCAGCGGCAGGTGTCGTGGAACGGTCAGCAGCATGCGCAAAACATCGAATTCCTGCTGGACCGCCCGAGCTTTGATCGTGGTTTGCGCGAGGATTTGCGCCTCGCTGGCGTTGAGCTGATCGAAGGTCGGATACTGAGCGTCCAGACTTCTACAGCGGGGCATCGGGTCGAGATTGAAGGGCACGAAGCGCTGGCAGCCAATTTTCTGGTGGAGGCACGCGGACGTCAGGCGCCGGCGCTCGGCAAAGGCCTGCGTGGCCCGGAGACGGTCAGCCTGCTCAATCGCTGGCAAGGCGCACCGGGCGACACCGCCAGCGCCGTGGAAAGCCTTGAGGATGGCTGGGCGTGGATGGCGCGCCGGGCCGACGGGCAATGTTACTGGCAGTGGACAGTGGACGTGGCCAGCGCGCACTTGCCGGGCAAGGCGCGGTTGCTCGATTACTGTCGCCAGCGGCGCCGGGACTCCACATTGGCGCAGGCATTTTTTGGCGGCGTTCCTGAGGTCGATCTACAGCTGCATGCCCGCAGCAGCACTGCGATTCTGAACCCGCAGGTGTGTGGTGAAAACTGGATTCGGGTCGGCGATGCGGCGATGGCGGTGGATCCGCTGTCGGGCAACGGCATCTTTCAGTCCTTGTCCTCGGCGTTGCAGGCGCCGACGGTGATCAACACGCTGTTGCGAAAACCGGAGCGGGCGGCGTTGGCCCAGCGTTTTCATCAGCAACGGGTGGAGCAGTTGTTTTTGCGGTTTGCGCGGATCGGGCGGGATTTTTATGCCGATGAGCAGCGTTGGCCGGATCAGCCGTTCTGGCAGGCGCGGTGGCAGTGGCCGGATGCGCAGGTGGCGCATGCCGAGGCGGATTTTGCAGCGCTGCGGATTGAGCGGGCACCGGTGCTGAAGGATGGGTTTGTGGATGAGGCTGAGGTGGTGATCACGGCGGATCAGCCGTTAGGGATCTGGCATGTACAAGGGGTTGAATTGGCGCCGTTGGTGCGGCGGTTGCAGACCGAGCCGGCCGGGCAAGTTTTGGCGGGATTGACGGTGGAGCAGGGGCGGGTGGTTCGGGGTTGGTTGTTGGCTCAGGGGTTCAAGCCCTGAAAGCTCCTTTGCCTGGGCCGGCCTCTTCGCGAGCAAGCCCGCTCCCACATTGGATCTGTGAACGACACAAAACCAATGTGGGAGCGGGCTTGCTCGCGAAGGCGGCCTAACGGTCGCCGATGACTACAACTTGATCAACACCGATTTCAATTCGGTGTAATGCTCAATCGCCGCATACCCCATCTCACGCCCGACCCCCGACATCTTGTACCCGCCAAACGGCAACGCCGGGTCCAGCGCACTGTGGCAATTGACCCACACCGAACCCGACTTGATCCGCGGAATCATCCGGTGCACCGCCGCCAGATCATTCGACCAGATGCTCGCCCCCAACCCATAAGGACTGTCATTGGCCATGCGCAACGCATCGGCCTCATCATCAAACGGAATCGCCACCAGCACAGGGCCGAAGATCTCCTCCTGCACCAGCGAATGCTTCTGATCGACATCGACGATCACCGTCGGCTTGACGAAGAATCCCGGTCCGAATTGCTCGCCGCCGCAGGCGATGGTCGCGCCACTTTCCCGGCCCTTTTCGATGTACCCGTAAACCCGTTCCTGCTGCCGCGCGGAGATCAGCGGCCCCATTTCCACGCTCGGGTCCAACCCGTTGCCGAGCTTCATCGCGTTGGCAATGTCGGCGATGTCCGCCACCACATTGTCGAAATGCTTGCGCTGCACATACAGCCGCGAACCGGCACAGCACACCTGGCCCTGATTGAAGAAGATCGCACTGGCGGCGCCCGCGGCGGCGGTCTTCAGGTCGGCATCGGCCATGACGATAGTCGGCGATTTACCGCCCAGTTCCAGGGTGACGCGGGTCATGGAGTCCATGGCGATCTTGCCGATCTGCTTGCCCACGGCGGTGGAGCCGGTGAAGGTCAGCTTGTCCACCAGCGGGTTGTGGGTCAGGGCTGAACCGGCAGTGATGCCAGTGCCGGTGACCACGTTGAACACACCTTCGGGATAGCCGGCTTCAAGTACCAGTTCCGCGAGTTTGAGTGCAGTCAGCGGGGTTTCGTCGGCGGGCTTGAGCACCACAGTGCAACCGGTGGCCAGGGCCGGGCCGAGTTTCCAGCAGGCCAGCAGTAACGGAAAGTTCCAGGCGACAATGGCACCGACCACGCCCACTGCTTCGCGACGTATGAAACTGTGGAACTGATCGTTGGGCATCAACGGCAACGACACTTCAACACTGGAGCCTTCGATCTTGGTCGCCCAACCGGCCATGTAGCGCAGGAAGTCGATGGACAGTTGCACGTCCATCACTTGGGCCACCGCCGCGCCCTTGCCATTGTTCAGGCATTCCAGTTGCGCGAGCAGTTCGGCGTCGCGTTGCATCAGGTCGGCGAGTTTCCACAGCAGGTTCTGCCGCTCGCGGGGGCGGGTGCGGGTCCAGGCGGAATCATCGAATGCATGGCGGGCGGCGAGTACCGCCCGGTCAACGTCTTCGGGCGTGGCCCGCGGCACCACGCACAACACGTCGCCGGTGGCGGGGTTGTGCAGGGGCATGGTCTGGCCGTCGGCGGCCTCGACCCAGTCGCCGCCGATAAGCATGCGCGGGGCGCGCTGGATGAACGCCGAGGTGGCGGGAAGCAGGTAGGGGAGCGTCATGGCGAGGCCTCTTGTTGTTCGTGAGAACGAGGCTTTCGCAATGGCTGTGCCAACTGTTCGCATGGGCCGAATCGCCCTTTGGCGGCGGGCGCGGGATGAGGTCCGGGGTCGACAGGACCTGACGCTTTGTCGCAAATCGCGACGGCGCCTGAGATTCAAGAGACGGGTTTTTCAGCCCGGGCCGATGATGCGGCCTGAGCTGATTCGGGCAATCCGCGCCTGTTGTCGTAATCAGGCCGTCACGTTGACCTTGTTGCGTTCGGACAACATCTGCGCTTCCGTCGCCTGCGTCATCCGTTCGCCTTTACTCCACAACTGGCTGGAGAAGAAGCCGTTCAGGGTTTCAGCGTTTGGCACCGAGCCTTTCTTGAGGAACAGGGCACCCAGATCGATGGTGCTGGCGAAGTTGCCCTTGTTCAGGTTGTACCCGCCCACGTAGCTGCCACCCCAGACGGAGTCGGCGGCCACCAGGTCGATGGAGGCGTCGCGGTAACTGCTCGCTGCACTTTTCAGCGAACTGGATGCATTCAGCAGGTTGTTCAGCCGATTCAGGTCGGAAGAGCTGAGCTGGCCGGAGGTGTTGAGGGCTTTGAGCTTTCCATCCGCTTCAATGGTGAAACCGAATTTTTTGTCGGCGAGATCCGGATAGGCGTGGGCCAATGCAGACTGGAACTCTTCGAAAGAGAATTTCAGCGATTGATGGGCGTTTTTGTGTCGTTCGGCAACCTGCGGGAAATCCGGTGACCGGGATCGGCCGATCCAGGTCTCGATCGATTCCACGGTCGGACTGGTTGCCGGAGCTTCATCGCTTGGATGGTAAATCGCCGCCGGATTGATGTTGACCGCTGTTTTCTGCAGGTCTTCAGTCAGGGCTTTCGCGGTCAATGGTTGGCTGGACTGGCTCAGCTGAGCGGCCGATGGCTGGATCAAGGCAGAGTTTAAAGAAATTGCCATGTCGTCATTCCCTTAACGTTTGGTGTAAGCAGGTTATCGACGAGTAGCACAGAAACTTGAACGCCGAGACGACGAGCAACCGGGTTGCGCCCTTGAGCCCTCCACTTTTGGGGAATAGAATTTTCAGGCTCGGTGGTGAAATGACGGAGCATTTCCCCTGCTATGTCTCTGGCGTAAGGGAGGTTGCGATGTTTCTTTCAACCCTTGAAATCCAAAACATCATCGAACACAGTTTTCTGCCCGCCGTCTGCACCTGCAGCATGGAAGCGGACCAGTCCCTGACGATCCGGGTCTGCGACTGCATGACCGGCAAAGTAGATCTGGTTGCCACACACGTTCCCCTGTGGACGCTGGACAGTCCCCATGCCATCGCCACGCTGGTGGCGGACATGCGCCAGGAAATCGAGGCGCACAAGAGCATTCATCCCACCTATTCGATCTGAACCGGCGATAAGCCGCACCGTGTAACCGGTGCGGCTCGCGCTGAGCAATCAGGCAGCTATTTTCCGGTAAATCTCGTCGAATGTGTTGCCATCCACGGCAGCCAGCAATTTCCTGTCGTCCTTGAGCGTGGCCAGAAACGTCACTTCGGTTTCCTTCCCGGCCAGCATGAAGCCGGCAATCGCGCCGATGGGGCCCAGCAGCATGGCACCGGCGACGCCGAAGCCGATGGCATCCTTGATATTGTTGATCGAATCCTCGTTGGCGACTTCCACGCTTTTGAACGAGGTGAGTGGCAGGGTGATACCGGGCCACGGGTGAAGCGACGTTCTCAGGGTGAAAACGCCGTCTGTGTACTCTCCGTCACCCTGCAGAAAGTCCCCCGCGAGGACAGTGATGCTTGCCACGGTGTGACCCCCTGACTGGCAATTGGTGAACACTTATTTCGCCCCCGCACGGGACTGTCGTCAATCGTCGGGCGATGAGCTGTTCCGGCGATGGCATCTATGCTTGTCTCAGACTGCAACACCTGTCGCGATATTAGACGCAGACGCTCTCGATCAGACAGGGCCAACCGCAGTCAACTTCACGCAACCGCTTGATTAAAAAGCCAATCGGTAAGCTGGCACGCTCCGTGTATTGCTCATCGCAGACGTTTCTCTTGCCTCCGTCTGCGGTGCGCCGCCGGCGGCAGAAACCATAAAAACGATAAGCCACAAAAATAAGAAAGCACCGTGCGAGGTTCGACGTTGATGAAGAGAAAACTCCGATCAGGCCTGAGCGTCAGTCTGCTGGCCGTGGCCGCCTGTGTGGCGCTGCATTCGCCTTATAGCCTGGCAGCCCGCGACGCCCAGACCATCCTCAAGGAAACCTGTCAGGGCTGTCACACCCCCGAAGCCGATAGCGCCCTGAGCCGCATCAGTCACCAGCGCAAAACGCCGGAAGGCTGGCTGATGAGCATCGCCCGGATGCAGACCATGCACGGTTTGCAGATTAGCGATGATGACCGTCGCACGCTGGTCAAATACCTGGCCGACACTCAAGGACTGGCGCCGAGCGAGACCGATGGCGTGCGGTATGCGCTGGAGCGCCGGCTCAACACCGTGGAAAAATTCGACGACCAGACCAGCCAGATGTGCGGCCGCTGCCACTCCGGCGCGCGGGTCGCCTTGCAACGGCGTCCGGCCCAGGAATGGGATCGCCTGGTGAACTTCCACCTCGGCCAGTGGCCGTCGCTGGAATACCAGGCCCTGTCGCGCGACCGCGACTGGTTCGATCTGGCTCGAAAAGAAATGGTGCCGCTGTTGGCCAAGCGTTATCCGCTGGACAACCCGGCCTGGAAAAAATGGCAGGCCACCGCGCCCAAAGCCGAGGCGCTGGTGGGTGACTGGAGCTTCAGCGGACACCTGCCGGGCAAAGGTGAACTGGCGGGGGTAATGAGCGTGAGCGCCGATGGCGACGACACGTTCAAGGTCAGCGTCAAAGGACAATACGCCGACGGCACGCCGTTCAATGGCGACGGCAGCGCGATTCTCTATACCGGCTACGAATGGCGCGGCAACGTGAGCATCGACGGCGTGACCATGCGTCAGGTGTTCGCCGCCCAGGGCAATGCCATGCAGGGGCGGATGTTCGAGGCCGAGCACGATGAGCGCGGTCTGGACTTCGTCGCCGCCAAGCAGGGCAGCAGTCGTTTGCTGGCGGTGCAGCCGGGTTATCTGAAGGCTGGCGTCGAGTCTGAAGTGACCCTGATCGGCAGCGGTCTCAGCGGCAAACCGAACTTCGGCAAAGGCGTGGAAGTGGTCGAGGTGGTCGAGCAAAGCGCGGATCGCATCAAGGTCAGACTCAAGGCCGCCGCCAACGCCCAGCCAGGCCTGCGCAACGTCACCGTCGGCACGCTGAAAGGCCCGACCCTGTCGGTCTACAGCAAAATTGCCGAAGTCAAAGTCGTGCCCGAGTTCTCGGTGGCGCGGATCGGCGAGGGCGGTGGTTCGACGCCGAAAGTCCAGGGCCGTTTTGATGCCGAAGCCTGGGGCAAGGGCGCCGATGGCAAGCCGTATCGCATCGGTGTGTTCCCGGCGCAGTGGTCGGTCGAAGCTTTCGACGATCGCGCCAAGGAAGACGAAGACGTCAAGTTCGCCGGCACCATGCAGGCCGACAGCGGCGTGTTCACACCGGGCGATGCCGGGCCAAACCCGCAACGCAAAATGTCCACCAACAACGCCGGCAACCTCAAGGTGATCGCCGCCGTCGACGATGCAGGAAAATCCCTGACCGGCGAGGGCCACATGATCGTCACCGTGCAGCGCTGGAACAATCCACCCATTCCGTGAGTTGACTGAAATAAACGTCTCCAGACACTTTTTCGGAATGACCGCAGGCCCCGTAGAACGGGGTTTGCACAGGAGGTTGCAATGGGCGCTATTTTGAATCTGGTTGAGCGGAACCTGCACGAAGTGCACGTCGATGCCGACCGCATGCTGTTTCACATACCCAGCAGTTCGCTGTTCGCCAGCGATGAGCTGACCGGCACTATCATCGACACGTTGCGTGGTCCCGGCTGTTCGTCGGACGACCTGATCCAGCGCTTGTCTTCACGCTTCAACGGCGAAGAAATCACCGAGACCTTGCGTGAGCTGATGTCCCTGGAACTGGTCAGCGACGGTTCGCCGCTGACCCCGGATATTGGCACCAAGCGGGTCGAGCGCACCGCGATCAACACCGTGGTGCTCAACGTCAACACCGGCTGCAACCTTAGTTGCACCTACTGCTACAAGGAAGACCTCGACAAGCCGTCGGCCGGCAAAAAAATGGACGTTGAAACGGCTATTGCGTCAGTGGAAATGCTGCTGCGTGAATCCCCGGATGAAGAACGCTTCACCGTGGTGTTTTTCGGCGGCGAACCGCTGAGCAATCGCAAGCTGATCGAATACATGGTCGATTATTGCGAGAAGCGTTTCCGCGAGGCCGGCAAGTTCGTCGAGTTCGTCATGACCACCAACGCCACGCTGCTCACCGAAGAGACCGTGGACTATCTGAATGCCCACCGTTTCGGGCTCTCGGTCAGTATCGACGGACCGAAAACCGTGCACGACCGCAACCGCATCACCGTGGGCGGGCAGGGCACGTATGACGTGGTGCGGCGCAAGGCCGAGATGCTGCTGTCGCGCTACAACAGCCGCCCGGTCGGCGCGCGAGTGACCCTGACCACCGGCGTCACCGACGTCGAAACCATCTGGGATCATCTGTTCAACGAGCTGGGGTTTGCCGAAGTCGGTTTCGCTCCGGTGACCTCCGGCGACATCAGCACCTTCAACCTGACCAGCGACGAGCTGATCGAAGTCTTCGCCAGCATGAAACGCCTCGGTCGGCGTTACCTGGAAGCGGCACTGGAGCATCGCAACATCGGTTTCTCCAACCTGCACCAGTTGATCACCGACATCCATGAAGGCCACAAAAAAGCCCTGCCCTGCGGTGCGGGCCTGAAGATGCTGGCAGTGGATCACAAGGGCGAACTGAACCTGTGCCATCGCTTCACCGGCTCTTCGCTGCCGACCTTCGGCAACGTGCACAGCGGGGTGAAACAGGTTGAGCTGAACGACTTCCTGTCCCAGCGCCTCGACCGCAGCAACACCGGTTGCGAGGACTGCCAGATCCGCAACCTGTGCTCCGGCGGCTGCTACCACGAGAGCTACGCCCGTTACGGCGACCCGACCCACCCGACCTATCACTACTGCGAACTGATGCGTGACTGGGTCGACTTCGGCATCGAGGTCTACACCCGGATCATGGCCCACAACCCTGCGTTTATCAGCAGCTACATCACTCCGCGCAAGGCTCACTGATATGAAACATCTCAAGGCAATCAATAACAAAGCGTTGAAACTCGATGAAGCCGCGGCCGAAAACCGCATCGAAGAAGTGGTGGCGATGAGCTCTGTCGCGGGCTGTGCCTCGACCACCGACCCGGGTTGGGAAATCGATGCGTTTGGCGGTGTGTCGTCGCTGTGCCAGCCGATGGAAGCTGACCTTTATGGCTGTTCCGACCCTTGCTGGTGGCCGGCCCAGGTGCCGGACATGATGAGCACCTACCCGGACTGGAACAAGGATGCCCAGGCGTCCAACGACAACTGGCGCAACCTTGGCACTGTCTTTCCAAAAGACAAGTGATCGGACAAAAGAAGGATTCCAGCATGCACAGCATCAAAGCCTGCGGCCTGGCCGCGTTCGCCGTCCTGAGCGTCTGTTCGTTCAACGTTCTGGCCGATGAAAACACTGCTTTGCAAGACGGTCACGAGTACATGGTGACCACCAATTACCCGAACAACCTGCACGTGCTCGACCTGGCCACGGACACCCTGTTCAAGACCTGCAAGATGCCGGACGCCTTCGGTCCGGGCACGGTTCAGTTGTCTCCGGATCGCAAGACCGCCTACGTGCTGAACAATCACTACGCGGACGTCTACGGTGTCGAACTGGACAGCTGCAAACAGGTGTTCCACGCCAGCATCACCCAGAAGCCGGGGGAGAAAGCGAAGTCGATGTTCGCCTTCACCCTCAGTCATGACGGCAAGGAACTGTTCGCCATTGCCAACCCGACGTTGATGCTCAATGACCGCTACGAAGTGCAGCAGCCGCGGCTGGATGTCTACGCCACGGACGCTGGCCTTGACGCCAAACCGGTGCGCAGCTTCCCGGCGCCACGGCAGCTGACCATCATGCAGAGTGGTGACGACGGCACGCTTTATGTCGCCGGGGCGGACGTCTACAAGGTCGATGTGAAGACCGGCAAGTTCGATGTGCTGATCCCCAGCCGTCACTGGAAACGGGCCAACTACAGCGCGCCGGACGTGCTCTACGTGTGGAACCAGCAAACCTATCGCCATGACTTTTCGCTGCTCTACACCGCGGCGAAATTCAAGGACAAGAAGCAGGATCCCGCCACCGCCGAGTACCTCTACGGGCTGTTCAGCATCGATCTGAAAACCGGCAAGACCGAAACCACCGACTTCGGCCCGCTGACGGAAATCTACTTCAGTGGCATGCGCTCGCCGAAGGATCCGAACCTGATGTTCGGCGTGCTCAACCGCCTGGCGAAGTACGACATCAAGGAAAAGAAAATGCTGCAGGCGGCGACGCTGGATCATTCCTACTACTGCATTTCCTTCAACAAGGACGGCAGCAAGATTTACCTGGCCGGGACGTTTAACGATGTGGCGATTTTTGATCCAGAGAGCATGAAGCAGATCGGCAACATTAAATTGCCGGGTGGGGATATGGCGATTACCACGGCGCAGATATTTGTCCGGTAACGGCGGCGGCTGATCTGCCGCCTTCGCGAGCAAGCCCGCTCCCACATTCGACCGAGTTCTTTCAGAAAGAATGCGATGAAATGTGGGAGCGGGCTTGCTCGCTAAGAGGGTATCGAAAACGCTAGATAATTTATTGCCCGGGCACCGGACAACTCAAATCCCCCTCCTGACACTTCAAGTAAGTCTTGAAAGCTTCCACCCGCGCCTTGGTCAGGTCCGTGATGCAATTGCTGTAGATCAACGGATAAACACTCCCACCCTCAACCCCGGACGCAGAGAACTTGCACTCGGCATCCCGAAACCCGATCCACGCCCGCTGCGCGCCAACCAACAGCTTCTTGCTGTCGGGACTGCCCTTCAAACGCTCGGTGATCTGCTGGTAAAGCGCATTCAACTCCTTGTCCGCCGCCTTGTTCTGCTGCGCCGCACATTGATTCATCGTGGCCTGGTCGGTGGCGTTGTCGCAATCGACGGCATGGGCAACGGTGGTGAACAGCAACGGCGTCAGCGCCAGGAGCAAGCGTGGATGCATGGGGATTCTCGCTTTGACTGGAAAAGTTGAGGTGCAGTGTAGCGAAGCCTCGATCGCTTGCGGTGGCGCTGGAAGCCCTGAGCAAGTGGTCTGCGTAAGCCTCGATGTCCTCAACCCCGAACTTTGGCGCGGATGTACGGCCGAATATTTCAGGTAGGGTTGATTGAGAAACCCGATTGATACAACTTTAAGGTTGGTCTTGTGGTCTTACAGGCCTACTGTTCATTACAGGAGGTGACATATGAACCCAGCATCAGATCGCATCGAAAGGAAGATCCTGCTTAAAGCGCCGCGCTCGCAGGTCTGGCGTGTGCTGGCCAACGCCGAAGCGTTCGGGCAGTGGTTTGGCGTGGCACTGGAAGGCAAGCGTTTTGTCGCCGGCGAATGGACTCAGGGGCAGATTACTTACCCCGGTTATGAGCACTTGCTGTGGAATGTCCTGGTGGAGCGAGTCGAGCCGGAACGCGTGTTTTCGTTTCGCTGGCACCCCTATGCCGTCGAGCCGGAAGTCGACTACTCCCAGGAGCCCACCACGCTGGTGCTGTTCGAGCTTGAAGACATGGATACCGGCACCTTGCTCAAGGTCACCGAGTCCGGTTTCGATCACATTCCCCAGGCGCGGCGGCTCAAGGCGTTCCGTATGGACAGCCGTGGTTGGGATGAACAGATGAGCAACATCGAAGAATTCTTGAAGACCGGCACCAGGGCTCGTGAGCATCAGTCAGAGTAATGGCCTGCAGGTCCCGGAACTCGCGGCTTCCAGGCACGGCACCTGAGGTATCTAAGGGTTTTCGGAAGGGGTGGTATAGCGAATGTCTTACACGCGATGGTAACTATGTCGCCTGTTGCAGATTGGATCCGATGCGTAATCTAGCTTCATCAACCGGCGCACAGGAAGTGCTCCGGGATCAAGGATGATCGGCCATCAGCAAGGAACGCTATCGACAGGGAGTCGACATGGTCTTGGGAAAAACCCGCTTCGGCGGGTTTTTTTTTGTCTGCTGAAAAGTAGACCATGTCTTTGTGCGAGCGAGCCTCTGTGGCGAGGGGATCGCACACACTGTGGGCGTGCAGATTCGGGTCTTTGATGGTCAATGGCTTACACCAGCGCGCGGGTATGTCGTCTGTTTACGCTTCAACAATGTCGTTAATCTGGATCAATCAACTGAGTCGCAGGATGCACTCAGGATCACGGATGATCGACCATAGGCCTGGATGGCCGCTGACAGGATGTCGCAATGGTCTTGAGAAACCCGCTTAGGCGGGTTTTTTTGTGGGCGATGGAAAGTCCCCGGTGAAGCCGGACGCTGGCTGCACCGAGGAATGGATCAGCGTACGGATGCCTGATCGAGCTTCGCCGCCACACGCTCGGTGATTTCCGAACGCAATTTCAACGACCCGGCAGCCCGTTTCCGCGCATCCTCCAGGACGCTGACCGGCGCAGTCTCGGGACAGCCCGAAGCAAACGGCGGCGCCGGAGCGTATTCCAGCTGCAACTGCACCAGCTGCGCCGTGTCTTTATCGAACAATTCGGCGGCCAGGGTCAGGGCGAAATCGATGCCCGCGGTGATCCCGCCACCGGTCAACAGATTGCCATCGCGCACTACCCGATCCTTCACCGGGATCGCACCCAATGGCGCGAGCAATTCGTGATACGCCCAATGAGTGGTCGCGCGTTTACCCTTGAGCAGACCCGCAGCGCCCAGTACCAGCGCTCCCGTGCACACCGAAGTGACATACCGCGCATGGGCCGCCTGAGCCTTGATGAATGACAACGTTTCTTCATCTTCCATCAACGGCCCGACACCGCCGCCGCCGGGAATGCAGATCACATCCAGTGCCGGGCAATCGTCGAAGGTGACGGTGGGTTTCAGCACCAGGCCGGTGCTGGCGGTGACCGGCATCAGGTCCTTCCAGATCAGATGCACCTTCACGTCCGGCAGTGAGGCGAGCACGTCGTATGGGCCGGTCAGGTCCAGTTGCTGAACCTGCGGGAACAACAGAAAACCGATCTGCAACGTCATGGTGTTTTTCTCGTGAAGTGGGTGGACGGCTTCACTCTAGGCTCGTAGGATTTGGCGCATACGCCATTTACCCCACGAATTACGCCAAACATGCCCAAGACCATTCATGTGCTCGCGTTCGCCAACGTGCAATTGCTCGACGTCACCGGGCCGTTGCAGGTGTTCGCCTCGGCCAACGACATTGCCCGCCAGAAAGGTTTGCCGCCGCCTTACGCGCCGACGGTGATTGCCCACGACGGCGGGGCGGTAATGTCGTCGGCGGGGTTGGCGCTGTTGGCCGAACCGTTGCCCGGGCAAGGCAGCGACACCCTGATCATTGCCGGCGGCTGGGGCGTTTACGCGGCGGCGGAGGATGCGGCGCTGGTGGCCTGGGTGCGTGAGCATGCGGCGGGATGCCGTCGGGTGGCCTCGGTGTGCACCGGGGCGTTTTTACTGGCGGCCAGTGGCTGGCTCGATGGCCGTCGGGTGGTCACGCACTGGACCCGTTGCGAGCAGCTGGCGCAGCGGCATCCACGGTTGCGGGTCGAGCCCAATCCGATTTTCATCAATGACGGCCCGGTGTGGACCTCGGCCGGGGTCACTGCCGGCATCGACCTTGCGCTGGCCATGGTCGAAGAAGATTTCGGTCGCAACATGGCGCTGGCAGTGGCGCAGCAGTTGGTGGTTTTCCTGAAGCGGCCGGGCGGTCAGTCGCAGTTCAGCGTGACCCTGTCCTTGCAGAAGGAAGGCAGCCGATTCGATGACCTTCACGCCTGGATCAGCGAACATCTCACCATGGATTTGGGCATTCCTACCCTGGCCCTGCAGGCCGGCATGAGCGAACGCAGCTTCGTCCGCCACTACCGCGCCGATACTGGCCAGACACCTGCGCGGGCCATCGAACTGATTCGGGTCGAAACAGCGCGACGCCTGCTCAGCGACACCGGCGTACCGATCAAACGGGTCGCGGTGCAGTGCGGGTTCGGCAGCGAAGAGACGCTGCGCCGCAGTTTTCTGCGGGCCATGGGCGTGACACCGCAGGCTTATCGCGAGCGGTTTTCCGTCAGCGCTCCAGCAGATCCAGTAATGCCCTGATCGTTGCTTCGGGCGCTTCTTCGGGGATGTTATGCCCGACGCCTGCCAGCATGCGCCGCTCGTAGTGGCCGGTGAAATGGTCGATGTCGTCATCGATTTCCGCTGCGGGTCCCACGCCATCGTCGGCGCCGCACAGGGAGATCGTCGGAACGTTGATCGGCGGTTGTCGGGTCAATGCCTCTTCGATCGATTCCAGTGCCGGATCGCCTTCGACATACATGAAGCGATGGCGATAGGAGTGAATCACGACGTCGACAAAATCCGGGTTATCGAATGCCGAAGCGCTAAGCGGGTATCGCTCAGGGCCTTCGGCCCAGGTCGGTGACCACAATGTCCACAGCAATTGGCACAGGGCGCGGCGATTTTCGGTCAGGCCTTCAACGCCGCGCGGGGTGTGGAAGTAGTACTGGTACCAGAGCCGATGCTCGGTTTCCGGGTCCCGTGGCCGGGTGGAACGGGGAATGTCCTGAAGGTTGTAACCGTCACCGGTCACCAGGCAACGAACCCGCTCCGGCCACAGCGCCGCGACAATGCACGCCGCCCGACCGCCCCAGTCGTAACCACAGAGGGCTGCTTGTCTGATGTTGAGTGCGTCCATCAGGTCCAGCAAATCCTGGGCGAGGGCGGCTTGTTGACCGGAGCGCAGCGTCTCGGCGCTGTTGAAACGGGTAGGGCCGTAGCCACGCAGGTAGGGAACGATGACGCGATAGCCCTTCGCGGCGAGGACTGGCGCGATTTCATCGTAGGCGCGGGGCGAGTAGGGGAACCCGTGGAGGAGGATGACCGCTTCGCCGGTGGCGGGGCCATGCTGTTCGTAAGCAATTTTCAGATGCGCAGTCAGCGCAAAGTTGAGCAGTGCGTCATTGTTCATCCAACTCTCCAGACAGGTTGCCAGGGTCATTCTTGAACGTCGGTTTCCGCCATCTGATTAAAGTATTTGGCCCGATCCGGCGTGTATGTCACCACCATCCTGGTCCGGGAGCAGGTCAACGCCCGCTCTTCGCCCAACTCAACCTCCAGGTCTTCCCCGCGCAAACCTTGCCATTGAGCGAGGTATTTGAGCGATCCGTACTTCTCGAGTTTTTTCAGGCTACGGCTGACACCACCTTTCCAGCCCAGCACCGGCAATTCACCGGCCAGGCATTGTTGGGCGAGTTCGGGGAAGCGGGCGGCGCGTTGTCGGCCGATTTCCCAGCATTTGATCAGGCCTTTATCGGGGCCCTCCCATAGCTCATCGCGGTTCAGGCCTGTGCGGAGTGGGGTGTCGATGCTGCGGTGGATGCGCTGGGTCATTCGGGTTCCTTGAATTCGGGTTTTGTTGGACAGCTCCGCTGTGCCCGTTGACGAGGGATGTTAGGTGGGGTTGTAACGGGTGGCAACAAACGATTTCCCGCTGTAGAAACGAGGTGTATCGAATTTTTTGAGCAGGTCTGTTGAGTGGTTGTAGGAGCTTGCGGGCGGCGACCATTTTTTTGCGGGTATTTCTCCGGCCTTGCGTTGTGGCTGATGGCCTCTTCGCGGGCAAGCCTCGCTCCTACAGAAATTTTGTCGAATTCAATGTCTATGAACGACACCAAACCTGTAGGAGCGAGGCTTGCCCGCGAAGAGGACGACGCAGTCTCACGGCTGCCAGTAATTCTTCTCCCCACTCAGTTTCCGGTCCAGAAAACAGGCCGCGCTGATCAGCGCCAGGTGCGTCAGCGCTTGCGGTGTGTTGCCCAGGTGCCTCGCATGGCTATCGAACTCTTCAGCATACAACCCCAGCGGATTGGCGTACCGCAGCAGTTGTTCAAACTCCAGGTGCGCCTTTTCCACCTGACCGGCCCGGGCCAGGCATTCGACGTACCAGAACGAACACGCGGCGAAGGCGCCTTCGGTGCCGGTGAGGCCGTCGATCTGGCTTTCTTCGTTGCGGTAGCGGTAGACCATGCCGTCGCGTACCAGGGTTTTCTGGATGGCTTCGAGCGTCGCGAGCCAGCGCGGGTCCTTGGCGCTGACGAAGCGCACCAGCGGCATCAGCAGCATTGAACCATCCAGCTCGGTGCCACCGATGTGCTGGACGAAATGCCCGCGCTCTTCGTTCCAGAAGTTTTCCCAGATGTCGGCGTAGATCGCCTGACGGGTCTGGTCCCAACGGGCGAACGGGGCGGGCAGGGAGCGTTTGGAGGCGAGGCGGATCGCCCGGTCCAGCGCCACCCAGCACATCAATCGAGAGTGCAGGAAATGATGCTGCTCACCGCGCATTTCCCAGATGCCGACATCTTTTTGCTGCCAGGTTTCGCAGACCTGATCGACCACTTCCACTGCGTGTTTCCAGCCTTCATGGGAGATGGCGTCGCCGTACTTGTTGACCAGGTACACCGCATCCATCAGCTCGCCGAAGATGTCGAGCTGGAGCTGATCGTACGCGCCATTCCCGATGCGCACCGGCGTGGCCCCGCCATGACCGCTGAGGTGCGAAAGCTCGGTCTCCGGCAGTTCCTGACGGCCATCCATGGCGTAGAGAATGTTGAGTTTCATCGGTTTGCCGTGACAGTCGCTGACCCGCCCGCGCAGCCAGCGCATGTAATCGTTGGCTTCCTGGACAAACCCCAGGCGCATGAAGGCATAGACGGTGAACGAGGCGTCGCGGATCCAGGTGTAGCGATAGTCCCAGTTGCGTTCGCCTCCCGGCGTTTCCGGCAGGCCGAACGTCGCGGCGGCGAGAATCGCGCCGTGCTTGCGTGAGGTCAGCAGCTTCAGCGCGAGGGCCGAGCGGTTGACCATTTCCCGCCAGCGACCGCGGTAGTTGGACTGGCTGCTCCAGTCGCGCCAGAACTTCAGCGTGCGCTCCATGCACAAATCCGCAGCCCCTTCCTTGAAGCGGGGATCGTCGAAACCGCCCAGCAGGAATTGCGCACCCTGGCCCTGTTCCAGCGTGAATTCGGCCACCGCCGCGTCGCCCTCGACACGCAACACCTGGTCCGAAGACAGGCGCATGGACGGCTGATCGGCGGCCTCGAATGCCACGTCTTTTTTGTCCTGTCGCGCACGGGTTGCGGCGCGAGCATAGTCATGCCGCACGGCGCAGCGCAGGTTGAACGTCGCCCGGCCGCTGACCACCCGCACCCGGCGCATTAGCATCGGCAGATCATCTTCGCTGTCGCCGATCGGCAGCAGGTCGGTGACCTCGACCACTGCGCGGTCGCTGAGCCAGCGGGTTTGCAGCACGTTGGTATCCGGCAGGTAGATCTGCTCGCGGCGTGCGTCAGGCAGGTCTGGTGAGAGTTGGAAAATGCCGGCCTCGGGTGTGTCCAGCAGCGAGCAGAAGATCGACGGGCTGTCGAATTCCGGCCAGCAGAAAAAATCCACGCTGCCCTTGTCGTTGACCAGTGCCGCGCTGCGCATGTCGCCAATGATGCCGTGGGCGTCGATGGCGCTTTGTCGTTCGGGATGATGATCAGCCATTGCCGCGAAACTCCGGATAGAGGCTCATGCCGCCGTCGATGAACAGGGTGGTGCCGACGATGCAGTTGGAGGCATAGGAGGCGAGAAAGACCACGGCGTTGGAGATGTCCTTGGCGTCGTCGCGGTTGATCGCCGTACTAATCAGCAGACTGGTTTGGACTGCCCAGAGTTCATTTGGCGAAAGGAAAGGGGAGCTGTTCCGGCCCCTTCGCGAGCAAGCCCGCTCCCACATTCGACCGAGTCACTCCAGAAGGAATGAGATCGAATGTGGGAGCGGGCTTGCTCGCGAAAGGGCCTTCACATTCAACCAACAATTCCCCGCTTTCGCCCCGCTCAGCCTTATGGCAACTTGCAGGCCCTTATCGAGAGCCGAACCATGGCCAACCCCTACCGCGAACTGTTCAAAGCCCCGGGCAGCGGAGCCTTTGTGCTGGCCGGGATGATCGCGCGCATGCCGATTTCCATGACCGGCATCGGCCTGATCACCATGCTCTCGCAGCTGCAAGGAGGTTATGGACTGGCCGGCGCGGTGGCGGCGACGTTTGCGTTGGCGACGGCGTTTTGCGCGCCACAGGTTTCGCGGCTGGTGGACCGTTTCGGGCAACGCCGGATCTTGCCGGTGTCGGCGCTGATCGGTGGCGGGGCACTGTTGCTGGTGTTGTTGTGCACGCGTTTGCAGGCGCCGCAATGGACGCTGTTTCTGTTCGCCGCGCTGGCCGGTTGCATGCCGAGCATGTCGGCGATGGTGCGGGCGCGCTGGACCGAGGTCTATCGCGGCCAGCCGCAATTGCAGACCGCGTATGCCCTGGAGTCGGTGCTCGACGAAGTCTGTTTCATTGTCGGGCCTCCGTTGTCGGTGGGCTTGTGTGTGGTGGCGTTTCCCGAGGCCGGGCCGTTGGCGGCGTTGCTGATGTTGGCGATTGGCGTCACCGCGTTTGTCCTGCAACGGAACACCGAGCCGGCGATTCATCCCCATGAAGAACACCATCAGGGCTCGATCATTCGTTCCGGCGAGATTCAGTTGCTGATGCTGTTGATGGTCGCCATGGGCACCATAGTCGGCGTGGTCGATGTGGTCAGCGTGGCGTTCGCTCAGCAGCAGGGGCAGCCGGCGGCCGCGAGCATTGTGTTGTCGGTGTATGCCATCGGCTCCTGCCTGGCCGGTCTGGCGTTCGGGGCATTGCGCTCGAAAGTGCCGTTGCCGCGCCTGTTTCTGTACGGCGGGGTGGCAACAGCGGTGACTACGTTGCCGTTGTTGCTGGCGACGAACATTCCTGGGCTGTCGCTGGCGGTATTCGTCTCCGGGCTGTTTTTTGCGCCGACGCTGATTGTGGCGATGGCATTGGTGGAGCGCATCGTGCCACCGGCCAAACTCACCGAAGGGCTGACCTGGCTGGTCACCGGATTGAGCATTGGCGTGGCGATTGGCGCGGCCAGTTCGGGCTGGCTGGTGGATGCGTACGGGGCGCGTAGCGGGTTTTGGGTGGCGATTGCGGCGGGGGCTGTCGTCCTCGGTTCCGCAATCCAAAGCTATCGCCATTTGAAATAGAGATTAATTGTGGGAGCGGGCTTGCTCGCGATTGCGGTGGGTCAGTCAACGTTAATGTCGACTGACCCACCGCAATCGCGAGCAAGCCCGCTCCTACATTCGATCTTCGACTAATTCAAACCAGCACTCATCCGTTCTCTTTACAGACAACTTTTCGAGGTAAGCCCGGTGACCCAGCTGACATTGCTGTGCCTGCCCTATTCAGGCGCGAGCGCCATGGTCTACAGCCGCTGGCGGCGCAAACTGCCGGAGTGGCTCACGTTGCAACCGGTGGAACTGCCGGGGCGCGGCGCGCGGTTCGGCGAGCCCTTGCACACCGACATGCGACGCCTGGCGTTGCAACTCGCGCAGGAACAGAAAGCCACGCTCAAGGCGCCGTACGCGCTGTTCGGCCACAGTCTCGGCGCTTTGCTGGCCTGCGAAATGGCCCATGCCTTTCGCTCGCTGGGCTGCCCGGAGCCGGTGGCGCTGTTCGCTTCCGGCACGGCCGCGCCGACGATGCGGGCTGATTACGACCAGGGTTTTGCCGATCCGAAAACCGATGCCGAGCTGATCGAGCAACTTCGCACCCTCAATGGCACCAGCGAAGAAGTGCTGGCCAATGAAGAGCTGATGAGCCTGACGCTGCCGATCCTGCGCGCAGATTTCCTGCTGTGCGGCCGTTTCGAGCCGATCCAGCGTCCGTTGCTGAAATGCCCGGTCCACGTGCTGGGCGGTAAGGCTGATCGCGCGACCACCGAACAGCTCATCGGCTGGAGCCGGGAAACCCACGGCAGCTTCTCCGTGGACATGCTGGCCGGCGGTCACTTCTTCATCCATGAGCACGAAGCCAAGGTGTTGCGGGTGATCAAGGATCAGCTCGATGTTCACCATCGCCGGCACGCCGTGGTCGCCACGGCCTAATACACTCTCAAGATCACCTATTTCAAATGTGGGAGCGGGCTTGCTCGCGAAAGCGGTTAATCATTCAACATTGATGTTGGCTGACCCACCGCTTTCGCGAGCAAGCCCGCTCCCACATTTTATTTGCAGCGACCTTACATCCTTCGGTTCGTCTCCCTCCTGACACTTGTTCTCATTCGCTAATTTTTCCGGTCTGCATTCGTTTTATAGGGACGACGTGCCTTTGTGCTTCCCGCCACTGATCCGGATGCTTAGAAATGAATGCTGAAGACTCCTTGAAACTTGCTCGCCGGTTTATCGGGTTGCCCCTGGAAAAGCGCCAGATGTTCCTTGCGGCCTTGCAAAAGGAAGGCATTGATTTCGCCCGGTTTCCGATTCCGGCCGGCGTCGAGGCCGAGGATCGTCAGGCGTTGTCGTACGCCCAGCAACGCATGTGGTTTCTCTGGCAACTGGACGCGCACAGTGGCGCTTACAACCTGCCGGGCGCGGTGCGTCTGACCGGCGCGTTAAACCTGCCCGCGCTGGAACAGGCCTTCGCCAGCCTCGTCGAACGTCACGAAACCCTTCGCACGGTGTTCCAGCGCCAAGCCGATGACAGCTTGCGGCAAGTACCGGCCAGCGCACCGCTGGTGATCAATCATGTGGATTTCAGCGCGTTGCCGGCCACGGAGCGCGAACAGGCTGTCGGCCAAGCGGCCGAGCAACAGTCGGTGTTGCCCTTCGATCTTTCGGTCGGCCCGTTGTTGCGCGTGACGTTGCTCAAACTCGCTGAACAGGAACACGTCCTGCTGCTGACCCTGCACCACATCGTTTCCGACGGTTGGTCGATGAACGTGCTGATCGACGAATTCATCCGCTGCTATGACGCGTTCGAGGCTGGTGCGCAACCGCAACTCGCGCCGTTGCCGATCCAGTACAGCGACTACGCCTTGTGGCAACGCCGCTGGCTGGAAGCGGGCGAGCAGGCACGTCAACTGGAGTACTGGCAGGCGCAACTCGGCGACGAACACCCGGTGCTGGAACTGCCCACCGACCACTCGCGCCCGGCGATGCCAAGCTATCGCGGGACCCGCTACGAATTCGCCATCGGCCCGCAACTGGCCGAGCAACTGCGTGCCGCCGCGCAGAAACACAACATCACTCTGTTCATGTTGTTGCTCGGAGCGTTCAACGCGCTGCTGCATCGCTACACCGGGCAGACCGACATCCGTGTCGGCGTGCCGATTGCCAACCGCAACCGTGCGGAAATCGAAGGCCTGATCGGCTTCTTCGTCAACACCCAGGTGCTGCGCACGCAGCTCGACGGCCAGACCCGCGTCGACGATTTGCTGCGCGCCATCAAGGAAACCGCCCTCGGCGCCCAGGCCCATCAGGACTTGCCGTTCGAGCGTCTGGTCGAAGCGCTGAAACTGGAACGCAGCCTCAGCCACACGCCGCTGTTCCAGGTGATGTACAACCACCAGCCGCAGGTCGCGGACATGTCCAGCATCAGCACTGCCTCCGGCCTGGTGCTGGGCGCGATCGAGTGGGAAGGGCGCACCACGCAGTTCGACCTGACCCTCGACACCTACGAAAAGGGCGGCAAGCTGCACGCCGCCCTGACCTACGCCAGCGACCTGTTCGACGCACCGACCATCGCGCGCATGGCGCAACACTGGACGCGCCTGTTGCAGGCGATAGTGGTGGATTCGAATCTGCGGGTCGGCGAGCTGCCGATGCTCGCGGCGGATGAGCAGCAGGTGCTGGTGCACGACTGGAACCGCACCGCCGAAATTTATCCCGTCGACCATTGCGTTCATGAGTTGATTCACGCCCAGGCCTTGCGCACACCCGACGCGCCGGCGCTGGTGTTTGGCGACCGTCAGCTGACTTATGCACAGCTCGATGCGCGCACCAATCAATTGACTCACTACCTGCGCGAACAGGGTGTCGGCGCCGATGTGC
The DNA here is from genome assembly GCF_024169315.1 of Pseudomonas migulae. Taxonomy (NCBI): domain Bacteria; kingdom Pseudomonadati; phylum Pseudomonadota; class Gammaproteobacteria; order Pseudomonadales; family Pseudomonadaceae; genus Pseudomonas; species Pseudomonas migulae. Next base: position 1,993,515 of record NZ_JALJWR010000001.1, on the reverse strand, counting down.
TGGTGGGGATCGCCGCTGAGCGTTCGCTGGAAATGGTCATCGGCCTGTTGGCGATTCTCAAGGCTGGTGGCGCGTATGTGCCGCTCGACCCGGAATATCCGGCGGAGCGCCTGGCCTACATGATCGAAGACAGTGCGATTGCTGTGTTGCTGACCCAAAGCGCTCTGGTCGGCACACTGCCGACCGAGGGCATCAAAGTCATCGCACTGGATCAGGACGAGGATTGGCTGGACGGTTACAGCAAAAACTGCCCGTCGGTGTCGGTGAGTCCGCTGAACCTGGCCTACGTGATTTACACCTCCGGTTCCACCGGCAAACCCAAGGGCGCAGGCAACAGCCATGCGGCGCTGGTCAACCGTTTGTGCTGGATGCAACAGGCCTACGGGCTGGATAGCAGCGACTCGGTGTTGCAGAAAACCCCGTTCAGTTTCGACGTGTCGGTCTGGGAATTCTTCTGGCCGCTGATGACCGGCGCCCGTCTGGTGGTGGCGCCGCCGGGCGCGCATCGCGAACCGGCGCGGTTGATCAGCCTCATCGGCGAGTTCGGCATCAGCACCTTGCACTTTGTGCCGTCGATGCTTCAGGCGTTTATCCACGAGCCGGGCGTTGAAGCCTGCACCAGCCTCAAACGCATCGCCTGCAGCGGTGAAGCCTTGCCACTGGATGCTCAACTTCAGGTGTTCGCCAAACTGCCGGGCGCCGGGTTGTACAACCTGTACGGTCCGACCGAAGCCGCCATCGACGTGACCCACTGGACCTGCGTCGATGAAGGCGCCGACAGCGTGCCGATCGGCCGGCCGATTGCCAACTTGCGCACCCATGTTCTGGACGCCCAGTTGCTGCCGGTTCCGGCAGGCGTGGCGGGGGAGTTGTACCTGGGCGGCGCCGGTCTGGCGCGCAGTTATCACCGCCGTCCGGGGCTGACGGCGGAGCGGTTTGTGCCGTGCCCGTTCCATGACGGTGCGCGCCTGTACCGCACCGGCGACCGGGTGCGCCAGCGCGCCGACGGGGTGATTGAATACCTCGGTCGTCTCGACCATCAAGTGAAGTTGCGCGGGTTGCGTATCGAACTGGGGGAAATCGAAACACGCCTGATGCAGCATCCGCTGGTGCGCGAAGCCGTGGTCCTGGTGCAGGGCGGCAAGCATCTGGTGGCGTACCTGGTGCTGGAAAACGCCGAGCCGCAGTGGCCGGAAACCCTCAAGGCCTGGCTGCTCAACAGCCTGCCGGAATACATGGTGCCGACCTACCTGATGCCGCTGGATGCCTTGCCGGTGACCGCCAACGGCAAACTGGACCGCAAGGCCCTGCCGCAACCCGACGCAGCGCCGCAACAAACCTTCGTCGCGCCGCAAGACGCCATGCAGACGGCGCTGGCGCAGATCTGGCAGGACGTTCTGGGTCTGGAGCGCGTGGGCCTTGAAGATAACTTTTTCGAGCTGGGCGGTGACTCGATCATCTCCATTCAAGTGGTCAGCCGCGCCCGTCAGGCCGGCATCCGTCTCAGCCCACGCGACCTGTTTCAGTACCAGACGGTGCGCAGCCTCGCGCTGGTGGCGGCGTTCGACAACCGCAGCTCCATCGACCAAGGGCCGGTCAGCGGCGAGGTGTTGCTGACCCCGGCGCAACATTATTTCTTCGAACAAGCCATCGCGCAGCCGCAGCATTGGAACCAGTCCTTGTTGTTGACGCCACGCGAGGCGCTGAATCCTGAAGCACTGGAAGCCGCGCTGGTCGCGGTGATCAACCATCACGATGCCCTGCGCCTGCGTTTCTCCCAGGGTGTCGAGGGATGGCAGCAGCGCCACGGATCGCCGGTCGAAACGGCGGGATTGTGGCAGCGGCAGGCGTCGTCGCCCGAGGCGTTGTCGGCCCTGTGCGACGAAGCGCAACGCAGCCTTGATCTGGCCGATGGGCCGTTGCTGCGTGCATTGCTGGTCAGTCTCGACGACGGCACGCAACGCCTGTTGCTGGCGATCCACCATTTGGCGGTGGACGGCGTGTCCTGGCGGGTGCTGCTCGAAGACCTCCAGCAGGCCTACGCCCAGCAGGCCGCCGGCAGTGCGGCAACCCTGCCCGACAAAACCAGCGCTTACCAAAGCTGGGCCCGTCATCTGCAAGAACATGCCCGCACACTGGATCAGCAACTGCCGTACTGGCAGGCGCAACACGCCGATGCCCGCGACCTGCCGTGTGAAAATCCGCTGGGCAGCCTGCAGCATCGCCACGGCCACAAAATCGAATCGAAGCTCGACGCCGGGTTGACGCGGCAGCTGCTGCAAACAGCCCCGGCGGCCTATCGCACCCAGGTCAATGACTTGTTGCTGACAGCGCTGGCGCGGGTGATTTGCCGTTGGACCGGGCAAGGTTCGACGCTGATCCAGCTCGAAGGCCATGGCCGTGAAGACCTGTTCGACGACCTCGACCTGACGCGCACCGTGGGCTGGTTCACCAGCCTGTTCCCGGTGCGCCTGCAACCTCGGGCCGACACGGCGAACGGAATCAAGGCGATCAAGGAACAACTGCGCGCCATCCCCGATAAAGGTCTGGGTTATGGCTTGCTGCGCTACCTCGGCGAACCGGCCCAGCGTGAGTCCCTGCAAGGATTGCCGGCGCCACGGATCACCTTCAACTACCTGGGCCAGTTCGACCGCCAGTTCGATGACGATGCGCTGTTTGTACCGGCGCTGGAAAGCGGCGGTCAGGCTCAGGGTGACGATGCGCCGCTGGCCAACTGGCTGATCCTGGAAAGCCAGGTCTATGGCGGTCAACTCTCGCTGCAATGGGGCTTCAGCCGCGACATGTTCGCCGACAGCACCGTCCAGCAACTGGCCGATGCCTACACCGAAGAACTCACCGCGCTGATCGAGCATTGTTGTGCCACACCGGCCGGTCAGGTCACGCCGTCGGACTTCCCGCTGGCACGGATCAACCAGGCGCAGCTGGATGCACTGCCTGTCGCGGCGCCGGCCATCGAGGACATTTATCCGCTGACGCCGATGCAGCAAGGCATGCTGTTCCACACTTTGTATGAACCGCAGGCCGAGGCCTACATCAACCAACTGCGCCTGGATATCCGGGGGCTGGAACTGGCGGCCTTCGGTCGGGCGTGGCAGGCGGCGATCAACCGTCACGACATTCTGCGCAGCAGCTTCCATTGGTTGGGGCTGGAATCTGCGCATCAGGTGATTCATCGCCAGATCGACCTGCAATTGCAGGTGATCGAGGCCGCCGATATCGACCTCGATGCGCTGGCCGCCGAAGAGCGCCGCCGTGGTTTCGAACTCAGCGCCGCGCCGCTGTTCCGCCTGATGCTGGTGCGTCAGGGCGGCGACGCCTGGCACCTGATCTACACCAGTCATCACATCCTCATGGACGGCTGGAGCAACGCGCAGTTGCTCGGCGAAGTGATTCAGCATTACGCCGGGCAGACACTGGCCAAGCCGCTGGGGCAATACCGCGACTACCTGGGCTGGATTCAGCAACAGCCACTGGCGGCGGGCGAACAATTCTGGAAGCAGGCACTGGCCGTCCTCGAAACACCGACGCTGCTGGCGCAAGCCTTGCCGACGCCGGTCGAGGGGCGCGGCATGGGCGAGCATCACCTGACGCTGGAAAGCGCCGCGATGCAGCATCTGGCGGAGTTCGCCCGCCAGCAGAAAATCACCCTCAACACCTTGTTGCAGGGCGCGTGGGGTCTGCTGTTGCGGCGCTACACCGGTCAATCCTGCGTGGCGTTCGGCGCGACGATTGCCGGGCGATCCGCGCCGCTGCCGGGCATCGAGCAACAGTTGGGCTTGTTCATCAATACCTTGCCGATCATTGCCAACCCGCAATCCACGCAACCGGTCAGCCAGTGGCTCAATGAACTGCAAGCCCTGAACCTGAGCCTGCGCGAGTTCGAGCATGTGCCGCTCTACGATATCCAGGGCTGGGCCGGACAGCAGGGCAGCGCACTGTTCGACAGTCTGCTGGTGTTTGAAAACTTCCCGGTGGCCGAAGCGCTGAAGCAAGGCGCACCGGCGGGCCTGACCTTCGGCGCACTGCGCAATCACGAAATCACCAGCTACCCGCTGACCCTCGGCATCGAAGTCGGCGCCAGCCTGCGCCTGGAGTTCAGTTTCGATCAGGCCCTGTTCAGCGCGGTGCAGATCGAGCGGCTGGGCGCGAATCTGCTGCAGGTGCTGGAGCAATTCGTCGCGCAGCCGCACCAGGTTTTGGGGGCCGTGAGCCTCCTGGATGCCAAGCAAAAAACCCAGGTGTTGCTGGGCTCGCGTCCCGCCGCGCCGCTGCTGGACAGTCCATTGCTGGCGCATCAACGCTTCGAGCAACAAGCCGCACGTACTCCGGACGCATTGGCCGTGATCGTCGGCGACGAACGCCTGACTTATGCACAGCTCAACGCCCAGGCCAACCAGCTCGCCCATCGCCTGCGCGAGCATGGTGTGGCGCCGGGGCAGCGGGTCGGTCTGTCGGTACGGCGCAATGCGCAGATGATCGTCAGCCTTATGGCCATCCTCAAGTCCGGCGCCGGTTATGTGCCGCTGGACCCGGACTACCCGGCCGAACGCCTGGCCTACATGATCGAAGACAGCGGGATGGACCTGCTGCTGGCACAACCGGACCTGCTGGCGGATGTCGCGCTGCCCGAAGGCTTGCCGCGACTGGCGCTGACGGCGTCGTCGCTGGCCGGCTATTCCACGGCCAATCTGGTCAACCTCGCCTGTGCCGAAGACCTCGCGTACCTGATTTACACCTCCGGCTCCACCGGCCGGCCGAAAGGCGTGTGCCTGGCCCACGCCGCGCTGCGCGAGTTTTGCCTGATTGCGGCGGACTATTCGCAGCTCGGCGCCGATGACCGCGTGCTGCAATTCGCCACGTTCAGCTTCGACGGCTTTGTCGAGCAGTGCTACCCGCCGCTGTGCGTGGGCGCGGCGCTGGTGTTGCGCGGTGATGAGCTGTGGGACACCGACACCTTGTACCGGCAGATCATCGAACACGGCGTGACCCTGGCGGATTTGCCAGCGGCCTATTGGTACTTGCTGGCCCAGGAATGGGCCGCGCAGCCTCAGCGCGACAAAGGTCGGCTGCGTCAGGTCCATGTCGGTGGCGAAGCCATGTCGCTGGAAGGCCTGAAACTCTGGCATGCCGCCGGTCTCGGCGACATACGTCTGCTCAACACCTACGGGCCGACCGAGGCCACCGTGGTCTCCAGCACCCACCTGTGCACCTTGGCCGACACGCACAATCAGATCGGCGTGCCGATTGGCCGCGCGTTGCCGGGCCGGGCGCTGTACGTGCTGGACACCGAGGGTCATCTGCTGCCAACCGGTTGCGTGGGCGAGTTGTGCATCGGCGGTGACGCCGGCATTGCCCAGCACTATCACCAGCGTCCGGGGCTGAGCGCCGAACGCTTCATCGCCGATCCGTTTTCCAGCACGCCGGGCGCACGCTTGTACCGCAGCGGCGACCTGGCGCGCTATCGCGAAGACGGTGCGCTGGAATACCTGGGACGTATCGATCACCAGGTGAAAATTCGCGGTTTCCGCGTCGAACTCGGTGAACTGGAAGCGCACCTGCAAGGCTTGTCGATGATCAGCGAAGCCGCGGTGCTGGTGCACGAAACCGTCGGCGGCAAGCAACTGATTGGTTATGTGGTGCCGACGCTGCCGAACGCCGATGCGCGTCAACTCACCGAAACCGTGCGCCAGGCCTTGGGCGAGCGCCTGCCGGACTACATGTTGCCGGCGCAACTGGTGGTGATGAGTGCATTGCCGCTCAACCGCAACGGCAAACTCGACCGCGCAGCGCTGCCGGCGCCAGAAGTCTGGGAAGCGGTAGCCGGCACCGCGCCGCAAGGCGAGCTGGAAATCGAGCTGGCGCAGATCTGGCAACAGGTGTTGCAGGTTGCCCGTGTCGATCGCGAGAACAGCTTCTTCGAGTTGGGCGGTCATTCGTTGCTGGCCACGCAGATCGTCTCGCAGATTCGCCAGCGCCTGGGCCTGTCGGTGAGTTTGCGCAGCCTGTTCGAACACCCGCGCCTGGAGGATTTCGCCGCTCAGGTACAAGGCCTGCGGCACGTCTGCGAGCGCCCGGCTTTGGTGGCGGATCACTCCGGCGAACGCCAGCCGTTGTCCTTTGCCCAGCAACGGTTGTGGTTCCTGTGGAACCTTGAGCCCGACAGCTCGATGTACAACATGCCCGGTGCCTTGCGGTTGCGCGGGAATCTGAACCTCTCTGCACTGCAGCAGACCTTTGAAACCCTGGTGCAACGCCACGCCGTGTTACGCACCACCTTCTTTGATGAAGACGGCCAGGCCTGGCAGCGAGTGCACGCTGAACTGCCGTTGAACTTCGTCGCCAGTGACCTGCGGCATTTGCCGGCGCCGGACGTCGAAGCCGCGCAACTGGCCCGTGAGGAAGTTGCCCGAGCATTCGATCTGCGCAATGGGCCGCTGCTGCGGGTGCGGGTGTTGCAGGTCGCGGATCAGGAGCATGTGTTGCTGCTGACGGTGCACCACATCGCTGCGGATGACTGGTCGTTCCGGATCCTGATCAATGAGTTCGTGACGTTGTATCCGACCCTCAACCAGGGCGGCGTCGCGCAGTTGCCGGAACAGCTCGTGCAGTACGCCGACTTCGCCAAATGGCAGCGCCAGTGGCTGGAGCAGGGTGGCGAACTGCAACGTCAGCTCGATTATTGGGTCACGCGCCTTGGCCAAACGCAGACGGTGCTGGAACTGCCTGGCGATGGCGATCAGCGTCAGTCGCAGGAAGGCGCCAGCCAACATTTCACTTTGAATGCGACGTTAAGTCAGCAGTTGCGCGACTTCGCCCAACAGCGTGGATTTTCGCTGTTCATGGTCCTATTGGCCGGCTTCGTGCTGGTGTTGCGTCAACGCACCGAGGTCAGTCGCGTGCGCATCGGCACCGATATCGCTAACCGAAATCAAGTTGAGCTTGAACAAATGGTCGGCTTCTTCGTTAACCAGTTAGTGCTGCAAGTGGATGTGGACGCTGACGAGGCTGCCGGGCAATTGCTGCAAGCCTGTCGCCGCGCGGTTCTGGAGGCTTCGGACCATCAGGACCTGCCGTTCGAGCGACTGGTGGAAGCGTTGCGGCTGCCGCGCCGGGCCGGGCGGTCGCCGTTGTTCGACATCAAGTTGATCTACCAGGAAGGCGTCGGTCGTTTGCCGTCCATGGACGGCTTGCTGGTCGAGGATTTCCCGTCGGGCCGGCAAGCCGCCGAGATCGGCATGGTCGCCGCGTTCTACAACGAGGCCGAACACATTCACCTGAGTTTCGAAACACCCGCCGGGCAGTACTTGCCGAGCACGCTGGAAAGCCTGTTCGAACAAATCGAGGCGGTGCTGCAAGCGTTGTTGCGCGCGGATGAGTTGACGGTCAGCCAATTGCTGGACCTGGCCACCGAGGTGCAGCGCCGCACCGATGCGCGCCTCAACGAACAACGCAAGGCGTTGCTGGGCGGGCGCATGGCGATCAAGCGCCGCTCGGCGATTCGAGGCGCGCCGGCCGCGCAGACCGCGGCGGACTGATTCATTACGGCGGCGCCAACCGGGCGCCGCCGTCATCATTTCTGGAGGGGTTTATGACTGTTTCAACCACCAAGTCCATTCCCAAAATCGGTCGCGGTGCACGCAAGAGCCTGTCCACCGACCCGACCCGGCTGGTGAGTTTTGCGCCGATGTTCGACGGCGTCAGCATGCCCCTGGTGTGCCGCCCGGCGGTGCCCGGCGTGAGCCTGGTGGAGTGGGCGACGGAGAATCGCGCACTCATCGAAAGCAAGCTGCTCGAGCACGCAGTGATTCTGTTCCGTGGCTTCCAGGTGGCCGACATTGCCGAGTTCAACCGCTGCGTGGCGGCGATTTCCGACGGTGCCTTGGAGTACCTGTTCCGCGCCTCGCCACGGACCCAGATCACCGGCCAGTTCAAGATCTACAGCTCCACCGACTACCCGGCTGCGGAGAAAATTTTCCCGCACAACGAGCACTCGTATTCGCCGGTGTTCCCGCGTCACCTGTACTTCTACTGCGATACGCCCTCGGCCACCGGCGGCGAAACCCCGTTCGGCGACACCCGGGAAATTCTCGCGCGAATCGACCCGGCCGTGCGCGAGGAGTTTCAGCGTAAACGCATCATGTACGTGCGCAACTACGGCGACGGCATGGGGCTGCCATGGCAGACCGTGTTCCAGAGCGAGGACCGCGCAGAAGTCGAAGCCTACTGCGCCAAAATCGGCATTCAGGCCGAGTGGAAGTCGGGCAACCGCCTGCGCACCCGGCAAAACGGTCCGGCGATCGTGCGCCATCCGCTGACCGGCGAACGCATCTGGTTCAACCACGGCACCTTCTTCAACGCGCTGACCCTGCCGGACAGCATCCGCGACAACCTGCTGCGTGAATTCGGCCCGCTGGACCTGCCGCAGAACACCTTCTTCGGTGACGGCACGGCCATTCCCGACGACGTCATCCGTCACCTGCAAGGCATCTATCGCGATGTGATGGTCGAGTTCGCCTGGGAGAAGGGCGACGTGGTCCTGCTGGACAACATCCTCAGCGTGCATGCGCGCAACGAATTCACTGGCTACAGAAAAATCCTCACGGCCATGGCCATCGCGCAGAAAAGCGCCGACCTGGATCAGGAATAAGGACCCTCGACATGAACACCACCGCCCTCGAACCTTCGGTAGACGTTTTCCAGACTTCGGCCCAGCAAGCCTTCTATTTGCGCGCTCAGGAGCTGGGCGGACAGGCCTTGTTCGCCGCCCTGACCGTGCCGGTCGCCCAGGCTGTGGACGCGCAGGCATTGCGCCTTGCACTGGATGAGCTGGGTCAACGCCATGAAACCCTGCGCACGGTCTATCGCCGTTTGCCGGGCATGAAGTGGCCCGTGCAAAGCCTGTGCGAAGAGTTGCCGGTGACGTTGTCGGGCAGCGTGTCTTCGGTGGCTGAGGCCCTGAGCCGTGGTCGTGAAACCCTGGCGGACGATCCGGCTCGAGTGTTGGTGGTGACGCCCGTGCAAACCGCAGACGGTCAGCATTTCGTCACGCTGCTGGCGCCGGCCAGCAGCCTCGATGAAGTGTCGCTGCGGGTGCTGTCGGCGGAGCTGGCGAGCCTGTTGCGCGGCGAAACACTGGCCGACAATCAGGAAGATTTGCAGTACCTGGATTACACCGCGTGGCAGGAAGAACTGCGCGAAGAAGACATCGGCCATCAAGGCGCGGCGTTCTGGCGCAACCTGCAACAGCAGTTCGCGTTGGCGCATCGTTTGCCTTTCGAAAAAGCCATTGACCTGACCTTGGCTCGTCAGCATGCAACGCTCGACGACGCGCCATGGTTGGCCGATGTGCAACGGGTGGCCGACGCTCAGGGTGTCGAGGCGCAGCGCGTGGCGTTGTTGCTGTGGAGTGCGTTCGTGGCGCGCATCGGCAATCAGGAAAAGTTGCTGATGGGCTGGGAAGTGGCGGGGCGCAACGAGCAGACCGAAGCGACCTTGGGGCGTTTCGCCCGTCGTTTGCCGGTGGCCTTCGACAACCGCCGCAACGAGACCCTGGCGCAAGCGCTGGCCTCGCTTGCGGCCAGCGTCGAGCAATCGCTGTCCTGGCTCGACTGCCTCAACGAGTTCGAACTGAGCGCCGAAGTCGCGACGCCGCTGCGTTATGGCCTGGTGTTTCAGGCCGACGCCGAGGCGAACATCGAAGTGGATGACGCCAACCCGGAAGTCCTGCGCCTGCGGGTTCAGGGTGAGCACTTGCAGCTGTCGTGCCTGGCCGGCGCGGTTCCCGATTCGATGCTGGCGGCATGGCTGGGGCAGTTTGTCGAATTCAGCCGCCAGTTGCTGTCCTCACCTGAGCTGACGCTGGGCGAGGCGACTCAGGTCAACGCTGCGCAACTGACCCGTTTGATCGAAGACTTCAACCCGCTGGCCGCCGAGCAAGCACTGCCGCATCGCTACCTGCAAGACCTGTTCACCGAACAGGCACGCCTGCATCCGCAACGCATCGCGGTGAGCGTCAACGGCCAGCGTCTGACGTATGGCGAGCTGGATACCCGCTCCAATCAGGTGGCTAACACCTTGCGCGCCCAAGGTGTGGCGCCGGATGAAATCGTTGCGGTCTACGGCCAGCGTTCGCTGGAAATCGTCATCGCACTGCTCGGCACACTCAAGGCCGGCGCCGCTTACCTGCCGCTCGATCCGAACTACCCGATCGATCGTCTGGCGTTCATGTTGCAGGACGCCGCCGCGCGTCAGGTTCTGGCCTGCCAGCCGCTCCCGGAAGCGTTGCACAGCGGGCGGATGATTTCGCTGATGGCAGATGCCGAGGTCTGGTCCGCGTCACAAGAGCAGCCGACGCCGCTGGGCGACACTGCCAATCTGGCCTACGTCATTTACACCTCCGGTTCCACCGGCAAACCCAAGGGCGTGATGATCAGTCACGCCAACGCGGTGGCCTCGACCCTCGCACGCCGCGCGTTCTATCGTCAGCCGTTGCGCGCGTTCCTGATGCTTTCGTCGTTCTCGTTCGACAGCTCCGTGGCCGGGGTTTTCTGGGCGTTGGGGCAGGGCGCGACCCTGTGCCTGCCGGACGAAGACAGCTACAAGGACCCGGCGCTGCTGGCGGCGTTGATCCAGCGTGAAGAGGTTTCCCATTACCTGACCTTGCCGTCCTACCACGCGCAGATTCTCGAACACCTCGGCGACCATGCCCTGGCCTGCGTGATCGTGGCCGGCGAAGCGTGCAGCAACGCGTTGGTCGCGCGGCATCGCGAGGCGTTGCCGCAGGTGGCGCTGGTCAACGAATACGGCCCGACCGAAGGCACGGTCTGGTGTTCGGCGTGGGAACTGCCGCTCGGTCAGGATGACGACACCATCCCGATTGGCCAACCGATTCCCGGCATGCGCATTCACGTGCTCGGCGCGGACCTGATGCCGGTGGCCGTGGGCGTCGAAGGTGAGCTGTATGTCGGCGGCGCCGGCATTGCCCGCGGCTATCTGAAGCGCGCCACGCTGACTGCCGAGCGTTTTGTGCCTGACCTGTTTTCGAAGCAGGCCGGTCAGCGTCTGTACCGCACCGGCGACCTCGCACGCTACCGCGCCGATGGTGTGTTGGAGTATCTGGGGCGGGTCGATCATCAAGTGAAAATCCGCGGTTTCCGCATCGAGCTGGGCGAGATCGAATCCGCCATGCGCAGCGCACCCGGCATCGAAGACGCCGCCGTCATCGCCCGCGAAACGCCGACCGGCCCGCAACTGCTGGGCTTCGTGATTTCCCCGGCCGACACCGCCGACATCCGCCTCAACGAATTGCGCAGTCACCTCGCCGAAGCACTGCCGGAGCATATGCAGCCGGCTCGCTTGCAGGTACTGGAACGCTTCCCGCTGATGCCCAACGGCAAACTCAACCGCCAGGCCTTGCTCGACCTCGACGTCCGCCGCAGTGCCTTCGTTGCCCCGCGCACCGACCTGGAAAAAGTCCTGGCGGCGATCTGGGCCGAAGCGCTGCACGTGGAGCGTGTCGGCGTGCACGACAGTTTCTTCGAACTCGGCGGCCACTCGCTGCTGGCAACGCGGATTCGTGCACGGATTCAGGAAGAACTGAACCTGGCGATCCCGCTGAAGCTGTTCTTCGAGGGCGACACACTGGAGCGCCTGGCAGCGGAAATCGAGCAGTTCCGTCAGCAGAGTGAACACAAAGAGAACGATGTAGACGCGCTGGAAGCGTTGTTCGACGAAGTGGATGAGGAACACACGCGATGAGTGCTGCACCGGACAGAATGATGACCCTGGCCCAGCGTTTCTGCGGCTTGAGCCTGGACGCGCGGCGTGCCTTGCAAGAAAAGATGCACGCCCAGGGCCTGACCCTTGAGCTGCTGCCGATCCCGCCAAGGGACCCGGCGGTCGACACGTTGCCGGCGTCGTACGCGCAGCAGCGTTTGTGGTTCCTGTGGCAGATGCAGCCGCAGGCGACCGCGTACAACCTGACCGGTGCCTTTCGCCTCAGCGGTGAGCTGAACCGCGCCGCGCTGGCGCAAACCCTGGCTGCGCTGGTGCAACGCCACGAAGTGTTGCGCACCACTTTCGTCTTCGACGAGCAGCACGTGCTGCAAAAAATTCACCCGCAGATGGACACGCCGCTGATCGAGGCCGACGCCGCTGACGAAGCCGAACTGCATCGCCAGGTCGGCCTCAACGCCGAGGAGCCGTTCGACCTGCAGCACGGCCCGTTGATGCGCTGCCGGTTGATCCGTCTCGACGCGCAGCAGCATGTGCTGGTGTTGACGTTCCATCACATCGTCACGGACGGCGGTTCGCTGCCGATTCTGTTGCAGGAGTTCACACAGCTCTATGCGCAACTGAGCGCCGGACAGCCGCCGCAACTGCCGGAGCTGGGCATTCAATACGCCGATTTCGCCCGCTGGCAGCGCCTGTGGCTGGAGGCCGGCGAAGCCGAGCGTCAACTTGAGTACTGGCGTGAACAACTGGGTCGCGAGCATCCGCCACTGAACCTGCCGGCCGACCGTCGTCGCCCGGCGATCCCGAGTCAGCAGGGCGCCAGCGTCGAGCTGAAGGTGCCGGCCGAACTGGCGAGCAACCTGAAGGATCTCGCCCGCCGCGAAGGCTGCACGCTGTTCATGGTGTTGATGGCCTCGTTGCAAACCCTGTTGCATCGCTACAGCGGCGAACGGGACATTCGCGTCGGCGTGCCGATTGCCAACCGTACCCGTCAGGACGTGGAAAACCTGCTGGGCTTTTTCGTCAACACCCAGGTGCTGCGTACCCAGCCCCATGCTGACCAGCCCTTTCTGCAATTGCTCGCCGAGGTCAAAACCGCGGCACTGGGCGCGCAGTCGCATCAGGACCTGCCTTTCGAGCAATTGGTCGATGGGCTCGATGTCGAACGCAGCCTGAGCCACACGCCGTTGTTCCAGGTGATGTTCAACCACCAGCGCGATGCTGGCGGCCAGCAGCGCTGGGACTTGCCGGGCCTGAGCGTCGAGCCGCTGATCTGGGATGAAAAGACCACCAAGTTCGACCTGATGCTCGACACCGTGGAGAGCGACGACGGCATCCACGCCTCATTCGTCTATGCCACCGAACTGTTCGACGCCTCGACCATCGAGCGTCTGGGGCGGCATTGGCTGAACCTGTTGCAGGCTATTTGCGCCGACAGTTCGGTCGCGTTGGCCGATCTGCGCATGCTTGCTCCAACCGAGCAGCAAGCGACTTTGCTGGACTGGAACCGCAGCGCCGTGTCGCAGGCCACGAACGTGCTGTGCGCGCATCAACTGATCGAAGCCCAGGCTGCCGCGCACCCGCACAACATCGCGGTGACCTGCGACGGCGCCACCCTCAGCTACGCGCAACTGAACCAACAAGCCAACCGCATCGCCCAGCGTCTGCGTGAACGCGGCGTCGGTCCGGACGTGCTGGTGGGGATCGCGCTGGAGCGTTCGCTGGAGATGATCGTCAGCGTGCTGGCGATCCTCAAGGCCGGCGGCGCCTATGTGCCGCTGGACCCGGAATACCCGCAGGACCGCCTGGCCTACATGCTGGCTGACAGCGGCGCGCGCCTGTTGCTGACCGACTCCGCGTTGTTGCCGCGATTGCCGCTGTCCGAAGGCATCGAAGTGATTTGCCTCGACCACGCCAGTGACTGGCTGAATGAAGCGTCCGCCGAAAACCTGCCGAACCTGACCCACCCGGAAAACCTGGCATACGTCATCTACACCTCTGGCTCCACCGGCAAACCCAAGGGCACGTTGCTGCCCCACAGCAACCTGACCCGCCTGTTCAGCGCCACCGAACACTGGTTCGGTTTCAACGCGGACGACGTCTGGAGCCTGTTCCATTCCTATGCCTTCGACTTCTCCGTGTGGGAAATCTTTGGCGCGCTGTTCTACGGCGGCAAGCTGGTGGTGGTGCCGCACGCCATCAGCCGTTCCCCGGAAGATTTCGCCCGCCTGCTGTGCGATGAGCAGGTCACGGTGCTCAACCAGACACCGTCGGCGTTCCGCCAGTTGATGCCGTTTGCCTGCGCCAATGCCCAGGGCATGACCCTGCGTTACGTGGTGTTTGGCGGTGAAGCGCTGGATGTCGCAAGCCTGCGTCCGTGGTATGACGCGTTCGACGACCGACAGCCAGTGCTGATCAACATGTACGGCATCACTGAAACCACGGTGCACGTGACGTACCGGCCGTTGTCCCGCGCAGACCTCGACGGTGCCAACAGTTCGCCGTTGGGCGAGCCGATTGCCGACCTGCGCTGGTACGTGCTCGATCCGCGCCTGAACCCGGTGGCCAAGGGCTGCGTCGGTGAGCTGTACGTTGGTGGCGCCGGCCCGGCGCGGGGTTATCACCAGCGCGTCGACCTGACCGCCACGCGGTTTGTCCCGGACCTGTTCACCGATGAAGCGGGGGCACGCCTGTATCGCACCGGCGACCTGGCGCGCTATTGCGCCGACGGCAGCATCGAATACGCCGGGCGTATCGACCATCAAGTGAAGATTCGTGGCTTTCGCATTGAACTGGGTGAAATCCAGGACCGCCTGCAAAGCCATCCGGCTATCGAGCAAGCGCTGGTGCTGGCGCCCGAGATCAATGGCAGCCAGCAATTGGTCGCCTGGTTCACCGTCACCCAGGACGTTGCCGATTTGCGCCAGTCCTTGCGTGAACACTTGCAAGCGGGCCTGCCGGATTACATGGTGCCGGCGCATTTGCTGCAACTCGATCACTGGCCGCTGACCAGCAACGGCAAGCTCGATCGCAACGCGTTGCCCAAGCCTGATGCGGCGTTGGCGCAGCAGGTTTACACGGCGCCAGCGGACGAGATGCAAGCCGCGCTGGCGGCGATCTGGCAAGACGTGCTCAAGCTTGAACGCGTGGGCATCGACGACAACTTCTTCGAACTGGGCGGCGACTCGATCATCTCGATTCAGGTGGTCAGCCGTGCGCGTCAGGCCGGCATCCGCATCACCCCGCGTGATCTGTTTCAACACCAGACCGTGCAGAGTCTGGCGAAGGTCGCCCAGCGCAGCGCCGGGCTGGTCATCGATCAGGGACCGGTGCGTGGCGAAGTGTTGCTGACGCCGATCCAGCACTGGTTTTTCGAGCAAAACATCGAGGCCCGCGACCACTGGAACCAGTCGGTGTTGCTGGAACTTCGCGAGCCGCTGGACGGTGCGTGTCTGCAACAGGCATTGGCCGCGCTGCTGGAGCATCACGACGCGTTGCGCCTGCGTTTGCATCAGGTGGATGGCGTGTGGCAGCAGGCTCAGGCCGAGCACTGGAACAGCGCCGAACTGTTGTGGCAGCGTCAGGCCGCGAATGCCGACGAGCTGCTTGAACACTGCAACGCCGCACAAGCCAGCCTGAATTTGCAGGACGGCCCGCTGCTGCGCGCCTTGCTGGTGGACATGGGCGCGGCCGGTCAGCGCTTGTTGCTGGTGGTGCATCACCTGGCGGTAGACGGCGTTTCCTGGCGTCTGTTGCTCGAAGACCTGCAAACAGCCTACGACCAGGCGCGCCAGGCGCAACCCCTGCGCCTGCCGGCCAAATCCAGCGCCTATCAAGCCTGGGCGGCGCGTTTGCAAGCCCATGCGCAAAGTCCCGAACTGGCGAGCGAATCGGCTTACTGGCAGCGCCAATACCACGACGTTGTGGTGGACCTGCCTGCCGATCATCCACAAGGCAGTCTGGCCAGCGAACATGCCGTGAGCGTGGAAACCGTGCTCGACAGCACTTTCACCCGCCAACTGCTGCAGGACGCTCCGGCGGCGTATCGCACGCAGGTCAACGACCTGTTGCTGACGGCGTTGTCGCGAGTCCTGGGTGCCTGGACCGGTCAGCCTTCGACCCTGGTCAAACTGGAAGGCCATGGCCGTGAAGACCTGTTCGACGACATCGACCTGACCCGCACCGTCGGTTGGTTCACCTCGATCTTCCCGGTCAAGTTGACCCCGGCCGGCGACCTGGCCGGGAGCATCAAAGCGGTGAAGGAACAGCTGCGCGCGGTGCCGGACAAAGGCATCGGTTTCGGCATCCTGCGCTATTTGACCCAGGCCGGTCTTGAGGCGTTGCCGCAACCGCAAATCACCTTCAACTACATGGGCCAGTTCGATGCCAGCTTCGATGAGCAGGCGCCGTGGCGTCCGGCCCGGGAAAGCGGTGGCGCCGAGCAGGGGGCTTCGGCCTCGCTGGACCAAGGCCTGAGCATTAACGGTCAGGTGTACGCCGGGCAACTGCGCCTGAGCTGGACCTTCAGCCGCGAAGTGTTTGCCGAGCACACCGTGCAGCGTCTGGCCGAGGCCTATGCCGCCGAGCTGCAACAGCTGATCGAGCACTGCCTGAGCGGTGCCGGCGGCCTGACGCCGAGTGATGTGCCGCTGGTCAGCGTCGATCAGGCGCAGCTCGATGCATTGCCGTTGGCGGCGCGTGAAATCGAAAACATCTTCCCGCTGTCGCCGATGCAGGAAGGCATGTTGTTCCATAGCCTGTTCGCTCCGGATGCCGGCGCTTACATCCCGCAAATGCGTGTGGACGTGCAGGGCATCGACGTCGAAGCGTTCCGCAGCGCCTGGCAACAGACGCTGGAAAACCATGAAGTGCTGCGCGCCGCGTTCTTCAGCGAGAGCTATGGCTCGCGACCGCTGCAAGTGATTCTGGCCCACGCCACGTTGCCGTTGACCGTGCTCGACTGGCGCAATGAAGCGGATCAGGCGCAGGCCCTGGAACGTCTGGCCGAGGAAGACCGCCTGCGCGGTTTCGACCTGACGTCGGCGCCGTTGCTACGCCTGACGCTGGTGCAGACCGCGAACGACACCCATCACCTTATCTTCACCAACCACCACATTCTGCTGGACGGCTGGAGCACCTCGCAGCTGTTCGGCGAAGTGTTGCAGCGTTACTCCGGTGTGATGCCGGTGGCGGGTGGCGGTCGCTATCGCGATTACATGACGTGGCTGGGCGGGCGTGATCGTGCCGCGTGCGAAGCGTTCTGGCTGGAGCAATTGCAGGCGTTCAGCGAGCCGACCCGTTTGGCCGGCGCAATGCCGGGGCCGGTCGCAGGGCAGGGCGACGGTCATCGCACCGTTCACCTGAGCCTGGACCGGGCGGCTACTGAACGCCTGAGCGGGTTTGCCCGGCAGGTCCGCGTCACGCCGAACACCTTGCTGCAAGCGGCGTGGCTGTTGCTGTTGCAGCGCTACACCGGCCAGCGCACGGTGGCGTTCGGCGCCACGGTGTCGGGGCGTCCGAGCGAGTTGCAGGGCATCGAGCAGCAAGTTGGTCTGTTCATCAACACCTTGCCGGTGATCGCCACGCCGCATCCCGAGCGCACGGTCAGCCAGTGGGTGGACGAGGTGCAGGCGCTCAACCTCAAATTGCGCGATGTCGAATACACGCCTCTGGCGGACGTGCAGCGCTGGGCCGGTCATTCCGGCGAGTCGCTGTTCGACACGCTGCTGGTGTTCGAAAACTACCCGGTCGCCGAGGCGCTGGAGGGTGGCAATCCAAGTGCGCTGAAATTCTCCGGTATCAGCAATCACGATCAGACCAGTTTCCCGCTGGCCATCGCCGCCGAGCTGGGCGAGTGCCTGGACCTGCGCTTCAATTACGACACCGCACTGTTTACCGCCGAGGCCATCGACGGCCTGAGCACCCGTCTGGTGGCGTTGCTCGATGCCATGGTCCGTGAGCCGCAACAGGCTCTCGGCCGTTTGAGCCTGCTCGACGCAGCACAGGCCGAGCAGCAAGTGCAGGGCTTCAATAACACCGCTGTGAGCTGGCCCGACGTGCGCCCGGTCTATCAGTGCTTTGAAGCCCAGGTACTGAAAACGCCGGAGGCGCCGGCGTTGGTGTTCGCCGGTCAGACCCTGACGTATCGTCAACTCAACCAACAGGCCAACCGACTGGCGCACTACCTGCGCGCCCAGGGTGTCGGCGCCGAAGTGCTGGTCGGCATTGCCGCCGAACGTTCGCTGGAACTGGTGATCGGTTTGCTCGCGATCATGAAGGCCGGTGGCGCCTATGTGCCGCTGGACCCGGATTACCCGCGCGAGCGTCTGGAACACATGTTCGAGGACAGCGGCGTGCACGTGCTGCTGACACAGCGTCATCTGCTGGGGCAATTGCCGATACCGGCCGGCACCACGGCGATCTGCCTGGACGACAGCGCTCGACTGGTCGAAGGCTTGAACGACGAAAACCTGCCGTGCGTGGTCGAGCTGCAATCGTTGGCCTACATGATTTACACCTCCGGCTCCACGGGTAAACCCAAGGGCGCGGCCAACCGTCATGATGCGTTGTACAACCGCATCGAGTGGATGCAGGGCGCTTACCCGCTGGACGGTCGTGACACCGTGCTGCAAAAAACACCGTTCAGTTTTGACGTGTCGGTGTGGGAGTTCTTCTGGCCGCTGATGGTCGGTGCGCGCCTTGCGGTCGCCGAACCGGGCGCCCATCGCGACCCGGCGCAGCTGGTGCGTTTGATCGAGCAATATCAGGTCAGTACCCTGCATTTTGTGCCGTCGATGTTGCAGGCGTTTGTTCAGGGCGAAGGCTTCGAACGTTGCGCCAGCCTGCGGCAGATCATGTGCAGCGGTGAAGCGCTGTCGGCGGATTTACAGAACAGCCTGTTCCGCGTGCTGCCCGGCGTTGGTCTGTACAACCTGTACGGGCCGACCGAAGCCGCCATCGACGTGACTCACTGGACCTGCGTCGATGACGGCTCCATCAGCGTGCCGATCGGTTACCCGATCGCCAACCTGGTGACCTACATCCTCGACGACAGCCTGCAGCCGCAAGTGGCGGGCTGCGTGGGTGAACTGTACCTGGGTGGCATCGGCCTGGCGCGGGGTTACCACCGCCGTCCGGACCTGACGGCCGAGCGTTTCGTCGCCAGCCCGTTCGGTCAACAGGGCGAGCGCCTGTACCGCACTGGCGACCTCGCGCGCTATCGCGAGGATGGTGTGATCGAGTACATCGGCCGCATCGACCATCAAGTGAAGATCCGCGGCTTGCGCATCGAGCTGGGCGAAATCGAAGCCTGCCTGCTGGGTTATCCACAGGTGCGCGAGGCGGTGGTGATCGCACTGGATGTGGGTAAATCCAAGCAACTGGTGGCTTACGTGGTCGGTCAGTCGTTGGCACTCGACGCGCTCAAACAGCACCTGCGCAACGCGTTGCCCGAGCACATGCAACCGAGTCATCTGCTGATGCTTGAGCAACTGCCGGTGACGCCGAACGGCAAGCTCGATCGCCGCGCCTTGCCGCCACCCGATCAGCAGATGCGCGAATACGTCGCGCCGCGCAATGCGGTGGAAGTGACGCTGCAAGACGTGTGGCAGGCGTTGTTCGAAGTGCCGGTCGGCATTCAGGACAACTTCTTCGAACTGGGCGGCGACTCCATCGTGTCGATCCAGGCGGTCAGCCGGGCGCGCAAGGCCGGCCTGAGCATTTCGCCGAAGCATGTGTTCAGCCACCCGACCATCGCCGAACTGGCGACGGTTGCCCAAGCTGTGGATACCGTGGAAGCGGCGCCGGTGAAGGCTGCACCCGCGCTGAAAATCGAACTGAGCGAAGCGCAATATCAGGCACTGGAATTGACGGCGGACGAGGTGGACGACGTTTATCCACTGTCGCCGATGCAGCAGGGCATGCTGTTCCACTCGGTGCAGGACGGCGATTCGGGG
This sequence comes from Pseudomonas migulae, assembly GCF_024169315.1. Taxonomy (NCBI): domain Bacteria; kingdom Pseudomonadati; phylum Pseudomonadota; class Gammaproteobacteria; order Pseudomonadales; family Pseudomonadaceae; genus Pseudomonas; species Pseudomonas migulae. The sequence continues at coordinate 1,973,806 of NZ_JALJWR010000001.1, read as the reverse complement.
CTGTACGTCAACCAGATTGAAGTGGGCGTGCGTGGCGTTGACGGTCCGCGTTTCCGCGAAGCCTGGGCTGACGCCGCGCAGCGCCACGCGATCCTGCGCACCGCGTTCCTCTGGGAAGGCGACAAGGAGCCGCTGCAAGTGGTGCTGCGCAACGCGCCGACGCTGCTGACCGAGCTGGATTGGCGCGGTCTGGATAACCAAGCCGAGCGCGTACGTCAGTTGGCCACCGACGAACGTGAACGTGGTTTCTCGCTGAACCGTGCGCCGTTGTTGCGTCTACTGCTGGTACGCCTGGAAGACGACCGCTATCGCCTGATCTGGACCTACCATCACATCCTCATGGACGGCTGGAGTGTGTCGCGCCTGATCGGTGAAGTGCTGCGCCATTACAGCGGCGACGCGCAGGAACCGGTGGCCGCGTATCGCGACTACATCGACTGGCTCGGCCAGCAGGTCGCCGAGGCCAGTGAAGCGTTCTGGAAAGACAAGCTCAACGCACTGGAAGGCGCCACGCACCTGGCTCGCGCGCTGCCGGTGAAGGCGCCGCAAGCGGGTTATCACGCGATCTATACGCACCTGAATGCGCAGCAGACCGCGCGTTTGCAGGCGTTTGCCCAGCAACAGCAAGTGACGCTCAACACCCTGGTGCAAGCCGCGTGGCTGCTGCTGTTGCAGCGCTACACCGGTCAGCGCACGGTCACGTTCGGCGCCACGGTGTCGGGCCGGCCGGAAACCCTCAACGGTTCGGAGAATATGTTGGGGCTGTTCATCAACACCTTGCCGGTGGTCAACAGCGTGCCAACTGAAGCGAGCGTCGGTGACTGGCTGCGCGAGATCCAGGCCTACAACCTCGACATCCGCGATTTCCAGCAAACCCCGCTCAGTGATATTCAACGCTGGGCCGGGCAGGGTGGGCAGTCGCTGTTCGACAGCATCATCGTCTTCGAAAACCAGCCGGTCGACCGCACGTTGCGCGAGTGGAACGGCGATTCGCTGCGCTTCGAAGATGTCTCCGACTTCGGCCTGACCAGCTTCGCCATGGACTTGATGGTCAGCCTCGATGAAGGGTTGCGCATCGAGTACATGCACCAGCGCGATCAGTTCGACCTCGCCACCGTCGAAGTTTTGCGCAGCCACATGGAAAGCCTGATGCAGCGTCTGTGCGACAACGCCGAGGGCGCGGTGGGCGAGTTGGGCCTGCTGACGCTGGACGAAGGCCGGCAACTCGACGGCGAACTGCCGACGCTGGCCGACGATCACGATCGGCCGGTGCATGAGCTGATCCGTGAGCGGGCGCGCTTGCAACCAGACCACGCAGCGTTGGTGCTCAGTTATGCCGACCACGACGCTGAAAGCCTGAGTTATGCCGAGCTGGATCGTCGTTCCGATGCCTTGGCGGTGCACCTGCTGGGGCAGGGCGTGCAGGCCGAAGACGTGATCGGCGTGTTCATGGAGCGCTCGCTGGAACTGGTGGTTTCGCTATTGGCGGTGATGAAGTGCGGCGCCGCCTACGTGCCGCTGGACCCGCAATATCCGCAGGAACGACTGCGCTACATGATGGCCGACAGCGACATGCGTTTGCTGCTGACCCAGGAGCGTTTGCGTGACACCGCGCAACTCAATCCGGGCACGCCGATGGTCGCCGTGGATCGCTTGAACCTCGACGTCGAGGTGCCGGCACCACAAAGCAACGTGCACGCCGAGCAACTGGCCTACCTGATTTACACCTCGGGTTCGACCGGCAAACCGAAAAGCGTCGCCGTGGCTCACGGGCCGTTGAGCATGCACGTGCAGGCGATTGCCGAGCTGTACGAAATGGACCCGGCCAATCGCGAACTGCATTTCATGTCGTTCGCCTTCGACGGTGCCCATGAACGCTGGATCACCGCGCTGATCAGCGGCTCGACCCTGGTGGTGCGCGACAACACACTGTGGACCGCCGAGCAGACCCTGGCAGTGTTGCACCGTCAGCGCATCAGCGTCGCCTGCTTTCCGCCGGCATACCTGCTGCAACTGGCCGAACACGCCGAGTTGCAGGGCGGCAACCCGCCGCCGGTACGCATCTACTGCTTTGGTGGCGATGCGGTGCCGGACGCCACGTTCGAACGGGTCAAGCACACGCTCAAGCCACAATACCTGGTGAATGGTTACGGGCCGACGGAAACCGTGGTCACGCCGTTGCTGTGGAAAATCGCTGCCGACGGCCACTGCGAGGCGATGTACGCGCCGATCGGCCGCCGCGTCGGCACCCGCAGCCTGCATGTGCTGGACATGGACCTCAACCCATTGCCGGTGGGCATGGTCGGCGAGTTGTACATCGGCGGCCGTGGCGTTGCGCGCGGCTACCACCGTCACCCGTGGCAAACCGCCGAGCGTTTCGTCGCCGACCCGTTCAGCCGCGACGGTGGCCGCCTGTACCGCACCGGTGACCTGGTGCGCCGCCGCGAGGATGGCGTGTTCGATTACGTGGGGCGCATCGACCATCAGGTCAAAGTGCGCGGCTTCCGCATCGAGCTGGGTGAGATCGAAGCCCGTCTGCGTGAGCACGTCGGGGTCAATGACGCGTTGGTGGTGGTGCGTGACAGCGGCCAGGGTCCGCAACTGGTGGGTTATGTGGTCGCAGTCGAAGACGATGGTCTGGGCCTGCGTTGCCAGGCGGCCTTGCGTGAAAGCCTGCCGGATTACATGGTGCCGACGCAGATCGTGGTGTTGCCACGCTTCCCGCTGACACCCAATGGCAAACTCGACCGCAAGGCCTTGCCCGATCCGACCTTCGAAGGTCGCGACTACGTGGCCCCGCGCACGCCACTGGAATGGGCACTGGCCGAGATCTGGCAGCAAGTGCTGGGCGTCGAGAAAGTCGGCATCACCGACAATTTCTTTGAGTTGGGCGGCGACTCGTTGCGCACGCTCAAGGTGATCTCGAAGGTGCGGGCGCTGAATGAGCCGGACTTCCAGCTGAAACTGCGCGACATGATGGCCAAACCGACCATCGCCGGGTTGTCCGGTGTCGATGAACAACCGCTCAAGCAGAGCCCTGAACCACTGCTGCTGTTGAACCAGCCAGTGGACGATCTGCCGGCGCTGTTCTGCCTGCACGCCGGTTTCGGCACCGTGTTCGACTACGAGCCGCTGGCCCGCCGACTGGAAGGCCAGCGCACGGTGTACGGCGTGCAATGCCGCATGCTGCTCGACCGCCTGTGGCACGACACTTCGCTACAGCAAATGGCTGCGGACTACGTCGAGGCGATCCGCCGCAAACAGGCGCAAGGCCCTTACCATGTGCTGGGCTGGTCGTTGGGCGGGGCGCTGGCGTTGATGGTCGGCGACTTGCTTGAACAGCAGGGTCAGCGGGTAGCGTTCGTCGGTCTGGTGGACAGTTTTGTGCCGACCCAGGCCAACGCCGTCGCCAGTGTCGATGAGTGGCGCGCGGACCTGAGCGAATTCCTCGGTGCAACGTTGAGCATGGACAGCGATGTCATTGTCCAGGCGTTGAGTGTCGAAACGACGGGTGATCAGGACGCGGTTGCACGGATCATTCGCACCGTGATCGACACTGAGGGCGAGCAGGCCAGCGGTTACGCGTTGCTCGGTGCCGATGAGTTGGCGCAGACGTTCATGGTCAGCACCCGCTTGAAGGCATTGTCACGTCAGGTCGAGACCTTGCCGCTGCCGCATGCCGAACTGTGCTGCTGGTGGGCCGATGGTAACCCGACGGCCGAACGCGCGACGCTGGAGCGTCAGCAACCGCGGCTGCGCAAAGTGCAAACCGTCACCGCCAGCCACTTCGATATCCTGCAACGGGATGAATGCCTGAGTGCCGTGGTGACGGCACTCGGTCGAGAGGTGGTGACGCAGGACTGAGGTTTTACCGCTCCAAAACAAGCTCGCCCTAATGAACGGCCCTCACGGTTCGTTTATAGGGCGAGCTTTTTATTTTTTGGAGACGACCGCCCATGGCACTGCACCCGGACATCGAAGGTTTTCTAGAGCTGGCCGAGTTCGGCCGCCTCACCGGCAAAAGCCTGCCCATGCACGAGCTGAGCCCGACCGAAGCGCGCCAGCAGTTCGAACAAACCTCGCAGCTGCTCGATGCTGCACCGATGGGCGCACTGACCGTGACCGCAGTCAGCATTCCGGCCCGCGACGGCCATCTGCTCAACGCGCGCCTCTACGCTCGCCCGTCGCTGGGCACTCAAGAGCGCCCGGTGCTGCTGTATTTCCATGGTGGCGGCTACGTGGTCGGCAGCCTCGATTCCCATGACACCCTGTGCCGGCGACTGGCGCTGGCGGGTGGTTTTGCGGTGCTGTCGGCGGATTATCGACTGGCTCCGGAACACCGTTTTCCTACCGCTTACGAGGATGCCGAGGACGTGACACGCTGGCTCGCGACCACCGGCGCCGGTGCACTGGGCCTGGACGCTAACCGCATCGCACTGGCTGGCGACAGCGTCGGCGGCAGCCTGGTGGCTTCGTTGTCGATCGCCATCGCCCAGGCCCCGCAAGCCTGGCCGCTGACGCTACGGGTGCAAGTGTTGCTGTACCCGGTGATCGATGCCGTGGAAAAACGCCCGTCCCTCGCGCGTTTCGCCGAAGGCTATCTGCTGGAAGCCACCACGCTGGAGTGGTTCTACCAGCAGTATCAACGCAGCGCCGATGATCGCCGCGACTGGCGTTTTTCACCGCTGTTCGCCGACACCGTGCAAGGCCTGACGCCGACCGTGCTGTGGCTGGCCGAATACGACCCGTTGCTCGACGAAGGCCTGGCCTGGGCCGAAAAATTGCGTGCGGCGGGGCAGCCTGTGGTGCTGGACGTGAAAGCGGGCATGACCCACGACTTCGCAAGGATGGGGGAGATGGTTCAGGAAGTGCCGGGGATGCTGGAGCAGCTGGCGGGGTTGATTACTGAGAGTTTGAGCTGATCCATGCGAGGTGATCGTTCCCATGCGGAGCGTGGGAACGATCACCACGGCATTCATAGTCGGATGCACGGTTCCCGCTCGGCGGTGGTTAACAACAGACCCTTCCTTTACGATCAGCCAACCCCACGGAAAGAAGTACTCAAATGGACTGCCTGATTCGAATCGCCACTAGCGCAGATGCAACCGCCATCAGCCAAGTCATCATTGGCGCGCTACGCGAAACCAACGCCCAGGACTACACGCCAGCAATCATCGAACAAGTGGCGCAAAACTTCTCACCGCAAGCCATCCTTCGCTTGCTGACTCATCGTCGAATCTACGTCGCGACGATCGACCATCATATTGTTGCAACCGCCAGCCTTGACCATGATGTGGTCAGAAGCGTATTCGTTGACCCGACCCAGCAAGGGCAGGGCATAGGAAGGCGGTTGATGGCAATGATCCAGTCAAGCGCCCTCAGCGAAGGGCTCAGTCTATTGCGGGTCCCTTCCTCAATCACAGCAGAAGGCTTTTACGCATCGCTTGGCTTCAGAAAAGTCCGAGATGAATTTCATGGCGCGGAGCGCACGATCATTATGGAGCTGAGGTTGGGGAAATAGCGCCTTATTGCGCATCTGAAAGGCTGCTGTCGGCTTTGAGTTTAATGGAAGAAAATATATATTGTGGGCGCGTTTTAACTAAGTAGATGTTATTGGTTTGTATAATGTATTTAATAGTTCGTAGCGAAATTCTTTGCGTCTTATGAGCCTTTCGAAAAAGACTAATGCTTAAAGATTTTATATTTTGATGGGCTTTTATTGGGTCGGGTTAAGTGTTCTTCATGCTCTGTTTTATGGGCGATTGCTCGCAAAATAAAAATGAGATATTATGTGGCGTTTATTTTGTGCGTGTTTTTATTGATTTAATTAATGAGTGCGAAGGATCCGGCCGGTGGATATAGAATTTGTTAATCACGCCTCATTATTGCTGAAAGAGAAAGAAAGTTATTTTCTTACTGATCCCTGGTATGTTTCACCTGCGTTTGGTGGCTGGATTCAAAACCCTTCGCCCAAGACTGAACTGATTGAGAAGTTACTCTCTATCCCTGCAAACAAGCTTAATGTCATTATTTCCCATGGTCACGACGATCATCTGGATGATTTTTTCATTCGCCAACACTTGGCCGACGCCACGTTCTATGTTCCGAAGTTCAAGACCAATGGACTGTCCAAGCGTATTGAGCGGCTTACAGGGCGTTACCCGGTTGAACTGACGGATGAAGCTTGTTACGTCGATGGGGTAGAGTTGCGATGCTTCATCAATCCGGAATTTACCGAATACGATTCGGTTGTCACCGTTGTTTCAGAAACCGACGCAGTTATTCATGCCAATGATAACTGGCATGAATACCCTGCGGCCCTGACAGCTGCACTTAATAATTGCTTGAGTGCGATCCCTGTTGAAAACCGATACTTTTTTATCCAGTTTGGTATCGCGGACTGTTTTCCGGTCAATTACCCGTCCTTCGATAGTCAAAGCGCAAATGAGATGATCGAATCTCGCTTCAAGTCTTATCAGGATGCAACCACTGCGAACCTTAAGCACCTGGGACTTGATAAAGGGTATTACTACGCGAACCAATCGCTGTATCAATATCCCGCTTCCTGGGACAACGGATCACTCTATGATATGGCGCAAGATTTTCTGCGCAGGCATCCGGGGCCGTTCGTTCAATGTACCGCAGGCATCGACGTGAAAACCGGCCAGCCTCATGACGTCTCAAACGATGAGCTGTTTGATTTTCTGCTGGGGAGACTTGAGCGCTTTTTAAACAACGCAATTGGCGGCCCGATCCCGGTCAAGTTGATGACTGCTTCCAATCAATATGAAAGTGGTTCCGTCGGTTATGAAGCTTCGCGACAGGTGTGGTCGCGGATATTTAATGCCGAGCTGACGCTGGAAGCCATTATCATTGGAGGCATGGGGCTCATACACCGGCCGGATCACAATATATCGAGCATCCACGCCAAGGTTTCCAAGCTGGCTTATCTGATTCAAAGCAAATTAAATTCGAACGGTCTTAACTTTTTAATGGAAAGCAAATGAGAACTAAAGACGGTCAGCTGTTTTTCACCCCTCCCAATCAGGCAGATGCTTATAAAGACCTGCGGGATATTCATGGCGAAATTCATGACGTTGCCGGGGAATATTGGAATTGGCCTTCGGTAGCGACGCTGACCAGACCGTCATTGGCGCGAATCCTCAACCTTAATTTTCTCTACGATGAAATGCTGCCTGTCGCAGGCTCGATCTGCGAGTTTGGCGTTCATTACGGCAGCAGCCTGGCAACGTTACTCAACCTTAGAGCCATCAAGGAACCCTACAACTACTCCCGGCACATTTTCGGGTTTGATACCTTCAGCGGATTCGCCGGGGTTGACGAAAAAGATGGCGGAATGGTGAAGTCGGGCGACTTTCATATAGACGATGGCTATGAAAAGTTATTAGAACGGCTTCTGCTGGCTCAAGAGTCGTTAAGCCCTAACAATCACTTGAAGAAGTTTTCCCTGATCAAAGGGGACGCTTCAGTGACGTCGAAACAATGGCTTGAAGATAATCCTCACTCAATCATATCAATGGCTATTTTTGATATGGATGTTTACAAGCCGACAAAAGATGTTCTGGAAGCGATCAAACCAAGATTGTCAAAAGGTTCGATCGTGGTATTTGATGAATTGAATTGCCCGCACTTCCCGGGTGAAACACAAGCCTTGTTCGAGGTGTTTGACATGAACACTATCGAGGTCAAGCGCTCGCCATTCCTGCCGTACACCTCCTATTTCCGCTTGTAAGTATTTCTTTGGGGAGCGCTGAAGCAGATCTGCTGAAGTTCGCACACCCCTCCAAAAAACCACTGGGCCGCGGGTGGCCCAGTGGTGCATAGAATCATTCAGGCCCCGCAATCGTCGCAAATGGCCAATGGCTGTGCACTGGATCGGCTGTCGATGCCGGCGCTTGATTGTTGACTCCCACCGCATACAGCCCCGCGTCATAACGTATGGCAGCATTAACAAGCGGCTGTGCGGTTCCTACATTCGCGGTGAATCACGTATGTATCGAGGAAAATTCCGACATGTTTTTAGGCTTGGCGGTCGGAAGCTCAGCGTATAGCGTGGTAGTACCTCTGGCAGCTGCCAGTGGTAGCCGATAGGCGAAGCGCCATGCGCGCTACGCGAGACTGCCTTGGGGGAGTTGGTACGTCGCTGACTTCCCTCTGCTCATAAAATTTAGCATTGAATGGATCTTTGAACGCTATGATTGATAAAACGAATGAGTGGAGGTATGCCATGACTTTTGACTCGTTTCTAAAAACATTAGGATTAAGAAAAAAATCTCTCGCCGAGAAAATCAATGACAAAGTCATTTCTGGATACATACCCAGCGATATGGCGAAAGCTGTTGTAGGTAGAGTCTCGTCAAAAAAATTCAACGTGATGATGATTAAAGTGATTAATAAGTACAACTCTGACAACGAGGTGAAGGTTTTCAGAAATGAGTGACCAGTACAATCAGATGCATGAAAAACTCGTTAAAACGAGTGAAGATTTTACTGGCATGATTGCTTACTCAATCTATAAAGCTGAAAAGCGCGAAGCGATAAAAAACGGATTGAATATTGTTGAGTTTACAAAGTTAAAGCTTCAGTCAAATGAAATAGGTAAATACAAGCGAGAGGCAGATGGCTTGGTTAATTTGTTTTTACAGGCTGCAGCTGATGAGAAAATAAAAGGGATCAAAGCTGAGCTGGCTCGGAAAATCAATAAACTGACGCTCGATTCTTTGCCTAAAGATCGATGTACAAAGGTTTTTTTAGGTGGCATAACTCTGGTTCAGCAGGTGTTGTTGGAAATTTTTGGACTGCTGTTATTGTTGCGGTTTTGTTTGGGTTTTTGCCGATTCATCGTCATGGAATACTGCCAAAGAAAACGCCATAACATCTGTAAAGGCTCCATTTGTTAAAGGATTCGGAGGAGAAAACACCTCTAGTTCTAATTCAGAAACGGTCACGCCTTAATCGCTGATTCCCTGCCTGATGCTCTGGGGGCAGAGCGCAAGATTTCGATGCTTGCTGAGGCTGGTAGCAACGCGCTGTATGAATTTCATCCCCCACCTAAAAAAACAAAACCGGGCCGCAAGCGGCCCGGTGGTGTGTAGCTTTTGACTACCTCGAAACTCAGTACTGAGCCCGCAACGTCAACGTCAAATTCCGCGGATCCCCATAGAAGTTAGTCCCCCACGAAGCATCCACGCGGTCGTAGTACTTGCGATCAAACAGGTTGTTGCCAGTCAGTGTCGCCGACAGGTTCTCGTTGAACTTGTAGCCTACCTGCGCGGTAGCAATGCCATAGCCGCTTTGTTCGAAGCGTACTTCACGCTGGTACCAGGTCTTGCTGACCACGCGCACGCCGCCGCCGACGCTGAAATCTTTGAGCGGGCCGTCGGTGAAGTCGTATTTGGTCCACAGGTTGAAGTTGTGTTTAGGCGTGATGGTGCTGAAGGTTTTGCCTTCGGTAGCGTCATCAGATTTCACCAACTTGGTGCTGGTGAAGGCGTAGCCGGTGACGATGCTCCAGTTGTCGGTCAGGTTACCGCTCAACTCGGTTTCCCAGCCCTGGCTGCGTGCTTTGCCTTGGGCTTCGTAGCTATTGGTGTCGGAGTTGTATTCGGCACGGTTTTCATCGTAGATGCGGAACATTGCGATGCTGGCGTTTAGGCGGCCGTCGTAGAACTCGCGCTTGAGGCCGACTTCATACTGCTTGCCTTTACGCGGTCCGATAGGTGTGTTGTCAGTGCCGGCTTCGCTCTGTGGCTTGAACACGCCCGTGTAGCTGGCGTAGGCCGACAGTTCCGGGGTCAATTTGGCGATGATGGCACCGTACGGCACGACCTTGCGGTTGATGCTGGTGTGGGCTTCGCCGAAATTGTTGAAGAAGGTATTGAAGTTCTTGGCGTCGCTTTCATACCAGGTGACGCGGCTGCCGCCGATCACGTCGAGCCAGTCGGTGACGTTGAACTTGGCGCGGGTATAGAGGCCGTACTGGTCGGACTTGGAGCTATTGCCGTTGGTATGCTCGTAGTCTCGCTTCGGAATATCGATGCTGCCAGGGTTGTACACGTTGATCGGGAAATAATTGTCGCCGCCACCACCGCCATAAGTGAAGTCCTTGTCCAGATGCTGATACTCGGCACCAACTGTGAACTCGTGATTACGATCAGCGAACTCGAACGGTGTGGTTACGAAACTGTCGACACCGATGGTCTTGATGTGGGTGTAGTAGTCGTACTGCACCGCCCAACTGTCGCCGGTAGCCGGATCGACTGCGTTGTCCGCCCATGTGAAGTGACGCTCTGGCGTTTCCGCATCCCGGTAAGTCAACGTTGTCTTGAACTGACCGCCATTATCCAGCGCGTGATCGACCTCGGCGAAGGACTCCCAGACTTTCTCGTTCAGGGTGTTCCACTTGGCATCGACGAACGTCGAGCGCGGCACGTCCAGCAATTTGCCGTCGGCAAAGGCCGGCAAACCGAACGCCGGGGTGGAATGGTTCTGCTGGTAAGCGCCGCCGACCGACAGGGTGGTGGACGGGTCGAGGTCGAATTCCAGGCGACCGTAGACCATCGGGCGTTCGTTCTGGGCGGAGTCGACGAAGGATTTGTTGTTTTCGTAAGCGGTGATGAAGCGCCCGCGCACGGTGCCCTGATCGTTCAGCGGGCCGGTGACGTCCACCATGGAGCGGTAGTGGTCATAGGAACCGGCGCCCAGTTCGCCACCGAGGGCGAATTTGTTCAGGGCACGCTTGCGCACCACGTTGATGGTGCCACCAGGTTCGCCAGCGCCTTGATACAGGCCCGACGGGCCGCGCAACACTTCGACGCGGTCGTACATGGCGAGGTCGAAGCTGGTGCCCATGTCGCCCTGGCCGGTCGGTTGCGACACGCCGTCAACCTGCACCTGGTCGACGAGGAAGCCGCGCATGTAGACGTCATTAAGGCTGGAACCGGAGTTGTACGTCTTGATGGTGACGCCGGTGACCTGGCGCATCGCGTCTTGCAGGCTGTTCATGTTCTGGTCGTCCATGCGCTGGCGCGTGACGACGGACACCGACTGCGGAATGTCCTTTAGCTTGATGTTGCCCTTGCCGATGCTGACTTCATCGGAGGTGTAGGAATGCGTGCCTTCAGTAGTCGGCCCCGGTGCCACGCCGGAAATCGCGGTCGCGCCCAGTTGCAGCGCGCTGGAGTTTCCCGCTACTGGAACCAGCGATACGGTGTTGCCAGTCAATTGAAAAGTGATGCCGCTCCCCAGCAGCAACGTGTTCAATGCCTGTTCCGGCTCCAGATTGCCGGAGACTGCCGTCGATTTGAGGCCGTTGACCATGTCCTGGCTGTACAGGATTTGCAGGTCGGTCTGTTGACCCAGTTGCTGCAGCGCGCTGGCCAGCGACTGCGAGGGAACGTTGACGTTCACCGGAGCCGCCTGGACTTCAGACGTGCCCAGCAGCAACAGGGTCAGCAACGCACCCGGTACGACTGTTCGGAATTTCTTTTGCGGCGCGATGGCCACTGCCAACGGCGCGCGGGACAGGGTAGGGCTTTGCATTGCTCAAATCGCTCCTAAGGTGTGCAGTTTTTTTAGTTAATGATAATTATTATTAGACGCATCACCCCGACGAAACCGGAAAACAAACCCCGAAAAAATCGTCGAGTGATGGGTGTTGCTGTCCTCAGGCGGTTGCCCGCTCTGTCACCACGCGACCCGATTCCATGCGCACCAGCTGGTCGGCCATGTCGAAATAGCGATCGTCGTGGGAGATGACGATGATGGTTTTGCCCAGGCGCTTCAGATCCGGAAGCAGCTCGGTGTAGAAGATCCGGCGGAAGGTCGGGTCCTGGTCGGCCGCCCATTCGTCGAACACCAGCACTGGCCGCTCTTCCAGCCAGGCATTCACCAGCGCCAGTCGCTTGCGCTGGCCGGTGGACAGGTCGGTGGTGGTGAAACTGCCGTCCTGGACGCTGACCTTGTGCGCGATTTCCAGGCGTTGCAGGTATTTGTTGGCGTCTTCGGGAATGTGCTGATCGCCCTGCACCACGTCATCGAACAGGTAGTAGTCGGCAAAAATCGTGGTGAACAGTTGGCGGTAGTCGTCACGGTTCTGCGCGTCGATGCTTTCGCCGTTGAGCAGGATGGCGCCCTGTTGCGGCGCATAAATGCCGAGCAACAGTTTGATCAGCGTGGTCTTGCCGCAACCGTTTTCGCCGACGATGAATATGATGTCGCCCTGTTCGATGGTCAGGTTGACCGGCCCGAGGCGGAACGCTTCGCTGCCCGGTGCGGCGGGGAAGGCATAGCTGACGTTGTCCAGTTGCAGGCTGTTGACCACGGCGGGCTTTTTGCCGGTGTCGTTGAGCAGCAGGTGCGGTTCGGGCGAGGAGAACTGGCTCGACAGTTCGGCGATGCGGCGGAAGGCAATCCGCGCGCGGCTGACCACCGGCAAGGTGCCCACCAGATGTTCGATCGGGCCTTTCATGTACAGCAGCACCAGGACGAAGCCGCTCATCACCGACTTGTCGGCGCTCGGCCAGAATGATTGCAGGGCCAGTGCCAGGCCGATGACCACGAAGAACAGCATCGACCCCAGGGTCTTGGCGATCACGAACGTATTGATCGAACGCACCTGGGTGTCGCAGATGAAGTCGGCCGTGCCCTGGATACCCGAGGTGAACATGCGCTGGCGGCGCGGACGGTGAATGCGCAATTCCTTGGCGCCGCCGGCGATGGCGTTGTAGTGCTTTTGCAATTCGTCTTCGGCGTCGCGGGCGGCCATGAAGCCTTTGATGCCCTTGCCCTGTGCGTAGAACTGGATGCCGGTGCCGATGGCGATCGCCAGCACCATCATCAGGAACATCGGCCACGACAACAGGGCCAGGTAGCCCATGCAGCCAAGGGTCACGGTCAGGGAAATGGCCAGCGGCGCGAAGGCAAAGGCGAAGTCGCTGATGGTGTCGACGTCATGGGTCAGCACCGGGATCAAGCGGTGGCTGCGATAGCGTTCGATCTGTTCGATGGGGGCCGAAAGAACCTTTTCCCCCAGCTCTTTGCGCAGCTTGGCAATGATGTGCTGGCCGACATAGTTGGTGCCGATGTCCGAGCAGATCGAACTCGCCAGGGCCAGCAGGCAAAGGCCGCCGAACAGTGCAACCACGCCTTGGGTCAGGCCGCTTTCCGAATGCAGCGCGTTGTTGATCGTGGCCAGCAACACCGTCACGCTCAGACCGCCCACCATGCCCAGAATGATCGACAGGCTGACCACCAGCCGGAACGGTTTCAGGAGGGTGAACAATTCATGAATTGCACCGCGCGTAGGCTGGGTCTTGAGGAAATGCATTTGAGGACGGTCCCTTGGGTCGTGAGGCATACCCAGTAGAACGTGTGGTCAGGCGTTTAATTTAGACGGCCGCCGACTGGCGGCGGCCGCAGGGGTAGGGGGCTCAGCCTTTGGACGGCAGATCGCGCACCACGCGGAAACCGATCCAGTCGCCACGGGTTTGCGGGTAGATGTTGTTGCGGTTGCCGGAACGCGAGAACACCGGCGCTTCGCCCCAGTCGTTGCCGCGAATCTGCAGTGCTTCGCAGTTGGGTTCGACCCAGGCGCTGCCATCGGTTGGGGCGCCCGTGTAATCGGTGTGTTCGCAGTCGGCGATCCACTCGTAGACGTTGCCATGCATGTCGTACATGCCGAAGGCGTTGGGTGGGAAGCTGCCGGCCGGGGAGGTGTAGCTGTAGCCGTCGGTGGGCCCGTAAGTATTGGCATGGGTGGCGATGCTGTACTCGGTGCCTTCATCGAACGGGAACGGGAACGGCCCCGTTGAACCGGCACGGGCGGCGTATTCGCGCTGGGCCTCGCTGACGATGTGGTAGTGCTGGCCAGTCTTGATCGACAGCCACGCGACATACGCGCTGACCTCGGCAAAGTTCATGCACACCGCCGGCTGACGCGGGCCCTGTGGGTAACGTGGCTTGCTGTTGATGCACTCGCGGCCGGGGCGGGTATCGCCGTCGGGAATGGTGATTCCGGTTTCCTTCAGGTATTGGTCCCATTCACCGGCGGTGATCTGGTAACGGCTCATGGCGAACGGCTTGTCGAATGTCACTTCGTGCATCGGGCCTTCATCGGGCTCGCGACCGACTTCACCTTCCGGCGTGCCCATGGTGAAGGTGCCGGCAGGCAGCACCACCATTTCCGGGCAGTTGCGGCAGTCCTTGAACACCTTGCCCGGCAGCGGCGCGGAGGAGGCCTGGGCGACGACAGGCAGCGCACCGCCGAGCAGCGCCAGCAGGGTCAGTGCCCCCAGGTGTTTGAGTGACGTTCGGGGTCGAAGGCCGAGTCTGTGCAGGAGGTTTTTCATGAGCATTCTCGCTAAAGGGAATCGGTGTGTCAGAGCTTGCTGGCCAACAGCGCCATGACGCGGTCGATGTGCGCCTCGGTGTTGAGCAGGCCCGGGGACAGACGAATGATCGGGCCGACGTCGCGGTCGACGGCATCGCAGACCACGCGCTGGTCCATCAGGAAATTGGCGACTTCCTCGCAGTCCCGGTTCTTGATGCGAAAGAAGGTGAAACCGGCGGAAAACTCGGGCGACAACGGCGTGACGAGCTCCACCGACGGATGCTCCTGCAAGCGCTTTTTCAGGTAGCTGTTGATCTCGTGAATGCGCGCCTGAACCTCGGCCTTGCCGAGGTCAAGATGCAATTTGAACGCTTCGGTCAGCGCCCAGCGGTGTTCGAACGAGTGATAGCCGCCGTAGGTCATCACGGTCGAAAACGTGGTCGCTTCAGAAAACGTCGGAATGGTCGGCGTGAGGTCTTTCATCTCCTCGGAGCGCGCGCAAATGATCCCGGTGCCCCGTGGGCCGAACATCCATTTGTGGGTGCCGGCGATGAAGTAGTCGCAATGCATGTCCGGGAAATCGAGGTTTTCCACGCCGAAGCCGTGAACGCCATCGACCACATAAAGGATGCGATCCTTTTCCTCACGGCCACGGTTTTTCTCGGCGACCAGTTTGCCGATCTCGCCGATCGGCAATTTCACCCCGCTGCCGGAGTGCACCCAGGTCATGCCGAGCACGCGGGTTTCCGGGCGAATGTTGCGGGCAATCGAGGCCAGTATTTCATCGGTCGAAACCTTGTACGGGTCTTCGAACAATTTGATTTTGCGAACCTGGGTGCCGTCCTTCTGCGTGCGGTATTCGAACACGCTGTTGGCGGCGTAGTGCTCATGTTCGCTGGTGAGGATTTCCTGATCCGGACGCACATGGATGCCGGCGTAAATCATTGCCAGGCCTTCGGTGGTGCTGCCGGTCAGGGCGATCTGCGAGGGTTTGGCTTTGAGGTAACGGCCGGCCCACACGCGGACTTCTTCTTCGCGGCGTTCGGTTTCGCCGCGATGCCAGTCCATGGCCAGGCCCGGGTTGCGGTCGAGGTTGGCGCGGTGCATCTCGATGGCCTCGCGCACGGGCCGTGGGTGCGAGGTCACCAGAAAGTTGGCGAAGTGCAGGTAGTCTGGGTCCTGGGTGAACAGCTGACGAAACTGCGCCCATTTGTCTTTGGGCAGCGGCGCTGGCATGGCGGCCAGCGCAGGCAGGCTGACCGCGGAACTCAGGGGGATGCCGGCGGCGATAACGCCAGCCTGTTTGAGGAAGGTACGACGGTTGGTCATGAATTCGGTTCGCTTGGCAAAGGTGAATGTCAGTGTTTGGCGACAGGCCGGGAGGACTTCTGCACCTGGTCCCAGACCCGCAGGAAATTGCCGCCCCAGAGCTTGGCAATGTCGGCCTCGCCGTAGCCGCGGCTGATCAGCTCGGCGGTCACGTTGCGTGCCTCGCTGACGTCTTTCCAGCCATTGAGGCCGCCACCGTCGTTGAAGTCGGAACTGATGCCGACGTGATCGATGCCGATTTTTTTCACCGCATAATCGATGGCGTCGCCGTAATCCTTGAGGGTGGCCTTGGGTTCTTCATCGATGATGCCGTAGAGCTGACTGGCGTATTCGCCGAAGCGCTGTTCCGACCATACGGTGATCACCGGGTCGCCCGGCATCAGCGCCATCTCCAGACCTTGCAGCGGTTGCAGGTCGAAGCGCGCACGCAGCGCGTTGAGCTTGTCCTGGGTGGCTTGGCTCAGGGGCTTGATGTAGGTCGGGAAACCGACGATCTGCACCACGCCGCCACTGTTCTTGATCAGCTGCATTTCCTGGTCGCTGAGGTTGCGCGGGATGTCCACCAGCGCACGTGGCGCCGAATGGGAGGCGACCATCGGGGTGCGGCTCAACTGGCTGACTTGCTCAAGCGCTTTGGTCGACATTTGCGACACGTCGATGATCACGCCGAGGTCGTTCAGGCGATGCACCGCTTGCTTGCCCAGCTCGGACAGGCCGCCGAGAGCGTCGCGGGAATCGTTGAAAAACGGCAGCGGCCGGGACGAGTCGGCCCAGGCGTTATTGCCCACGTAACTGAAGCCAAACATGCGCATCCCGCGGGCGGCCCACTTGTCCAGCGCGTTGACGTCGTTACCCAGCGGGTAGGCGTTGAGCATGCTGATGAACACGGCGAACTTGCCCTCGCCGTGCAGGCGCCGGAAATCGTCCGGGGTATAGGCGATGGCGACCTGATTGGGGAAGTCGCGCACCAGGGTGCTGATGATTTTGTAGCGGGTTTCCTGCTCGTGACGGGCTTCGTCGATGAACCCGGCCGTTGGGCGGTGCGGGGCGTTGTCGCCGTTCCAGATTTCCGGCCAGCCGAAAATGGTCAGCGCCGCGCCTGACAGACGACCGCGTGCGGCCTTGACCAGGTCGAACTGGCCGCTGCCGTCCTTGTCGGCCTCGTTTTCGGCGGTTCCGAAATCCATCGGCACGGTGATGTGGCTGTCGAACGAGAGGATGCGCTCTTGCAGTTCATCGGCCTGTTTCATCACTGCGACCGGGTAGCCGGGGTTGTCGTTGAACCAGTAGTCCCAGGCCGCAAAGCCTGCCGCGCCAGCGATGGCCAACGCCAGGGGCAGGCCAATGAAAAGAGCCTTTTTCGAACGAGGTTTTGTCATTGCCATCTCAGTCAGGTTCGCCGTCGAGGGTGCAGGCGCGGGGGCCTTTGCTATCTGGGAAGAACGAGTGGCCGAGTGGGAAATTTAGTGGGGCTTAAGGCCTCTTCGCGGGCAAGCCTCGCTCCTACAGGTATGAGTGATACCCTTGTAGGAGCGAGGCTTGCCCGCGAAGCTCTTAAATTAATGGGATCAACAAACGTTCTAGCTTGGATAAAGCCTGCTCCATGGCTGACACAGGTAGGGCAATGACGATTTCTCGACGATGGTTCCTGGCGGGTCTGGCACTGACCGGCGCGGCCCTGCCTGCGGCGTATTACGGGCATCGCGAACTGACGAAACCGGACCCGACGATTACCCCCGGCGAAGCCTCGTTCGACGTTGCGGATGTGGCCGGACAGCGTTTGGCCAACACGCTGCAGGGTGTCTGGAACATTCGTTTCGAAGGCCGTGACGCCGGGCTCGACGGCTTGCCTCGCGAGGGTCTTCAACTGCTGCTCGACGTCGGCCACAAGGGCCGTGGGCTCAATGGCTTTCTTGATACCTTTGCGGCGTTGCGCGGCGAACCGACACCGCGCTATCGCGTCCTCGGCGACCTGGCTGGCACGAACACCACCGAGTTGAGCTGGCGCCTGATCGATACCCGATCCCCGACCGGGACGCCGGACTATGAATTCACCTTCAAGCTGGACGAAGTCTGGGCCGCGTTCGGCAATGCCGGCAGCGGCACCTTGAGTGGACGCGTGCTGCGTCTGGATCGTCCCCTGGCCTTGACCGCTCAGGACAATCGTTTCGTCGCGGTCAAACAAGTATTCCCCGAGGCGCGCGAGCGCACAGGCCTGGGCCCGGCGTTGCTGGCGTGGCTGATTTCCCCCGAGCACCGCCTGTTCCATCAGCTCTGGCACGCCTCTCGAGACAAATGGCACAGCTTGTCCGAAGACAAACGCGATGCCTTGCGCGGTATCGGCTGGCAGCCGGGGCTTCGTGACAAGGAGCGCGATGCGCGCGGGCCGCGCAAGGACCGCAACGGCTCGGGCATCGACTTTTTCTTCATGCACCGGCATATGCTCGGCACTGCGCGTTCCCTGCAGGACCTGCCGTCCTGGCAGCAATTTCCGTTGCCGCAACCCGAGCTGGTGCGCGATCGCCAGGGCTTTGCCCGTTACTTCGACAACCACGACGGCACCGCGCTGCCACCGGCCTGGCGCGCCGACGACGATGACGAATACTCGCAGTGGGTCGCCGATCTCAAGACCGCCGAGACTTACCACAGCAATTTCCAGGTCTGGGAGTCGCGCTACCGTGACCCGCGTTACTTGTCGAAACTGACCTTGGGACAGTTCGGTTCCGAGGTCGAGCTTGGCTTGCATGACTGGTTGCACATGCGCTGGGCGTCAGTGCCCCGTGACCCGTCCAACGGCCAGCCTGTGCCGTTTGCCCGTGACACGGCGGACTTCTCCGCCCGTTGGTTCGCGGCGGAAAACGACTTCCTTGGCGACCCGTTTTCATCCCACGTGAACCCGGTGTTCTGGCATTTCCACGGCTGGATCGACGATCGCCTCGAAGACTGGTTTCGCGCACATGAGCGCTTTCATCCCGGTGAAGTGACTCGGCTTGAGGTCAAAGGCGTGCCGTGGTTTGCGCCCGGTCGCTGGGTCGAGATCGATGACCCGTGGCTCGGCCCGAGCACCCATGGCTGCAACACCACGCCGGGGTTGCAGGCGGGCAAGTCGGTGGAAATGGACCCGGAAACCATGAAGCTGGCGCTGCGGATTACCTTTGGCGAGGACGAGAAGAAGCTGGAGGATCTGTTCCGCAAGGTGCCGCAGCGACCGTGGTATGCGCGGAATTTGAAGGCCAAGCCGATGACCAGTTGATCCAGAGATACCGCGTTATCGTTCAATCGCGAGCAAGCCCGCTCCCACATTTGATCGGCGCCGAACACAAACTTTATGTTCGCTGAAGATCAAATGTGGGAGCGGGCTTGCTCGCGAAGACGGCCTGACAGACACCGAAAATCTATAGCACCTGCCACCCACCCCCAAGCGCCTTGTACAACGCAATACTCGCCTGCAACCTCGACAACCTCAGCTGCACATTCAGATCCTGCGCCGCATACAACGTGCGCTGCGTCTCCAGCACCGTCAGCAAATCCTCGGCCCCGGCCTGATAGCGGCTTTGCGCAATGTCGAACGCCGTTTGCGCCTGATTCAATTCTTCACTCTGCCATTGGCGCTGGGCGTCGAGACCGCGAATGCCGGTCAGGGCTTTCTCCACGTCGGCAAAGCCGTTGATGATCGCGCCACGGTAGGTTTCCAGCAGTTCTTCCTGGCGTGCCGTGGCTTTGTCGCGCTCGGCACCGAGACGGCCGTTGTTGAAAATCGGCGCGACCAATCCGGCGGTGAGGTTGTAGAACGGGCTGCGCAGCACATCGTTGAAGGTGTCGGCGCCAGAGCCGATCTGGGCGCTCAATGTCACCGTGGGCAGCATTTTCGCCCGGGCCACGGTCACGTCGGCCCGTGCCGCCGCCAACTGCGCTTCGGCGCGAGCAATGTCCGGGCGCCGATTGAGCAAGTCGCTGGGCACGCCCGCACCGATGTCCGGCCAGCTGAGTTGGTCGAAGCGCTGATCGTCGAGCGTCAATGCCTGAACGGGACGGCCGAGGAGGGCGGCGAGGGTGATCCGCGCTTCTTCGGCCTGTTGTTGCACCAGCGGCAATTGCCGCTGTTGCGCGGCCACCAGACTTTTTTGCTGGGCCAGTTCCAGGGCGGTGGCCGAGCCTGAGTCGAAGCGGGTTTGGACCAGGTTCAAAACCTTTTGCGCGTTCGCCAGATTGAGTTGCGCGATACGGTGCTGCTCTTGCAGCGACAGGGCTTGCGCATAGGTGCTGGCGACCGCGCTGAGCAGCGTCAACTCCACCGTGTCGCGATCGAACTCGCTGGCCTGCAGGCCGAATTGCGCACTGTCGCGGGATGCGCGCTGGCCGCCCCAGAAATCGATTTCATAACTGGCGCTGAGGCTGGCATCGAAGTAATCCACTGCCTTGTTGCTGTCATCGGCGTCCAGTTGGCTGTAGCCATTGCCGCGCATCAGCTTCTGGCGATTGGCGTTTGCGGCCGCCTTCACTTCCGGCAACAACGAACCGCCGGCAATCACGGTCGTCGCCCGGGCCTGACGAACTCGCGCCAGTGCCGCCGCCAGGTCATAGCTGCCGACGCGGGCCTGTTCAATCAGTTGATCGAGCTGCGGGCTGCCGAAGTGCGTCCACCACCGGGCGTTGCTCAACACGGCGTTTTCACTGTGCGCCGATTGCCAGGCGGGCGGCGGCTGCAAGCCACTGTCCGGACGCGGGTCAGGACTGGCGCAGGCGCTGAGCAACACGCAGAGGGTCAACAGGCTGAGTGGCGCTTTCATAGATCGATCATTCACTGGTAAGGGCCGTGACCGGGTCGAGCCGGGCAGCTTTGCGAGCGGGCATGAAGCCGAAGACAACACCGGTGACCAGGGCGCAGCCGAAGGCGCCGAGTACCGCTATCAAAGAGAACGCGACCGCGACTTCGCTGAGGATCAGCACGCCGCCGACGATCAGCGCCAGGGCAATGCCGGCGAGGCCGCCGACCACCGAGAGCATCACCGCTTCGGTGAGGAACTGCCGGAGGATGTCGCGCTGCCGGGCGCCGGTGGCCATGCGGATGCCGATCTCGCGGGTGCGTTCGCGCACGGTCATGAGCATGATGTTCATCACGCCAATCCCGCCCACCAGCAGCGAAATCGCGGCGATCGAACCGAGCATCAGCGACAGGGTATTTTGCGTGCGCGCCTCGGCCTGAATCATTGCCGCGTTGTTGGTCAGCTCGAAATCCTTTTTGCCGTCGTGCAGGCGCAACATCAACTGCTCGATGGCGATTTCCGTCTCTTTGACCTTGCGCGCATCAGCGGCCGCGATGGCCACGTATTCAAGGTTGTGGGTGCCAAACAGCCGGACGCTGGCGGCGGAATACGGGATGGCGATGCGGTCGTCGCTGTCGGTGTCGCCGGAGCTGGCGCCTTTTTCCGCGAGCACGCCGACCACCTGGAACGGCACGTTTTCGATCAGGATGTATTGGCCGATCGGGTTGGCCACGTCCTTGAGCAGTTTGGTCCGCACCTTGTGGCCGATCACCGCGACGGCCGCTGCGTTGCGTTCATCTTCCTGGGTGAAATAGCTGCCTTCGACCACCGGCCAATTGAAGATCGCCGGGAAGTTGGTGTCGTTGCCGCCGACGTAGCTCAAGTGGTCGAGGTTGCCGAAACGCACCCCGGCTTCCTCGCCGTTGACCGGCATGATGCGCGTCACTTGCGGCAGGCTGCCCACCGCCGCGACGTCATCGAGGGTGATGATGCCCAGCGGCGTGCGCGGGTTCGGGGACGAGCCGCTGAGGTAAATGATGTTCGAGCCGAACGCGCCCATTTGCGCCATGACCTGACGCTTGCTGCCCTCGCCGACGGCCAGCATCACCACCACCGACGCGACGCCGATGATGATCCCGAGCAGCGTCAGCGCGGTGCGAAACTTGTTGATCCACATCACCCGCCACGCAGCGTGCACCGCGTCCACCAGTTCGCCTTTCCAGGCACCGGTGGCTTCAGCACCTTCGCTCAGGCGCTTGCGCAGATCCACTGCTTGCAGCGCACCGGGGTTGGCCGAAGTCTGCACATCGGGGTTGTCGTGGGCGCTGTCGCTGATGATCAGCCCGTCGCGGATTTCGATGATGCGCTTGGCCCGGGCCGCGACTTCGCGGTCGTGGGTGATGAGGATCACCACGTGGCCCTGGCTCGCCAGTTCATCGAGCAGCGTCATGACCTCGGCGCCACTGTGGCTGTCGAGGGCGCCGGTGGGTTCGTCGGCGAGGATGATGTGGCCGCCGTTCATCAAGGCGCGGGCGATAGAGACGCGTTGCTGTTGGCCACCGGAGAGTTGATGCGGACGGTTGCCTGTGCGCGAGGCCAGGCCGAGGCGGTCGAGCAGGGCGGCTGCACGGGCATGGCGTTCGGCGGCCGGCAAGCCTGCGTAGATGGCCGGCATTTCGACGTTTTCCTGGGCCGAGCCGGACGGGATCAGGTGGTAGCCCTGGAACACAAAGCCAAAGGCTTCACGTCGCAGCCAGGCCAGTTCGTCGCTGTCGAGCGCGGCGACGTTTTCCCCGGCGAAGCGGTATTCGCCCGAGGTCGGGCGGTCGAGGCAGCCGAGGATGTTCATCAGCGTCGACTTGCCGGAGCCGGACGCGCCGACAATCGCTACGAACTCCCCGGCATGGATCGACAGGTCGATGCCGCGCAGCACGTGAACCTGCGGTGAATCGCCGCCACCGTAGGATTTGCGGATGTCCTGCAGGTCGATCAGGGGCGTCAGCATTCAGCCGCCACTCCCGTCGACCGGGCCGATCAACAGGTGATCGCCTTCCTGCAAGCCGTCGAGGATCTGCACG
Source organism: Pseudomonas migulae (assembly GCF_024169315.1). Taxonomy (NCBI): domain Bacteria; kingdom Pseudomonadati; phylum Pseudomonadota; class Gammaproteobacteria; order Pseudomonadales; family Pseudomonadaceae; genus Pseudomonas; species Pseudomonas migulae. The sequence continues at coordinate 1,951,283 of NZ_JALJWR010000001.1, read as the reverse complement.
CGCAGGCGATCGCTGATGCCGGTGCGCACGTCGCGTTGCTCGACGCGGCCATTCTTGGCGACGACCTGGGCGGTCTGGATGTCCGGTTGCGTGCCGCCTTGCAGCGCGGCGATCGGTGCGGTGAGCACGTCTTTCGCCTGGTTGGAAACGAAGAACACCTGGGTGGTCATTTCCGCCATCAACGCGTTGTCGGCGTTGTCGACATCGAGCAACACGGTGTACAGCACCACGCGAGCGCTGCCGCTTTTGCTCGAACTGGCCGGGCTGCCGCCGCCCTGGCTGGTCTGATCCAGAGGCTTGGGCGGTACCGGCAGAATCTGCCGCACGGTGCTGCTCCAACGCCGCTTGCCGCCGCTGAGGGTGGTGAACCAGGCGGTCATGCCGGGTTTGACGTGACCGATGTCGGCTTCCGACACCTCGGCCCAGACGGTCATTGGCGACAACTTGGCGATGCGCAGAATCAACGGCGTTTGCTGTTGCGCGTTGAGGGTCTGGCCTTCACGGGCATCGAGTGCGACCACGGTGCCGGACATCGGTGCGTAAATGCGCGTGTAGCCGAGCTCGGCCTGGTCGCTGCGCAGGCTGGCCTGGGCCTGGCGGATCTGCGCCTGGAACATGTCGATGCGGGCCTGGGTGGCGCGCAGTTCAGCCTGGGCGGTTTGCACGTCTTCTTCGCGCGTGGCACCGCCGGCCTTGAGGTTCTGCTGGCGCTGGAATTTTTGCCGGGCCAGTTCGTGTTGCGCCCGTTGTTCCTCGAGTTGCGCCTTGAGGTTTTCGATCGAGAACCGCCCGGCGTCGAGTTTGGCCTGTTGCGTGGACGGATCGATTTCCACCAGCAACTGGCCTTCCTTGATCACGTCACCGACTTCGACATGGATCTTCTGGATCTGCCCGGACGCCTGCGCACCGACGTCCACGTAGCGTCGAGGTTGCAGGGTGCCAAGGGCCGTGACGCTGCTTTCGATGTCGCCGCGGCTGACTTGCACAGTGGCGAATTTGTCTCGGCCGGGCGGGATGACCTGCCAGGCGGCCACGGCGATAACGGGGATCAGACAAAGTGCTACAAGCAGGGCGCGTCGGGTCTGTCGGGGACGTTTCATGCAGTGTTCCGGCCAATGGATATCGGCCCGTCGATCAGCCTGCGCACGAAATCTGGCAACAGTTGAACGCTGTCGGGAAGCCGACAGAGACGGGGAGCTGTCCTTTATACGAGAAATGCGGCGGGGAATTTAGGCCTCGACACAAGCCGACACAAACACATTGAGGGCATGTGGCGAGGGGATTTATCCCCGTTCGGCTGCGAAGCAGTCGTAAATGCATTTTAACTTTGAAATGCCGGGGCCGCTCCGCAGCCCAACGGGGATAAATCCCCTCGCCACACAGGCTCGCCTCCCACAAGACCAAGACTATTTGTCGGGCAAGATGAAGCAACACTTTAAATCTATATGAGAATTACTATAAATTACACACTCGAATTGCCACTATCGTGCCACTGCCCATTTTCGGCGGTCGTTGCGGTGGCTCAAGGATAGAAACCGCACCCGTGCGGCCGGGAGTCATGGTTGGAAAACTACTATCGCGAGCTGGTGTGTTTCCTCAACGCCAAGCTGGGCAACCGTCAGGTGGCCGAAGATGTGGTGCATGACGCTTATCTGCGGGTTCTGGAGCGTTCCAGCGACACGCCGATCGAGCAGCCCCGGGCGTTCCTGTATCGCACCGCGCTGAATCTGGTGATCGACGACCATCGGCGCAATGCCTTGCGTCAGGTCGAGTCGCTGGAGGTGCTCGACAACGAAGAACGCTACTTCACCCCGTCCCCTCACAATTGCCTCGATCACGGCCAGCGCCTGGAGATGCTCCAGCGTGCGTTGGCGGAATTGCCACGGCTGTGCCGCGAGAGTTTCCTGCTGCGCAAGATCGATGGGATGTCACACCCGGAGATCGCCGAACACCTGGGCATTTCCCGTGCGTTGGTGGAAAAACACATCGTCAATGCGATGAAGCATTGCCGGGTGCGGATGCTGCAGTGGGACGCCCACTGAGCGTTTGTTGTTAAATTTTATTTCATTGTTCTCGTTCCTACTCAACAGACGACCTGCTGTGCTCTCCCAAGGATAGCCAGGTCACTTAGGCTTCCTCCCCGTGTTGAGGGGTTCATCCAGAGGACACTGGAAATGACACAGGCAATTGCATCGCCCATCGTTCACGACCTGATCGGCGTCGGTTTCGGCCCTTCGAACCTGGCGCTGGCCATCGCTCTGCAAGAGCGCGGGCCGAGTCAGGGCGAGCTGGATGTTCTGTTTCTCGACAAGCAGGCGGACTATCGCTGGCACGGCAACACCCTGGTGACCCAGAGCGAGTTGCAGATTTCCTTCCTCAAGGACCTGGTGACCCTGCGCAACCCGACCAGCCCGTATTCCTTCGTCAACTACCTCAAGCACCACGGCCGTCTTGTGGACTTCATCAACCTCGGCACCTTCTATCCATGCCGCATGGAGTACAACGACTACCTGTGCTGGGTCGCCGGGCAGTTTGCCGAACAGAGTCGTTATGGCGAAGAAGTGCTGACCATCGAGCCGGTGTTGCACAACCAGCAGGTCGAAGCGCTGCGTGTGATTTCCCGCGATACCCAGGGCCAGCAACACGTGCGCACCGCCCGTTCGGTGGTGGTGAGCGCCGGTGGCACACCGCGCATTCCCGAAGCGTTCAAGGCGTTGAAGGATGACGGCCGGGTGTTCCATCACTCGCAGTACCTGGCGCAGATGGCCAAGCAACCGTGCGTGAACAATCAGCCGATGAGCATCGCGATCATTGGTGGCGGGCAGAGCGCGGCGGAAGCTTTCATCGATTTGAACGACAGCTTCCCGTCGGTGCAGGTAGACATGATCCTGCGCGGGTCGGCGCTGAAGCCGGCGGACGACAGCCCGTTCGTCAATGAAGTGTTCTCGCCGGAGTTCACCGACCTGGTGTTCCAGCAGGCGAGCAGCGAACGCGAGCGACTGGTCAATGAGTACCACAACACCAACTATTCGGTGGTGGACATTGACCTGATCGAACGAATCTACGGCATCTTCTATCGCCAGAAAGTCTCGGGCATTGCCCGTCATGCCTTCCGCACCCTGACCACTATCGAAAAAGCCACCGCCACCGAGCGCGGCATCGAACTGGCCGTGCGTAACAACGCGACCGGCGAAGTCACGGTCCGTCATTATGACGCGGTGGTTCTGGCCACCGGGTATGAGCGTCAGATGCACCGCAAACTGCTGGCGCCGCTGGAGGAATACCTGGGTGATTTCGAAGTGGACCGCAACTACAAACTGATCACCGACGAGCGCTGCAAGGCGGGCATCTACATGCAGGGCTTCTGCCAGGCGAGCCACGGGTTGAGCGACACCCTCCTGTCGATCCTGCCGATTCGGGCGGATGAGATTGCCGGGTCGTTGTATGAACATGGCAAGAGCCGTGGGCAGGGTCGGTCGGTGATGGATTTGCTGCTAGCCACCGCCAGCTAAAATCTTCGGCGCCTGTTATGCCGCCATCGCGGGCAAGCCCGCTCCCACAGTGATCTCCGTCGTACACAAAATCCGTGTTCACTGAAGATCCCTGTGGGAGCGGGCTTGCCCGCGATGTGGCCCGAAATAACCCCGAAAAATTACAAAGCTGAACCCTCCCTGAAGAACCCGGCAATTCCCCAATCACACGCCAATCCTTCGTTTACTCTCCACAAATCGGGGCGTAAGCTTCGCGCGTTTTCATCAATAGCGGAGACCCACAGTGGGTACTTGTTCGAGTGACAGTAGTCGGCCGGTTCCAATAACCGGCACATCCTCGGCAAGATAACGCGCAAATTCTTGTGCCGTTGTCTCGCCGAAAAAGCGAGCAGCGGCATCCCGATCGCGGCCAGTCCTGGTCCGTGTCCCGACGTCCTCTCATCGACGCTGAACCGTGCGTGATGTTCGACTTTTTGTCGTCATCGCGGCGCACCGACACGCCTGCTGGAAGGTTTCCCGGCTGACCCTGGGGGAACTGCCATGAACCTGACCCTGCTCAAAGAATTCTTCGCCGGATTCCTGCGCACCCGCCACATCGCCCGACACTTCCGTCGCCTGGCGTTGCTGGAAAACTTCACCGACACCACGGTCAGCCGTGAGGTGCCGCCGACCCTGGCGCAAACCCTGGTGAGCGCCGCCAACAGTGACACCGGCCAACTGCTGGATAACCTCAAGAGCCACGCCGACGGCCTGAGCGAAGCCGAAGCCGATGCGCTGCGCGTGCAATTCGGCCTCAACGAAGTCGAGCACGAACAACCGCTGCCGTGGTGGACTCACCTGTGGCACTGCTACAAAAACCCGTTCAACCTGCTACTGACGTTGCTCGCGGTCATCTCCTGGCTGACCGAGGACATGAAAGCCGCCATCGTGATTTTCTCGATGGTGGTGCTCTCGACCTTGCTGCGCTTCTGGCAGGAAACCAAATCCAACCAGGCCGCCGACGCGCTCAAGGCGATGGTCAGCAACACGGCCACAGTGATGCGTCGGGATGCATTACGCAGCGAAGTGCCGATCAAACTGCTGGTGCCGGGCGATCTGATCGTGCTCTCGGCGGGCGACATGATTCCCGCCGATTGCCGCGTGCTCAACGCCAAGGATCTGTTCGTCAGTCAGGCGGCCATGACCGGTGAATCGATGCCGGTGGAAAAATTCCCCCGCCAGCAGGACAGTGACACGAGCAACCCGCTGGACCTCGACAACATCCTGTTCATGGGCACCAACGTGGTGTCCGGAACCGCGATTGCGGTGGTTCTGACCACCGGCAACAGCACCTATTTCGGTGCACTGGCCCAGCGGGTCGGTGCCACCGACCGGGCGCCGACGTCGTTCCAGACCGGGGTCAACAAAGTCAGCTGGCTGCTGATCCGTTTCATGTTCGTCATGGCGCCGCTGGTGCTGTTCATCAACGGTTTCACCAAAGGCGACTGGACCGAAGCGCTGCTGTTCGCGCTGTCGATTGCCGTGGGCCTGACCCCGGAAATGCTGCCGATGATCGTCACCTCGACCCTGGCCAAGGGCGCGGTATTCCTGTCTCGGAAAAAAGTCATCGTCAAACGCCTCGACGCGATCCAGAACTTCGGCGCGATGGACGTGTTGTGCACGGACAAGACCGGCACCCTGACCCAGGACAAGATCTTCCTCGCGCGCAACGTCGATGTCTGGGGCAACGACTCCGATGACGTGCTGGAAATGGCCTACCTCAACAGCTACTACCAGACCGGCCTGAAAAACCTGCTGGACGTGGCGGTGCTTGAACACGTCGAGGTCCACCGTGAATTGAAGGTCGGCACGGCGTTTCGCAAGGTCGACGAGATCCCGTTCGACTTCACCCGTCGGCGCATGTCGGTGGTGGTCGCCGAACGCGATCACTCCCATTTGCTGATCTGCAAAGGCGCGGTGGAAGAGGTGCTGGCGGTGTGCACACGGGTGCGTCACGGCGTGGTCGATGAAGCGCTGAGCGATGACCTGCTGGCGCGGATTCGTCAGGTCACCGCGGCATTCAACGCCGAAGGATTGCGGGTGGTGGCGGTCGCCGCGCGGCCAATGATCGAGGGGCGCGACACTTACAGCCTGGCGGATGAGCAGGCGCTGACGCTGATCGGTTACGTGGCGTTTCTCGACCCACCGAAGGAAAGCACCGCGCCGGCCCTGAAGGCACTGGCCGCTCACGGCGTGGCGGTAAAAGTGCTGACCGGTGACAACGAACTGGTCACCGCGAAGATCTGCCGCGAAGTCGGTCTGGAACAGCAAGGCCTGCTGATGGGCAACGACATCGAGCGCATGACGGACGCCGAACTGGCCGTGGCCGTGGAAACCACTAACGTCTTCGCCAAACTGACGCCGACGCACAAGGAGCGCATTGTCCGTCTGCTCAAAGGCAACGGCCATGTGGTCGGGTTCATGGGCGACGGCATCAATGATGCCCCGGCGCTGCGCACCGCCGACATCGGCATCTCGGTGGACAGCGCCGTGGACATCGCCAAGGAAGCGGCCGACATCATCCTGCTGGAGAAAAGCCTGATGGTGCTGGAGGAGGGCGTGCTGGAAGGGCGCCGCACCTTCGCCAACATGCTCAAGTACATCAAAATGACCGCGAGCTCGAACTTCGGCAACGTGTTCTCGGTGCTGGTGGCCAGCGCGTTCATCCCGTTCCTGCCGATGCTGCCGATGCACCTGCTGGTGCAAAACCTGCTCTACGACATTTCGCAGATTGCCATCCCGTTCGATAACGTCGATGAAGAAATGCTCAAGCAACCTCAGCGCTGGCAGCCGGCGGATGTGGGGCGTTTCATGCTGTTTTTCGGGCCGATCAGTTCGATCTTCGACATCAGCACGTTTGCCTTGATGTGGTACGTGTTCGACGCCAATACCCCGGACCATCAAACCCTGTTCCAGTCCGGCTGGTTCGTGGTCGGGCTGCTGACGCAGACGCTGATCGTGCACATGATCCGCACGCCGAAGATCCCGTTCCTGCAAAGCCGTGCGGCCATGCCGCTGCTGGTGATGACCGGGATCATCATGGCCGTGGGGATTTTCCTGCCGATGGGGCCGCTGGCGCACTACTTCAAACTGCAGGCACTGCCGTCGCTGTACTTCGTGTTCCTGCCGGTGATCCTGCTGGCGTACATGGCGCTGACCCAGGCGGTGAAGGGGTTCTATGTCCGCCGGCTCGGCTGGCAGTAATGCCGCAGTACAACAATCTCCTTGTGGGAGCGGGCTTGCTCGCGAATGCGATGTATCAGTCACCATCATCATTGACTGACCCACCGCTTTCGCGAGCAAGCCCGCTCCCACAGGGGGCGTGTGTTTTTCAAAGGATTCATCATGCAAGCACTCAACAACATCAACCTGACCTCGCTGGTCGACACCCTGGTCAGCCTCAGTGCGGCCTTCATCCTCGGTGGCCTGATCGGCTTCGAGCGTCAATACCGTCAACGCACGGCCGGCTTGCGCACCAACGTGCTGGTGGCGGTGGGCGCGGCGATTTTCGTCGACATGGCCAACCGCCTCGGCGGCGCCGAAGGGGCGGTGCGGGTGGTCGCCTACGTGGTCTCCGGCATCGGCTTTCTCGGTGCCGGGGTGATCATGCGCGAGGAGGGCAACGTACGGGGCCTCAACACCGCCGCCACCTTGTGGGCCTCGGCGGCCGTCGGTGCCTGCGCCGGTGCCGACCTTGTCCTCGAAGCCCTGCTCGGTACGCTGTTCGTGCTGGCGGCCAACACTTTGCTGCGGCCGATCGTCAATAACATCAACCGTCAGCCGCTGGATGTGATTTCGGCTGAAGTCACCAACATCGTTTACGTGATCGCCCGACGCTCGCAACAGAAAGCGGTACTGGCGCTGCTTGAGGCGGAACTCGAACGCAGCAATTACCCGGCGAGCGATGTGGACGTGCACGCGTTCGGCAGCGACGAAATCGAGGTGGAAGCAACGCTCGCGACGACGTCGGTGGACGGCGATGAACTGGATGCACTCGTGGCCCGGATTTCGACGTCGACGCTGGTGGTGCAGGCGTTCTGGAGTCCGAGTACGACGGAATAACGCGGATTCTTCCCTGACAACGGACTGATGCCCTGGTTTTTAGGAATAGTCCTACAGAAAACACCTTGGCTCTTCCGTAGCCTTGCGGCCTCACGAATCTGAAACCCTCCTGGGGGCCCCGGTTGCCGAATAAAGCGTTGCGAATCCTGATTGCCGACGAACAGCATTTCCAGCGGATGAGAATCGAGCGCCTGTTCAACCGGCTCGATTACTACCGCGTGGCGCCGGTGCAGGACCTTGCGGAATTGCTGACGCTGGTCGAGTACGGGAGCGAGCCTTTTGATCTGGTGGTCATCAATGCCTCACTGGCGGGCGAAGGTTTCGACCTGCCTGATTTCTTCCTCGATAACCCGCAGGTTCATCACGCATTGATCTACGACGCCGAGCAGGTGAAGTCGCCGTCGATCCCTGCGTGCGAGCAGCAGAACGTTCAGCTGAGCCTCGCCGCACTGCCTGATCTGGCGTGCATTCAGCGGTTGATGGCAGGGGTTGATCCTCGATTACCGTTCGTCGGTACTGTCATTTCTGTCAGGTAGTCTGGTACGGATTTCCGTGCAAGAGTCTTCGCGCAGCCAGTGCGTCTAACCCGGGTCCGGCCCATGGACATTCTTTGTCCCCTCGTCGTGTATTTGCACAGGGAGTTGCCATGAAGTCAGCGCTGATAGCGGACGACCATCCGGTGGTTCTCGGAGCACTGAAAATTCTGCTTACACAGGAAGGCTTTCAGCCCATCTTCGAGGCATCAAAAGGCAACGAGGTCATTCCGATGATTCGAGAACATCAACCTAAAGTGGTGGTGCTGGATCTGGACATGCCTGAGATGCCTGGGCTGGATGTGCTGGACCGTATTTATGCCAATGAAATGCAGTGCCAGGTGGTGGTGTTTACCTCTCTGGAGCGTATCTATTATCAAGAACGTTGCATGCGTGCCGGTGCTTCAGCCTATGTGTCCAAATCCAACGATTTGCAGCATTTGCAAAAAGCCTTACGCGCCGTCATGAATGGTTATACCTACTTCCAAAGCCTGCCCTCAGTTGCATTGAGTTCGTTGCAACTCAGCGAAAAGCAGATGATTGAAAGCCTTTCCAACCGCGAACTGACCATTTGTCGGTACCTGGCCCATGGCATGAGCAACAAGGCAATCGCCGAACTCATGCATCTCAGTCACAAGACGGTCAGCACTTACAAGACTCGATTGACAGAAAAACTCAACGTCGAATCCAAGGTTCATCTGCGGGATTTCGCCAAACGCAATCATCTGATCTGAATGAAGACCTTCCGACGTCCGCGTTGCCTGCTACTCCTCGCGCTGCTGGGCTGTCTGATATCCAGTGTCTGCGCACAACCGAAAACCCTGAATTTGCTGGGACGCTCCACTGTCGACGGCTACGACGTCAAACTGTCGGATGCCGATTCGCGGCTGCTGCGGCAAAAGGGCCGGTTGGTGCTGGCCATCTCGGCGCCGGATTATCCGCCCTTCGACATCACCACCACCGGTACTGACTACGAAGGGTTGACGGCTGATTATGCCGGGCTGCTCAAGCAGTTGTTGCACGTGGAGATCGATGTCCGCCGCTACGCATCGCGGGACGAGGCGGTGCGGGCGATCAAGGAAGGCACGGCTGATGTGCTGGGAACAGCCAATCGTTATGAGGTCGAGGATCCACAGTTGCGGATGTCCGGTGCCTATGCGGACGATCAACCCGTCGTGTTGACCCGCACGGATTCGTCCGCGCCGCTTGACCCTGATCTGGCCGGTAAACGGCTGGCAATGCTCTACCACTATTTGCCCGAGCAGCAAGTGCGGGCGATTTATCCCAAGGCGAATGTCGAGCTGTTTCCCTCGACGCTTGAGGCGGTGGGAGCCGTTGCGTTCCGTCAGGCGGACGCAGTCCTGAGCGACGCCATCAGCGCCAACTACCTGATCAGCAAAAACTACCTCAACAATGTGCAACTGGCCGATTTTTCGCTGCTGGAGTCCGGGCGTTTCGCGTTCGCGATGAGCCGCGACAACCAGCAGTTGCAACGCATCGTCAACCGGGCGCTGGCGGCGATCCCGACCAATGAACGGATGAACATCCTGCGCCGCTGGGGCGGCAGCGGGACCTCCATCGCCGGCACTGACGCCCCGCGCTTCAGCGTGCTCGAGCAACGCTGGCTCGACGATCATCCGCGTTTGCGAGTAGCGATCAACGAAAACCTCATGCCGATTTCCTTCATCGACAGTGAGGGGAAGTACCGGGGCATCAGCATTGATGTCCTGGCGAAAATCAGCTTGCGCACAGGCTTGAAGTTCGACATTCAACCGACCCGGTCAGTGGCTGAAATGCTGGAATGGATCAGGACCGGGCAGGTCGATCTGGTCGCCGGGATCAGCCCCAGCATCGAACGTGAAACCGAGTTGCGTTTCACCCGGCCGTTCTTGACCAGTCCTAATGTGCTGGTGACGCGTGTCGCGCCGGGCAGTCCCCGGACATTGGATGAAATGGCCGGTAAAACACTGGCTGTCACCCAGGGCAACAGTACCGGTGAGTTCATTCGTCAGCACTTTCCGCAGATTGAAATGGTCAATGCGCCATTGACGGCGCAGGCGATGGAAATGGTTGCCCAAGGCAAGGCCGATGGCGGCATCAACTCGCTGATCGGTGCCAGGGTCATGATTTCCCGGCAGTATCGTGACCGGCTGCAAGTGACCAGCACCGTCGGCACCGACCCGGCCCGCAGCACCCTGGCGACCGGTCGCGAAGCGGTGGTGCTGCATTCGATTCTGGACAAGGCACTGCTGAGCATTCCACCTGAAGAAATCGATGAAATGACTGGCCGCTGGCGCAATGACCTGATGGTTGAGCCCAGTTTCTGGCTGGGTCATCGTCAGGACATTCTCCAGGCATTTGCCGCCGCCGGTGCCTCGTTGTTGCTGGCGCTGGCGTGGATTGCCTGGCAGCGCCGGCAGATTCGCCTGCGTCAGCAGTTGCTCAGTCAGTTGCAGGAGGCCAAGGACGCCGCGGACGATGCCAACCGGGCGAAAACCACGTTTCTGGCCACCATGAGCCATGAAATCCGCACGCCGATGAATGCGTTGCTAGGCATGCTCGAGCTGGCGCTGAAACGGGCGGATGAAGGCGTCACTGACCGTCCGGCCATCGAAGTGGCGTCCAGTGCCGGGAAACAATTGCTGGCGTTGATTGGCGACATTCTGGACATCGCCCGCATTGAGTCTGGGCATTTGTCCCTGACACCGGAGCGGGCCAATCTTCATACGCTGGTCGAATCGGTGTGCCGGGTGTTCGAAGGCCTGGCGCGGCAGAAGGGGCTGGAATGGCGTGTCGATCTGGATAAGCGCAGCGACTGTGACGTGCTGATCGACCCCACGCGCTTCAAGCAGGTGCTGTCCAATCTTCTGAGTAACGCCATCAAATTTACCCGTGAAGGTGAAGTGAGCCTGACACTGCGGGTCGAACCTGGAGTGGCGGGGCATCTGGCTGTCAGCGTACGCATTGCAGACACCGGCATCGGCATCAGCGCACTTGATCAGCAGCGCCTGTTCAGCTCGTTCGTGCAGGCAGGAAACAATCCGGATTCAGGTCGGCAGGGTTCGGGGCTGGGGTTGGTCATCAGCCGTACCCTGTGCGAAATGATGGGCGGCCGGTTGCAACTCGACAGCGTTCTAGGGCACGGGACGCAGATCGACGTCAGCCTTGAGCTGCCCGAGTTGCAATCGTTATCGCCTGGTGAGTCACCTGAAAACGAGGAACAGGCGGCGACCCGGCCACTGACGATTCTGGTGGTCGACGATTACCCGGCCAACCGTCTGTTGATGTCCCGGCAGTTAGGTTATCTGGGGCACAGCGTGATGGTCGCGGAGGAGGGGCGGCAAGGACTCGAGAGGTGGCGCGAATCTCAATTCGATGTGGTCATGACCGATTGCAACATGCCGGTGCTCGACGGTTATGAATTGACGGGTGCGATACGTGATGAAGAGCGTGCGCAAGGATTGCCACCAACGTTGATTCTGGGGTTGACCGCCAATGCGCAACCCGATGAGAAGGCCCGCTGCCTGGAAGCGGGCATGGATGACTGCCTGTTCAAACCGGTCGGCCTGCCGGATCTGAGTGCGTGGTTAGCCTCCCGGTTTGCAGGTGAACCCGTGCCGGTTATCGACGCCTCTGAAACCCCCGAGATCGATCTGGATGGCCTGCTGCAATACGTCGGTGGCGACGATGAATTGATCACGCAATTGTTGCGTGACGTGGTCACGACCAATCGCATGGATCGGAATGAGCTGCTCGAGGCGCACGCGAGTGGCGAGCAGCAGGTGCTTCGCACGCTTGCGCACCGTATCAAGGGCGGGGCGTTGATGGTTCGGGCGGTCGGTCTGATCGAGTGTTGCGAGGCACTGGAGCGTGCCTGCACAGAGGGCCATGCTGCACAGATCGACGCCGCGGTCGATCAGTTGCAGCAGGCCATGACGCGCCTGGACCAACGCCTGGCGCAGGGTTGAATCTTAATCCCAGTGCGGCGCGATGCCTTTGGGGCTGGTCAGGCGCTGGCCGCGTTCAAGACCGGCGATCAGCGCCATGTCGGCATCGCTCAATGTCAGGGCGCAGGCTTTCAGGTTGCTTTGCAGGTTGGCGCGTTTGGTCGACGAAGGAATCACCGCGTAACCCGATTGCATCGCCCAGGCCAGCGTCACTTGTGCCGGTGTGGCTTGCAGGCGATCGGCGATCTGCTGGATGACCGGGTCTTTCAACACTTCACCGTAAGCCAGGGTCATGTAAGAGGTGATCCGGATGCCCTGGCTTTGCGCGAACTCGACGACCTTGCGGTTTTGCAGGTACGGGTGCAGTTCGATCTGGTTGGTGGCGATGTTCTCTGCACCGACGGCGGCGATGGCCTGTTTCATCAGGTCGACGGTGAAGTTTGAAACGCCGATCTGGCGGGTCAGACCGAGCTGTTTGGCTTCGAGCAGGGCGCCCATGAATTCTTCGACGGGCACCTGGTCTTCCGGCGATGGCCAGTGGATCAGAGTCAGGTCCAGGTAGTCGGTTTGCAGTTTGCTCAGGCTTTCCTTGAGGCTGTCGATCAAGCGGTCTTTGGCGAAGTTGGCCACCCAGATCTTGCTGGTGATGAACAGCTCTTCACGGGCAATGCCACTGGCCGCGATGGCCTCGCCGACCTCGGCTTCGTTTTCGTAGATCTGCGCGGTATCGATGACCCGATAGCCCAGCTCCAGGCCGGTGCTGACCGAATCGATGACCACCTGGCCTTGCAAGCGAAACGTACCAAGACCGAATGCGGGAATAGACATCAATGACTCCAGGGTTTGCAGTGGGAATGGGCACGAGTATCCGCGCCCGCATCCTTGAGAAAAACCGCTGGTGGGGCAAAGCACTGTTTACCGCAAGTCATGAATCGGAAGGCAGTCTGGGGGGATTGATGGTGTCTGGTCTGGCCCCTTCGCGAGCAAGCCCGCTCCCACAGGGGATCTTCGGTGTACACAAAGCCAATGTGGGAGCGGGCTTGCTCGCGAAGGCCGCGACTCGGGCTGAGGATTTACCCCCGCGCCTCAAGAATCATGCAAGTCGTCGATCCGGTGGCATACAACCGCCCATCCACATCATAAATCCGCCCCTCGGCCAGCGCCGTCGAACGTCCCAGATGAACAATCTTGCCCTCGGCCCGCACCGGCCCACTGGCACCGGTCAACGCGCGAACGTAGCTGATGCGCAGATCCAGCGTCGTATACCCCTGGCCCTTTTTCAGCTGCGTGTGAATGGCGCACCCCATGCACGAGTCCAGCAAGGTCGCCGCATAACCGCCATGCACGCTGCCCAGCGGGTTGTAATGCCGCGAATCCGGCGTGCCCTGGAAGATGAACAGCCCGGCCGACCATTCGATGGGGATGAAATCCATCAGCGTGCCGATGGGCGGCGAGGGCAGTTCACCGTTGCCGATGCCGTTGAAAAACTCGGTGGGCGACAGCGCGCTGACCTCGGCCATCGACAGACTGCCCGGGCCGGCCAGACGTGCGCGCATGGCGTCTTCCTGGGCAATCCATTGGGCGAGGGTGGCTTCTCGGTTGGGGCTTTGCATGATCATGTCCTCGGACGGGCGCTGATATTATGGTTGTAATCTGCGCTGATATTATGTCCGAAATAAAAACTCCGCCAGCCCCGTGTGTCGAGTCCTTCACGCAATATCGCTGTGACTGAATTCCTCCCCCAGAAAGTCGATCAACGCCCGCACTGATGGCAGCAGTCCACGGCGCGACGGGAAGATCGCGTGGACGATCCCGCACTTGGGCGCCCAGCCTGGCACCAGTTCCAACAGGCGTCCGGCGGCGATGTCATCGCGTACCACCACGCTGGGCAGGTGCGCGACGCCGATGCCCGCGAGCACGGCGTGACGCAAGGCCAGCAGGTCGTCGGTGACCATGCGCGGCGCGTGCCGAATCAGCGCACTTGCGCCGTCCGCGCCCAGCAACTCCCACTGGTATTCACGCTGCGCCGCGCCCCAGTGCACGCTCGGTAAACCGCTGAGGTCGGCCGGGGAGGCGGGCGACGACAGCCGTTCGGCGAACGCCGGGCTGCCCACCAGGCATTGAGTGCTGTTGCCCAGCACCTTCATCACCATGTCGGTGTTTTCCAGCGGCGGAAAGCGAACGCGCAGGGCAATGTCGAACCCCTCGTGGATCAAGTCGACCCGGCGGTTGGTGCTCTCGATGAACAATTCCACCAGCGGGTACTTGAGCATGTAGCGGGTCAGCATCGGCCCGACCCAGGTATTGAGCAGCGCCGTCGGGCAACTGATGCGCACCAGGCCCTGGGGTTCGGAGCGGTTGCGTTCGATCAGTTCGGCGGCGCTTTCCGCTTCGACGCGCATGGCCAGGCAGCGCTGGTAATAGGCCTGGCCGATTTCCGTCAACGAACAATGCCGACTGGTGCGATGCAGCAGGCGTACGCCGAGGCGCTCTTCAAGCTCGGCGATGCGCCGGCTGAGCTTCGATTTGGGCATGTCCAGTGCCCGCCCGGCCGCGGCGAAACCCTGATGTTCCACCACTTGGGTGAAGTAGTAGAGGGTGTTGAGATCTTCCACCATCGTTCTCCATATAGAACGCTAAGGCTGATTTTTGCAGTCTAGCGCACTAAAGGCTTCGGTTTTAAGCTTTGTTCATCGCGTCAAACCACAGAATTGGAGGCAGCATGAAAAACATCATCGGCATCTACACCAGCCCACGGACCCATTGGGTCGGCGACGGTTTTCCGGTTCGTACGCTGTTTTCCTACGACAACCTGGGCAAACACATCAGCCCGTTTTTGCTGCTGGATCACGCCGGCCCCGCTGAGTTCACCCCGACCACCGAGCGTCGTGGCGTTGGTCAGCATCCGCACCGCGGTTTTGAAACCGTGACTATCGTTTATAAGGGCGAACTGGAGCACCGCGACTCCACCGGCAGCGGCGGCAAGATCGGCCCGGGCGATGTGCAATGGATGACCGCCGCCTCGGGGATTCTTCACGAAGAATTCCACTCCGAAGGGTTCGCCAAAACCGGCGGCACTCTGGAAATGGTGCAACTGTGGGTCAACCTGCCGGCCAAGGACAAAATGGCCGATGCCGGTTACCAGACGATTCTCGACGGCGACATTCCGAGCATCCCGCTCAAGGACAAGGCCGGCAGCCTGCGTCTGATCGCCGGTGAGTTCGACGGCCATACCGGTCCTGCACGGACATTCACCCCGGTCGACGTCTGGGACCTGCGCCTGAACGGCGGCAAGTTGCTGACCCTCGATCTGCTTGAAGGCCGCAACACCGCGCTGGTCGTGCTGCGCGGCACGGTTCAGGTCAACGGCCTGGAACTGGTGCGCGAAGGGCAGTTGGCGTTGTTCGAACGCAACGGCAACCAGATCAGTCTGGAAGCCAATAACGACGCAGTGGTGTTGCTGCTCAGCGGCGAGCCGATCGACGAACCGATCGTCGGCCACGGCCCGTTCGTGATGAACAGCGAGCAAGAGATTCACCAGGCCTTTGCCGACTTCCAGTCCGGTCGGTTCGGCCAGATGCACGGTTAACCCTACAGGTTCAACAACCCGCTCTACACAGGATGCGTAGGCCGGTTCTAAGGCCAGGGATGGCTGTTGCCTGAAATAATGAGGAGACGCACATGAGTACCGTCAACGCGGCCAACTTCAATGGTCAGAAACCGACCATCGATCCCAACGACAGCGCGATGCTGCTGATCGACCACCAAAGCGGGTTGTTCCAGATCGTCAAGGACATGGACGTGCCGCAACTGCGCGCCAACGCCATCGCGCTGGCCAAAGCGGCGACGTTGCTGAAGATGCCGGTGATCACCACCGCTTCCGTACCGCAAGGGCCGAACGGGCCGTTGATTCCGGAAATCCACGAGGCTGCGCCGCATGCTCAATACGTGGCACGCAAAGGTGAAATCAACGCTTGGGACAATGCCGAGTTTCACGCGGCAGTGAAAGCCACCGGCAAGAGAACCCTGGTGATCGCCGGCACCCTGACCAGCGTATGCCTGGCGTTTCCGTCCATCGCGGCGGTGCATGAAGGCTACAAAGTGTTTGCGGTGGTCGACGCTTCCGGCAACCACTCGAAACTGGCCACTGATCTGACCATTGCCCGTTTGGCACAAGCCGGGGTGGTGCCGATCGACATCATGGCTACGCTCTCTGAGCTGCAAGGCTCGTGGAACCGTCCGGATGCCGAGCAGTGGGCGGCTGTCTATGCCCAGGCCATGCCGCATTATCAATTGCTGATCGAGAGTTACCTCAAGGCTCAGCAAGTGGCGAACGAACACGAAGTGCTGGATTCCCAGCGCTAACC
The DNA here is from genome assembly GCF_024169315.1 of Pseudomonas migulae. Classification (NCBI taxonomy): domain Bacteria; kingdom Pseudomonadati; phylum Pseudomonadota; class Gammaproteobacteria; order Pseudomonadales; family Pseudomonadaceae; genus Pseudomonas; species Pseudomonas migulae. The sequence continues at coordinate 1,934,844 of NZ_JALJWR010000001.1, read as the reverse complement.
GGGTACCCCACGCCGACTTCCACTCGGCATCGATAACACGCGAGGACTACTGCAATGACTACTTCTTACAAACGTCTCGACAAGGATAACGCCGCCGTTCTGTTGGTGGATCATCAGGCGGGCCTGCTGTCTCTGGTGCGGGACATCGAACCGGACCGTTTCAAGAACAACGTGCTGGCCCTGGCTGACCTGGCCAAGTACTTCAAGTTGCCGACCATCCTGACCACCAGTTTCGAAACCGGCCCTAACGGTCCGCTGGTGCCTGAACTCAAGGCACTGTTCCCGGATGCGCCCTACATCGCCCGTCCTGGCCAGATCAATGCCTGGGACAACGAAGATTTCGTCAAGGCGATCAAGGCCACCGGCAAAAAGCAACTGATCATCGCCGGGGTGGTGACCGAGGTGTGCGTGGCGTTCCCGGCACTGTCGGCCCTGGCGGAAGGCTTTGAAGTGTTCGTGGTGACCGACGCTTCCGGCACGTTCAACGAGCTGACCCGCCAATCGGCCTGGGACCGCATGTCGTCCTCCGGTGCGCAACTGATGACCTGGTTCGGCCTGGCCTGTGAGCTGCACCGCGACTGGCGCAACGACGTGGAAGGCTTGGGCACCTTGTTCTCCAACCACATCCCGGATTACCGCAACCTGTTTACCAGCTACAACGCGCTGACCGATAGCAAGTAATTACTGACACAACAAAACCTAATGTGGGAGCGGGCTTGCTCGCGAAGGCTGACTAACATTCAACATCTGCGTTGACTGTTACACCGCTTTCGCGAGCAAGCCCGCTCCCACAGTGTTTTGTGTTGTTCTGAAGGCATCAATTGCTCCTACACTGTGCCCATCCGTACCTGTGCTGGAGTCGCTCGATGCTGTCACTGCTCACCAATCATCCATTGATCTGCGCGCTGATCCTGATCCTGATCGACCTGGGATTGTGGCGCTTGATCAGTGCCGGCGGCAGCAACTGGAAATTGGTGGTGCGGCTGGTGATTTTCGCGCTGTTCAGCATGCTGCTGTTCAACGAGGGTTTGAACCCGCTGGAGCCCGCGCCGTGGGCCGACAACGTGCCGCTGCACCTGGCGGCGACCGGTTTGCAGATTGGCTGGTGGCTGTTCGGCGCGCGTACCCTGACGGTGTTGATCGGTGCGGTGATGATGCAGCGGGTCGGGCATACCGGGCGCTTGCTCCAGGATTTGCTCGGCGCGGTGATTTTCCTGATCGCGATCATCGCGGCGCTGGCCTACGTGCTCGATCTGCCGGTCAAAGGCGTGCTGGCCACCTCCGGTGCGTTGGCGATCATCGTCGGCCTGGCGTTGCAAAGTACCCTCAGTGACGTGTTCTCCGGGATTGTCCTCAACACCACCAAACCCTATCAACTGGATGACTGGATCTCTATCGACGGCACCGAAGGCCGGGTCACCGACATCGACTGGCGCGCCACGCGCCTGCAAACCGCCCAGGGCAGCATGGCGGTGATTCCCAACTCGCTGGCGGCGAAAGCCAAGATCGTCAACTTCAGCCGGCCGAGCGATATTTTCGGCGTGTCGATCAGCCTGCAACTCAGCCCGCACGCACGGCCGCAGACGGTGATCGATGCGCTGGAACGGGCGATGGAAGGTTGCCGTTATCTGCTGAACAAACCGGCGCCGAGCGTTTCACTGAAAGGTTCGAGTGCCGCCGGTGTGGAATACGAAATCAGCGGCTTCGTGGTTTCGATGGATCAGAAACGCATGGTGCGCAATCTGCTGTTCGACCTTGCGTTCCGGCACTTGCAAGCGTCGGGCGTGAGCCTGTTGTCCAGCGTCGAATCGAATGCACCGGCCGCGCTGTCACGTCCGCGGGCGTTGCTGGAAAGCTCGGCTATCTTCTCGACCCTGCGCCAGGAAGAGAAAGAAACCTTCAGCCAGCACATGAGCCTGCAAACTTTCCGTCCCGGGGAAATGATCCTGCCGGCGGGGGAGGTCAGCGATCATTTGTTCATCATCGAATCCGGCGTGGTGTCGGTGTCGCTGAGCCGCGCAGGAGTCAAGTTTGAATCCGGACGCATGGGGCCGGGCGAAGTGATCGGCGAGGGCGGGATCCTCTCGGACACGGCGCTGCCGGCGGACTTCACCGCCAAGACCCCCTGCAGTTTGTACCGGATCGAGAAGGACTACCTCAAACCCTGCCTGGATGCGCGGCATGACATCGGCGAAGCGATGAAGGCGCTGCTGGATTTCCGTTTGCACAAGGCCCAATCGTTGACCCAGGAAGCGCCGAAGGTGGTGGCGAAGAAGGGGTTCTTGCAGTGGTTGCGCAGTCGGGCTTAGGGATTTTTGGTGAATGGCCGCTGCGCGGTTCGCGAGCAAGCCCCGCTCCCACATTCGACCGCGTTTTCAAAGTGAAATACGGTCGAATGTGGGAGCGGGCTTGCTCGCGAAAGCGGTGGCCGGTTCGCCCAGAAATCAGATCAGAAATCCAAAGTCGCCGACACCTTCAACGTCCTGGGCGTTCCTTGCGTCAGATACCCGCCATTCGCCGACGCCCAATACGCCTTGTTCGCCACGTTCTCCAGATTGGCGCGCAAGGTGATTTCCTTCTCATCCAGCCTGAACGCATACCGCGACCCCACATCAAAACGGTTCCATGCCGGAATGCTTTGAGTGTTGGCGGCATTCAGGTATTGCCCGCCCGTGCGCAACATCCGTGCGCTTAGCGCCGCCCCTTCAATCCCCGGCACGTCCCAATCGGCGCCGACGTTGAGCTGAAAGTGTGGCACGCCGACGGCGCGGTTGCCATCGTTGACACCGTTGGTGCTGCCTTCGATTTCGGTCTTCATCAGCGTCGCACCGCTCAGCAAGCGCAGGCCATCGAGGGGTTCGCCGTAGATGTTCAGCTCCGCGCCTTTGTTCTGCTGCTGGCCATCGACCCGAAAGATCCCGTTCTGCGTATAGCTCGACGGCTGCTCGATGCGGTACACGCCCAGGCTCGCGCCATAAGTGTCCATGTCCAGGCGCACGCCGGCTTCGATTTGCTTGCTGCGCACCGGGGCGAAGGTTTCGTCGCGGTTGATCGCACTGGTCGGTGGTGTCGGCCCCTTGGCCAGGCCTTCGATGCGGTTGGCGTAAAACGAAACGTGTTCCCACGGCTTGATCACCAGGCCATAGACCGGCGTGGTGATCGACTCTTCATAGCTTGAGGTGCGCGCGCCGGTGGTGGTGTTCCAGCCGTCGACGTTCAGCGTCTGGCGGCGTACGCCGAGGGTCAGCAACACGCGATCGTCGATGAAACCCAGGGTGTCGGACACCGCCGCGCTGCGCAGGGTGTTCTTGCCGACGATGCGCGGATCATGAATGTCGCTGCCGAACGAGGTGGCCCGTGGACGCGGTTTATCAGTGACATCGTAGAGGTTGGTGCTGTAGCGCCCGGCGGTGGCAATCGTTTCGAACGCCGAGCGTTGCTGGCCCCAGATACCTGCCAGGCCGAGGTTGAGCTGATGGCTGATCGGCCCGGTGTTCAAGTGGCCATTGAGGCCGGCCATCAGGCTTTGGTTATCCTCGTCGTGCGGCGGGTAAAGCATGCCGCCACGGGCGGCGCCATTGAGGTTGGTGACGGTCAGCGACGAGTACACGCCGTTTTCCCGGGTGTGTTTGGCGCCGCCGGAAACGTAGGCGGTCCAGCTGTCGCTGAGGTCGTATTCGGCGCGGGCCATGCCGAAGGTGTCTTCCAGTTGCGAGTAGCTCCAGCTCTGCGCATAGCCGGCATTGGCGTCCGGGACCTTGGGCGCTTTCTGCAAGGACGAATCGACGTACACCACCGAACGGCCCTGATTGATCACCTGTTTCTGGTAGCCCAGGTCCGTCGACACGCGCAGGCGATCGCCGCGATAGTCCAGGCCGAGGCTGATCAGCGACGAGCGCTGGTCTTCGTCATCGACGGCGGTGTCGCCTTCGCGTTGCATCAGGTTGACCCGGGCGCCGAAGCGGTTGTCTTCGCCAAAGCGCTGGCCCAGATCCAGATGCCCGCCGACCCGGCCATCGGCGCTGTAATCGAGGGTGACGCTGCGGGTCGGCACATCGTTGGCACGTTTGGGTTGCAGGTTGACGCCGCCGCCAATCCCGCTGCCGCTGGGCGTGACCCCGTTGACGAAAGCGTTCGGCCCCTTGAACAACTCGACCCGCTCCAGCGCTTCGGTGGCGATGATCTGTCGCGGCAATACGCCGTACAGGCCGTTATAGGAAATGTCATCGGACGCCAGCGGCAAACCGCGAATCATGAACACTTGGGAGAAGTTGCCGAAACCGGCGGACTGACGCACCGAGGCATCGTTGAGCAACACATCGCCGACGGTCTGGGCCTGTTGGTCGGCGATGGTTTTTGCGGTGAAGCTGGTGACGCTGAACGGCAGGTCTTTCAACGCCTGGTTGCCGAGCATGCCGACCTGCGCCACCTTGGCGACCTGGCCGCCGCCGTAGGTGTCAGCGTTGTCGTCGCGCAGGGCGCTGACGTTGGTGGCACCCAATTCCAGTGCGCCGTCGGCGGCCATTCGCGGCGCCACGGTGTAACCGCTCCCGCCCGTGCTGATCAGCTCGAAACCACTGCCTTCGAGCAATTGCGCGAAGCCCGATTGCACGCTGTAGTTGCCCTGCAACCCCGGACTCTGGCGATCGCCCAGTTGTGCCGGATCGAATGACAACGGCACCCCGACCGCCACGGCGAATTGCGCCAGCGTCTGGCTGAGCAACCCAGGCCCGATATTGACGTGGCGGCTGGCACTTTCGTTGACACTGTCGGCGGCCTGACTGGTGACGGGCAGCAACGCGGTAAAGGCCAGGGCAATGCTCAGGCTCAGGACCTTGAGCGGGAAATCGGCGGGGCGGTGCAGCGGCGTTGAAGTCATTCGGCGTTCCTGTCGAGCGCGTGGAATTGAAGAGGTCTATCCACACACCGAACGAAACGCAGAAAGGTATCAGGGAGGAGTGAAAAAAATTGACGGTGCCTTCAGACCCGCGGTTCGACCGACAGCCAGTACCGGGTCAGGCTGCTGATTTTCAGCGGCAGCGTATCGCCGAGCAGACGCAGGCTCGCGTCGGTATCGCGCAGGGAAAAGGCCCCCGACACCCGCAAACCCGCGACATCGGCATGACAGCGCAACACGCAGGGACGGTAGCGGCTCAGTTCACCGAGCAGTTCGTCCAGGCGCATATTGTTGGCCAGCAACATGCCCTTGTCCCAGGCCAGGGCGCTGGTGTCGAAACGTTCCACCGGATCGAACCGGTCGAGTTTGAAGCCCTGGCGTTCACCGGCCTTGAGGGTAGTGCTCTGTGACAGCAACAGCGGCGTGACGTCCACGAGCCCTTCGAGCACCGATACCTGGCTTCGCGAACCATGGATCCGCACGCAAAACCGGGCTCCCGACGCACGGCTAACGCATTGCGGGGTTTCAACGATAAATGGCCGGGCTGCGGGATCCCCCGCAGTGCTGATCAACACTTCGCCGTCCAAGAGCATGACGCGTCGCGCATGCTCGTTGAAGGCAATGTTGACGGCACTTTCCGTGTTGAGCAGCAGCTCGCTGCCGTCGGGCAGTTGCAGGCGTTTCTGTTCGCCCACGGCGGTCCGCTGATCGGCAGTCCATTGTTGCCAGGGCATATGTTGCGAGGCGAAGCCCAAAGGGCCGGCCATCAGGAACAAGCCCACACGCGTGAGGGTCTGGCGGCGGCTGAGGCCTTCTTGGCGCGAAGCCCGTTGCAGGGTCTGGATGGCGAGGTTGGCCGGAACGCTGCGAAACTCGCCGAGCAGCGCTTCGGCCCGCAGCCAGGCCTGGGCATGCTCGGCACTGCGGCTGCGCCAATGGGCAATGGCCTGATGGTCGGACGGCGTTGCGGTCCCTGAATGCAGCTGCACCAGCCAGTCGGCGGCTTCGCCGAGAATCTGCGGGTTGATCATCGACGAATTCATCAGGCGACACTCAGGCAGGCAATGAACGCGGCACGCATGTGCCGTTTGACGGTGATCAGCGACACACTCAGGCGTGTGGCGATCTGCGCATAGGTCAGCCCTTCGATCTGCGACAGCATGAAGGTCTCGCGAGTGACCGTCGGCAATTCGCGCAACAGCGCTTCGATGCGCATCAGGGTTTCGAGAATCAGCAGGCGGGTTTCCGGCGACGGGACGTCGGCGACCGGCAATTGAGCGATGGTTTCCAGATAGGCGCGCTCGATGTCCTGACGTCGCCAGCGGTCGATCACCAGGCCCTTGGCGATGTGCGTCAGCAAGGCACGGGGCTCGCTCCCCAGGGGTTTGGCGACTTGCCGGGTCAACAGGCGCAGGAACGTATCATGGGCCAGGTCGGCCGCGTCGCAGCGGTTGCCAAGTTTTCGATGCAGCCACCCCTGAAGCCAACCGTGGTGTTCGCTGTAGAGGGTGTGGATTTGCTGGTTCGAAGGTGGGTCGACTGACGACATGGGGGACCGATACTCGTTTCGGGCGTCCTGGACTGATTGCAATTAAGAATTGATCGCATTCTAGTGGCGCGGACCGAGTGCTGGCAATCAGCCCGGCGTATTTAATTTTCGTACGTTCTGTAGGAGCGAGCTTGCTCGCGATGGACGTTAACGATGACGCGTGTTGTCTGATTAAACGCGTCGCTCTGGAGTTCATCGCGAGCAAGCTCGCTCCTGCAGAGTTTGTGGGGTGGTCTCCTCGACTTCTGGAATATTGGCTATTTGAGCAACCGGCCTGCGGGATTAACTTAGCTCCACCCCCACTTGCTCCTGGAGCCCGACATGAAACCGCGTATCGATTTTTACACCGCTTCCCCTGATGCACTCAAAGCCATGATCGCCCTGGAAACCGCCGTCTCGAAGCTGCCGCTGGAAAAAAACCTGATCGAACTGGTCAAGCTGCGTGCTTCGCAAATCAACGGCTGTGCCTTCTGCATCGACATGCACACCACCGATGCCATCAAGGGCGGAGAAACCCCGCGTCGCCTGTTCGCCGTGACCGCCTGGCGCGAGGCGCCGTTCTTCACTGATCGTGAACGTGCTGCGCTGCTCTGGACCGAATCCCTGACTCAACTGAGCCTGACCCACGCGCCGGACGAAGACTACGAAGTGGTCAGCGCGCAGTTCACGCCAAAGGAAATGGTCGACCTGACCGTGGCGATTTCCACCATCAACAGCTGGAATCGCCTGGCGGTAGGTTTCCGTAAAACGCCTCAGGCCTGATCAGTGAGCGTCTGCTGACGGCGCGGCCGGTGGTTGCACCTTGCGCATCAAGGGCACCATCGCCGTGGCGATGACGAAGCAGACCCCGATCATCAGGAACGCGTCGCCGTAGGTTTGTGTCTGTGCTTCGCGGTAGGTCAGCAGCCATAACTGATGCAGGCTGGCGGTGACGCCCGCGTCACCGCTCTGGCCGAGGGTGGCGAAGTTGTTGCCGACCTGGGACAGCCACTGATTCAGCGCTTCGTTGGTGCTGTTGAGGTTTTCCGCCAGGCGGGTGAAGTGCAGGTTGGTCCGGTCGTTGAGGATCGTTGCACACGCGGCGATGCCAATGGCACCGCCGAGGTTGCGCATCAGATTGAACAAGCCCGAAGCATGTTTGAGCCGGGAGGGCGCCAATCCGCCGAGGGTCAGGGTGACCGCTGGCGGCACCGCCAATTGCTGGGCAATCCCGCGCAGCGCTTGCGGCAACATCAATTCCTTGGCCCCCCAGTCATGGGTGATCGGGCTGAAATCCCACATCGACAACGCGAACAGCCCGAGGCCGGTCATCATGATCCAGCGCAGATCGATGCGGTTGGCCAGAAAGGCATACAGCGGAATCGCCATGATCTGGAACACCCCGGTGGAGAAAACCGCCAGACCAATGTCCAGCGCGCCGTAGCCACGCACCCTGCCGAGAAACAGCGGCGTCAGGTAAATGGTGGCGAACAGGCCGATCCCGGTGACGAACGAGAAGAAGCAGCCGAGGGCGAAGTTGCGGTCTTTCAGGGCGCGCAAATCGACAATCGGATTGGCCACATGCAAGGTTCGACCGATGAACGCCAGGCCCGCCAGGCCGCTGATCCACGCGGTGGTCAGAATCGTGCGGTCGCTGAACCAGTTCCAGCGCGGGCCTTCTTCGAGGGTGTATTCCAGGCAACCGAGAAACAGCGCCAGGAACACCATGCTCAGGTAGTCGGCGCCTTTGAGCAACGACAGTTCCGGTTGATCGATTTTCACCAGCATCGGTACTGCCACCGCAACGAAAATCCCCGGCACCAGGTTGATGTAGAACAGCCAGTGCCAGGACGAAATGTCGGTGATCCAGCCGCCGATGACCGGCCCCAGCGTCGGCGCCAATGAGGCCACCGCGCCAATCGTGGCCGCCGCGATGACCCGTTGTTTGCCGGTGAAGAAAATGAACGCCGTGGTAAACACCAGCGGGATCATCGAGCCGCCGAGAAACCCTTGCAGGGCGCGGAAGGCGATCATGCTCTGGATGTTCCAGGCCGCGCCGCAGAGCAGGCTGGCGAGGGTGAACCCCACCGCGGACGCGCAGAACAACCAGCGTGTCGAGAACACTCGGGAGAGCCAGCCGGACAGCGGAATCACGATGATTTCGGCGATCAGGTAGCTGGTCTGCACCCACGCGGTTTCGTCAGTGCCCGCCGACAGTCCGCCGCCGATATCGCGCAATGACGCGGAGACAATCTGGATATCCAGCAGCGCAATGAACATGCCCATGCACATGGTGGCGAAGGCGAAGACCTTGGTCGCCGTCGCCATGTTGGCGGCGTTGAACGGTTGCGCAGGGGCGGCGAGGGCGCGGCTCATGGTGCGCGAGCCACGACTGGGGTTTCAGGCTCCTTGCGCGTATCCACTTCAGCGGTGACCGACAGACCCGGACGCAGATGACCGAGCACGCCATCGGCCGGATCGAGCACGATCCGCACCGGCACCCGTTGCACGATCTTGGTGAAGTTGCCGGTGGCGTTTTCCGGTGGCAACACGCTGAACTGCGAACCACTGGCCGGCGCGAGACTGTCCAGATGACCGTGGAAAACCTGCCCCGAAAGTACATCTGCGTGAATGACCACCCGTTGACCCGGTGTCATGTGCGCCAGTTGGTCTTCCTTGAAGTTGGCATCGACCCACAACCCGCTCGCCGGCACCACCGACAACTGTTGCGAACCGGCCTGCGCATACGCGCCGACCCGCGCCCGGCGATTGCCGATCACGCCATCCATCGGTGCGCGCAACTCGGTGTAACCGACGTTCAGTTGCGCCAGATCACGCTCGGCGCGGGCCTGCATCAGCGCGGCACGGGCTTGCTGTTTCTGGGTTGCGATCACGTTCAACTGGCGTTGCGCGGCCAGCAACTCAGCCTGGGCCCGGGCACTGAGTGCCTGGGCGGTCTTGAAGGTGGCGTTGGCGCGTTGGGCGCTTTCTACCGAGACAGCGTTGCTGCCAACCAGTTTTTTGTAACGCGCATCGTCATCCCGGGAGCGAGAGGTTTCGGCACCAGTGGCATCGATCCCGGCGCGGGCCTGGCCGATTACAGCGTGTTGCAGTTGTTCGGTGGCGTCGAGGTTGGCGAGCAAGGCTTCTTCTGCGGCGACTGCACCTTCGGCCTTGGCCAGGTTGGCGCGGTAGTCGCGGGAGTCGAGGCGGATCAGCACATCACCGGCCTTCACTTTCTGGTTGTCGGTGACCAGCACCTCTTCGATGTAACCCGCCACCTTCGGCCCGATCACCGTCACGTCGCCACCGATGTAGGCGTCGTCGGTTTCTTCGATGAAACGACCGGCGGTCCACCAATGCGCCGCATAGAAACCCGCGAACACCAGGGCGGCAATGGCCAGGGTCAGCAAGATCAGGCGCTTGAGCAGGGGAGGCTTTGGAGTGGTCACCGGGACAGCCAGGTCGGGCTCAACGGAAGGCATGCTGGTCATGAAGGGTTACCTGTAGGAAACGGCGTTTAATTACGCACGTAATATGACGCATGTCATATTTAGTGGCAATTTATTTTTGCTTCCGGTCGTCAGGTGCTTATTTCAGCCAGGCACTTGCCAGAGACACGACCGCAGCCCGTAGCAACGCCTGCCCTGTTCGAGACACTGTGGCGGATGTTCGGCGACCGCGATATCTGGCGTTCGACGCTGCTGGTGGCGCTTTTCAATGTCGCTCTGTTCAGTTACTACAGCCTCGGTCATTTCGCGTTTCAGCGATTGGGTCTGAGTGCGCAGATGTTCGGCTATAGCGGGGTGATCCTGGCCTTGGGTTCCGGCCTAGGTGCCTGGCTTAACAAGCGGCTGCTGCGTCGAGGTGTGGGCGGCTCGCAGCTGATTCAGGTGGCAGCGGCGCTGGAACTGGTCGGTGGCAGTGGCGTACTGCTGTTTGCAGAAAGCTCTTTATTTGTGTGGCCGATGCTGCTGGTGGTGCTGGCGTTCGGCATGGCGATTCCGAACATCCTCGGCCCGGCCCTGACGTCGGTAGAAAGCAGATCCATTGCTGTTTGACCGTAGGTAGCCATGCAAAGTGATGTAGGAAAAGGCCGAAGGCGTGGGTCATATTCGGACAATTTTTATCCTGAACTTCTTTCATGACAATTCAGAAATATTCGGAAAAGTGCCGCTGGACGCGAAGTTGCAAACCCTGTGCTAGCTTGATTAGCAACCTTGAAGCACATGGATAGTGGCTTTGGTTATCCACGGCTAAAGCCTATAAAAACTTCGACATTTACGAGCAAGGACGTCCAGTTATGCCGTTACAGCGGCCCATTTCGTCATTACCAGCCAGCGACTCCTTCGGTAACACACTTCAAGTGAAAGTGTCTGTTGTACCTATGACCAAGGCGCTGGCAATGCAATGGCACGAGAACGTCCAACCGCTCGTCAATAGCAATTACGCGCATGACGGTACGACGAGCAAGAAAGTAAGGGCAGACGTTGGATGGCGCTGGCCAACTTACCTTAAGTTCGTGGCTATCCATAATTACCTTACCCGGATGCCGGGAAATGCCTCCGAAAGAGGAAAAGCGATGTGTGTTGTCGTTTCCAAGGGCGAGCAAAAATTTCCGATAGGGATGCTTTCCATTGTTCCGAAGCTCCATTGCAATGTTGAGGGTGTTGAACGGAAGCGAGCTTTCACCTGGTACCTTTCTGATGCACCGTCGGAGGCTTATGAGCAGTTTTTGAATCAGCCGGTGGTTCGAGGTGTTGCCAAGGCGTTAATCGATTGCACGATTCAGGCTGCTCTGGACGAAGGTGAAGACGGGGAGTTGTTGCTGCATGCAGACCCGAAGGGTGGCAGAAAACTCATTGAGTTCTACGGAGCCAGCTGCAGGATGAGACGTCTATCACCCACCAATGGCTGCATCACGGCAGTGTGGCGCCGCGGACGGCCCGAAGAATATTTCCATTTCAACGGGGCGGACGCACAGGCGTTTTCTGCTCTGTATGATGCTCGGCGATAGGCGGCGATGGTTACGCTTTGCGCTACTGAAGGCCGAAAGGTAGAGTGAATTTTATGCCAAACACCATACCTCAACTCTCAAAGGGCGAACTCGCTCACGCGCTTCGTGAACTGAAGGGGTTCAGTGCTGATCTGGATACTCAAAGTGGTTACGACGCGTCAGCCGTGCTGCTCGCTGAAATCATGGCTGACCCGATTCAACGAGAACGACTCGTTGCTTTACTGGAGCAGTTTGAAGAAGAATATCCAGAGCATTCAGCAACCAGCTGGGTAAATGACGGTTCACCCGTCGACAGGACTTCAACATTACCGGTTGCGGATGACCTCTATTATGATTTGCCGACAGGAACCGAAGACACTCGTTTGATCGCAGGGTCTGCCGGAGCAACTGTGGAAAAATTCTTGAGCAAGTATAGAGAGGAAATGGTTGGCTCTCTTTCCTATGGCACTTGCATGCCCCCCGAGACGCAATATATGCACAAGGGACCAGCCAGTGAGTGCTTCGAATGCACTCACTATGCTTCCTTTGACGTTGACGCCTGGAGTCGAGTATTGGTCTTGGCGGAGCAGCGATTGCAGGGGGAAGCTACTCGTCGGGCTTCTTTTTTATCCAGGCTTGCGCAGGTTTTTCATGAGAACGAACCTCCGGAATGGGAAGTTCAAAAGTGCCCGATTACGGAAAACTCATTTTTAATCATTTTGAATCATGGTGCTGACCGCGCATCCATCGGATTTGTAGGCAGCGAGCAAAGTGCTTTTGTCATGGTGTCCATCAACGACAGCGCTTTGACAATCAATGAGTCCTTCCAAAATACTCAAAAATTTGCAGCACGTATCGCGGACTTTTTTACCGATGCTCCAAAGTCCGGTCACAAGGCGATCCAGCATATGCTCAGAGCATTGTGATACGGATTGTCCGGGGGACAAAAGTGCCCGTAACCAAAAAATGAACACCACGCTCCACACCCCCATTCGGGGTATGGCGCCAATCACCGAATCCCCCAATAGTAAGTTCATCCGCTCATCCAGAGCCGAACTCGCTTGATAAGGTGAATTTGCTATGCGCAAGGCCCTCACGGTGATTTCCAGCCTGTTACTCATTCCTCTGATGACCAACGTCCAAGCCGCCGACGTCAACGACAGCAACACCCTCAGGCTTTACAACTGGGCGGACTACATCGGCGAAAACACCCTCGCCGAGTTCCAGAAGGCCACCGGTATCAAAGTGATCTACGACACCTTCGACGCCTATGAAACGGTCCAGGCGAAGTTGCTCACCGGCCACTCCGGTTATGACCTCGTGGTGCTGAACGCATCCCTCGCACCACCCCTGATCAAAGCCAAGGTATTCCAGCCGCTGAATAAAAAGTTACTGCCCGGCTGGACCAACCTCGACCCGAAAGTTCTGCAGGACATGCAAGGGTTCGACGCCGGCACGGTCTACTCCGCGCCCTATACCTGGGGCAGTAACGGCATCACCTACAACGTCGACAAGATCAAGGAACGCATGCCGGATGCGCCGATCGGTTCACTGGCAATGATCTTCGATCCCAAGATCGTTTCGCGCTTCGCCGACTGCGGCGTCACCCTGGTCGACGCACCCACCGAAGTCATTCCACTGGCCCTGAAGTACCTGGGCCGAGACCCGAGAAGTGCCGCGCCGGCAGACCTGAAAGCCGCGCAAGAGTTGCTGTTGTCGGTGCGCCCATACATCCGCAAATTCGACTCGGTCAACTACCTGACCAGCCTGCCCAATGGCGATGTGTGCATGGCCATGACCTGGTCCGGGGACTATGCGACGGCCATGGCCCGTGCCGAAGAGGCCAAGCTGAACATCAAGCTGTCCTATTTCATTCCTTCGGAAGGTTCATTGATCTGGTTTGACAACATGTACATTCCAGCCGATGCCCCTCACGTCGCCAATGCCCACAAGTTCCTCGACTACTTGATGCAGCCCCAGGTGATGGCCGACGTCACGGACTACATCCACTACGCCAACAGTAACGCGGCAGCGACGCCATTGTTGGATGCCGATGTGCGCAACAACCCCGCCATCTATCCCGATGAAGAAACCCGTCAGCGCCTGTTTCCGCAAAAGACCCAGGACGCGAAAGACATGCGCGCCATGACCCGCGTCTGGAGCACGGTGAAAAGCGGCATCTGATCGTCCAACTATTCGGTCTGAGGTTTTTTATATGGCTACGCCTACCAGAAAAGTATTGTCCGCCATCGATGAGTCGCACTTGGTCAAAGCCGATAAAGCGCACTACATGCACGGCTATCACATGTTCGACGAGCACGCTGAACAGGGTTCGTTGAACATTGTGGCCGGTGACGGCGCCTATATTTACGACACGCAGGGCAACCGTTTTCTCGATGCCGTGGGTGGCATGTGGTGCACCAACATCGGTCTGGGCCGTGAAGAAATGGCCCAGGCGATTGCCGACCAGGTGCGGCAGCTGGCCTATTCGAACCCGTTCTCCGACATGTCCAACAACGTCGCTATCGAGCTGTGCGAGAAGCTCGCCAGCCTGGCGCCGGGGGATCTCGATCACGTGTTCCTGACCACTGGTGGCTCTACCGCCGTGGACACCGCGTACCGCCTGATTCAGTACTACCAGAACTGCCGTGGCAAACCGGACAAGAAGCACGTCATCGCTCGCTTCAACGCCTATCACGGCTCGACCGCGCTGACGATGTCGATCGGTAACAAGGCCGCCGACCGTGTGCCGGAGTTCGATTACGCCAACGACAAGATTCACCACGTGTCCAACCCGAACCCGTACCGCGCGCCGGACGGCATGGACGAAGCGCAGTTCCTCGACTTTCTGGTGCAAGAGTTCGAGGACAAGATTCTGTCCATCGGCGCCGACAAGGTCGCGGGCTTTTTTGCCGAGCCGGTCATGGGCTCGGGCGGTGTGATCATTCCGCCCAAGGGTTATCTGAAACGCATGTGGGAAGTGTGCCAGCGCTACGACATTCTGTTTGTCGCCGATGAGGTGGTGACGTCCTTTGGCCGGCTGGGCAAGTTCTTCGCTTCCTATGATGTGTTCGATGTGCAGCCCGACATCATCACTACAGCCAAAGGGCTGACGTCCGCTTATCTGCCACTGGGCGCGTGCATTTTTTCCGACCGTATCTGGAAAGTCATCGCCGAGCCCGGCAAGGGCCGCTGCTTTACCCACGGCTTCACCTACAGCGGCCATCCGGTGTGCTGCACGGCGGCGCTGAAGAACATCGAAATCATCGAGCGGGAAAACCTGCTTGAGCATGTCGATGTGGTCGGTGCCTATCTGGAAGAACGCCTGGCGACACTCAGGGATTTGCCGCTGGTGGGCGATGTGCGCTGCCAGAAGTTCATGGCGTGCGTGGAGTTCGTCGCGGACAAGCGCACCAAGGCACTGTTTGCAGACGAGATCAACATTGGCGAGAGGATTCATTCCCGTGCCCAGGCCCGAGGGTTGCTGGTGCGGCCGATCATGCACCTTAACGTGATGTCGCCACCGCTGATTCTGACGTGTGCCCAGGTGGATGAAATCGTCGAAACCCTGCGGGTGTGCATTGTTGAAGTGGCGGCCGAGCTTGAGCAGAGCGGTCAGTATTTCGGCCAATGAGTTCGTTGAACCCGCGGTTACGAGGAACCGGTTCACCCGCTAGACTGCGGGGCATGAGCAAACCAAACGACGACACCCTGATCGCCATGCCCTTCGGGGCATTGCACAAATGGCACGACGACCTGCGCGAGGCCTTCGCGCATATCGATGAGCCCGACGCGCTGCGCTATCTGGCGTCGGCGTTCGGGCATCTGGTGTCGATCGAATCGGTGATGATCAGCCTGGAACACAAGGACCGTCCGCCACAGTTGCTGTATCAGCGGGGCATTGCGGAACAGTATCGGGTCTCGCTGCTTGAACGTTACTTTTCCGGAGGGTATCTGCTCGATCCGTTCTGCCTGGCCGTTGAGCAAGGGTTGGCGGAAGGGTTTTATCACCTGGAGGAAATTGCCCCGGACAACTTTTTCGACAGTGAGTACTACAAGACTTACTACTTGAAAGCGGGCAGTTCCGAGGACAGCTTTTACCTGGTTGATACCGGTCATGACACACAGATTTCCGTGAGCCTCTTTCAAGGTTTTGGCGGTGAAAGCCTGCGGGTCGAACAATTGAACCTGTTGCGCGCCGTCGAGCCATTGGTGCGCGAATTCATTGCCGAATTCGGCCAGCGTGGCTTGCAGCATCGTGTCGAGATGCACAGTGATCACGAAGCGGGCAGGCGTGACGATCTCAAGCAACGGGTGCAGTCGGCTTTCGAACACTTCGGCAGCGACGTGCTGACCGAGCGCGAGCGGGAAGTGGCGCACATGGTGTTGCGGGGGCACTCGGTGAAATCCACGGCCAGTCAGTTGGGGATCTCGCCGGAAACGGTGCGCATGCACCGCAAGAATCTGTATTTGAAGCTGAGCATCTGTTCGCAGTCGGAGTTGTTTGCGCTGTTTATCGAGTGGTTGCGCAAGCATTGATCCGTGAATTTTCTATCACCCCCCGGAACCTGTGGGAGCTAGCTCCCACAGTGGATTCAGGTTGACCACACCATCTGTGGTCAACCAGGAATCCTGATCATTCCTCGCGTTTAACGACCAGGGTCAAAATGTCATAACTGGCAACCAGCTCACCCAACTGATTGGTCACCTCCACATCCCACGCCACCACGCCCTGTGGAATGCCCTGCGGGCTCTTTTTCCCCTGATCGATTTTGCGCTTGCACGTCAGGCGCGCCTGGATCGTGTCGCCAATCCCCACCGGGTTGATGAAGCGCAACGTATCCAGACCATAGTTGGCCAATACCGGGCCCGGTGCTGGCGACACGAACAGACCGGCCGCCGCCGATAGCACAAAGTAACCGTGAGCGATGCGCTTGCCGAATTGCGATTCCTTGGCCGCGATCTCGTCGAAGTGCATGTAGAAATGATCGCCGGACAGGCAACCGAAGTTCACCAGATCGGCCTCGGTCACGGTACGGCGATGGGTCAGCAGCGACTCGCCAATCTGCAAGTCCTGGAAGAAGCGGCGGAATGGATGTACTTCGGTTTCAATGACTTTGGCGCCGCGCACGTATTCGCCGGTGACGGCGGCCAGCATGGTCGGGGAACCTTGTACCGCCGCGCGTTGCAGGTAGTGCTTCACCGCGCGCAGACCACCGAGTTCTTCACCGCCGCCGGCACGCCCCGGGCCACCGTGTTTGAGTTGCGGCAGGGGCGAACCGTGGCCGGTGGATTCGGCGGCGGATTCGCGATCCAGTACCAGCAAGCGACCGTGCCAGGCGGCCGCGACCGGGATGGCCTTGGCGGCGATCTGCGGGTCTTTGGTGATCAAACTCGCCACCAGACTGCCTTTGCCGCGAGCGGCCAACACCAGTGCTTCATCCAGATCGTCATAGGCCATCAGCGTGCTGACCGGGCCGAACGCTTCGATGTCGTGGGCGCCGCCCTCGGCGTGCGGGTCGCGGGCTTGCAACAGGGTCGGCGCGAAGAACGCCCCCTGGCTGACGTTTTCACCGCGCGGCTCGAAACCGTCGCGGGCACCGAACAGCATATCGCTGCTTTGCAGCAGGCTTTCCAGGCGTTCGGCGACGTCTTTTTGCTGATCGTGGGACGCCAGCGCACCCATGCGCACGCCTTCCACCGACGGGTCGCCGACCACGACTTTCTTCAGCCGATCGCGCAAACGGCTGGCGACCGCATCAATGTGTTTGGCCGGCACAATGGCGCGACGGATGGCGGTGCATTTCTGCCCGGCCTTGGTGGTCATTTCCCGGGCGACTTCCTTGATGAACAGCTCGAATTCTTCATCGTCCGGGGTGACGTCCGGGGCGAGTATCGCGCAGTTCAGCGAGTCGGCTTCGGCGTTGAACGGCACCGAATTGCGGATCAGGTTCGGGTTGACCCGCAGCTTGGCCGCGGTGTCGGCCGAACCGGTGAAGGTCACTACGTCCTGGCCTTGCAGGCGGTCGAGCAAATCACCGGTGCTGCCGATGATCAATTGCAGGCTGCCCGCCGGCAATAAACCGGATTCGTCCATCAGGCGTACCACGGCTTCGGTCAGGTAGCTGGTGGCGCTGGCCGGCTTGACGATGCACGGCATGCCGGCGAGAAAGCTCGGTGCGAACTTTTCCAGCATGCCCCAGATCGGGAAGTTGAACGCGTTGATGTGCACCGCCAGGCCGCCTCGCGGCACCAGAATGTGCGTGCCGGCGAAGGTCCCCAGTTTGCTCAGTTGCAGCGCCGGGCCTTCGTGGACGATGTTGCCCGACGGCAGTTCCCGCGAGCCGAGGCTGGCGTAGGTGAACAGCGTGCTGTTGCCGCCTTCGATGTCTATCCAGCTGTCGGCGCGGGTGGCGCCGCTGTGGTGGGAGATCGCGTAAAGCTGTTCCTTGCGTTCGCTCAGGTACAAGGCCAATGCCTTTAGACGTTGGGCCCGCTGCTGGAAATCCAGCGCCATCAACCCGCTGACACCCTGGCGACGACCGTGCTCGATGGCTTCGGCGAAGTCCGGACGCTCTTCGTGGGTGCGCGCAATCTCGTGGCCGTCGATGGCGCTGCGCAGCACCTGCGCACCGTGTTGGCCGATCCAGCGACCGGCGATGAAACTTTGCAGGGTAGGGGCGTGAGGCATCACGATTCCTCCAGGTTAAGAAAAAGTCTGGCGCGGCTCTGACCGCGCCCTATCAGGAATTACCAAAGCGCCACGGTGTAGCCGACGATCAGCCGGTTTTCATCGAGGGCGGTGCTCAAGCCATTGCCGGAACGGAAGGTCACGTTGCGCCAGCGC
This sequence comes from Pseudomonas migulae, assembly GCF_024169315.1. Lineage (NCBI taxonomy): Bacteria > Pseudomonadati > Pseudomonadota > Gammaproteobacteria > Pseudomonadales > Pseudomonadaceae > Pseudomonas > Pseudomonas migulae. The sequence continues at coordinate 1,916,576 of NZ_JALJWR010000001.1, read as the reverse complement.
AGGCTGACGTCCTTGAACGGGCCGCTCTGGATCACGTAACTGATGTCGGTGTCGCGCTCCCATTCACGGCCGTTGTCGACGGCACCGGCCTTGACGTGGCGGCCGTCGGTGTAGCGGGTCATGAAGGTCAGGCCGGGAATGCCTTGCGCCGCGAAGTCATAGTCGTAACGCAGCTGCCAGGAATCCTCGTCGGCGCGGGTGTAGGTGTTGTAGGTCACCAGGTTGACCACGTACGGATCGCCGCCGTTGAGGAACGGAAAGGCACTGTCGCCGGACAACTGCTGGTACGTGGCACTGACTTTGTGGGCACCGTGGGACACGGTGAACATGCTGTTGAAATTGCGGTTGTCGATACGCCCGGCCCGCTCGGCGCCGTCGCCCCGGCTGTCGAAATAGCGAATGTCGCTGCGCAGGTTGAAGCCGTTGCCCAGTGGCTGGGTATGCACCAGTCCGACGAACTGCTGGCGATAGATCTGATCGAGCTTGCCGTAGTAGTAGCTCAGGTTCAGCTGCGGGCTGAACGCGTAGCTGCCACCGGCGAAGTCGAAGTGATCACTGCTCGCGGCGCCATAGCCGATGTCATCGTTGCTGGAGGAATCCCGCAGGTTCGCCTTGGTGAGGCGCCCGGTGTTCACGGTCAGGCCGGTGATTTCCTGGCTGGTCAGCAAGCCGCCCTCGAAGGTCGAACCCAGCAGGCGGGTGTCGTTGTAGGTCGCCACCGGCAGCAAGGGTTGCAGGGTGCCGAGCTTCAATACGCTCTTGGATACCCGCAGCTTGCCGGTGAGCCCCAGTTCGCTGAACTCGTCCGCCGGTTCATGGCTGTTCGGGCCGAAGGGCAGCAGGCCGGTGCCACGGCGACCCGGGCTGGAGTCGAGTTTCAGCCCCAGTTCCCCCAGTGCGTCGAGACCGAAGCCGAAGGTGCCGTCGGTGAATCCGGACTCGATGCGCGCGGTGAACCCCTGCGCCCATTCTTCAGCCTTGGATTGCGGCGCGTTGTCCTGGCGGAAATCGCGATTGATGTAGTGGTTGCGCATTTCAATACGGGCCTTGCTGTCATCGATAAAGTCAGCCATGGCGCTGGGTGCGACCATGGGCAGGCTCAATGCAGCGGCTAACGAAAACAGTGATTCGTAGGGTACGGGCTTCATTATTTTTATTCCCTGGCGTCAGTCGGTCGTGGTCAGTGCTTGCTGGCGCCGGAGGCACCGATGCCGGTCATCGAACGGATGAACTGCGCCAGGTAACGGCCGCGTTCAAGGGCCGCTCGCGGCGAGGTGTCGGTGACCGAAAACACCCAGGCGCTGAAGAACGCCAGGCTCATGGAAAACAGCGCCGGGTTGGAGTAGGGGAACAGCGCCTTGTCGTGATGCAGCACGTTGACCCACACCGCCGGGCTCAGCACCAGCAGGACAATCGCCGAGATCAGCCCCGCCAGGCTGCCGGTGACTGCGCCACGGGTGGTCAGGCCTTTCCAGTACATCGAAAGGAACAGCACCGGGAAATTCACTGACGCCGCGATGGCCAGCACCAGGCCGGAGAGGAAGGCAATGTTCTGCGACTCGAACAGCAAGCCGAGGATGATCGCCAGCACGCCGATGCACAGCGTGGCGATTCGCGAGACGCGAATTTCCTGCTGCTCGGTAGCCTGCCCTTTACGCATCACACAGGCGTACAAATCGTGGGACACCGCCGATGCGCCAGACAATGCCAGACCGGCGACCACCGCCAGAATGGTGGCGAAGGCAACCGCCGAGATGAAGCCCAGGAACAGGTTGCCGCCCACGGCTTGCGCCAGGTGCACGGCGATCATGTTGCCGCCGCCGATGATCGCGCCGCTGGCATCGCGGAACGCTGGATCAGTGCCGACCATCACGATGGCGCCGAAGCCGACAATGATCAGCAGCAGGTAGAAGTAACCGATGAAACCGGTGGCGTAGAACACGCTTTTACGCGCTTCCTTGGCATCGCTGACGGTGAAGAAACGCATCAGGATATGCGGCAGGCCGGCCGTGCCGAACATCATGCCCAGGCCCAGTGAGATCGCATCGATGGGGTTCGACAGCAAACCGCCGGGAGCCATGATCGCGTTGCCCTTGGCATGGACGGCGGTGGCGCCGGCGAACATCGCCTCGGTGCTGAAGCCGAAATGCTTGAGCACCATGAACGCCATGAACGTGGTGCCGAACAACAGCATCACGGCTTTGATGATCTGCACCCAGGTGGTGGCGAGCATGCCGCCGAAGGTCACGTAGAACACCATCAACACGCCGACCAGCATGACGGCGTAGAGGTAGTCGATGCCGAACAGCAACTCGATCAGTTTGCCGGCGCCAACCATCTGCGCCACCAGGTACATCAGCGCCACGGTCAGGGTGCCGAAGGCCGAGGTCAGGCGCACCGGGGTTTGCTCGAGGCGATAGGACACCACGTCGGCGAAGGTGTATTTGCCGAGGTTGCGCAGGCGTTCGGCGATCAGAAACAGAATGATCGGCCAGCCCGCCAACACACCCAGTGCGTAGAGCAAACCGTCATAGCCGTTGAGGAACATCATCGCCGAGATGCCGAGGAAGGACGCCGCGGAGATCATGTCGCCGGCAATCGCCAGACCGTTCTGGAAACCGGTCATGCCGCCGCCGGCGGTGTAGAAATCGCTGGCGGAACGGGTGCGCAAGGCGGCCCAGCGCGTCACGCCGAGGGTGAACAGCACGAACACCAGGAACATGCCGATGGCGTTCCAGTTCAGTGGGCGAGAGGCACCGTCGGCGGCTACGGCCATGTCGGTGACCACAGCCAGCGGCAGCAGGAACAACGCGATAAGACGGCTCATCGGGCGCACTCCTGCTTGAGTTTTTCGTTCAGCGGATCGATCACGTTGTTGGCGCGATAGACGTAGAAGCCGGTCAGCGCGAAAGCCAGCATCACGATGACCACACCCACCAGCATGCCCACCGACGTCACGCCGCCGCTCAGGGACTGGCCGAGGGTGGCGGGGGAGAAGGCCACCAGCAGGACGAAGCCGAAATAGATCACCAGCATGATCAGCGACAGCGACCAGTAGAGGTTCTGTTTGCGGCGGACCAACTGGATGAAGTCGGGGTGTTGGCGGATGAGTTCTACGTCTTTGGGTGTCATGGCGCGCTCTCTCGTGTTGTTGTTTTTGTTGTGGGGTGAAGCGGGTGCCCCGACCTCTGTAGGAGCGAGGCTTGCCCGCGAAGGCGGAATATCAGGCGACATCGATTTTGGATCTGATGGCCTCTTCGCGGGCAAGCCTCGCTCCTACAGGTTTCGAGTGGAGCTGGAATCAGAGCTGATCGAAGTCGAGGACGACCTTGTCGCTGACCGGGAAGGCCTGGCACGACAGCACATAACCGGCCGCCACTTCGTAGTCTTCCAGGGCGTGGTTGCTGTCCATTTCCACTTCGCCTTCGATGACCTTGCATTTGCACGTCGAGCACACGCCGGCCTTGCACGAGTAGGGCAGTTCGGCGCCCTGGGCGTTACCGGCGTCGAGGATGCTCTGGGTGTTGCGTGGCAGATCGAAGGCGAGGGCGCGACCGTCGCTGATGACGGTGATCTGGCTGACGGCGGCATCCACCTGGCGAGCAGCCTCCCGCGCTTCGCGTTTTTGCTGGCTGCCGGCGGCGGCAAACAGTTCGAAGTGGATACGCTCAGCCGGCATGCCTTTGGCTTTCAGGCTGTCGCGCACGGTTTCGGTCATTTCCTGCGGGCCGCAGATGAACGCCGCGTCGAGGGCTTTGACGTCGAGCCAGCGGGTGAACAGTTGCTCGCATTTCTCGGCGTTGATCCGGCCGTTGTACAGGTCGACATCCTGTTGTTCGCGGCTGAACACGAAGATCAGGTTCAGGCGCTGCAAGTAACGGTTTTTCAGGTCTTCGAGCTGTTCACGAAACAGCGCGCCGGAGCTGGAGCGATTGCCGTACAGCAGGGTGACGCGGCTGTGCGGTTCGGTTTGCAGGGTGGTCTTGATGATCGACAGGATCGGCGTGATGCCGCTGCCGGCCGCGACCGCCAGGTAATTGCCGTGGCGCGCCGGATCAAGTTCGACGCAAAAATGCCCGGCGGGCGGCATGACTTCCAGGCTATGCCCGGCTTTCAATTGCTCGTTGGCGAATGCGGAAAAACGTCCACCCGCCACACGCTTGACCGCGATGCGCAGTTCACCGTCGTTGACCCCGGTGCAGATCGAATAGGAGCGGCGCACTTCTTCGCCGTCCATTTGCGTACGCATCACCAGGTGCTGGCCCTGGGTGAAATGAAAGCTGTCTTGCAGGTGCTGTGGAATCTCGAAGGCGATGGACACCGCGTCACGGGTCTCGGCGCGTACGTCCTTGATGGTCAGGCTGTGAAATTTACTCATTATTGTTCTCCAGCTGGGACGGCCGATTGCCGCTCAGATGCACTTGAAATAGTCGAACGGTTCCCGGCAATCGACGCAGCGGTACAACGCCTTGCACGCCGTGGAACCGAATTCGCTGAGCACTTCGGTGTGCGCGCTGCCGCATTGCGGGCAGACGATCACCGGGCTTTCGCCGAGCAGGCTGCGCTTGCTCGTGCTGCCACCCGGCGGCGCAATGCCGTAGGCGCGCAGGCGTTCACGGCCGCTGTCGGTGATCCAGTCGGTGGTCCACGCCGGGGTCAATTTGCGTTCCAGTTGCGGCGCCCGGAAACCGGCGAGTTCCAGCGCATCACGGATATCGCTTTCGATCACTTCGGTGGCGGGGCAGCCGGAGTAGGTCGGTGTGACCACCACATGCAGATGCCCGGCCTGCCAGTCGAGATCGCGCACGATGCCGAGGTCGACCACGCTGACCACTGGCACTTCCGGGTCCATGACCTGCGCCAGGGTCGCCCACGCGGCGGCCAGGTCGGTCGGTTGTGCCGGCCGGGCGCCGAGGTCGCTGGCGATCAGCTCACCAGGTTGCATCGGGGTATGCTCGTGGCAGGAATTGCATTTCGGCCAACAGAATGCCGAGGTGTTCGGTGTGCAGGCCTTTGCGGGCGTTGAGGTAGAAATAGCTTGGCGCGGGCGGCACGGGCAGGGTGGCGCTGGCGAAGATGTCGTTGACCTTGGCTTGCCAGGCAGCGGCGACTTGCGCGGCGTCCGGGATGATGCCGGCTGCGTGCAAACGTTGTTCGCTGTCGTCTGCGCTGGTCAGTTCGACGGTAAAACGCCAGACCTCAGGGATCGCCGCGAGCATGCGCTTGTGGCTTTCCTCGGTGCCGTCACCCAGACGCTCGACCCACTCGCCGGAACGGCGCAAGTGATAGGTCACTTCCTTAACCGCTTTGGCGGCGATGCCGGCGATGCGTTCGTCGTTGGACTGGCTCAGGCCGCTGAGCACTTGCAGGTGCCAGGCGTCGTACAGGAACTGCTTGAGGATGGTCACCGCGTAATCGCCGTTGGGTTGTTCCACCAGCAGCAGATTGCGATAGGCGCGCTCGTCACGGCGGAACGCCAGGTGATCGGCGTCACGACCATCGTTCAACAGCTCGGCGGCATATTCGAGCCAGTTGCGTGCCTGGCCGACGAGGTCGAGGCCGACATTCATCAGCGCCAGTTCTTCTTCCAGTGCCGGCGCCTTGCCGCACCATTGGCACAGGCGCTGGCCCTGGATCAGGGCGCTGTCGCCGAGGCGCAGCAGGTATTCGATCAGATCAGTCTGGTTGTTCATGGTCGACCTCACATGTGCCCGACTTCGGCCGGCAGTTCGTAGAAGCTGGCGTGGCGATAAACCTTGTCGTCCGCCGGGTCGAACAGCGGGTCTTTTTCATCCGGCGACGAAGCGGTGATCAGCGCCGAAGGCACCACCCACAGGCTCACGCCTTCGCTGCGACGGGTGTAGAGCTCGCGGGCGTTCTCGATGGCCATGGTGGTGTCGGCGGCGTGCACGCTGCCGACATGCTTGTGGTTGAGGCCGTGCTTGCTGCGCACGAAGACTTCGAAAAGGGTCCATTCAGACATTTCAGTGACTCCACATCAGGTGGCCGATCAGGCGGCGTTCTTGTTCTGTTTTTTGCGAGCGTGGGTGACCGCGGCTTCGCGGACCCAGGCACCGTCTTCAATGGCTTTGCGGCGGGTCGCCACACGTTCCTGGTTGCACGGGCCGTTGCCCTTGAGCACTTCGTAGAATTCGCTCCACTGGATTTCGCCGAAGTCGTAGTGACCGCGCTCGGCGTTCCACTTCAGGTCCGGATCGGGGCAGGTGCAGCCCAGCAGTTCCAGCTGCGGGATGGTCTGGTCGATGAAGCGCTGGCGCAGTTCGTCGTTGCTCTGGCGCTTGATCTTCCAGGCCATGGACTGGGCGCTGTTCGGCGAGTGTTCGTCGCTTGGACCGAACATCATCAGTGACGGCCACCACAGGCGGTTGATCGCGTCCTGGACCATGTCTTTTTGCGCCTGATTGCCGTGGCGCATCATGGTCAGGAGGATTTCGTAGCCCTGGCGCTGGTGGAAACTTTCTTCCTTGCAGATGCGCACCATGGCCCGGGAGTAGGGGCCGTACGAAGTGCGCTGCAAGACGACCTGGTTGACGATCGCGGCGCCATCCACCAGCCAGCCCACCGCGCCCATGTCGGCCCAGTTCAGCGTCGGGTAATTGAAGATGCTTGAGTACTTGGCCTTGCCGCTGTGCAGCTTGGCGATTTCTTCGTCACGGTCGGCGCCGAGGGTTTCCATGGCGCTGTACAGATACAGGCCATGGCCCGCTTCGTCCTGAATCTTGGCCATCAGTTGCAGTTTGCGTTTGAGCGATGGCGCGCGGGTGACCCAGTTGCCTTCGGGCAGCATGCCGACGATTTCGGAGTGGGCGTGCTGGGAGATCTGCCGGATCAGGGTCTGGCGATAGGCATCAGGCATCCAGTTTTTGGCTTCGATCTTGATTTCTGAATCGATTTTTTCCTGGAAGGCGCGTTCCTGCTCGGACATCTCCGAGAGGTCTTTGATGCGCTTTACGCCGGTTTCTACGAGCTGTGCGTACATGGGGGTCTCCCGCCTTGAATCTGAATCGAGGGCATGGAGAACTTTATAAGCGATACAGAATTTAATATCAAACAGAAAATATCGTGTCGTGTTGTTTTTTGTATCGCTTTGGGGTGGAGGGGTTGGGTGTACATATCCGTTTCTTCGGTAACGGCGGCTATTGGTTTCGCCCTTACGGCGAGTCACTTGGAGAAGCGCCAAGTAACCAAGCGCTTTTGCCCCTTTCGTTCGGTGCCTCGCTAGTGCTCGGCATGCCCGCGCTCCGGTCCTGCTCCGTGGGCCCGCCGCCATCGGCCATCCATGGCCGGGGGCGGCTACCGCGGCATCCTTGCCGCGGTGCCCACTGCGCAGAACCTCCTCTCGGCCTCACGAGGGGGCGACTACCGCCAATGCAACCGAGGCGGCCTACCGGCCGGCCTGGTTCTTCAGGTATATGCATTCCCCTGTGGGAGCTGGCTTGCCAGCGATGGTCGTCAACGATGACGCGTGCGGTCTGAATGAACGCGGTGTCTGGGCGTCCATCGCTGGCAAGCCAGCTCCCACAGGGATTGTTGGTGGGCGTGGCATTGGTGTTCTCCCCAATGATCCTGACGGGCTTCAGGTCGGCTATCAGGCCGCCTCGCTTTGGTTTTGATCTTGATCTTGATCTGCCCCGTCGGAAGGCCGAGTGCAGGTTCTGCGCAGTGGGCAACCCGGCAGGGATGCCGGGTTAGCCGCCCCCGGCCATGGATGGCCGATGGCGGCGGGCCCATGGAGCAGGACCGGAGCGAGGGCATGCCGAGCCTGGGCGAGGCACCGTACGTCAGGGGTGCAGGCGCTTGGTTACTTGGCGCTTTTCCAAGTAACCCGCCGTAAGGGCGGAACCAATAGCGGCCGTTACCGCAGGAATGGATATGTACACCCTCAAAACCTATGTCGCCTGAAAAACCGTCATCGCTGGCAAGCCAGCTCCCACAGGGACCGAGTACGTCCGAAGCAGTGAGGTTGACTGTCAGGCGCGCGTACAGCCAAAAAAAAAGCCCCGCAAAAGCGGGGCCAAAAAGGGTGCAGCAGTCATGCCTTCGGGCGCTTGTCCATCACGTGACAAGCCTTGCCCTCAGAGCGCTTGATCGAATGCATCGGCTGCAAAACGATCCGCGAACTGATCCCGATATACGTCTTGATATGCCGGCTCAACTCGCCACAAACAGCCCTCTGCTGTTCATCGCTCAGGTGCTGATGTTCAGCCTTGAGCTCCACATGCACATCCACACTGTCCAGATTCCCATTGCGATACAGATGAATCTCATAACACTCTGAAAGCTGTTTGATTTTCAGCACCTGCTCCTCAATCTGCGTCGGAAACACGTTCACCCCGCGAATGATCAACATGTCATCGCTGCGCCCGGTGATCTTGTCGATCCGCCGCATCGGCCGCGCAGTCCCCGGCAGCAATCGCGTCAGGTCGCGGGTGCGGTAGCGGATCATCGGCAAGGCTTCCTTGCTCAGCGACGTGAATACCAGTTCGCCCATCTGCCCGTCCGGCAGCACTTCGCCGGTGACCGGGTCAATGATTTCCGGGTAGAAATGATCTTCCCAGATCGTCGGCCCGTCCTTGGTTTCCGCGCACTCCATGGCAACACCTGGCCCCATGATTTCCGAGAGGCCGTAGATGTCCAGTGCGGTAATGCCCAGACGGTTCTCGATGGCGCTGCGCAGTTCGCCGGTCCAGGGTTCGGCGCCGAAGATGCCCAGGCGCAGGGCCAGTTTGTGCGGGTCGAGGCCCTGGCGCTCGATTTCATCGGCGATGTTGAGCATGTAGGACGGGGTGACCATGATGATGTCCGGCTGGAAATCCTTGATCAGTTGCACTTGCTTTTCAGTCTGGCCACCGGACATCGGAATCACCGTACAGCCCAGGCGTTCGGCACCGTAGTGCGCGCCGAGACCGCCAGTGAACAGGCCGTAGCCATAGGAAATATGCACTTTGTCGCCCCGTCGGCCACCGGCTGCGCGGATCGATCGGGCGACCACGTTGGCCCAGGTGTCGATGTCGTTCTGGGTGTAACCGACGACGGTCGGTTTGCCGGTGGTGCCGCTGGATGCGTGCAGGCGCACCACGTCATGCATCGGCACGGCAAACATGCCGTAGGGGTAGTTGTCGCGCAGGTCGGATTTGGTGGTGAACGGAAACTTCGCCAGATCCTCCAGGCATTTGATGTCGTCCGGGTGCACGCCCAGCGCATCGAAGCGTTGGCGATACAGCGGCACATTGTTGTAGGCGTGGTTCAGGCTCCAGCGCAGGCGGTCCAGCTGGAGCTGACGGAGTTCGTCGATGCTGGCGGTTTCAATCGGGTCCAGCACTGGATCAAGCACGGCTTTGGCAATTGGCATGTTCATAACTTCACTCGAATTATTTTTGTGTTTCAGTCCGGCCGCGGCCGGGCTTTGAGTGCATGCCCCAAGGATACCTCTCGGCTCCCCGGGAATCGCGATTCTTTAGTCGGACAGTCGCTCGATGATCAGCGCAATGCCCTGGCCGACGCCGATGCACATGGTGCACAAGGCGTAGCGGCCTTGACGTTCTTCCAGTTCGTGCAGGGCGGTGGTCACCAGTCGTGCGCCGCTCATGCCCAACGGATGACCGAGGGCAATCGCGCCGCCGTTCGGGTTGACCCGCGGATCGGTGTCGCTCAGGCCGAGCTCACGCAGCACCGCCAGACCTTGCGCGGCGAAGGCTTCATTGAGTTCGATCACGTCCATGTCCGCCAGGCACAGGTTGGCCAGTTCCAGCACCTTGCGCGTGGCCGGCACCGGGCCGATGCCCATGATTCGCGGTTCGACGCCGGCAGTGGCCATGGCGACGACTCGTCCGCGCGCCTTCAGCCCGTGGCGTTTGGCGATTTCCGGGCTGGCGAGCAACAGTGCGCAGGCGCCGTCATTGACTCCGGACGCGTTGCCGGCGGTGACGCTGCCCCCTTCGCGAAACGGCGTACCGAGTTTCTGTAGTTGCTCAAGCGTGGTGTCGCCGCGTGGGTGTTCGTCGTGCTCGACGACCTTGGTCGGGCCTTTGCGCTGGGGGATCTCGACCGCGACAATTTCCCTGGCCAGGCGCCCGCTGGCCTGGGCCGCACCGGCGCGCTGCTGGCTGCGCAGGGCGAAAGCGTCCTGGTCGGCGCGCGAGATATTGAACTGCTCGGCGACGTTCTCGGCGGTCTCCGGCATAGAGTCGATGCCATAGGCTTTTTTCATCAGCGGATTGACGAAACGCCAGCCGATGGTGGTGTCGTAGACCTCGGCATCACGTGCAAATGCCTGCTCGGCCTTGCCCATCACCAGCGGTGCGCGGGACATCGATTCGACGCCGCCGACCAGCATCAGCCCGGCTTCGCCGCAACGAATCGCCCGCGCAGCCGTGCCGATCGCATCCAGCCCGGAACCGCACAAACGGTTGAGCGTGGTGCCGGGCACGCTGACCGGCAGTCCGGCCAATAGTGCCGACATGCGCGCGACGTTACGGTTGTCTTCGCCGGCCTGGTTGGCGCAACCGTAGATCACATCGTCGACCGCGTTCCAGTCGACCTGCGGATGGCGGCGCAGCAGTTCGCGCAGCGGCACCGCGCCGAGGTCGTCGGCGCGCACGCCGCTCAAGGCGCCGGCATAGCGGCCGATCGGGGTCCGCACCGCGTCGATGATCAGGGCATCATTCATTCGGGTTCTCCTGCGCGAGCACTGCGCCGCGCACTTTGTAGGATTTGCCATGGAACAGCGCGATCAGCTGGCCCAGTTGGTTTTCAATGCGCACGTCGTAGTTGCCGGTGCGACCGGAGCGGCTTTGCTCGGTGCAATCGGCGGTCAAGGTGTCGCCCAGGCGTGCCGGGGCGATGTAATCGATGCTGCAACCGATGGCCACCGTGGCTTCGTTGTAGCTGTTGCAGGCAAAGGCGAACGCCGAGTCGGCGAGGGCGAACAGGTAACCGCCGTGGCAGGTGCCGTGGCCTTGAATCATGTCGGCGCGCACGCTCATGCCGACGCGGGCGCAACCCGGTGCGGTCGAGAGCAGGCGCATGCCCATCGCCTGGCTCGCGGCATCGCGCTTGAGCATGGTTTGCGCGCAGTCACTGGCCAGGTTCATTGCTTCATGGTTAGTCATGGAACGTCCTCCCTTCGGCAACGCGGCGGCGCAACAGCAGCGACGGTCGATAGCGTTCTTCGCCGTAACTGGCTTGCAGGTTTTCCAGCACTTCGAGGATGTGCGAAAGGCCGATGGCATCGGCCCAGGCCAGCGGGCCTTGCGGGTAATTGACCCCGGCGCGCATTGCCAGATCGATGTCGGCGGCCGAAGCCACGCCTTGCAGTACGGCGTCGGCGGCTTCGTTGGCGAGCATCGCGACGGCGCGCATGACGGCGAGTGCCGGGCTGTCGCGGAGTAAGCTGACGGTGAATCCGGCCTGTTGCAGCAGCGCAACGCCGTGTTCGAGTGCATCGGGGCTGATGCCTGCCGAGCAACTGATCGCTATTCGACTCGACTGGCCGAAGTCGGATACGAGGTCGAGCAGGATCAGATTGCGCAAGCCATCTTCTTTGGCGCGCTGAGCGGCCATGCGCCCGTCGCTCAATGCGAGCACGGCATCACCGACTCGCAGCAAGCCTTGCCCGTCGCGATGAATGACGTCGATTCGATGTTCGCGCAATCGCTGGATCAGCGCGTTGGCGATGCCCAGATCACCTTCGACCGTGCAGGCTGCGACGGTCTGTGTGCTGCTGATGAATGTCGGCAGCGGACGCTCTGCTCCTTCGGCATAGTTGTAGAAACCATGACCGGTTTTGCGCCCGAGACGCCCGGCCTCCACCAATTCCTTTTGAAGTAACGACGGCAGAAAGCGCGTGTCGCCGTAATAGGCGCCGAACACCGAACAGGTCACGGCATAGTTGACGTCATGGCCAATCAAGTCAGTCAGTTCGAAGGCGCCCATCGCAAAGCCCCCGGCCTCGCGCATCAATGCATCCAGCGTCGCGCAATCGGCTGCGCCTTCCTGCAACAGGCGCAGGCTTTCGGCGTAGAACGGGCGAGCGACGCGATTGACGATGAAGCCCGGTGTCGAGCGGGTGTGTACCGGTTTCTTGCCCCAGGCCTTGGCGGTGTCGTAAAGACATTCGGCCAACGCCGGATCACTGGCCAGGCCGGAAACGATTTCCACCAGCGCCATGACCGGCGCCGGGTTGAAGAAGTGCAGGCCGAGCAGGCGCTGCGGATGGTTCAGCTGCGCAGCGATGCTGGTGATCGACAGCGACGAAGTGTTGCTCGCCAGAATGCACTGCTCACCGCAAATGCCTTCGAGTTGACGAAACAGGGCGCGCTTGACCTCGAGGTTCTCGACGATGGCTTCGATGACCAACTCGCAATCGGCCAGCGCTTCGATGGCTTCCACAGCCTCTAGACGCGAGACCGTTGCGGTCCGTGCCTCATTCAACAGCTTGCCTTTCTCGACGCGCTTGCCCAGTTGCCGGTCTATGCCCTCGATGGCCTGGGCGGCAGCGCCCGGACGGTTGTCGAGCAACAGCACCGGATGACCGGCCTGCGCCGCGACCTGAGCGATGCCTGCGCCCATGGCTCCGGCGCCGATCACCGCGATGCGTGCGTGGGTGTTCAGTGCAGTCATGGCTCAACGTCCCTTGAAACTTGGGCTGCGTTTTTCCATGAAGGCGCTGACGCCTTCACGGTAATCCTCGCTGCGCCCGGCCAGACGTTGCAGGTCTTTTTCCAGCTCCAATTGTTCGTCGAACGTGTTGCTCAGGCTGGCGTTCAGGCTGCGTTTGATCAGCGCCAGTCCATACGTCGGTTGCGTGGCCAGGTGGCGGGCAAGCGTCCGGGCTTCATTGCGCAGGTCGGCATCGTCGACCACGCGATAGATCAGCCCCCATTGTTCGGCTTGCTCCGCTGTCAGGCGATTGCCCAGCAGGGCCAGAGCCTTGGCGCGGGCCATGCCGACCAGGCGCGGCAGGGTCCAGGTGCCGCCGGAATCAGGGATCAAACCGATCTTGCAGAAGGCTTGAATGAAACTCGCCGAACGCGCCGCCAGTACCAGGTCGCAGGCCAGTGGAATGTTGGCCCCCGCGCCGGCCGCCACGCCGTTGACCGCGCAGATCACCGGCAGCGGCAAGTCGCGCAACTGGCGGATCAGCGGGTTGTAGAACTTCTCGATGGACTCGCCCAGATCCGGCACGGCACTGCCCGGCGCGACATTGCGGTCGCTGAGGTCCTGGCCGGCGCAGAAGCCGCGACCTTCACCAGTCAGCAGCAAGACGCGCACGTCCGGGTTCAGCCGAACCTGCTTCAGCGCTTCTTTCACTTCGCCATGCATCTGCGCATTGAAGCTGTTGAGCTGGTCTGGCCGATTGAGGCTGAGCAGGGCGACGCCGGCCTCGATGGAAAACAGGATGTGTTCGAAGTTCATGGTCATGGCGCTCTCTGAGAGGTCGTTCGCTTTTTTTGAAAGGGCAGGTTGGCGGCTCGCGGATCACTGACCGGTGAAGGTCGGCGTGCGCTTTTCCTGAAAGGCCCGGATGCCTTCGTCGCGGTCGCGGGTGCCGGCCAGCACGGTGAAGGCGTGGCGCTCGAAACGCAGGCCGCTGGCGAGGTCGGTGTCCATCGCCTTGAGCAGCGCTTCCTTGGCCAGGCGCACGGCCAGCGGCGCTTTTTCGGCGATGCTGCGGGCGATCTGCAGTGCGCGTTCGACGGTGAATTCCGGTTGGGTCACTTCACTGATCAGGCCGGCGCGTTGGGCCTGGCGGGCATCGATCGGCTCGCCGGTCAGGACCATCTGCATGGCCATGGATTTACCCACGGCGCGCAGCAAACGTTGGGTGCCCCCAGCGCCAGGCATGATCCCGAGGTTGATTTCCGGCTGGCCGAAACGGGCGTCTTCCCCGGCAATGATGATGTCGGCGTGCATCGCCAGTTCGCAGCCACCGCCGAGGGCGAAGCCATTGACGGCTGCGATCAGCGGTTTATTGAAGCGGGTGATGGTTTGCCACGACGCCTGGCGCGGGTCGTCGAGGATGCCGACCAGATTGCGCTCTGCCATTTCCTTGATGTCGGCGCCGGCGGCGAAGGCCTTGCGACTACCGGTCAGGACCACGACGCGGGTGTCGGGATCGGCTTGCGCGGCGTTCAGTTCGTCGGCCAGTTCACCGAGCAACTCGGTGGTCAGGGCATTCAGCGCTTGCGGACGCTGCAGGATAATCAGGCGAATGCCCGGCTCGATGATCTCGACAGCAAGGGTTAGAGGCATGGCGGATGCCCTCACGGTGCACGCTCGGCTGTAATGCCGGCTCATTATTGGATCGGCGCGGTAGGCCGGTTTTGCCCGAGTATACCTGTAACGTGATACGCAAATGCAATACAAAAATTGATTTAATGTGTCTTGTTTGTGGTTGTTTGAATTTATTGTGAACATTCAGATGAGAATGATAGATCGCTTAAGGTGCCTATTTTATTGGCTTTATCCTTGGTTTTAGGGCGTGAATGGGCGCCTCGCCTCGCGGGATTCATAAGTGATACGGTTTTTGTTCTTTGTGCTGGCAAAAGCGATGTGATACAAAATGAACCTGTATCTGCATCGCTTTATGAAAGGGAGCGCCCCATGACCTGCTACAGCCTCGATGGCTTGACTCCGGTGGTTGATCCCACTGCTTACGTTCATCCGTCAGCCGTTCTGATCGGTGATGTGATTGTTGGTCCCCACTGCTACGTCGGGCCGCTGGCCAGCCTGCGCGGGGACTTCGGCCGGATCGTGCTGGAAGAGGGCGCCAATCTGCAGGACACCTGCGTGATGCACGGTTTCCCGGACAGCGACACCGTGGTCGAACGCAACGGTCATATCGGTCACGGCGCGGTGTTGCACGGCTGCCGGATTGGCGCGGACGCGCTGGTGGGGATGAATGCGGTGGTGATGGACAATGCGCGCATCGCTGCTCGTTCATTCGTTTCGGCGGCCGCGTTCGTCAAGGCGGGATTCGAATGCCCCGAGCAGTCTCTGATCATGGGCGCGCCGGCCAGTGTCAAGCGCAGCCTCAGCGATGAAGAAGTGTCGTGGAAGCAGGCGGGCACTCGCGAGTATCAGCAACTGGCCAGGCGTTGCCTTGAGCAGATGCGCGTCTGCGAACCGCTGACCGAACCGGAACCCGACCGCCCGCGTATCAGCGACAGCGGCCTGCGCCCCAAGGGCAGCACGCTATGAACACTGCCCCCTGTGGGAGCGGGCTTGCCCGCGATAGCGTCGTGTCAGTCGACATCAGCGTTATCTGACACACCGCCATCGCGGGCAAGCCCGCTCCCACAGGGATTTAGGTATATTCCTTTTCTTTTTTCAGCTCGGTACGCCCATGTCGTCCCTGACACCCTTGAACCACCTGATTACCCGCTTCCAGGAACAGACGCCGATCCGCGCCAGCTCCTTGATCATCACGCTGTACGGGGACGCCATCGAACCCCACGGCGGCACGGTATGGCTGGGCAGCCTGATTCAGTTGCTCGAGCCCATCGGCATCAACGAACGGCTGATCCGCACCTCGATCTTCCGCCTGACCAAGGAAGGCTGGCTGACCGCCGAGAAAGTCGGACGCCGCAGCTACTACAGCCTGACCGGTACCGGTCGCCGGCGTTTCGACAAGGCCTTCAAGCGCGTCTACAGCTCCACCGTTCCGGCATGGGACGGTTCGTGGTGCCTGGTGATGCTCACGCAACTGACCCAGGACAAGCGCAAACAAGTGCGCGAAGAACTGGAGTGGCAAGGTTTTGGTGCGATTTCGCCGGCGGTGCTGGCCTGTCCGCGCAGCGATCGGGCCGATGTCAACGCGACGTTGCTCGACCTTGGCGCCCAGGAAGACACCATCGTTTTCGAAACCACCGCACAGGATGTACTGGCTTCCAAGGCGTTGCGTCTGCAGGTGCGCGAGAGCTGGAACATCGAGGAGCTGGCGGCCCATTACAGCGAGTTCATCCAGCTGTTCCGACCGCTCTGGCAAGCGCTTCGCGAGCAGGAAAACCTGCAGCCGTCCGATTGCTTCCTGGCACGGGTCCTGCTTATTCATGAGTACCGCAAACTGCTGTTGCGCGACCCGCAATTGCCGGACGAACTGTTGCCCGGCGATTGGGAAGGACGCGCCGCACGGCAGTTGTGCCGCAATATTTACCGGCTGATCTACGCCAAGGCCGAGGAATGGTTGAACAGCGCACTGGAGACCGCCGATGGTCCGTTGCCGGATGTGGGCGAAAGCTTTTATCGGCGTTTTGGCGGGCTTAAATAACCCGTTTGTTTCGAAGGAGAGTCCCTGTTCAGGAGAACCCGTGGATTGGCGTAGATAATAAAAACAAGCCTGCGTGAGGCCCGACATGATTTCTTCAATTGCACAGCGCCGTGATGGCTTCGATCAGTGGATTCATCAGATCAACCAGATCTGTGGCGCCTTTAATGCGCAACCGCTGGGCGACGAATTTGCCGGGCAGATCCGCGAGCACCAGGACGGCGCGCTGAAGCTCAGTTTCGTCGATGCCCGCCAGGCACGGCTGTACCGCACGCCTCAGGAAGTCGCGGCGGGCGAGGGCGGCAAATACTTTGCGGTGTTCCAGCTCGATGGCACCGCCGGCATGGCCCAGGGCGACAGCAAGGTGTTGCTGTCGGCCGGGGATATCACGCTGATCGACGCCTCGCGTCCCAGCGACTTTACCTACAGTGAAAATTCACGGCAGTTGTCGTTGATTCTGCCGTCGCAACTGGTCGAGCAAACCCTGCGCTTCAGTCAGGTCAAGTGTGGCCACCGGATTGCCGCGACATCGCCCATCGCGATGTTGTCGCACCGTCTGATTCTCGACGCCACACACCAGCAATGCCTGAGCCGGGCAGAAAGCGAAGCAACGCTGGAAGCGATTGTCAGCCTGCTGCGCCCGGCGATCAGCCACAGCGAAGAATGCACGGATGTGCATGAGCGCCTCTTTCGCAAGACCCTGGGCTTCATTGATGAGCACATCCGCTCGGAAGACCTTTGCCCCGAATGGCTGGCGCGAGAAGTGGGCATGTCGACGCGGGGGCTGTACCGGATGTTCGCCAGGAAGGGCCTGGTGGTGGCGCGGTACATCAAGAATCGTCGACTGGATTTGTGCGCCGAATCCCTGCGCCAATCGCGCACGGAGCAGAAATTGTCGGTGCTGGGGTATTCGTGGGGCTTTTCCGATTCGAGCTACTTTTCCACAGCGTTCAAATCACGGTTCGGGATTTCGCCCGGTGAATACCGCAAAAAACACGCCTGAGATCTAATTGAATAAACGCCTAACCCCTGTGGGAGCGGGCTTGCTCGCGAAAGCGGAGTGTCAGCCAACATCAATGGTATCTGACACTCCGCCTTCGCGAGCAAGCCCGCTCCCACAGGGTTTTGTGTTGTGGTGTTTTATTTCGGGGCGTTGAGGTTCAACGTCGGCGTCTCATCAAAGAAATTCCACGGTTTCAACAGCACATGCACCCACTCGGTCGGCATGATCGGCCATTCTTCCGCACGGGCGATGTGCGTGGTGCCGGTGGTCAGCCAGACCACATCATCGGTGTTTTCGATGGCCTGATTGTCGTGGGTGAACTGCCCAAGTCCCGCGTCCTTGTCCGAGCGGTTCGGGTATTTGCCTTCGGGGTACTTTTCTTCCGGGTTGTAGCGCGTCACCCACAGTTGTTTGTCCATGAAGCTCAGGCGGTGATAGAGCCATTCGTCCTTGCCGAAGTTGGCGCCCTTGGCCACCGGGTGCGTGCCGCCCGCGTACGGAATCAGCTGATAGGAAACCGGGTTGCCGACTTTGTTTTCCTTGCTGAAGTTGGTCAGCAGGCGAACGGTCGAGGGGTCGAATTTCTGTGCGGCCTGCTGTTCAGTGCCGACCACGTTTTGCTCGGTCTGCATGGTGCTGGTCCGCGGGCCGCCACGGTCGTTCGGGGCAACCACCGGGTTCACTTCCACCAGTGAGTTGTTTTCTCCGTCCACGTCCATGTCGAGGCGGAAGTTGTAGATGTGCTGGTGCGTGGTGCCGACGATGTTGTGGTCCAGCAGCGTGCCGTAGCGCGTGTCTTCCTTGGCCGTGGCTTCGTGCATGGTTTTCGATTTCACGCCCTTGACCGCTTCGATGCCAGTGGCGCCGGCGTCGATACCGATGGTGCCGTTCTGCTGGAAGACCCAGTCGAAAATGTAGTCGTAGTTGCCGACGGTGCTGATCCAGCGCACCACCAGTTCACGCCGTTCGGTGCTGAGGTTGGGCTGGCCCATTTCCTGGTGTTTGTATTCCGGCCCGGCGTAACGCTCGAACACCGCCATGGCGCGGGGAATCGAGGTGGGGGCGCCGGTATAGTCGGCAATCGTGGCGTCCAGCAACACGGCGTTTGCCGGGGCGTCCTTGCCACGCGCAATCGGCGAAGTCAGCGTGCCCATGCCGTAATCGCCCGAGTCGAGATAGGCCTTGAAGTACCAGCCGCCATCGGGGTCGCCGTAAGGCACGATCATGCCGCCGAGCGAGCCTTCGTACATGATTTTGCGTTTCTTGCCCTTGTCGTCATACGTGACCGTGGACAGGATCGGGCCGACCCGGGAATCGAGGCGAACGTGGAAATCCCAGTTCTGCCAGTGAATGCTGTTGCCGGTGATGGTGTAGTTCTTGCCTTCCGGTTCGGTGATCTCCAACGGCTTGACCGACGTGCCCTTGCGCCCGCGCCCGTCATACGGCGTCGACTTCATCGGCACCGGAATGACCGCGCCGTCTTCGATCTTGATCAGCTTCTTCTGCTCCAGGTCGACAATCGCCACCAGGCCTTCGATCGGGTGCGCCCAGTAGTTGCCATCCCCGGTATTCAAATAGCTGACGATCTTCAGCAACCGCTTGTCTTGCGCCAAGCCGTCCTTGCCGTCGAAGTAACCGACCGTCAACGGCGTGGCCACGACCTTTTTCACATCGGTGATCCCGCGTTTGGCCAGTGCCTGCGCATAGTCGGGGCTCGCTTCGATGGCCGACTGCACCGTCGCGAAGTCATCCAGCAGGACCATGCCGTGGGCGCCCTCGATGGGTTTCCATGACTTGAGTGTCTTGCTGTCGAGATCGATCAGGCCCTCGATCACATGCTTGCCGTCGAGCACCACGATGTTGGCCTGACGTGGCTGGGCGACGTTCTGGCCGGTGTAGACGAAATTCCACACCTGATCCTTCGGCGGCTCGTTGACCGAGACTTCGGTGAAACGAAAACCGGGTTTGTAGTGTTCCGATTGCCTGATGATCTCGACCGCGGTCTTGATCTCGTCCGCGCTCAGCGGGTTGAGCGGGTTGGGGCGCGTCTCGACGACAAAGGTCTTGTCCAGCCCGGACTGGAACACCTGATTGATGAAGTCCTTGGACATGAAGGCGGTCTTGCCCTTGAACACCACCGGCACAGTCAGCTCCATCCGTTTGCCGTTGAGCACCGCCACTTTGCTGCCCGGCTTGACCTTGAGATAAACGCCGTCCTTGGCAATCACGAACAGGTCGGCGTAGTCGTCCCATTTGACGGTTGCGCCAAATTCTTCAAGACCCGCTTGCAACGGCACCATTTCGGCGGCGCCGCCGTGGGCACTGGCCTGGCTGATCCAGCAAGGCAGGCCGAGCGTGACAAGGCTGATGGCCAGCGCGAGGCGGGCGAGGGGTTTTCTTTTCCGTGACGCTGGGGACGTGAACATGTCTGGGTTCCTGGACGAAAGCCGGTGACTGGCATTAGCACACTTTGCTACAGCCAGTGGATGGCTTCTTTTGGATGCCTGCCAGAATCCTTTGGCTCCGTGCCTAAATCAACTTTCCCGTTGATCTGCCTTGGATTGGAATCCATTGCTTCCGGTTAATAGGAAGCATTACTATTCACGCCCCGTCTTCACAGCACACCGCAATGACCCCCAAGCTGCCCCGCAGACACGGCTTTTTCGAGCATTACGAAGAGTTGGTTGGCACCTGGACCCGTCGCCTGAGAAATCGTCAGCAGGCCGAGGATCTGGCCCACGACACCTTCGTGCGGGTGCTTGAGTCCGATTCGGCAGCGGTGGAACAACCTCGGGCGTACTTGCACCAGACCGCGCGCAACATCGCGGTAGACGGTTATCGGCGTGAGGATCGGCGGGGCGCCATGGAGTCGGAGGCGATCGATCACAGTGTGTCGTCGTCCGGCGACCCGGAGCATTTCATGCAGGCGATCCAGTTGGCTGATTCCATCGAACGGGCGCTCACCGAGTTGCCGGTCAATTGTCGCAAGGTGTTTGTCTGGCAGAAGATCGAAGGCCTGACCCAGGCCGAAATCGCCGAACGCCTGGGACTGTCCAAGAACATGGTGGAAAAGTATATGATCCGCACCCTGCGGCATCTGCGCGACCGCCTCGACGGACTGCAATCATGATCGGCCGCGCCTTCTCACCCCCAGCCAAACAGGAACTTCCATGATGGATACTCGTGATTGCGCGTGCGGGCAAACAACGGTTCGCGATGAGGCAGCGCACTGGTTTGTGCGTTTGCAGGAACCAGCCATTGACGTCGAAGAACAGCAGCGCTTCGAACGCTGGCTGAACGAACACCCTCAGCATCGCGACGAGTTTCAGTTGCTTCAGGGCTTGTGGTCGGCGGCGGATCTTGTGCCCGCCGCGCGTCTGCAAGCCTTGTGTGAAACCCCGCCGACCCGCAACAAACGCCGCCCACTGGTGCGTTATGCGGTGGCCGCCAGTGTATTGGCCGTGGCGCTCGGCCTGGGGCTGTTCAGCGGTTTGAATCAACCCGCGCCTTACACCGCCGAATTTTCCACGGCGCCGGGCGAACGTCGCCAAGTGGCGTTGCCGGACGGTTCGGTGATCGATCTGAACAGCCGCAGCCGCCTTCAGGTGCGCTATGAAAAAGGCCATCGAGACATTGAGCTGACGGAAGGCGAGGCGATGTTCAGCGTCGCCCACGACAGTGATCGACCGTTCGTGGTCCAGGCGGGCAGTGGCAAGGTCACAGTCACCGGCACCCGCTTCGATGTGCGTCGCGGCGTCAGCGACACCCGGGTCGTGGTGGAGCAGGGCACGGTCAAGGTTCAGGGACGCGGTGCGCCCGACAACGAATTCATCAGCCTCACCGCCGGCCTCGGTACACGTGTCGATGCCCAGGGCACCGTCGCGGCGGCGTATGCCGTCAACCCGGCGGAACTGACCGCCTGGCGCAGCGGCAAACTGGTGTTCAACAACGCCAGCCTCGCCGACGTGGCCGAGGAAGTGTCGCGCTATCGGGAGAAACCCCTCACCGTCGGCAACGACAAAGTCGGCAATCTGCGCCTGACCAGCGTGTTCAAGTCCGACAACACCGACGCGCTGCTCAAGGCCTTGCCCAACATCCTGCCGGTGGCCGTGCGCACCCTCGATGACGGCAGCCAGGAAATAATTTCAAAATAGATTCAGGTTTTTTTCGAGTTGATCGTCTTCCTGTCCAACTGCAACTGGTTTGCATTAACAAGCGCACACTCTTGCGATCCACAGGACTACGTTCGACGTGAAAAAATCCACCGCTAAAAACAACAAATCCCTTTGGTTACCGCTGTCCCTCGCGCTGGCGGTCAACGTTGTGCTGCCTCAGGCCTTTGCTGCCGACGCGATCCACATCCCGGCGCAACCCTTGGGTCAGGCGCTGAGTGAACTGGGCCAGCAAACCTCGTTGCAGGTTTTTTTCAGTCCTGCACTGGTCGCTGGCAAACAAGCGCCGGCGGTGGACGGCAACCTTTCGCCGGAACAGGCCCTGCGCCAGTTGCTGCAAGGCAGTGGCCTCGAGTATCAGATCGACGAGGGTTCGGTGACCCTGACCCCGGTGCCGACTGCCGCCGCCAACGGCCCGCTGGAACTGGGCGTGACCGACATCAAGGTGGTCGGCGACTGGCTCGGAGACGCCGATGCCGCCGTGGTGCAAAACCACCCTGGCGCACGGACGGTGATTCGTCGTGAAGCCATGGTCGAGCAGGGTGCGATGAACGTCGGTGACGTGTTGAAGCGTGTACCCGGCGTGCAAGTGCAGGAAGCCAACGGCACCGGCGGCAGCGACATTTCCCTGAACGTCGGCGTACGTGGCCTGACGTCGCGCCTGTCGCCGCGCTCCACCGTGCTGATCGACGGCGTGCCGGCAGCGTTTGCCCCTTATGGCCAGCCACAGCTGTCCATGGCACCGATCTCCTCGGGCAACCTTGAGAGCATCGACGTGGTTCGCGGCGCCGGTTCCGTGCGCTACGGACCGCAGAACGTCGGCGGTGTGATCAACTTCGTGACCCGCGCCATCCCGGAAAAAGCCTCCGCTGAAATCGGCACCACCCTGGAAACCTCCCAGCACGGTGGCTGGAAGCACATCGATACGGCGTTCGTCGGCGGCACCGCGGACAACGGCATTGGCGTGGCGCTGTTGTACTCGGGCGTGAACGGCAACGGTTACCGCGAGCGCAACAACGGCAACGACATCGACGACGTGATTCTCAAGACCCACTGGGCACCGACCGATGTCGACGATTTCAGCCTCAACCTGCATTACTACGACGCCAGCGCCGACATGCCCGGCGGCCTGACCCAGGCGCAATACGACGCCAATCCGTTTCAGTCCGACCGCAACAACGACAACTTCAGCGGACGCCGCAAGGACATCTCGTTCAAGTGGACGCGGCAGATCGATGACCGCACCCAGGCCGAAGTGCTGACCTACTACTCCGACAGCTTCCGTGGCAGCAACATCGCCGCCCGCGATCAAAAGACCCTCGGCTCGTTCCCGCGCACTTACTACACCCTCGGCATCGAACCGCGAGTGTCCCATGTGTTCGACGTCGGTCCGACCACCCAGGAAGTCAGCGTCGGTTATCGCTACCTCAAGGAAGCCATGCACGAAGAGGCCAGCCGTCTGGCGCTGGTCAACAACGAGCCGGTCGTGACCAAGGCCTCGGACGGCCATGTCTATCAGGACCGCACTGGCGGCACTGAAGCCAACTCGGTGTACATCGACAACAAAATCGACGTCGGCAACTGGACCATCACGCCCGGTATCCGTTTCGAACACATCAGCACCGACTGGCACGATCGCCCCGTGCTCGACACCGCCGGCAAGCGCGTGCCGGAAAAGAACCGCAGCATCGAAAGCAACGAGCCGCTGCCGGCCTTGAGCGTGATGTATCACATCTCCGATGCCTGGAAGCTGTTCGCCAACTACGAAACCTCGTTCGGCAGCCTGCAGTATTTCCAGCTTGGCCAAGGTGGCACGGGTGACGAACCCGCCAATGGCCTGGAGCCGGAGAAGGCCAAGACCTATGAGGTCGGCACCCGTTACAACGATGACGTGTGGGGCGGCGAAGTGACGCTGTTCTACATCGACTTCGATAAAGAGTTGCAGTACATCAGCAACGACGCAGGCTGGACCAACCTCGGCGCGACCACGCACCAGGGCATCGAGGCTTCGGTCCACTACGACATGGCGGCACTGGACCCACGGCTCGACGGCCTGACCGCCAACGCCGGGATCACCTACACCCGTGCCGTTTATGAAGGGGAGATTCCGGGCTTCAAGGGCCGTGACCTGCCGTTCTACTCGCGTCAGGTAGCGACCGCCGGCCTGCGTTACGACATCGACCGCTGGACTTACAACCTCGATGCGTTCGCCCAGTCCAAACAGCGCTCGCCGGGCGTTGCGGTGAATGCCGATGGCAGCTTCACCAACAACTACATCACCGAAGGCACCGCCGACGGCCAGTACGGCGACATTCCGGGTTACGTCACCTGGAACGTGCGGGGCGGTTATGACTTTGGTGCGCAGTTGTCGAACCTGAAGGTCGGTGCCGGGGTGAAAAACATCTTCGACAAGCAGTACTTCACCCGCTCCAGCGACAACAACTCGGGCATGTACGTCGGGGCGCCGCGCACGTTCTTTGTGCAGGCCAGCGTTGGGTTCTGATAGACCTGGGTGACTGTCTTTCAGTTGATAGATAGGTAGCCTGACACACCGCTTTCGCGGGCAAGCCTCGCTCCTACAGTTGTTCGGTGGCGCGCACAGATACTGTGCACGCAGACGATCCCCTGTAGGAGCGAGGCTTGCCCGCGAAGCTTTTAAACTTTCAACACTTTCCCGCCAATGGCCACCGCCACCAGCAACAGCGCCATCAGCCCGAAGGCAAAACTCAAGCTGCTGCCGTGGGCGATGAACCCGATCAACGCAGGCCCCGCCAGAATCCCCGCATAACCCAGCGTCGTAATGGCCGGCACGGCCACGCTTTCCGGCATCACCGTCTGTTTGCCCACGGCGGTGTACAGCACGGGCACGATGTTCGAACAACCCGCCCCCAGCAGCGCGTAACCCACCAGCGCCAACTCCCAGTTCGGTGCGAAGGTCGCCAGAAACAGGCCCCCGGCGGCCGTCAGCCCACCGAACACGACCACCCGTGTTGCGCCGAGGCGGTGGACAATCGCGTCTCCGGTCAACCGGCCGACGGTCATGGTCAGCGCAAACGCGGCATATCCCAAGCCTGCATACGCCGTGTCGATCCCGCGTTCCTGTGCGAGGAATACCGCGCTCCAGTCGAGCGCTGCGCCTTCGGCGAGGAACACGATGAAACACATGCCGCCGATGAACAGCACGATGCCGTGGGGAATGGCAAACGCAGGTCCCGAGCTTTCGCTGCCATAAGGCAACAAGTGCGGCGCGGCTTTGAGCAAGGCCAGCAACAATACGACAATCACCACCGCCATAGCCCCCAGCGGTGAAAGGCCCAAGCCGAGCAAACCGCTGACACCCGCCGCGCCGACAATCCCGCCAAGGCTGAACATCCCGTGAAACCCGGACATCATGGTCTTGCCGCTGGCCCGTTCGACGATCACCGCTTGCAGGTTCACCGTTGAATCCACCGTGCCCAGGCCCGCGCCGAACATGAACAACGCGGCGATCAGCGCCGGAATCGACGACACCGTCGCCAACAGCGGCAGCGCCGCACAGATCAACAGCGTCCCGCCGACCGCCACCCTCCGGCAACCGAAACGCGTGGCCAGAATCCCGGCCATCGGCATTGCCAGAATCGAGCCCACTCCCAGGCACAACAACAGCAAACCGAGGGTCCCTTCATCCAGCCCGGCCCGCGCCTTGGCGTAAGGCACCAGCGGCGCCCACGCGGCAATCCCGAACCCGGCGATGAAAAAAGCCACGCGCGTGGACATCTGTTCCAGGCGACCGGGCACGAAGGTGGTCTGGGTGTTGAGGTTGGTCATATCGATCCTTGGCAAAAAACGTCGCGTCCCCAAGGGACAGTGACTCACCGGTGAGGTTCGATATCACGTCCGCAGGGATGCGCAGTGTGCGCGACCACGATGGATCATTGAATGCTTTTTTCCTGGATTGCCGGAATCCCGAGGCCTGGATTTTGATTTCCACTGTGAATCGAAAAACTGATAACGAGAGTTCGTTGGTCAACGAGCTGCATAACGCGTCACTGTGGCGACCTGAGTGCCTTCCACCTGAATATGCAAAATCGCCTTGGGAAGTGCAGACTTTTCATCGAAACATTCAACCATGACGGCGTTGGCGGTTGTCGCCTGAACCGAAAGGCAATGTGAATGGCGCAGCAGCCGTTTGATTGCGGGACTGACGCCATGCGATGCCCCGCTGCGGACTTGCTCGCAAAACGCTAGCGCCACCTCGCGCGGTGAAGGCACGGGTGGTGAATCCATTCCGGCTTCGTCAAACAATCGATTGAGCTGGTCGGCTGTAGCGACCGCTCTCGGGAAACCGGTAAATGCTGAAGCTCGCAACACTATTTCCGTGATCTCTCCCGGTGCGAGCCCCGCGGCCAGCCCTGTTTTGAAATGCACACTCAAGGGTGGCCCTGTCATGCCGGCGGCAACAATCGCGGCGAGCGATACTGCTTCGCCCAGGCGCGGATCCAGTGCGGGACGATCATGCAAATAGCCGTAAACGACACCGACTGCCAGTTCCCCCAACGCCGGAACCGTGTGAAAGAGTGCATCCAGGCGAGCGCCGCCGTCCGGAACCAGGTCGGTAAAATTCTTACGGCCTTCGCGGTACAGCGTGGACATGGGGGAGTGTTTGCTGCTCATGCCGCGTCCTCTTTTCAGATCTAAAGCACTTACTCTGCGGCCGGTTCTAAGGATTGTCTGCTGTCATAAATGACAGCAGACCTAGACCTATTCGCGATTAAGGATGACCGATCTATAGTCTGTCGAATTGCCTTGATCGTGTTCGCACAACGTCCGAAGTACCGGGTCCCGCACCTGCATCAGTTCGAACAGCCCCAGCGCCCGTAGCGCCGGCAATGCCTGGAGAATGTCTTGAGTCGCAGCAAGGCGTTGGCTCTCGGGTGTCTGGGGATCGCTCAGCGTTCGGGCATTGATCAGAAAGGCCCCGACCGTGCCTTTGCGCACGACAGTTCCTTTGAATTGGCTTTGGTTTTGATCGTCGGGAAGCAGGTCTTCGGCGCGCATGGTTGAGGCTCCAGGGAATGAGCGCTCAGCTTAATGCGTTGCTAATGGCTAAACTGCGCTATCCGGGCCATTCGATAACGTGAAGCTGCCAATGGCTATATCGCTGATACCTGTTGAAAAAGCGCAATCCTCCACAGGGCCTCTGGTGATTGTTTCGGTCCTGAACAGCCCGATAGAGCGAACCCGCGCTCCCCACCGGCATGCGCGCGGGCAATTGCTGGGGGCACGGCGCGGGCTGTTGACGGTGGAGGCGGCTGACCATCACTGGGTGGTGCCGGCGACCCATGCGGTATGGATTCCACCGGACTGTGTGCATGGCTTGCGCTCCCATGGTCCGTTCCAAGGCTGGAGTGTCTACGTGTCCGCGCCTGGCTGTGCCGAGTTGCCGGGGCAACCCTGCATCATCGCGACCTCGGGTTTGCTTCGTGAAGCCGTCAATCGGGCGGCGACCTGGGGCGAGGGACCATTGGATCAACGGCAGGAACGGATCGCCCACCTGATTCTTGATGAGGTCGCGGCGCTGCCCGCCGAGCCCTTCGGTCTGCCGTTGCCGCTTGATCCGCGCCTGCGGCGGATCGGTCAGGCGCTGGCCGACGACCTTGCCGACAACCGTTCCCTCGCGCAGTGGGCACAATGGGCAGGTCTGTCATCCAGGACCCTTGCCCGGCGTTTTGTCGATGAAACCGGCTTCAGCTTCAGCCAATGGCGCCAACGCATACGCTTGCTGCGGGCGCTGGAGTTGCTCGCCGCAGAAGTACCGGTGACGACCATCGCGCTGGAACTGGGCTACGACAATGTCAGTGCGTTCATTGCCATGTTCCGGCGCGCATTTGGCGTGACGCCGGGGCGGTATTTCATCGCCGTGAGTTGACGCCTACAGTACAGGCTCTTTCAGGCTGATTTCAGGACCGATCCATGACGCCGTTCTACGATGCTCGAGGCAATATCTATGCGGTAGTGGCGCCTGACGCGGTGCGTGGCGAAGGGATCGATTTGCCTGAACAGGCCAGTCTGGCGGCGCAAACCCGTGGGGCATGGGCGCTGTCGGCCATCGAGGCGTTCTGCGCCTGGGCACCGGGCACGCAACCGGCCGGCAGCAAGGACCATCGCTGCGACGGGCTGCTGGTGGGGCCGTTTCAATCAGCGCCGCCGTTCGATCTGTTGATCGTCAACACCGACGGTACGTTGGCTGAGCGCAGTGGCAACGGGCTGACGATTTTTTCCCGGGCGCTCAGTGACCAAGGGTTGTTTCCCGATGACGAGGCGTGTGTGCTCAGGGTTCATCACGACAAGGCCGACACGCCTTCACCGGGTGAAACGTCGGTGAGCGCCGCGCAGGTCGAGGGCGTGCAGGGTTTCTGGCTGGATCTGGGCAAACCGGCATTCGGGCCGGCAGCGGTCAGTGCCCACGGGGTTGAAGGGGTGACAATGAACGGTCGCGAGCTCAGCCACGTGCAACCGCTGTCGGCACTGGACCCTGCCTGGTCCCGCAGCCAGTTCGTGCGGGTCGGCAATCCGCACTGCGTGACCCTGGTGGACAATGCGCAGGCCTTACCGGCGAATGAGCAGATGCGCGAAGCGAGGTTGTCCGAAGGCTTGACGCAAATTGCCTACGCCATGCCGACCGGAGCAGGGCGGCCGTGTCCGGCGGGTATCAATCTGCAATGGGCCATGCGTGAGTCAGAAGGGCGGGTTGTCGCTCGAGTGTTTGAGCGTGGGGAAGGCCCGACCGCGTCGTCCGGCACCAGTGCGAGCGCGGTGGCGTGCGCGGCCTGGCGGGTGGGTTGGGTGGCGGCGGGTGAGGTGAACGTGGTGATGCCGGGTGGTACGGCGCCGATTTTGCTGGAGGAAAAGGGCGGTGAATTGAGTCGGGTCAGCCTGTTTGGTACGGCGCGATTAATGGGTTGATAGTTCAATTGCTATCGCGGGCAAGCCCGCTCCCACAGGTTTGTCTGGCGTGCACAGGATTTGTGTACGACATGAAACCCTGTGGGAGCGGGCTTGCCCGCGAAGACGTCAGTCCTGTCAACGCAAAGCTCAGCCCTGCTCGTCAAAAAACTCCACCACCGGCATCTGCCGCTTCATCAACACCTTTCCGCCACGAACCGAATACAGCGGCAACCCCTGGCTGCGAATCACCTCGTAATCGCTGTCCGCCGACAGAATCAGCAAATTCGCCGGCCGCCCGCGCTCCAGTCCATAACGATCCCCGAGGTTCATCGCCTTGGCACTGTTATCCGTGACCAGGTCCAGCGCGCTTTGCAGGTTGCGATACCCGAGCATGTGACAGATGTGCAAACCCGCTTCGAGCACTCGAAGGATGTTGCCGTTGCCCAGCGGATACCACGGGTCGACGATCGAATCCTGGCCGAAACACACGTTCATCCCCGCTTCGAGCAACTCATTCACCCGGGTCACGCCCCGGCGTTTCGGGAAATTGTCGAAGCGCCCTTGCAGGTGAATGCTTTCGGTCGGGCAGGAGACAAAACTGATCCCCGAATGCCCGAGCAGGCGAAATAGTTTGGCGCAGTAAGCGTTGTCGTAAGAACCCATGGCCGTGGTGTGACTGGCCGTGACCCGCGAACCCATGTCGCGGCTGCGGGCTTCCTCTGCAAGCACCTCGAGGAAGCGCGAATGCGGGTCGTCGGTTTCATCGCAATGCACATCCACCAGGCAACCGGTACGTTCGGCCAGGTCCATGAGGAATTTCACCGAACTCACGCCCTGATCCCGGGTGTATTCGAAATGCGGAATCCCGCCGACCACATCCGCGCCCATGCGGATCGCTTCTTCCATCAACTCGCGACCGTTGCGGTAAGACTCGATGCCCTCCTGCGGGAACGCGACGATTTGCATGTCGATCAAGTGCCGGCTTTCCTCGCGCACTTCGAGCATTGCCTTCAGCGCGGTGAGCTGCGGGTCGGTGACATCGACGTGGGTACGCACATGCTGGATGCCGTGGGCGGCGAGGGTCTGGATCGTCTTCTTCGCCCGGGTCTTGGTGTCTTCTTCGGTAATGGTCACCTTGCGCTCGCCCCAGCATTCGATGCCTTCGAACAGCGTGCCGCTCATGTTCCAGCGTGGTTCGCCGGCGGTCAGCGTCGCGTCGAGGTGGATGTGCGGTTCGACGAAGGGCGGCACCACCAGGTTGCCGCCGGCGTCCAGATCATCGGGCCCCAGGGTCGGCGCTTCGGTCTGACGGGCAATGTTGCTGATCAGGCCGTTTTCCAGGTGCAACTCATGCAGGCCTTCTTGGTTGCGCAGGCGGGCGTTGATGATGTGCATCAGGTGAATCCTTTTAGAGATCTTGTAATGGTGCGTTGGCGGCACGGGCACCGAGTACGCCAGTCAATATCACATACGTTAGCGCGGCAGCGGCAATCCCTACCAGCGGCGCGACCCACGGCGAACTGAACGCGGCGACCGTGCCGACCGCATAAGCGCTCAGACCCGGCCAGTTGAATGCCGGTAGCCTAGCATCGGCCAGACGTGGATATTGACCACGGTAGCGAAAGAAAAAGTCCGCCATGATCACGCCACCGATCGGCGGAATCACCGTGCCCAGCAGAATCAGATACGGCACCAGCAAATCGTACATGCCCAGCAACGCCAGCAGCGTGCCGATCACCGCGCCGGCCAGGGTTACGGTCTTGCGCCGGCCGGTGCGCAGCAGGTTGCAGCCGGCGACGGCGAAGTTGTAGATGGTGTTGTCCTGGGTGCTCCAGATGTTCAACAGCAACATCGCCATCGCGGCCATGGCAAAACCTTGCAACAGCAACACTTCGACCACGTCCGGTTGCTGGTAGACGATGGCCCCGTAGGCGCCGATCAGTACCATCAGTCCGTTGCCGATGAAGAAACCAATCAGGCTCGCCAGCACCGCGACCCGCGCCGAACGGGAAAAGCGCGTCCAGTTGGTGGCTTGCGTGGCGCCGCTGACGAAGGTGCCAAACACCAGGGTGATCGCGGTCGACCAGTCCAGGGTGCCGGTCGGGACGACGGCCAGCAATCCATCGAGTCCGCCGACTTTCACCGTCGCCACCCACATCGACAGCGTCAGCAGCAACATCATGGCCGGCACCGCGATGTACGACAGAATCTCCAGTCCGCGATAACCGACGTAGGCCGTGGCGCAAAACACCAGGCCGAACACCACCATCAGACCCAGCACGGTGCCTTCGCTCAGTTCGAAATATTTGCCCAGGACCACGGCGGCGGTCGCGGTGCCCCAGGCGTACCAGCCGATCTGGGTGAAACCGAGGATCAGGTCGCTAAGTTTGCTACCCACTTCACCGAAGCAGAAACGCCCCATCAGCACTGAATTGAGCCCGCTCTTGAAAGCGATATACCCCAGCGCTGCGGCGTAGATTCCGAGCAGCAGATTGCCGACGATGATCACCGCCATCATCTCGCCGAAACTGAACGCCACGCCAAGCTTGCCGCCGGCAAACATGGTGGCCGTGAAGAAGGTGAAACCCAGCAGCACCATGGCCGTGGAGGCCAGGCCTTTGCGGGCATGCATTGGCACTTCGCTGAGGGGGTAGTCGTTGCCGGGATCATTTTGCGTCATGGGGCGTTCCTTGCTGAATGGGTGACGCGGAGGGGTTGCAGTGGTCGTGCCAAACGGGTGGATGTCGTTATGTATAGACGAGCGGAGACGACTGGAGCGGGGAAGGGCACGAAACCGGTGCACCTGCAGGAACACAAGTCCCATGTGGGAGCGACGGTGCGACGATTCGACTTGCTCGCTCCCACAGGGGATATTCGTATTTTCAGAAAGAGGGCAAAAACCGCAGCAACGCCGCGACGATGGCTTCAGGCGCATCCTCCTGAACCAGATGCCCGGCATTGGGAATCGGATGAAACTGCGCCCCCGGAATCATCTGCTGCAACGCCTGCCCACGCTCGATCGGAATCCACTGGTCATCCTCACCCCACAGAATCTGCACCGGGCAGCGAACCGTCGGGTACAACCCTTCAACCTCACGGGTATAGCGCTCATCCATCTGCGCGATCTGCCGGTAAAACGCCGCTTGCCCCGGATCACCCAGCCACGGAAGGACGTAATGGGCGAGCTCCTCGTCCGGAATTTCACGCTTGATCGCCCCGCGAACATAGGCCGGCACGATTGCCTGCTGAATGTAATCAGGCAGCCCGCTGAACGCCGCCTCATGCTGGCGCACATGCTGGACAAACGGCGAACCCCAGGGCGTCAGCGCCACCGGGTCGATCAGCGTCAGGCTGCGGTAATTCTTGCCGTTCAGCAGATGCGCACGCAGCACCGTGGCGCCGCCGAAATCGTGGGCCACCACGTCCGGACAGTCCAGGCCCCAATGTTCCAGCAGTTGCGTCAACAGCTCGTTCTGTACGCCAAGGGACACGTCACCCTCGACCTTCTCCGACAGTCCATAACCCAGCAGGTCGAAGTAATGCACCCGGTGTGAAGTGATGAAGTGCGGCGCAATCCGGTGCCACACATAAGAGGAGAAGGGTGTGCCATGCACAAATACCAGCGGCGGCCCGTCGCCCCGCACGGCGTAGCGAACGGAGTGCCCGTTGAAGCGGTAGGTTTGGGGGAGCGGCCAGTCAGTCATGGGTGCGTCCTCTTGGCGGGTACCAGCCAAAAAGCATAGGCATAAAAAAACAGCCAATGAAGGCTGTTTTTTTAATCACTGACGAAACGCAGTTGCCCCTGTGGGAGCGGGCTTGCTCGCGAAGGCGGCTATTCAGTCGATCAAGATGCCGACGGATACACCGCCATCGCGAACAAGCTCGCTCCCACAATGGTTTTGCAGTGTCTTTTAGATCTGGTTACTCCCCGCGATAGATGCAACCGCTGGTGCAGGTCTCGTGAATGCGGATCGCGCTGAGTTCCGGCAGCAATGGCTTGAGTTCGGCCCAGATGAATTTGGCCAGCACTTCACTGGTCGGATTCTCCAACCCCGGAATGTCATTCAAATAGTTGTGATCCAACCGCTCATACAACGGTTTGAAGATCGCCTTGATCTCGGAAAAGTCACGAATCCAGCCGGTATGCGGATCCAGATCGCCACTCAGATGAATCGCCACTTTGAACGAGTGACCGTGCAGGCGGCCGCACTTGTGGCCGTCCGGGACGTGGGGCAGGCGGTGGGCGGATTCGAAGGTGAACTCTTTGAAAATTTCCACAGGTGGTATCAGCTCTGTCAGGTGGCGATCGCCGCGGCGATGTGGGCAGGCGGCGAGTTTAACAGTTTGTCCTGACTAAAGGGTCAGCAAGCGTTCGCCAAGGCGACCGTTGGCGGCCAGTTCGAGAAACTCATCGCCCAGCCGGCGGCTTTCATCCATGGTCGCCCGCCAGTATTTCTGCCGGCTCGGCGCATCGCCCATGAAGCGCTTGAAGTCGTTACGGTCCGGCAGTTTGCCGTAGGGCAGGCGCGCCAGGTATTCCTTCGACGGTGCCAGCAGCAGAACATCCTGCAGGCGCGTGGTGCAGGCGCGGCGCCACGGCAGGGTTTTGTCGAACCAGCCGGGAATGACCCGGTCGGTGAAGTGCGGATACAACACGATGTCGTTGCCGCTGTAGGGCAGGTCGAGGTGGTAGTCGAGCAGACCGCCATCGCGGAACGTTCCGGCGCCAGCGCCCGGCAGGTCACGCACGCCTTCCATCACCATCGGGATCGAACCGGAGGCGAGCAAGGCCTGACGCAGGTTGCCGGCATTCAGCGCGACGAAGCGTGACGGGAAGTCGGTCAGCGCGTTGACCGGCGGTGCCAGGCGCGGGTCGTGGAGGATCAGCCGCTCGAAATGCCGCGACAGCCGCGCGCGACCGCGCAGGTTGTCGGCGATCACCGACGACAGGCCCAACCCGAGGCGACCGCGATGATCGTCCGCGAGCAGGCCGTGGCTTTTGACCACCATGATGTTCAGTCGGTAATGGGCGTTGTCCAGAATCGAGGCGTCGCGGCCGTCGAGCAGGTCATCGAGCATGCGCTGGGAGCTCTGGCTGATCTGCGCCATGGTCACGCCCTTGGCGAAATTCTGCTCGGTGTAGAGATGGCCGAGACGGCGGATGCCTTCGGCGGCATCGGGCAGGCAGGCACTGGCAAAGCGCCAGGAGCCGACCGATGCGCCGATCAACGAGCGCTCACGCGGCGCGGCAGGCAGCCATTCGCCGAACAGCGCCAGGTCCAGACCTTGAATTCCCAAGGCCTTGGGCCCGCCAGCGGCGCCTGGCAACGTGCCGACATCGGCGGCGTTCAAACCGTTTTCACGGATGCGCGCGAAGGCCCGCGGGCCCGCCTTGAGGGTCAGGGAAGGGAATTTGATGTGGATGGCGGTCATACCGGTCTCGATGTCTGGCAAGCGAGGGATTATAGACAGGTCGGGCCGGGTGCTGATGGCGCGTTGTCATGACCAATGATGGCAATTCAGTTTCAATTAAGTTCGCCCCGTTAATGTGCACTCCGTACGCAACACATAAAAAATACGGAGACACCCCATGAAAACCCTGACTGCCCTGTTCACCGCCTCTATCATCGCCATGACCGCCAGCCTCGCCCACGCCCGTGACCTGGGCCCTGACGAAGCCCTGCGCTTGCGCGACGCTGGTACCATTGTGTCTTTCGAGAAGCTCAACGCCACGGCACTGGCCAAACACCCAGGCTCGACGGTCACCGAAACCGAGCTGGAAGAAGAGTACGGCAAGTACATCTATCAGGTGGAGCTGCGCGACCCACAAGGCATTGAGTGGGACCTGGAATTGGACGCTGTCAGCGGGCAGGTTCTCAAGGATCATCAGGATACGTAATGAAGGTGTTTTCATTTTCACGCATGGCGCTGCTGCTTCTGGCGTTTTGCTCGGTGGTCATGGCGCGCGACCTGGATCAGGACGAAGCCCTGCGCCTGCGTCAGCGGGGTGTGATCCTGCCACTCGAGCAGCTTTTGAAGCAGGCGTTGGACCGCTATCCCGGGTCGAAACTGCTGGAAGCCGAGCTCGAAGAGAAACACGACGTCTACATTTATGAAGTCGAACTGCTGACCACCGAAGGCGTGGTCCGTGAGCTGGACGTCGACGCCACCAATGGCCAGTTACTGAAAGACAAGGAAGATTGACCGATGCGATTGCTGTTGGTGGAAGACCATGTGCCCTTGGCCGACGAACTGATCGCCGGCCTCAATCGCCAGGGTTACGCCGTGGACTGGCTGGCCGATGGCCGTGACGCGGTGTATCAGGGCAGTAGCGAACCCTACGACCTGATTATCCTCGACCTGGGGTTGCCGGGTTTACCGGGGCTCGACGTGCTGGCGCAATGGCGCGCGGGCGGGCTGGCCACACCGGTGTTGATCCTGACGGCGCGCGGCTCCTGGGCCGAACGGATCGAAGGCCTCAAGGCCGGCGCCGATGACTATCTGACCAAACCCTTCCATCCTGAAGAACTGCACTTGCGCATCCAGGCGCTCCTGCGCCGCTCCCACGGCAAGGTCAATCAACCGACGCTGCAATCGGCGGGCCTGCACCTGGACGAAGGTCGCCAATGCGTGACCCGCGATGGCGCCGACATCCAGCTCACCGCCGCAGAATTCCGCCTGCTGCGTTATTTCATGTTGCACCCCGAGCAGATCCTCTCCAAAAGCCACCTCGCCGAACACCTCTACGACGGCGAAACCGAACGTGATTCCAACGTGCTGGAAGTCCACGTCAATCACCTGCGGCGCAAGCTGGGGCGCAGCGTGATCGAAACCCGTCGCGGCCAGGGTTATCTGTTTGGCGGTCAAGCGCAGTGAGGTCGATCCAGCGCCGCTTGAGCCTGGGGCTGATCAGCGTGATGGTGATCGTCGGCCTGGTGCTGGCGCAAACCAGCCTGTGGCTGTTCGAAATGGGCTTGCAGCGCTACCTCGAAGCGGGGCTGCGCAACGACAGCGAAAGCTTGCTGGTGGCGTTGGTGCGTGGGCCGCAAGGCTTGCAATTGGATGAACGACACTTGTCGCCGGCCTATCAACGCCCGTTTTCCGGGCATTACTTCCGCATCGATTTTGCCGACAGCCATTGGCGCTCGCGTTCGCTGTGGGATCAGGAATTGCCGCGCCTCGACCATCCTGGCCTGCACAGCAACCTGCAACTGGGGCCGGAAGGCCAGCAATTGCTGATCTTGCGTTCGGACTATCGGCGGTTGGGCCAGTCGATTTCCATCAGCGTCGCCCAGGATTACACCCCGGTGCGCGACAGTTTCAAGCGCATGCAGCAAGTGGGCCTGGGCCTGGGGTTGGCGGGGCTGTTGCTGATTCTGCTGTTGCAGCGGATCACCGTGCGCCGCGCCTTGCGCCCGCTGGAAAGGGCCCGCGAGCAGATTGCCCAGTTGCAGCAGGGCCAGCGTTCGCAACTGGATGATCAGGTGCCGGTGGAGCTTGAACCGCTGGTGGCGCAGATCAACCATTTGCTGGCGCACACCGAAGACAGCCTCAAGCGTTCGCGCAATGCGCTGGGCAACCTCGGGCATGCCTTGAAAACCCCGCTGGCGGTGATGTTGAGCCTGGCGTCCAGCGAAAAACTCGACGCCCATCCCGAGCTGCGCAAGATCCTCAAGGAACAATTGGAACAGGTACAGCAACGACTCAACCGCGAACTCAATCGCGCCCGGCTGTCCGGCGATGCGCTGCCGGGGGCGCTGTTTGATTGCGATGCGGAGCTGCCGGGATTGCTCGCCACGTTGAACCTGATCCACGGCGAACACCTTGACCTGAGCTATCGCGCGCCGGCCGGTCTGCAGTTGCCGTGGGATCGCGAAGACTTGCTGGAACTGCTGGGCAACCTGCTGGACAACGCCTGCAAATGGGCGGATGCCGAGGTGCGGTTGAGCGTGGTCGAGACGGCCGAAGGCTTTCAGTTAAGTGTGGAAGATGACGGGCCGGGGATTCCCGAGGACCAGCGCGATCAGGTGTTCAGCCGCGGGACGCGCCTGGATGAACAAACGGATGGGCATGGATTGGGGCTGGGGATTGTGCGCGACATCGTCGACACGTGGGGCGGGGTGTTGCGGCTGGAGGAGAGCGAGTGGGGCGGGTTGAGCGTTGTCATCGAACTCCCCAAACGCTGACCCCGATCTGAAGCCAACTAAATCCCCTCGCCACAACTCGCTCCCACATTGGATTTCCAGTGAATGCTGGATTGGCGTTAAACGCGGAACTGATCCATCAAACTCTGCTGCTGATTCGCCAGGCTATTGAGCGACTGGCTCACCCGTGCCGACTCATTCGCCTGCCCTGACAACGACTCGGTCACGTCCCGAATCGTCGCCACGTTGTTGTTGATCTCTTCCGCCACCGCGCTTTGTTCTTCCGCCGCACTGGCAATCTGCAGGTTCATGTCGCTGATCACCGTGACCGCGTCGCCAATCTGCCGCAACGCCGTGACCGCCTGGCTGACCTGCTCGACACTGCCCTGGGC
The DNA here is from genome assembly GCF_024169315.1 of Pseudomonas migulae. NCBI lineage: Bacteria > Pseudomonadati > Pseudomonadota > Gammaproteobacteria > Pseudomonadales > Pseudomonadaceae > Pseudomonas > Pseudomonas migulae. The sequence goes on along the minus strand of NZ_JALJWR010000001.1, from coordinate 1,879,650 downwards.
CTGGCGATGGCTGTTGTTCATCGACCCCACCACATCCTGGGTGCCGTTCTGCAACTCCTCGATCACCAGACGGGTTTCCTCGACAGACTCCTGGGTGCGTCGCGCCAGGTTGCGCACTTCGTCGGCCACCACGGCAAAACCACGACCGGCTTCACCGGCACGGGCGGCTTCGATGGCGGCGTTGAGGGCCAACAGGTTGGTCTGTTCGGCGATAGCGCGAATCACTTCCAGCACCGAGCCGATCTTCTCGCTGTTCGCCGCCAGGCCTTCGACCTGCACCATGGCCGCGCTCATGTCGGCGGCGAGGTTGTCGATGCTGTGGGTGGTCTGGTCGATCACCGTCAATCCGCGGCGAGTGGCCTGGTCCGCATCCTTTGCCGCCTGTGCCGCTTGCGCGGCGCTACGGGCGACATCCTGGGCAGTGGCGCTCATTTCGTGGGAGGCGGTGGCCACCTGATCGACCTGGCGATATTGCTGCTCCATGCCGGCGCTGGTTTGCGTGGCGATGGCCGAAGACTGGTCCGCCGTGCTGCGAGCGTCCTGCACCGAGCGTTTCACTTCGGCGATGATCGGTTGCAGCTTGTCGAGGAAACGGTTGAACCAGCCAGCCAACTGGCCCAGTTCATCCTTTTTGTCATAAGCCAGACGCCGGGTCAGGTCGCCTTCACCGCTGGCGATGTCTTCGAGCATGTGCGCCACGCCGAGGATCGGCCTGGTCACGCTGCGTGCCATCAGCCACACCAGCAACAGGCCGATCAACGCTGCCAGTACGCCGAGGCCGAGCTCGACCAATGTGCCAGCGGTGTTGCTGTCATCGAGTTGTTTCTTCAGCGCTTCGGCCGGGCCGACCAGGACTTTTTCCGGCACGTCGAGCAACACGCCCCACGACTTGCCACCGGGGATCGGCTGGAACGGCGACAGCACTTTCAACTGCTGGTTGCTGTGCAGGCTTGCGGTTTTGCTGCTGTTGGCGAGCAGGCGGATCAGTTCGGCGCCGTTGGTTTTATCCACTGCATCCAGGCGCTGGCTGAGTTTGCTGGCGTCCGGGCTGTAGCCGGCGAGCAAACCGACCGGGCTGATGATGCTGACGTGGGTCTGGCCGTCATAGAGCTTTTTGCTCGCGCCCTGACTGACCGTTTGCAGGCTGTTGAGGTTGATGTCCACCGACAGCGAAGCGATGACTTTGCCGTTGACCATCAGCGGGAACACGATGCTGGTCATCAGCACGTTCTGGCCGTCGATCACATAGAAGTAGGGTTCGATCACGCAAGGTTTGAGCGAAGTGCGCGGGCACGTGAACCAGGCGTTGGCAGGCTCGCCGCTGGGGCCGGTGCTGGTGTCGGCCATGTCGGTTTCCGGCAGCGCCATCGACGTCACCTTGCCGGGCGTCGGCTGCGACCAGTACAGCGCGAAACGCCCCTTGTCGTTACTGCCCAGTTCCGCCTGACCGGCGAACAGTTCGTCCTTGCCATCCAGCGCATTGGGCTCGAACACCAGGGACAGTCCAAGCAACTCCGGGTTGGCTTGCAGCGCCGACTTGACCTGACGGGTCAGGTCTTCGCGCAGGTCGAAGGCATCGAGAAAGCGCTTTTCGGCCTGATCACGCAGGAACAACACCTGACGCGAAAAACCGTGGCCATATTGATAGGCGTCCATGAACTGCTGGCGAATCACCAGCGCCTGGTTTTCGCCCTGGGACTCGATCCGGGCCTGGGCGGCTTCGGTGAGCATCTCCATGCTCGAGGCTTTCACCAGCTCGGAACTGTGTTCCATGCGATACAACGAAAGACCTACCAGCAAGGTCACGATACCCGCCAGGCAAAGCCCGGTCAGCAGGGTGATTTTCCATTGGATGGAAAGTTGTCTGAGCGACATGGAGACGTCCTTATTCGATAAATATCTGAGACTTTGCACTGTAACGGCTGCGAATCTGCTTTCTTTATGCGGACCACCAAGGCTTTTGTGGCAAGAGATGTTTACATCTGGAGAGGGGATTTATCTGTGATGAGGAGGCTTACCTGTGGCGAGGGGATTTATCCCCGTTGGGTCGCGAAGCGGCCCCCTGCAATTATCCAGACGAATCGATTGTGGCTGCTGAGCAGCCAAACGGGGCGGTGCGACGTTTCGCTAAATCCCCTCGCCACAGACAAATCCCCTCACCACACCTATCCGTTGGCATCAGCCGCTTTGACACCGGCCCCACTCTGCGGCACAGTGCGCGCCCTCTAATAAAACCCATTCCCTGATCCGCTGGCCGCTCTTCGCAGACGGCCGGCCGGGCTCATTTCGCTTGCCTTGAGGTAACGATGATTAATGCTGTAATTGCCGCGGTCGGCGTCATGCTGGTCCTCAGCCTGTCCCGCGTGCACGTTGTGATCGCGCTGATTATCGGCGCGCTGGTGGGTGGCCTGACCGGTGGCCTGGGCATCGACGCCACCCTGAAAGCGTTCAACAGTGGCCTCGGTGGCGGGGCGACGGTGGCGTTGTCCTATGCCTTGCTCGGCGCCTTTGCGGTGGCGATTGCCAAGTCCGGCCTGGCCCATGCGCTGGCGGACAAGGCCCTGGCCATGGTCGATCGCCAGCACGCCAGCGGCGGCGGTTCGGTCAAGTGGCTGTTGATCGGTTTGCTGTGGGTGGTGGCCATCGCTTCACAGAATATTCTGCCGATACATATCGCGTTCATTCCGTTGCTGGTGCCGCCGCTGTTGTATGTGCTGACCAAACTGCAGCTGGATCGCCGGTTGATCGCTTGTGTCATGACCTTCGGCCTGATCACGCCGTACATGTTCCTGCCTGTCGGTTTCGGCAACATCTTCCTCAATGAAATCCTCCTGGCCAACGTGGCCCGCAGTGGCGTGGACATCAGCGGCATCAACGTCACCCATGCCATGGGTATTCCGGCGCTGGGCATGGTCGTGGGGCTGGCGGCAGCGTTCATCAGTTACCGCAAGAAACGCGTCTACGACCTGGAAAAGATCGAACAGGTCGAGCAGGTTGCGGTGCAGTACAACCCGCTGAGCCTGATGGTCGCGGGTGTGGCCATTGCCGCGGCGTTCATCATTCAGCTGCTGCTGGACTCGATGATTATCGGTGCACTGGCAGGCTTTTTGATCTTCTCGGTATCGGGCATCGTCAAGTGGCGCGACACCGACGACCTGTTTACCGAAGGCATGAAGATGATGGCGATGATCGGCTTCATCATGATCGCCGCGTCGGGGTTTGCCGAAGTGATGAAAGCCACCGGCCAGGTGCAGACCCTGGTTGAAGCGTCGGCGTCGTGGATCGGTCACAGCAAAGGCATCGGTGCGCTGTTGATGTTGCTGGTCGGCCTGCTGGTGACCATGGGCATCGGCTCATCGTTTTCCACCGTGCCGATTCTGGCGGCGATTTTCGTGCCGTTATGCGTGCAGCTGGGTTTCAGCCCGATCGCCATCGTGTGCATCGTCGGCACCGCCGGTGCGTTGGGCGATGCCGGTTCGCCGGCGTCGGACTCGACGCTGGGCCCGACCTCCGGCCTGAACATCGACGGCCAGCACCACCACATCTGGGACACCGTGGTCCCGACCTTCCTGCATTACAACCTGCCGCTGCTGGCGTTCGGCTGGGTGGCCGCGATGGTCCTCTAAACAGCGAGATCCAATGTGGGAGCGGGCTTGCTCGCGAATGCGGTGTATCAGTCGACATATCCGTTGCCTGACATACCGCATTCGCGAGCAAGCCCGCTCCCACATTGATCGCTCAACTTTTGATCCGGCGTGCCGTTAAAGCCTTTAAGCACGCCAATAAAAATCAAAATGAGTGAACCGTCATGCGCATGAGCCTGAAGGCTAAAGTCCTGTCCCTTGCCGTCCTCCCGGTGTTGCTCTTTGCGCTGGTCATCAGTTTGACCACGTTGTTCGTTCTGCAGGAACAGGCCCGCAAGGAAGTCGAGGAGACGCGCCAGCGCCTGCTCAGCGATGCCAAGGCCACTCTGCAAAGTTACGTGGCCGTGGCCATGACCGCGATCAAACCGCTGTACGACGCAGCGGCTCCGGGCGATGACGCGGCGCGGGCCCAGGTGATCAAATTGCTGTCGAGCATCAGCTACGGCAAGGAAGGCTACTTCTTCGGCTACGATTCCAACACCGTGCGCCTGTTCAAGGCCAACAGCCCCGAAGGCGTGGGCCAAAGCTTCAAGGACAACCGTGATCCGAATGGCGTCTACGTCAACCGCGACCTGGTGAAAGTCGCCAAGGACGGCACGCATTACCTGCAATACAGCTCGCCATTGCCCGGCAATACCAAGGTGCTGGTGCCGAAACTCGGCTACACCGAATACCTGCCGAAGTGGGACATGGCCGTCGGTACCTCGGTCAACCTCGACGGTATCGAAGCGCAGGTGGCGGTGGTCGAGGCCAAGGTTCAGGAACGCATGGAAGGCGTGTTGCTGAGCATCATTGGCATCGCCGTGGTGGTGCTGTTGGTGATCGCCGCCGCCGGTATGGTGCTGGCCAACACTATCCTGCGTCCGCTGAACCTGATGAAAGCCAACCTCGATGACATCGCGGCGGGCGAAGGCGACCTGACCCGGCGCCTGAGCATCACCAGCCAGGATGAGCTCGGCGAGCTCGCCGGTTCGTTCAACCGCTTCGTCGACAAGATCCACGGCCTGGTGCGCCAGATCACCGAAATGACCTCACAGCTGACCGGGCTGGTGAACCAGGTGTCCGATCAGGCCCAACGCTCGGATCAGGCGATGGAGCGTCAGCGCCACGAGACCGATCAGGTCGCCACGGCGATCAACGAAATGTCGGCCGCCGCGCAGGAAGTCGCGAAAAGTGCGCAGAATGCCGCCGTCGCCGCGCAGCAGACCGACGAAGAAGGCCAGGCCGCCAAGCGTGTGGTGGCTGGCAGCATCGTCAAGATTCATGCGTTGGTGGACGATATTCGCAGCAGCGGCGTGTCCCTCGACAGCCTGCAAAAGGACGTGTCGTCGATTGTCAGTGTGCTCGGGGTGATCCGTTCGATTGCCGAACAGACCAACCTGTTGGCGCTCAACGCTGCGATCGAAGCGGCCCGTGCCGGTGAGGCCGGTCGCGGTTTTGCGGTGGTGGCCGACGAAGTCCGCGCGCTGGCCAGCCGCACGCAAATCAGCACCCAGGAAATCCAGGGCATGATCGATCGCCTGCAGGCCGGTACGCAATCGGCGGTGGAAGCGATGCGTCGTTCCAGCGAGGCCGGCGACGGCACGTCCGCACAGGCGAACGAAGCAGGCGCGTCCCTCGACACCATGGCCCAGCTGATCGCCACCATCAACTCGATGAACGCGCAGATCGCCAGCGCCGCCGAAGAGCAGACCGCCGTGGCCGAAGAGATCAACCGCAGCGTGCATCAGATTGCGGTGGCTGTGGATAACGTGGCCGATGAAACCCAACTCGGCGCCCAGACGTCGCGCAGCCTGGCGGATCTGGGTCAGCGACTGGGCAGCCTGGTCGGACAGTTCCGTATCTGACACCCCAAAAAACCTGTGGGAGCGGGCTTGCCCGCGATGGCGGCGGCACATTCAACATGAATGTTGGCTATGCGGACCTCATCGCGGGCAAGCCCGCTCCCACAGGGGATGGTGGTGCCGTCAGATATCATGGCCTGTCCCAATACGGCACCGGCCCAAAGCATTCAACAAAGAAATCAATCACGGTCCGCACCTTCACCGACAACCGTCGGCTGCCGGGCCAGAGCACGGCGATCTGTTGCGGCTCAAGGCTGTTGGACACCTGATAGTCCCCCAGCACCGGCACCAGCGTGCCGTTGCGCACCGCTTCACCAATCAGCCATGACGGAAACATCACCAGCCCCAGACCTTGTTCGGCGGCCTGGGTGAGGGTGTCGGCGTGGTTGCCGGTGATCGGTCCTTTCACTGAGTAGGGCGTCCAGTCCTGCTGACCCTGGCGGAAAAACCAGCGCTGCTGGCCGGTCACGCCTTTGTAGGCCAGGCATTGATGCGCCGCCAGATCCTCGGGATGTTGCGGGGTGCCATGGCGTTCGAGGTAGGCCGGGCTTGCCGCGACCTGAAAGCGGTGGGGCGCCAGAATGCGCGCCTGCATGCTCGAGTCGTGCAGCGGGCCGATGCGGAACAACAGGTCGGCGCCTTCCTGCAGCGGGTCGATGTAGCTGTCGGTCTGCTGGATGTCCAGTTGCAGTTTCGGATAACGCTCACACAACCGCCCGAGCCACGGCGTCAGGTGCCGCTGCCCGAACACCACGGGGGCGTTGATCCGCACCAGGCCGCTGGGTTCGCTTTGCTGTTCCTGCAAGGCTTGCTCGGCTTCCTCCAGTTGCACCAGCACCAGGCGCGCATGGTGGCCGAGCATTCGCCCGGCCTCGGTGGGCGTAACGGCGCGGGTGTGGCGGTAGAGCAATTGCTGGCTCAGGGCCTGTTCCATCAACTGGATCTGCCGGGAAATCGAGGAGGGCGCCAGGCCCTCGCGGCGGGCGACTTCCGAAAAGCTGCCGTGATCGAGCACCGCGACAAACAGCCGAAGCGCCTTGAATCCCAATTCGTTGAGACCGTGCATGACAAATCCTACTGTGCGAGTTGCGCAAAAGTGTTGTCAGGATGCTCCCATTTATCGCAAAGCAGCGCCAGCCGATAATTGTGGGAGCGGGCTTGCTCGCGAAGGCGTTCTTCAAGCCAGCATTTGAGTTGACTGACATACCGCATTCGCGAGCAAGCCCGCTCCCACACGGGTCCGTGTTTCATCTGATTACTGGTAGGTTTTCCTTATGCAATCTTCTTCAATCGACGTCGCTGCAACGCCGGCGATCAAGCCTGGACTGCGGCTATTGCTGTTGCCCCTGGTCATCCTCGCCGGCATGGGCCTTTCCGTGGAGGCCGGTTTGCTCGGTCCCCTCGGTGTCCAGGTCGGGCACTTGTGGGCGACGCTGAGCATCTTCGGCGTGGGCTCGGCGATTCTGTTCCTGCTGCTGTTATTCAGCGGCCCGCAACAGGGGCCGGCCTTGAACGCATTGCCGCGCTGGCAGTTGATCGGCGGTTTCCTCGGGCCGATGTACGTGGTGGTCCTGACCCTGGCCACGCCGCACATCGGCATTGCGATGACGATGATCGCGATCCTGTCCGGGCAGGTCGGTAAAAGCGTGCTGATCGACCACTTCGGCTGGTTCGGCTCGACTCGCAAAAAGGTCAACGGTGAACGTTGGCTGGCCTTGCTGCTGATTGTCGCGGCACTTGTTCTGATTGCTCGGGGTTGATGATGAATCTGATTATTTTGTTGGCGGTGGTCGTGGCCGCCGGTGCGGTGTTGAGCGTGCAGGCGGCGATCAACGGGCGTCTGGGCGAAACGGTCGGTGTGCTGCGCAGCAGTTTGCTGACGTTCGTGGTGGGCGCGGTGAGCACCGGGTTGCTGATCCTGTTTTTCGAACCGGCCCATGCCGTGAGCCTGCTGGATGTGCCGAAATGGCAGCTCAGCGGCGCGTTGTTCGGCGTGGTGTACATGATGGTCATGGTGGGTGCGGTGCCGCGGGTCGGCACGGCGGTCGCGACGGTCGCGGTGATCGTCGGCCAACTGGGGATGGGGATGCTGATCGATAACTTCGGGTGGCTGGGCAACCCGGCGATCGAGTTGTCGGGCAGCCGGGTATTGGCGATGGTGTTGCTCGGGTTGGCGCTGGTGTTCATGTATCGCAGCAGTACACGGCAGGCCTGACCGCCCTTGACTCCCTGTAGGAGCGAGGCTTGCCCGCGAAGAACGATAACGCGGTCCACCTGAACTCATGCGGTGCCTGATTCGCGAGCAAGCTTTGCTCCTACACTGGTGAGACGGGGCGAAACAACGGCCCCCGACAACCACCACCCATGGAGTCAGACCTATGATCGACAGTGAAAGTAAATGCGACTGCCCGAAATGCTCGTGCAAACTGGGCGAGCATCCGATCGCTCGCCACGGCAAGCACTATTGCTGCGAAGCCTGCGCCAAGCATCACGAACACGGTGAAGAATGCGCGAGCAAAGGGTGTAAATGCGCCCATGGCTGACATTGGCCGCGCACAAAAAAGTGGAGCCTATTCGGGCTCCACTTCCAGTTTCAGACTTTGATCTTCCAGCCGCTCGGCATGGCGGATGATGCCATTTAGGCGTCGTCCCTCCACCCGCACCAGTATGGTTTTCGCCTGTTCCAGGTCGGGCGGCAAAGGTGACTGCACGCGTAGCGCGAAGCGGGTCGGATCATGTTCGACCTGTTCGAGGCCAACCTGACACTCGGCGCTTTTGGTGACTCGACCGAACAGCGTATCGAGGCCGTAGTCGATGTGCGCCTTGCTGGTAAGTTGTGTCGCTGTCATGCACCGATCCTCCAGATCCTGCCTTCGGTCAGTTCGCTGGCCGCCACTTGACGTTTTCCACCCCGAATTTCTCCGCCATCGGTTTGCTGGTCTTTTGCACCTTCTCCCGGCCAAAGCGCGGGATCCGACCCACGCCGGCGTCACAGCTCGCCCAATGCCAGGCCTCCGCGTTATCCATCTTGTCCAGGCGGATAATGAAAGACTTGGGGGCGCCATGAAGGGTGTATTCAATGACGAAAAGTTTTGCGTTGTTCATTTAGCCCGTATTCCTCCCTGTGGTAATAGAGGGATCGTCGGGGCTGCGGAAAATTCAGTCGGATTGTCAGACGGCGGGCGCCAGTGGCGACAAGGCGTGCGGCTGGTTACCATGCATTTTCTGAAACCCCCAATGATTGCTGCTCATGGCCCTTGCCGCGCCCCCCGACCTGAGTGACACCGATGTGCCCGTGCAACCGCTGGCGCGCACTTACCCGCGCGGGTTGTACATCGAGCCTCACGAGCATGTCTGGGGCCAGTTGCTGTATGCGATGAGCGGGGTGATGTGGGTCGAAACGCCCCATGAAGCGCTGGTGGTGCCGCCGCAACGGGCGGTGTGGCTGCCGCCAGGCGTGCCTCACGGCATTCGTGTGGTTTCGGACCTGCAGATGCGCAACATCTACCTGCGGCCCTCGTTGGCAGCGACGCTGGACGCCACGGTTCAGGTGATCGACGTGGGCGGATTGCTGCGCGAGCTGATCATCGGTCTGGTGGAACAGGGTGACGACGGCGCGCCGGAGTATTACGAGGCGCTGGTGGGGCTGGCGCTGCTTGAACTCAAACGTGCCCGGCGCTCGCGGCTGAAAATCCCCTTGCCGGACGATTCCGACCGGCGCCTGATGAACCTGTGTCAGGCGGTCATGGCCGCGCCGTCCCTGGACATTCCCTTCGAACAACACGCCGAAAACGCCGGCGCCAGCGTGCGTACCCTGGCGCGGCTGTTCAAGGACGGTCTGGGCATGGGCTTCGCCGAGTGGCGACGGCAAGTACAACTGGCGACGGCGGCGGCCGAGTTGATTCAGGGCGTGGCCGTCAGCACGATTGCCCGGGAGCTGGGCTATTCGCCGAGCAGCTTCAGCGACATGTTTCGTCGGGAGCTGGGTGTCGCGCCGTCGCAGTTTTCTGTAGGAGCCGAACTTGTCTCCGGGCGGCGTTCCGACGATGGACGTTAACGATAACGCGTGTTTCCTGGATGAACGCGGCGTTCCATAGTCCATCGTCGGAACGCCGCCCGGAGACAAGCTCGCTCCTGCAGGGCTGCTTTGGCCGAAATTCAGAAGCACTTGGCCGATGCTCGTCGATGCCCACCTTTAGACTTCAGGCATACCTCAATTGCCCACGGAGTCTGCCATGAGCTACCTCATCTCGCTGGTCATCGGTCTGGGCGTCGGTTTGCTCTACGGCGCACTGGATTTTCGTTCCCCCGCACCCCCGGCCATCGCGCTGGTGGGCCTGCTGGGCATGCTCGCCGGTGAAAAACTGTGGCCGATGGGCCGACAACTGGTCACGGGCTGGATCTCCTGAATTCTCTTCCCTCTGTTCGATGGACACTCCCATGAAAGCATTGCAGTTCGATAAAACCGGCGACCTCTCGGCCCTGCGCTATGTCGAGGTGCCGACCCCCGTTCCCGGCGCCGATGAAGTGCTGGTGCAGATCAAGGCGGCCGGCCTCAACCCCAGCGATGTGAAGAACGTGCTGGGGCGTTTTCCCTACACCACGTTGCCGCGGATTCCCGGTCGTGATTTCGCCGGCGTGGTGGTTGAAGGCCCGCAGGCGTTGATCGGCCAGGAGGTCTGGGGCACCGGGCGGGAGCTGGGTTTTTTCGCCGACGGCTCCCACGCGCAATTCGTCAAATTGCCGGCCAACGGCGTGGCACTCAAGCCGACCCACTTGAGTTTCGCGCAAGCCGCCAGCCTCGGCGTGCCTTACACGACGGCGTGGGATGCGCTGGAACGCAGCCTGGTGACGGCGCAAACGCGGTTGCTGGTGATCGGCGGCGGGGCGGTCGGCAGTGCGGCGCTGGCGCTGGCGAAGGTTCGTGGTGCGCAGGTGCTGGCGGCGGCGCGGCGACCCGAGCAGGTGAAGGACTTGCAGGACCAGGGTTATCAGACACTGCAACTGGATAAACCCGAAGACCTGAGCGCACAGGTGAACGCGGTCTATGCCGGCGGTGCCGACGTGATTTTCGACACCACCGGGTTCTGGCTGCCGGCCTCGGTCGCCGCGCTGGCCGCGTTCGGCCGCATCGCGATCATCGCTGCGCCGGTAGACGGTCAGGTGCAGTTGCCGGCCTTGGCGTTGTATCGCAAAGGCGGTTCGGTGGTGGGGATCAACTCGTTGCTGTACGGGGTGCAGGCGTGTGCGGCGATGCTCGATCAGTTCGGCCGGTTCTTCGATCAGGACCTGTTGCCGTTGCCGCAAGGGTTGTTTGAATCGCCGTTGGCCGATGGGCTGGAGCGCTATGCCGAGGTGAATCAGGGCAGTGGCGACAAGGTAATCCTGTTGCCATAACCCGATCCAGTGTGGGAGCGGGCTTGCTCGCGAAGGCCGTGTGCCAGTCGACATCTTTGCTGTCTGACACACCGCTTTCGCGAGCAAGCCCGCTCCCACATTAGCTCTGCGTCATGCCCGATTCACCGCATTCTGTGCAGTCGCTGTAGACTGATCGGCACTGACTTCACGAGATGCCCCCCATGAGCGAGCCGATCCGTCTGACCCAATACAGCCACGGCGCAGGCTGTGGCTGCAAGATTTCCCCTCAGGTGCTGGAAGTGATTCTGGCCGGCAGCGGAGCGCAGAACCTTGACCCGAAGCTTTGGGTCGGCAATGCCTCGCGCGATGACGCGGCGGTGTATGCCATCGATGAAGAACGCGGCGTGGTCTCGACCACCGATTTCTTCATGCCCATCGTCGACGACCCGTTCGATTTCGGCCGCATTGCCGCCACCAATGCCATCAGCGACATCTACGCCATGGGCGGCGATCCGTTGATGGCCATCGCGATCCTCGGCTGGCCAGTGAATGTGCTGGCGCCGGAGATTGCCCGGGAAGTGATTCGCGGCGGACGTTCGGTGTGCGATGAAGCCGGGATCCCGTTGGCGGGAGGGCACTCCATCGATGCGCCGGAGCCGATCTTCGGCCTGGCCGTCACCGGGCTGGTGGAAAAGCGCCACATGAAGCGCAACGACACGGCCACCGCCGGTTGCCTGCTCTACCTCACCAAACCCCTGGGCATCGGCATCCTCACCACCGCCGAGAAAAAGGGCAAGTTGCGCGATGCCGACATCGGCCTGGCCCGCGACTGGATGTGCACCCTGAACAAACCCGGCAGCCGTTTCGGCAAGCTCGACGGCGTGACCGCGATGACCGATGTCACCGGTTTCGGCCTGCTCGGGCATCTGGTGGAAATGGCCGACGGCAGCAACGTCACGGCGCGCATCGAATACGACCGCGTGCCGCGTCTGCCGGGCGTCGAGTATTACCTCGACCAGGGTTGCGTGCCGGGCGGGACGCTGCGCAATTTCGACAGCTACGCCAGCAAACTCGGGCGCCTGCAGGAAATGCACAAACGCGTGCTCTGCGATCCGCAAACCAGTGGTGGTCTGCTGGTGTCGGTTACCCCCGAAGGCAACGAACAGTTCCTCCGCGTCGCTGCCGAACTGGGCCTGAACCTTGCGCCGATCGGTGAACTGGTCGAGCGACAGACAAACGCGGTCGAGGTGTTTTGATGTCCATCGACTTCGCCGATTACCGCGACATTTTCCTCAATGACCGGCCGATGATGGATGCCCGCGCGCCGGTCGAATTCATCAAGGGGTCCTTCCCCGGTGTGATCAATCTGCCGTTGATGAACGACAACGAGCGGCAACGGATCGGCACCTGCTACAAGCAACAGGGGCAGCAGGCGGCCATTACGTTGGGGTATCAGTTGGTGTCCGGCGAGATCAAGGCCGCGCGTATTCAGGCCTGGGCCGATTTTGCCCGGGCTCATCCCGAGGGGCTTTTGTATTGTTTTCGTGGTGGCTTGCGCTCGCAGATCGTCCAGCAATGGCTGAAGAGCGAGGCGGGTATCGATTATCCGCGGGTCGGTGGCGGCTACAAGGCCTTGCGCAGCTTCCTGTTGGGGACGATCGATCAGGCGATGGCGCAATGTGATTTCGTCCTGCTGGGCGGCATGACCGGCACCGGCAAGACCGAAGTGCTCACGCAACTGCGCAACGGTCTGGACCTTGAAGGCCATGCCAACCATCGCGGTTCCAGCTTCGGCAAGCGCGCCACGGGCCAGCCGTCCAACATCGATTTTGAAAACCGCCTGGCCGTGGACGTGTTGAAGAAGCGCAGTCACGGTATCGAGCAGTTTGTGCTGGAAGACGAAAGCCGCGCCATCGGCAGTTGCGCGCTGCCGTTGCCGCTGTATCAGGGCATGCAGCAATTCCCGATGGTCTGGCTGGAAGACAGCCTTGAAGGACGGGTCGAACGGATCCTGCGTGATTACGTGGTGGATCTGAGTGCCGAGTTCACCGACGTGCATGGCGAAGAAGGTTTCGGGCTGTTCTCCGAGCGCTTGCTGGCGAGCCTGAACAATGTTCAGAAGCGATTGGGCGGCGAGCGTCATCGGCGGATGTTGATGCTGATGGAGGATGCCCTGGCGGAGCAGGCGCGCAGCGGCGCGGTGGATTTGCACCGGGGCTGGATCGAAGGGTTGCTGCGTGAGTATTACGACCCGATGTATGCGTTTCAGCGGGAGAAGAAGGGCGCGCGGATCGAGTTTGCCGGGGAGCGGGGGGCGGTTATTGATTATTTGCGGGAGCGGGGCAGTCTGCGAGGGTGATGGTGTTTTTGCCGGCCCCTTCGCGGGCAAGCCCGCTCCCACAGGAGGCAGCGTCGAACACAAATCTGCGTTCCACCACAAATCACTGTGGGAGCGGGCTTGCCCGCGATGGGGCCCTGACAGACGCTACAAAACTTAAACCATTATCTCAAGTCGGACAGGTTTGCTGACCGTTATCCAGCCCTTGCTTGTAGCTGTGGCTCTGCAGACTGGCCTTGCCGTTGTGCCACGTCAGGGTCAGCACGAACAGCGAGTCGTAGTCGCTGGATTCCCAGTCTTCAGTGATCTTCTGTTTCTTGCCGACGGCTTCGCCGGCGACCTTGTTGATCAGTTCGGGCAGGTAGCCGTGGGACCAGGCGGTGTAGATCACCGCGTTGTGGTACTTGTCGTGGAGCAGCTCATCGGCCAGGTCGCTGGTGTCGTTGGCCGAGAAATTGATGTTCACCGGCAAACCGAGCTTGATCGCGCTGGGGCTGATGGTCATCAGGGGGCGAATGTAACTGTAGGAATTGTCCAGTTCGCCTTCCTCGACATTGCGCGTCGGGTTGGCCGCAAACACGTAATTGGCCTTGCCGAATTTTTCCGGGAGCAGGGTGGCCAGATCAATGGCGCGGTTCAGGCCCTGGCAATTGAGCTGGCCGAGGCCTCCGGCGGGTTTTTCCGCGTGGCGCAGGAAGACCAGCGTCTGGGTGCCGTCAGCCGGCTGGGCGCGGCTTTCACGGACTTCAAGCGTCAGGAACAACGCACTGATTGCCAGCAAGGTAGGCAGCACGACATACGCGCGATGCTTGAAGCGTTGGACGAATTTCAAAAGGTTCATCATGGAATTTGGGAGTCTTCAGCGCATTCGGTTAAGGCTGACAAACCTCTACACCCCGCGCTCCCAGCGTCGGGTGTTTTCCATGTCGTAAAGCCGGTCCGTTTCCGAAAGGGCAACACTCAGAGTCCACTGAAGCCCGTTTGGTTCGATACCGGCGGAGTGCGCAGCCATCTTCCGACAACCTTGAACGGGTTGGAGCAGAGGTTATCGACAGGATGTTGCGGATTTATGGACACGATACACGGGGCGGTCCCGGAGCAAGCTGCAATGCATTGATCTTGCTAATCATCAATATCGATACCCAGACATCGCACCCTTCGGCTGCTCCCACTATGATCGTGGCTCTCAATCTCTTCGTGGATCCTTCCCATGACCGATCTGTCTGCGTTCCCCATCACCCGGAAATGGCCGGCCCAATACCCTGAGTGGATTCAGCTCTACTCCTTGCCGACTCCCAACGGCGTCAAGGTGTCGATCATGCTCGAAGAGATCGGACTGCCCTACGAACCGCATCGTGTGGGCTTCGATACCAACGACCAGTTGTCTCCCGAGTTTCTTTCGCTCAATCCCAACAACAAGATCCCGGCGATCCTCGACCCCCACGGTCCGGACGACAAGCCGCTGCAGTTGTTCGAGTCAGGGGCGATTCTGATCTACCTCGCGGACAAGAGCGGGCAATTGCTGGCGCAGGAATCGGCGGCGCGTTACGAGACGATCCAGTGGCTGATGTTTCAGATGGGGGGGATCGGGCCCATGTTTGGCCAGCTCGGTTTTTTCAACAAATTCGCTGGCAAGGACTACGAAGACAAACGGCCTCGGGATCGCTACGTCGAGGAAAGTAAACGTTTGTTAAAAGTGCTTGATGGCCGTCTGGAAGGGCGCGACTGGATCATGGGCGAGCGCTACACCATCGCCGACATCGCGACGTTCCCGTGGGTGCGCAACCTGATCGGCTTCTACGAGGCGGGCGATCTGGTGGGCATCAAGAATTTCCCGAACGTCACGCGGGTGCTGGAGCGTTTCCTCGCACGGCCGGCGGTGATGCGCGGCCTGGAAATTCCCAAGTAGGACGCGGTGGTGACCTGTATCTCCGGAACCCTGACGCTGTAAAAAACCTGTGGGAGCGAGCCTGCTCGCGATGAGGCAGGATCATCCAGCATCTATGTTGACTGACCCACCGCCATCGCGGGCAAGTCGAATCGTCGCACCGCCGCTCCCACAAGGTCTTTTGCTCGATTCGGAGAATTGTTGCCTAAGCGGTAAGGGATTTTCCTCCGCCGAGGTTTGTCACTGGCAGCCCATAGGGCATAAGCTTTCGCCCCCTTGCGACTTTCGTCTCATCTTCCGATTTCAGGAACCTTCCATGCCCAGTCAGTTCCCCGAAGCACGTCCACGCCGTCTGCGCCGCAATGCGAGCCTGCGCAGCCTGTTCCAGGAAACCGAATTCACCCTGAACGACCTGGTGCTGCCGATTTTCGTCGAGGAAGAAATCGACGACTTCGTACCGATCAAGAGCATGCCCGGTGTGATGCGGATTCCGGAATCGAAACTGGCCGGCGAGATCGAGCGCTATGCCCGTGCCGGGATCAAGTCGGTGATGACCTTTGGCGTGTCGCATCACCTGGACAGCAGCGGCAGCGATACCTGGAACGACAACGGCCTGGTCTCGCGCATGTCGCGCATTGCCAAGGATGCAGTGCCGGACATGATCGTGATGTCCGACACCTGCTTCTGTGAGTACACCAGTCACGGCCACTGCGGCGTGCTGCACAACCATGAAGTCGACAACGACCAGACCCTGATCAACCTCGGCAAGCAAGCCGTCGCGGCGGCCCGTGCCGGTGCCGATGTGATTGCGCCGTCGGCGGCCATGGACGGGCAGGTCCAGGCGATTCGCCGGGCGCTGGACGCCGCCGGTTTCACCCAGACCGCGATCATGGCCTACTCGACCAAATTCGCTTCGGCGCTCTACGGTCCGTTCCGTGAGGCCGGCGGCAGCGCGCTCAAGGGCGACCGCAAAAGCTATCAGATGAACCCGATGAACCGCCGCGAAGCGGTGCGTGAGTCGTTGATGGACGAGCAGGAAGGCGCCGACGCGCTGATGGTCAAGCCGGCCGGCGCGTACCTGGACATCATCCGCGACATCCGCGAAGTCTCGCGCCTGCCGTTGTCGGCGTACCAGGTGAGCGGCGAGTACGCGATGATCAAGTTCGGCGCACAGGCCGGGGCGATCGATGAGGACCGCGTGGTACGCGAGAGCCTCGGCGCGATCAAGCGGGCGGGGGCGGATCTGATCTTCACGTATTTCGCGATGGACCTGGCCCTGGCCGGGATCTAAAAAAAATACAAATCCCAATGTGGGAGCGGGCTTGCTCGCGAAGGCGGTGTGTCAGTCAATATAAGTGTTGACTGACACACCGCCTTCGCGAGCAAGCCCGCTCCCACATTTGGACTGTGTTGAATCAGTTAGAGCCAAAAAACGGTCTGATCCCCCGATCCCGGAAATACCGCTCGATCACTTTCGGGTCCGAGCACGTCTCGGCAATCGCCACATAGGTATCCGGCCGCAGCAGGTAAAACCCGTTGCGCCCCAGGCCTGACGCTTCAAACGCTGGCCGCCAGTCAAACACATGCAACGGCAAGTGATGTTCGTTGCACCAGGCGATCATTTCGTCGCTGGTGTCGCCGTACACATGCACCTGCCAGCCCAGGCACTTCAGCGGCCCGAAATTATCCCCTTCACCGTCGTGCGCCCACGGCAGTCGGTCGCCGCCATGCACGTGTCCGGCCACGCCGGTGCTCAATGGCATCCCGCGATAATTGAGGGTGATCTGCGACACCGTGCGGAAGAGGAATTCTCGGGAGGTCTCGAACGAGGCCATTTTCGGCAGCAGGAACGGCGCCAGACGGGTGCGCAGCAAATCGGCCACGCGTCCTTCGGCGGTGACGAAGCTGAACACCCGGTCGGTGGTGGCGACCAGTTTGCGGGCAAACGCGATGCGCTCGGTTTCATAGGTGTCGAGCAAATGCGGCGCGGCACCGCCGCTCAACACGGCCGCGAGTTTCCACGCGAGATTGATGGCATCGCCAATCCCGGTGTTCATGCCCTGGCCGCCGGCGGGGCTGTGGACGTGGGCCGCGTCGCCCAATAGAAACGCGCGGCCGCTGCGAAAGTGATCGGCTACCCGATGATGCACGCGGTAGGTCGAGAACCAGTTCACCTGTTCGATCTGCACCTTCAGATGCTCGATGGCCCGACTGCTGACGTCTGCAAATTCCAGGGTTTCGGCATGCTCGGCGCGTTCATCGCGCACCGTTCCGATCAGTCGCGCGCGACCTTCGCCGGCCAATGGAAACACCGCGAGAAAGTCCGCCTCATCGAGATCCACATGCAGTTCGCCATTGAACGTCGGCCCGCTGGCCTGCACGTCGGCCACGTAGAAAATCTGCTGGTAAGTCCCGCCGGGAAAACCGGTGTCCAGGGTTTTGCGCACGATCGAGCGAGCGCCGTCGCACCCGGCGAGGTAACAGGCCTGACAGGTTTCCTGTTGACCGTCCGGCAAGCGCAGACGCGCGGTGATGCCGTCGCCGGTTTCCTCGAAACTCTCCAGCTCGGTGTTGCGTTCGACCCGGATGCCAAAGGCTTCCAGGCGTTCGATCAGCAACCGCTCATGCTCGTCCTGAGGGAATATTTCGAGGAACGCATAGGGCGTCAATCCCTCGCCCACCCGGCTCAGCGGCAAGCGCGCCACCGGTTCGCCCTTGACCCAGAAGTTGGCTGCCGCCACGCGATGACCGCCCTTTATCACGGCGTCGCTGAGGTCGAGCTGGCGATACAGTTCCAGTGTGCGCGCCTGCACGGCCAACGCCCGTGAAGTGGTGCCGGGGGCCGACGTCTTGTCGAGAATCCTCACGCGGATCCCCAGTTTGCTCAGCCACAGCGCGAGCACCAGCCCGGTGGGGCCGGCGCCGATGATCAGTACGTCGCTACGGTTCATGCGCGTCCTCCCGGCGTTTGGCTCAAGTATGGTTCAGGCGGGGAGGCGCGTCAGACGGGCTGCCCAACGGAAAAGGCCCCGCAGCCGTGAAGCTGCGGGGCCTTTTCGTTGAAGCAGGTTGATCAGAAATCGATGGTGCCCGACAGCTTCGCCACCCGTGGTTCACCCTGGGTGAGGTAACCGCCCTGGGCCGATTCCCAGTACTTCTTGTTGGCCAGGTTCTCGACGCCGAAACGCAGGGTCACGTCTTTTTCCGAAACCTTGAAGGCGTAGCGGGCGCCGGCATCGAAGCGGTTCCAGGTCGGCAGGCTCAGGTTGTTCGCCGCGTCGGCGTATTGACCGCCGGTGCGCAACATCCGCGCATTCAGCGCTACACCCTGCAAACCGGGTACATCCCAATCGGCCGAGGCATTGAACTGGAAGGTCGGCACGCCGATGGCGTGGTTGCCGTCGTTGAGGCCACCCTGGGTTTTCTTCAGTTCGGTGTCCATCACGGTGACGCCGCTGATCAGGCGCAGGCCGCTGACGGGTTCGCCGAAGACGTTGAGTTCGACGCCTTTGTTGACCTGTTCGCCTTTACGGACGAAGCGGGCGGTGGTGGCGTCGACGACTTCGGTGTAGCCATCGCTCGGTTGCTCGATGCGGTAGACGCCGAGGCTGGCGCCATAGGTGCCCATGTCTACTTTGACCCCGGCTTCGACCTGCTTGGAACGGGCCGGGGCGAACGCTTCACCGCCATTGGTGACGAGACGCGAACCGGACGTGTTCGGCGCCGTCGGACCCGCAGCCAGGCCTTCGATGCGGTTGGCGTAGAACGAAACATGCTCCCACGGCTTGAACACGATGCCGTAGACCGGAGTGGTGATCGACTCATCGTAGGAGGAGGTTCGACTGCCCGAACCCCAAGGTGAGTAGGCGTAGCCCTGAGTCACCACTTGTTGGCGACGAACACCGACGGTCAGCAACAGGCGATCGTCGAAGAAGCCCAGGGTGTCGGAGACAGCGCCGCTGCGCACGAAGGTCTTGCCGATGATCCCCGGATCGCTGACATCGCCGCCGACGAAACCGGTCTGTGGCGCAGGGACTTCGACCGGATGATAAATGTTGTTCGGGTTGCTGGCGCCGAAGTCGAAGGCGCTGCGTTGCTCGGTCCAGATCCCGGCCAGGCCGAAGTTGAGTTTGTGGCTGACCGGGCCGGTGTTGAATCGGCCGTTGAGGCCGGCCATGGCGCTCTTGTTGTCCTCGTCATGGGGAATGAACGAGCCGCTGGTGGTCGAGCTGCCGTCGTTGCCGACGAGGGTGGTGCCGTCGTAGTTCCCGACTTCCCGGGTGTGCTTGACGCCCCCGGCGGCGTAGACGGTCCAGATGTCGTTCAGGTCGTACTCGGCGCGCAGCATGCCGAAAGTATCTTCGATCTGAGTGAAGCCCCACTTCTGCGCGTAGTTGGTGTCGGCTGACGGCGCATCCGGGATGTGCGTGGCCGTGCCGAGGTTCACCGAGCTGCGACCGCCGTTAACGCGTTCTTTCTGATAGGCGAAATCGCCGGAAATGCGCAGCGCATCGCCGCGATAGTCGAGGCCGATGGCAAACAGTTTGTCGCGCTGGTTTTCGTGGTCGATGGCGGTATCGCCTTCGCGTTGCGACAGGTTGAGGCGCGCACCGAAGCGGTTGTCCTCGCCGAAACGCTGACCGATGTCCAGATGCTCGCCGATCCGGCCGTTATTGCTGATATCGGTGGTGAAACGACGCAGCGGCACATCACCGGCCCGCTTGGGTTGCAGGTTGACGCCACCGCCGATGCCGGAGCCGCTCGGGGTCACGCCGTTGATGAACGCGTTCGGGCCCTTGAAGACTTCCACGCGCTCAAGGGCGTCGGTGGAAATGATCTGCCGTGGCAGGACGCCATACAGGCCGTTGTAGGAAATATCATCACTGTTCAGGGGCAGGCCGCGGATCATGAAGGTCTGGGCCTGGTTGGAAAACCCGGAGGCCTGGCGGACCGACGAATCATTGAGCAGCACGTCGCCGACGTTTTCGGCTTGCTGATCCTGGATCAGTTGCTCGGTGTAGGACGCCATGCTGAACGGCACGTCCATGATGTCCTGATTACCCAGCACGCCGAGCTGACCACCGCGCGCCACCTGACCCCCGGCATACGGCGGTGGCAACTCGGACGGCGAGGGCGCCTGGGCATTGATGTTGACGTTGTCCAGCACCACCGCCTTGCTGTCGGTTTCGGGATCGGTCGCAGGCGTGGCGGCATAGGCCGTGGCGGACAGGGAGCAAAGCAGGGCGAGAAGCGTCGGGCGAAAAGGCACGCCGAATCGGGCTGGAGTGGTCATGTTTCGTACCTGGCGGCGCGCCGCCGATGTGAAAAAGAAAATACCGGCGCGGGAACTCCTTGCGCAAATGCGACTCCAGGCGCAAATGATAGTGTTTCCCAGTTGCATTGCACAATCAGTTTGTTAGGACGGTCTGCAGGTAACCGCCTAAAAGAATTCCAATGTGGGAGCGGGGGCAGACGGAACAGTGAAGTGTCGGCACAGTCATAGCCTGCGTCATGCGATTGATCGTATGGTGACCCCGGCCCAACGGATTTGATGGAGCAGCATGCAAGCCAATCGATTGATCACGAGCGCCGCGGCGCTGTTGGTGCTGGCCGGGTGCGGGACGCAGCGCAGCCAGGAAGCCCCGGCCCGCCCCCCCGCCGAAGTCAAGGCAGAGATCGTGCGCCTGCTGCCGGCCAAAACCGTGGACCGCCAAGGCTGGGCCACGGACATTTACGCCGCCTTTGCTGCGCAGGACATCTATCCGTCCACACAAAACCTCTGTTCCGTACTGGCCGTCACCGAGCAGGAATCGACCTTTCAGGTTGACCCGTCAGTGCCGGGCCTGGGCAAGATCGCCAGGGAAGAAATCGACCGGCGTGCCGCGAAGGTTCACATCCCCGGCCTGCTGGTGAGCGGGGCGTTGCAAGTGAGTTCAAGCAACGGCAAGAGCTACAGCGACCGCTTGAATGCCGCGCGCAGTGAAAAAGAGCTCAGCGCGATCTTCGATGACTTCATCGGCATGGTGCCCATGGGACGGACGCTGTTCGGCGGCTTCAACCCGGTGCACACCGGTGGCCCGATGCAGGTCAGCATCGACTTCGCCGAGCAACAGGCACGGAATTATCCCTACCCGGTGGACGGCACGATCCGGCATGAAGTGTTCAGCCGTCGCGGCGGCATGTATTTCGGCATCGCCCATTTGCTCGGTTATCCGGTGAGCTACAAACAGCCGCTGTACCGCTTCGCCGATTTCAACGCCGGTTGGTACGCCAGTCGCAATGCCGCGTTTCAGAACGCTGTGAGCCGTGCTTCGGGCATCCCGCTGGCGCTGGACGGTGATCTGGTGCGCTACGACTCGATCATGCCCGGCACCACGGAACTGGCCGTGCGCACCCTCGGCAAGCGCCTGGGCATGCGCAACACGACCATCAGGGATCAACTGGAGGAGGGCAAAAGCCTGGAGTTCGAGGACACCCGGTTGTATCAGCAGGTCTTCGAGCTGGCCGAACAAGCCGAAGGCCGTTCGTTGCCGCGTGCGGTATTGCCGGGGATCGTGCTGCAGAGCCCGAAAATCACCCGCAAACTCACGACAGCGTGGTTTGCCAAGCGGGTTGATGAACGTTATCAGCGCTGCATGGCGCGGGCAGGGAAGTGACCGGTTTCAAAAAGGCGTAAAAAAACCCGGCTGATGAGGCCGGGTTTTTTGTCGGGGCTTGCGGTAAAGCCATTCATTCACACTGCGCGGCTTTCGATCAGGCGGTCAGAACCACCTTCGGCAACGCGGTTTTCGATCAGGCGGTCAGAACCACCTTCAGCAACGCGGTTTTCGATCAGACGGTCAGAGCCACCTTCAGCGACGCGGTTTTCGATCAGACGGTCAGAGCCACCTTCAGCGACGCGGTTTTCGATCAGACGGTCAGAGCCACCTTCAGCGACGCGGTTTTCGATCAAACGATCCGAACCACCTTCAGCGACGCGGTTTTCGATCAGACGGTCGGAACCACCTTCGGCAACACGATTCTCGATCAAACGATCCGAACCACCTTCAGCCACACGATTCTCGATCAGACGATCCGAACCACCCTCAGCCACACGACTTTCAATCAGACGATCCGAGCCGCCTTCAGCGACAACCGGGTGAGCAGAAGAAGCTGCGAAAGCGTTAACTGCAAAAACCGAGAAAGCGATGCTGAGGAAGAGTTGGCGTTTCATGATGGTGTGCTCCGGGGTGTAGTTGTTTGGTATGGAGCCGATGTTACGCCGCGGAATTTTTATGAGAACTTCATTGACGTGATGGTGAACATCGACGGCAATGATGGATCGGGTGACTGCCCGTGCGTGGGCATGATGTTTCATTCGTCGTTCGGCGAAGGGCAGTTGACCGGCGCTTTTACACGGGGTGGCTGGCGCGTGACTTTCAGATCACCTTCACCGCCCGCCCGATGAACTGAATCGGCCCTGTAGGCTTGCCGATCGGCGAGCCGGTGCGGTTTTCAAGGGTCAGTTCGAACAATTGGTCGGGTTGCAGCGGCGGCAGTTTATCCACAGGCACCGACAGCGTTTGCCCCGGTTTGACCAAGCCCAGCGACACCGGCCCTTGCCAGCCTTCGGCCTTGGTCCAGAACTCCAGCGCCTTGTCTTCCGGAACCTGCGCGACCCCCAGCGGAATCAACTGGATTTCCCTGGGATTGCTGACCGAAATCACCCAGCCCGGTGATTTGTCTTGTGGCGCGACCAGCACCACCAGGTAGGTCGGCTTGACCGTGGTTTGCGTGAGCAACAGCATGCCGAGCAGCAACGTGGCCGCCAGCCCCGCACCGGCGAGCCCGCGCCACAGCGGTAACCGATTCCACCAGGATGACGGTTCGACCGTTGGCGCTCGGGTCAGGGCGTTGACGCTGCGCTCGATGCGTTGCCACAGAAAGTGCGAGGGCGTCTCGGGTTGGGCGAAGTCAGTCAGGCCCAACAAGCGACGCTCCCAGGTGTCGACCGCCGTGCGCAGTTCGGCATCGTCGGGCAGGCGTCGCTGTACCGCGCTGCGTCGTTCGTCCGAGAGCGTACCCAACACATACTCGCTGGCCAGTTCGTCGAGTTGCTCCGGGGTCTCATCCGCAGGCCTGATCGTCATCCCATGCACTCCCGCAATGCCGTCAGGCTCCTTTTGATCCACGCTTTGACGGTGCCCAGTGGGGTGCCGAGTTTGCGTGAGATTTGTGCGTGAGAATAACCGTCGACGTAGGCGTGCAGGATGCAGCTGCGCCGCGCAGGGTCCAACTGCTCCAGGCACAGGTGAATGCGTGAGGAGTGCACTTGTGCATCGAAGGTTTCAGCGTCGTTCTGCACGTCGATATCGCCCTGGATTTCGCGGCTGTTGTCACGGATGAAGTTGAGCGCCAGATGCCGGGTCACGCTGAACATCCAGCCCCGTGCCGACCCCCGCGTCGGGTCGAAACCGGCAGCGCCGGCCCAGATCCTGAGAAACGCATCGTGGACAATGTCTTCGGCCAGCGCTGTGTCGCGCACCAGGCGCCTGGCCACGCCGAGCAGCCGCGGACTCTCCTGCACGTACAAATCCCGCAGGGCCTGACGTTCGCCCCGGCCACAGGCGGCGAGGTGAGCTTCATAGTCGAAAATGGGTTCGGGCAAGGACACAGATCTCAGCCGTTATGTGGGGCAGTTCGAATGCAATCTAGCAAACAATCCACACCCCTGTAGGAGCGAGGCTTGCCCGCGAAGGCGTTGTGTCATACGACATCCTTGTTGGATTTTTAGACGCCTTCGCGGGCAAGCCTCGCTCCTACAAGGTTTCGGTGGTCTTGACGGTTAACTCGCGGCCCAGAAAATGTAATCCGCCTGATACTTCACCACTGTCTGCGTGCCCTTGTTAGCCGCCGTGCACTCGGCGCTCGGGGCGACGCCCCCTTTGAGGGCCACGCGCTGGATGTAACTGACGCCGCTCATCGCACCTTTGCCCTCGGCCGGATTGGCCTTGACCAGTTGATAGGGCAGATTGCCCGGGCTCGACGGTGCGACAGCCAGTTGGGTGCCGGTGACTTTCGAGCCATCCTTCGCTTGCCAGGTCGCCGGCGGGCCGAAGTAAGTGCCGACTTGCTTGCCAGCGCGATCATTGAGCACAGCCTTGGGCCCGACAAACACCCATTCGGTCTGGCCGGCCATGTTGGCCTTGTCACGGCATTCGTAGGTGATTTCGCCGACGCCGGTGGTTTCCAGGGCGACCTTGTGCCCGTCCGGAACCTTGATGTTGTCGGGCAGACCGGCCTGGGCAAAAGCCGCAGGTACGGCGGCGAACAAAGCGGCAAGGCAAATCAGGTGTCTGGCGTTCATGACATTCTCTCCGTTAATGAGTCATCCGCTGTGCAGCAACAAGGGCTGCTACAGGGACTACCCGGCGGAAAGCGATTTGGATGCAGTGGCCAAAAAAATAAATGAATGCCGGTGGCCCACGCCCGACTCAGCCCCGACGCCGAACAAACTTGCGCCACAACCAGACCCACAGCATGAACAGCGGGAACGCCAGGATCAGGAAGGGCAGCGCGTAGCTGACTTTTTCCAGCGCATCGGCGGCGCCGTCGGCCAGATTGTCGAGCAAATTGCTGAATGCCTGGCTCAGGTGCGACGAGCGACTGCTGGCGCCGGTCGGCTGGAACGACAATGTGACCCGATTGGTGTCCAGACGCCGCTGGTGCCCGGCGGCAATCTGCGCCAGGGCTTGCAGATCGTTCTCGATCCCGGCCTGCTCTTTGCTCAGGGTGATCAGATCGGAGACGCTGATGTCTTTGCGGGTCGCCAGCTCATCGAGGCGCTGCTGTTGGGCCTTGAGTCGTTCCTGGCGTCGGCGGGTGTCGTCCACGGCATCGGCCAGGTCTTCGGCGCTGGTGATCCGCTGACCCAGTTCGCCACCCTCGCTGGCCATCGCCACCAACGGCTCGACGCCGGCCGGTGCGATGCGCAAGGTGATGTCGGCGCGGCCTGCGCCTTGCTCGATGCGCAAGACGTTGCAGGCGCCGAAACGCGCGGTTTCGCAGGCCTCACGGGTGGCCTGCAGGCGCGGGGCGATTTGTGCCTGGGGCAGCAACAGCTGCAGTTCGTGTTCATAGGCAAGCATGGCCCCGCCACGCCCTTGTTCACCGGCTAGACTGGCCGATGACGAGTGGTCGCTCGGCGAGCAGGCACTTATCGCCAGGCAGGCCAGAATGAACCCGAAGGTACGAAAAAGTGAGGCGCTTCGGCCATCCTGTTGGCGCATGTTCTTTCCTTGAAGTGTGCGGCGGGGGGTTAGAAGTGAGCCCCGGGATCGCGCATCTTACCTGCATCGATCCGCCAAATGGCAGGGAACGTGACCTGTACCCACTCGTCTACTGACTATCTGTTCGTCTCGCCAGGAGTGCGATATGTATCAGCTATACGGACACCAGAACTCCGGCGCCGCCGCCATCGAAGCCGCGTTGGAGCTTTGCGAGATTCCTTACCGCTTCATCGACGTCGAGGCTTCCACGGAGGCGGCCCACGCCCTGGAGAAACTCAACCCGCTCAAGCAGATTCCGACCTTGCAGCTGCCCGACGGCAGCATTCTCAGCGAAAGTGCGGCGATCCTGATCCATCTCGGGCTCACGTTTCCCAAGTCGAAACTGCTGCCGGAAAATGCCGCCGAGCGCGATCAGGCGATTCGCGGCCTGGTGTACATCGTCAGCAATTGTTATGCGGCGATCGGCATCATCGATTACCCCGAGCGTTGGTTGCAGGTCGCGGATAAACCTTCACGGGACAACCTCATGGCCGGCGCTCGCGAACGACTGCACTGGAGTTGGGAGGTGTTTGCCGATCAGTTTTCCGGGGAGTTGTATCTGGGCGATGAGTCGCCGGGTGCGCTGGATGTGCTGGCGGCGGTGATTACGCGCTGGGCGGGCAGCCGGGAACATTTGCGCAGCGCCCGACCGGGGTTTTTCGCCTGGCTGGAGCGAATCGACCGGCACCCGACACTGGCACCGGTCTTTGCGCGGCATTGGCCATCCTGAACACCACCGATCACCCGTAGGAGCGAGGCTTGCCCGCGAAGGCGGTATTTCGGTCGATACAAGTGTCACCTGACCCACCTCTTTCGCGGGCAAGCCTCGCTCCTACAGGGCTCGCATTACTCGCCGCGAATGTACTGCTCCAACTGACGAATCAGTTCAGCCTGTTCAGCGATCGCTTCCTTGACCAGGTCGCCGATCGACAGCAAACCGATCAACTTGCCGTTCTCCACCACGGGCAGGTGGCGCAAGCGTCTGTCGGACATGATGCCCAGGCACGTGTCGACGGTTTGATGGGTGTCCACGGTGATCACCGGCGACACCATGATGTCGCGCACCGGAGTGCCCACCGAAGAACGGCCATGCAGCACCAGTTTGCGCGCGTAATCACGTTCACTGATGATGCCCAGCACTTCTTCATTCTCTACCACCAGCAAGGCACCGACGTTCTTCTCGGCCATCTTCATCAGCGCTTCCAGCACCATGTGATCCGGCTTGATCTGATGCACTTCCTGATTTTTCTGATCTTTCAACTTGAGCAGTTGGGCGACGGTTTTCATGGTGGCTTCTCGGGTGTTGTCGTTGTTCTTGAAGAATCGTAGACGCAAGCGCTGAGGGCAAGGCAGAAAGCGGCAGATAACGCGCAAAAAACGTCATTCAGCGGTTTTTCTTCGATAAACCTCACCTGCCGGGTCAGTAAACATCCACAAACCTGTGCAGGGCTTGCCCGAGGATCGGTACTGGAGCGACCCGGGACTGCATTCCCCCGCAGACGGTGGAAATGCCCGTCATGAGGCACACAACTTTTCAAGGCGTTTCCTGCAACGTATCTTGTTGCCGCGTTTCGGTATCGACTCCATAGTTCGGGTTCGCGGAAAACACCGCGAACGACCTTGGCCGGTCGGATTTCCGAAACGCAACAGTTGCTCCTGTTATGGCGGCTGTGTGCGGGACACCTTCGGGTGTGCCGGGTTTCGGGTACCGGTCGGCCAACCTGCACACGGCTGTCACCTTATCTTCGCTTGGCCGCGATGGGTGGTAGCTCAACTCGAGGTTCTATCATGTTCCATCGCGGGCAAGCCACGCTCCCACAGGATTTATAGCGGTCACAAATTTTGTGCTCGCCACAAACCCTGTGGGAGCGTGGCTTGCCCGCGATGAACGATAACGCGGTCCTACTGACTCGCCCCGACAGCGTGGGAGCGCCTACTTCATGAGCGCTATCCCCAGCTATGACGCGTAGAATTGCCACCTGAATCGGATTTGAGGTTGCAGTGGTGGATTTACAGCGGGGCTTCGTCCTGACCCGGCATTGGCGCGATACCCCGGCCGGTACGGAAGTCGAGTTCTGGCTGGCGACCGACGCCGGTCCCCGGCGTATCCGCCTGCCGCATCAACCGTCGGTGGCGTTCATCCCGGCCGGGCAGCGCGAGCAGGCGGAACAGGTGTTGCGCGACGAAAAAAACGTCGAGCTCAAACCCTTGGCCCTGCAGGATTTCGAACATCGCCCGGTGCTCGGCCTGTATTGCCAGCAGCACGGGCAACTGATGCGTCTGGAAACCGTGCTGCGCAAGGCCGGCGTCGAGATGTTCGAGGCCGACGTGCGCCCGCCGGAGCGCTACATGATGGAGCGCTTCATTACCGCGCCGGTGATCTTCGGTGGCACACCGAATGCCGACGGCCTGCTGCTCGACGCGCAGATGAAGCCCGACCCCGACTACCGACCGATGCTCAGGCTGGTGTCCCTGGACATCGAAACCACCGCGCAAGGCGATCTGTATTCCATTGCCCTGGAAGGCTGCGGCGAGCGCCAGGTCTACATGCTCGGCCCGCCGAACGGCGACGACAGCGAGGTGGATTTCCAGCTCGAATACTGCGATTCCCGAACCCTGCTGCTGAAAAAACTCAACGAATGGTTCGCCCGGCATGACCCGGACGCGATCATCGGCTGGAACGTCGTGCAGTTCGATTTACGCGTGCTGCACGAACACGCGCGCCGGTTGGCGGTGCCGCTGAAACTGGGACGGGGCGGCGAAGAAATGCAGTGGCGCGAACACGGCAGTCGCAACCATTACTTCGCCTCGGCGGCAGGTCGATTGATCATCGATGGCATCGAATCCCTGCGCTCGGCGACCTGGAGCTTTCCCTCGTTCAGCCTGGAAAACGTCGCGCAAACCCTGCTCGGCGAAGGCAAGGCGATCAGCACGCCGTACCAACGCATGGACGAAATCAACCGCATGTTCGCCGAGGACAAACCGGCCCTGGCCACCTACAACCTCAAGGACTGCGAACTGGTCACGCGGATTTTCGCCAAGACCCAATTGCTCACGTTCCTGCTCGAACGGGCCAGTGTCACCGGATTACCGGCGGATCGCAGCGGTGGTTCGGTCGCGGCGTTCACGCACCTGTACATGCCGTTGATGCATCGTCAGGGTTTCGTCGCGCCCAACCTCGGGACCAAACCGGCACAGGCCAGCCCCGGCGGATTTGTCATGGACTCGCAGCCGGGTCTGTACGAATCGGTGCTGGTGCTCGACTACAAAAGCCTCTATCCGTCGATCATCCGCACCTTCCTCATCGACCCGGTCGGGTTGATCGAAGGCTTGCGGCATCCTGACGACAGCGAGTCCGTCGCGGGTTTCCGCGGTGCGCGTTTTTCCAGAACCCGTCATTGCTTGCCGGCTATCGTCGCCCGGGTCGCCGAGGGTCGCGAAACCGCCAAGCGCGAACACAACGCGCCGCTGTCCCAGGCGCTGAAGATCATCATGAACGCCTTCTACGGCGTACTCGGTTCCAGCGGCTGCCGCTTCTTCGATACGCGCCTGGCCTCGTCGATCACGTTGCGTGGCCACGAAATCATGCTGCGCACCCGGCAACTGATCGAAGCCCAGGGGCACACGGTGATCTACGGTGACACCGACTCGACGTTTGTCTGGTTGCGCCGCGCCCACGGTCAGCAGGAAGCCGCGCAGATCGGCCGCGCGCTGGTGGAGCACGTCAACCAGTGGTGGCGCGGGCATGTTCAACAGGAATACGGGCTGGAAAGCGCCCTGGAGTTGCAGTTCGAAACCCACTACAAACGCTTTCTGATGCCGACCATTCGCGGCGCCGAAGAGGGCAGCAAGAAGCGTTATGCCGGGCTGGTCACCCGTGACGACGGCACGGACGAGATGATCTACAAGGGACTGGAAACCGTGCGCACCGACTGGTCGCTGCTGGCGCGGCAATTCCAGCAAGAGTTGTACACGCGGATCTTCCATCGCCAGCCTTATCAGGACTATGTACGCGAGTACGTGCGCAAAACCCTGGCCGGTGAGTTCGATGATCGCCTGATCTATCGCAAACGCCTGCGCCGGACCCTGGATGACTACGAGCGCAACGTGCCGCCGCATGTTCGCGCAGCGCGGATCGCCGATGACTACAACGACCAGCAGGGCCGTCCGCGGCAATACCAGAATGGCGGCTGGATCAGCTACGTGATCACCGTCGCCGGGCCCGAGCCGCTTGAGATCCGCAGTGCGCCCATCGATTACGACCATTACGTTACCCGGCAGCTGCAGCCGGTGGCCGATGCGATTCTGCCGTTCGTGGACGATGATTTCTCAACCCTGATTGGGGGGCAACTGGGCCTGTTTTGAGTCCAGCAGGGTCAATGTCCACGCGTCCGGGATTCCGTGGAAGTACTGGTCCAGCGCTTGTTGAAACGGGCTGTCATCCGGGGCGATCTGGGCGAACAGGGTCATCGACGAATGGAATTTAAGGTCGTCCGGATGGCCAAAAATCTCGGCGACGGAGCGCTGCGGGATGTTCAGCACCAATTGCGCACACGTTCGCAGTCGGGACCCCAGCAATGCATGTTTCAGATAAGCCGAGGCCTCTTCGCTCGAGTGAATGGCATAGCGTTGCGACATTTCGCTGCCGCCGAGGCCGATGAATTGCGGAAAGATGAACCACATCCAGTGACTGCGCTTTCGTCCTGTGCCGAGTTCGTTTTTCACTCGCTCGAACACCGGGTCCTGCGCCTGGATAAAGCGCTGCAGGTTGAACGCGTCGAGCTGATCGGTGCTTCTCATGAGAAGCCCTCTGACAAAACCGCGATGGCTCAGACCATGGCCAGTCGCTGTTTGCGTTGTGGCGCGCGAAACGCTTGGTCCAGCGCCTCCAGATCCCCGGCCTCAAGCCGCAATTGCGCGGCTTGCGCATTCAGCTGCACGTGCTCAGGCCGAACCGCTTTGGGAATGGCGATCACACCATCCTGTCGCAGAATCCACGCCAGCGCTACCTGCGCCGGTGTCGCCGCGTGGCGGGCGGCCACCTGATTGAGTGTCGGGTGGGTCAGCAACGTCCCGCCCTGGCCGATGGGGCAGTACGCCATCAATGGCTGCCGATGCTGCTGGCACCACGGCAGTAAATCGAATTCTATGCCGCGTTCTTCAAGGTTGTAGAGCACTTGATTGGTGGCACAGGCCGGGGAGGCCAGTTCCTGCAGGTCATCCACATCAAAATTGGACACGCCCCAACGGCCGATCTTGCCGTCTTCGCGCAGGCGTTCGAAGGCGTCGACGGTTTCTTCAAGCGGATACTGGCCGCGCCAGTGCAACAGGTACAAGTCGATGTAGTCGGTGTTCAAGCGGCGCAGGCTGCGCTCGCAAGCCAGGGGAATGCCTTTGCGGCTGGCGTTGTGCGGATAGACCTTGCTGACGAGAAACACCTGGTCGCGCAGGCCGGCGATCGCTTCGCCCACCACCTCTTCGGCGCCACCTTCGCCATACATTTCAGCGGTGTCGATCAGGGTCATGCCCAACTCGATGCCCAGGCGCAGCGCGGCGACTTCTTCGCGGTATTGAGCGGGATCTTCACCCATGCGCCAGGTGCCTTGGCCAATAACGGGTACGTTGATGCCGGCCAGTTCCAGGGTCCGCATGCAAACCTCCTGTGTATTCGATGGATACTTAGGTTGGCAGCAGAATAGCCCATGGGTTCCGTTGATTGCCGAGGTGTTCGAGGGGGTGGCATCGCCAAAGCATCGGGAGGCGGCCTGCCGGCCGGCTCTTCTGCCGCAGTCCACCCATTTCGGACACGTACGCATTTCCCCTGTAGAAGTCGGCTTGTCGGCGATGGCGGTGGTTCAGTCAACCTGTTTATTGACTGAACGGACGCCATCGTCGGCAAGCCAGCTCCTGCAGTTGATCGGCGTCAATGAGCAGAAAATTTCAACACGGTGCTCTGGGTATACGTCTTGCCTGGATCCAGCCGCGTAGAGGGGAAGTTCGGCTGATTCGGCGCATCCGGATAATGCTGGGTCTCCAGGGTAAACGCACTCCAGTGCGCATACGTCTTGCCAGCCTTGCCCTTGACCGAGCCGTCGAGAAAGTTGCTGGTATAGAACTGCACACCAGGCTCAGTGGTGTAGAGCTGCAAACGGCGCCCGGACTGCGGATCGCTGACGTCGGCGGCAAGTTTGCCCTGGTCACCCTCGGCGTCCAGCACCCAGTTGAAATCGAAGCCGCCGTGTTTCGGTTCAGCGAATTTCAACTGCGGATGATCAGCCTTAATGTTTTTGCCGATTGCAGTGGGGTGGGTGAAGTCCATCGGAGTGCTGGCCACCGGCGCTATTTCGCCGGTAGGGATCAACGTCCCGTTGACCGGCGTGTAATGGCTCGCATGCAGCGTCGCGACTTGTTGCAACACGTCGCCATTGCCCGCGCCGGCCAGGTTGAAGTAGCTGTGGTTGGTCAGGTTCAACACCGTCGGTTTATCGGTGGACGCCTTGTACTCGATGCGCAGCTCGTTTTTGTCATTGAGGCTGTAAGTGACCTCGGTTTTCAGGTTGCCGGTGAAACCCATCTCGCCGTCCGCCGACAGGTACGTCAGGGTCACGCCAACCGAGTCCTTGCTTTTGGCCGGTTCGGCTTTCCACACTTTTTTGTCAAAACCCAGCGGGCCGCCGTGCAGCGAATTCGGGCCGTCATTGAGCGGCACCTGAAAGCGCTTGCCGTCGAGTTCGAACGCGCCCTTGGCCAGGCGATTGCCGAAGCGGCCGATGGTTGCGCCAAAGTAGGCCGTACCGCTCTGATAACCCTGTACGTCGTCGAAACCGAGCACCACGTCCTCGAACTTGCCGTTTTTATCCGCCACTTCGAGCGCCTGCAGCGTCGCGCCGTAGGTGATGACAGTGGCTTGCATGCCGTGGCTGTTGCGCAGCACATATTGCTCGACGGGCGTACCGTCATTGGTTTTGCCGAACGCTTTGTGTTCGCTGGACAGGCCGGCGGCCTGGGAGGTGAGGGTGGCGAGCATCAGGGACATGGCGAGGCCGCAAAGTGGGTATCGGGATAGAAGCATGGTTGACCTTCCTGTTTTTGTTTTTTGTGAAGTAGTCATACTAGTTATCGATCAATAAATCGATAAGGGAGGATTTATAGTTGGTATTTGCGATATCACCAGAATAAAGTCTGACTAATTAAATGATCGCTTGTGTTTGTGGGCTGTAGGCACTGCACTTTTTTGTAATCCACGGCTCTATCCTTGGTCAGCCCGCGGCGATCCCCACCGCGGGCCCATGCCAAGTCCAAGCCCCCATGGCCCGAGTTTTACCCCTCACCGCTGTGCACGTCCGCCGCCATTGCCTGCTGCTCGCCGTCCTGTCGATGCTGTTTACGACCGGCTGCAGCCAGCAACAAGGCCGAGACATTGTCAGCCAGTTTCGCGAAGGCCGGCCTCAGGAATTCCTCCAGACCAGCGTCGACCGCATGGCCACCCTGGCGATGCGCGACAACCTCGACAGCCTCTACCTGCTCATGAGCAAGCTTTACCTGCGCAATCCGCAGGAGCTGAAAAAATCCGGATTCCTCGACGCCCGCACCGCCGGCAAACAGGTGCGCATGGCCATCGAGCAGCAACAACCGCTGCCGACGCTGGGGGGCAAGAAGGATCTGGCGGCGCTGAGCTACGCCATGAGTCCGGAATTCCTCGGCGATCGGGTCGGGGCCTTTATCTATGCCATCGGCAGCATGCTGGTCACCGCTCACGGCAACCGGCTGGAGTTCTACATGACCGATGCGATCAACCCGACCTTCGTCAACAACGCCGCGCGCAACATCGAGAAAGCCACGTGGATCCTCAGCCAGCGGCAAAACAAAAACGGTGAACCCTTGCTGTTTTCCAACGAAATCTCGGAGGAGGGCAGCAACCTGAGTTTCGCCGTGGAGTTCGGCAAGATCGTCGCGCGCCTGGACCTGCTGACCCAGATGCTGGATGAGCGCTACCGGCGGATCGGCCTGAACTACGCGCAGAGTCTGCTGTTTCTCAATTTCCTGCCCGTGCAATAACCCCTATTGCGCAGGCCTTTGTGGCGAGGGGATTTATCCCCGTTGGGCTGCGAAGCGGCCCCCTACGTCCATTCAGTCAAAATTGAATTGTTCGGTTTACGACTGCTTCGCAGCCCAACGGGGCGGTGCGACGTTTCGCTGAATCCCCTCGCCACAAAAGCTCAGTCCCACAGAGATTATGTGTGCGGGCATAACGATAGACCTCATCGATATAAGTGGTTATAAGAAAAATCGCTATGCTGCGGGCCAGATTTTTCATGCGTTTTCAGTGGGCGTGTTAATGGATTTCGTTAACTTCGGGTTGGTGGTTGCAGGTTTGGTGGTGGGGTTCATCGTCGGCATGACCGGCGTGGGCGGCGGCTCGCTGATGACGCCGATCCTGCTGTGGTTCGGGATCAATCCGGCCACGGCGGTCGGGACGGACCTGCTGTACGCGGCGATCACCAAATCGAGCGGTGTGCTGGTGCATCGCAAGAATAAGAACATCGACTGGGCGATTACCGGCTGGCTGACCCTCGGCAGTGTGCCGGCGGTGGCGCTGACGCTGTGGTTCCTCAGCAGTCTGCAAACCTCCCCGGACGCGATGAACGCCGTCATCAAACAGGCACTGGGTTTTGTGCTGTTTGCCACGGCACTGGCGATTTTCTTCAAGAAACGCCTGCTCGACTTTGCCCACAAACGAGCGGGCGGCGAGTACAACCCCAGCGGCCAGCGCTTGAATGTGCTGACCGTGATCACCGGCCTTGTCCTCGGCACGATGGTGGCCCTGACCTCCATCGGCGCAGGTGCGCTGGGGACCGTGGCGTTGTTCATCCTCTATCCGCTGCTGCCGACCCGTCGGCTGGTCGGCACGGAAATCGCCCACGCCGTGCCGCTGACCCTGGTCGCCGGTCTGGGCCATGCCAGCATGGGCAACATGGACTGGCATGTATTGGGCTTCTTGCTGATCGGTTCGCTGCCGGGCATTTACCTGGGCAGTCACCTGACGGGCCGTATCTCCGATGAAGTGTTGCGCCCATGCCTGGCCACGATGCTGGTGCTGATCGGCTACAAACTGGCGTTCTGATGTTTGCCCGGGCCTCAGTCATTCACGGGTGAACATCTCCAGTAGATGCCCGTCCGGGTCATCGAAATACACGCGCCGCCCTCCCGCATGGTCATTGATCTCTTCGGGGCGCTGCTTGCCAGGGTCGGCCCACCACGGCTGCTTTCTGGCTTGCAGGCGCGCGAAGGCCGCATCGAAATCGTCGTCGCCGATCAGGAACGCATAATGCTGTGAGGCTATCGGCGGGTCATTGTCGTAGTAATCCAGCGACACGCCGTTGTCGAACCTGACGATCAACATCGGCCCGAAGGGTTCGGGGGCGGGCAGGCCGAGGAGGTCTGCCAGGTAGTGGGCCGATGTCTGCTTGTCGCGACACCAGACAATGGTGTGGTTCAACTGAGCGCTCACGGTCAGGTCCTCACGGCGGATCAGGCGGTGTGTGTATGAGCTATGAGATTAGTCCAGCCTGTTGCGCAATGACCGCCCTGACCTAAGCTTGGGTCAAGGCGAGACACAATTGCGGTGCGTCACCCGGAACGAACGCCGCGATGCGCAATCATTAGAGCGTGGATATCAAAAGGAGATGCGCATGCTCATCAGGTCATTGACCCTGACAACCCTGCTGGCGATTGCTGGCCCCTTGCTCGCCGCCGATGGCGACTCACCGCTGGACATGGACAAGGGTCGGTCCCGGCCGCTGATTGTCATCGCCCCGAGCACGGTCGATCCGACGTGGGTCAGCCTGAAAAAGTCGCTGGATGAGCCGGCCAATCGCAAGGAATTCACCGACCGCAATATGGTTCTGTACACCGTGCTCAATCTGATGGGCCAGCGCGAAGGCAAAGACCTGGGACCACAAGACACGGCAGCACTGATCCGCTCGCTCAAGTTGGGCGCTGGCGCGAAGACCAAGGTGATTCTGGTTGGCAAGGACGGCGAAAAGAAACTCGAGCAATCGGATGCGGTTGATCTGAAGACGATCTTCAGTACCGTCGACCAACTACCGCCGACCGAGAAAGAAGCCTCGGTGCCCACGCCACCGCCGGTGACTGAAGCCGAACCGGCCAAGGCCGTCAAGGGGACGAAACCGGGCAAACCGGCGAAGCCCGCCAAGCCGCCGGAAATGCCTGACGATTGAATACGTCAACGGACACGCGCTAACGAAAATGGGCGACCTCGACAGGTCGCCCATTTTGTTTTGACCGCTGCTCCCGGCAGGAGCAAACAAGCATCCGGGTCAGCGGCGAATAAACTGCCCGCTCCGCGCGTCGGTGCTCTGGCCCTGGCTGTAAGACAACGCACCGTTGACCCACACGACCTCGATGCCCTGAGGTTGCAGCGTCGGTTGCTCAAACGTGGCGCAGTCACGAATGTCGACCGCATCGAACAAGACGAGGTCGGCCCAGGCACCCACCTCGAGCCGACCGCGATCGCGCAGGCCAAATCGTTCAGCCGGCAGTCCGGTCATTTTGCGCACTGCTTCTTGCAGCGGGAACAGTCCCTGATCGCGGCTGTAATGCCCCAGTACCCGAGGAAACGTGCCCCACAGTCTGGGGTGCGGGCGCGGGTCGTTGGGCAAGCCATCGGAGCCGATCATGGTGTGGGGATAAGCCAGGATGCGCGACACATCGGCCTCATCCATCTCGTGGTAAATCGCACCGCCCGGTTCCAGTCGTTGCGCAGCGTCGACCTGTGAAATGCCCCAGAGAGCGGCGATGTCCTTGAGGTCTTTGCCGGCCATCTCGGGGTGCGGTGTCGACCAGGTGATCTGGATCCGGAAGCTTTCGTCGACGATGCGCGGGTCGATGGTGGTCGAGCTGGCGGCGTAGGGATAGCAATCGCAACCCACTGGATGCTGGCGGCGTGCGGATTCGATTTTTCCGATGATCGCCGCGCTGCGCCCCCAGTTTCCGCGTCCGGCGCATTTGAGGTGGGAAATGATCACCGGCACGCCGGCATCGCGACCAATGTCGAGGGCCTCGTCGATGGCCTCGATGATTTCGTCATCTTCGGAGCGGATATGGCTCACATAGATTGCGTCTGCCTCCTGCAAGGTGGCTGCCAGGAAATCGACTTCGCTGGTGGGGGCTTGCAGGGCATTGCGGTAGGCCAGCCCGGTGCTCAGCCCCAACGCGCCTTGTTCCAGCGCCGCCTTGAGGTCTTCGCGCATGGCTGCGAGTTCGTGGGGCGTCGCCGCACGATCGAATTGCTCCATGTGGTTGGCGCGCAGCGCGGTATGGCCGACCAGCGCTGCGACGTTCACCGCCGGCCGGGCCGCCTCGATCGCGGCCGCATAGTCAGCGAAGCTTGGGTGCTTGAAATCGGCGGCCTCGCCGAGGAGGTTCATCGGGTCCGGCGGCTCGCCACGAAGGCGCACCCCGGCCGCGCTGATGCCGCAGTTCCCGACAATCACCGTGGTCACGCCCTGGCAGATTTTCGGCAGCATGGCCGGTTGCTTGAGCAGGGCCAGATCATCATGGGTGTGCACGTCGATGAAGCCCGGACTGAGGATTTTGCCCCGTGCATCGATCACGTTCCGGGCATCGAGGTCGGGGAAATGACCGATCGCGTGAATCCTGCCGTCAACCACCGCGACATCCCCGACAAAGGGCAGTGTGCCGGTTCCATCGATGAGCGTGGCGTGACGGATCAGGGTGTCGATGACTGTCATTCAGAATGCTCCAGCGAACCGCGATTCAATCGCCATAAATGTTGTAGTCGAAGTATTTCTTCTCGACCTGCTGGTAAGTACCGTCGGCGCGCAGGGCTTTGATGGCTGTGTTGAAACGCTGCGCCAGCTCGGTGTTGCCCTTGCTCACCGCAATCCCGGTGCCTTCGCCAAAATATTCCTTGTTGCGCAGCTCCGGCCCGACGAAGGCGAAGCCCTGGCCTTGCGGCGTCTTCAGGAAACCCTCTTGCAGCGGCGCGGCATTGGCGATGGTGCCGTCGAGACGGTCGGACTGCATGTCCAGGTAGATTTCCGATTGCGAGCCGTAACGGACAATCTCGGTGCCCAACGGTTGCAGCTTGTCGGTGGCGTAGCGATCCTGAGACGTGCCGCGCTGTACGCCGATACGCTTGCCCTTAAGCTGGCTGAAATCGTCATCGACCTGCGAACCGGCCTTCATCACCAGCCGCGCCGGGCTTGAATAGTATTTGTCGGTGAAGGTGACCGAGCGCTTGCGTTCTTCGGTGATCAGCATCGAGGAAATCACCGCATCGATTTTGCGCACTTTCAGCGAAGGGATCAGGCCGTCGAACTCCTGTTCGACCCAGACACACTTGGTTTGCATCTGCGCGCACAAGGCATTGCCGATCTCGTAGTCAAACCCGCCGATGCTGCCGTCGGAGGTCTTGAAGGCGAACGGCGGATAGGCAGCTTCGATGCCGATGCGCAGTGGCGCATTCTCCGCCAGAGCACTCGTGACACACATTGCCAATGCAAAGCCGAGGCTCATTGTTTTTTTCATTGTCGATCTCCCGTTTCACAAAGGTGGGTGTGGCGTCAGTGAGTGTTGTGGATGTATTTGTCCATATTGGACATATTGGTCCATTCTCGTCAATAACGATGCGCTAACGAAAATGGGCGACCTCAAGGGGTCGCCCATTTTTTTTCCATCTGTTCCGGGGTGTTATTGGCTGAGTGTGCTCAGTATCGAGTGGGCGATTTTGATCCGCTCCGGGTTCGGGTAGTTTTTGTTGGCCAGGATCACGATGCCAATGTCCTTCGACGGCACATAAGCCACGTAAGCGCCGAAGCCGCCGGTTGAGCCGGTTTTGTTGAACAGTGCATTGGCCGGTTGAGGTTGCGGCGGGTTCAACCACTGGACTTTGTGCGCTTCCATCGCCATCTGCGACGAGTTGCCGGCGAGCAGTTTGTCGAGGGTGATCGGGTAGGTGTAACGCTCCCAGCCCAGGCCCTGAGTCATGTCGCCCACCGTGTAGTAGCCGGTATGCGTCGCGGCGATGGCCTGCTGCATCGGCGCTTCAAGGCCGGACGGCTTCATGTTCGCTTCGACGTATCGAAGCAGGTCCGAGGCGCTGGTTTTCACGCCATACGCCTGCGAATCCAGTGCGCCCGGTTCAACCCGCACAGGCTTGTCATCCTTGGTGTAGCCCTGAGCGTAAAGCGCCATTTGTGTGGGCGGCACCTTCAGGAAGGTGTGCTGCAACCCGAGTTTCGGCAGCAAGGTTTTTTCCATCAACTCGTCAAACGGCTGCCCCATGCTCTTGGCCGCGAGATAACCGAACAACCCCAGGCTCGGGTTCGAATACTGCCGATGGCTGCCAGCGGCGTAGACCGGTTTCCACTGTTTGAAATAACCGAGCATCTTGTCCGGCGCATCGGCATTGCTCGGGAATTGCAGCGGCAGGCCACCGGCGGTGTACGTGCCCAGTTGCAGCACGCTGATGTTATCGAACGCACTGCCGCGCAACGCCGGCAGGATGTGGCTGGCCTTGTCGGACAGGGACAGTTTGCCGCTGGCCTGGGCGTAGGCGGCGAGGGTGGCGGTGAAGGTTTTGCTCACCGATCCGATCTCGAACAGCGTGTCTTCGGTGATAGCCGTGCCGGTTTCCTTCGAGGCCACGCCGTAGTTAAAGTAATGTGGCTTGCCGTTGACGGTGATGGCGATCGCCATGCCCGCAATGTTCTGTTGCTGCATGACCGGAACGACGGCGTCTTTGACCGCCGCTTCGATCTGCGGGTCCGTGGGAGTTCCGGCGACGCAGTAACCGGCGCCGAGAAACAGTCCGAAAGCGCTGCAGGACAAAGCCTTGCTGAGTCTGAAGTTGTGCATGATCAATCTGCTGTCCATGAGTTTTTGAGAGGTGTACCCGCTACACTCCGAGCGGTTTGCACATCGGGCGCCGATGAGGGTGCCAAATCTAGTCACTTTGCCGGCCATCGACAAACGACGTTATTTCGGATGAGGCATTAGAAAAATTAGGGGGTTGGCATGATCCGGCCGCAATTACCGCTCAACGCACTGCGCGCTTTCGAAGCTTCTGCACGCCACTTGAGTTTCACACGGGCGGCGGTGGAATTGTGCGTGACGCAGGCTGCGGTGAGTCATCAGGTCAAAAGCCTGGAAGCCCAGCTTAACGTCACGCTGTTCAAACGCTTGCCCCGCGGCCTGATGCTGACCAGTGAAGGGGAGACGTTGTTGCCGGTGCTGCGCGAGTCCTTCGACCGCATCGCCGAAACCCTCGAGCGTTTCGAGGGCGGGCATTTTCGTGAAGTGCTGACGGTGGGTGCGGTGGGAACGTTTGCGGTGGGCTGGTTGTTGCCGCGGTTGGCCGACTTCCAGACGAAACATCCGTTCATAGATTTGCGCCTATCGACCCACAACAATCGGGTGGACGTGGCGGCGGAAGGGCTGGATTACGCGATTCGCTTTGGCGCGGGGGCGTGGCACGGGATTGAGGCGGTGCGCTTGATCGAGGCGCCGTTGTCGGTGTTGTGCGTGCCCGGGATTGCCCTGCAATTGCGCACGCCGGACGATCTGTTGCAGCAGACACTGCTGCGCTCCTATCGCACCGATGAGTGGCCCGAATGGTTTCAGGCCACCGGCCTTGCTGCCCATGCCGCGCCACCCCGGAGCATCGTCTTCGATTCCTCGCTGGCGATGATGGAGGCGGCACTGCAAGGAATGGGCGTGGCATTGGCGCCACCGCTGATGTTCGCCCGGCAACTGGCGACGGGTTCCATAGAGCAACCGTTCGCCATTGGCATCACCACCGGCAGCTATTGGCTGACCCGCTTACAGTCGCGGGCCGAGACTCCTGCTATGTCGACATTCAAGAGCTGGCTATTACAAGTGGCACAGCAAAACGGGTGAGCACCGCAAAACCCTGTGGGAGCGGGCTTGCTCGCGAAGGCGGCGGCACATCTTGCATTGATGTGACTGACAGACCGCTTTCGCGAGCAAGCCCGCTCCCACAGGGGGGAACTGCGGTGTTCCTTGGTTGATCAGCGCACCAGACACGGCCGCTTGTTATCAAACGTCCACCCCGGAATCAGAAACTGCATCGCCACGCTGTCGTCCCGCGCGCCAAGCCCCATGCCTTTGTACAGTTCATGGGCCTTGGCCAACTGGTCCATGTCCAGCTCAACCCCGAGTCCCGGTTTCTTCGGCACCTGCACGCAACCGTCGACGATTTGCAGCGGGGCTTTGGTCAGGCGCTGGCCGTCCTGCCAGATCCAGTGGGTGTCGATGGCGGTGATGTCGCCCGGTGCGGCGGCCGCGACGTGGGTGAACATCGCCAGGGAAATATCGAAGTGGTTGTTGGAGTGCGAGCCCCAGGTCAGGCCCCATTCATGGCACATCTGCGCCACGCGAACCGAGCCCTGCATGGTCCAGAAGTGCGGGTCGGCCAGGGGAATGTCCACTGATTGCAACTGGATCGCGTGGCCCATTTCCCGCCAGTCGGTGGCGATCATGTTGGTCGCGGTTTTCAGGCCGGTGGCGCGACGGAATTCAGCCATGACTTCGCGGCCCGAGTAACCGTTTTCCGCACCGCACGGGTCTTCGGCGTAGGCCAGGACGTGATGCTGATCCCGGCACAAACGAATGGCTTCTTTCAGCGACCAGGCGCCATTCGGATCGAGGGTGATGCGCGCCTCGGGGAAGCGTTCGGCCAGCGCGGTGACCGCTTCGATTTCTTCATCGCCACTTAGCACGCCGCCCTTGAGTTTGAAATCCTTGAAACCGTAACGGGCGTGGGCAGCTTCCGCCAGGCGAACCACGGCGTCGGCGGTCATGGCTTTTTCGTGACGTACGCGGAACCAGTCGTTGTCGGCGTCCGGTTCGTTGCGATAAGCCAGATCAGTCTGGTGGCGATCACCGACATAAAACAGGTAACCGAGCATCTTCACTTCATCGCGCTGCTGGCCTTCGCCGAGCAGGGCGGCGACCGGCACGTCCAGATGCTGACCGAGCAAGTCGAGCAACGCCGCTTCCAGGCCGGTGACGGCGTGGATGGTGATGCGCAGGTCGAACGTCTGCAGACCGCGGCCGCCGGCATCGCGGTCGGCGAAGGTCTGGCGCACCTGGTTGAGGATCTTCTGATACGTGCCGATCGGGCTGCCGACCACCAGGCTGCGCGCATCTTCCAGCGTCTGGCGAATACGCTCGCCACCGGGCACTTCGCCGACGCCGGTGTGGCCGGCGTTGTCCTTGAGGATCACGATATTACGGGTGAAAAACGGGCCGTGGGCGCCGCTCAGATTGAGCAGCATGCCGTCGTGACCGGCCACCGGAACCACTTGCATGCTGGTGATGATCGGGGCTTTTGCGGTTTCTTGTGGGTTCATTTTCTTGTCCTTACAACGCTATGTTCAGGCGCGGTGGGTCGCTGGTTCGCCCACGGCAACGGCAGGTGCGGTTTTCGGTGTGTTGCGTGCGGCGAAGACGATGATCGCGGCAATGATCGACGTGGCGGCCAGGCCATACAGCCCGCCCTGGATCGAACCGGTGTGTTCTTCGAGCAGGCCGAACGTGGTCGGTGCGACGAAACCGCCCAGGTTGCCCACCGAGTTGATCAGCGCGATGACGCCCGCGGCGATCCGTGCATCGAGGTACGCCTGGGGAATCGGCCAGAACAGTGACGACGCCGATTTGAAACCCAGCGCTGCGAAGCAGATCGCAACGAAGGCAAAGATCGGCCCGCCAGTGGTGGACATGAACATCCCGGCCGCCGCGATCAGCAGGGCAGCGGCCACCCAGGCTTGCTGGTGTTTCCATTTCGCTGACAACGAAGCGAAGGCGTACATGCCGACGATCGACAGCAACCACGGAATCGAGTTGAACAGCCCGACCTGGATATCGCTGAGGTCGCCCATCTTCTTGATGATGCTCGGCAGCCAGAAGGTCGCGGCGTAGATGGTCAGCTGAATGAAGAAGTAGATCAGGCAGAACAGGATGATCTGGCGATCCTTGAGCAGCTTGCCCAGGGACGGTTTGATCGGCGTCGCGGCTTCGCGGGCCAGTTGTTCGTCGTCGATGGCTTTGACCAGCGCGTCCTGCTCTTCGCGGCTGAGCCATTTGGCGTCGTGGGGTTTGGAGTCCAGCCAGAACCAGACGAATACACACAGCCCGACCGAGAACATGCCTTCGATGAAGTACATCCATTGCCAGCCGTGCATGCCGAAACCGCTGATTTGCAGGAGCAGCCCGGACAATGGGCCGGAGATCAGTGAAGCAATGGCAGAACCGCTGAGGAAAATCGCAATGGCCTTGCCGCGCTCGACGCCTGGCAGCCAGCGAGTGAAGTAGTAAATCACCCCCGGGAAGAACCCGGCTTCTGCGACGCCCAGCAGGAATCGCAGGATATAGAAGTGGGTTTCGTTCTGGATGAAGGCCATGCAAGCGGCCACCAGGCCCCAGGTCAGCATGATGCGGGTCAGCCAGATTCGTGCGCCGACTTTTTGCAGGAGGATGTTGGAGGGGACTTCGAACAGCGCGTAACCGATGAAGAACAGACCGGCGCCGAGGCCGTAGGCGGCAGCGCCGATGCCCAGGTCATGTTCCATGTGCGCGCGGACGAAGCCGATGTTCACGCGGTCAATGTAGTTGACGATGAACATGATGACGAACAGCGGCAGAACGTGGCGTTTCACTTTCGAGATGGCGGACTTCAGGACCGAATCGGCGCCGTCGTGCATCCCGGAGATGGATGTATTCACTTGGTTTTCTCCCACTGATTATTTTTATGCGGGGTGTTGCTGGTGCTGCTTTGTTGCTAGACATCATACAACTGCGTTTTTTTGTTCTGCAAGCGGTATTGCCCAGTGAAATGGCGATTATTTTGAAAATTATTGGATTTGGGGTGATTGGGTGCCGGGCTTTTTATGTTGAATTTTTCGTAATTGTTGAGTGTTGTCATACAAGTTGATTGGCGTTTGTTGGGGATTTCACCTGATCGCGGTGCTACGATTCCGTCAGCTCTGCCTACGGATGACCGCCATGCAAGAAGACCTCGACGCGCCTGCCCGCAAGCGCACTCACAACCTGGCCCACGACCTGGTCGCCAAACTGACCCAGAGCATTCTGCTCGGCCAAATGTTGCCGGGGGACAAGCTGCCCTCAGAGAACACCATTGTTCAGGAGCACGGGGTCAGTCGCACCGTGGTGCGCGAGGCGATCTCGAAACTGC
The DNA here is from genome assembly GCF_024169315.1 of Pseudomonas migulae. Classification (NCBI taxonomy): domain Bacteria; kingdom Pseudomonadati; phylum Pseudomonadota; class Gammaproteobacteria; order Pseudomonadales; family Pseudomonadaceae; genus Pseudomonas; species Pseudomonas migulae. The sequence continues at coordinate 1,836,012 of NZ_JALJWR010000001.1, read as the reverse complement.
AGGCGTCCGGCCTGGTGGAAACCCGGCACGGCATCGGCACGTTCGTGATCGAGCGCGTACCGGAGCAGGGGCTGCGACTGAATGTCGATACGGCGCTGGGGGTGCGCAGCATTCTGGAATTGCGCATGGGCCTCGAGACCCAGGCTGCCGCGTTGGCGGCCACGCGCCGCACCGATCAGCAACTGGTGCAAATGCGCGAAGCGCTGGACGACTATCAAAGCCTGCTCGCCAACAACGACAGCTGCGTTGAAGCCGACAAGCGTTTCCACCTGCTGATCGCGGAAGCCACCGGCAACGTCTGCTTCACCGAAATCATGCAGCACTTGGGCAGCGCCATGATTCCCCGGACCCGGGTCAATGCGGCCGAGCGCGGTGCGGCGGATTTGAGCAAGCTGGGCATGCTCGCCAACCTTGAGCACGAGGCGATTCTCAACGCCATCAAACGCCAGGATGCGGACGCGGCGCGGGCAGCCATGTGGCTGCACCTGACCAACAGTCGGGACCGGTTTTTGGCGGATCGCGATTGACCATTGGTCTGCTCGATAGCACGCCGTTTACGCGCCTGTTTCCAACGAGTACGGCCCAGATTTGCTGGACCTCATCAATGAGGTGCGTCATGGCTAACTCAATGGATCACGATGCTCCACCTGGCATGGACCCGAGTCGGGACCCGGCCGGCGCAGAGCCTGATCGTCCTGAAGACTGGATGGACCCCGCCGCGGAGGAGGACGTGCCTCCGGCGGATGAGCCCACACCGCTGTCCGATGACAGGCGCTGAACAGAACCCGGCCGGTGTGCCGGGTTTTTTGTGCATGGCTGGTGACCGCGTCATCGTTCTTCGCGGGCAAGCCACGCTCCCACAGGGTTTTGTGTTGATTGTGGTCGACGCAAACCCCTGTGGGAGCGTGGCTTGCCCGCGAAGACGCCAGACGCATCACCACAAATCCTCAATCAAACCCCCGCCACCCGAATCGCCACCCACCGCCGCTCCAGATTCAACGCCAGCACACTGACCAACACCAGCGCCCTCGCAACAATCGCGGGCAAGCCCGCTCCCACAGGATTTTGTGTTGATTGTGGTCGACACAAACCCCTGTGGGAGCGTGGCTTGCCCGCGAAGACGCCAGACGCATCACCACAAATCCTCAATCAAACACCCGCCACCCGAATCGCCACCCACCGCCGCTCCAGATTCAACGCCAGCACACTGACCAACACCACCATCGCCCCCACAACAATCATCAGCGTCGGCCGCTCACCCAGCGCAAACGACGCAATCGCCATCGCCGTCGGCGGCACCAGATACAACGTCATCGTCGCCCGGCTCAAATCAACGTGCGCCAGCACAAACGCCCAGGCCAGGTAAGCGAGCGCACTCGGAAACACGCCCAATGCCATCACCGCCAGTTGCACATGCATCGGTGCGCTGAGTACTTGAGCCGCCAGCCCCGGCAGGTACACCAGCAACAACGCCGTCCCCGACCACACCGTGTAGCAAACCAGCGTCAGCCCGTCATACCGCCCGGAATGATGTTTCTGCAATGCGAAGTAAAAACTCCAGGACACCGCCGCCAGCAGGATCAGCAATCCGTGGGCGTCGATGCTGCCCACCCCGCGATCACCGGCGACCACGATCACCACGCCGATCAGCCCCAGGAAAACACAACCCCAGCGCCAGATGCTCACGCGGTCCTTGAACACGAAACGCGCCAGCAGCGTGCTGAACAGCGGCGTCGTTTGCGCCAGCACACTGGACGCGCCGGCGCTGACACCTTGCTGGCCGAAATTGATCGCCACGTGATGCAGGCTCACGGCAAAAAAACCGAGGCCGAACAGCAGCGGCAAGTCGCGAAGGTTCGGCAGGCTGATGCCTTTGACCAGCGCGACCAGCGCCATGAACACGGACGCCACCAGGAACCGCAGCAGCGCCAGATGCCCGGGGTCATAAGCCTGCAAGCCGATATGAATGCCGGTCGGGGAATACCCCCAGCACGCCACGACAAACGCCATGGCCAGAATGATTTTGAAGAGCGAAGGGTGTGTATGCGTTTGCATGCTCGAGCACCTGTGGACAGATGCATCGAGTATCAGAACTCGGACCGTTCGCCACAACTGACTTATACTGCGTTAACTGTTCACTTTGGGTGATGTATGGAGCTGGCGCAGATTCGCATGTTCAAGACCGTTGCCGACGTCGGCAGCATCGCCCGTGCGGCCGAGTTGTTGCATTGCGTGCCGTCGAACATCACGGCACGGATCAAGGCGCTGGAGGCGGAGCTGGGTGTCGCGCTGTTTCTGCGGGAAGGTCGAGGGTTGCGCATCAGCCCGTCGGGGCAGACGTTCCTGGCATATGCCTCGAAGATTCTCGCACTCACGGCAGAGGCCAAACGCGCGGTCGACCCCGCAGCCGAGCCCTCCGGACCTCTGCGCATCGGCGCCATCGAATCCTCGGCCACCGGGCGCTTGCCGCGTTTGCTCGCCAAGTTCCACAAGCGTTACCCGGCGGTGGCGCTGGAATTGACCACCGGCACCTGGGGCCAATTGCTCGATGACACCGTCAGCCATCGGCTCGACGGCGCGATCGTCGCGGTGGATGTCGAGCGCTCGCAGCTCAAGCGCACACCGATGTACCGCGAAGAGCTGCTGCTGATCGCCTCGACATCGTTGGGGCCGGTGCGTGATATCGCCGATTTGCAGGACAAAACCGTGTTCATGTGGCCACAAGGCTGCCCCTACCGTGCAGCACTGGAACACTGGTTGTTGCGCCAGGGGCAGGCGCTGCCGATTGTCAGCCTGGCCAGTTATGGCGCGATAGTCGGTTGCGTCAGCGCGGGGGCGGGCGTCGCGCTGGTGCCTAAAGGTGTGTTCGATCAGTACGCCAAAGGCGCCGGTTGCGCGGGGTACGAATTCCCTGAGCTGACCGCTATCGATAACCTGTTTTACTGGCATGAAAACGCCGGGGTGCACCCGGCGCGAGAGGCGTTTGTGGCGATGTTGCGGGAAGAGTTCGCTTAAGAACACCGCGTCCTCTGTGGGAGCTGGCTTGCCAGCGATGGCGGCTTCGGCAGCGATGCAAGCCTCAAGGGCCTCATCGCTGGCAAGCCAGCTCCCACAAGTTTTGTGTCGCTTGATGAGGTTCAGCGCGCGCTGACATCCCGCATCAACAACCCGAACCGCAGATCCACCGCATCCGGAATCGGCAGGTACACCGTGTGCCCATCCCCCGGTGCCACGTCGATGGGCTGGCCTTTGGCGTTCTGCAGCTGATGCAAATCGAAGTGGAAATTGCCCTTGGGCGTCATCAGTTCCATGTGATCGCCCAGGCCGAAGCGGTTCTTAACCTTGACCTCCGCCAAGCGGTCACGCCGCTCGCCGGTCAACTCCCCGACAAACTGCTGCCGCTCCGACACCGAGCTGCCGTTCTGATAGTTCTGGTATTCGTCATGCACATGCCGACGCAGAAAACCTTCGGTGTAGCCGCGTTGGGCCAGCGATTCCAGATCGGTCATCAGGCCGCGATCAAACTCACGACCGGCCACCGCATCGTCGATCGCCCGGCGATACACCTGAGTGGTCCGTGCGCAATAGAAGTGGGATTTGGTCCGGCCTTCGATTTTCAGTGAGTGCACGCCCATCTGCGTCAGGCGCTCGACATGCTGCACAGCGCGCAGGTCCTTGGCGTTCATGATGTAGGTGCCGTGTTCGTCCTCGAACGCTGGCATCAGTTCATCCGGTCGATTGGCTTCCTGCAACAGGAACACCTGATCGGTCGGTGCGCCAATCCCCAGGGTTGGTTGGGGCTGGAAGGTCTGCACGATGTCGCCGAGCTGGTTTTCCGTGGCTTCTTGCGCAGAGTACTTCCAGCGACAGGCGTTGGTGCAGCTGCCCTGGTTGGCATCGCGCTTGTTCATGTAGCCCGACAACAGGCAGCGGCCGGAGTAGGCCATGCAAAGTGCGCCGTGAACGAACACTTCGAGTTCCATGGCGGGCACTTGCTGGCGGATTTCGGCGATTTCTTCCAGGGACAGTTCACGCGACAGGATGATCCGGCTCAAGCCCTGTTGTTGCCAGAACTCGACGCTCGCCCAGTTCACCGTGTTGGCCTGCACCGACAGGTGAATCGGCATCTGCGGGAAGTGCCGGCGCACCAGCATGATCAGGCCGGGATCGGACATGATCAGCGCGTCCGGTGCCATGGCGATCACCGGTTGCAGATCCTTGAGGAAGGTTTTGAGCTTGGCGTTGTGCGGGGCGATGTTCACCACCACGTAGAAGCGCTTGCCCTGGGCCTGGGCTTCGCGAATGCCGAGCGCGAGGTTGGCGTGATCGAATTCGTTGTTGCGCACCCGCAGGCTGTAGCGTGGCTGGCCGGCGTACACCGCATCGGCGCCGTAGGCGAAGGCATAACGCATGTTTTTCAGGGTGCCGGCGGGGGCGAGCAGTTCTGGCGTGGCGAGGGTCATGGGCGGGTCGATCGCAAAAGCCCGCGAGGGTAATCGGCTTGGCCGCAGGTTTCATTGATCTGGATCTATGCTTGATGAACAAGCGGATGGCACTCGCGCGGACCGTGGCGGACTAAGCATCAGGACGCGACATTGCGTCCCTGCGGACTGACATGGATCGAACATGAACGAAGAGACGGTACAAAACAAATCACTGGTGATTCTGCTTGGGCTGGTGACCGCAGCGTTTATCTGGATTTTGCTGCCGTTCTACGGCGCGGTGTTCTGGGCGGTGATCCTCGGCATCCTCTTCGCACCGCTGCAGCGTCGCCTGCAACTGAAGTTCGGCTGGCAACGCAACCTGACGTCGCTGCTCACCCTGAGCATCTGCCTGATCATCGCCATTCTGCCGGTGATCATCCTCAGTATCCTGCTGGTCCAGGAGGGGGCCGCGGTGTACAAGAGCATCGAAAGCGGCGAACTGGATATCGCGGGGTACGTGACGCATTTCAAGCACAGCCTGCCGCCGTACTTTCAGAACTTGCTCGATCGGGCCGGGGTCGGTGAGCTGGACGGGCTGCGGGAGAAAATCATCAAGAGTGCGGTATCGGGCAACGAGTTTGTCGCCACCCAGGTATTCAGTTTCGGGCAGGGAACGTTTGAATTTGTGGTCGGGTTTTTCATCATGCTCTACCTGCTGTTCTTCTTTTTGCGCGACGGTGCAGAGCTTGCGCGCAAGGTTCGCGCTGCCGTGCCGCTGGAGGAACACCAGAAACGCCGCTTGCAGCTCAAGTTCAACCGGGTGGTGCGCGCCACGGTGAAAGGCAACCTGCTGGTGGCCATTACGCAGGGCGCCCTCGGTGGTCTGATTTTCTGGTTTCTCGACATCCCGAGCGCGTTGCTCTGGGCGGTGTTGATGGCGTTTCTGTCGCTGTTGCCAGCGGTGGGCGCGGGGATTGTCTGGGCACCGGTGGCAGCGTTTTTCCTGTTTACCGGAGCGATCTGGCAGGGTGTGGTGCTGGGGCTGTTCGGCGTGTTCGTGATCGGCCTGGTGGACAACGTGCTGCGACCGATCCTGGTGGGCAAGGACACCAAGATGCCGGACTATCTGATCCTCATCTCGACCTTGGGCGGCCTGGCGATTTTCGGGCTCAACGGCTTTGTCATCGGACCTTTGATCGCGGCGCTGTTCATGTCGAGCTGGGCGATTTTCATCGAAACCAAACCCCGGGTGCAGCTGCCTTAAGCGCGGAGTCGACCGGTGTCGAGGCTTTGCGACAGTGCCTTGGCGGCGGTAAGCGATGTGATCGGGCCGCTGATCGGTTCACCGTCCTGTACCAGATACCAACAGGCGAGCAATCCTAGCTCTCTAAGCGGGGCGGGAACGGCGCTGCCGATAACGGACATGATCTGAACCTGGGACATAAGTACCTCCATCAATCTATGGAGCTACCTTACGGACCCGGCGCTTGAACGAGAAATCAACGCTTTCGATAGTCGTCATTGACACCAGTGGCCCCAAACGACCGCCTGTCGGTCAGTCGACCACCAGGTCCAGCATATGGACCACTTCCTGCTCGTTGAGCAGGCCTTTGCGCACCAGGTTTTCCGCCAGCAGCGAAAGAAACTTGGCGCTGCGATGGCCTTCCAGATGCTTGAGTTCAGTCAAGGCGTTGTACACCTTGCTGGAGGTGCACAAGCTGATATCGCGGTGCGGGTTTTGCGTGGGCATGAGGTCGTCCTTGTTGTTATCAACCTGTTGTGGGCGGACAGATCCAAGCTTGCGGACCTGATATGACATAAACATGACCGTTTCCCCCGGCGTGAGGGAAGGGCGCTTTGAGTCAATCTTGCCCACTTGAAGCGGCGGGACTGTCCCGATAGCGACCTTGGCGAGATTTATTCAGACCTTCGCCGACGAACGGGCATAAAAAAGCCCCGCTATAAAAGCGGGGCCTTTTTGACCCGGTTACCAGCGGCCGTAACCATGGGGATGGCCGTAATAACCGCGAGGCGGGCCGTAATAGCCACGGGGCGGACCGTAGTAGACCGGTGGCGGGGCGTAATAGACCGGTTGTTGCACGTAGACCGGCGCCGGCTGGTAGTAAACCGGTGGCGGTTGCTGCACGTACACTGGCTGCGGCTGGTAGTAAACCGGTTGTTGCTGGACATAAACGGGCCGGTTGCTGTTGATGATGGCCGAACCGACGATGGCCGAGCCAACGATCGCACCAAATACCGCTGGACCTTGCCAACCGTGACCGCCGCCAGCCTCTGCCTGCCCTGCGATAGCAAGCGCACCGATCAGCAAGGCAACTGTGGGGATTTTACGGATCATGATCATTCCTCGGTTCTTCAACCCGGCGCTTGGATCTGCAATAGGCCCAAGGATTGTCGCGGGGATACTTCTAAGACAGCGTTTTTTTGAAAATCAGCACAGCCGCTGGGTAAATTTTGTGTAAGGTCTGTACCGGCTTGCTGACCGTCGTGCGCCGACACCAGCAGGCATGCCGATATGATCGATCAGATCGCGATGGAATGGCTAATCCCGTCCATCTGAAAGTGCTACAGAAGGAGATTCTTCATGCAGATGAACCCCAACAAAGACACTCAGCTGTGCATGTCCCTGTCGGGGCGCCCGGGGAACTTTGGCCTGCGATTTCACAATCATCTGTACGAACAGTTGGGGTTGAATTTCTACTACAAGGCCTTTCGCAGCCAGGACCTGACCGGCGCCGTTGCCGGTATTCGCGCCTTGGGCATACGCGGCTGTGGCGTATCGATGCCGTTCAAGGAAGCGAGCATTGCGCTGGTCGATGAACTGGACGCGTCCGCCGCCGCCATTCAATCGATCAACACCATCGTCAACACCGACGGCCACCTCAAGGCGTACAACACCGATTACATCGCCATCGCGCAGTTGCTGGAAACCCATCAGGTGCCCAAGGAGTCGACCTTCGCCCTGCGCGGCAGCGGCGGCATGGCCAAGGCGGTGGCCAGTGCCTTGCGCGATGGCGGGTACAAAAACGGTCTGATCGTTGCCCGTAACGAACGTGCCGGGCGTGCCCTGGCGGAGTCTCTGGACTATGAGTGGCAAGTCGAGCTGGGCACCCGCCGCCCGCAGATGCTGATCAACGTGACGCCGATCGGTATGACGGGCGGGCCTGAGGCTGATCAACTGGCATTTGATGCCGAGGTTATTGCGGCTGCAGAGACTGTCTTCGATGTGGTGGCGATCCCCTCGGAAACACCGCTGATCGTGCGCGGTCGTGCCAAAGGCAAGCGGGTGATCACCGGACTGGAAGTGATTGCGATCCAAGCGCTGGAGCAGTTCGTGTTGTACACCGGCGTGCGGCCGACGGATGAGCAGTTCCAGAAAGCGGTGGAGTTTGCCCGGAGCTGACTTTCCTCAAGTTATTTGTTGGCTGTGGCAGCCCCTTCGCGAGCAAGCCCGCTCCCACATTAGATCTTCAGTGAACATAGTACTTGCGTATGTCGCAGATTAAATGTGGGAGCGGGCTTGCTCGCGAAGGGCGCAACCCGGTCTTCAGTCGGTCGCAGCAGTTTCCCTGCCTATACTCCCCACCAGCAAGCAAAGACTTGCCCATCAAAAACAAACCGTGACCGAGGTTTCCCATGCATCCCGCCATCCTCAACCTCAATCAGGTCGAACTCGAACCGCTGCCCGAAGCCCTGGCGCCCACCGGCGAGACGGCCAGCCGTTATCAACAGCGGATGGCCCGCGTCGGTCAACAACTGGGTGCGCAGAAGCTTGGCTATCGCTTGTACGTGCTGGAGCCCGGCATGCGTGGCAGTCCGTTTCACAGCCATCGGGTCAATGAAGAGATGTTTTACGTGGTGGCCGGCGAAGGGGAGATCCGTCTCGGGGCTGAGCGTTTTCCCATTCGTGCGGGTGACGTGATCGCTTGCCCGCCAGGCGGTCAGGAAGCGGCTCACCAGATCATCAACACCAGCGCCGGTGAACTGCGCTACCTGGCGGTCAGCACCCAGCAATCGCCGGAGATTTGCGAGTACCCGGATTCCGGCAAATACGCGGTGATGGATGACTTCAAGGTCGATGCCGAGGGCAATGCCTCGGATTTCGTCGCCATTGCCCGGCCGTCTGACGGGGTGGATTACTGGGACGGTGAGTAATTCGATCTCTTGTAGGAGCGAGGCTTGCCCGCGAAGGCGGTGGGTCAGTAAATACTTGTATCGAATGACACACCGCCTTCGCGAGCAAGCCCGCTCCCACATTTTATTCGAGGCGTGCCAGTCGCTCTTCCAGTGCGGCAATGCGCGCTTCCAGTTCTTCGATGCGTTCTAACGACACACCGCTGCCGGCGCCGCGCTCCACCGGATTCTGCCGTGCCGCGAGGATCGCTTCGATATCCGCCGGATCGCCCAGCGCATGCATGTAGCGGTCTTCGCGCTGTCCGGCCTGACGCGGAATCAGCAACGCCAGGCCGCGAGCAATCAATCGTTCAAGCTGATGCACCACCTGTTCGGCGTCTTCGAACTCATGCATGCGGCCGCTGCGGGTCAGCAGTTCATTGACCGTCTGCGGACCTCGCAGAAACAACAGCCCCGTCAGAATCACCTGCGCTGGCACCAGCTCCAGGGCCTTGTCGACCTTGTGCTCCCAGCGGTCGGCGCGGCTGCCCATCACCAGTTTGGTAAACCCGCGACCTTCAAGGGCGCGCAGGCTCTGGCCGACCTGGCCCTGGGTGAGGTTCATCACCGGTTCGCGGCTGGTTTTCTGGTTGCAGGCAATCACCAGCGCGTTGAGGGTCAACGGATAGGTTTCCGGGCTGGTGGCCTGTTTCTCGATCAGCGAACCGAGAATGCGGATTTCCGTGCTGTTGAGGCGTGGCTCGTCGAAGGTGGTCTCTTGCTCAGTGCTCATCACGCTTTTCCCTTTGCTGTCGAAGCATGCAGTCGAAGCCGCCTAGCCTAATCCTTGCTGGATAAAAGACAAGCCGCAGGAGCGCCGGGCATGACTATAATCGGCCCACGTTTCACACCTGTCACCACACGAGACTGCCATGACCATTTCCCTGTATGACGCTTCCGTTCCGGTTTTCAAACAAATGCTCACCGCCCTGAGCGACGTTCTGAACAAGGCCGAAGCCCACGCCACTGCCAAGAACATTGACCCGAACGCTTTCCTGCAAGCCCGTCTGTACCCGGACATGTTCCCGCTGGTGCGTCAGGTGCAGATCGCCGTGGATTTCGCCAAGGGTGTTTCTTCGCGTCTGGCCGAGATCGAAGTGCCGAAGTACGAGGACACTGAAACCACGTTTGCCGAGCTGCAAGCGCTGCTGACCAAGGTTCTGGCTTACATCGGCGAGATCAAGCCTGAGCAGATCAATGGCAAGGAAGGCATCGAGATCGTTACTCGTCCGGGCACGCCGAAAGAGAAGCGCTTCAGTGGCCAGGCTTACTTGCTGAGCTATGGCTTGCCGCAGTTCTTCTTCCACGTCACTACTGCTTATGCACTGCTGCGCCACAACGGCGTGGAAGTGGGCAAGCGCGATTACATGGGCGCGTTCTAAACCGCCCGGGTACAAAAAAGCCCCCGCAGCCTCAGGTTGTGGGGGCTTTTTTGCATTCTTCATTTACGCCGCTGACCCTGTGGGAGCTGGCTTGCCTGCGATGGCTGCGCGTCAGGTGACGTAGGTTTTGAGGGTGTACATATCCATTCCTGCGGTAACGGCCGCTAATGGTTTCGCCCTTACGGCGAGTCCCTTTTCCAAACGCCGAAAAGGAACCAAAAGGCTTGGCCCCTGACGTACGGCCCTTCGCTTAGGCTCAGGGTACCCTCACTCCGGTCCTGCTCCGTGGGCCCGCCGCCATCGGCCATCCATGGCCGGGGGCGGCTAACCCGGCATCCATGCCGGGTTGCCCACTGCGCAGAACCTGCGCTCGGCCTTCCGACGGGGCAGATCAAGATCAAAAGCCAAAGCGAGGCGGCCTGATAGCCGGCCTGAAGTTCGTCAGGATCATCGGGGGTAAACACCAATGTCATGTCCACCAAAATCCCTGTGGGAGCTGGCTTGCCAGCGATGGTCGCCCAGACACCGCGCTCATTCAGGCAGCACGCGTCATCGTTGACGACCATCGCTGGCAAGCCAGCTCCCACAGGGGAATGCGTACCATCGAAGAGCCAGGTCGGCCGGTAGGCCGCCTCGGTTGCATTGGCGGTACTCGCCCCCTCGTGAGGCCGAGTGGAGGTTCTGCGCAGTGGGCACCGCGGCAAGGATGCCGCGGTAGCCGCCCCCGGCCATGGATGGCCGATGGCGGCGGGCCCACGGAGCAGGACCGGAAGGAGGGCATGGCGAGCCTAGGCGAGGCACCGAACGAAAGGGGCATAAGCGCTTGGTTACTTGGCGCTTCTCCAAGTGACTCGCCGTAAGGGCGAAACCAATAGCCGCCATCACCGAAGAAACGGATATGCCCCCAAACCAAACCAAACCAATCAGCGTGTCACGCCAAACGCTGAGCCTTCTCCTCCTCACCCAAACAAGCCGCCGCCGTAAACAACACATCAGTAGAAGAATTCAACGCCGTCTCAGCCGAATCCTGCAACACCCCGATGATGAACCCGACTGCCACCACCTGCATGGCGATCTCACTCGGAATACCGAACAAGCTGCACGCCAGTGGAATCAACAACAACGACCCCCCCGCCACACCCGACGCACCGCAGGCGCAGATCGCCGCAACGACACTCAACAGAATGGCAGTCGGAATATCCACCGCAATCCCCAGCGTATGCACAGCCGCCAGGGTCAGCACCGTGATGGTAATCGCAGCCCCCGCCATGTTGATCGTCGCACCCAACGGAATCGAAACCGAGTAAGTGTCCTCATGCAGACCCAGACGCTTGCTCAGTTCCAGATTGACCGGAATGTTCGCCGCCGAGCTGCGGGTGAAAAACGCTGTGATGCCGCTCTCACGCAAGCACATGATCACCAGTGGATACGGGTTACGACGCAGCTTCCAGAACACGATCACCGGGTTCATCACCAGCGCCACAAACAGCATGCAGCCCAGCAACACCGCCAGCAGATGTGCATAACCGATCAAGGCACCGAAACCGGAAGTGGCGAGGGTCGATGCCACCAGGCCGAAAATCCCCAGTGGTGCAAAACGGATCACCAGACGCACGATCAGGGTCACGCCGTTGGACAAATCGCCGAGGACTTCACGGGTAGTGTCACCGGCGTGGCGAATGGCGACGCCCATGCCGATGGCCCACGCCAGAATGCCGATGAAATTGGCATTCATCAGCGCGCTGACCGGGTTATCCACCACGCTCAACAGCAGACTTTGCAGCACTTCACTGATACCGCCCGGCGCCGTCACCGCGACGTCGTGAGTGGCCAGCACCAGGCTCGACGGGAACATCATGCTGGCCACGACCGCGACCACTGCGGCGGCAAACGTGCCGAGCAGGTACAGAAACAGAATCGGCCGGATGTGGGTTTCCTGGCCGTGCTTGTGGTTGGCGATCGACGCCATGACCAGCACGAACACCAGAATCGGCGCGACAGCTTTCAGCGCCGAGACGAACACTTTGCCGATGAACGCAGTGGACTTCGCCACCTCGGGCGCAACCAGCGCCAGGGCAATCCCGGCGAGCAGGCCGATGATGATTTGCGTAACCAGGCTCAAGCGTTTCAAGCGTTGCAGTAACGAAGGGGATGAAGCGGTCATAAAACGGCATCTCTGATTTTATTAGGTGCGGGGGTGTCGCGACATCGGGGCCATTAAATGGGCGATGATCAGGGTGTACGAATCGCAGGGCGCGGACTTTATCACAGCGTCGTCTTCATCCTTCAGACCTGTGACGATCTGCCGCCCGCCGGTTGAACGCGAATTGCAGGTTCGTGCAACCACCTTCGGAAACACTCTGTTAACATTGCGCATCCTCATTTTCATCGCTGCCAGTGGGCCTTCGGGCTATCGCTGGTGTTGTCGTTTTCTGGAGTTCTGCATGCTGTTGCCCATCCTTCTGTTGTCTGCCGCCGGATTCACGGTGCTGACCACGGAATTCGTCATCGTCGGCCTGTTGCCGGCCATCGCCCGAGATCTGGAAGTGAGCATCCCGCAAGCGGGTTTGCTGGTGACTCTGTTCGCCTTCACCGTCGCCGCGTTCGGGCCGTTTCTGACCGCGTACTTCGCCCGATTCGAACGACGCAAGCTGTTCATCTCGATATTGATCATGTTCGGTCTGGCCAACACCCTCGCGGCGTTTGCACCGAACATTTGGGTGATGGCCGCTGCGCGGTTGATCCCCGCGCTCGGGCTGCCGGTGTTCTGGGCGCTGGCCAGTGAGACCGCGGTGGACATCGTCGGGCCGGATTACGCCGGACGCGCCATCGCCAAGATCGGTTTCGGCATTGTCTGCGCCACGGTGTTTGGCATTCCGGTGGGCACGCTGATTTCCGATGCATTCGGTTGGCGCAGTGCCTTCGGCATTCTGGCGGTGATCGCGTTTACCAAGGCCTTGCTGCTGTTTATCTACCTGCCGAAAACCAGCCTGCACCAGCATCAGGTGAGTTTTCGTTCGCAGTTCAAGATCCTGCGCAGTCCGCTGATGATTGGGCACGTGTTGCTGTCGATCCTGGTGTTCAGCGGCATGTTTACCGCTTACACCTATCTGGCCGACATCCTTGAGCGGCTGGCCGGTTTCAACGGCACGGTGGTCGGCTGGTGCCTGATGGGCTTCGGTGCGGTCGGGCTGATCGGCAACTCGCTGGGCGGTCGCGCGGTGGATCGCCATCCGCTGATCGCTTCCGTGACGTTCTGCGCCTTCATGATTGCCGGCATGGTGGCGCTGGTGCCGAACATTCATTCGCCGCTGGGGCTGGCGGCGGCGATGGGCATCTGGGGTGTGACGCAGGCGGCACTGTTCCTGGTCAGCCATGTGCGTTTGATGAAGGCCGCGCCCGAGGCACCGGCCTTTGCCGCGTCGCTGAACATTGCCGGCGCCAACCTCGGCATCGGTCTGGGCGCGATGATCGGCGGACGCGTGATCGACAGTGTCGGCCTGGGCGGGCTTGGCTTTGCGGCAGCGGCGTTTATCCTGGCTTCGATTCTGCTGGCCATGGCACTGATGACCTTCAAACCCCGCGAAATCTGCGCCTGACACCTCACATCGCGGTGAACAGCTCGCGTCGGGCACCTTCGGTAATCGCAACGATGCCAGGGTGCTTGACCTTGCGTTCCACCGAAATGGCGTAGAACGACTCGGTCACTGCGTCGGTCTGGCCAATCAGCTCCACGCCGTATTGGCGTTTCACTTCATCGGCAATTACGCTCGGGCCGATGAAAATCCCGCTGCCGGATTGACCAAACGCCTGCATCAAGGCGCTGTCATCGAACTCGCCGACGATCCGCGGCTGGATCTGCTGCTCGGCAAACCAGCGCTGCAAGCGACTGCGCACCACGGTTTCCGGCCCCGGAATCAGCAGTGGCGCGCCGTGCAGGCTGCGCGGGAAATCCTGGCCGTACTGCGCCGTCAGTTCAGCGGTGGCGAAGAAACTGATCCCGCATTCCCCGAGTTTCTGGCTGTAGCCCTTGATGTCCAGGTGCGACGGCATCGGGCTGTCAGAGATCACCAGGTCGAGGCGCTGGATCGCCAGGTCGGCGAGCAAGCGTTCCAGTTTGTCCTCGCGACAGGTGATACGCAGCGGCTCGCTCAATTCCATGGTCGGCGCAATCAGGCGATAGACGATGGATTTGGGCACGACGTCGGCGACGCCGACCCGAAACAGAATCTGCTGCTCATTGGGTTGCGCCCGCAACATCAACTCCAGTTCACCGCCGAGCTGAAACATCTGCTCGGCGTAGGGCAGGGCCTGACGCCCGGCCTCGGTGAGTTCCAACTGTCGGCCTACCCGGCGAAACAACTCGATACCGTAGGTCTGTTCGAGCAGGGAGATCTGCCCGCTGATGGTCTGCGGCGTCAGGTTCAACTGTTCACAGGCACGGACGATGCTGCCGGTCTTGGCCACCACCCAGAAGTAATGCAGTTGTCGATAGTTGAGCATGGCGACCTACAGTTCGTTAAAACCGAAGTATAACCGCTGAAAATACGAATTTTCCTGAAGTGTTTGCCTCCCTAGAATGCCTCGCTATCAACGGGCCATCGTTTTGGCCCGTTCTGTTCTATCGAGGAAAGCATCATGAAGCTTAAAACCACGGCATTGCTGATTGCGTCTTTACTGGTATTGGCCGGTTGCGACCAGGCCGAAAAAAGCGCTCAGCAACTGATGGGCAAGGCTGCCGAATCCGCGAAACAAGCGATCGACGACACCCACAAGGCCGCCGAACAAGCGATCAGCGATGCCACCGGCGGGTTGATCAGCAAGAAAGAACCATCGGACGAAGACAAAGAAAAATCCGAATCTTCGTCCCAGGAAATCTAAACGTCTTAAACGAGTCAGGACTGACCCATGGAATACCTTTTAGAACTTGCTGCAAGCCCCACCGCCTGGGTCGCCCTGGCTACGCTGGTGGTCATGGAAATCGTGCTCGGCATCGATAACCTGATCTTCATCTCGATCCTGACCAATAAACTGCCGGAACAGCATCGGCAGAAAGCGCGGCGCATCGGTATCGGTATGGCGCTGATCCTGCGACTGGCACTGCTGAGCACTATCGCGTTCATCGTCCAGTTGACCGAGCCTGTGATCGAGATCCTCGGCCACGCGTTCTCCTGGAAAGACATGATCCTGATCGCCGGCGGCCTGTTCCTGTTGTGGAAGGCGACCACCGAGATCCATCACAGCATGGACCCGGCGCCGGAAGATCCGAAGTCGGCGACCTCTACCGTGACCCTCGGCTTTGCCGCTGCGATCGGTCAGATCCTGATGCTGGACATGGTGTTCTCCATCGACAGCATCATTACCGCTGTCGGCATGACCGAGCATTTGCCGATCATGATCATCGCGGTGGTGGTGTCGGTGCTGGTGATGCTGCTCGCGGCTGACCCGTTGGCCAGGTTCATCAACGACAACCCGACGGTGGTGATGCTGGCACTGGGCTTCCTGATCATGATCGGCATGACGCTGATCGCCGAAGGTTTCGGCGCCCACGTACCGAAAGGCTACGTCTATGCGGCCATGGCGTTCTCGGCCACGATCGAGGGCTTGAACATGATGTCCCGGCGGGCGAAGCAGAAGCGCATCAGCGCTGAAGCGTAACCTGCGTTAAACAAAAGGCCGCCTGCGCTCGCAAGAGCTCAGGCGGCCTTTTTTGTTCGGGCTGTTTTAGTGCGCTGGTCAATGTGCCGTAGCGTGGCGTGGCGCCGGCTTGTCGGTCCTCGCGACCCGCACAGGCCGGGCAGGGTGATGGTGCCGGCGTGCAATGCGCAGGACACCCCACAACATGGCGGTGGCAACGGCCAGCCAGCCGGAAATCAACATCACTATGGTCATTGTCAGGCTCATCGGTGCCTCCTCTTTGCCCTGCTGCGGGCACACGCTCTGCAAATGACAGTCTAGTCGCTGCCGTGTTTCAGGCTATTGACCAAAGGTCGCCCGTCACCAACCAGTTCGCTCTATCAAATGCACTGAACTGCCGGTTAAGGCTATACCGCTGCCGCGTGGCGTCCTATGATCGACGGCCAGGCCGGGAGCACAATGACGGCGTCTGAACAACGGAGTGATGAGGGTGCGGGTAATGTCGCGAATTCGAATGGCAGCACTGATTGCCGGTTGCGTTGCGGGTCTGGCCGGCTGCGCGGGAAGCGTTGCGCCGGAGGTCAAGCGGCTGCCGGAACGGGTAGAACTCAGCGGCACGTTCTACCGCGGGCAGAGCTATCAGAGCGGGCCGCAGGTCCTGGCGAGCATGCTGTCGCAGCAGGGCATTGTGATTACGCCGGGTCTGCTCGAAAAACCCCTGCACGTACCGGGCGCCGAAGCGCAGTTGCAGCAGAACATGCAGAACCTCGCCCGCGAGTACGGCATGGTGGTTTATCCCCTGGATAGTAACCTGCCCGCGCTGCTGACCCAGGTCGCGGCCGGTTATCCAGTGATGGTGCGCTTCACCGAAGGCTCGGCATTCTGGGCTGAACCGCGTTACGCGATTCTCGCCGGCTACAACCGTCAGAAGCAGACCGTGCTGCTGCGCGCCGGGATGAATCGTCGGGAATTGATGAGCTTCGGTTCGTTCGAGTCGGCGTTCAAGGACGCTGGCGGTTGGGCAGTGCTGATCCAGAAGCCGAACCAGATTCCGGCCAATGTCGATCAGCAACTCTGGTTGAAAGCGGCGAGTGACCTGGCTCAGGCCGGTCAGGAACAAGCGGCGGCCCGTGCAAAGCAGGCACTGGGCGCCCAATAGTTTCCGTTCGTCATCTGTATCGCACTGCCGCGCGCGATCAGCCTCTGAGGAATAAGGGCCCGGATTTTTTCCGGGTCAGTTCCAAGGAGGCATTCATGACCAATCCCACAGCACCCACCGGCCCGCACTCGTCTGAGCATTCATCGGGCGACGAGTTGGGTTTTGACCCCGATTCGCCGGACCTCGCCGATCCGCAGGTCGACCCCATCGGACCTGCCAAGGCGCCCAAGGATGTAAAGCCTGGCGAGAATACCAAGGCCCCCGCGAAACCTTACGACCCGCTGGCAAACCTGAAACCCTGACGTTCAGTGCGAGGTGTGTATGTCTACCGATTCGAGTTTCAACGACAAACGTCCGGACAGTGTTCCCACTACTCCCGAAGACGACATTGATCCGGTGATGGATCCGGACAGCCCGATGCGCGACCCTTTGGCCAGGCCTGTGGTGGTGCCGACCGAACATCCGCTGGGCAAGCGGGATCCGAGTGCCGGCGATGGCATTCCAGATGACGACCAGATGCCGCTGCCGAATGATTGATACCGGACGAAAAAAAGCCCCGACTGATCGGGGCTTTTGCTGTCTGCATCCTTACTTCGAGGCTTCAACCACACCGCTTTGACGGTGCTTGAGGTTTTTATCCGATTTGTATTGCAGGGCAACGGACGGAACGTCGGCGCCCTTGCCGGTCTCGACCCAGTTGCGAATGCGACTGGCATCAGCGAAGTGCGTGTATTTGCCGAAGGCGTCGAGAATCACCAGCGCCACCTGTCGATTGCCCATGCTGGTCACCAGCACCAGACAATGGCCGGCCTCGTTGGTGAAGCCGGTTTTCGTCAGCTTGATGTCCCAGTTAGGCTTGCCGACCAAATGGTCAGTGTTGCGGAAACCCAGGCTGTAGTTGGGCTTGCGGAACGAGACGGTTTTTTCCTTGGTGGTGCTCAGCTCGGTCAAGATCGGGTACTTGTGCGCGGCGATCAGCAATTTGCTCAGGTCGCGGGCGGTAGAGACGTTGCGAGGGGAGAGGCCGGTCGGTTCGACGAAGTGGGTGCTGGTCATGCCCAACGCTTTGGCCTTGGCGTTCATCGCGGCAATGAATGCGACATAGCCGCCCGGATAGTGGTGGGCCAGGCTCGCGGCCGCACGGTTTTCCGAGGACATCAGGGCGATCAGCAGCATTTCCCTGCGAGGCAATTCGCTTTTGAGTTTCACCCGGGAAAACACGCCTTTCATTTCTGGCGTGTCGCTGATGTTGATATTGATGTACTCGTCCATATTCTGCCTGGCTTCGACCACGACAAGACCGGTCATCAATTTGCTGACGGAAGCGATAGGGACAACCACATCAGGGTTGCTGGCATAGATGACTTTATTGGTCTGCATATCCAGCAGCAAAGAGCTGCCGGAAGCCAGCTTGAGTTGTTTCGTGTCTCGAGGTGCCGCGGTGGTATCGGCGGCATTGACCGTTGGCGTGATGAACGTCCCTGTAAATGCAAAAAATAGGCTCAGGATGGAAAGACGGATTTTCACGCTGGCAGACTCATAAGGTGTGGATTTGCCGTTTTGTAACGGGCTGTTTCTTGAAAACCGACGCATTTTAGGAGTATGGCTGAAGAACTGTCGATGGTTGTTCAATCAACAGGTGAAAGTCCTCGAAAACCCCTACAAAACAGCAGGTTTCCGGCGAGTGGTAGCGTTAATTCTCCGGGCAAAAAGAACCCCGCCATTGGCGGGGTTCTTTTGTTCGTCGCCGATGCTCCAGCGTGAACTCAGCTGTGCAGTGTTTCCGCCGCGTACAGCGTGTTTTCCAGCAGGCAGGCGCGGGTCATCGGGCCCACGCCACCTGGTACCGGCGTGATCCAGCCAGCGCGGGGCAGGGCGGTTTCGTAGATGACGTCGCCGACCAGTTTGCCGTCTTCCTGACGGTTGATACCGACGTCGATCACGATGGCGCCTTCCTTGATCCACTCACCCTTGACCAGGCCCGGCTTGCCGGCGGCGACCACCACCAGGTCGGCGCGACCGACATGGCCTGCCAGATCCTTGGTGAAACGGTGGGCGACGGTCACGGTGCAACCGGCCAGCAGCAATTCCATCGCCATCGGACGGCCAACAATGTTGGACGCGCCGACAACCACAGCGTCCATCCCGTAAAGATCGGCGCCGGTGCTTTCCAGCAGCGTCATGATCCCTTTTGGGGTGCACGGGCGCAGCAGCGGAATACGCTGGGCGAGGCGGCCGACGTTATAAGGATGGAAACCGTCGACGTCTTTGTCCGGACGGATGCGTTCCAGCAAGCTGGAAGCATCCAGGTGTTCAGGTAAAGGCAGCTGAAGCAGAACGCCGTCGATTGCCGGGTCGTCGTTCAGGCGATCGATCAGATCGGTCAGCGCTTCCTGGGTGGTTTCGGAAGGCAGGTCGTAGGCTTGGGAAATGAAGCCGACCTCTTCACAGTCTTTACGCTTGTGCGAGACATAAACCTGAGAGGCAGGATCGCTGCCGACCAGGATCACCGCGAGACCGGGTGTGCGCAGGCCTTGCTGGCGACGCTCGGTGACGCGTTTGGCGATCTGCTGGCGCAGGCTGGCGGCGATCGATTTGCCGTCGATTAGTTGTGCAGTCATTGCGCGTGATTAACCATCGAGAGGGGAAAAAAAGAGAACGCATTCTCGCATGTCATGAGGTGAGGGCAAAGGCGCTTGGTCTGCAAATTCCCCTAACCCCTTTAATTAAATGAATTTTTTATAAAAAGGATTTGACGCCCCCCGGGGCGCTCTATACTATTCGTCGCACTTGTCGGGCACAGCCTAGCACTGGTTAAGAAGGCTGAGTGGAATTACGGTTCCGCAAAGCTGAAAAGCATTTAGTTTGTAGTCCTTCAAGGGTACAGATTAATAAGGCGCCCGTAGCTCAGCTGGATAGAGCATCCGCCTTCTAAGCGGATGGTCGCAGGTTCGAGTCCTGCCGGGTGCGCCATTAGGCAGCTTTGGCACAAGTAGCGCGATATGGTGGGCGTAGCTCAGTTGGTAGAGCACGGGATTGTGACTCCCGTTGTCGTGGGTTCGATCCCCATCGTCCACCCCATATTTCGAAAGGCGCCAGATTAACAGTCTGGCGCCTTTGCTTTAACGGCTACACGCGGATGTGGTGGAATTGGTAGACACACTGGATTTAGGTTCCAGCGCCGCGAGGCGTAAGAGTTCGAGTCTCTTCATCCGCACCAAATAAAGCGTCATTCAAGCCTCTGGCTGGGTGGGGCTCGACAAAGAAGTTGTTTTGGTTTCTTTGTTACGCAATATGGTGGGCGTAGCTCAGTTGGTAGAGCACGGGATTGTGACTCCCGTTGTCGTGGGTTCGATCCCCATCGTCCACCCCATATTCCGAAAGGCGCCAGATTTAACAGTCTGGCGCCTTTTTTGTTTTAGTGGTTTGAGTATCGGCGGCTGCAGTTCCGGGCCGCAGGGGCAGGGCGTTTCGTCGTATTTATGTTTCTCGATGATGCTGCGCTGCCCGCCGGCTTTGCTTGCAAAGTTGGTTGTCAGGGAGATGATCGGCAACCGCTTCTATATATAGAAGGGTTGGCGCAGAGCCTTGGCGTGATGGGTTGTATTTGCCACTGGGGCGAGATGCATTCATGCGTTCGCCCCTCTAAATTGCCTGCTACGTTTTTACCCGTTTTCAGTAGGGTGACTTCTTGAGTTTGACCTACTAGAATGCATGCCCTTGATTCTGGGGTCGGAAACGGCCGGCCAACGTCTGTGCAACGAGGAATATCCATGCAAGTTTCTGTTGAAAATACTTCTGCTCTTGAGCGCCGCATGAGCATCACCGTGCCGGCTGAGCGCATCGAGACTCAGGTCAACAAGCGTCTGCAGCAGACCGCCCAAAAGGCCAAGATCGCTGGTTTCCGTCCAGGCAAAGTGCCGATGAGCGAAATCAAGCGCCGTTTTGGTGCTGATGCGCGTCAGGAAGCTGTCGGCGACGTTATCCAGTCCTCTTTCTACGAAGCAGTAGTCGAGCAAAAGCTGAACCCGGCTGGCGCTCCTTCGATCGAGCCGAAATCCCTGGAAGCTGGCAAAGACCTGGAATACGTCGCGATTTTCGAAGTGTTCCCTGAGTTCACCGTTGCCGGTTTCGAAGGCATCACCGTTGAGCGCCTGAGCGCTGACGTGGCTGACGCTGACCTGGACAAAATGCTGGACGTGCTGCGCAAGCAGAACACCCGTTTTGAAGTGGCCGATCGCGCTGCCCAGAACGATGACCAGCTGAACATCGATTTCGTCGGCAAGGTCGACGGTGAAGTGTTCGCTGGCGGTTCCGCCAAAGGTACTCAGCTGGTTCTGGGTTCCGGCCGCATGATTCCTGGTTTCGAAGACGGCCTGGTTGGCGCTAAAGCCGGCGAAGAGCGCGTTCTGAACCTGACCTTCCCAGAGGACTATCAGAACCTTGACCTGGCAGGCAAGACTGCTGAGTTCACCGTGACCGTGAACACTGTTTCCGAGCCGAAACTGCCAGAGCTGAACGAAGAGTTCTTCGCTCAATTCGGCATCAAGGAAACCGGTCTGGAAGGTTTCCGCGCCGAAGTTCGCAAGAACATGGAGCGTGAACTGCGTCAGGCGATCAAATCCAAGGTCAAGAATCAGGTAATGGACGGTCTGCTGGCCACCAACCCGATCGAAGTGCCAAAGGCTCTGCTGTCCAACGAAGTTGACCGTCTGCGCGTGCAGGCTGTTCAGCAGTTCGGCGGCAACATCAAGCCTGACCAACTGCCGGCCGAGCTGTTCGAAGAACAAGCCAAGCGTCGCGTTGTGCTGGGTCTGATCGTGGCTGAAGTGGTCAAGCAATTCGACCTCAAGCCTGACGAAGCCCGCGTTCGTGAAATGATTCAGGAAATGGCTTCGGCCTACCAAGAGCCTGAGCAGGTTGTGTCCTGGTACTACAAGAACGACCAGCAACTGAACGAAGTCCGTTCGGTTGTGCTGGAAGAACAAGTTGTGGATACTGTTCTGCAGAAAGCTAGCGTGACCGACAAATCGGTCTCTTACGAAGAAGCAGTCAAGCCGGTAGAAGCTCCACAAGCCGACTGATCGTTTCTGCGGTAAGAAGTACACACCATAAGCCAGCCTTCGTGCTGGCTTATGCGTATTCAAGACATAACTATTTGGGAGTGACTGCAGAGCATGTTCCGTAATTCGTATATTCAGCAGAACTCTGATATCCAGGCCGCAGGCGGCCTGGTCCCGATGGTTGTCGAGCAGTCCGCTCGTGGCGAGCGCGCCTACGATATTTATTCGCGTCTTCTCAAGGAGCGAGTGATCTTTCTGGTTGGTCCGGTAGAGGACTACATGGCCAACCTGATCTGTGCGCAACTGCTGTTCCTTGAAGCGGAAAACCCGGACAAGGACATCCATCTCTACATCAACTCCCCGGGCGGTTCGGTGACAGCGGGCATGTCGATCTACGACACCATGCAGTTCATCAAGCCAAACGTGTCGACCACCTGTATCGGTCAGGCCTGCAGCATGGGTGCATTCCTGCTGACCGCCGGTGCCCAAGGCAAGCGTTACTGCCTGCCGAACTCGCGCGTGATGATTCACCAGCCACTGGGCGGTTTCCAGGGGCAGGCGTCGGATATCGAAATCCATGCCAAGGAAATCCTCTTCATCCGTGAGCGTCTCAACACGCTGATGGCCAAGCATAGCGGCCGCACTCTTGAAGAAATCGAGCGCGATACCAATCGCGATAACTTCATGAGCGCAGAAGCCGCGCGTGAGTACGGGTTGATCGATGAAGTGATCACCCAGCGCCCCGCTTAAAATAAGCAGCTCGAAATAAGGCGGGTCGGCGGGTCCGATCACCAGCGGGCTTGAAAAAGCCCGCAATAGCCTTCATCTTGTGTTGCAAGCCTATCGGATTTGGATCGAACGAATGACTGACACCCGCAACGGCGAGGACAACGGCAAGCTGCTCTATTGCTCCTTCTGTGGCAAAAGCCAGCATGAAGTGCGCAAATTGATTGCCGGCCCCTCGGTCTTTATCTGCGACGAGTGCGTCGACCTGTGCAACGACATCATCCGAGAGGAGGTGCAGGAAGCCCAGGCCGAAAGCAGCGCGCATAAATTGCCTTCGCCTAAAGAAATCAGCGGCATCCTTGATCAGTACGTGATTGGTCAGGAGCGTGCGAAAAAGGTTCTGGCCGTAGCGGTGTACAACCACTACAAGCGCCTGAACCAGCGTGACAAAAAGAATGACGACGTCGAACTCGGCAAAAGCAACATCTTGCTGATCGGCCCGACAGGCTCGGGTAAAACCCTGCTTGCCGAAACACTGGCTCGCTTGCTGAACGTTCCGTTCACCATCGCCGACGCAACCACCCTCACCGAGGCGGGTTACGTGGGTGAAGATGTCGAGAACATCATTCAGAAGCTGTTGCAGAAGTGCGATTACGACGTGGAAAAGGCCCAGATGGGCATTGTCTACATCGATGAAATCGACAAGATCTCGCGCAAGTCTGACAACCCGTCGATCACCCGGGACGTTTCCGGTGAAGGCGTGCAGCAGGCCCTGCTCAAGTTGATCGAAGGCACGGTCGCTTCCGTTCCGCCTCAAGGTGGCCGCAAGCATCCGCAGCAGGAATTCCTTCAGGTCGACACCCGTAACATCCTGTTCATCTGCGGCGGTGCATTCTCGGGTCTGGAAAAGGTTATTCAGAACCGTTCCACCAAGGGCGGCATCGGTTTTGGCGCGGAAGTGCGCAGCAAGGAAGAAGGCAAGAAAGTCGGTGAATCCCTGCGTGAAGTCGAGCCTGACGATCTGGTCAAGTTCGGTCTGATCCCGGAGTTCGTCGGTCGTCTGCCGGTCCTTGCCACGCTGGACGAGCTCGATGAAGCTGCATTGATGCAGATCCTCACCGAGCCGAAAAATGCTCTGACCAAGCAGTATGCCAAGCTGTTCGAGATGGAAGGCGTAGACCTGGAATTCCGGGCCGACGCGCTGAAATCGGTCGCCAAACGTGCCCTGGAACGCAAGACCGGTGCCCGTGGACTGCGCTCGATTCTCGAAGGTGTATTGCTCGACACTATGTATGAAATCCCCTCGCAGTCCGAGGTGAGTAAAGTAGTGATCGATGAAAGCGTTATAGAAGGCAAGTCCAAGCCACTGTATATCTACGAAAACAGTGAGCCGGCTGCCAAGGCTGCGCCAGACGCTTAAGCGTCACGCAGCTGGAATAAAGAAGGGGCCTTCGGGCCCCTTTGCTTTTTGCGCGTTTTAACCCTGTCTTTGCGCTTGTTTTTTTTGAAGGCAGCCCCCATCTTGGTTTCAAGCTTACTTCCATCTGTTTACGGCCTTATGGCCGCCGTAGAGGCGAAATCATGAAGACAACCATCGAATTGCCTCTCCTGCCATTGCGTGATGTTGTGGTTTATCCGCACATGGTTATCCCGCTGTTCGTGGGGCGCGAGAAATCCATCGAAGCCCTCGAGGCTGCGATGACGGGCGACAAGCAGATCCTTCTGCTGGCCCAGAGAAACCCGGCTGACGACGATCCCGGTGAAGATGCACTCTATCGCGTAGGTACGATCGCTACCGTTCTTCAACTGCTCAAGCTGCCGGATGGCACGGTCAAGGTTCTGGTCGAAGGTGAGCAGCGCGGCGCCGTGGAGCGCTTCAGCGAAGTGGACGGCCACTGCCGTGCCGAAGTCTCATTGATCGACGAAGTCGACGCGCCTGAGCGCGAGTCGGAAGTGTTTGTCCGTAGCCTGCTGGCTCAGTTCGAACAGTATGTGCAGCTGGGCAAGAAAGTCCCCGCAGAAGTCCTGTCGTCGCTCAACAGCATCGACGAGCCAGGCCGCCTGGTCGACACCATGGCCGCGCACATGGCCCTGAAGATCGAGCAGAAGCAGGAAATCCTCGAAATCATCGATTTGTCGGCTCGGGTCGAGCACGTCCTGGCGTTGCTGGATGCCGAGATCGATCTGCTGCAAGTCGAAAAACGCATTCGCGGCCGCGTCAAGAAACAAATGGAGCGCAGCCAGCGCGAGTACTACCTGAATGAGCAGATGAAGGCCATTCAGAAAGAGCTCGGCGACAGCGACGAAGGCCACAACGAAATCGAAGAGCTGAAAAAGCGTATCGATGCCGCCGGCCTGCCGAAAGACGCCTTGGCCAAGGCCCAGGGCGAACTGAACAAGCTGAAACAAATGTCGCCAATGTCCGCGGAAGCGACCGTGGTGCGTTCGTACATCGACTGGCTGGTTCAGGTGCCGTGGAAGGCTCAGAGCAAGGTGCGCCTGGACCTGGCACGTGCAGAAGACATCCTCGACGCGGACCACTACGGTCTGGAAGAAGTCAAAGAGCGGATCCTCGAATACCTCGCCGTGCAAAAGCGCGTGAAGAAGATTCGTGGCCCGGTGTTGTGCCTGGTCGGCCCTCCTGGTGTGGGTAAAACCTCGCTGGCGGAGTCGATTGCTCACGCCACCAACCGCAAATTCGTACGCATGGCCCTCGGTGGCGTGCGTGATGAAGCGGAAATCCGTGGTCATCGCCGGACTTATATCGGTTCGATGCCAGGAAGATTGATTCAAAAGATGACAAAAGTGGGCGTCCGCAACCCGTTGTTCCTGCTCGATGAAATCGACAAAATGGGCAGCGACATGCGTGGCGATCCGGCGTCGGCGTTGCTGGAAGTGCTTGATCCGGAGCAGAACCACAACTTCAACGATCACTATCTGGAAGTCGACTACGACCTGTCCGATGTGATGTTCCTCTGCACCTCGAACTCCATGAACATTCCGCCGGCGCTGCTCGACCGGATGGAAGTGATTCGTCTGCCGGGCTACACCGAAGACGAGAAGATCAACATCGCCGTCAAATACCTTTCGCCGAAGCAGATCACGGCCAACGGTTTGAAGAAAGGCGAGCTGGAATTCGACGCTGAAGCGATCCGCGACATCATCCGCTACTACACCCGCGAAGCCGGTGTACGTGGGCTGGAGCGCCAGATTGCCAAGGTTTGCCGCAAGGCGGTCAAAGAGCATGCACTGGAAAAACGCTTCTCGGTGAAGGTCACTGCCGACATGCTGGAACACTTCCTGGGCGTGCGCAAATTCCGCTACGGCCTGGCTGAATCGCAGGATCAGATTGGCCAGGTGACCGGTCTGGCATGGACTCAGGTCGGCGGCGAACTGCTGACGATCGAAGCCGCTGTCGTGCCGGGTAAAGGCCAGCTGATCAAGACCGGTTCGCTGGGTGACGTGATGGTCGAATCCATTACTGCCGCCCTGACGGTGGTCCGCAGCCGTGCGAAGAGCCTGGGGATCCCCCTGGACTTCCACGAGAAGCGCGACACGCACATCCACATGCCGGAAGGGGCGACCCCGAAGGATGGTCCTAGCGCCGGTGTAGGCATGTGCACGGCCCTGGTATCGGCATTGACCGGGATCCCGGTGCGTGCGGATGTCGCCATGACCGGCGAAATCACCCTGCGTGGTCAGGTACTGGCGATTGGTGGTCTGAAAGAAAAACTGCTCGCGGCTCACCGCGGCGGAATCAAGACTGTGATCATTCCTGAAGAGAACGTACGCGATCTGAAGGAAATTCCGGACAATATCAAGCAGGATCTGCAGATTAAACCGGTTAAATGGATTGACGAGGTCCTGCAAATTGCGCTGCAATACGCGCCGGAGCCCTTACCCGATGTAGCTCCGGAGATAGTTGCAAAGGATGAAAAACGCGAGTCTGACTCTAAGGAAAGAATTAGCACGCATTAGTACGCATTTGCCTGGGGGGCTTGTTGACAGCTTTTTAGAGCCCTTGTTATAAAGCGGCTCTTAAGTGTCTGTAGGCCATTCAGCACTCGTTTTTGCTTTCACCAAAAAAACTTAGAATCATACTCAAATAGATATAAGGGGACTTAGAGTGAACAAGTCGGAACTGATTGATGCTATCGCTGCATCCGCTGATATCCCGAAAGCTGCTGCTGGCCGTGCGCTGGACGCTGTAATCGAATCCGTCACTGGCGCTCTCAAGGCTGGCGACTCTGTTGTTCTGGTTGGTTTCGGTACTTTCTCCGTGACTGATCGTCCAGCTCGCATTGGTCGTAACCCACAGACCGGTAAGACACTGGAAATCGCAGCAGCCAAAAAACCAGGTTTCAAAGCCGGTAAAGCACTGAAAGAAGCTGTCAACTAAGTTCGATTCAGGTTTTTGCCTATCCGGGTCGGGGTCATGCCTGACCTGGCAGCGGAGCGGTAGTCCAGTCGGCAAGTCGCCGGTCCGAGACGCCGAGGGTCGCAAGTTCGAACCCTTGGTCCGCTCCGCCAGTTACGAGAAGGCGCATCCTCGGATGCGCCTTTCTTCTATCCGGATTCTACCCACGCTCCACGGTTGCCTAATTTTGAAGTTCAACCGTTTCTGGGGGACGCATGCTGCAGAATATCAGGGACAATTCACAAGGCTGGATTGCCAAGACCATTATCGGGGTCATCGTTGCACTGATGGCTTTGACCGGTTTCGACGCCATTTTTCAGGCCACTACCCATCGTAACGATGCGGCCAAGGTCAACGGCGAAGAAATCAGCCAGAACGAGCTGAGCCAGGCGGTCGATATGCAACGCCGTCAGCTCATGCAACAGCTGGGCAAGGATTTCGATGCTTCCTTGCTCGACGAAAAAATGCTGCGCGACTCGGCCCTCAAAGGCCTGATCGATCGCAAGCTGCTGCTGCAAGGCGCAGAAAACTCGAAATTCGCTTTTTCCGAAGCGGCTTTGGACCAGGTGATCCTGCAAACCCCTGAATTCCAGGTGGACGGCAAGTTCAGCTCCGAGCGTTTCGATCAGGTCATTCGTCAACTCGGCTACAGCCGCATGCAATTCCGCCAGATGCTGGCTCAGGAAATGCTGATCGGTCAGCTGCGCGCGGGTCTGGCAGGTAGCGGTTTCGTCACCGACGCACAGGTTCTGGCCTTCGCCCGTCTGGAAAAACAGACCCGCGATTTCGCTACCCTGAACGTCAAGGCTGACCCGGCGGCTGTGAAGCTGACCGACGATGAGGTCAAGGCCTACTACGACGAACACGCCAAGGAATTCATGACGCCGGATCAGGTGATCATTGATTACCTCGAATTGAAGAAGTCTTCCTTCTTTGATCAGGTCGCCGTCAAGGACGAAGACCTGCAAGCGGCGTATCAGAAAGAAATCGCGAACCTGTCCGAGCAACGCCGGGCGGCGCACATTCTGATCGAAGTGAACGACAAGGTGACCGAGGCGCAAGCCAAGGCCAAAATCGAAGAAGTCCAGGCCCGTCTGGCCAAAGGCGAGAAGTTCGAGGCACTGGCGAAGGAATTCTCCCAGGACCCGGGTTCGGCGAACAACGGCGGTGACCTCGGTTACGCAGGTCCTGGTGTCTACGATCCAGCCTTCGAAACAGCGCTGTATGCGTTGGCCAAGGATCAGGTTTCGGCACCGGTGCGCACTGATTTCGGCTTCCACCTGATCAAGCTGTTGGGTGTCGAGGCGCCGGAAGTTCCGACCCTCGCCAGCCTGAAAGACAAGCTGACCCGCGAGCTGAAAACCCAGCAGGTCGAGCAGCGTTTCGTCGAGGCGACCAAGCAACTGGAAGACTCGTCGTTCGAAGCCTCCGATCTGGCCCAGCCGGCGCAGGACCTGAAACTGACCGTTCACACCTCCAAGCCATTCGGCCGTGAAGGTGGCGAAGGTGTTACAGCCAACCGTGCCGTGCTCACTGCTGCGTTCAGTCCTGAAGTGCTGGATGAGGGTGCCAACAGCACCGCCATCGAACTCGATCCGGAAACAGTGATCGTGCTGCGCGCCAAGGAGCACCTGAAGCCTGCGCAATTGCCGCTGGAAAGCGTGTCTGCCGCCATCCGTGCTCAGTTGGCCAAGGAGCATGCCAGTGCTGCCGCCAAGACCAAGGCTGACGAGCTGATCGTCAGCCTGCGCGAAGGCAAGACGCCACTGGACAAGGCGATTGATGGCCAGAGCTGGAAAGTCACCGCAGCAGCGACACGCGCTCAGGAAGGGATTGACCCTACCGTGCTGCAAGCGCTGTTCCGCATGCCGAAACCAGCCGCCAAAGACAAGCCGACCTTCAGCAGCGTGACCCTGGCCGATGGTAGCCTGGTGATCGTGCGCCTGAACGGCGTCAATGAAGCCGCTGCGCCGACTGAAGAAGAGAAGGCTCAATACCGTCGCTTCCTCGCCTCGCGCATCGGCCAGCAAGACTTTGCGGCCTATCGCAAGCAGCTGGAAGCCGAAGCAGACATCAAGCGTTTCTGATGTCTGACTGAGTGTTCCGCGCAACACGAAGACCCCGGCCGAAAGGCCGGGGTTTTTTGTGGGCGCGGGAAAAGTTGGCAGGCGCTATCCGTCGCCTGGGGTTTTTAGCGAACGACTTTTTCCTGTAAATGGCAGTCATTACACTTGTAACTGTTTCAAGACACTAATCGGTGCGACGCTAAGCATCGATCTGTTGCACAATACGCCCCGGACCGTTTTCTTCAGGATGTTCAATGTTTAAATCATTTCCCGTGCGAGTTGCCGGGCTGGCGTTGCTGCTGGCGGTCGCGGCCGGTTGCTCGTCGAAAAAAGCCCCTATCTATGAGCACGAGAGCTTCGACGACTCCGGAACGTTTTCGCGCAATTATCCGGTGACCGATGCGCAAACCTGCGAAGCCGCCCGTCGCGCGCTGCTCAGTCAGGGCTACATCATTACCAGCAGCGATCCGAAACTGATCAGTGGTCACAAGAGCTTCCAGCAGACTGGCGATACCCACATGGAAATCAGTTTCAGTGTGGTCTGTGCCGATGATGGCAGCGAAGGCCACCACGCCACCATGTTTGCCAACGCATTGCAGGATCGCTATGCGCTGAAGAAAACCAACAACTCCGCCAGCCTTGGCGTGGGCGTGCTGGGTTCGGTATCGATGCCGATCGGCTCGTCCGACGATTCGATGGTCAAGGTCGCCAGCGAAACCGTCTCGTCGGCGAAGTTCTACGAGCGCTTCTTCACCCTGGTGGAATTGTTCCTGCCGCCGGAAGCGAAAAAAGCCGCGCACATCGTCGAGAAACCGAAAACCGACCTGGGCGTGCCTGAAACCAAAGCCGCACCGGCAGCATTGGCGCCGGAGCCTGCACCTGCACCTGCACCTGCACCTGCACCTGCACCTGCCGCTGAGCCTGCACCGGCACCTGCCGCGGAACCGGTTGCACCGCCACCTGAACCCGCACCGGTTGCCCCGGCCGAAAACGCCGAATCGGCGCCATCGACGGAAAACGTCACGCCACCACCGCAGTCGGATCTGCCGCCACCGAGCGAGCCGATTCCGGCCATGCCTGTCACCAGCCAGTAATCGGTGACTGGCGTTCCGGGATCGGCTGGCAGCCCATCGATCCCGGAACAGCGTTCAAGGTTGATCCACATCAACCAGGCCGTTTTCCTACGACCTGTATCGAAAAAATCCTGTGATAAATTCCTGACCGCCTGCTACGTTTTATTAGTAGCGACGAAGCGTCGTGCCTGCGTCATTTTTCTTTCATGCGGGCACTTTATGCTCAAGGCGCTGGTCATTTATTCAAGCGTTTTTTCAATGAGCCGTGAGGGATTTACAATGGACGATTATCAAGAAGAGCTGCTTGAGTTTCAGGCGTTTGAACTGGACCCGCTGGAACCGGCTGAAGACGCTACCGAGCTGTAAGCGTCAGGCGGATTGGCGGTGACTGCGGCGAAACTCGCCGGGTGTCTGACCGCTCCAGCGTTTGAAAGCGCGTTGAAACGCTTCGGCTGAGGCAAAGCCCAGCAGGTAGGCGATTTCACCGAACGCCAGTTCGGTATCGCGAATGTAGGTCATGGCCAGGTCGCGACGAGTGTCGTTGAGAATTGCACGGAACTGCGTGCCTTCCTCGGCGAGTTTGCGGCGCAAGGTCCAGGTAGGCAGCTTCAGGCGTGCCGCCACTTCTTCCAGGTCGGGTTCCCGGCCACCATTGAGCAACGGCCCCAGTAACTGAGTGATGCGTTCACGCAGGCTGCGGGTGCGTGTCAGCTGTTCCAGTTCCCGTTCACACAGTTGCAGCAGGTGCCGCCACGTACTGGGGCAGTGCACCGGGTTGCGTTGGGCGAGGCTGGCCAGGCTCAGGCGCAGCTGGTTCTGTTCGGCGCCGAACTGGATCGGGCAATCGCCCAGTACCGCATACGCCTCTCGGTAACCCGGTTCGTCGAATTCGATTTCGATGCGCTCGGCACTCAAGGGAACCGGGCTGACGCTGGACAATTGCTGCAACCAGCCGGCGATGATCGAATCCACCACGAAGCGGTTATAGGCGTTGTAAGGGCTGATGGAATAGAACCGCAGCCAGGCGCCTTGAGCGTCTTCGTGAAAGCTCGATTGGCCGCGATAGTTGGAGCCGTACAAGGCTTCGAAGCGAATCAGGCAGCGGGCCGCTTCTCGTACCGTCGGCGCCTGCGCGGCGGTGACCCCGGCCAGCCCGACCTGGCTCAGGCGGCTGAGCTGGCCCATGCGCAAACCCAGCGCCGGATCGCCGGTCAGTTGAATGGCGCCGTGGCCCAGGCGCATGTAGCGCGGGATCGACAGTCGGGCACAGGCTTCGCTCAGGCGAGCCGGATCGAGGCCATATTGATCGAGCAGGGGCTGAGGGTCCAGGCCGTGGCTGCGCACCGCAGCTGCGAGGCTATGAACCAGGCCTACCGACAGATCCCCCAGACGCATCGGCAACGGTTTCATGGTTTACAACCAGAGGTTCAGCAGGCGCGCGCCACGGACATTGCCACCGGCGAAATGCTGCCCGTTGCTGCTGAGAAAACTTTGCCCGGCGCTGCCCTGGTCCCAGAACTGCCCGCGCAGGAACACACTCATGCCGGCAATGGCCTGGCTGCTGGGCGGTTGAGCAGTCAGTGTCAGGCGATGCCAGGCCTGACCTTCGCTGAGCTCGCCGGCCTTGAGACTGACGGAGCCGGGCGTCGACAGACCTTTGTAGCCGCGCCATGGCTTGTCCCAGGTACCGCGACCGCTGACGAACGCCGGGACCGCAACCAGCTGCGCACCCTCAGCGTCGAGTTTGCGGTAGTTGTCCGGGTACCAGCTGTCACTGCCGATCAGCACACCCAGGCGGCCGGCCGGGGTATCGACGACGCTGAGCGTGTGTTCGCCATTGGCCTCGATCACATCGCGCTCGGCGAAAATCGGATGCATCTGGCGCTGTGGCTGGCCAATCGGCACGCCATCACGACCGAACACCACGCTGCTGTTGTACAGCGCGCCGCGACCGATTTTCAGGGTGCCATCGATGATGCTCGGCTCGGGCAACACGATGGAGCCCGCCACCAGCGTCACGTGAAATTCTTTCGCCAGGCCGCCGAACAGCGCCTGGTACTCCTTGGCCATGCCTTTGGCTTTCATGCGCAGGTGCGCATCGTCCAGGCGATTGTCGCCCTTGGCGCTGATCAGCGCGCGGACGAACTGCAAGGGATTGCTCACCGCCAGCCAGTTCATGGCCTCCTTGATGGTGGTGGCCTGGTACAGCTCGTCTTTTTCGCCGCTGACCATCAACCAGGTGCCGACATGTTCGGGCAGCACGACGATGGTTTTTTCATTCAACAAGCCCTGTTCCTGGGCCTTCTGCAGATAGGCCGCGAGTTTGCGGTGCAGGCGCCCGGCGCTTTGATAGTCGGTGGGGAACAGTTCCGGCTGGATGCCCAGCAGGTTGCCGCGATCGGCTGGCGTGCCCTGATCGATGGCGAGATCGATACGCAGGTCCGACAGGTAATGACCCGCCGGACGGTCCGCGGCCCACATGGCGTAGGTCGTCAGGGCGGCAATCAATGCCATGGAGAAAGTCAGGTACAAAAGTTTGCGCATGGGAAAACAGTCAACGGCCGTGTGCAGAGTTCATGAATGGCGTTCAGATTGGGACCGAGGCTACGGTAAAACAACGGGTTAGGGGTAGATTAACCTGGGTTTTTTGAGTTTTTTGTCATTTTAAGCTGAATGACGGGCGATGAGATCGGGACAACCCACCTTCGGATTGCCATCGACACTATGTGCCGAATTCGTCATCGCATCGGCCCAAAGCGATCAAGCCTTGACGGCTGGAGTGGGCCAGGCTGGGCGGTCTGTTCAAGGAGGTGATTATGATCCGATTGTCCCTGGCCGAAGCTCGCGAGCTGGCCGAATCGATCTTGCTGCACAACGGTTTTAATCATGCCCACGCTCAGGCGGTGACCGCCACGGTGATGGCCGGCGAGCGCGATGGCTGCGCCTCCCACGGTTTGTATCGGATTCTGGGCTGCGTCAACTCGCTCAGGGCCGGCAAAGTGAAAGCCGATGCCGAGCCGCAGGTCATTGACCAGGCGCCTTCGATTGTGCGCGTGGATGCGGCGGGTGGTTTTTCACAATTGGCGTTCCAGGCAGGGCTGCCGTTGTTGGCGCAGAAAACCCGGGCAAACGGTATCGCGGCCTTGGCAATCAATCGCTGCGTGCATTTCTCTGCGCTGTGGGTCGAGATCGAACAACTGACGGCGGCCGGCCTCGTGGCGCTGGCCTGCAATCCCAGTCATGCCTGGGTTGCGCCAGCGGGCGGTAGCCAGCCGGTGTTCGGCACCAATCCCATTGCATTCGGCTGGCCACGCTCGGGCAAGGACCCGTTTGTGTTTGACTTCGCCACCAGCGCGATTGCCCGTGGCGATATCGAGTTGCACCGACGCGCCGGCAAAGCGATTCCTGAGGGCTGGGGCGTCGATGCGCAGGGCCAGCCAAGCACCGATGCCAACGTGGTACTCGATGCGGGCGCGATGCTGACGTTCGGTGGGCACAAAGGTTCGGCGCTGGCCGCCATGGTGGAATTGATCGCCGGGCCGTTGATCGGTGACCTGACCAGTGCCGAGTCACTGGCGTACGACGCCGGCAGCAAGTCGTCGCCGTACCATGGCGAGTTGATCATCGCCCTTGATCCGCGACGTTTTCTCGGCGAAGCCACCGAGCAGCACCTGGCCCGTGCCGAGGTCTT
The DNA here is from genome assembly GCF_024169315.1 of Pseudomonas migulae. Taxonomy (NCBI): domain Bacteria; kingdom Pseudomonadati; phylum Pseudomonadota; class Gammaproteobacteria; order Pseudomonadales; family Pseudomonadaceae; genus Pseudomonas; species Pseudomonas migulae. Next base: position 1,802,183 of record NZ_JALJWR010000001.1, on the reverse strand, counting down.
GTTCCAGAGTATTCAAGGGCAGGGCGCACGGTTGCCATCGCAACGGCGCTATGAAGCGCGAGCTCGTAGCCTGGTGGAGGGGGTGCAGATTCCCGAGGCGTTGTACAACGATCTGAAAGCGCTGCTGGGATGAGTGAAAGAGGGCGCCACCGGTAAACCGGTGGCGTTTTTTTACAGAGGGTCGCGTTGACTGCTGCCATCGACCAGACGTGCGATGCCCAGCGGGTTGGCATTTTTCAGCGGGTCGGGCAAGAGCGCATCGGGGCAGTTCTGGTAACACACCGGGCGCAAGAAGCGCTCGATGGCCAGGCTGCCGACCGATGTGCCGCGCGCATCGGAGGTGGCCGGATAGGGGCCGCCATGCACCATCGCATCGCAGACTTCGACGCCGGTCGGGTAACCGTTGAACAACACCCGGCCGACTTTTTGCTCCAGCAGTGGTAACAGCTCAGGGTGGTTTTTCAGGTCGCCGTCTTCGGCAATCAGTGTGGCCGTGAGCTGCCCGTGCAGGTGCTGAAGTGCCCGTTGCAGCTCGTCGTTGTCGGCCACTTCCACCAACACGGTCGCCGGGCCGAACACTTCTTCTTGCAACAGCGGGTCGCCCTCGAGAAACAGACTGACATCAGCCTTGAACAGTTGCGGCTGCGCCTGTTTACCGTGTTGATCACCGCCGGCCAGGTGAGTGATTTTCGGGTGTGCGTGCAATGCCTGCACACCGTTGGCGTAGCTGTCGAGCGTGCCGAGGTTGAGCATGGTCTGCCCCGGTTGATCGGCCATCAAGGCGCTCAGCGATTGGGTAAAGGCGCTGAACGCTGGCGAGCGAATACCGATCACCAGTCCCGGGTTGGTGCAGAACTGGCCACAGCCGAGCACCACGGAGGCGGCGAGTTCGCTGGCAATTTTCTCGCCCCGCAGCTGCAGTGCTTCGGGCAACACCACCACTGGATTGATGCTGCTCATTTCGGCGAACACTGGAATCGGCTGCGGTCGTGCCGCGGCCATGTCACACAGCGCACGCCCACCCTTGAGTGAGCCGGTAAAGCCAACGGCCTGGATGGCCGGATGCTTGACCAGCGCTTCACCGACGCCCGCGCCGTAGATCATGTTGAACACACCCTTGGGCATGCCGGTTTGCTCGGCGGCCCGCATGATCGCCTCGGCTACTTGCTCAGCGGTTGCCATATGCCCGCTGTGGGCCTTGAACACCACCGGACACCCGGCGGCCAAGGCCGCAGCGGTATCGCCACCGGCAGTTGAGAATGCCAACGGGAAATTGCTCGCACCGAACACCGCGACCGGACCGACGCCGATCCGGTATTGGCGCAGATCAACCCGTGGCAGCGGTTGGCGCTCGGGCAAGGCACGGTCGATGCGGGCGGCATAAAAATCGCCGCGCCGCAGGACTTGTGCAAACAGACGCATCTGACTGCTGGTGCGCATGCGCTCGCCCAGAATGCGTCCGTTCGGCAACGCCGTCTCGCGGGTGACCAGGGCGACGAATTCATCGCCCAACGCGTCCAGTTGCGTGGCAATGGCCTCGAGAAACTCTGCACGGCGAACGGCCGACAGAGTGCGAAAGGTCGGGTAGGCGGTTGCGGCGGCCTGGGCGGCAGCGTCGACTTCTTCGACGGTGGCCTGCATGAACGCGTAGGGCAGCGCCTCACCGGTACTGGCGTCATAGCTACGCACGATGACCTTGCCGACGGCACTGCGTGCACCACCGATGTAGTTGTGTCCGATGATCTCGGGCATGAAAAACTCCTGTCGGAATGTAGGGAGCTGGATCTGAAGGAGCGAAGCTTGCTCGCGAAGGCGGTAATACATTCAACAGAGATGTCAGCTGACACATCGTCTTCGCGAGCAAGCTTCGCTCCTGCAGGTCTGCGGCGTCAGGCCAGTGAATCGCTGCGGCGTGCGGCCACCGGTTCGGCGTCGGTCAGGGCTGCGATGCGCGCGGCGGATTCGCTGTCCACCAGATGCAACGACTTGCCACGCGTCTCCCGGGTCAAGCCGACCGCGATGATCGAGATCAGCGACGCACCGACCAGGTAGAACGCAATCGGTGTGGAGCTGTGGTATTTGTTGAGCAAGGTGATCGCAATCAGCGGAGCGAGGGAGCCGGCGAAAATGGGCGCCACCTGGTAGCACAGGGACAACGCGGTGTAGCGCACGTGGGTCGGGAACATTTCGGCCATCAGCGCCGAGTAGGGCGCGTAGGTCATCGACTCGATCGCCAGGCCCAGGGTGATGGCGGCCATGATCAGCCAGTTGTTGCCGGTGTCCATCATCGGGAAACCGATGAAACCCCAGAACGCCGTGAGCACCGCGCCGGTCAGGTACACCGGTTTGCGCCCGACCAGGTCAGACAGGTAACCCATCAGCGGAATCATGAAGAAGTGCAGCAGGTGCGCGCCGAACATCAGCAGCAGAATCTCGGAAGTGTCCTTGTGCACCACCAGTTTCAGGTAGGTGATCGAGAAGGTCACGACGGTGTAGTAGAGGATGTTCTCGGCAAACCGCGCACCGATACCGACCAGCACAGAGCGCCAGTGGTGACGCAGTACTTCGACCACGCCCAGTTGCTGTTGCTTGGTTTGCGCCTGACGGGCCTGGGCTTCCTTGAAGATCGGTGCGTCATCGACGCTGGTGCGAATCCAGTAGCCGATCAGCACCACGATGGCCGAGAACCAGAACGCTACGCGCCAGCCCCAGGCGAGGAATTGCTCCTCCGACAGATTCGATGACAGCAACAGCAGGGCAACCGTCGCCACCAGGTTGCCGGCGGGTACGCCGGCTTGCGGCCAACTGGCCCAGAAACCTCGACGATTGTCCGGGCAGTGCTCGGACACCAGCAGAATCGCGCCGCCCCATTCGCCGCCAAACGCGAAGCCCTGGATCAGCCGCAGCAGCACCAGCAACACCGGTGCGGCATAGCCGATCTGGTTGAAGCCGGGCAGGCAACCCATCAGGAAGGTGGTGATGCCGACTACCACCAGGCTTAGTTGCAGCAGGCGTTTGCGGCCGTATTTGTCGCCATAGTGACCGAACACCAGGCCACCCAGCGGGCGGGCGAGAAAGCCCACGGCATACAGGGCGAAGGCAGCGATGATGCCGTCGATGGGGCTGTCGGTCTGGCGGAAGAACAGCTGGCCGAAGACCAGTGCCGAAGCGGTGCCATAAAGAAAGAATTCATACCATTCGGCGACGGTGCCGGCCATGGCGGCGGCCACGACACGCTTGAGTCCCGAGGGTGTGGTTGCGCTTTGCGTGTGTTGAGCGTTGGGCATGCTGGCGTTTCCTGTAGGGGCGCAAAAACAGGCAGCCGGGCCGGGTCCGCAAAGACCCGCCCGGCAATCACTCAGAGACCGACGTCCGGCAACGTCGGACGGTTGGCCAAGGCCTTGGCCATGATCTGCTCGACGAAGACCCGATCGGCTTCCGGCAGGGCCAGGCGCGGTGGACGGGTCAGCGCACTGCCGCGACCGGCGATGGCTTCGCAGAGCTTGATGCACTGCACCAGGTCGGCACGGGCGTCGAGGTGCAGGATCGGCATCAGCCATTCGTAGATCGGCATGGCTTCGGCATAACGTCCGGCCTTGGCCAGTCGGAAGATGGTTTCGCCTTCTTTCGGGAACACGTTGGACATGCCCGACACCCAGCCTTCAGCGCCCACGGCGAGGCTTTCCAGCACCACGTCGTCGAGGCCGGCGAACAACACGAAACGGTCACCCACTTCATTGCGAATGTCGATGAAACGGCGGGTGTCGCCGGAGGAATCCTTGAAGCACACCACATTGTCGCAGTCGGCCAAGGCAATCAGGATGTCCGGGGTCACGTCGTTTTTGTAGATCGGCGGGTTGTTGTAGACCATCAGCGGTACGTCGGCATTTTTCGCCACGTAGCGGTAATGCTCAGCGGTTTCGAACGGCTTGGAACCGTAGACCAGCGCCGGCATCAGCATGACGCCATCGACACCGACCTTGCGTACTGCGTTGGCGACCTTGGCCGCTTCCACACTGGTGAACTCGGCCACGCCGCAGATCACCGGCACGCGGCCGCGAGAGGCATCGACGGCGACTTCAGTGACGGCGATTTTCTCTGCAGCGGTCAACGAAGTGTTTTCGCCTACCGAGCCGCACACCACCAGCCCCGACACGCCGTCACGGATGACGTTGGAAATCACCTGATGGGTTTTATCCAGGTTGATCGTGAAGTCGTCGTTGAATTGAGTGGTCACTGCGGGGAAGACGCCACTCCAGTTAATGCGCTTGCTCATTGTTGCCTCCGGGGTTGTTTATTGTATTTCGTATACGATATTTAAAATGAAAAGAGTCGGCTAGTGCTATTTCGTTTTTTTCAGGGTTTTTGTTGGCCGTTGGTCTGGATGATCAGCAATGACGCATTCAGGCGCCGGGCCAGGTGTCCGAGAGTCGGTAGCCTTGTGGCCATGGATCGCTCGGGTCGAGCAGCAGTTGGTGAGTGCCGGTGACCCACGCCCGCCCGGAAATGCACGGGTAGATGGCGGGGCGGCCAGCCACCTCGGTCAGTGAGTCGATGCGGCAGTGGAATTCGGAGCCGATGATCGAGCGACCGATGAAGCGATCCCCAACCTGCATCAAACCCTTGGCCTGCAACACCGCCATGCGTGCGGAGCAGCCGGTGCCGGTTGGCGAACGATCGATCTTGCCCGGTTGAATCACTACCGCATTGGCGCCGGTGGCGATGCCGTTCTCGTGGATCAGGGGCGCCGCGATCTGGCAGAAGGAAATGTGCGACCACTCCGGGTTCAACGGATGGGCAAAGCCGAGTTGTTCATTGGCTGCACGGGTGATTTTCAGCCCGACCGCCACCAGCTCGGCGGCTTCATCGGGGCGGATGGCAAAGCCCAGGCCCTTGGCATCGGCGATCACGAAACTGTCGCCGCCATAGGCCGTGTCGACCTTGAGCGAACCCAGGCCTTCCACTTCGATCCACGCATCGAGGCGATCGGCGAAGGAGGGCACGTTCCTGACTTCCACCCGCTCGACCTTGCCGTCACGGCAATCGGCCACGGCCTCGATCAGACCACCGGGCGCTTCGAGCACCAACCGGGTTTGCGGTTCGGTCATGGGCAGGATGCCGGTTTCGAGCAATACGGTGGCCACGCACAGGGAATTGGAACCGGACATCGGCGGCGTGTCCGCCGGTTCCATGATGATCCAGGCCATCTGCGCCCGCGGGTCCTTGGCCGGCACCAGCAGGTTGACGTGGCGAAACACGCCGCCTCGGGGTTCGTTGAGCACGAAGTTGCGCAGGGTTTCATCCCGGGCGATCCAGCGCGACTGTTCCCACACCGTGGCGCCGGGCGGTGGGGCGACACCGCCGACAATCACATCGCCGACTTCACCTTCGGCGTGGCAGCTGACGATGTGAATCACTTTCGATGAGCGCATGATTTGCTCCTTGTTTCGTCTTTTCGGGCCCCTTCGCGAGCAAGCCCGCGATGAGGCCATCGGTTACTTCACTGATTTCAGAAACGCCGCGGTCTCCGCGTGTACCGGGTTGCCGATGACCTGGTCGGGAGAACCGATCTCATGCACCAGGCCGTTGCGAAAGAACGCCACGCGGTCGGAGACGTCCCGGGCAAAGCGGATCTCGTGCGTCACCAGCACCATGGTCATGCCGTCTTCGGCGAGCATGCGCATGGTGTCCAGCACTTCGCCGACCAACTGTGGATCGAGGGCCGAAGTGGCTTCGTCGAACAGCATGTAGTCCGGCGACATGGCCAGGGCGCGGGCGATGGCCATGCGCTGTTGCTGACCGCCCGAGAGCTTGCCGGGAAACACCTTGAGTTTGTCGCCCAGGCCGACGTGGGTCAGTTGTTGCACCGCCAGTTCCTCGGCTTCGGCCTTGCTCTTGCCGAGGACTTTACGCGGAGCGAGCATCACGTTTTCCAGCACGGTCAGGTGCGGGAAGGCGTTCCATTGCTGGAACACGATCCCGATCTTCTGCCGCAGACGGTTGAGGTCGGTGCTGCGGTGGTGCACCTCGACGCCATCCACCCGGATGTTGCCTTTCTGGATCGGCTCAAGGCCATTGATGCACATCAGCAGCGTCGATTTTCCCGAGCCGGAGCCGCCGATGATGGAGACCACTTCGCCCTTGTTCACCGTCAGGCTGACACCCTTGACCACATCGAGGTCGCCGAAGGATTTGTGTACGTTGTCGATCTCAATCATTTTCTTGCCACCTTCTTTCCAGGCGAGCACCGAGGCGTGCGACCACCAGGCTCATGACGTAGTAGATAAGGCCCGCGATGCACAACACCAGCAGGGGTTCCTGAATGCGGGTCACGATGGTTTGCGAGGCGCGCAGCAGTTCGACGATGCCGATCCACATCACCAGCGCGGTGTCTTTCATCACGCCAAGCACCAGGTTCAGCCAACCGGGAAAAGCCACTCGTGAGGCCATCGGCAGGACGATCCAGCGCAGGTCCTGGAAGAAACTCAGGCCCAGCGATCGGCTGGCCCGGCGCAGGGTCAGCGATACCGACAACACGCCGCCGCGCACGATCTCGGTGAAGTACGCGGCAGCGTAGACCCCGAGCACGATGCAGCCGACGCTGAACGCGCTGATATTCAGGCCGACGATGCTCTTGAGCGAGTTGAACAACACGAACTGGATCAGCAATGGCACGCTGCGAAATATGTCCAGTACCCACGCCAGCGGCAGACTGGCCCGTGGCAACAGGGCCCGCAGCAAACCGAAAATCAGACCCGCGAACGTGCCGAGCAGGATGGCCCAGCAGGTCAGTTGCAGCGTGACCCAGGCGCCGTTGAGCAGGAACAACAGGTCGTTCCAGGAAAAACTGGTGGAAAACATAGTCACGTCCTCAGTAACGGAACAACCGCCAGGCCATCAGCCGGGCCGTCGCGACAATCGCCTTGGCGATCAGGTAATACAGCACCGCCGCGATGGTGAAATATTCGAAGGTGCGGAACGTCTTGACGTTGTAGTCCTGGGTGACGCCGGTGAGGTCGTTGTTGAGCCCGACGATCACTCCCAGCGAGGTCATCAACACCGCCCAGACCATCTGGTTGCTCAGCGGGTAGAACACGATTCGCAGCAGTTGCGGAACGACGATCATCCGGTAGGTCTGGAAGGCACTCATGCCCAGGGAACGCGCGGCGCGCACTTGCGTGCCGGGCACCGCCTTGAGTCCGCCGCGGAAGTTCTCTGCGAGATAACCGGCATTGTTGAAGGTGATCCCGGCCAGCAGCGCGAGCCATGAACTGACGTGCAGGCCCAGTGTGCCGAGGCCGAAGTACAGGATGTAGATCTGGAACAGCGACGGTGTATTGCGGGCAATCGACACCCAGCCGTTGCCAATACCGCGCAACAGCGGGTTTTTGGTTTCGCGCATGACTGTCAGGGCCAGGGCGATCAGTACGCCGAAAATCATCGACAACGCCGCGGTCTCGAACGTGACCCAGGCGCCGGCGAGCATGTCCGGCAGGGCGCGCAGGGTGGCGCGCCATTGGAAGGTGTAATCAAACATGCGCGTGGCTCTCCATCAGCAAGGCAGGTTGCAACCAGCTCGGCAATCGTCCGCTGGCGCTGGCAGTGCAGGCGGTGTCGACACATTCGGCGAGGCTGGCGAAGTGCACGCTGCGCCCCACCAGACCCGGTGCGTAATGGGCGTATTTGCCTGAGTTGGTCATTAACGTGGTGGCGGCCGGCGGGATCACCGGTTCGCCGAGCATGCACCAGCAGGTGTCGGTGACCAGGATGGCGCCGAAGGCCTCGATCACACCGATGTGCCCGGCGTCACGGGCCTGCTCCAGCACCGCCCGGCCGCAGGTGATGGCGAGCACCACTTCGGGGTGTTTTTGTCGGCCGCGACACAAGCGCGCCAAGTGAGCGAACTCGCTGAGCGAGAAGTGCGGGTTGCCCAGCGAGACCACGTCCACATGGTTATCGCGGGCGCTGTTGAGTTCACGCCAACTGAGCAGCAGATCCTGCAGGCGGATCGTTTCCACCGGTATGTGGGCATCCGGTTCCATCACCTGTGTCGGGTCGAGTGCTTCGGGTGTGACCCCGGCGATATGAAACAACGGCGCGGCCGAGGTGGTGGCAAACGCCGCGCCGAAGGCTTTCAGGTCGTCGAGGTCTGGCTGGCGTTGTTCCAGCCCGAACACCAGCGGGATCCGGCTGCCCGCGAGGGCTCCGATGTGGTAGCCGAGCAAGGGGTAAAAGGCATCGTCCAGTTCGCCCAGTTCAGGTAATTCAACCTGCAGGTGGGCTTTGCGTGGCGCGTCCAGATGGCAGCCGATCAGTGGCGCGCGGCCGGTCAGGGCGATGCAGATATCCAGATAATCCGGGTACTTCAAAGTGCGTGCGCCGAGCACGCTGTTGGCGTAGACCACCGCGTTGGATTCGGCCCAGACGATCTGTTCGCCGGCCTTCGGTGCGCTGTCGAGCAAGTAAGGCGCACAGGTGAAACTGAGCGTTGCGCCCATCGCCATGTAGGCGTCGCCCAAGGCACTGGCGGGCTCGCCCAACCCTGGGGAAATGCCCAACTCGCGCCAGCGGCGCTGGTCTACGGAAATTGAATTGAGGGTGGTGGGCACCCGAACCGTCGCGCCCCACTGCACCAGTTGTTCGGCGAAGCGCAGGCTCGCCGGTCCCGTGTAAATGCAACCGTCAATGTGTGCCTGGGTGACATCCACCAGTTGGTGGGCGCCTTGCAGTTCGGCCATGCGCAGGACGATTTGCATGGCCATCTGCGCCGCTTTGCCATGCTCGCCGTCGAGCAGCGCCTGGTCGAGCGCGGAGAGTTCGATCAAACCGCTGGTTTTATAGGGCAGTGGCGCATCGGTCGCCTGCCAGGCATCGACGGGCACGTAATCGAACAGGTTCAGCACAGCGTTGTCGACGCGGGCGAAAGCCTTGCCGCGCAAGACGGCGAAGGCCTCCTGGCCGATGCACAGCACCGGCAGGGAACGTTCGAAAATCATCTGTGCCACCAGCACACCCAAGGTCAGGATCTCATCGGCTTCAGCCAGTACCAACGCGGCCGGTGCATGACCGTTGCTGATCAGTTCCATCAGCACACTGCTGCCGGTACACGAGCCGCGACCACTGGGAATGGCCAGAACACGACCGGCCAGGTGTTCGCCGCTGAGCGGGTGGTGACGGTCGATTACCTCACCGCTGCAAGGGTCGACCCCGCCCCAGAAACTTAGCCCGACATCGGCGAACAGCAGTGCGCCCTGGGCGCAGCCCGGGATCAGGCTGCGACCGGTGAGAGCATTGGACCCAGGCATGCCGGACACCTCAGTAGTAGACCTTTGGCACGGTCAGGTCGGTCGGCGCGATTTCAGTGCCGACCCATTTGGTGAACAACTCGTTGTAGCGACCGCTGCGCACCTGCTGGTTGACGAACAGATTGAGGTAATTGAGCAGGCCGTACTCGGAGCGTTTGGCACCCAGGGACACATAGTCGATGGTGTAAGGCGCGTTGCCGGCGATTTTCAGGTTTTTGTATTTGCCCGACTTGATCGTCGCCGCGGCCACGGTGTTCGTCACGACGGTGGCGTCGATGTGACCCTGGGCGACCGCCAGCAGGGTGTCGTTTTGCGACTGATAGGCGCGGAAGGTGCCGCTGCCCCATTTCTTCACATCACCCTCCAGGGCGATGGCTTCAAAGGTGCCGCTGGTGTTGCCCAGTGCTTTGCCCTTGATGTCGTTGAAGCTGTTGATGCCAGTGTTGTCGCGGGTCAGCACGACCATCTGGAAAGCGAAGTACGGCACGGTGAGGCCGACGGTCTTGGCGCGTTCCAGGGTGTCGGATGTCGAGGCGACGATCACGTCGGCACGCCCGGAAATCAGCGCCGGAATGCGGTCCGGGAACGGCGTTTCCACCACTTCGGCCTCGACCCCGAGGATCTTTGCCAGGTCGTTGCAATAGTCCACGTCGAAACCGGCCGGGGCATTGCTGGCATCGCGAAAACCCATGGGCGGGAAGTCCAGGGTCACGGCGCAGCGCAGCTTGCCCGAACCGATAATGTCGTCGAGCTTGTCCGCGTGCGCGGTGGCCATGAAGGAAGTACTGAGAACAGCGCTGAGGGCTACGGCAAATGCGGGGTTTTTCATAGAGGCCTCGTGATCGGAAAGTGCTGTTAGATATCGTATTGGGGATTTCGTATACGATATTAACAATAGCAATCGACGTGCCGGTTTTGCTTTTTGCCTGGGATTTTTTGCCAGCCCTTGAGTCAGGGCCGCTTAGAGGTCGTTAACTGCACAGCGGCGTCAGGGCGCCGATCGGAAGGGTGTTACGGAAGGGAGCACAGCGAGTGCCCGGCGCCCCTTAAAGGAACATTCAGCGGCGCCCATCGCGGTACTGGCTGGGCGACAGACTGGTGAGTGCGCGAAATTGGCGGCTGAAGGCACTGTGGTCGGTATACCCACAGCGCAGGGCGATTTCAGTGATGGGCAGGTCAGTGTCCAGCAACAGCCGCGAGCCTTCTTCGAGGCGGGACTTGTGGATCATTTGCCGTGGCGTGAGCTGGAATACCCGTTTGCAATGGCGTTCCAGTTGCGCCACGGAGAACCCGGCGATGGCCGTCAGTTCAGCAAGGCTGATCGGTCGCGCGAAATGGCGGCGGATGTGCGCGTCCACTGCGGCGAGTTTCTGGAATGCTGGATGGTTGGACTGAGGCAGTTGCAGGTCGCGCGAAATACCGGCGAGGCCGACGATCCGCCCTTGTTCGTCATGCAGCGCAACCTTGTGGGTCAGGCACCAGACTGGCTGGTTGCCGAAATACAGGTGCATTTCCAGTTGATCGGCCAGTTCACGGCCGGTGGACAGCACCCGCCGATCCTGCGCGGTGTACAGCGGGCCAAAGCGCTCGGGAAAGACCCGATCCGCCGTCAGCCCGAGCAGTTGCTCGCTGTGTTTGAAGCCGCAGCGCCGGGCCAGGGTCTGGTTGACGAAGACGTAGCGCGCCTCGTTGTCCTTGATGAAAAACACCACGTCCGACAGGGTATCGAGCAGCGTCGCGATGGATTGCAGACTGCCCAGCAGCGTCGGCAGGTCGCAGGGTTTGAAGTGATTGAGTGAGGGGAACATAGCGCTGGGGCCTGGTGGCAACTACCGGGATCATAAAGACTCGGCAGCGCACCTGAAACCCCAGGCCGAGTCTTTACGTGGGTGGGGTGTCGTCCAGGCACATCAGGGTTTCGATGCGTGCCGGGTTGAACGGTGGCCGGGGGGCCGAGGGTTGCCAGTCGAACAGATACTGCAATGCGCCGCCACACACCCGGCCCTGACAGGCGCCCATGCCGCAGCGACTCGCGAGCTTGGCCGCGCGCCAGTCGGTGTGCCCGGCCAGTGCCGCGTAGGGCACGTCTTCGCATCGACAGACCAGCGTATCGGCCTGCGCCAGTGACTTGAGGTGCGGGTTGAGGCCGAAGGCATTGTTCAACGCCTTGGCGAAACCCTGCCAGCGTGCCCGACGCGGCCACAATTGACGTGCCGCTGCGCAGTTACCGACGGCGGCATACCCGGCGATTGCACCTTCGACCAACGCCAGTTCACTGCCGCCGAAACCGGTACATTCCCCCGCCGCGTAGTGATCGGCCTGGCCCGTGGCTTGCCAGGCATCGACTGCGAGCGCCGTGCCATTAAGTGCGCAGCCCAAGGCCTGACCTAACTGGGTATTGGGAATCAGGCCAAAACCACAGGCGAGGCGATCACAGGCCAGTTCGACGATTTTTCCCTGTTGTCGCAGTCGCACACCTTCCAGCCGTTCATTACCCAAGGCTGCCACGACGTGGGAGCCGGTTCGGTAATGGCGGTCGAACAGGGTGAAGGATTGCAACAGCTTGCCCGGCCAGCGGGGCAGTTGTAGAGCGAACCCGGCGACCGCTTTCGAAGCGGCCTGTTCGGCGATGCGCAGCACGTGGGCGCCGTTGTTTTTCGCGGTGACCGCACTGGCCAGTAGCAAGGGCCCGCTGCCGGCGATTACCACGCGTTCGTCCTGCACCGGCAGTCCGCCCTTGATCAACGCCTGGAGTCCTCCCGCCCCTGTCACCCCTGGCAATGTCCAGCCGGGAAAGGGCAGCAGCAACTCTCGGGCACCGGTGCACAGAATCAGTTTGTCGTAGCCGATCAACCAGCCATGATCGGCGTCTTCCACCAGCAACTGTTTGGGACCGCAACAGGCGATCACACGAGTGCTGCAGTGGTGGCGGATATTGCTGTTGGCGTGCAGGCGCTCGCGCATCTGCCGCGCCTGATTCGGCAGGCTGGCCTGAGGCCCGTCGCGCCAGATCTGGCCTCCCGGTAGCGGGTTGTCGTCAAGCACGATGATACGTGCGCCACTGGGCGCGGCGGCGAGGGCGGCACTCATGCCGGCAGGGCCGGCGCCGATGATCAGCAGGTCGGCGTATTCGTTCATGCGCGGGTCTGCACTTGCATGCCGTGCTGGCACAGCGTCTGGCAGGCCAGTCGGCGGCGGCCGTCGATGGTCACCCGGCATTCCTGGCAGATGCCCATGCCGCACAGCGGTGCGCGCCGCTCACCGCTGACCGAGGTGCGAGTGCAACCGTCGCCGGCCAAGGCCAGTGCCGCGGCGACCGTCGTACCTTCGGCCACCCGCAGGGCGCGGCCATCCAGGATCAAATCAGGCATACACGGCCTCCCCGAGAAAGCGTTGCGGCAGATAGGGTTGTGCCGCCAGTGGCGGCGTCTCGTTGAACAATTGCGCGACCAGCAAATCGGCAATGCCGGGGGCCGTAGTGACCCCAAGTCCCTCGTGCCCGACCGCCAGCCACAGGCCTTTGCGTTTTGGGTGCTGGCCAACCAGCGGCAGCCCGTCGGGACTGGCGGCGCGAAAACCGGTCCAGGCGCGGATGCCGTTGAGCTGAGCCAGGCCTGGCATGTACTCGGTGGCGCGCTTGAGCATTTTCGCGAGCATCCAGCCTTCGACCTGCGGGTCGAGGGTGCCGAACTGTCGCGAGGCGCCGATGAACAGTTGCCCGGTCGGCCGGGGCTGGATGTTGCAGGCCGTCGATGGCCCGGTGGCGTTGTGGGCGCTGGTGACATAGCCGAGCTCCACCAGCGTGTGGGTGACCTTGCCGGGGTAGCGGTCGGTGATCAGCAAGTGGCCTTTTTTCGGCTCGATCGGCAACTCGGGGCACAGTTCGTTGGCCTGGATGCCGTTGGCCAAAATGACGGCTTCGGCGTTTAACCACTGGCCGTCATCGAGTCGCACGCGGTGGCCATCCACCTCGCTGACCCGCGCCCGACGTTGTTCGATTTGCGGGCTGTCGAGCATCCAGTCGGCGGTCGCCGGGGCATAGAGAATGCCGTCGCCATGGATCAACAAACCGCCTTCCAGATCGTCGCGCAACTCGGATTCACGGGTACGCAAAGCGTTGCGGGCGATTAACTCGCAGGCAACGCCCTGGGCTTTTAGGTTCAGGTATTTGCTATCGGCCACGGCCATTTCTTCTGCATTGGCCGCCAACCACAACGTGCCATTGTTTCGGTAGGCGCAGCCGTCGGGCAGCTGCGGTGCCTGTTCGCGCCAGCGTTGTAGCGAATATTGGCTCAGGGCCAGTTCGGCCGGGTTGTCATCGAGCACCAGCAAGTGGCCCATGCCGGCGGCCGTTGCGCCATGCAGGCCGGCGTCCAGCACCAGCACGCGCAAACCGCGCCGCGCCAGCGCCTGGGCGCACGCAGCGCCGATGATCCCGGCACCGATCACGATCACATCGGCCACCAGGCCTTGGCTCATGGGCGAATGCCCCAGGCGAACGGGTCGTCCTGTTCGATGATCAGGCTGGCCTCGGCGTTGATGAAGGCGCGGCCACGAATCGTCGGTACGATGCGGTCACCGTGGTGTTCGTAGGAGCCTTCGAACTCGCTGCCGATCACACTGGCCTGGCGCCAGATCTGGCCCGGCTGCAATTTGTCGTCGGCCGCCAGGCACGCCAGTTTTGCACTGGTGCCGGTGCCGCAGGGCGAGCGGTCGTAGGCTTTGCCAGGGCAGAGCACAAAGTTGCGGCTGTCGGCGTGTTCATCCTCGTCGAACAGCTCGACGTGGTCGATCAGCCCGCCGTCTTCCCCGCGAATTCCCTGAACGTCGAGGGCCTGTTGCACGGCATAGCTGTAAGCGGTCAACGCATCGAGGTTGTCGCTGGCGACGCGCAGTCCATGGTCGGCGATCAGGAAAAACCAGTTGCCACCCCAGGCAATATCACCGACCACCTGGCCGATCCCCGGCACCTGCAAGGCCACGGCTTTGCGATAACGGTAGGCCGGCACGTTGCGCACGCTGACGGAGTAGTCGTCGTGCAAGGTCGCCTGCACCGTACCCACTGGTGTTTCGATGCTGTGCACACCCGGAGCGATCTTGCCCAGGTGCGCCAGCGACGCGACCAGGCCGATGGTGCCGTGGCCGCACATGCCGAGGTAACCGGTGTTGTTGAAGAAGATCACCCCGGCGCAGGCCGCAGGGTCGACCGGTTCGCACAGCAATGCGCCGACCAGCACGTCGCTGCCCCGCGGTTCGAGCACGCACGCAGCGCGCCAGTGGTCATGCTGTTCAGCCAGGCGCTGCCGACGTTCGGCCATGCTGCCGGTGCCCAGGTCAGGAAAGCCGGCAGTCACCAGGCGGGTCGGTTCGCCGCCGGTGTGGGAGTCGATCACGGTGATGCGTTTCATGAAAGGGCCACGTCCGTTCAGATGAGTGAACACAAGAGTGGCCCGTGCGGGGGCTTGCAGGCTTGAGGGTTTTATCCAGTGCCAATGACGAAATCGGCACAGTGGCGCGGTCTGTCAGTGGTGGTGGGGCAGGTGCTCGAACAGGGTTTTGCAGACCCCGGCAATGTGTTCGTCGAGCAGCTTCACCGCCCGGTCGACGTCACCGGCACGACAGGCTTCGAGGATTTCCCGGTGTTCGTGATCGGCGCGCTCTTTGCCGGCGGACAGGCTCATTTGCATGCGCAGGTAGCGTTCCAGTTTGTCATTGACCGAACGGATCAGGCTCACCAGAAACGGACGTTGCGCCGGCTCGTAGAGGCAGGCGTGCAGTTCCCAGTTGAGTTCGGCCCAGCGGCCCACGTCATCTTCGCCGACGAACTCCTGGCAGATGCTTTCGGCGCGGGCGAAGGTGGCTTCCGTCATATTGGGGATGGCCAGGCGCAGGACTTTGTCTTCGAGCAACATGCGCACTTCGAACATCTGTGCCAGTTCGGCATCGGACACCCGCGTGACCATCGCCCCGCGATTGCGCTGGAACATCACCAGGCCTTCGGCCTCCAGGCGCTTGAGCGCCTCACGCACCGGGATCTTGCTGACGTTGAATTGCCGGGCGATGTCGTCCTGGCGGATAGGCTCGTCCTCGGCGAAATGCCCGGCAACGATGGCGTCACGCAGGTGGCGGGTGATGATTTCCGAGGTCGAAGGCGCATTGCCCAAGTCTGGAGCATTGAATTTGGGTAGGTTCACGGCGGCAGTCGTTCGATGGAGTTGGAGATATGGTATACGAATTTCTTGCCGGAACTCACTGACCTGCATTGCCAGGTCGGACGATAAAGGGAGAACCTGCTTGCCTTGAGTTATCTGGCATGGGTTTTCGTTGGCCCCGAAATGGTAGCAACAGCAAAAACAGTGGGTTACCAGAAATTTTTCTCACGATGAAAATCTTTTTTCCACTTAAGTTGGTATTTTCCGGAAAGTAGAGCATCGCTGTTGCAATCAAAGCCTTGGCTCCGTGTCAGGGCGCCAGATTGAATGAGTTATCAAGGGATACTCTGGATGATTTTGGGCAGCGGTTTGTTGTGGATGATTGCGGGCGTCGGTACAAAGGTCACATGTTTAACTGTATTGAAGGCAAACACTTGAGCTGCGGCGGCCGAAACAGTCATACCAGAAGGATTATCGAGCTTTGGCATCGATTGGGGTTAAGCGCTGTGACGGAGCTTAAATAGCCCGATTAACGCAGCTAGCATCGCCGCATAAGCGATCAGGGCGTGCGGGGCTAGCGACGGGATACCGTGTAGTAATAAAGTCTCGTTACCACCGGGAATAATCGCTGCGGAAAAACTCATTAGGGAGCCTCCCGCGAGCTTTCGAAAAAATGGCAAAAGCCTGGGTTTTCGGAATTTCAATTTTCGAGTCTTTCTCGCGGCCACGATAGCTCCAAAAATGAGTGCCGTCGTAGCGGTAAACACTTGAAGAGCGATATCGGGTAGGGAAGGGTTGATTAACTTGGCTGCGCTGTGGGAAAGCACTGTCAGATACCCCCAGTTGCCGATGGTCGCATGGAGCAAGCCACCCGCAGCGCCTACCACCGACATTGAGAAAAAAGGGCTCCATATACCACCAGAATGAGCATTCCCATCATTCGTTATTATTAAACGATGCCTTAAATCGATGTCATGAAATGCAATTGCGACAAATGCAGCCCATACGCAAATGGCTAACGCGCCAGGTGTTGATAGGTTTATAAAATTCAAGCTTTCCGAGTGGAGAGAAAAAAGTGAGGCCAAGAGAGCACCTATGAACATTCCAACAAGCGTTCCAACGTAATTCATTTCCCCGCTTGAGAGATGAGCAATAGTGCCGAACACGCAAGCGCCGTTGAGAAAGGCACCGAAACCAAATAGTGCCCCTGCAATGATGGTGATCTCGGAGGGATGATAAGAAGGTGACAGGATAACGACGCTTGGGAACAACCATGCACACGGTAACAGTACAACTCCGGCCCAAGCGGCAGCTGTAATAAAAGCACGAAGGTGGGTAGTTTGCTTATGACTTATCCAGTGATTGACTGCTGCTACCGCACAAATATTGCCACGTCTTATGGCAAAACCCATGGTAAATGCAAGGGCGGCGCTGATAATGATTATACTAAGAGAGTATGGCAATTACATCAATCCTAATAAAGTTGATTGGGGACGAATGCTGGGTTCCTGAGTAATGTGTTATTGGTTATTATCTCGCTGCGATTGAGAATGATTTTAGTAATATGATTACTGTAGTTCAGGTGCGCCCATTGGTAAACCAGCGCCCGTAGGCATTGCGGAAAAAATTGTCGGAAGGGGAATTTACGGTTCAGAATATAGAAAAAGCATGTTTTTGATATACCGGTCTTGCACCATGATTTTTTAAATGGAAAGGTTGGAAGGCGTAGGGTGATTGTCTGACACATCTTGCGTTAAACGGGCGCCCACTAATGCGGCAGCAGCTCCGTAATTCGTCAGCGCTCCATAGATCCCACATTCAAAGCCGACTTCTTAGGTTTGAGCGAGAATTGTGCTCCAGTACCATCAGCCGAGCCCTTGCGGCGCACACGGGCCATGCACGCCAATCGTTCCACACCCGGCCGCAACGCCAAAGCGTTGTAACCCGCGTAGTCGTCGGTCATCACGTAGCCAGGACAAGTTTCCAGCAGGCCCAACGGTACGTAATGGAGCGGTTACGGTTAAACCCGATCGTCATCATTGTTGTAAAAAAGCAGGATTCTGTCAGAAATATTTGTCGATTGGTTCTATACAGTAAAGGTAACAGATAGTTGTGGTCGAGATTTAACCGCGAACGCGTTTAGAGATTCATGCGGCCAAAGATATGCGCAGTTGTTTGTTAGTTTTGTAATAACTAAATGCTGTTAGCGTTAGAGGAAGACAATCATGGCTCGTATTAAGGTTCCTGACGATCATAAATCCTCGCGAGAGGTGAGAGCTGTACTCGACACGGTTTACAACCGGCTGGGCTTCGTTCCAAACATGCACAAGGTCATGTCTCTCAGTCCGGCAGCACTTACCGGTTGGGCGGGACTTTTGGGTACCCTGAGTAAAACATTAGACGTCAAAACGCGTGACGCAATTGGACTGGCAGTATCAGAAGTTAACAGCTGCAACTACTGTCTTTCCGCGCATAGTTATATGGCTTCTACGTTTTCAAAAATATCACCGGAAGAAATCGCGGCTAACCGGAAGGGGCAATCAAGCGATCCGAAGCGGAACGCTGCAGTTGGCTTTTCACAAAGCTTGATCAAAAATCGTGGAAAGGTCAGCGACGCTGACTTTAAGGCTGTACGTCTAGCTGGCTACTCCGATCAGGAAATAATTGAAATCATTGCACTGTCCGCGCAATTTCTATTGACCAATTTCATTAATAACGCTGTAGAAACATCCAATGACTTTCCCATAGTTCACCCTGCTGGAAGCAATAACAGATAGGTACAGTCCGAAGACAGGGCGAGAGCGGTTGGCATAGGCCGTCTCATCCTGGAGAACCACGTTCGGTTAATCTGTTGGAGGGTAATGTTCGTATGGATTGGTAGCACAGCATACCTCCGGCGGGTTCTCTCCGATATTCGATCACCTTTCGCACGTTCAATGATGATCTGATCTTGCCCTAACGCTGGCTCGCCTATCCATCGGACAATCTAGGTAGAGCGCGTTGAATGTCTAGTTGTTTAGCGTCTGTATCTTGTCTTGTGCATCGAGTAGGGGGTATCCCCATACATGTACCCAATCAGTTTTCTTCACAGGAGTATGACAAGTGATGCACGTGCTGGTATTTTTGTTTGTAGTAACAGACGGAGCCTCTTGAGCTATTAAGGCCCAACCCCAGCCGTCCGTCCAAATTTCACTTTCTGGATAGCGACCTTTTGTATCCTTTATCATCACAAACCAGCCTCGCCCTTCATTCCAGAAGGATGCATGGCCTGTTGTGAGGTCAGCCGTCGCAGTGCCTTGTAACTCTTTAATCAACATGGCGCCGTCAGGAAAATCTCCGTGAGATCGATAATATTCAATCGAGTCACGATCGACATACACTTGGTGGATCTCTTTTAACCCTCCCATAGAATCTCCGCCAGGCACAGCAAAGGAACCAAGAAATATGAACTGCGTCCTATAATCCTCCGGTACCTTTATGTTTCCGTTTTTATCCACGTAGTTTTTGTACGTTTGTGAGTAGGTAGGATTACCAGTGCTCGGGAGGGTGGTTGTTGAGGCTGCCTTCGACAGGACTGGAATGAAAGAGACCAGCAACGCCACGAACGTGATTAATGCTTTGAGTTTATTAGCGATCATTTTAGTAACCCGATTTGGAATTACACCGTTTAAGGAGTTTTCAGAACACAGCACCATATTTATCGCGTCGAAATATGTGTGTCGCTTGAAAATTCTAATTGAAAATTGCTCTTAGTTATTTCAAAAACGTGCCTTTTTATAATGAAATATTTATTTATACGGATTAGCAGATCCAAAGGCCTCTGTATTGCCCTGGCGTTATACCAATGTGTTGTTTAAATGCGGTACTGAAATGTGATTGAGAACTGAAACCACATTCTTGGGATATTTGCGCTAAGCCTAAGGTTGATTCTGCAAGCATATGCTCGGCGCGTCGTACCCGATGTTCCAGTATGTAGGCATGAGGAGATTGGCCCGTCCTGGCTTTGAACGTGCGCGTGAAGTGAAAATGGCTTTGTGCCGCGATACTTGCAAGCTCTCCCACGTGAATAGAGGAGCTAATACGCTGGTCAATGTATTCAGCGACCTTAGCAAACCTTGGCTCGGGTAGTCGTAATATTGGCGACTCCATCTCAAAGCAAAAGTCGGTGTTTTTTCGCCCCTTCAACAACATTGCCAATATAAATCTCGCTGCGGCTGGGCAATGAAAACCGTTCCTGACCAAACTTGCATAGGAGCTAATCCCTTCACCAATCTTTTCAACAACACGGCGTGCCACACAATCGAAACCGGACTCCGGACCATAATGCGTGACTATGTTTTTAAGGCACGTAAAGTTTAGCTGTAACGTTTCAAGTGTTCTTAGTAGAAAGTGGTCGTCGATCATTATCTCGACGAAGCTGTTGGGTGTTTCCCATTCGATCACTTGACAGTTTTCAGTGCCTCTGAGAACGACGCATGTGCCGCATTTAATTTCTACCTCTTTGCGCTTATTTATTTCGGTTAACGAAAGCATTCCATTATCTGTTAGAAAAATTATTATCGTCATCTGACCCGCGAGTGACGAATATTGCTGGCCCCCTTTCTGCTCCAATGACCGAGCGCTGACGACTGTGTACATCTGTGTTGCGGCGGGAGTGGAGTCATAATCGGAAAGGGATAGCGTCGTCATATTAGCCTCTGAGTATGTTAAACCTTCTGCGGCGTTCTAGGTTATCTGCCATTAAATCCATATATGTTTTTTATAGAGAGGGTTTATATTGTGATCGGAACCAGATTCCTATTGATCGTAACTCGACATGATATAAAGAAGTTGCGCGCTCGAAAGGATAATAGGCCCGTGGAAGGTTCCGACTATGTAGGCTGGATTGATGGGTCCGGCATATCGATACCCGGTTATCACGTATAGGGAGTAAGCCCCACTCTCTATTGATAAAGTGGCTCATCTTCTTGCTCCATCGAGGGTGCGCAATCCTTTTGTGCTGCCCCCCGCGTATGCTTGAAAGCTACGGTGCATGTTCTAAAACATTCACCACCTCAGCGTTGAAACCGATGCAAGCTTACCTTAAGACCCGCAAGCCAGAGCTGCTGGCCGTTTTTGTCGCAGTATTCGACATGCCGGGTTGGCAGGCAATGCTCATGCCGGATTTAGCCAGACTAGCCCAGTCAGGAACGTAGCAATTTCAAAAACGTGCGCTTTTCATGGATTTTTTTGAAAGGCTGCGTTTTCAGGGTCAAATTGTGGAAAATCGATTGGCGTATTATTAATCTTGTTAACCAGGTTGATAAACGTTGTAGAGGTAATCACTAAACAAATTTCTATAAGGTTTTTCTCCGTATATCCAGCATTAAAAAGGCTCTGAAGGCTGGAGAAATTAACCACCCCTTTGGAATTTATTAGAATGAAAACGAAATCGAGCAGCGTGTCCAGTTTCGCGATTTTAGTCGGTTGCGATGTTTTCATGTTTAATATAGTGGTTGGAGAGAGACCTGCAAATTGCCCTAAGAATACATGTGCGGCGATGCTGTAGTCGCACCCCGCGGTTAAACTTACTTTCAGTCTAATTGCTTCTATTTCGCTTTTTGAAAGCGTGCTTTCTTCAATTATTTTATCAAATTCAAGTATTGCCTTTAAGCCCGTAGGGCAATGTGTCCCGATAGTTGCGTAGACGTTAGGAACCATTCCGGCTGCTTTTTTAATAGAGATGTAGATCTCTGAGGCGATGCCCGAAGCTGAAGATGGAGGCGTTGTGGACAAGCGAGACATTGGAGCGTTCCCCTGGTCTGACGATGTGGTGACAGTAAGTCGTCTCTATTGATCGCGATTATTATTATTTGGTTCAGATAGGCGGTGTCGAAGTGCATCAATGAACAACACGTCCCTCCATGTATTGCCGAGGTAAATAGTGTTTGTAGGAATAAAGGTAATGAGTGTTACAGCACGGTCGACAAGTGCTTTAACGTTGCTCACATGTGGTCATTGATAGTGTCGTCGTGTCTTTTGTTGCTGACTGTGCCTAAGATAATCGGGTATTATTACGTATTAGACTAGCCACCAAACGCAGATAACATAAAATTGGATTTTGCATGAGTGAATACCTTTTCCCCTTTCGACTCTTTATACGTGTTGCTTATACGGGCAGTTTCTCTCGTGCTGGCCGAGAGCTTGGTATTTCTCAGTCATCTGCCTCGCGGATAATCGCTGCTTTGGAGCGCGATCTAGGGGCAAAGCTGCTCGTCCGGAGTACGCGCGCTGTAGTACTCACGCCGGCAGGTTCAACTTACCTGGCAAATATAGAGCCCATTTTGGCGGTTTTTGATGAAGCGAATCTTGCAACCCGTGGTGGATCTGAGCTTCAGGGGCGGCTGAGACTGGGTCTTCACTCCGGCGTTTGCCTCAGAGAGGTCGTACCCAAGTTATCGGAATTTCTTGAATTTCACCCGGGTCTCAGTGTTGACTTGGTGGCAGAGCAGCCTCATCGAGATGGGGTAAGGGATCGCGTAGATCTAACCCTTCAGATTGCGGCGCCTGAAGATGCCACAACAGCGATGCGACTCATCGGTAGCACTCCCAGGGTTTTGGTGGCATCTCCCACTTATCTTGTACGTAGGGGAGTGCCAAGTTCACCGGTAGCGTTGATGGCACACTCCATTATTGCGGGGCCTTCTCCAACGGAGGGGGGCGCTTGGTTTTTTTCGCGCAGTGGGAAGGCAGTATCTATCAGTATCGAAGGAAAAATGACGGCTAATACGTGTGAAGTCGCTATGGCTTCCACCATAAGTGGAATAGGAATTATGTCTACGGGACTGTGGTCATGCCAAGCAGAAATAGACGCAGGCGTATTGGTTCGCGTGCTTGAAACTTGGGATATGGGAGATATCAGACTTTACGCTTTTCTTCCTGCAGGCGCCGCATCCAAAACGGTAGCAAGATCCTTTGTTGGTCACTTGGTATCTGAGTTCCATAAGCAAGTCTAAACAGTCCAGCAAGCTCCCCTGAATGTTGTAATTGGGGAGCTGAGTGCACCTGGCCGTATGTAAAATAAACGCTAATCGGCCAGGTTCCTCTACCGACGCCTATCGTCTTCGGCCTCGATGGCCATGAGGGAGTTTCCGATCACCAAGATGGACGCAGCTAACAGACCAATATCCTTTAGGAGAAACTGACCTGGAACAACGGATATGGCCGGAAAGCCGAGTGTCGGCTCAAATACCAATGGCGTAGTGAGCATAAATGTAACCGTAGTGACGAACAAGCCAACGGACAGCAACCCCCCAATAACTGACAGTTTTGGGGATATGCATCTTGCGGCGATCAATAGGCCAACTGTAATTTCAAGAACGCCAAGGAAATATGAAAATCCCATGATACTCATAAAGCTATACATCCATGAAAGCAGTGGGCTGTGGTTTACAAAGCCTGAAATACCGTTTGCTTCATATTCGGTAAATTTCATGCCCCCGAACCAGAGATAGATGACGGCTAACGCGGCAAACACGGCATACCACCCAACTCGCATGATGAGTGTGCCTAATGAATTGCTGATGACAGTTTGATTTTCTGGCTTATCGCTTTGCTCAATGGAAGGGGTGTCCATGTGGTCTCCTCGAAAAGTTCTATTATAAAATTTTGTATCATCCGCCCTGAAGTGCTCGCATCCTATTAGGATTCTGTTGTTTAAAGTTAGTTGTAAGCCATTTGATAATGATCCATTGGGTATTGTGCTGTGAATTAATCGATATTATTCGGGGTTTGACCGTTTCATAATTCTATTATTAGCGTAGCTGAAGACGCTCTGATGTCATTTCATAAACGTGTGCTTTTGAAGGGGCTTGGTCAGATTTCCTGCGGACTTGGCCGTGAATAATATCAATTGCGTCGATAGTAAGCGCAACATCATTCCATTTATGTATTCGGCTAGCTTATTTAGAGTTTGGTTGTTTGGGTTATTCAGTTGTCGCGTGGGAGGGTTGTGACGAAAGTTTGCTAATTGCAATCAAACTAAGATTGCGTTCGATAACAGGCGCCGCTTAACATTTGTTGATCGGAAATTATTGAAATCAGTCGTGGTTTGTTCTAAGTGATTCATCAGGTTTCTTTAAAAAAAGGTGGACGCATAAGCTTGTAAACGTGCGTCCACCTAAGGGATGACCAGACTATCTCCTTTAGTAAGATCACTACTGAAGTTGCTTGAAATCTAAAACGGGGTTTAATGTTTTATATTTAGAGCTGGGTGCACAATATCCGGATTGTCCACTCGCTTATTTCAAAATCGTGCGTTTTTTTTGGAAAGTTAATACTGCAAGATACAGAGCGTAAACGAACAAGAGATTGTACAATTGTCATTAAGCGCATCACTGCGCCCGTGCAATCCCTTCGTGCGGTGAAATGAGACCTTAAAATGGCCCGTCTAGTCTTGCCTTGCGAGAAGCGCCGATTGTATTCGCCATCTACCTGGAGTCATCCCTACGTGCTTTTTGAACGCCCTTTGGAACGCTGCATCTGATTTGTATCCGCTATCTTGGGCTATTTTAGGGATTGAATCAGATGTCTGTGCAAGCTGCTTGCTTGCATTGGCCATGCGTATCTCAACAAGCAGATCGTTGGCAGACCTGCCCACGGCTTCACCAAACTGTCTTGCAAAAGTTGCTCTGGACATCAGGCACAAGGCTGCCAATTCAGCCATCGTCCATGCCTTGGAATAATCTTCAAACATTGCCTTAAAAGCGGGTTGAAGTTTTGGACGTTGTGCAAGGCGTAACAGCCCCGTTGGCGGTTCTGCGCCCTCGCTCGCCAAGCGTAAGGTCATACCAAAAAGCGCGCCTGACATGTGATTCATCATTGATTCACTTCCAGGGCCGTGTTCTGTCGCCTCTTCATGCATCAGTGTTATCAAACGTGCAAGGCGAGTGCTGGCGACTTGTTCTTCCGTTGAGTGAGTAAAGTTATCGGGTTCGTCAATGCCTCTAATGATCAGCTGTCGGGGCAGGTTGTCTTTAATCATTTGACGTGGGGACGATGGCAAAATAAAGCGGCCACAGAGCATATTCACGGGTTTCGAGTCGCTTCCGTTGGTTCGAACCTTAAGACCTCGTTCCCGGTGCATCTCGCCAACCGTTGATAACGCTCCGCTCCCTTCATACAGAACATGGGGGACACCTGATGGGATCAGTAAAATGTCGCCAGCTTGCATGGATAAAACAGGGTTTTCGCCGTCGTCGACTTGCGCGGTGCCGCGCAGGAGTACGTGGTATGGAATCTCTCTCGGGCCTGTGGCGGCATAGTCGAGCCTCCAGGGAGGACTGAAATGACATCTGGTGTCCAGAGTACCGCTCACCGGCATCAGGAAAAGCAGCCTGCTTAAGATGTCCATTTGAGACGCTCGAGCATTAGATTGATTGATTCTAGCATTAACATGAGAAACGTCCAGGGTTAGGCTGGAGGCCTTTCATACACTGCTGCTGGAAGTTATATCCAGAGGAGCATTCGATGTCTCGCTTGAGAACAATGGATCCGACTGAAGCTACCGGATTGGTAGCAGAAACGTTCGCGTCCATAAAAAGGGCTGCGGGGATGATTCCTAATGCTTATCTGACTATCGGAACGCACAGTCCTGAGGGATTGGAGGCGATGCTGCGTCTGGATGAAGTAGTCGCGCAAAGTGAAATTTCCGATGCCGATTTGGAGACGATTCGGTTAGTCGTTAGCGAGTGGACAGGTTGCCCATATTGCATAGCCGCTCATAGTCTTAAAGCTAAGTTTTCGGGGCTTACGCATAAGGTGATTTCTAACATACGGGGAGGCAGTTACACTGGAGACTTCCGGCGAGATGCTCTCATCGAATTTGTACGCAATATTGTATCTAGTAAAGGTACCCTCGGTTTGGAGGCTGTGGATTTAATAATTGCCGCAGGGTATTCGGAGCGTCAACTTATTGGGATCTCTCTAACAATTGCATCGACAATGTTCACCAGTACTGTAAATCGCATTAATGACACCGCTATAGACTATCCTGAATTTTGACCGCTATATGATTGTTTAAGACTGGTATTGAATCCGTCGGATGTCCTTGCGCCGATAGCCGGCCTAGAAGCCGGTCTATCGTTACAAGGCCGCTTCTTCACAAGTAAACGGTCTACGCACTAGAAACAGTTTTGCAATCAGCTAATTCAATTATGGAATGAGATTTGCTCGCGACGACGAGAGTTCGACACCCATACCGAACGTCCACATTTCAAAGGTGATTCATGTTACTCATTGCATTCCTGGGCGGCATATTGACCGTCCTTAGCCCCTGTATTCTTCCTGTAGTACCGTTTCTATTTGCTGGTGCCCACCGCACTCGCTCATCGATCCTGCTCACACTCGCCGGCATGACTCTAACGTTTGCCCTGATCTCAAGCATGGCCGTGGTCAGCAGCGAGTGGGTGATTCAAGCCAGTAACGCCGGACGCCATGTCGCCTTGATTGTGGTGGTGCTGTTTGCCCTGTCGCTGATCTCCGTCCGGGTCAGTGACTGGTTAGCTTATCCGTTCGTGTTGCTAGGCAATCGCCTTGACCCGAGCAGCGAAAAAGTATCCGGCCCGTTGGGCTCGCTGATGATCGGCGTCGCGACCGGTTTGCTCTGGGCGCCGTGCGCCGGGCCTATCCTCGGGGTGATTCTCACCAGTGCCATGCTCCAGGGAGCGAATGCTGGCACCAGTCTGTTGCTGGTGGCCTACGGTCTGGGTGGCGCGCTGTCCCTCGGAACCTTGATCTTCGCCGGTCGCGGTTTAGTCAATCGCTTGAAACCGTCTATTCCGGTAACGGGTTGGCTGCGTAGAGGCGCCGGCGTCGCGGTACTGGCCGGTGCGGCGGTCATTTCTACTGGTGCCGACAACGTGCTACTGGCCAATACCTCGTCGGAAGGTATCAACAATGTCGAGCAGGGTGTGTTGGAAACTGTGCCGAAAATGATCGACTACTTCGTCAGCAAGGTCAAAGCCGAGTCCATGGAAAACGCCGAGGGCGCCATGCCGTCACTGTCCGGCGCCGTGGAATGGATAAACTCGCCAGCACTGACCGACGACTCGCTTAAAGGCAAAGTGGTTCTGGTGGATTTTTGGACTTTCGACTGTATCAACTGCAAACACGCCTTGCCTTACGTGAAAGACTGGGCGCAGAAATACGAGAAGGACGGTCTGGTTGTGATCGGTGTGCATACCCCTGAATACGGCTTCGAACGTATCATCGATAACGTCAGGGACAAGGTGAAGGAATACGGCATCACCTTCCCTGTTGCCATCGACAACAACTACACGATCTGGCGCAATTTCAAGAATCAGTACTGGCCCGCTCACTACCTGATCGACGCCAAAGGTCAGGTACGCCTTACCCATTTCGGTGAGGGTAATTATGAGACTCAAGAAAAGATGATTCAGCAATTACTGAAAGAGGCGAAAACGGACATCAATCCCCCGGTCGTTCGTAAGGGGTAATCGACTGATCGATGGCTCGCCAGTATATCGGGTGGGCCATCGCTTGTTGCTTGCTCCAATGCTTAACGATGCAGGTCGCGGTATTGTCCAGGTGTGATGCCTATCCGTTTCTTGAATGTGGTCGTGAAATGCGATTGTGAGTTGAAGCCTGCATCGTTGGCGATTTGTGAAAGGCTAGCGTTAGTCTCAGATAACAGAAATTCTGCACGACGGAGCCTGCTATCCACAATATATGAGTGAGGGGACCGGCCAGTGCTAGCGCGAAACGTGCGGGCGAAATGAAACCTGCTCTGGGTAGCGATTTCGGCCATTTCTGAAACGCTTATAGCCGACGATATTTCCTTCTCAATATGGTCGACAATAGCTTTCAACGTTTTATCAGGCAGATGAAGCCTCTTCGGAGTCAGCTTATTCCCACCTTTGCGGTACCGAATATTCATCATCATTGCAATCAGAAAGCGTGCTGTTGGCGCGCAATAATACCCATCCGCGACCAAGCTGGCGCTGGTTTTTCGTTGCCCGATCATTTTACGAGCAAGGCGTTTGGCTAGGGCACCAAATCCGGCCTCGGGGCCATAGACTCCAATAACGTCTGATAGCACCGTTTTACTTGGAGTGATTGCCGCTATCACATCTGCAACGAATCTATTTTCAATTGCTATCTCAAGCAGTTTGTTTGGAGCGCTCCAAGATAGGGCCTGCTCTTGTTCGGCGTCGCCGATCAAAATGGTAGTACCTACTTTAGCTTCAAAGTCGCTGCTGGCTGAGTGAGTATTAAATATTAGGCGACCATTATCACTAAGAAATATGATTATTGTGAAGCGCCCTGTATTTGAAATGTAACTACCTGCCGATTCGCAATTTAAAATACGCGCACTGACCAACACCATCAACGGACGGTAGTGTCCTCTATTTGGTCGTATCGGCCTTTGATGTCGCATTTTTATCTCATTTTTATTTGAAAAGGGAAGGTGGCTATTCCAATGCACGGATTTTGCGAGGCGATGGCATGTTGTTCAGTACTATAAGAAGCTCTTCCGTATTCATTGATTGTATATGATCCGCGTTGACCTCTGAATACACAATAGTCCCTTGTCTGTCGATAACAAATAACGACGCCATGGGTAACAGGTCGCAATCTGCTCCATTCATCTTGTCGAGGTCTGCGCCCAATGCGCGATACGTATTCTTAAGATGGGCTGATAGGCGCCATGCAACCTGAAATTCCAACGCGACTCGACTGTGAGCATCGCACAGAATTGGAAAGCTGACCTGTTGTTTTCTGTCCATATCGGCATCTGAAAAATGTAGCTGTGGCGATATGGCGACGATTGATACTCCAATGTTATTTAATGTTTCACTAATTGTTTCCAGGGCAATGAGTGTCGCATGCGAATACCAGCACCACAATCCTCTCAGAAAAACTACAATCATTGGCCCTTTTCGGACCAGGTCAATCGAATTTACGTCGTCTCCATTTGCATCGGCCAGCGCGAAATCAGGCGCACGGTCCCCAGCCTTGATTGCAAGTGTTGAAATTCTTGATTCGCAAAGCTCCAGAATTGAGTTCCTTAAAATTTCCTGATCCTCACCAGCAAGTGGGTTCTTCTCATCGCCGGCAAAAAAATTAGCCGGGTGCACGCAATGCACCATCAATTTTTCCTAGTATTTAATTTCTTTAAAGTTCATGGGTCGGAAGGATTGGAAGCAAACGACTTGAAATGGTTGATTTACTAGTTTCACTAAATACCTATGGGAAAACTATTATCGCCGGGCGATACCCTAACCTATTGTTTTGTACGCTTATTCCAAAAACGTGCGCTTTTTTGGTTTGTTTTACGAGATGCGCCAGGGGCGGGCGTGCGTTTGCCTCTACGCACAGTTGGCGCCAAAGCTTGCCGCATTGCTATATGGGGTAATAGCTAGCAGTCGGAGGCATTTGATTGTTTGTGATGGTGGTATAGGCAAAAAAGCCTTAAGTAAATAAGGCTTTGTTTGTTGATGTTTTCTTGTGTTTAAGGAAGGGGGAGAGCAGATAGAATCGGTTTGTAGAACTGGATATAGACCATGTCTTCTTTGGCGTTATCGATATGGCAGCCGGCGCACGCCTCTTTCGGCGACTCCGTAGAGACAGCGGAGTATGGAGGCGCGTGGTGGCCGAAGTTGAAGTAACCCCAGTTTTTTGTTTTTGCGAAACGCTTACTATCTTTAACGGAAATGTCTAGCCCACTCGGCCCGCCGCCAGGGAAATAGCCTCTACCCGATGGTTCAACACTCGAACCATCCGGTAACTGGCCCTTTTGAGTCAGGTGCAGTTCTTTTACCATCATTGTCCCTTCGGGCCAGGTACCCGTTTTTCGATAATGCTCGAAAGCCGCAGGTTCTACATAAACGTTGTGAAATTCAGGAAAGCCTGCTTTTCCGTTATTCAGTCCGTTTGGCGTGAGAGGAGCCCCAATAAAAACCCACTGACGGAAATTCTTTGGCTGTTCCAGCTGACCTTTATCGTTGAATGTCGGGCCAATTTTTACGTCTGCGTAGTCTGCAGATTGCGCTGCAGCGGCATATAACCCAATGCACGCAGTTATCGCTATCGCAGCTGACCTATTAATTATCAGGCTTTTCATTTTTTGTCTCCAGTACGCCAGAGTTGATTCTCTGATCCTAGAAGCGGGATGTTTGGTGATGATGCATTTGGAGGCTAACGCACGAGCGGAGGTCGCTCTTTCAAAATCGTGCGGAGTTTGCAATGGCTTGGCGTCGCTGCTTGACATTGAGGCTTGGCATTCCGAGAATCAAATCTCAATAGACGCTTGTTCAATGGCGTATGTGAATTAGAAAAGCAGAACGGCTAACCAGCGGATTTATATTGCCTCGGTTCTTAGAGTGCTGATATCAAAATCTTGGGCACGTTCGTCTCTGTTTTCAGCTCGATTGGCTTGGGTGTGCCAGGGTGTTGCCCTGGGTTAAACGTTAGCTGCATGCCTGATAGAGATAATAAGTGTGCAACTGGTGTCGGGAGTATTATATGAACAGCTTATTTATGAACCGCTCAGCAAAAGTGTGTGCCGGGCTGCTGGTGTCGACGTTTATGACACCTTTGCTCGCGCAGGAGGGTGACGCGAAACGCGGTGAAGTTGTTTTTCAGCAATGTTCGATTTGTCATCAAGTCGGGCCAATGTCAAGTAATGGAATCGGCCCAAATCTGACGGGAGTGCTAAATAGAAAAATGGGATCGCTCCCAGATTATTCCTATGGCACGGGCTTGCAGAAGGCCGCTCAGGCTGAGATGAAGTGGGATCAGGACAAAGTTTTCAATTGGCTGGCCGACCCTCAAACCTACATCAAGGGTGTCGTTAATGACGACTCCGTCACTACAAAAATGACTGTCAAGGTCAGCGATGAGCGAGCACGTCGGGACGTCATCGCGTACATCGCGACGTTTGGTGAAAAGTGAGTGGGCCGTTTATACGAGTTGGCCGTTTATAAGTTAAGTCTCTGACTAATTTCGGACTCATTGGTTTTCGGGCTGTGATAGAGCCAACGTCACTCATTGATAACGGCATTATACGATGAAGGTGTTATTCCACCTAAACGCGGACATACTGCTATGGCATTTCGTTGGTTTCATCGACTGGGCTCTCCCAAGTGGTTTTATGAGACAAGTAGTCGCTTTATGCCGTGGCTCAGTGGCCTCGCCGCACTGCTGGTTGCTACGGGTGTGATATGGGGGTTGGCCTTCGCACCCCCGGATTACCAACAGGGCAATAGTTTTCGAATTATATATATTCATGTTCCAGCGGCAATGCTTGCGCAGTCGTGTTACATCATGTTGGCGATATGCGGGATAGTCAGTTTAGTTTGGAAAATGAAGATTGCAGACGTTGCTCTGCAGTGTGCTGCGCCGATTGGAGCGTGGATGACCGCTGTTTCGCTTGTCACCGGAGCCATCTGGGGTAAACCCACGTGGGGCTCTTGGTGGGTTTGGGATGCACGTCTAACATCTATGCTGATTTTGTTGTTTTTGTACTTCGGCCTGATAGCGCTGGGTAACGCCATAACAAACCGTAACAGTGCTGCTCAGGCATGCGCGGTACTGGCGATAGTTGGTGTGATAAATATCCCCATTATCAAATATTCGGTCGAATGGTGGAACACGCTCCATCAAAGTGCGAGTTTCAGTCTTACTGAAAAGCCCGCGATGCCCGTCGAAATGTGGCTTCCCTTACTGTTTACAGCACTGGGCTTCTATTGTTTTTTCGGCGCGGTGTTGTTGCTACGAATGCGCCTGGAGTTACTAAAGCGTGGGTGTAGAACCAGTTGGGTTCGAAACGAGGTTATGAAGAGCTCACTGGCCCATGACGCGAAGAGGGTAGCGCAATGAGTTTTTCCTCCTTCAGTGACTTCGTTGCAATGGGACACCATGGCCTGTTTGTATGGACTGCTTACGGTGTCTGTTTTCTGGTGCTTTCTATTAATGCCTTGCTGCCGCTATTTGCGCATCGGCGTTATTTGCAGCAGGAATTTCGTCGATTACGACGGGAGGAAAACAAATGAGTCAGCTCCATAAAATGCGGTTACTTTTCCTCCTCTGCATGCTTGCCGGAATTGGCACGGCTTCCACGTTAGTACTGAGCGCCTTACGTGAAAACATCAACCTCTTTTACACACCCACTCAGATCGCCAACGGCGAGGCTCCCCCTAACACGCGGCTTCGTGCCGGCGGAATGGTAGAAGCGGGGTCTCTGCATCGCTCGGCCGACACGCTCGATGTGTCGTTCGTGGTCACTGATTTCAAAAAATCGGTAACCATCACCTATCGCGGCATCCTTCCAGATCTATTCCGCGAAGGCCAGGGCATCGTTGCTCTGGGCAAACTCAACGCCGACGGTGTGGTTGTGGCCGATGAAGTACTGGCCAAGCACGACGAGAGGTACATGCCACCTGAAGTCTCCAAAGCCTTAAAAGACAGCGGCCAATCCGTCCAGAGTACCTCTGGAATACCAGCGAAAAAGGGGTAATTCATGATTCCCGAACTTGGCCATCTGGCGATGATCCTCGCCCTGTGCTTCGCCAGCGTACAGGCGGTCATGCCGCTATTAGGTGCCTGGCGTGGTGATCGACAATGGATGGCGTTAGCTCAGCCCTCAGCATGGGGGCAGTTCATGTTCTTGATGTTCGCTTTTGGCTGTTTGACCTTTTCATTCATGGTCGATGATTTCTCAGTAGCCTATGTCGCCGAGAACTCCAACAGCGCCTTGCCCTGGTACTACAAGTTCAGTGCAGTGTGGGGCGCTCATGAGGGCTCGCTGTTGCTTTGGACATTGATCTTGGGGGCCTGGACGTTTGCGGTGTCGGTGTTCTCTCGCCAATTACCGCAGGTCATGCTCGCCCGTGTTCTTGCCGTCATGGGCATCATCAGTGTCGGCTTTCTGTTGTTTCTAATCCTCACATCCAATCCTTTCAGCCGCATCCTGCCGATGATTCCGAAGGACGGTCGTGACCTCAACCCATTGCTCCAGGACATCGGCCTGATCATTCACCCGCCAATGTTGTACATGGGGTATGTGGGCTTCTCTGTAGCCTTCGCTTTCGCCATTGCTGCGTTGCTCGGCGGTCGACTCGACGCTGCCTGGGCACGCTGGTCACGACCGTGGACGATCGTTGCATGGGCCTTTCTTGGTATCGGTATTACGCTCGGGTCGTGGTGGGCCTACTACGAACTAGGTTGGGGAGGGTGGTGGTTTTGGGATCCGGTAGAAAATGCTTCCTTCATGCCCTGGCTGGTGGGGACAGCACTCATACATTCACTCGCTGTCACTGAAAAGCGCGGTGTGTTCAAAAGCTGGACAGTGTTGCTGGCCATTGCTGCGTTTTCCTTAAGTCTGTTGGGTACCTTCCTGGTACGTTCTGGCGTGCTGACCTCAGTGCATGCGTTCGCTTCCGACCCCGCTCGCGGTGTATTCATTTTGATTTTTCTGTTGTTGATAGTGGGCGTTTCGCTGACCTTGTTCGCCTTTCGGGCACCGGTTGTAAAAAGCCGAATCGCTTTTGGTCTGTGGTCGCGTGAAACCCTGCTGTTAGGCAATAACCTTTTGCTGGTCGTGGCGGCCTCGATGATTCTGCTCGGCACTTTGTATCCTCTGGCGCTCGACGCCTTGAGCGGGGCGAAGATGTCAGTGGGCCCGCCATACTTCAATGCGTTGTTTGTACCACTGATGGGCCTGCTCATGGCGTTGATGGCCGTAGGCGTGTTGGTGCGATGGAAAGACACGCCGGTCAAATGGCTATTGAGCATGCTCGCCCCGGTATTGGTTAGCAGCGCGGTGCTGGCGATCATCGCCGGGTTTGCCATGACCGATTTCCACTGGGCCGTGTTAGCTACTTTCTTGCTAGCGGCTTGGGTAATGCTAGCGGGTATGCGTGATCTCCTGGATAAAACCCGACACCAAGGTGTATTCAAAGGTATGCGTGCATTGACCCGAAGTTATTGGGGGATGCAGCTGGCGCACATGGGAATTGTCGTGCTTGCCTTGGGGGTAATGTTGTCGAGTCAGAACAGCGTCGAGCGTGATCTTCGCTTGGCGCCCGGTGACTCTGTCGAGCTGGGCGGCTACATGTTTGTCTTCGATGGCGCCACGCACATTCAGGGGCCTAACTTCACATCCGACGTAGGCACCATTCGTGTGCTGGAAGATGGAAAGGAAGTTTCCATATTGCATCCGGAAAAGCGCCTTTACACCGTGCAACGTTCGACGATGACCGAGGCCGCTATTGATGCCGGCTTTACCCGCGATCTTTATGTCGCGCTGGGCGAGCCGTTGGACAACGGTGCTTGGGCAGTACGAGTACACGTCAAGCCGTTCGTGCGCTGGATCTGGTTCGGTGGCTTGATCACTGCGATGGGGGGCTTACTGGCGACGTTGGACAAGCGTTATCGAGTCAAGGTCAGGAGCAAGGTCAGCGACGCACTGGGCCTCTCGGAAGCCCCCGTATGAAGCGTTGGCTGCTACTACTGCCGCTGGTGCTTTTTCTTGGCATGGCAGCATTTCTCTGTAAAGGGTTGTACCTCGATCCCTCGGCGTTGCCCTCAGCGTTGATCGACAAACCGTTCCCCCATTTCTTCCTGCAATCCGTGCAAGGCAATAGGTCCCTGACCCGTGCCGATTTGCTGGGCAAACCGGCGCTGGTAAACGTTTGGGGTACCTGGTGCGTCGCTTGTCGGGCAGAACACCCAGTGCTGAACAAACTGGCCCAGCAGGGGGTGGTGATTCATGGAGTCAATTACAAAGACGTTAATTCCGATGCTCTGAATTGGCTGAGGGATTTTCACGACCCTTATCAGCTGAATATTCGCGATGAAGCCGGCAGCCTCGGATTGAATCTGGGCGTGTACGGCGCGCCGGAAACTTTTCTGGTCGACAGTAAAGGCATCATTCGCTACAGGCACGTCGGCGTTATAGATGAGACGGTGTGGCGTGAAAAGCTTGCAGATCTTTATCAAGGTCTGGTGCAGGAGGGCACGCAATGAGCCGGTTTCTATGTGGCGCTCTCTTAGCGCTGTGTTCCGCCAGTGCCGCCCAAGCTGCCATCGATGCTTACGCGTTCAAGGATGAGGTCGAACGCGCCCGATACACCGAGTTGACCCGGGAACTGCGTTGTCCGAAATGTCAGAACCAGGATATCGCAGACTCCAATGCTCCCATCGCCGCCGATCTGCGGAAAGAGATCTTTCGCATGCTCGGCGAAGGTCAGAGTAATCAGCAGATCATCGATTTCATGGTCGATCGCTATGGCGAATTCGTGCGCTACAAACCTGAGCTGAACAGCCACACCTGGTTGCTCTGGTTTGGGCCTGGCGGTTTGTTGTTGGGCGGTGTGTGGGTGATTTACTTGATCATTGCACGTCATCGTGGTCGGCATGGCGATGATGTTGAGGTGTTTTCTGACCAAGAGCGTCAACGGCTCCTCCTCCTATTGGGTAAAGAATCTAATGATTGATTTCTGGCTATGGGTCGGCCTGCTGTTGCTGGTTGCCCTCAGTTTCGTGCTAATCCCTGTGTTGTTTTTACGTCGTGCCCAAAGCGAAGAAGATCGCACCGCTTTCAACGTGGCGCTGTATCAGGAACGCGTGGCGGAGCTACAACTTCAGCAAGGGGACGGAGTGATGTCTCCTGCGCAAACAAACAGTGCCCGCGCTGAGGCGGACCGCGAATTGCTGGCGGACACCGAAGGAGCTGGCCTCGAACGTTTTTCGACTACAGGGAAGCCGCTACCGGTATTCGTGGCTTTCTTGATACCGGCGCTGGGGCTCGCGCTGTACCTGCATTTTGGCGCCAGCGATAAAGTCGAGCTGGTTCGTGAGTTCGCCCAGCCTCCCGGCTCACTCGCGCAAATGAACGACCGTCTGGAACGCACGGTTAACGCTCAACCGGAGTCGGCTGAGAACGCTTATAACCTGGCCCAAAACTACATGGTTCAGGGGAGGCCAGACGATGCCGCTAGAATGTTCGAGCGAACGGTGTCACTGGCCGGCCGCCGACCGGAGTTATTAGGCGAGTGGGCTAAAGCACTGTATTTCTCTAACAACAAAATGTGGTCTGCGCCAATCAAGGCGCTGACAGATGAAGCTTTAAATGGAAATCCGGGTGAACTCGTGAGCTTGAGTCTCATAGGTCTGGCTGCCTTTGAAGAGCATCGTTACCAGGACGCTTTAAAATATTGGAATCAGGCATTAGCAGCGATGGGTTCCGACCATCCGTCACGCGCTGCTTTAGTACAGGCCATTGGAAAGGCAATAGATGGTCTGTCAATGGATGTAAAAACCAGCAATTTGACGAGTGAACATGTGGGTGGCTTGCCACCAACACTGCTCCAGGTACGGGTGGAAATTTCCCCGGAAATTATCGAAAAGGTCGCTTTGGATGACAGTGTGTTCGTGTTCGTACAGGCGCTTTCGGGCTCCAAAGTACCTCTTGCTGCCAAACGACTAAAGGTCTCAAGTCTGCCCGTCGAGGTGGAGTTTTCAGACGCTGATGCAATGTTCACCAGCAACACCTTATCGCAAGCAGCTGAGATTCAAGTGACTGCCAGGGTCTCTAGGGAAGGGACGCGTGCGTCGGGGGAATGGTTGGGCCGCAGCTCAACGACAATAAATTCGAAGAGCACCAGGCTGAAGCTTACGATCGACCGTCCGGATATCTGATCGCGGGCAAGCTGCACAACTCCCCAGAACGTGCCTGGTCGATAGCAGAGTTGGCCAGTGAATCAAATATGTCGCGCGCTGCGTATGCCGTGCATTTCAAGAGTGTCATCGGACAGACACCTGCTGATATTTATTGAGTTGGCGAGTTAGCCTGGCTCAGAAGCTGATGCGAGAAGGGCGCTCGATTACGCTGATTGCAGCCCAAGTCGGCTACGAAAGTCCTTCGGCGCTGTCTCGCGCATTTAGACGCAAGACGGGGTTGAGCCCTCGTGACTGGCTGAAAGATCTGGCGGGGAAAACTGACGGGAAGAAGGCCTAAGGCATTACTGCCTTAAGCCATTGAAGAGAACTTATGCATTAACTTTACGTTTTTCCAGTTCAACCAGCGAATGACCTGCCACAAATACCGAAGCAGCAAGCAACCCTAAGTCTTTAAGCAGAAATTGACCTGGCGCAACGGAAATCCCTGGAAATCCTAAGCTGGGCTCAATGACGCCCGGAGTGGAGAACATAAAGCTAAGGGTCGTGAAAAACAGGCCTGCAGACAGAGCGCCTCCAACCATGGATAGTTTTGGTGACAGCAAACGGCCTGCGATCAGAACGCCGATCGAAATCTCTAGCATGCCGAGCAGGCTGGAGAAGATGTCGACCGAAAAAATGCCATACACCCAACCCAAAAACGGGCTGTTGCTTACCAGTGGAACCAGGCCCTCGGCCTCGTAGTGGGTAAACTTCATGCCGCCGAACCAGAAGTAAATAACAGCGAGAGCTAAGTAGGAGCCGTAGATGCCTAACCCCATGGTTTTGGTTCCAAGCGTTGAGTGGGTTTGTACGCTGGACTTCGAGTTTTCAATGCTTATGGTTTTCATGTCTGAGCTTCCAGTAATGAGTGAGAACGTGTTGGCTGCCGAACGTTGTATGCGTTGGGGATGAGCTCATTGTGGCCGGTGTCTTTAATCAATTGGCATCAGAAAGTATTGACTTCAGTGCAGATCGTCTTGAGCGGTGCAATTCGCGATGAAGGGCTCGCCGTGGAGAGCGATCTATCCTGGCTTCAGGATAAAGGGTGCAAACAAGGTCGGAAGTTCGCGCACCGTCGCGACGCGCGACCATTCAATAGGCTTCTGTATCGGGGTTGGAGAATCAGATGAACGCGACCGAACGACAAGCGCCTGAGCTGCGGCTGCAAAAATGGATTGGCAAAGATGGAGGAAGTATCGCGCCGTTAAAACTGTCAGATATCGGGACCGGCCCGAAAATCTTGTTTGCGTTCCAGCATTGGTGCCGCGGCTGCCATTTGCATGGATTTCCGACGCTACAAAAGTTGCATGGCGCATTGAGCTCCAAGGGCGTGGGGTTCGCAGTGATCCAGACCGTCTTCGAAGGAGCGCATGAGAACACCTTCGAGAAGTTGCGCGAGAACCAGCTCAAGTATGAGCTTCCTGTCGCTTTCGGTCACGACGAGCAACCGACCGGCTCGAATTTTCCAACCTTCATGGAAGACTACCGTACACGAGGAACTCCGTGGTTTACGGTTATCGACGCTGGCGGCCGCATCCTTTTCTCGGACTTCCATCTCGACGCAGACCGGCTCGTGAAGGAACTTGAGCAAGCATAACCGTTGCGACGTTGGCTCATCCTGATTGCCACCCATCTCCTGATGCTCGCTATAGGCATTGCGGGCGGCATCTATACGCTGCCGATACTCACGGCGCCTCGATCTCGGGACATGGCTGCGTTTCAAATCATCGCGACTGAAACGCTCTATGCAGGGCGCCTCATAAAGCAGCGCCATAATCTAGCGTGTTTATCCTCATAGGGAATTGTCATGCCCATCCGCCCTTTTACCTTGGCCGTCACCGATGCTCAGCTGAGCGACCTTCATCAGCGGCTACGCAATTCACGGTTACCCGACGCCTTAAAGCCAGACAGCTGGGAGGATGGTACCAATTCGGCTTTTCTTCAGCGTCTCCTTGAACATTGGTGCAACCACTTTGATTGGCGAGATCAAGAGCGGCGGATCAATCAGTTGCCGCAGTTCATGACTGAGGTCAATGGCCAGGCCATTCATTTCCTGCACCAGCGCGGGAAGGGGCACAAACCCATGCCTCTGGTTATCACCCACGGCTGGCCAGGTTCATTCCTGGAAATGGAACAGTTGCTCCCGCTACTCACTGACCCTGCTGCACACGGTGGCGATGCTGCTGACGCATTTGATGTGGTGGTGCCGTCTCTTCCAGGCTACGGCTGCTCGCCTGCACCGACCCAGGCCGGGATTAGCTCAAGACAGATTGCGGCCCTCTGGAAAGCGCTCATGGGGCAGCTGGGGTATGGCCGTTTTGGCGCCCAAGGAGGGGATATCGGCGCTGGAGTTTCAATGTGGCTCGCCCGTGATCACCAGCCCCAAATTATCGGCGCTCATCTCAATTACATTCCAGGTAGCTATCGGCCGCCTCTAGGTGCCGGCCAAGATGCTTTGAGCGAGAAAGAACAGGATTTCCTGGGTCGGAGCAGCCACTTTGCAGCCACTGAAGGGGCCTACGCTGCGTTGCAGAGCACGAAGCCTCAGACACTTGCTTTCGCACTGGCGGACTCGCCACTTGGGCTAGCAGCGTGGATAGTCGAAAAGTTTCATGCGTGGGTTGATCATCCCGACGATCTAGAACAGGTATTGTCGTTCGACACGCTTCTAACCGATATTGCCCTGTACTGGTTTAGCGGGAATGTGCAGGCAAGCTTGCGGCTATATAAGGAAAATCGGCAAAACCCACTAACGTTCAAGCCAGGGGAGCGGGTCGCCCCGCCATTAGGCGTAACACTATTTCCTAAAGAGCTGCCTATGCCTCCGCGTAGTTGGGTCGCACGTGTATTCGACGTGCATCGCTGGGAACATGCCGCCCATGGAGGTCATTTCGCAGCGCTGGAGCAACCTCAGATCCTGGCCGAGGAGGTCAGAGCATTCTTCAGGCCTTTGCGGGGATAGCGGTTTTTTAATTCACCTTGCATAGTTGTAAGGGCCCCATCTGTGCGGCAGCAGCTCGACAATTTCACTCGCCCGCTGCGTCGGCAGCCGCGTCAGCACATCTTTGAGATAGGCATACGGATCATGCCCATTCATGCGCGCCGACTGGATCAAGCTCATGATTGCTGCTGCCCGTTTGCCGCTGGCGTCGCCGCTCTGCCAGCTCGTCAACAGAGAGCCCATTCTCGCCGAGCAATGCTCTGATCCGATCGGCGATATGAGCCCTTAACGCCACTGCCTTGGTCCCCCAACAAGTCCCCGGGATGCGAGTTCGCATACCGATACCTCGTGGTCAGCGCTGCCGTGCTTCTGTCGGTGTCACCGCTGCCCCTCGACGATAAAGGCGCGGTAGCGGGAACCGGCAAAGCGATGAGCAGCGATAGTTTGGTAGGCGGGGCTATCATACCAATCACGAGCGGCCTGCATCGTCGGGAAACGCAAGATTACGGCCCCTTCGACGGGCGACCCCTCCAAATGCTGGATCGCGCCATAAGCGGCGAGAAAGGTTACGTCGTGACCATCGAACGATGGGCCGACGCCTGCAGAATAGGTTGCGAGTGCATGCGGATCGGTGGTTTCTTCCCGCGTAAAGACGACGAACGCTTCCATCATTAGACCTCTCATAAGGTTGGAATCTGCCGGCCATTACCACCGGCGATGGCCTGACAGTCGTTAGACTGGCAGCTGGAAACCGATTTTCCTGAGTGCCTCGACACACGCATCCTGATCCTGCTGATAGGTGCCTCCGGAGATGCCTATCCCGCCGATCAACTTCCCATCCTCCAGAATCGGATAGCCGCCGCCGACAGCGACCATCCGGGGGCGATAGGCCAGCGGCGCCACTTTTGGATCGTTGGTCACATAGTCGTTCCAGACATGGGTCGGGAACCCAAACGAGGCGGAACTCCAAGCCTTGTCGATGGCAACATCGACGGTAAGGAACGGCGCATCGTCGGTGCGCTCGAACGCGCGCAGGTTACCGGTGGCGTCGACGACGGCGACGGCAGCCGGGATGCCGATTGCACGGGCCGCGGCGATCGCCGCGTCGATGAGGGCGACTGCGGTTTCGCGGTTGATCGAAGCGGTGGCAATAGATTTGGTCATGGGACTCTCTTCGCCGGGGCGTGATCCGTCCGGCTTCTTGAGGTTGGACAAGATGTTTGGCGATCGCGGTCGTTAGAAGCCTTCGAGGACGATCTTGCCTTTTGCCGCGCCACTTTCGATCAGTGCATGCACGGTCTTCAGATTGGCGGCATTGATCGGCGACAGTCGCTGGGTCAGCGTCGTGCGGATTTTGCCGTCGTCAATCAGCACTGCCATCGCATCCAGGATCTCGCCCTGCTCATTCATGTCGGGTGTGCCGTAGATCGACCGCGTGAACATCAGCTCGTGGTGGATCGACACCGCCTTGCGCTTGAACACCATGATATCGAATGCCTTGGGATCGTCGATCAGTACGAACCGTCCTTGTGGGGCGATCAGTTCGGCGATGTCGGCGACATGTTGCTCGGTATGCGTGGTCGAAAAGACGAAAGCGGGAGCACCGATGCCGAGCTCGGCGATCTGTGGCGAGAGTGGACGAGAATGGTCGATGACGTGGTGAGCTCCAAGCCCTCTTACCCACTCTTGGGTTTCCGGTCGAGAGGCGGTGGCAATGACGGTGAGGTCCGTGCGCTGTCGTGCGATCTGGACGGCGATCGACCCAACCCCGCCCGCGCCACCGATGATGAGGATCGCCTCCGCCGCACCGGGGACGGGCTTCGCCACGTCCAGGCGGACGAACATCGCCTCCCAGGCCGTCAACGTCGTCAGCGGCAGCGCCGCCGCTTCCGCCCAGGAGAGCGACGCAGGTTTGTGACCGACAATCCGGGCGTCGACGAGATGGAACTCCGCATTGGTACCGGGCCGCGTGATTGATCCGGCATAATAGACCTCGTCGCCTAACTCGAACTGCGTGACGTCGGG
This sequence comes from Pseudomonas migulae, assembly GCF_024169315.1. Lineage (NCBI taxonomy): Bacteria > Pseudomonadati > Pseudomonadota > Gammaproteobacteria > Pseudomonadales > Pseudomonadaceae > Pseudomonas > Pseudomonas migulae. The sequence continues at coordinate 1,761,039 of NZ_JALJWR010000001.1, read as the reverse complement.
GCCGACCTCGCGCACGACCCCGGCGGCATCCCATCCCAGCACCTTCCAATCGCCATTGGCCGGCGGCGTGCTGTTGCGGACCTTGTAGTCGACCGGGTTGACCGAGACGGCCTTTACCTCAACCAGGATATCGTATCCTGCAGCGACAGGCCGGGGCAGATCGATGTCGACCAGCGCGGCATCCTCGGCGATGGGGCCCGGAACCTTGTAACCAATGGCTTTCATAAATGTCTCCAGCTTGCTTGATCGGATGACGCGAATGCGCGTTAGTCAACTTCTTCTACATTGAGGTCCCGACCCTTGAACGGGGTCGCGGTAACAGATTTCATCGAACACGTCGATCAACAGGCCCTTATGCTCGGTCGCCGGATCAGTGATCGCGTAGAGGGTGGAGGCGTTTTCGCCTCTTGAGTTGGATTGGACAAGCTCCCGTATAAGGCTCTGCGATGTGCCGTATTCACAGCCACTTAGCCTTCTTGAAGCGCACAAACAGGAAAAGGCAGGATATCGCTATCACTCCGAGCACGACTAAGTATCCGTAGGCCGTGTCCAGCTCCGGCATGTGCTTGAAGTTCATGCCGTATATTCCAGCGATCGCCGTCGGGACTGCCAGTATTGCCGCCCAAGCCGCCAGCTGGCGGGTGATCACACCCGTCCTTTGCGCTTCCAGAAGGCTGCTTGCCTCAAAGACCGTGGACAGGATCTGAAGGAGGCCGTTGACCATGGACTGCACGCGATCGACGTGATCCGCGACATCGTTGAAGTACGGACTCACTTCGGCGCTGATGCAGGGAAAATTCCTACGGACGAGCTTTCTGACCAGTTCGGCCATAGCTCCGAGCGTACGTTGGAAGCGCGTGAGCTCGCATCTCAGGCCGAAGATGTGGGCGACTTCTTCTCGTCCGAGAAAGTCGTCTAACGACCGTCTCTCCATTGCCAGGACGTCATCCTCGATCATTTCGAAGATGGGCAAATACTGGTCGACGATGCGGTGCAAGATCGCGTGCAGCACATAGTCGACACCCTTTCCGAAGAGCGCCGGTGAAGCCTCGAGTTGCTCCCGAAGTTTACCTAGCGCTCCGGCGTTGCCGTGCCGTACGCTGACGATATGATTGTGACCGGTGAAGATCGCCATCTTGCCATACTTGATCTGCTCACCGACCAGCTCGGCGGTCTGAGCGACGATGTATAGCTCATCGTTGTAGACTTCGAGCTTGGGCGGGCACAGCGGATGCATCGCGTTATCGATTGCCAGCGGATGAAGGTGATAGGTCGCTTGGAGCGCATGAAGTTCATTGGCGGAGGGCTCGCTAAGCGCGATCCAGCAGAAGCTCGAGCGACCCTTGTCCATCTGGACGTGCTCATCGAGCGAAACTTCCCGGATTCGCCTGCCTTCGTCGTAATAGTAGGCGGCGATGATGCTCATGCCGGCCTCGCAGGGAAGTGCAGGCCACGCTGTACTGCCGGTCGAGCCAGCCCACGTCCGAGCCATGCCTGGATGTTCGAATAGTTACTGAGGCCAAGGATGTCGCCAGCAGCATACGACTCACCCAGCGCATTCACCCAGCCGAGCGTCGCGATGTCGGCAATCGAATAATCGTCGACGATCCAGTCGCGGCCTTCCAGCTGGCGATCCAGGACTCCCAGGAGACGCTTGGCTTCATCGGTAAAGCGCTGCCGAGGTCGCTTGTCTTCATAGTCGTTACCGCCCCATCGTAGGAAAAAGCCAAGTTGACCGAAGATCGGCCCAATTGCCGACACCTGGAAGAACACCCAAGTCAGGGTTTCGTAACGTAGGGCGGGCGAACTCGGAATGAGCTGGCCCGTCTTTTCGGCCAGGTAGAGGAGGATCGCACCGGATTCCCAGATGGCAATGGGGTTGCCGTCCGGGCCCGCCGGATCGATGATCGCCGGTATGCGGCCGTTCGGGTTTAACGAGACGAACGCCGCGTCCTTCGACTCGTTGTTCGAAATGTCGATCAGGTGGGGCTCGTACGCCAGGCCAGTCTCCTCCAGCATGATCGAGACCTTGACGCCATTGGGCGTAGGCGCGGCGTACAGTTGCAGGCGGTCGGGATGAGAGGCCGGCCAGCGCTGCGTGATTGGAAAGGATGAGAGGTCTGGCATGATTCTGCGATCCTTGTGCTGCGACGGCGGCGGACGGGCATGACCCACCTCATCAAGGCTGGGTTCGATGACCGCATCGTTGGACGACGCGGCCACGAAGGTTGCAAACCGGACCTGCGCAGGGGTTACGTCCATGAAACCTAGTCCGCGACAGCGCCGCCTGCGGGCTACGCATCGCCAGCGTTTTGGCGCTTCGGAAGCACCCAGCCGGGACGGGGGAAGTGACAGGTATAGCCGCCGGGACGCTTCTCCAGATAATCCTGGTGCTCCGGTTCGGCCTCCCAGAAATCGCTGACAGGCTCTACCTCGGTGACAACTTTGCCATCCCACAGCCCAGAGGCATTTAAATCGGCGATCGTATCTTCGGCGACTTGCTTCTGCTCCTCGTCGACGTAATAGATGCCCGACCTATAGGAGAGCCCACGATCATTGCCTTGGCGGTTCTTCGTCGTCGGATCGTGGATCTGGAAGAAGTATTCCAGAATATTTCGGTAGCTCGTCACCGCCGGGTCGAAGACGATCTCGATCCCCTCGGCATGCGTGCCGTGATTGCGATAAGTGGCGTTCGGAACATCGCCGTCAGTGTAACCGACACGAGTCGAGACAATGCCGGGCTGCTTGCGGATTAGGTCCTGCATACCCCAGAAACATCCGCCTGCGAGAACAGCGCGCTGATGCATGTCAAGCCTCCTCTACCTGATCGAGATATTCGCCGTATCCCTCGGCCTCCATTTTGTCGCGCGGGATGAAGCGAAGGGACGCTGAGTTGATGCAGTAGCGCAGACCGCCGCGGTCGGAAGGACCGTCGGGGAACACATGGCCGAGATGGCTGTCGGCGTGTACCGACCTGACTTCCGTCCGGACCATGCCGTGTGCGCTGTCCCGCACTTCGTTCACGTTTTCCGAAACGATCGGCTTGGTGAAGCTGGGCCAGCCAGTACCCGAATCGAACTTGTCCGTCGAAGCGAACAGTGGCTCTCCCGACACTATGTCGACGTAGATGCCAGGCTCCTTGTTGTCGTTGTGCTCGCCCGTGAAGGGCCTTTCGGTGCCTGCCTCCTGGGTAATCCGGTGTTGCTCGGGAGTCAGGTGGTCGACTGCTGTCTGTGATTTTTCAAACTTCATTACAGTCTCCAATACTTATCTAGAGGACCAAACACACTACCGCTTATTTTGTCAATTGGGTCGACTATCGCAGTGAGCCTTGGATTCAGCTTGTGTCAAAAGGAGCCTCAAGAGGGTCGACTTCTGCACGAAACTGATGGAGTCGGTGGAAAATTGAGTCCTTGCATCCGTCGATTGACAGGTTGAAGCGTGCCAGATCACGTGTCTTTTCCGCGTGGAGTCTGATCCGGATGGCCCAGATATCTCTGACTCGCAGGGGCTTTCTGCCCGACGAGCTTTCCCTTGTTCCAAGGCTGATGGGTGTGATCCAGCAATAGTGTTCATGGCTAGTCCTCCACGTTGAGGGAAGAAAAGGGTAGATCAATCACAATTGCCTTCATGCATTACGACGAGCAACATCCGCACAGCGCCTTGAAATATCGTTCACCGAGGGAGTTCAGGCACTTAGCGGCAGCATCAATTTAACGTGGAGCTGGTGTCCGGTTGGCAGGGACAAGTCCATTAGGCGCTTCTCCAGGCATATGGACTTTGACCATTGGCTTGTCTCTGATCTCACGCCGGACCCATAAGTGTTATTTGTTTCCGCCTCCTGCGCCCATGCTGGTGTTTTCGGCACCAACTAATGCGCGCTGAGTTAAACCTACACACTTATCAATGTCTCCAGCCTTTTTTGCCTCCATTGCCTCTTTCTTCGTTTGCTTAAGGTTGTTCGTTGCACCTCCTCCGAGGTTCTGGCCGGCCGTAAGAAGAGCCTCATCAATTTTCTCTATATTGACGTCGCACAAATTGTCAGCGGCATAGGACTGTAATGAAAAAATGGCAATGGCAGTCGATAGAATCAATGCGGATTTATGTTTCATGATTTACTCCAGTAATGGTTGTGGGATGGTAAAGGAGGTTTTCTACAAGGTTCTGGCAAAGTTAGCGTTATTTATTTCACCTCTATTGGTTATAGCGCAGCTGAGTGTTAAAGCAAGTAGTTAAGCAGTAAATATTGCATAAATTACATCATAAAAAAGCACGTTTATAAAATACAGTGTCAGTATTTTATGATTGCGGCTGATGCATGTTTGGATGCTGGTAGAGGCGTATTTTCTTTGCGTACAACGTCGGCGCTAACGAGGAAGCTTTGGGTTTCAGAAATCAACCGCAACGACTCCCTGAGCCCTTGAGTTCGCCGGAAATCCATCCTTTAAAAGGTCGAGTGAGGATGCGGCCTTAAGTAGTCCATCCTTTTTTACAGAAAAACTGTGTATGGCGTTACCAGTTTCAATGGTGTTTTCCTCGGTCTGATTGATTCTTTGATTGATGACATAAAGGAAATCCTCAGCGGGTGAAAGCGCTATCTCGAATGACGTACTTCCAGGCTGCGTCACATTTCGATTGTTGATAAAAGACTCGCCAGGCATTGGAACATTAACAACCTGAATTTCCATGGGCGACAGAGCGTTTTCGCCTGAAATGTCATAAACGGATATGGTGCTAGCTGTTTGCTGGGTGTTCAGGCGCGGTAAGTTGTTGACTGTGTAAAGCCTGGTAGCTTGCTTGTTGACCAGTATCCAACAGATATCTTGACCACTATTGTTTACCGCATTTACAAATTTCAAACTGCCCGTTTCGTCGTATGTGAATACACCCAGCTGATTTCTCGTTACGAACCCAGCGTACAGTATGTTTTTTGATGGGTGACTCCAAAGGCCCAGCGGCATTGAAGGTACGCCCGGCATTCCAATGTAAAGATAGTTTTCAATTGTCTCAGGTAGTGTGGTTTCGTTGATAAGTGTAATTTTTCCCTTGTTATCGACTTTCATTGTTTTGATTTGACCTTGAACACTGGGCTTGGGGCCGGCCAAAAATGATCGGGGACCATCTCCATCAAAATCAGCGTCAACCTGGAATTCATCGGCGAAAAACAAATTTTTCACAGTTGGGGATGCATGTATTTGCGCGGGCTTTTGGAAACCAGGTACTTTTAAAGTGTCCGCGTGGACAAGAGCCCCGTTATGCTGGATTTCAAACGAAGTGTAACTGGCTCCCTCAGGATCAGATAAGCCCGCCTTTTGATGGTAGTCTTCGTTCCGGTTAGCGGCGATCAAAACGTTTCCTGAAATATTGATGCTGACCGGTGCGATGCCTTTAGATGGGAATGGTGAACCGGGAATTTCGGTAAGAGTTCCTTCTTTACCGATATTGAATCCGGATATGTTATTGCTGTTGGTGTTTACGGCATAAAGTCGTTTTTTATCACCGGTGACGATGATTTGCGAATCGTTATCCTGGGGGCCGAGTTTTCCATGCGTGTCATTATTGATGCCTGTACCGTTGGTTTTATAAAATCTCATAAATTGTAGAGAACCATCGTTCAATCGTCGGTATTGAGCGACCTCGTTTTCGTTTTTGGCAATATTGTTCGTTAAGGTGTAGAGGAATTTTTTCTCGCCCCCCGCGAAGGCAGCGCAACTTAAGCAGATAGCTACGGCCGACAGCGCGAATTTAGGTAGTACGCTCATGGAGATGTCCTCAAGTGCAAATTTTATTGGCAGGATCAGGCTGTCCTTGTGAATTTAGAGTTGCTGCTGTAAGTCCATCCAAAATGCTTGCATGAATACGCTAGCATCGGCCCTGGTTGTTTGATTTCGAAAAAATGCGAATTTTGTCAGGACGGTCGACGCGGAAACTTCGCTTATGTAGCTATAAACGGTTGGTAAGCGATCGCGAAACATGAATAGTTGTTCGCATGTCCACGAGTGGTGTGAAAGAGCGGCCGGTGAAGGTCGACCCTCATGTCGGTTACTGCCAAGGTGGGTTTAGAACTTATAGCCAAGACCGACCATGTACACCCACGGGTCGATATCCACATTGAGCTTCAAGGCTCCAACACCAGCCAAGTCAGCGTGGGCATTGGTGTCGATGTCGATATAACGCATCTGGCCGTTGACCATCCAATGATCATCAATCATATAGTCGGCGCCGATTTGTGCCGCCATGCCCCATGAGTCATCCAGATCAAGGTTGCTGTAACCTTTGGATTCAGCGCTACCTGAGATGTCGGCGTCATAGAAGGCGGTATAGTTGATACCAATGCCTGCATACGGCTGGAACGCGTAGTTCTTGTCAAGCGGGTAATAGATCAAACTCAGAGTTGGGGGCAATTGTTTGACGTCTCCGAGCTGGCCATTTAGTCCAGCCAAACCGCCTTGCAGTCCGTGTACACCCACATCGTGGCTGAATGTGGCGGCCAGCAACTCGATACCGAAATGGTCGGTAATCATGTAGGCAAAGTTGAGGCCTAGCTGAGTGTCGCTTTCAACCGTTGCGCTGCCGCCCAAATCGCCAAGTGGGCTCTTGACGCCAGAGCTGTCTTCGTTCGGATCAACGGTGATAGCACCAGCGCGAACGATGATGTTGCCGGCTTCATAGGCGTTAGCAAAGTTAGGGGCGATCGCGAGGCCAAGTAGTGGAACTATAAGCATGTAAATATTCATGGATATTTCCTATTGAGTTGCTAGGCTTTTTGATAGGCGGTATTTTCTTTTTGTCATCGGATTTCAAAATTTTGATCGGCCTTGAGTATTGTTTTTTAGTGTCAAGCCGAGACGCTAGCACCGGCGCTAGTAGTTTGCTTTCAATAAAATGCGAATTTTGTAAGAAGGATGGACGCGAAACCGCGCCTATGAAGTAGCCGTAAGTGGGTGAGAGGATCGATCGGAGATCAAAGTTATGAATGGTTGATCGCGTTTCCACGGGTGGCGTTGAACTCAAGTTCCTGAGAGGTTGTGCCTTTTTTTATCAGGTGAGTATTCGCAAAATACTCAATGCTTGAAGCAAACCACATCGAATACGCCAGAAGTTCAATGCTCTCTTGTACAGTAGTCTTGGCAAGTCGGACGTAGCCCTCATCGAGAACTAGATGCCAAAGATTACCGGTACCAAACACGCGCGAGAATACAAGAATGCTCAATCCCGTGGTCATGGTTCCGAACGCACGTGTACGAGTGAAAGACGCAATTGCAGCAAGAGTCTCTTGACGGTTTCTGTCATTGAATGCAAAGGCCATCGAGAATGTCGCGATAGCGGTGAATGGCCAGCACCATGCGCTATTACTTATAGGATCCAGGAGTCCGTCCATTTCTCGCGTTAGCAGACATGTAAAGAAACCGCACCCCAATACGCTAAATCCTGTTTTCCCTGATGTGCTGGCACTTGCCAAAAATAGTACGGCACACAGAAATAGCATTGCTTCTTGAGTAATCTCTACAAAGGACATTTCTAATATTCGGGTTTGGAATACAGCTATGTCCAGCCAGATCATACTCAAAGCTGTGCCGGTTAAGGCGAGCTTTAACAACGCCTCGATACATGAAAGCTGTAGCGTTTTTGAATCAGAACTCATTAGCTACCCTCAGTTTCCAGCCATCAGGTGAGAAATTCCTTAAACAGTAAGCACAGCGCTATCTCACAAAATTTTCACATTGTCAGACCGCCACCCTAGCGTTGACGGTGAGGATGCTTCTTTCAGAAAATTGCGATACTTAGGGGCAACACGTTTGTACGGCACCCTGGTGCGGTTCAGGCGTAAAAAGCCGATGTCTGAAGGGGTTTCGCTTTCCGTTACGCTAGCGTAGCCAAGCCGGTTTGAGCACACTCAAGGCGGGTTACGATGATCGCAGCACCGCGGAAACTCCTCTAGTAATTGCCCGACATCACGACATGGAACACTTCGCGCACGACACTCATGCAGGCCTTTAACGTTCCCGCGAGACGGCTGGCTAATACCATTCTTAAATGAAAAGAATTCCAATCGTAGTGAAAACTCATGTCTGGAGTTCGAGACCGCGTAGCCAGGCCAATGGGCGAAGCCTGAGGTTCTGCACATTTGGATCATTAAGTTGTCAGTTACGGTCATTGAGCGACCGGGGGAGTGCTCATAGTCTGTTGCACATGACAGAGGGGCGCCAAAGAGCGCCCACACTTTTTCCGTGATCGCTCGTTGTGGAGTTACCGATGACCGCCGCTCATTACCCGCACCTGTTGGCCCCGCTGGACCTGGGTTTTACCACGCTGCGCAACCGCACCCTGATGGGCTCGATGCACACCGGTCTGGAGGAGAAACCCGGCGGTTTCGAGCGTATGGCTGCCTACTTCGCCGAGCGTGCCCGTGGTGGCGTCGGCCTGATGGTTACTGGCGGTATCAGCCCGAACGACGAAGGCGGTGTGTATTCCGGCGCGGCCAAGCTGACCACTGAAGAAGAAGCGCTGAAACACCAGATCGTGACCCGCGCGGTGCACGAGGCGGGCGGCAAGATCTGCATGCAGATTCTTCACGCCGGTCGTTATGCCTACAGCCCGAAACAGGTTGCGCCAAGCGCCATTCAGGCGCCGATCAACCCGTTCAAGCCCAAGGAGCTGGACGAGGAAGGCATCGAGAAGCAGATCAACGATTTCGTCACCTGCTCGACCCTGGCGCAAAAAGCCGAGTATGACGGCGTCGAGATCATGGGCTCCGAAGGTTATTTCATTAACCAGTTCCTCGCGGCCCACACCAACCATCGCACCGACCGCTGGGGCGGCAGTTACGAAAACCGCATGCGCCTGCCGGTGGAAATCGTCCGTCGTGTGCGCGAAGCCGTTGGCCCGAATTTCATCATTATCTTCCGCCTGTCGATGCTCGATCTGGTGGAAGGCGGCAGCACCTGGGAAGAAATCGTGACGCTGGCCAAGGCCATCGAGCAGGCCGGTGCGACGATCATCAATACGGGTATCGGCTGGCACGAAGCGCGGATTCCGACCATCGCCACCAAAGTGCCGCGCGGGGCGTTCAGCAAGGTCACCGCCAAACTGCGTGGTTCGGTGAGCATTCCGCTGATCACCACCAACCGTATCAACACCCCGGAAGTGGCCGAGCAGATATTGGCGGAAGGCGATGCCGACATGGTGTCGATGGCGCGGCCATTCCTGGCCGACCCGGACTTCGTCAACAAGGCCGCCGCTGGCCGTGCCGATGAAATCAACACCTGCATCGGTTGCAACCAGGCGTGCCTCGATCACACGTTCGGCGGCAAGTTGACCACGTGCCTGGTCAACCCGCGGGCCTGTCATGAGACCGAACTCAATTACCTGCCGGTGCAACAGATCAAGAAGGTTGCGGTGGTCGGTGCCGGCCCTGCGGGTCTGTCTGCTGCCACCGTGGCGGCCGAACGTGGACATCAGGTGACGCTGTTCGATTCGGCCAGCGAAATCGGCGGCCAGTTCAACGTCGCCAAGCGCGTGCCGGGCAAGGAAGAGTTCTTTGAAACCCTGCGCTACTTCAACCGCAAGTTGCAGACCACCAACGTCGAGGTTTGCCTGAACACCCGCGTTGATGTGGCGAAACTGGTGGAAGGCGGTTACGACGAGATCATCCTGGCGACCGGTATTGCGCCAAGAACGCCGGCGATTCCGGGCGTCGAGAACGCCAAGGTGCTGAGCTACCTCGACGTGATCCTGCAACGCAAACCGGTGGGCAAGCGTGTCGCGGTGATCGGCGCCGGTGGTATCGGTTTTGACGTGTCGGAGTTTCTGGTGCACCAAGGCGTAGCCACCAGCCTCGACCGCGAAGCCTTCTGGAAAGAATGGGGCATCGACACACATCTGGAGGCGCGCGGCGGCGTGGCCGGCATCAAGGCCGAAGTGCATGCCCCGGCCCGTGAAGTGTTCCTGCTGCAACGCAAGAAATCCAAGGTCGGCGACGGCCTGGGCAAGACCACCGGCTGGATTCACCGCACCGGTCTGAAGAACAAGCAGGTGCAGATGCTCAACAGTGTCGAATACCTGAAGATCGATGACGAAGGTTTGCACATCCGCATCGGTGAAACCGGCGAGCCGCAAGTGCTGGCGGTGGACAACATCGTGATCTGCGCCGGGCAGGATCCGTTGCGTGAGTTGCAGGACGGGTTGGTCGCGGCCGGGCAGAACGTGCACCTGATTGGCGGCGCGGACGTGGCGGCAGAGCTGGATGCGAAGCGGGCGATCAATCAGGGTTCGCGGTTGGCTGCACAGTTGTAATCACGCAATCCCTGTGGCGAGGGGGCTTGCCCCCGTTCGGCGGCGCAGCCGTCGTAAACCCATTCGCCTCGGTGATTCTGGAAAACCGTGTCGTATGGGTATGGGGCTGCTGCGCAGCCCAACGGGGGCAAGCCCCCTCGCCACAGGTCTGCTGTTAAGATGCTGGCTCTTTACCCAGAGCCGGCACCAATGCTTCTCCCTTCCAGTGACTGGCTACCCCAAGCCCCGCTCGACCTTCTGCAACTTGACTGGCTAACCCGATCAAGCATCGAAGTCGCCATCCTGCGCCTCGACCGAATCGACCCACTGATCAGCGGCAACAAGTGGTTCAAGCTCATCGAACACCTCAAAGCCGCCGACCTCGCCGGAACCAAAGGCATCATCAGCCTGGGCGGTGCTCACTCCAATCATCTGCATGCACTGGCGGCTGCCGGCAAGCGCTTCGGGTTCAATACGGTGGGTTTGCTACGCGGTCATCCGCAAGAAACCCCTACGGTCAAAGACTTGCAAGCCTTCGGCATGCAGTTGCACTGGCTGGGGTATGGCGGTTATCGCGCGCGGCACGAAGCAGGTTTTTGGGAGCCTTGGCGGGAGCAATACCCCGATCTGTTTCCCGTGCCCGAAGGCGGCGGCGGATTGCCGGGCGCAAAGGGCTGCATGCGGCTGAAGGTGATGGTCAGTGAGCAACTGAACGGTCTGGGCTGGAGCGACTACGACGGTTGGTGGCTGGCCTGCGGAACCGGCACCACGCTGGCGGGCCTGGTGCTGGCCGAAGCGGGGGAGCATCCGGTCTACGGCGCGTTGGCGGTGCCCGACGATCATGGTGTGGCGCAGCAGGTCGAATCGATCGTGCAGGAAGCAGGCTTGCGCGATCCGGTCTATGAACTGTTTGACGCCAGTCGCGGTGGCTTCGCCAAAGTCGATCCGGTGTTACTGGCGTTCATCGCGCAGACCGAACAGGCCTGCGGCATTCCCCTCGAGCCGCTGTATACGGGCAAAGCGCTGTTGGCGCTGAAACAGCAGGTCGAAGCCGGCCGATTTGCAAAGGGCACGCGCCTGATCTTCATCCACACCGGTGGCTTGCAGGGCCGCCGCGGATTCTGTCCAAAAACTTGAAGGACGCCGCTCCCACAGGGTATTCATTGACTCAGGTATTGCGACTCACCCGCTTCGGCATCATCCGCAGCAGCGTGTTATCGCCCACCACATAGTGATGATAAATCCCCGCCACAGCGTGCAGCCCGATCAGCCAGTAGCCGATGGTGCCGCCGAGCACATGCCAGCCTTCGATCTGCCTTGCCAGCGCCTTGTCCTCTGACACCAGCAGCGGCAGATCAAAGCCATAGAACATCACTTGATGACCCTTGGCGCTGGTGACCAGCCAACCGAGGATCGGCATCGCGATCATGAAAATATACAGCGCCCAGTGCATCAACCGGGCGAGGGTGGTTTGCCAGTGCGGGGAGGCGGGGAAGATCTGCGGTGCCGGGCCGAGGCTGCGGGCGAACAATCTGAGCCAGACCAGCACGAATACCGTCAGCCCCAGCATGAAGTGCGACTCGGTGATCAGCGTTCGGCCGCCACTGCCTTTTGGAAAGATCCCGCGAAATTCGATGCAGGCGTACACCAGCGCCAGCAGGACCAGCATCAACCAGTGCAGGGTGATCGACACGGTGCTGTAGCGTGAATCGGAATTTTTCCACGGCATTCGGCGTTCCTCACAGGTCGGGTCAAGCCACCGTTCTTGGTCGACGGTGTGCTTTAACTGTAAGCCTGTTTCGCCGGGTTTGCCTGACGCCAGTGGCGGTTCAATGCTCTAAATCAGGTGATCGAGCAAAAAAAAGCGCCGCGTTTCCTTGTAGGAGCGAGGCTTGCCCGCGAAGACGTCCTATCAGCCGACATCCATGTTGAATGTTCAGACGCCTTCGCGGGCAAGCCTCGCTCCTACAGGGACGCGGCGCTTTGGGGGGGCGAATCAGCTGCTTTGCGGCATTTCACCCTTGGCCAGACGTTTGTTGATGTCGGCGATCACTTCCGGCAAATCGGTGATGGTGTCGATCATGTAGTGCGGGCGCGAACCTTCGAACAGCGCGTGAATGCGTTTGCGTTCGCTGGCCAGTTGATCGCTGCCGAGGGCGCGATAACCTTCGTAGTCCAGGCCCAGCGCGTTGCCCGAGCAGATGAGCGCGACGGTCCACATGCCGGCGCGACGGCCTTCGAGAATGCCCGGCACGGTGTCGTCGATCTTCACGCAGGCGGCGACATCGTCGATGCCCAGGGCGATGACATTGGCCAACGCCTGAGCGGGCCATGGACGGCCGTTCGGCACTTCGTCGGTGGCGACCACGTGATCGGCGACGTAACCGTTGGTGGCGGCCAGTTCGACGACTTTGTCCATGACTTGTTTCGGGTAGCCGGAGCACGAGCCGATCTTGATGCCTTGCTGGCGCAGGTTGGCAATGGTCTCCAGTGCCCCCGGAATCAGCGCCGAGTGCTCGGCGATTTTCTCGATCTGCAGCGGCATGAAGCGTTGGTAGATGGCGGTGACGTCATCGTCGGTCGGCGTGCGGCCGAAGGCCTTGCGATAGCGTTCGGCGACTGCCGGTTGATCGCAGAGGGTGCGGATGTGGTCCCACTTGCCCATGCCCATCGGGCCACGGGCTTCTTCGATGGACACCTGGACGTCGAATTCGGCGAAGGCCTCGACAAAAATCTGCGTAGGGGCGAACGAGCCGAAGTCGACCACGGTGCCGGCCCAGTCGAGGATGGCGGCCTGGAGTTTGGTTGGGTTGGTGTAGTTCATGGTGATCAGATCCTGTGGCAACTGGCTAATGATGGGTTGCTTTTTTGTGGGAGCGGGCTTGCTCGCGAAGGCGGAGTGTCAATCGACATCAATGTTGAATGTCAGGACGCTTTCGCGAGCAAGCCCGCTCCCACAGGGGAAAGGCGGTGTGGTTCAGATCTCTAGTACTTCCATCTCGCGCAGCACTTCAGCCACCGCCGCCACGGCCGCGTGCATCTCGGCCTGGTTGACGTGGCCGATGCAGCCGACGCGGAAGGTTTCGACCTGGGTCAATTTGCCGGGATAGAGAATGAAACCCTTGGTCTTGACGCGTTCGTAGAATTCCTTGAACTGATAGCGCGGGTCTTTCGGCGCGTGGAACGTGACGATGATCGGCGCCTGAATGGCCGCGGGCAGGAAGCTGCGCAAACCGAGCGATGCCATGTCATCGAGCAGCACTTTGCAGTTGTCGGCGTAACGCTGATGCCGGGCCGGCAAGCCACCTTCTTCGTTGTATTGCAGCAGGGCTTCGTGCAGCGCCGCGACCACGTGAGTCGGCGGGGTGAAGCGCCATTGGCCGGTCTTGGCCATGTAGGTGTGTTGGTCGTAAAGGTCCATCGCCAGCGAGTGCGAGTTACCCGCAGCATTGGCCAGCGATTCTTTGCGAGCGAAGACGAAACCCATCCCCGGTACGCCTTCCAGGCATTTGCCCGAGGCCGCGATCAACGCGTCGAATGGCACCTGTTGCGCATCCACTGGCAGCGCGCCGAAAGAACTCATGGCGTCGATGATCAGGCGCTTGCCGTGTTGCGCAATGACCTGGGCGATTTCCGGTAGCGGGTTGAGGATGCCGGTGCTGGTTTCGCAGTGAATCAGCGCGACGTGGGTGATGCTGGCGTCAGCCCGCAGCAGACGGTCGACGTCGGCGGCGGTGGTCGGTTCGTCTTCGGCGGTTTCAAAGGTGCTGAAGGAACGGCCGAGCACTTCGCAGATTTTCGCCAGGCGTTTGCCGTAGGCACCGTTGATCAGCACCAACACTTTGCCGTCGCGAGGTACCAGGGTGCCGATCGCCGCTTCCACCGCGAAGGTGCCGCTGCCTTGCAGGGGCACGCAATGGTGGCTGGCGCCGCCGTTGATGATCGCCAGCAGTTGTTCGCAGAGGCTGGCGGTCAGTTGATTGAAGCGGTCATCCCATGAACCCCAGTCGACCATCATCGCCTGACGGGTGCGGGCCGAAGTGGTCAATGGGCCGGGGGTGAGCAGGATGGGTTCGGCAGTACTCATTCTCGTGTCCTCGCAATCGATGGGATGAAGCTACGGGGCTTAAATTGCAATTTGCCGTGCTATCAATCAAATTGTTTGTTGTTATGCCAGCCATCAGTGAGGGTTATTCATGAACCTGTTCCAACTCCGCGCATTCGATGCGGTGGCCCGCGAGGGCAGCTTCACTCGCGCCGCCGCGCGGTTGTTCATCAGCCAGCCGGCGGTCACCGGGCACATCAAGGCGTTGGAAGAGCATTACCAGATCACCCTGCTGCGGCGCACCGCGCGACGGGTGGAGCTGACGGAGGAGGGCACCAAACTCGCAGCGATCACTCGGGCGATGTTTGGTCTGGCAGAAGAAGCGCAGGTGATGCTCGAGGCCAATCGACAGTTGCTCACCGGCCGTCTGGAAGTGGCGGCGGATGGGCCGCACATGGTCATGCCGATGCTGGCCAGTTTGCGAGCGCGGTACCCGGGGATCACCGTGAACCTGCGTCTGGGCAATGCCCAGGAAACCCTGGCGGCGCTATTGTCCGAGCACGCCGACGTGGCGGTGCTGACTGAGGTCGAGCCGCGCAAGGGCTTGCATTTGCAGGCACTGAGCGAGTCGCGGATTTGTGCGCTGGTGCCGGATAGTCACCCGTGGGCGCACCGTTCGAAAGGCGTGCCGCTCAAGGAACTTGATCAGGTGATCATGGTGTTGCGCGAACCGAGTTCGATTACCCGGCGCACGTTTGATGAGGCGTGTGTTCAGGCGAAGGTGAATCCGCGGGTGTTGCTGGAACTGGACAGTCGCGAGGCAGTGACCGAGGCGGTCGCGGCGGAGTTGGGGGTGGGGGTGGTGTCATCGGTGGAGGTCAGCCATGACCCACGGGTGGCGGCAGTGCCGATTGTGGGTGAGGGGTTGGTGAATCGGCACATGATCGGGTGTATGGAGCGGCGGCGGGATCTGCGGCTGATTCAGGCGTTTTTCGGGTTGGCGCCAGTTTAATAGACCGAGGCGCAGCCTTCGCGGGCAAGCCTCGCTCCTACAGGTTGCACGCGTCCTTGTAGGAGCGAGGCTTGCCCGCGAAGGGGCCGGACCTGCCTACACCAGACTCTCGCGCACCATCTCCAGAAACGTCGCCACCACCCGCCGTGAACTCTGCTCGCGCAAACACACCAGCGTTTCCGTCAGCCGTCGCTTGCAGTCGGTAATCGGCAGCGCACACACCCGCGAATCCGCACCAAACTCCGCCGCCGAGACCACGCCCACCCCAATCCCCACGACCACCGCCTCACGCGCCGCTTCCCGACCTTCGACCTGAATCGCCGGGCGAATCCGAAAACCGGCTCCGGCCATTTCCTCCTCCAGTGTCTGACGCGTCACCGAGCCGATTTCCCGCAGCACCAGCGGCGTGTCGTCGAGGTCTGCCAGGCAGATCGACTCGCGGTCGGCCCACGGATGGTTGCGCGAAACAAACGCCACCATCGGGTCATTGCGCAGCGGCAGCGAGATCAGTCGTTCATCACTGACATCGCGCCCGAGCAACGCCAGGTCGGCCTGATAGTTGAACAACCGAAACAGCGATTCATCGGTGTTGCCGGTTTCGATTTTCACGCTGATGCCGGGGTAACGCTCGCAGAACCGCGCGATCTGCGGCAGCACGTGCACCGGCGCATCCACCGCCAGGATCAGGCTGCCGGTCTGCAACGCCTGGGAATCCTGCAGCAACTCCTGCGCCTCGGCCTCGATGACAAACAGCCGCTGGGTAATGCTGAGCAAGCGCTCGCCCAGATCGGTCAGGCGCACCGAGCGTTTGTTGCGGTGGAACAACAACACACCGAAGCGCTCTTCGAGTTTGCGCACCTGGTCGGAAATCGCCGGTTGCGTGAGAAAAAGCCGCTCGGCGGCTTTGGTAAAGCTTCCGTGAACGGCCACGGCGTGGAAGGCTTTGAGCTGGGCGTGGGAAACCGACATCGAACCTCCAGTAACAAGCTGGGCTTATATTGGAAATACGATAAATCGATTTCACTTATTAATCAGTAATTGTTTTTATCGGCCTCAGTCGCGGTGACTGGTCAGTCGAACAGCCTCCGTGACCATGAGCCTGCGCGTGCAACTGCAGGACTCATCTGACCGGTATCGCCTCAGGGACGCAGCGATATCGCAGTGCTCAACAATAAAAAGACAGGCGTTATTTCTCAATTTCTGCCGGCACACTCACACCCTGAGGTCAGAACCACAATGAACAAACACATCGGCACCATCAAGCGTTGGCGCGTGCAGATCTTCGCGATCACCTGGCTCGCCTACGCCGCTTTCTACTTCACCCGCAAAGCATTTTCCGTGGCCAAACTGGGGATCGCCGAAGACCCCACGTTCACCCTCGACAAAATGGCCATGGCCAACCTCGACGCCATCTATCTCGCCGCTTACGCCATCGGCCAATTCACCTGGGGCATCCTGGCCGACCGCTTTGGTCCGCGGGTCGTGGTGCTCGGCGGCTTGCTGATTTCCGCCGCGGCCGCGCTGGTGATGGGCAGCTTTGCAACGTTACCGATTTTCGCCACCTGCATGCTGATTCAAGGCCTGGCCCAGTCCACGGGATGGTCGGGGCTGTGCAAGAACATCGGCAG
This sequence comes from Pseudomonas migulae, assembly GCF_024169315.1. NCBI lineage: Bacteria > Pseudomonadati > Pseudomonadota > Gammaproteobacteria > Pseudomonadales > Pseudomonadaceae > Pseudomonas > Pseudomonas migulae. The sequence goes on along the minus strand of NZ_JALJWR010000001.1, from coordinate 1,744,079 downwards.
TTTCTTCCCCGCCGAACAACGCGGGCGGGTGCTCGGTCTATGGAGTTCCTGCTACGCCTTTGGCGGGCTCGTGGCTTCGCCGTTTGCCGGTTGGTGGGCGTATACGCTCATCGGCAGCTGGCACGCGGCGTTCATTTCCAGTGCGGCGGTGGTTGGGCTGGTCGCCGTGCTGTTTTTTATTTTTCAACGCAACAAACCGGAAGACGTCGGCTTGCCGGCGGTGGAGCCTGAACCCGAGCTGACCGCCGAAGAGGCGCACGCTCAAAGCAAGATCAGCGTGCTGGAACCGCTGAGGGAAATTCTTCGAAATCGCACGGTGCTGGTGCTCGGCCTTGCGTACTTTCTGCTGAAGCCGGCGCGCTACGCGATTCTGCTGTGGGGACCGGTGATCGTTTTCGAGCAGATGCCGACCGTGGGTAAAGTCGGTGCGGCGATCATTCCGACGGCGTTCGAACTGGCCGGGCTGCTCGGGCCGATCCTGCTGGGGCTGGCGTCGGACAAACTGTTCGGCGCCCGGCGCATGCCGGCCTGCGTTATCAGTTTGCTCGCGCTGACCATTTCTCTGGCGTTGTTCATGGGTGCCTTGCACACCGGTAGTGTGATGCTGGTAGTGGCGTTGTTGTTCGTCATGGGCCTGACCCTGTACGGGCCGGACTCGATGATCAGCGGCGCGGCGGCCATCGATTTCGGCACCGCCAAGGCTGGCGCAACATCGGCCGGCTTCGTCAACGGCTGCGGCTCGGTCGGGGCGATTCTCGGCGGCTTGCTGCCGGGCTACTTCGACTCGGTCACCGTGTTCATTATCTTCGCCGGCTGCGCCTTGTTCTCCGCGCTGGTGCTGATCCCTTACTGGAACAGCCGCCCGGCGGGCCTGCAGGCCAAAAGTGCGTTCGTGCCTAACCGGCCGATGAGTGTCAAACCCCTGCGTACCTGAGGAAATACCGATGAGACCTTTCTGGCTGGAACAGGCGCTGGCGGCTGAGTCGTGCCCGCCCTGCGAACCCTTGGCGGGCGACACCCGCGCCGATGTGTGCATCGTCGGCGGTGGCTACACCGGGTTGTGGACCGCGATCATGCTCAAGGAGCAGAACCCGGAACTGGATGTGTTGCTGATCGAGGCCGACATCTGCGGTGCCGGCGCCAGTGGACGCAATGGCGGTTGTGCACTGTCGTGGTCGGCCAAGTATTTCACCTTGGAAAGGTTGTTCGGCGTCGAAGAGGCGGTACGGCTGGTCAAGGAATCCGAGCGCAGCATTTACGCGATCGGCACCTTCTGCGAGCAGTACGGCGTGGATGCCGATTACCGCCTCGACGGCACGCTCTACACCGCGACCAACCGCGCGCAATGCGGTTCGACCGACGCGGTGATCGCAGCGCTCGAACGCAACGGCATCAACTCTTTCACCCAGCGGCCGGTCGCGGATGTGCAGCGCATGGCCGGGTCCAGTAAACATCTGGAAGGCTGGTTCTCACCGGCCGCCGCGAGCGTGCAGCCGGGCAAACTCGTGCGCGGTTTGCGCCGGGTTGCGTTGCAGCTGGGTGTGAGGATTCATGAAAACACCGCGATGACCGGACTGGAGGAGGGCAAGCCGGCGGGCATTCAAACCCCGAACGGCACTGTCCGCGCGGACCGGGTCGTGTTGGCGATGAACGCGTGGATGGCCCGCGCGTTCCCGCAGTTCGAGCGCAGCGTGGCGATTGTCTCCAGCGACATGCTGATCACCGAACCACGGCCGGACCTGCTCAACGACATCGGCTTGACCAGCGGCGTCACGGTGCTCGATTCGCGAATTTTCGTGCATTACTACCACAACACACCGGACGGCCGGATCATGCTCGGCAAGGGTGGGAACACCTTCGCCTATGGAGGGCGAATGCTGCCGGTGTTCGATCAGCCGTCTCCCTATGCCGGTTTGTTGAAGCACAGCCTGAGCGAATTCTTTCCGGCGTTTGCCGAGGTCAAGGTCGAGGCTACCTGGAACGGCCCTTCGGATCGCTCGGTCACGGGGTTGCCGTTCTTCGGCCAGATGAGTGCCCACGGTAATGTGTTTTACGGTTTCGGTTATTCCGGCAGCGGGGTCGGACCCTGTCATATGGGCGGGCAGATTCTCGCGTCGATGGTTCAGGGGCTGGACAACGCCTGGACCCGTTCGCCGCTGGTCAACGGTCCTTTGGGCTTCTTTCCACCGGAGCCGATTCGTTACCTGGGCTCGCTGATGGTGCGCAACGCCATCCGCCGCAAGGAGCGCGCCGAGGATCACGGGCGCCGGCCAAGGCATCTGGATGTACGCCTGGCGAAATTCGCGGCGGCGGCCGGCAAGGCGGACAAGGGCTGATCAGGCCTTGCGGTTCACCAGCCAGTCAAACAGCAGGCGGTCATCGCCCTTGGGGTGCGGGACGGGGCGAGGCGCCGGCGGGCTGTTCGCGGTGGCGTACAACACGGGTCGGTCCGGATCGCTGTCGAGAAAACTGACGAGCACGTCGGTTCCGGCGACCGGCAGCCTGGACGGATCGATCCGGCCATCCGGCGCGACGACGACCATGGGCAACCAGAATCCGCTGGATTCATCCTCCTCGATCTCCGGGGTTGGCCATAACCTGACCTTTATCCGACCTTGATCATCCGGTTGCGCTGGCTGGCCGACAGGACCCAGCACCCGGGCCGTCTGAAACCCCGGAATGTTGGGTCTGGCCTGTGTGAGCGCGGGCCGGAATACCGTTGACCATGGAATGGCGGTGAACTGATTGCTATAACGCCGCACCCGGTTGGTGGCGTTGTGCTCAAGAATCGACGACTGCCGGCCCTGATGCCGGATTTCGGTCAGCAGCCATTGATCGTTGAAGTTCGGCAGCGGATGTTCCGACACTTGTACGATTCTTCCACTGAGCAGGGCGTGGTGGTTGCTTTGACCCTGCATCTGCCCGTGCCGGCAGCGCAGGCGTTCCAGTGTCCTGCGGCTGAGCTGGTCGCGCTCGAGCGGTGGTGGGGCAGGGGGGGCGGTGAGTGGGTGCGAGGTGTGGCGCTGGAACAACTCACTGATCACCGGCTCGTTCACGGCAGCAGGCGCGTCGCCGTGAAAAGGCATCAGCAATGGTTCTTGAGGGAAGCTCAGACTGTCGTCGGCCAGCACCAGCACATGGCCGTCGCGCTGATGTTCGAAGTGATAGTGAATGCCTTCTTCTTCGCAGAGTCTTTGCAGGAAGGCCAGGTCCGTCTCATCAAACTGAATGCAGAACGGCCTGACAGGATAGCGCCCGTGCGGCAGTTCAAAGCGGTAGCTGTCTTCAGGCAGGCCGTTTTCTTCGAGCAACTGGTGCAGGATGGCGGGCACGTCGAGTTGATGAAACACCCGGCGGCAACGCTGTCGGTCGAGGTTTTGCAGCCAGGGCACCAGCGCCAGCCGGTAGCCGATCCGGTGCAGGTCGCGGTGTTCGCGGGTGGCGCAGTGAATGATGCCGTGAATGCCGCGGCCCTCCGCCAGGCTGAAAAATACCGGTTGTTTCAGCAGGCTATCCAGGCTCATGGCCGGCGCCAGGCCGATCACTTCGATGTCGAACCGGTAAGGCTGGTTGAGGGCTTCAAGGCCATTGAACTGCAGCACCTGCAAACTCAAATCGCCGTTCAGCAGGGTCAGGGTGAAAGGACTTTCCTTGTCGTTGTGCATTCGAACGCGCTTCTGCCAGGGAGTACGAGCGCAGAGGGTACGGAAACGTGACGCCTTGTGGTCACCGCAAGGCAATGTTTCAGAATCGCCCTACAACTCCCGGTGAAGATGTCGATTCGACAGGATGGATTTTTTGGTCGATTGCCAACTTTAGGCCGTATAAACTTGCGCAAAGCGTCGGCCAATAGATGTCTCGGCGCCACAGATAAGAGAGTGAGTAATGGGCGCACAGTGGAAGGTTAAACACAAAGAAGCGGCAGCCAATGCCAAGGGCAAGATCTTCGGCAAACTGGTGAAAGAAATCACCATCGCTGCGCGCAACGGTGCCGATACCACCACCAACGCACACCTGCGTCTGGTGGTCGAACAGGCGAAAAAGGCTTCGATGCCTCGCGAAACCCTGGAACGCGCGATCAAGAAAGGCTCCGGCCAGCTCGGCGAAACCGTGCAATACCATCGCGTGACTTATGAAGGGTTCGCGCCGCACCAGGTGCCGCTGATCGTTGAATGCGTGACCGACAACATCAACCGCACCGTCGCGGAAATCCGCGTCGCGTTCCGTAAGGGCCAGCTCGGCGCTTCCGGTTCCGTCGCCTGGGACTTCGACCATGTGGGCATGATCGAGGCGTCCCCGGACAGCCCGGATGCCGATCCGGAAATGGCTGCCATTGAAGCCGGTGCACAGGATTTCGAGCCTGCCGAAGAGGGTGCAACCCTGTTCATCACCGAAGCCTCCGACCTGGATTCGGTGCAGAAAGCCTTGCCTGAGCAGGGTTTCACGGTGTTGTCGGCGAAGCTCGGTTACAAGCCGAAGAACCCGGTCAGCGGGTTGAGCGACGAGCAGATGGCTGAAGTTGAAGCCTTCCTTGAAGGCCTCGATAACCATGACGATGTGCAGGACATGTTTGTCGGGTTGGCGGGTTAATTTGTTTCTTCAATGACACCGCCTTCGCGGGCAAGCCCGCTCCCACAGTTCCGAGTTGAGTCACAATGGTTCGAACAACTTGAATCCCTGTGGGAGCGGGCTTGCCCGCGATGGGGCCGGCCCTGCTGGCCTTAAATCCCGCGCAGCGGTCAGCGAATGTTCAACGCCCTGACTACTTCGCTGAACCCCGGCCGCGCCAGCACATCCGGCTGACAGCAACGCTGCTGCAAATCCTCCAGATGCACCCGCTCCTCATCGCTCAACCCCGAGTCGATCCGCTCCAGCAATTCCCCCAATAGAACGCCAAACGCGCGCACCTCGATCCGTTGCAATGCTCGACTTTCAAGGCTGTCCTCCGTCGAGTGGAAAGACGCTGCACCGAAGTCCCCCAACAGGCAATCACCGTGCTCGTTCCACATAATGTTGTGGCCATAGAGGTCGCCGTGGGTGATGCCCTGACGGTGCAGATGTTCGGCCACCGACGCGATGCCGCTGGCGATTCGCAAGGCCACACCGGCGCTGAACCGGGTGTCACTGGCGTAGACATCGCGGCTGCAGGACTCGAGGCTCGGCAAACCGGCGAGGTTGCAATAACTCGGTTCGATCAGCTCCATGACCAGCCCGGCTTGCGCCTGGGGATGCTCGACGATCCGTCCTTCGACCCGGATCAGGTTAGGGTGAAGGCCGGCGGTCATGCAGGCGTTCATTTCGTGCAACGGCGAGCCATCGCTGGTCATTTCGCCCTTGTAGAGTTTCACTGCGACTGGCGTTTCCTGCTTCCACACGGCCTGGTGAATGACCCCGGAAGCGCCTTCGCCCAACTGTTTCGCCAGGCGCAACTGCGACCACGGAATCGTCGGCGTGGCATCAAGCGCGGCCGCATCTGCTTCTGTTTCCAGCGGATTACCGGCGTAGGCCAGCCAGGTCAGGCTTGGCAGCGTCAGCAGCCATTCCGGCAGTTCGGTCAACTGGTTGGCGGCGATGCGGGTCAGCTCGAGACGATGGCAATTGCTCAGGCTCTCGGGCAGACGCTGCAGACGATTACCGGCCAGCATCAACTTTTGCAGGAACGGGCGTTCCCCCAGTTCGGTGGGCAGTTCGCTGATGCGGTTGTCGGTGAGGATCAGCCAGCGCAACAGCGGTGGCAGCGCAGCGCCAGGTACGGTTTCGATGCGGTTGGACTTGAACCCGACCATGGTCAGCCCGGCGCACTGGCCAAGGCTGGCGGGCAGTTCGCTGAAGTGGTTGCGGTCACAGAACAACACGCGCAAGCGGATCAGGCGGTGAAAGTCGTCCGGCAGGCTGCTCAACGCGTTGCCACTGAGGTTGAGCACCTCGAGCGTGTCCGCGAGGTCGAGGATTTCCCGGGGGAACTCCGTCAGGCCGGCGGCCAGGTCCAGGCGAGTGGTGCCAGCCAGCAGGCCGGCGCGCAGTTGCGCAAGGGTATCCATGAACAGATTCGCTATTGATCGAGGGTAGGGCGCGGGGGCCTGAAAAAGGGCGACATGATAGCGGTAAAGACGAGGCGGCTGTCAGGGCCTCTTCGACTTGCTCGCGAAGACGGTAGGCGCGGCACCGCCAATGCTGTATTCAAACCGCTTCCCTGACTTCAATCAGCTGCCCCAGCCGGCTACGGGTGCGCGCCAGGTCAATGGCATCGCCGCCCAGGCTTTCGCGCAACGACCGCTGGCCCAGCAGGATCAAATGCTTGTCCTGGTCGTACAACACATCCACCAGATTGATGAAGCGCTGTTGCGCGGCAATCGAGCAGTCGGCGAGGTTCGGCAGCCCGTCGATGATCCAGCGATCGAAACGTCGGCACAGCTCCAGGTAATCCATGACAGCGGTGGGTTGGTCGCACAGGTCGGCGAAGGTGAAACCGATGGTTCGTCCTTCGCAAAAGCGGGCGGGAAGATGCCGGGTGCCGACGGGTAACGCGATGGATGGCGCATCGGGCTCGGGCAGATTGAACGCCTGACGCTGCGCCATCGTGGCCGGCCATACGTAATGGCCCTGGGTAAACAGCTGTTGGGCGTGGGTTCTCGCCTGGCTGCGGTAATCGTGAGGACCGCCGACTTCCATCACTTGCATGCGGGCGTTGATCAAGTCGATCACCGGTTTGAACCGCGCATGGTAGAGCGGGTTGGGCAGCAAGCCTTCGGGTGGGTAGTTCGACGTGACCAGCAGCAGGATGCCGCGGCGGAACAGCGCCTTGAACAGCCGCGTGATGAGCATTGCATCGCCGATGTCATGGACGTGAAACTCGTCGAAGCACAGCGCCCGGCAATCTTTCAGCAGCTCGTCCAGCGTGGTCGCCAGTGGATCAGGGTGGTCGCGATGATTGAACATGCCCTGATGCAGCCGGGCGAAAAACTCATGAAAGTGCAGGCGCTGTTTTGCCTCGATGGGCAGCGCCTGGAAAAATCCGTCGAGCAACCAGCTTTTGCCGCGACCGACGGCGCCATGCAGGTAAAGCCCCGGCAACGGTTTCGACGAAGTGCCCAGCAGCACCGTGGCGTGCTGCGCCATGCAATCGATCACGCGCTGTTGGCTGTGGCTGAGTGTGTAACCCTGGGAATGGGCCTTGTGGCGAAAGTAGTCGTGGACTGCGCGCCCCGTTGCAGAGTGACTGGCGGAGGCGGTCGATGCCTTGCCGAAGAGGCGGCGCAGCGCGGGCCAGCGTGGTGTGAAGCGCGAACGGTCAGGCGGTCGTACGGCCACTGATGTCACCCCGTTATCGTCAGGCAGGCTCCCCGAGCTGCGGCGGCGTAGTGTAACCAATACGGGAAATTGGCTTCCAGTTGTGTAGACAAGTGCGGGACGCGAAAGGGCGTACAGGATGTGGGGTTTGACGCGAAACCTGTGGGAGCGGCGGTGCGACGATTGGACTTGCTCGCACCGCCGCTCCCACAGGGGTTTTGTTGCGTTTGCTCTATCGCAGAACTACCGCTCGATACTGCGATTCCACCGCGCATTCCACGCCGGGCGCTGTTCGTTGACCTGATCCCAGTCGATCGCAATCGCGGTTTGCAGGTACTGCTTCATCGCTTCGACCTGGCCGCGAGTCTTGTCGGTGGTCGGGGTGTTCGGGTTGGACGGGATCTGATCACCGTCTTCAAGGGCGGCAGCTTGTGCATCGGGTGTCAGCAGAAACGCGGCGAGTTTCTGCGCCAGTTCCGGTTGGGTGTTGTTGGCGATGGCGCATTCGGCGACGTTGAGTACCACCGCGCCTTCTTTCGGCTGCGCGTACTCGACCGGCATGCCTTTGAGTTTCAGGGCCGTCACTTGCGTCGGTGTCAGCGGGAACAGCGCCGCTTCGTCGGTCTGGAGCATTTCGGAAATCTTCGCCGAGCTCGGAATGTATTCCAGCACGTTGCGCCCGATGGTGTTCGGCCAGGCCTTGAAACCTGGTTCGACGTTGGTTTCGCTGCCACCCTGAATCCGGTTGAACATCAGGAAACCGTGCAGGCCGAAGGTCGAAGAGGCCATCGACTGGAACACCAGTTTGTCCTTGAAGCGCGGGTCGGCCATGTCCATCCACGAGGTCGGGGCGGCCCAGCCTTTCTCCTTGAACAGTCGCGTGTTGTACGCCAGCCCGGTGACACCGAGGCTGACCGCCACAGCCTGGTCCTTGATGCGGCCCTTGGCCGGAATCTGCGCCAGGGTCGGGCTGTCCTCGAGTTTGTCGCACAGGCCCATGGCGATGGCGCGGTACATGATGCCGTCGTCGAGGAACATCACGTGCATCTGCGGGTTGCCTTTGCTGGCCTGGACCTTGGCCAGGATATCGGCCGAGGTGCCGGGCACGATCACCACTTTGACGTTGTTGGCTTTTTCGAAAACCGGCAGCACCTTGTCGGCGTAGAGCCGCTCCATGGTCCCGCCGTTCATGCCGAGGTAAAGCGTCGGCTCGGCCTGGGCCTGGGTGACTGTGAGCAGGGCGCTCAGGCACGAAAATCCGAGCAGTGCAGTGCGTTTGACGTTATTCATTGGCGCGACCTTCCTCTATCAAGCAACGGAGATGGAGTGAAACCGGGTGATGGAAAACGCATCCAGCGACGTGGTTGAGGCGCCGCTGCAGATGATCTCGGTGAGCGCCTGGCCCACCGCAGGACCGATCTGGAAACCTGCGCCGGCAAAGCCGAACGCGTGCAACAGACCGGGTTGGGTGCCGCTGTGACCGATCACTGGCTGGCGGTCGGGCAGGTAACCTTCGGTGCCGCTCCAGGTACGAATTGCCTGGGCGCCTTCAAGAAACGGGTAGAGCTCGACAGCCTGGCGCAGGATCTCGATCACCGCGTGTTGACCGGGGCGGGCGCGGGCGTCGTCGAGGGCAAACCCCTGACCACCGCCCAACACACAATTGCCGCGCGCGACCTGGCGCGCATAAATGCCGCCGCCCTCGACACCGGTGCTGGCGTTCATCACCCACGGCAGCGGCTCGGTGACCAGCATCGCCGGGTGCCCGGCGTGCATCGGCACCGCTTCGCCGAATTGCTCGGCGAGTTTTCCAGCCCACGCGCCCGCGCAGTTCAACACCCAAGGTGCGCGCAGTTCGAGACCGTTTTGAGTGCTGACGCGAAAGCGCTGGCCGTCGTGCTCCACCGCGCCCACCGCGCATTGTTCATGAACCTGCGCGCCATGGCGCCGTGCGGCACGGGCAAACGCCGGAGATACCAGGCGCGGGTTGGCGTGACCGTCATCCGGACAAAACGAGGCGCCGACCGCCACCTCGCCGACCCACGGAAAGCGCGCACGCAATTCACTGCGATCGAGCACCTGCAAATCGAGGCCAAAGCCCTGACTGCTGGCGGCGTAGTCCTGCAGCGCGCGCAGGTCGTTAAGGCTGCGCGCCAGTTTCAAGTGGCCGCTGCGCTGGTACTCGCCGTCGATGCCTATCAACTGCGGCAACCGGCCCCAGATCTCGTGAGCCCGTTGCGACAGCGGCAGTTGCGACAGCGGCCGACCCTGACGGCGCACGCCGCCGTAGTTCACGCCGCTGGAATGCGAGCCGCAGAAGTCGCGTTCCAGCAGCGCCACGCGGCGCCCCGCCTGGCTCAGAAACAGCGCGGCGGAGGCGCCGACAATGCCGCCGCCAATGATCACTGCATCGACCTCGTTCATGGCTCGATCTCCAGGCCAAACGGCAACGGTTTGATCGGCGCCTGCGCCCGCAGCCGACCGATGTCGGATACCGCCCGCTGACTTTCGCAGGCAATGATTTCCGCCGCGGCGGCACCACACATCCGACCCTGGCAACGGCCCATGCCAACCCGGCAATGGGCCTTGACCCGATTGATTTCCCAATGGCCTTCACGCACCACTTCACGGATGTCGCCGGCGCGGACTTCTTCACAGCGGCAGATCATCACGTCATCAGCGGTAGCGGCTGCCCAGTTTTCCGGAAATACGAAAGCGCGTTCCAGGCCCTGGCGAAAGGTGTCGATCCGTCCAAGTGCCTGCTCCAATTGCACGCCACGTTGCGGCGCGATCGGGTAACCCTGATCTTCGAGCAAGGCGAGGGCGGCCCGTTCACCGGCCATTTCCGCCGCGTCGGCGCCCATGATGCCGGCGCCGTCACCGGCCAGGTAAACCTCGGCGACACTGCTGCGACCGGCGCTGTCCCGTTGCGGCAGCCAGGCGCGGTTGAGCGGGTTCCAGGCGAATTCGCAGCCGAGCAGATCGGCCAGTTGGGTTTCGCTGCGCAGACCGTGGGCGAAGGCCACTGCATCACACTCCAGCGCATGCTCGCTGCGTGAGTCGGACCAGCTCAGCGACTGCACCCGTTGTTCGCCGTTGATGCGTTTCAAGGTTGCACCCTGATGCACCGGGATGCCGTGGGCGGTCAGCCAGCTGCGGTAATAAATGCCTTTGGCCAAGGTGGCCGGTTGCGACAGCAGGCCGGGCAGGGCGCGAGCCTGAGCGCTGAACGGCGAACTGTCGAGGACCGCCACCACCTTCGCGCCGGCCTTGGCGTATTGATACGCCACCAGATACAGCAACGGTCCGCTGCCGGCGAACACCACCCGTTCACCGATGGCGCAGCCCTGGAATTTCAGGGCGATCTGCGCGGCGCCGAGGCTATAGACACCCGGCAACGTCCAGCCCGGCACCGGCAATACCCGATCGGTGGCGCCGGTGGCGACGATCACCCGAGAGAATTCCAGTCGTGCGGCGCGACCCTCGTGCAAGGTGTCGAGTGCACCGTCTTCGGCGTTCCACACCAGGGTGTCGGGACGGTAATCGAGCTGCTCGCGCAACTCATCAATCGTTTGATGCAAGGCCTTCGCCTTGCGCGCTTCGAAGCCATACAGCTTGACCGCCGAGCGTTTGAAGTTCGCCGGCTGACGCCGATAAATCTGCCCGCCGCCGCGTGCGGCTTCATCCAGCAGGATCGGGCGCACACCCTGCGCCACCAGCGTTTGCGCTGCACGAATCCCGGCGGGGCCGGCACCGATGATCACCACCGACTTCATACCCACCACCCCCCTGTGGGAGCGGCGGTGCGACGATTCGACTTGCCCGCGATGAGGGCGGCACATTCCATAGGGGTGGTGGCTGACAGTCCGCCATCGCGAGCAAGCTCGCTCCCACAGGTTTGATGTGTGTTCATAGGGCGCGCCCCGGTTCGCGGCTGATTTGCTCGCCGGCTTCGAGCAACGTCGAACACGCGCGCACCCGCCGGCCATCGCCCAGCCGAACCCAGCAGTCCTGGCACGCCCCCATCAGGCAAAACCCGGCGCGAGGCTCGGCGCTGAAATCGCTGCCGCGCAAATGCTCGCTGCAGGTCAGCACCGCAGTCAGCACGGTGTCGCCGAGCAGCCCACTGGCCGGTTGGCCGTCGAGGGTAAAATCCAGGGCCGGGCGGTCGCCTTCGGCCAGTCGTTTCAGCAGAGCCATGGCGCCCTCATTGTTTACCCACCAGAACCCGATCCAGGCCATAAACCCGATCAAGCAGAATCATCGTCGCCGCCGTCAGCGCAATCACCAGGGCCGACACCGCCGCCATCATCGGATCGATGGATTCGGTGGCGTACACGTACATGCGCACCGGCAAGGTTTGCGTGGCCGGTGAGGTGACGAAGATCGACAGCGTGACTTCGTCGAAACTGTTGATGAACGCCAGCAGCCAGCCACCGGCGACCCCCGGCAGAATCATCGGCAAGGTGATCTGGCGGAACAGCGTGAAGCGTCCGGCACCCAGGGATTGCGCGGCGTGTTCGGCGCTGCGGTCCAGGCCAATGGCCGAGGCCAGCACCAGACGCAGCACATACGGCGTGATCACCAGCACGTGGGCGAAAATCAGCCAGGCGAAGCTGCCGTTGACGCCCATCAGCGCAAACAAGCGCAGCAGTGCGACACCCAGCACCAGGTGCGGAATGATGATCGGCGACAGGAACAGGCCATTGAAAAAGTCCCGGCCAGGGAACTCGAAACGAGTGATCGCCAACGCCGCCGGCACCGCAATCAGCGTCGCCAGGCTGGCCGCGCTGAACGCCAGGATCAGGCTGTTGTAGAACGCATCGACAAAGTCGGCGCGCTCGAACACCGCGCGGAACCAACGCAGGGAAAACTCCGTGGTCGGCAGGCTCAGGGTGTTTTCCGGGGTGAACGCAACGAGGCAGACAACCACCAGCGGCGCCAACATGAACACCACCACCAGGGTATGGAACAGCAAGGCGAAAGGACCGTTCTTGGACATGACGAGTTATCCCAATGACTTCTTGTAGCGGCCTTCGATCATCCGGTTCCACGACAGCATGATCAGCAGGTTGAGCAACAGCAGCGCGACGGCGATGGCCGCGCCCATCGGCCAGTTGAGTTCCGACAGGTACTGGTCGTAGATCAACGTGGCGACCATCTTAATGCGGCGTCCGCCGAGCAGGCCGGGAATGGCAAAGGAGCTGGCGGCGAGGCCGAACACGATCAACGTGCCGGAGAGCACACCGGGCATGATTTGCGGCAGCACCACTTTGCGCATCACCGTGAGGTGGCTGGCGCCCAGGGATAACGCCGCTTGTTCGGCGGCGGGGTCGAGTTTCTGCAGCGAGGTCCAGACCGGAATGATCATGAACGGCAGCATCACGTGGACCAGCGCTATCACCACCGCGAACGGCGTGTAGAGCAGCTTCATCGGCGAGCCGCCAAAGGCTTGCACGGTCTGGTTGACCAGGCCGTCGGCGCCGAGCAACAGGCTCCAGCCGAAGGCGCGGACCACCACCGAAATCAGCAACGGCGTGAGGATCAGAATCAGGAAAATCGAGCGCCATGGCGCGCCCATGCGGCTGAGGATATAGGCCTCGGGCACGCCGATCACCACGCACAGCAGGGTGGTCAGGGCGCTGATCCAGAATGTACGCAAAAAGATTTCGTAGAAATACGGATCACCCAGCAGGCTGCTGTAATGGTCGACGGTGTAGGCGTTACCGTTGATCCCCGAGCTGTAGTCGAAGACGTTGAACGACAACACCAGCGTCAGCAGCAGCGGGATCACCAGCAGGCAGACGTACAACGCCAGTGCCGGTGCCGACAACAGGTAACCCTGGCGTCCCTGGCGAAGGGCGACGAGCGTACTCATGCCGGCACCTCATCGACACTCAGCACCCGCAGCAGCGCCGCGTCCCAGTCGAGACCGACCGCCGTGCCTTCGTTCATCGGCGCCGAGCCATCGTTGCGGCGCACCACGCAAAGTTCGCCCAGGGTCGTGGAGACGCCGTAGAGCCATTGGCTGCCGAGGAAGAAGCGGCTGACGATCTTGCCTTGCAGACGGCCGTGATCCTCTTCCCGCAGATCGATTTTTTCCGGGCGCAGGCTGAGGGTCAGTTCACCGCCGCTGCGCACCTGAACCACACCCGCACTGTCACGCTCGCCGGGCAGCAGATTGGCCTTGCCGACGAACCCGGAAATGAACTCGGTGCGCGGGTGTTCGTAAAGGGTGTAGGGCGCGTCGATCTGAGTAATGCGCCCGGCCTGCATCACCACCACGCGGTCACTGATGGACAGCGCTTCGGACTGGTCGTGAGTGACCATCAGCGTGGTGATCCCGACTTCGCGCTGGATGCGCCGGATCTCGAATTGCATCTCTTCGCGCAGGTTGGCGTCGAGGTTGGACAGCGGTTCGTCGAGCAGCAACACCGGCGGCTCGATCACCAGCGCCCGGGCCAGTGCCACACGCTGGCGCTGCCCCCCCGACAATTCTCGTGGATAGCGCTCGGCGTGCTGATCCAGACGCACCAGTTTCAGCACCCGATCCACACGCTGCTGCAACTCGCCGTTGGGCACTTTGCGCATGCGCAGGCCGAAGGCGACGTTGTCCTTGACGGTCATGTGCGGGAACAGCGCGTAGCTCTGGAACACCACGCCCAGGCCACGGCTGGCGGGTTTGGCGTGGGTGATGTCGCGACCGTCCAGCAGAATGCGCCCGCTGGTGACTTCAACGAAGCCGGCGATCATTTGCAGGGTGGTGGTTTTGCCGCAGCCGGAGGGGCCGAGCAGGGAAACGAACTCACCTTTCTCGACCGAGAGGTTGGTGGCGACGACGGCGTCGATTTCGCCGTAACGTTTGCCGAGTCCTTCAAGTTGCACAAAAGCCATAACTGCGCTCCACCTGAGATTGTTATGCGCGGCCTGGGGTCGCGCTTTTTTGTATGGGCAGATACGAAAGGGTCTTGCGGGGTGCGTTGGCGCTCGACTTGAGTCGGCTGCCGCTGTTGTTCGAATCGCCCCTGTGGACGCAGATTAGGACGAAGACTAGGATGGGCTCAATGGCCTATTTCACTGAATCGATGGTTATTTTCAGTTTCATTCAGTGAGTAAATTAATCATCGAGAAATGACATGACAGATTCCACTGAGCGGAATGAAAACAAAAATGAAGTCGGCGTCGGTGCTGTTTCAAGACTGTTTGCCGTATTGCGCACGTTGGGTGACACCGTCGAGGGCGGCGAGCGTGTGACGCAACTGGCCCAGCGCATCGGTTTGTCGCAACCGACCACGCACCGCTTGCTGCGCAGCCTGATGGACGAGGGCATGGTCGAGCAGGACGTGCGCAGCAAACGCTATCGCCTCAGCCTGGATTTTTTTGCGCTGGCGGCGCGTGCTGGCAATACCGGAAACCTGCGCGAGCTGGTGCGGCCGTCGCTGCTGCGGCTCTCGGCCTCGCTGGGGGATTCGTTGTTTTTGCTGGCGCGCAGTGGTTTTGATGCGATCTGCCTGGACCGCAGCGAAGGGCCATTTCCGATCCGCACATTTACCGGCGACATCGGCGGGCGGGTGGCGCTGGGTGTGGGGCAGGGCAGCCTGGCGATCCTGGCATTCCTGCCGGAAGAGGAGCGCGACACGGTGATTCATTACAACTTGCCGCGGCTGAAGGATTTTCACCTGTATGACGAGGTGTTCCTGCGCTCGGAAGTCGAGAACGTGCGCGCCCTCGGTTACGCCGGGCGCAACACTGGTGTGTTGCAGGGCATGGCCGGTGTGGCGGTGCCGATTCTTGATCGTGAAGGGCGTGCGGTGGCGGCGTTGAGTGTTGCCACCGTGAGTGATCGATTGGGGCCGGATCGCTTGCCGACGGTGGTGGAGATGCTCAAGCGCGAAGCGGCGCTGATCGGGCCGCGGATCAATCCGTTTGATCCGTTGTTGCGCCGGCCATCGCAGGTGTTTGGGCAGGGTTGATCACAGTCTGCAATCCGTCACAAATCGAATGTGGGAGCGGGCTTGCTCGCGAATGCGGTGTGTCAGTAGACATTCATATTGGCTGACACACCGCATTCGCGAGCAAGCCCGCTCCCACAGGGGATCGGGGTGAATTCAGAACTGCACGGTTTGCTTGAGCATTTTCGCCGTCGGAGTGTCTGTCGGGCTGACCATCGCGTAGTTGTATCCACCTCCGGACCAATACTCCGCCTGCAATTCACCGTCACTGCGACTGCCCCTCGGCAGCATGAAGTTTTTCGGCCCCGGCGGACGGACGTAGAAGCTGACTTTATGCCCGCTCAAATCCTCGTAAACCACCATCGCCGCCGGCCCCTGCTCGGTACTGAGCAAGCGCCCGCTGACCGGTTTGAAACCGGCGCCGGAAAGGTCAGGCAAGCGATGGGCCTGGGTGAAATAACGGTCGAGCCAACCCTGCATATCGCCGTCGTCGCTGACCTTGTAATCGGCCGGCAGCATGCCTTGCTGGGCAAACAACCGATAAGCCTGCATCGCATCGGCCATCGGCGCCGCCGCGCTGAGGAGGGTCATTTCCCGCGCCTGCCAACCGCTGATTCCGCCGATGCCGATGGCAATCAGAAGCACGGCAGCGCTGGCCAGGTGACGGCGCGATTGTCGCTTGAGGCGCTGACGAATCAGCGCCGGGTCGAGGTTCGGGTTGGCCGGTTGCTGCAACGCGCCGCTGAGAGCCGCACGCAGGTGCTGGGCGTCCTGCTGCCAGGCGCGGACCTGTGCAGACATTTCCACGTTGCCAGCCAGAAAAGTCTCGACCAGAAGTCGGTCGTCATCATTGAGCTGGTGGTCCACGTAAGCGTGCAGGTCACGCTCGCTCGGGGGCATGCTGATCATTTGAGTCTCCGCAGGGAAGGGCGGGTGATTTCGCCGTCGCTGAGTTGGCGCAAGGCCTGGCGGGCGCGGGACAGGCGCGACATCACGGTGCCGGTGGGGACGTCGAGGATTTCGGCGACTTCTTTGTAGCTCAGGCCTTCGACTGACACCCAGAGCAACAAGGCGCGCTGTTCGGTGCTGAGTTGATCGAAGGCCTGCAAAGTCGATTGGGCGATCACGGTGCGTTCTACCGACGGCTGGGTATCGTCCCGTCCGGTAAAGAATTCGAGCATCCGCGCATAACGCCGGGCGCGTCGGTGAGCGTCGAGAAATTGCCGATAGAGAATCGAAAACAGCCAGGCGCGCAAGTCGCCCTCGGGGCGTTTTTCGCTCCAGCTCGACAGCGCCCGCTCAAGAGACGACTGCACCAGATCGTCGGCGCTGCTGGGGTTGCGCGTCAACGACACGGCAAACCGGCGCAATCTGGGAATGATTTCACTCAGTTGTTCGTCGATATCATTCATGAAGTTCTGACTAGTCACTACGCTTCGGACTAGGAAGACGCCCGGCATCCGAGGTTATTCCACGCTTGAAAAAATAAATACCGCGCGATGGAATAAACCCGCGTGGCGTTCGTCTGCTTGATCCTTCTCACTTGTGGCCGATGGCCCTGGAGTCTTTCATGGTAGATCGCTCATCACCGCCCACCCGGCCACCCTTGAGTGCCGCAAGCCTGACGTTGCGTCTGGCGGGTATTGCCGTGGTGGTCGCTGTCGTCGCCGGGGCATTTGCCTACGTCAACGGCACCTTTGACCCACAGCGTCTGACGCCGAAAAAACTGATCAACGTGCTGGAAACCAACAATGGCGTGCACCCGGGGTTTCGGCGTAATCACTCCAAAGGGGTGTGCGTGATCGGGCACTTCGAGAGCAGCGGTGAAGCGCGCAGCTACTCCAGCGCACAAGTGTTCAATGACGCACGGACCCCAGTGGTGGGGCGTTTCGCGTTGCCGGCCGGCAATCCTTACGCGCCGGACAGCAGCGTGCCGATCCGCAGCCTCGCGCTGCGCTTCACCCAGGCCAACGGCCAACAGTGGCGCACCGGGATGAACAGCATGCCGGTGTTCCCGGTGGGTACGCCCGAAGCGTTCTACCAATTGCAGCAGGCCCAGTCGCCAGACCCGGCCACCGGCAAACCGAACCCGGCCGCGGTGCCTGCGTTCTTCGGTTCGCACCCGGAAGCCGCGCCGTTCCTGGCCTGGATCAAGACTGCCAAACCGTCCGCCAGCTACGTGACGGAAACCTACAACAGCGTCAACGCGTTTTACCTGGTCAACGCCGCCGGGCAGCGGCAAGCGGTGCGCTGGAGCATGGTGCCGGTGGCGCAGGACGCAGCAGGCGCCACGGCCCCGGAGGGCGGTGATTTCCTCGAGAAAGACCTGGTTCAGCGGATCGCCGCAGGACCGTTGCGTTGGCAGCTCAATCTCACGCTGGCGGATCCCGCTGATCCGGTGAACGACGCCAGCAAAACCTGGCCCGAGGGGCGCAAAGTGGTGAACGCCGGCACGTTGGTGCTCGAAAGTACCCAGCCGCAACTCAATGGCGAATGCCGGGACATCAACTACGACCCGCTGGTCTTGCCCGCCGGTATCGAAGGGTCCGACGACCCGTTGCTCGCTGCTCGTTCAGCCGGCTACGCCAGTTCCTACTTGCGCCGCACCAGCGAAGTCAGCCAGTTGCCTGCCGCTAAACAGGAGGCTCAACAATGAGCGCTCAACCGAATCACTTCGCTCCGTTGGCGCGACTTCTGCACTGGCTGATGGCACTCATGGTTATTGCCATGCTGTTTATCGGCGCGGGGATGGTTGCCTCGGTGTCCGAACGCCATGATTGGCTGATCCACCTGCACAAGCCTTTGGGCATTGCCATTCTGCTGTTGGTGATCGTGCGCCTCGGTGTGCGCTTTTCCACCCGGCAACCACCGCTTCCGGCGGACTTGCCCGGTTGGCAGGCGCTGGCGGCCAAGGCCTCGCATGTCTTGCTGTACGCCTTGATGTTTATCCTGCCGCTGCTCGGCTGGGCAATGATTTCGGCGGCGGGCGACCCGGTGATGCTCAGCAGTTCGCTGCAATTGCCCTCGATCGTGCCGGCGAATGCGCAGGTGTTTGCGTTCCTGCGCAAGGCGCACGGGTACCTGGCGTATCTGCTGTTTCTGACGGTGTTGCTGCATCTGGCGGCGGCGTTGTTTCACGGTTGGGTGCGCCGCGATGATGTGCTGGACAGCATGTTGCGGGGCAAGGATCGCACCTGATTTGATCTACCGAAATCCATTGTGGCGAGGGGATTCATCGGATCGCCGCACCGCCCCGTTCGGCTGCGAAGCGGCCCCAATGCGGTTTGTCAGATGAACCGCAGTGAATGAAATTACGACTGCTTCGCAGCCGAACGGGGCGGTGCGGCGATCCGATAAATCCCCTCGCCACAGGGTTTGGGTGTTCTTGAGGCCAATGTCAGCCAGTAACCCAGCGCCACGGCATTGATACCTGCCCCCAGCAGGCAAACGCCGAGCCACCCGCCCCAGGCGTACATCGCCGTCGAACCGATCGAACCCAATGCGCTGCCAATCGAATAGAACAGCATGTAACCCGCGGTAAGGCGGCTTTGGGCTTCGGGTCGCACGCTGTAGATCATGCTTTGACTGGTGACGTGCACGGCCTGCAGGCCCAGATCGAGAGTAATAACGCCCAACAACAAGGCCCACAACGAGGATTGAGTCAGGGCAATCGGCACCCAGGAGGCCAGCATCAGCAAGAGTGACAACCCGCTGGTCCATTGACCCCATCCGCGATCGGCCAGATGCCCGGCGCGCGCGGCGGCGAGCGCACCGGCAGCACCGGCCAGTCCGAACAATCCGATTTGCGTGTGGGACAACGACAGCGGCGGGGCGCTCAGCGGCAAAACCATGGGCGTCCACAACACCATGGCACTGGCGAAGGTCAGCAGCGCGAGAACCGCCCGTTGACGCAATACCGGTTCTTCCTTGAACAGCGTGAATACCGATCCGATCAACGCACCGTAGGAACTGGCGGGTTGTGCAGCCTCATGTTTGGGCAGTACGCGAAACAGCAGCAGCGCCATCACCAGCGTCAACCCGGCCGACAACAGATAAATGGACCGCCAACCCGCCAGATCCGCCATACCTCCCGCGACTGTCCGGGCCAACAGAATGCCGACGACGATGCCGCTGGTGACCACACCCACCACGCGCCCGCGCTGCGCCGGGATGGCCAATGTTGCGGCGTAGGCCACCAACACTTGCGTCACCACCGCCAGTAACCCGGTCAACGTCATCCCGACCAGCAACCAGGCGCTGTTCGAGGCGAACGCGATCATCAGCAAGGCCAGCGCCGACAGCAGGGTTTGCGTGACGATCAAGCGTCGACGGTTCAGCAGATCGCCGAGCGGCACCAGCAGCAACAGTCCAACGCCATAACCGACCTGAGTCAGCGTAACGACGATCCCGATGGTGGCCGGGTCCATGGCAAACGCCTCGGCCATGGCATCGAGCAAGGGTTGCGCGTAATACACATTGCCGACGGCCAGGCCGCAGGCGAATGCGAACAGCAGTACAACGCCAGTGCGCAGTGTTGTTTGAGTGGGCTTCATGCCGGGCTCCTAAAGTGGTTTCTAAATAAAACCAGTTGTACGGTAAGTAAACCGGTTTTATATTGCAACCACATTTGTTTTCGAGGGCGCAATCATGGCCAAACGCACAAGCATGCAAAGCGCCGAATGCCCGGTTGCCCGTTCACTGGATGCCATTGGCGATTGGTGGTCGTTGTTGATCGTGCGCGATGCCTTCGACGGCATTCGCCGGTTCGGTGAGTTTCAACGCAGCCTGGGCATGGCGAAGAACATTCTCTCGGCGCGATTGCGCACGCTGGTGACCCACGGGATTTTCGATCTGGTGCCGGCGTCGGATGGCAGCGCGTATCAGGAATATGTCCTGACGGAGAAGGGCAAAGGGTTATTCCCGTTGATCATCGGTTTGCGGCAGTGGGGCGAGGCGTTCTTTTATGAGGACGGCGAGGCGCACTCGCGGGTGGTGGACCGAGATAATGGTCAACCGGTGCGGGCTTTGGAATTGCGTGCTGAGGATGGGCGTTTGTTAGGACCTGAGGATTGCGTGCGGGTCGGGGCCGAATGAAGCAGGGCTGCATGCCGGGCATGCAGCCCTTGTAGGGGATCAGCGCAACGTATCGACCATGTCCGCAACAGTCGTCAAAACATCCTTGCCCAACTGCTTCGATCGCTTGCCCGACCAGCCTGTCAGCGGGTTCGGCGCGTCATTGTTGTCCTTGAACGGCATTTCCAGGGTCAGCGACAGGCAGTCGAATTTCTCGCCAATGCTGTTGCACGCCAGGGTCATGTTGGCTTTGCCCGGCTCGTCGCGGGTGTAGCCGTGCTTGGTCTGGAAATCCTTGGTCAGGTGTTTCAGATGGCTGCGGAAGTGCTCTTCGAGTTTTTCGATCCGCGGCGTGTAGCTAGGGTTGCCTTCGCAACCGGCGGTGAACACGTAAGGGATTTCTTCATCGCCATGGATGTCGAGGAACAGGTCGACGCCATATTTTTCCATCTGCTGCTGAACGAACAGGACTTCCGGACTCACTTCCTGGCTGGCGCTCTGCCACGCGCGATTGAGGTCCTGGCCCATGGCGTTGGTGCGCAGATGACCGTGGAAGGCGCCGTCCGGGTTCATGTTAGGCACCAGGTACACATCGGCGCTGGCCAGCAGTTTGTTCAGGACGGGATCGTCGTGCCTTTCCAGGCGTTCAATCACACCTTCCATGAACCACTCGGCCATGTGCTCGCCGGGGTGTTGCTGGGCAATCATCCAGACCTTGCGCTGGCCTTCGGCACCGGTGCCTTTGCGCAGCAGCTGAATGTCACGCCCTTCAACGCTCTTGCCGGTGGCCAGCAGTTCGGTGCCGGCCTTGGTCAGCGCCTGCTCGATCAACCAGTCATGGCGGCCACGGCTGTAGGGTTCGAAGTAAGCGAACCAGGCGTGAGTCGCCGTGGCTTCGAGACTGAAACGCAGGCAGTCGCCTTCGAAAATGGTCGGCACCCGGAACCAGTTGACGTGATCGTAGGACGCCACCGCCTGATAACCATCCCAGGCTTTGTTGTACGAGGATTTGCTGGCATTGCTCAGACGAAACCAGTGCTCCTGACCGACATGCAGACCGCTGGCCTTGAAGTGAAACCACTGGAAATGCTGGCTGCGGGTGTCGGGCTTGATGGCCAACAGCGCTTGCAACGGATTGCTGATATCCAGCACTTCAATATTGCCGCTGTCGAAATTTGCACTGATGCTGAAAGAGGATTTAGCCACGGTCATAGTCGATTCCTGAATATGATTTTTATGGCTGCTACTTTACACGCTGGGAAGGGAAAAACCGGGGGAAATTGCGGGGTGTAGCGGGGGGCGTCCTCCTTGACGCCGACGCAGCTTAGAGACTGTGCGATTGATTCTCAAGTGCTATTTTTCGTTAGTTTGAGCCAATGTTGCCGGGCTTGTCTTGCCAACGGATATTCTTTTGATATTATCCGCGCCATCGAATTCGCAGCACATAAAGACTTCATTAGCCTGAAGGTCAAGCCAGAATAACTGGCAAAAAAAAGACCCGGCAAAAAGCCGGGTCAAAAACCGTGATTAGCCTGATGAGGAGATAGTCCAGGAGACCGACCTAAGGTCACTTGGACAATCGACTGATCTCGCGACCAGCTGCATGCAATAATAATCATTCTCGTTTGCAAGTCAAATGATTTTATCTGCGCGATAGGAAAATTCTTTTCGCGCCCTCGAAATATCCCCTCCTTTTCTTACGCGTGATGATTCCCATCCAGGGATCGATCCAGCAACGCCTTGGCCATATCGATCATGTGCACCGTCGAAAAGGCCAGGTCCCGGTGGACACCGTGCAGATTGTTCGCCGACTCGGACGCCGTGGCGGCAGCGCAGCGCAACAGGTCTGAAGCACGCACCAGCGCTTCTTCGCTGCTCACATTGCGGTTCACCTCAAAAAAACGCTCTTCTTCCACCTCCTCGGACACAGCTGGTTTCAAGTAATAATCCAGTGCCCGTTGCGCGGCGGCCGAGCCTTTTGGCGAGGTGAGGGAGGTGTCGATTTGCAGGTCGGGCAGGTCGTTGCTGGGGATGGTCATGGTGATGGCAAGCTCCGTGATAGATTCAGATCCGTGATCCAATCCTAGTACGAACTGTATTTGTGACGAGGATTTAAATACTACAATTTGTGTTTTGTTGGCCGGAGGCGCCCACGTATCGTGCCGCACATGGATAAATGGATTGAATTGGTCAAGGCCAAGATGAGTGAACTCAACGTCACTCAAGAGATACTCGCCGAGCGCCTCGGGATGTCCCAGGGCGGCATCGGCCATTGGCTGAACAAACGTCGCCAGCCAGGCATCGATGACATGAACCGGGTGCTGCACGCACTGGGCATGGAGTTTCTCGAAGTGGCGCTGGTGATCCGGGAACCGGACATCTCGAAGGAGGACAGCCAGGATCTGGTGCGAAAGTACAACCCGTACTTCCGTTACCCGGTCAGCGACTGGCGAGAATCCTGTGAGGTGCGCGACGGCGAGCCGACGGTGTATGACAAGGCGCGATTCGAGCTGACCGATTACCACGCTCAGGGCGCGGCGTTCTGGTTGCGGGTGGTGGGCGATGCGATGACCGCACCGAGTGGCGTCAGTATCGCCGAGGGCATGATGATTCTGGTGGACCCGGCCATTGTTCCGGAGCCCGGAAAACTGGTGATCGCCCAATGGCCGGACAGCACCGAGGCGACCTTTCGCAAGCTGATCGAAGAGGGCGGGCAGCGTTACCTGGTCCCGCTCAATCCGACGTATCCGAAAGCCCTTTTCACCGAAGCCTGCCGAATCATCGGCGTAGTGGTTCAGGCAACGGCCAGGTTCTGATCAGATCGGTCCTCGCGAAGCGTAGGACCGATCTCCATTTCAGGCTTCTTCCAGCTCGACCAACGCACTGCCTTCGCTGACCATTTCGCCTTCCTGGCAATACAACGCCTTGATCACCCCGGCGTGTGGCGCACGAATGCTGTGCTCCATCTTCATCGCTTCGAGCACCACCAGTTGCGCCCCGGCTTCGACCGTTTGCCCGGCCTCCACCAGCACCCGCACGATGCTGCCGTTCATGGGGGCGGTCAGCCCGCCGTGATGGCTGTGACTGGCTTCGACGGCGCTGATCGGGTCGTAGGACTCGATGCGGCGCAACTCACCTTCCCATTGCACATACACGACGCCGTCACGGCGGATTGCCCGATGCTGGCGGCGTACGCCGTTGTGTTCGGTCAGCAGTTGTTCGCCTTTGAGCTGTGCGCTTTGGGCATTACGGTCGCCCAGGGTCAATGCGCGGTCCTGACCTTCACAACTCAGGTGCAAGGTGATTTCCGTCGGCAGGCCGGCCCGAAAACCGTTGCTCTTGGCCCAAGGCGAACTCAGGTCATCACCGCGCGGTGAACGAGGCTGGCTCTGGGCAAACGCCTGCGCTGCGGCTTGCCAGAATTCATCGCTGAGCTCCGAGGGCGCTGGCAGCAGTTGCTCCTGATAACGCGGAATAAACCCGGTATCCAGTTCGGCCGCCGCAAACGCCGGATGACCAACGATTCGACGCAGGAAGTTGATGTTGGTCTTGAGCCCACCAATCGCGAACTCATCGAGCATGCTCAACAAGCGCAGGCGCGCCTGCTCACGGTCTTCGCCCCAGGCAATCAGCTTGCCCAGCATCGGGTCGTAGAACGGCGAAATCTCATCGCCTTCTTCAACACCGCTGTCGACTCGACGCCCCGGACCTTCAGCCGATTCGCGATACAGCTCCAGACGCCCGGTGGCCGGCAGGAAATCATTGCCCGGATCTTCGGCATACAGCCGCACTTCAATCGCATGGCCGATCAACGGCACTTGCTCCTGGGTCATCGGCAGCGCTTCACCACGCGCCACGCGAATCTGCCAGGCCACCAGATCGAGGCCGGTGATGGCTTCGGTGACCGGGTGTTCGACCTGCAGGCGCGTGTTCATCTCCATGAAGAAGAACTCGCCGCGCGCATCCAGCAAGAATTCCACGGTGCCGGCACCGACATAACCGATGGCCTGCGCCGAACGCACAGCGGCTTCGCCCATGGCGCGACGCAGTTCCGGACTGAGGCCTGGCGCGGGGGCTTCTTCGACGACTTTCTGGTGCCGACGCTGAATCGAGCAATCCCGCTCGTTGAGGTACAGGCAGTTGCCATGCTGGTCGGCGAAAATCTGGATTTCCACGTGGCGCGGCTTCAGCAAGTATTTCTCGACCAGCATCCGCGAGTCGCCGAACGAGGATTGCGCCTCACGCTGGGCCGAGGCCAGGGCTTCGGCCAGTTGGCTGACGTCCTCGACTACTTTCATGCCTTTGCCGCCACCGCCCGCTGTTGCCTTGAGCAGCACCGGATAGCCGATGCGTTCACAAGCATCGCGGAAGGTATCGAGGTCCTGGGCTTCGCCGTGATAACCGGGCACCAGTGGCACGCCAGCGGTTTCCATCAACGCTTTGGCGGCGGACTTGCTGCCCATCGCATCGATGGCGGAGGCGGGCGGGCCGAGGAAGATCAGGCCTGCCGCTTCGATCGCACGGGCGAACCCGGCGTTCTCGGACAGAAAGCCATAGCCCGGATGAATGGCCTGAGCGCCACTGGCCTTGGCGGCCGCGATCAGTTTGTCGATTTGCAGGTAACTGTCGGCGGCCTTGCTGCCGCCAAGGTCGACGCGGATGTCCGCTTCGCGACTGTGCCGGGCTTCTCGGTCGGTGGCGCTGTGCACGGCGACGGTGGTCAGGCCCAACGCCTTGGCGGTACGCATCACCCGGCAAGCGATCTCGCCACGATTGGCCACCAGCAGAGAGGTGATAACAGGTGCGCTCATCAACGCGGCTCCTTGGGGGTGGTTTCGGCCTGCCAGCTCGGCGGACGTTTTTGCAGAA
Source organism: Pseudomonas migulae (assembly GCF_024169315.1). NCBI lineage: Bacteria > Pseudomonadati > Pseudomonadota > Gammaproteobacteria > Pseudomonadales > Pseudomonadaceae > Pseudomonas > Pseudomonas migulae. The sequence goes on along the minus strand of NZ_JALJWR010000001.1, from coordinate 1,718,895 downwards.
AGGCGCGCAGGCCTTCCTGGCCTTCGGGGCTGACGCGGATTCGCGCGATGGCGTTTTCGGTGTAGCGGCGCAGCGCCGGCGTCAGCGCACCGTGGGCGACTTCACGCAGCAAGTCCTTGCTGACGCGCATGGCCGCGGGGCTGTTGAGCAGCAGGTTGTCGATCCACTGATCGACTCTCTGTTCCAGCTCATTGCTCGGATAGCTCTCCGACAACAAGCCGATTTCACGCGCCCGCTGTCCGCCGAAACGCTCGGCGGTCAGGGCATAGCGACGTGCTGCGCGTTCGCCGATGGCTTGCACCACGAACGGGCTGATCACCGCCGGCGCCAGGCCGATGCGGACTTCCGACAGGCAGAATTGCGCGTCATCGGCACCGATGGCCATGTCGCAGCAACTGATCAGGCCCAGCGCGCCGCCGAATGCCGCGCCTTGCACCACGGCCAGGGTCGGCACTTTCAGCTTGGCGAGGTTGTACATCAACTCCGCCAGTTCCCGGGCGTCGTCCAGATTGGTGTGGTAGTCGAGCTCGGCCGATTGCTGCATCCAGGCCAGGTCGGCGCCGGCGCTGAAATGCTTGCCGCGCCCACGCACCAGCAGGAACCGCAGGCTGGCATCGCCCGAGACCTTGTCCAGTGCGAGGATCAGTTCGCGGATCATTTCGGCGTTGAAGGCGTTGTTCTTTTCTTCGCGGCTCAGCCACAGGGTCGCGAAACCCCGTGGGTCGGTCTGCAGTTCGAGGGTGTTGAAGTCGCTCATGAGGTTCTCCCGGTCACATCCGGAACACGCCGAAGCGGCTCGGTTCGATTGGCGCGTTCAGCGACGCGGACAAGGCCAGCGCCAACACGTCGCGGGTCTGCGCCGGGTCAATGACACCGTCATCCCACAGCCGTGCACTGGAGTAGTAAGGGTGGCCCTGTTCTTCGTATTGATCGAGGATCGGTTGCTTGATCTCGGCTTCCTGCTCTGCGCTGAAACCCTGGCCACTGCGCTCGGCCTGCTCGCGTTTGACCTGCACCAGAACACCCGCCGCCTGCTCGGCACCCATCACGCCGATGCGTGCGTTCGGCCACATCCACAGGAAGCGCGGATCGTAGGCCCGCCCGCACATGCCGTAGTTGCCGGCACCGAAACTGCCGCCGATGATCACGGTGAATTTCGGCACCTTGGCGCACGCCACGGCGGTCACCAGTTTCGCGCCGTGCTTGGCGATGCCGCCGGCCTCGTATTTCTGGCCGACCATGAAACCGGTGATGTTTTGCAGGAACAGCAAAGGGATGCCGCGCTGGCAGGCCAGTTCGATGAAGTGCGCGCCTTTCTGCGCAGCCTCGGCGAAGAGGATGCCGTTGTTGGCGAGGATCGCGATCGGGTAGCCGTGCAGGTAGGCAAAACCGCACACCAGCGTAGTCCCGAACAGTGCCTTGAATTCGTCGAACACCGAACCGTCCACCAGTCGCGCAATCACTTCGCGCACATCGAACGGTTGCTTGGCGTCCGCCGACACGACGCCGTACAACTCGTCGCTGTTGTAGAGCGGGGCGATGGGCGTGCGCTGTTGTACTTCGCCGAGCTTGCGCCAATTGAGGTTGGCGATGCTGCGTCGCGCAATGGCCAAGGCGTGTTCATCGCTTTCGGCGTAGTGGTCGGCGACGCCGGAGATCTTGCAGTGCACGTCGGCGCCGCCCAGGTCCTCGGCGCTGACCACTTCACCGGTCGCGGCTTTCACCAGTGGCGGGCCGGCGAGGAAGATCGTCGCTTGCTCGCGCACCATGATCGCTTCGTCGGCCATCGCCGGCACGTAGGCACCACCGGCGGTGCAGGAGCCCATGACCACGGCGATCTGCGGGATGCCCATGGCGCTCATGTTGGCCTGGTTGAAGAAGATCCGCCCGAAGTGCTCGCGGTCAGGAAACACTTCATCCTGGCGCGGCAGGTTGGCGCCGCCGGAATCCACCAGATAGATGCAGGGCAAGCGGTTCTGCTGGGCGATGGTCTGGGCGCGCAGGTGCTTTTTCACGGTCAGCGGGTAATACGAGCCACCTTTCACAGTGGCATCGTTGGCCACGATCATGCACTCGACGCCTTCCACGCGGCCGATCCCGGCAATCACGCCAGCGGCGGGAACGTCTTCGCCATACACTTCGTAAGCCGCCAGTTGGCTGATCTCGAGAAACGGCGAGCCCGGATCGAGCAGGCGATTGATGCGCTCACGGGGCAACAATTTACCGCGTGAGGTGTGGCGTTCTTGCGCCTTCGGGCCGCCACCTTGCTGCACTTGGGCGAGCAGGGTGTGCAGGGCGTCGACCTGTTTGAGCATCGCCGCGCTGTTGGTCGCGAACTCCGCCGAACGGGGGTTGAGCTGGGTGTGCAGGATAGCCATGGACAGCTCCGTCTCAGCGGGTTTCGTTGAACAGTTCGCGACCGATCAGCATGCGACGGATCTCACTGGTGCCAGCGCCGATTTCGTACAGCTTGGCGTCACGCAGCAGACGACCGGCCGGGAATTCGTTGATGTAGCCGTTGCCGCCGAGAATCTGGATCGCGTCGAGGGCCATTTGCGTGGCGCGTTCGGCGCTGTAGAGGATCACGCCGGCAGCGTCCTTGCGGGTGGTCTCGCCACGTTCGCAGGCTTGGGCCACTGCGTACAGGTAGGCGCGGCTGGCGTTGAGTTGGGTGTACATGTCGGCGACTTTGCCCTGGATCAGCTGGAATTCGCCGATGCTCTGACCGAACTGCTTGCGATCGTGGATGTACGGAACGATCAGGTCCATGCAGGCCTGCATGATCCCGGTAGGGCCACCCGAAAGCACGACGCGTTCGTAATCGAGGCCGCTCATCAGCACTTTCACGCCGCCGTTGAGGATGCCGAGGATGTTTTCTTCCGGCACTTCGACGTCATCGAAGAACAGCTCGCAGGTGTTCGAACCGCGCATGCCGAGCTTGTCGAACTTGTTGCTGCGGCTGAAGCCTTTCCAGTCACGTTCGACGATGAACGCGGTGATACCGTGCGGGCCTTTTTCCAGGTCGGTCTTGGCGTAGATCACGTAGGTGTTGGCGTCCGGGCCGTTGGTGATCCAGGTCTTGCTGCCGTTGAGCACGTAGTGATCACCGCGTTTGTCGGCGCGCAGTTTCATCGACACCACGTCGGAACCGGCATTCGGTTCGCTCATGGCCAGGGCGCCGATGTGCTCGCCGCTGATCAGCTTCGGCAGGTATTTGCTTTTCTGTTCGTGATTGCCGTTGCGGTTGATCTGGTTGACGCAGAGGTTGGAGTGCGCGCCGTAGGACAGGGCGACCGAGGCCGAGCCACGGCTGATTTCTTCCATGATGACCACGTGGGCCAGGTAACCCAAGCCAGCACCGCCGTACTCTTCCGGCACGGTAACGCCGAGCAGGCCCATGTCGCCGAATTTGCGCCACAGGTCGGCGGGGAACAGGTTGTCGATGTCGATCTGAGCAGCGCGTGGCGCGATCTCTTTGGCGACGAAGGACTGAACCTGATCGCGCAGCATGTCGATGGTTTCACCGAGGGCAAAGTTCAGGGATGGGTAGCTCATGGGTCACCTTTTGGCTTTTTTGTAGGGTGGGGAGGGCCGTGATCCAGCTCTCACCTTTACGTTAACGTAAGCCTGTGACGAATGGCTGTCAATCACCCTTTACGTTAACGTCAACTTGAGCGAGAGTAGAGTCGTTCTTACAGACTCGCGACGGTCACCCTGTGGGAGCGAGCCTGTGTGGCGAGGAGATTTATCCCCGTTGGGTTGCGAAGCGGCCCTGAATCTGTGATTGCGGTAACTCAGAAAACCGCATTCATGAGTTTTGCGACTGCTTCGCAGCCGAACGGGGATGAATCCCCTCGCCACAGTCCGCTCCCACAAGTAAGCGTCGGCAACCCATAAATAAAGACAATAGGGGTCGTCATGGATCAACCCAGTGCAAGCCCGCAACGCAGCTACACCCGTGGTGCTCAGGACAAAGCCTTGCTGGCGATGACCATCGGTCAGGCGTTCGATAACACCGTCGCCAAGTACTCGGCTGGAGAAGCGTTGGTCGTCCGCCACCAACAGCTGCGTTACACCTGGCAACAACTGTCCGACGCGGTGGACCTGCATGCCAGGGCATTGCTGGCGCTGGGCCTGCAAGCCGGAGATCGCCTCGGCATCTGGGCACCGAATTGCGCGCAGTGGTGCATCAGCCAGTTCGCCAGCGCGAAGCTCGGCGTGATTCTGGTCAACATCAACCCGGCGTATCGCAGTTCCGAACTCGAATACGTGTTGAAGCAATCGGGTTGCCAATGGCTGGTCTGTGCGGGCGCTTTCAAGACCTCCGACTATCACGGCATGTTGCAAGGGCTGGTGCCTGAGCTGGCGGAGCAATCCATCGGTCAGTTGCAGAGTGAACGCCTGCCTGAACTGCGCGGGGTCATCAGTCTGGATGCGCAACCGCCATCGGGTTTCCTGCCGTGGTCACAACTGGCCGATCTCGCGGCCAGCGTGTCCGCCGAACAGCTGCGCGAACGTCAGGACAGCCTGCATTTCGACCAACCGGTGAACATCCAGTACACCTCTGGCACGACCGGCTTCCCCAAGGGCGCGACCCTCAGCCACTACAACATTCTCAACAACGGTTACATGGTCGGCGAAAGCCTCGGTTTGACCGCCGATGATCGGCTGGTGATTCCGGTGCCGCTGTATCACTGCTTCGGCATGGTCATGGGCAACCTCGGCTGCATCACCCATGGCAGCACCATGATCTACCCCAATGATGCATTCGATCCGTTGCTGACCCTGACCACTGTCGCCGAAGAGAAAGCCACCGCACTCTATGGCGTGCCGACCATGTTTATCGCGATGCTCGATCAACCCCGACGTGCCGAGTTCGACTTGTCGAGCCTGCGCACCGGGATCATGGCCGGAGCGACCTGTCCGATCGAAGTGATGCGTCGGGTCATCAGTGAAATGCACATGAGCGAAGTGCAGATAGCCTACGGCATGACGGAAACAAGTCCGGTGTCTTTGCAGACGGGTCCGTCAGACGAACTGGAATTGCGCGTCACCACCGTCGGCCGTACCCAGCCGCAACTGGAAAGCAAAATCATCGACGAGGCGGGCAACCTGGTGCCGCGTGGCACCATCGGCGAACTTTGCACCCGCGGCTACAGCGTGATGCTCGGCTACTGGAACAACCCCGAAGGCACCGCGGAAGCGATCGACCAGGCCGGCTGGATGCATACCGGTGACCTGGCGAGCATGAACGACGAAGGCTACGTGTGCATTGCCGGACGCAATAAGGACATGATCATCCGCGGCGGTGAGAATATTTACCCGCGGGAGCTGGAAGAGTTCTTCTTTACTCACCCGGCGGTCGCGGACGTGCAAGTGATCGGCATTCCGTGTTCGCGTTATGGCGAAGAGATCGTCGCCTGGATCAAGCTCCACCCGGGCCACAGTGCCACCGAGCAGGAGTTGCAAGCCTGGTGCAAGGAACGCATCGCGCACTTCAAGACGCCGCGTTACTTCAAGTTCGTCGAGGAGTTTCCGATGACGGTGACCGGCAAGATCCAGAAATTCCGGATGCGCGAGATCAGTATCGAGGAGCTACGCGAGAACCAAGGCTAAACACGATCCTCCTGTGGGAGCGGGCTTGCTCGCGAAAGCGGTACGTCATTCAACATTGATTTCGATTGACCTGACGCCTTCGCGAGCAAGCCCGCTCCCACAGTTGGATAAGGGGGAAACCCAAACGCCAGAAAGCACAAAGGGGAGCCGAAGCTCCCCTTTAATTTTCGTTGCGCGTGCTCTTTTTTTATTATTGAGGGGCGGTCTGTTTTTGTTTTTGGTAACCGTGACCCTTTACCGCTGTTTTTATCGATCCCCATCCGGGATCAAGAGCAAACGTATTTTTTTGAGCGCTGATCTGCTTTTTCGCTGAGCGATCCAACCAGTTCGGGAGCTACCTGAAGGTAGTTTTATTGTTCTCTGCCCGGTTGCGGGTTACTCCGAAAAGCACCCTGAAAAGCACACCTTCTCCAAAAAAATCTGTTAGCTGCGTCTCTGCCGTGTTGTTCTTGTTATGTCAGAGTCGTTTCGTCTTATTTTTATTGGTTTGCTGCTTTTTATTCTTGTTATGCCATAGAGATAGCAGAAGCCGTGCCAACTTTTAAAAATCCTTTAAAATCAATAGCTTGAATTTTTGTCGGATTTTTCTCTCAGGCAAAACCCGACAATTTGTTTCCGTGTTACTCGGTTGAGCCCCACATTTCAGAATGGGCGGTAACACCCGGACACACTCACTGGGCGCTGCGCGCCTTGGCCACGCGCGAACCCGTCGAACGGCCCAACACGGTACAAATCTGCTGACCGGCCAGAATCAAGGCGTCCAGGTCAATACCGGTGTCGATGCCCAAACCATTCAACAGATAAACCACGTCTTCAGTGGCGACGTTACCGCTGGCGCCCTTGGCGTACGGGCAGCCGCCGAGACCGGCGATGGAGCTGTCGAACACCGCGATGCCTTCCAGCAGGCTGGCGTAGATATTGGCCATGGCCTGGCCGTAAGTGTCGTGGAAGTGCCCGGCGAGTTTTTCCCGTGGCACGTCGGCGGACACCACGTCGAACATCTTGCGTGTCGCGCCAGCCGTGCCGGTGCCGATGGTGTCGCCCAGCGAGATTTCGTAGCAGCCCATGGCGTAGAGCTCACGGGCGACCCGGGCGACCTGTTCCGGTGCGACGTGACCTTCGTACGGGCAACCCAGCACACACGACACGTATCCGCGCACGCTGGCGCCATGTTGTTTGGCAGCCTCCATGATCGGCGCAAAACGCTCCAGGCTTTCGCTGATCGAGCAGTTGATGTTGCGTTGTGAGAAGGCTTCTGACGCTGCGGCGAACACTGCGACTTCCTTGACCCCGGCGGCGATCGCATCTTCGAACCCGCGCAGATTGGGGGCGAGTGCGCCATAGGTCACGCCTGGTTTGCGCTGGATCTGCGCGAACACTTCGGCGGAACCGGCCATTTGCGGCACCCACTTGGGCGAAACGAAACTGCCGACTTCTATATAACCAAGGCCCGCAGCGGTCAGCGCGTCGACCAGTTGCACCTTGTCCGCAACGCTGATGGGCTGGGCTTCGTTTTGCAGACCGTCGCGGGGGCCGACTTCGACCAGGCGTACATGGGAGGGAAGGGACATGGGGATTCACCTGTAATAGTGGGCGAACAACGATCTACTGTGGGAGCGGGCCTGCTCGCGAAGACGGACTTAGATTCAACATTGATGTTGGCTGAGAAATCGCTTTCGCGAGCAAGCCCGCTCCCGCAGGGGGACTGTGTGGACTTACTGAATCGCTTCCTGGCTCTTGATCGTCTGCTCCAGTGCCTGGGTGCAGCGCTCCTGCGCCGTGTCCAGTTCCAGCTTCATCTGTTCGATGTCGAGCATCTGCTGCTCCAGCTGTTCGCGGCGCTCGGCGATCTTGTTCAGCATGGTTTGCAGTTGTTTCTGGTTGCCGCCGGTCGGGTCGTAGAGTTCGATCAGCTCACGGCACTCGGCCAGGGAAAAGCCAATGCGCTTGCCCCGCAGGATCAGCTTCAGGCTGACCTTGTCACGAGGCGTATACACGCGTTCCTGGCCACGGCGCTCGGGGCTGAGCAGGCCTTGCTCTTCATAAAAGCGAATGGCCCGCGTGGTGATATCGAGTTCACGGGCGAGGTCGGAAATGCTGTAGGTCTGGCTGCTCATGGAAGCGCTCGAAAAAGGTCATGGCGCTAAGCTAATGGCAGGTTGACGTTTACGTCAAGGGGCAGGGATCTTCAGTGTTCTTGCGAGCCTCTTCGCGGGCAAGCCTCGCTCCTACACGTTCGCGTAAAACTAGTAGGAGCGAGGCTTGCCCGCGAAGAACGATAACGCAGTCTAACGCCTTACACCTTATCGAGCTTCTTCTCATGCGCCGTCACCTGCTGACACAACTCGATCATCTGCTCGCGCATCCAGCGGTTGGCCGGGTCCTGGTCGGTGCTTTCGTGCCAGTAGAGGTGGGTTTCCACCGGCGGTACATCGTTGACCGGCAGGTTCACCGAATACAAATCATGGCGGCGGGCGAAGCGTTCCGGCACGGTCATGACCATGTCGGTCTGCTGCAACACCTGCGATGCCATCAGGTAATGCTGGGAACGCAAGGCGATCTTGCGCTGAATGCCCATTTTCCCGAGTGCGAGGTCAACATGACCGAGACCGCTGCGACGGCTGGAAATATGGATGTGGGTCAGCGACAGGTAGTCATCGAGGGTGAATTTCTCCTTGCCCGCCAGCGGATGGCCCTTGCGCATGGCACACACGTAACGGTCTTCCATCAACTTGACGTGACGCACTTGCGGGTCGGTGTTGAGCGGTGCGTCCACCGCGAAGTCGAGACGCCCGGCCGCCAGTTCCTTGGTGGTCTCGCGGCGCTTGGACAAAAAGCTTTCGATGATCACCGTCGGCGCCAGGCGTCGCAGGCGCTGGAACAGTGGCGGCAGGATCACCGCTTCAGTGAGGTCGGTCATGCTGATGCGGTACGTCTTGACTGCCTGCAGCGGGTTGAAGATACGGCTTTCCTGTACCGACACGCGCAGCAGGGAAAGGGCATTGCGCACCGGGCCGATGATGTTTTGCGCCATCGGCGTTGGCACCATGCCCTGGGCCGTGCGAACGAAGAGCGGATCGTTGAAGGTCTCGCGCAAGCGTGCCAGAGCGTTTGAGACCGCAGGCTGAGTAATGCCGACAATCTGCCCGGCGCGGGTCAGGTTGGCTTCGGTGTAGATCGCGTCGAAGACGATGAAAAGGTTGAGGTCGACCTTGCTCAGATTCATTGCGCTGCACTCTTATTGTTGGGGCATTTTGATGAGGCCGGGGGCCTCGGCAATCACCCGATCATATATCGGTGATGAATGTTAATACACGCCGAGAATAGGCTAGGTAAATTTTCGTAGCTGTTCTAGCATCGATTGCATGACCTAAACAACCTCCCTCAAGAAGGTAGCTGCTCATGGATTTCGCTTATTCGCCCAAGGTGCAAGAACTGCGTGAGCGCGTGACCGCGTTCATGGACACCTACGTCTATCCCGCCGAAGCCGTGTTCGAACGCCAGGTTGCCGAGGGCGACCGTTGGCAGCCGACTGCGATCATGGAAGAACTCAAACTCAAGGCCAAGGCCGAAGGCCTGTGGAATTTGTTTCTGCCTGAGTCCGAGCTCGGCGCCGGCCTGACCAACCTCGAATACGCGCCATTGGCAGAAATCATGGGCCGCTCGCTGCTGGGCCCCGAGCCGTTCAACTGCTCGGCACCCGACACCGGCAACATGGAAGTGCTGGTGCGTTACGCCAACGAAGAACAGAAGCAACGCTGGCTCGAGCCGCTGCTGCGCGGCGAGATCCGTTCGGCGTTCGCCATGACCGAGCCGGACGTGGCTTCCTCCGACGCCACCAACATGGCCGCCCGCGCGGTGCGTGACGGTGACGAGTGGGTGATCAACGGCAAGAAATGGTGGACGTCGGGTGCCTGCGATCCACGCTGCAAGATTCTGATCTTCATGGGTTTGAGCAATCCTGATGCGCCGCGCCACGCCCAGCACTCGATGATTCTGGTGCCGGTGGATGCCCCTGGCGTGAAGATCGTCCGCCCGCTGCCGGTATTCGGTTACGACGACGCGCCACACGGCCACGCCGAAGTACTGTTCGAAAACGTCCGGGTGCCGTACGAAAACGTTCTGTTGGGTGAAGGACGCGGCTTTGAAATCGCTCAGGGGCGCCTTGGCCCTGGCCGGATTCACCACTGCATGCGTTCGATCGGCATGGCCGAGCGTGCACTGGAACTGATGTGCAAGCGCGCGGTGAACCGTACTGCGTTCGGCAAACCGTTGGCGCGTCTGGGCGGTAACATCGACAAAATCGCCGACTCGCGGATGGAGATCGACATGGCACGCCTGCTGACCCTGAAAGCGGCGTACATGATGGACACCGTCGGCAACAAAGTGGCGAAGAGCGAAATCGCGCAGATCAAGGTGGTCGCACCGAACGTGGCTCTGCGCGTTATCGACCGGGCGATCCAGATCCATGGCGGGGCAGGGGTTTCCAACGATTTCCCGCTGGCCTACATGTATGCAATGCAGCGCACCCTGCGCCTGGCCGACGGCCCGGACGAAGTGCACCGCGCGGCGATCGGCAAGTTCGAGATCGGCAAATACGTGCCAAAGGAAATGATGCGCAGCAGTCACTAAGACCGCTGTATCGCGGGCCTGCTCCAGGCCCGCGATGCGTCATCCGGCTATTGACGGCAGTCCGAAAAAGGCCCGCGCACACGCGGTGCTGTGAGCCGCCAGTTCTTCCTCGCTTTCCCCGCGATGCAACGCCACTTCCCGCAACACTTCAGTCAGATACGCCGGTTCGTTACGGCCATTCTTCGGCTTGGGCCGCAAGCTGCGCGGCAGCAGATACGGTGCATCACTCTCCAGCATCAACCGCCCGCGCTTGATTTCCTTCACCAACGGATGCAGGTGCGTGCCGCGACGCTCGTCGCAAATCCAGCCAGTGATGCCGATGTGCAAATCCAGATCGAGGTAACTGAACAGCGCTTTCTTCTCGCCGGTGAAGCAATGCACCACGGCGGCGGGCAACTGGTCGCGGTAATCGCGGAGGATTTCCAGCAAACGCTGACTGGCGTCGCGCTCATGGAGAAACACTGGCAATTGCAGTTCGACGGCCATCTCCAGGTGCGCTTCGAGGACTTTTTCCTGTTGCGGACGCGGCGAGAAATCGCGATTGAAATCCAGGCCGCATTCACCCACGGCCACCACGTTCGGCTCTTTGAGAAGGCTGCGCAGGCGCTGGGCGCTGTCGGCGTTCCAGTCGCTGGCCGAGTGAGGATGAATGCCGGCAGTGGCGAACAGCCGTTGCGCCGTGTCATCCAGTTGCTGGCACAGTTCCAGCGCCTGTTCACTGCCCTCGACACTGGTGCCGGTGAGCACCAATTGGCAGACCCCGGCGGCATACGCGCGGTCGAGTACAGCCTGGTGCTTGTCGGCAAAACTGGGGTTGGTCAGGTTGACGCCGATATCGATGAGTTGCATGGTGCTACCTCGGACCAAAGGCCGGAAAGCATATCAGAGCTGTAGATTTATAAGAAAAGCCAAGAACTACAACGAGTTAAAGCTGTCTTTTGATGCCGCGAGGCAAGCCGGGGTGGTCAGCGTGCCATCACTGTGCCAGTCTTTCGCACTTTGCCAGCGCTCAAGGCGCTCTGTTTCTGTCGTTCGATTTCATGAAAATTGTTGAGATCGGCCCAGTATTCTTTCCGGAGAGTGGATGACACGTCCCTCGATTTTGTTACTGCTGTGTGGTTCGTTGCTCCTGCCGATGCCGGCGGTTGCGCGTCTGGCCGGCCCGCTGCAAGCCGTGCCGGCGGCCAAGGTGCGCGATCTGCAGGAAATCCGCAGCAGCCGTGTGCTGAAGGTGCTGGTCAACCAGAGCCGCAACAGCTCCGGCGAAGTCCAGGGCCAGGCCATCGGCGTCGAATACCATCGATTGCGCGCTTTCGAGCAATACCTCAATGGTCACGCCCGCGACGGTCAGGAAGTCACCCTCAAGATCATCCCCAAAGCCAAGGATCAACTGCTCGGCGCGTTACAGCGCGGGGAGGGCGATCTGGTTGCGCCGGGGGAATTGCTCGATCTGCAACCGGGTTACGCCGTCAGCACCAGTGAGCCTATTGCCAGCAACATCCCGCTGGTGTTGGTGGGGATCAAAGGCGAGAAACGCTACACCCACCTTGAACAGCTTTCCGGTAAAACCCTGGCATTGCCCACCGGTAGCGCCGCCGGAGAAGCGATCAGTCAGATCAATCAAAAACTCGCCCTGCACAAACTGGCCCCGGTAAAGATCGAGTGGGTCGATCCGACCCTGGCGGTCGAAGACGTGCTGGAGATGGTGCAGGGCGGCATCTTTCACCTGACGATCGTCGAGCAACCGATTGCCGAACGCTGGGGCAAGATCTTGCCCAAGCTGCGCTTTGATCGGCAGGTGCTGATCAGCGAGCCGGGGGAGGAGTACTGGTTTGTGCGTCGCGATGCTTCGATGCTGCGGGCGAGTATCGACCGCTTCCTCACCGGCTACAAAAAGCCCTCGGATCAGGACGCGTCGTTCCTGAGGATCTATCGGCGCCTGTATCAAGTGCACTATCCGCTGGCCAAGGCTGATCGCCAGCGCCTGGAAAAACTTCGACCGGTGCTGCAAAAGCACGCTGCTGCCCAAGGCATGGACTGGCTGAACCTGGCGGCACTGGCGTTCAAGGAATCCGCGCTGCAGCCCAATGCCCGCAGCGGTGGCGGCCCCACCGGCCTGATGCAGATCACTCCGTCCGCGGCCCAGCGGGTGGGGGTCAATAACATTCAGGACCTCGACGCCAACGTGCAGGCCGGAGCCAAGTACCTGGCGATGATCCGCCGCAAGTTTTTTGCCAGCCCCAAACTCAACGAGCGTGAGCGCATGGCGTTCGTGCTGGCGGCCTACAACATCGGGCCGGAGCGGGTTCAAGGCATGCGCGCCGAGGCGCGGCGCCGGGGTTTGAATCCCAATCAGTGGTTCTTCCAGGTCGAGCGCATCGCCATGGAGCAGGTGGGAATGGGCCCTGTCAGCTATGTTAATAGCGTGAACAAGTATTACCTGGCGTTCGATCGGGAGCGGGAGTCGTTGGAGCCTCAGGGGCAGAAAGTGGCCTCACGGAAATGATCGACTAAACTGATTGTTATGGTGGAAATATTGCGCTTTTAACATTCGATTTACTGATTAATATAGCGGCCAACCAACACACAAACTCACAATGGATGACACAGCATGAGCTCACTGATCAACAAGGTACTGTTTACCCGCGCTGGCTACGGCCTGACTGTTTTGCGGATCTTCGTCGGTATCATCTTCGCAGCCCACGGCGCGCAGAAACTCTTCGGGGCGTTCGGTGGTTACGGCCTGGCCGGCACCGCGCAGTACATGGAGAGTATCGGCCTGGCGCCGGGCTACCTGATGGCGACGCTGGCGGGCGGTACCGAGTTCTTCGGCGGTCTGGCCTTGATCATCGGCTTGCTGGTCCGTCCGGCAGCCCTCGGCCTGACCTTCCTCTCGCTGGTGGCGATTTTCTCGGTACACCTTCCTAACGGATTGTTCATGGCCAACAACGGTTATGAATTCGCCCTGGCCCTGCTCGGTGGCAGCATCGCGGTGCTGATCGAAGGCGCCGGCAAACTGTCGGCCGACCGCGCCATCGCTGGCTGACCGCTCTGGCTCAACGAAAAGGCCCGCATTGCGCGGGCCTTTTTTGTTGTGCGTCATTCTTGACACTGTCCAGTCAGCTTCTCTAGGATGCTGCTCATGCGCCGATTTAAACAGCTACTTGCGGGGCGCCAGGTGACTCATTCAGTTGCCGATAGAAGCTTGAAACAGGCTTCGAAATACCGCTAAAGCGCTGGTTCGGTGTTGCCTCTCACCTGCCATGCAGACTTTTGAGGCAGAGACACGACACAATGAATGCACTAAACCCCGTTGTACGCCCCGCGCCGATCACGGCACACCTCACCCAGCGCAATCCAAAAATCCTGCTTGGCGGCAAACACCAGCCGACGCTCTTGCGTTATCTGGATGGCTGGCCACGTCGTACCGGTGGGCCCGCAGCGTTCCTGATCCAGTTTGTCGAAGACGGTGAATCGCTGGCCCGATTTGCCAGCGACAGTTTCGACCTGGCAGTGATTCAGTCGCCCAGCCTCGAAGAAGCGCCGGAAGTGATCAAGCAGCTGACACGCGTTGCCCGCCAAGGGTTGATCACCCGCCGTTAAGGCCTAGGGGTATTCAATCGCCACGATGTACACGCACTGCTCGCCAGTCGGTGTCTGGACGCGAACTTCAGCGTCCAGCGCCTTGCCGATCAGGGCGCGTGCCAAGGGTGAGTCGATACTGATCAGGCCCAGTTTCAAGTCCAGTTCATCCGGGCCGACGATGCGGTAACGCGACTCCTTGCCGTCCTCGTCCTCGATTGTGACCCAGGCGCCGAAGTAGACCTTGTTCGGATCGCTGGGCTTTTCGCTGACCACCTTGAGTGCTTCCAGGCGTTTGGTCAGGAAACGAACGCGGCTGTCGATCTCGCGCAGCATCTTTTTGCCGTAGGTGTATTCGGCGTTCTCGGAGCGATCACCTTGCGCCGCCGCCTCGCTGACCGATTGCGTGACTTGCGGTCGGCGCACATGCCAGAGCTCATGAAACTCGGCCCGCATCCGCGCTTCACCTTCGGGGGTGATCAGCGCGGTGCCAGCGGTGCGGGGAGGGCGATAACGGCTCATGGCAACTTCTTGTGATGGAGAGGGCTTGAGTCTATCAACCCTCGCGCAACACTGTCAGGGGGCTGGCGTTCAACGCCCGGCGAGTGCCGAACACACCGGCACCACCGATCAGCACGGCACCGATCAATGGCAGTACCAACAGCCATGGATGTGGGTGCCAGGGCAGATCGAACGCGTAACGGTACAGCACCAGGCTGACCAGTTCCGAACCCAGCGCTGCCAGCAGTCCGCTGACCGCGCCGAGCAGACCGAACTCGATTCGCCGGGCCTTGACCAGCAATTGTCGTTCGGCCCCCAGCGCTCGCAACAAGGCGCCTTGACGAATGCGTTCATCCAGCGTCGCTTGCAGACCCGAGAACAGCACCGCCATCCCCGCTGCCAGCACGAACAACAGCACGTATTCCACCGCCAGGGTGACCTGGGCGAGGATGCTGCGCAGTTGCGCAAGCAAGGCTTCGACTTGCAGGATGGTCACCGCCGGAAAGGCGCGGGACAGGTCGACAATCTGCTGATCATGACCGGCCGCCAGATAGAAGCTGGTCAGGTAAGTCGCCGGTAAGTCCTTCAATGTTCCCGGTTGGAAGATCATGAAGAAGTTCGGCTGGAAGTTGTCCCAGTTGATCTCCCGCAGGCTGGTGACTTTCGCTTCGCGATTGGCCCCGCCGACGGTAAACACCATATGATCGCCCAGCTTGAGCTTCAGGCTTTCGGCGACTTTGCCTTCTACTGACACGCCGGGAACGTCGTCTACAGGCTGTTCGCTCCACCAGTTTCCCGCCGTGAGCTTGTTACCTGCGGGCAGGTCCGCCGCCCAGGTCAGGCTCAGGTCGCGCTGGATCGCCCGATCTCCGGCCGAGTCTTTGCTGACGATGTCCCGAACCGGCTCGCCGTTGATGCTGATCAAACGTCCCGGCACCACCGGGTACAGAGGCGCCGATTGCGCCGACAGTTCGATCAGGCGATCGGTGAAGGCCTGTTTGTCGGCCGGCAGAATGTTCAGCGCGAAGTAGTTCGGCGCGTTTTTCGGCAACTGGTTTTGCCAGGTGTCCAGCAGCTCACCGCGCAGCAAGGCGATCAACGCCATGGACAGTAGAATCAAACCGAAGGCCAGGGATTGGCCTGCCGCCGCCAGTGGATGACGCAGCAATTGACCCAACCCGAGGCGCCACGGCAACGAAGCACGCGCGAGCATCCGGCGCAGGCTTTTCAGCAGCAGCAACAGCAAGCCACCCAACACCAGCGCCGCAATCACGCCACCGCCGAGCAGGGCGAAGGTCAGCACCAGGTCCAGGCTCAGGCGCCACATGATCAGCCCGAGAGCGCCCAATGCCGCGCCGTAGACCATCCAGGTGCTGGAAGGAATCGGCAGCATGTCGCGGCGCAAAACCCGCAATGGCGGAACCCGACCCAATGCGGCCAGTGGCGGCAAGGCAAAACCGGCCAGCGCCACCAGCCCGGTGCCGATCCCGGCGATTGCCGGAAACAGGCCGCCCGGTGGAACGTCGGTGGGCAACAAATCATGCAGCAGCGCGAACAGGCCCAGCTGCGCCAGCCAGCCAATCAACGCGCCGCTGATGCTGGCCAACAGGCCGAGCACCGTCAGCTGCAAACTGAACAGGACCATGGTTTCCCGGCGGGACAGCCCGAGGCAGCGCAATAACGCGCTGGCATCGAAGCGGCGGGTTGCGAAGCGTGTTGCCGACAGCGCCACCGCGACACCGGACAACAGCACCGCCACCAGGCTCGCCATGTTCAAGTAACGTTCGGCCTTGCCCAGCGCGCCGCCAATCTGCCGGTTGCCATCGCGCGCATCCTGGATGCGCTGGTTGGCGGCGAGGCCGGGTTTGATCAGTTGGCGATAGGTTTCCAGCGCTTCGGCTTTGCCGCGCCAGAGTTCGCGGTAACTGACGCGGCTGCCGGGTTGCACCACGCCGGTGGCGGCGAGGTCGCTGAGGTTGATCAGCACGCGCGGCGTCAGGCTGTAGAAATTGCCGGCGCGATCCGGTTCGTAAGTCAGCACTCGCGCCAGTTTCAGGGTGCGCATGCCGACGTCGATGCTGTCGCCGATCTTCAGGTCCAGTGCGGTCAGCAATCGTGCCTCGACCCAGGCCTCACCGGGTTTCGGTCCGCCCCCGGACTCTTCCGGTGCAAAGGGGGCGGGGGCGCTTTTCAGTTCGCCGCGCAGGGGATAGACCTCGTCGGCGGCTTTGATACTGGACAGCTGAATGCCATTGTCAGTGGCGATGACACTGGAGAATTCCACCACCTGCGCATGTTCGAGGCCCAGCTCCGTCCCGCTTTTGATCTGTTCGGGCCGCGCCGGTGAGCTGCCCTCGAGCAGCAGGTCGGCGCCAAGGAATTCGGTGGCGCGCAGCATCATGGCGCCGTTCAGGCGGGCACCGAAGTAACCGATGGCGGTACTCGCCGCCACCGCCACCAGCAAGGCGAAGAACAACACCCGCAACTCGCCGGCGCGGGCGTCGCGCAGCAATTGGCGGAGGGCGAGACTGAACAGGCGCAACAGCGGCAAGCGTGCCATCAAGGCTCCAGGGGGGCGACCAGCAGGCCGGCTTCAAGTCGGATCAGGCGCCGGCAACGATGTGCCAGGCGTTCATCGTGGGTCACCAGCACCAACGTCGTGCCGCGTTCCTGGTTGAGTTCGAACAACAAGTCGCTGATGCGCTCGCCGGTGTGGCTGTCGAGGTTGCCGGTGGGTTCGTCGGCGAACAGCACGTCGGGTTCGGCGGCAAACGCACGGGCAATCGCCACGCGCTGCTGTTCGCCGCCGGAGAGCTGGCGGGGCGAATGAGTCAGACGCTGGCCCAGGCCAACCCGCTGGAGCAATTGAGTGGCACGTTCACGGGCGTCTTTGCGGCCATCGAGTTCCAGCGGCAGCATGACGTTTTCAAGCGCGTTGAGACTGTCGAGCAACTGGAATGATTGAAAGACAAAACCGACGTGTTCGGCGCGAATACGCGCGCGCTGGTCTTCATCGAGATTGCTCAGGCCCTGGCCGGCGAGGGTGACTTCGCCACTGCTCGGCAAGTCGAGGCCGGCGAGCAGGCCGAGGAGGGTGGATTTGCCTGAACCGGACGCGCCAACGATGGCCAGGCTGTCGCCCTTGTTCAGTTCCAGGCTGAGTTCGTGCAGGATAGTCAGTTCACCTTCCGCGCTGGGAACCACTTTGCTGAGGTTCTTCGCGGTGAGAATGCTTGCGCCCATGGAGAATCCGATGCGTGTGTGGTTTTTGAGTGCTGGCCTGGCCTTGTTATGCATGGCCCAGAACGCAGCGGCGGGTACTGTCCTGATCGTTGGCGATAGTATCAGCGCCGGTTTCGGACTGGATACCCGCGTTGGGTGGGTGTCGCTGCTTGAGCAACGGCTCAAGCGCGAAGGTTTCGACGATAAAGTGGTCAATGCGTCCATCAGTGGCGACACCAGTGCCGGAGGCCAGGCGCGCCTGCCGGCGCTGCTTGCAGAGCATAAGCCGGAGCTGGTGATCCTCGAGTTGGGCGGCAACGACGGCCTGCGCGGAATGCTGCCAACGCAATTGCAACAAAACCTTGCAGCGATGATCGACAGCTCCCGCGCCAGTGGGGCCAAGGTGCTGCTGCTCGGCATGCAACTGCCCCCCAACTACGGTGCGCGCTACACCAAGGCTTTCGCCGAGGTGTACAGCAACGTCGCCAACGAGAAAAAAATCCCCCTCGTACCGTTTTTTCTCGATGGCGTGGGCGGTCGTCCAGACCTGATGCAGGCCGACGGCTTGCACCCCGCCGCGGACGCTCAGGACAAGTTGCTGGAAAATGTCTGGCCGACACTGAAACCGCTGCTTTGACGCTTTTCTAGCGGCGGCGTTTCGGCTAAGGTGGCGCCCCCGATTTGGAGCCCCCGATGCCGCGTCCCGCCTGGTCACTTTTTGCCTACCAACTGATCGAGCCTGACGAACAGCTGGATCTGTTCGCCTGCCAGGAAGTGCGGGTACATCTGGTGACCCGTCAGCTGGAGTTGGGTGGTTCGGCCGATCGAACCCTCTGCGGCAGCCTGCTTCCGGCGCAGCCGCGCTGGTCGAGCGTCGACCGCCGTGTGTTCCAGGACCAGCGCCTGTGCTCGCTGTGCCGGGCGATCCTGGAATCGCAGAAACGCGGCACTTCGCCGATCTGGCCTGAGCTGCGCTTCGAGCTTTGAGGCAATAAAGATAGCGTGCTATCGGCCAACTCCCCGAATTTGCGGACGTCGGTGTACAATCCCGTTTTTATCCCCTGACCCTGCGAAGGATTTACCGGATGTTGCCGCGCTTTCCTGCCGTCACCCGCTGCCTGTCTCTTGCCGCCCTTTGTGTGGCAGGCCCCGTAGCAGCACTGGAGTTGCCCCTGCCACCGCCCGGTGAAGACATCATCGGCCAGGTTCAGGTCATCAAGGCCAAGTACGAAGACACCTTCGCCGACCTTGGCACCACTTACGATCTGGGTTACTCGGAAATGGTCGCGGCCAACCCTGGCGTCGATGCATGGCTGCCAGGCGCCGGTACCGAAATCGTGCTGCCGACGCGCTTCATCCTGCCGCCGGGACCGCGTGAAGGTATCGTCATCAACCTGGCTGAATACCGTCTCTACTACTATCCGAAAGGCCGGAATGTGGTTTACACCTTCCCGCTGGGTATCGGTCGCGAGGGTTGGGGTTCGCCGATCGCTCACACCACCATCACGGCCAAGACGCCGAACCCGACCTGGACGCCTCCAGCCTCGATCAAGGCCGAGCACCTTGCAGACGGTGATCCGTTGCCAAACGTCGTGCCGGCCGGCCCGGACAACCCGCTGGGGCCGTTCAAATTCAACCTGGGCACGCCGGGTTACCTGATCCACGGTTCGAACAAGAAGTTCGGCATCGGCATGCGCACCAGCCACGGTTGCTTCCGCATGTTCAACAACAACGTGTTGGAGATGGCGAGCATGGTGCCGGTCGGTACGTCGGTGCGCATTATCAGCGACCCGTACAAGTTCGGTGTCAGTGGCGGCAAGGTGTATCTGGAAGCGCACACGCCGCTGGACGACAAGGGCAACCCTTCTGTGGTCGACAAACACACCGCGGTGATCAACGCGATGCTCAAGCGTGAGGACATCACCAACAACCTGCGCATGAACTGGGATGTGGTCCGCGACGTGGTTGCCGCCGAAGATGGTCTGCCGGTGGAAATCGGAGTGCCGAATTCCTCGGCGCCAATGGTGACGAGTGCACCGCTCGATCCGCTGCAGTAATGCTTGAAAGGAACCCGCCGACGCTGACCGCGTCGGCGGGTTTTTTTATGGGCGGTACAAAACGACCGGCCATAAAAAAGCCGACCCAAAAAATGGGTCGGCTTGATAACAATCCCGAAGGATTATTACTTGCGGCTAGCTTTGTCCAGCATGCGCAGAGCACGCTCGTTAGCTTCGTCAGCAGTCTGTTGTGCTTTTTGAGCAGCAGCCAGAGCTTCATCAGCTTTACGGTAAGCTTCGTCTGCACGAGCCTGGGAGCGAGCAGCTGCGTCTTCAGTAGCGGTCAGACGTGCTTCGGTTTCTTTCGATACGCTGCTGCAACCGGTAGCCAGAACTGCGGCCAGAGCCAGAGCAGAGAATTTCAGAACGTTGTTCATCGTGTTCCCCTTCAAGGACTTTCTATTAAGTAGCTGTCTCCTCAGAGTGAGGAAATAGCCGGCGTACATACTACCCATTACTTGTCGTAAGTAAACTGACGTAAAGCAAGAAGCAAAAAAAATT
Organism: Pseudomonas migulae; assembly: GCF_024169315.1. NCBI lineage: Bacteria > Pseudomonadati > Pseudomonadota > Gammaproteobacteria > Pseudomonadales > Pseudomonadaceae > Pseudomonas > Pseudomonas migulae. The sequence goes on along the minus strand of NZ_JALJWR010000001.1, from coordinate 1,698,784 downwards.
GTAGGCGTTGATTCTTTTTCGAGCAACTTTTACTTGCATTTGATTAAAAAATATCCAGCTGCAAGGCCCGAGCTGAGCGAGTTGGCACGAAAAAGTTCCCGGCGACCGCGAGTGTTTTCGCGGTCTTGGCTAAAGTCTGTCTACATGGATTCGTCTACACTTTTGTTCGGGATTTGCGTGGCACCTCTCATATCTTTCTCCTAGTTGAGGTGACTTAAAAGAAGGGCGCTCGTCTTAAGTCTCAACATCCGGCAATGTTCAGGCGATCGACCACCCGGGATCTTCGGTCGAGCCGCCCCTGCGTAACCCCGGAGCAGCACCTCTGCCCAACCTGACGTGATGACGAGCGTACCTTGAGCATTTCTGCCAATGGTGCCTACTATTTGATACGTGCTCGGTTGCGCGAGATCGGTGCTGTTCTTCTCGGTGTCCATTCAGGCACGGGGTGGCGTAGATGTTCCTTCGCCGGAAAAACATCGGTAAGGTAGGGGTCAGAATCAAAGACCCGCGAGGAGTAGTGATGAGTGAGGCGTTGTCCATCCACCATGACCAGGCTGGTCATCAGTTCGAGACCAATGTGGACGGTCATCGTGCCTACCTGACCTATATGGATCTGGGGAAACAGACCCTGGATATCTATCGCACCTTTGTGCCCAATGCATTGCGTGGTCGCGGCATTGCAGCAGCCTTGACCGAGAAGGCGCTCGAGTACGCCGAGGAAATGGGCTACACCGTCATTCCTTCGTGTTCCTATGTGGAGCGCTACATGGAGCGTCATCAGCGGCATGCGGCCAAGCTGAGCCAGTAAAACGAACGCATAAAAAAAACGCCGGGTTTATAGCCCGGCGTTTTTTTTTGCGCTGAAAACCGATCAGGTGCGAACGCGTTTCGGCAGCACGTCCTTGAGCTTGGCATGCATGCTGCGCAAGGTGTTTTCGGTAGCGGACCAGTCGATGCAGGCATCGGTGATCGACACGCCGTATTGCAGGTCGGCGAGGTCTTTCGGGATCGCCTGGCAGCCCCAGTTCAGGTGACTTTCGACCATCAGGCCGATGATCGACTGGTTGCCTTCGAGGATCTGGTTGGCGACGTTCTCCATCACCAGCGGTTGCAGTGCCGGGTCCTTGTTGGAGTTGGCGTGGCTGCAGTCGACCATGATGTTCGGCTTGATCTTCGCCTTGTTCAGCGCTTGCTCGCACAGGGCGACGCTGACCGAATCGTAGTTCGGCTTGCCGTTGCCACCGCGCAGCACCACGTGGCCGTAGGCGTTGCCCTTGGTGGTCACGATCGACACGCCACCTTCCTGGTTGATACCCAGGAAGCGGTGCGGGCTGGAAACCGATTGCAGGGCGTTGATCGCCACGGTCAGGCCGCCGTCGGTGCCGTTCTTGAAGCCGACGGCCGAAGACAGGCCGGACGCCATTTCACGGTGAGTCTGGGATTCGGTGGTGCGTGCGCCGATGGCCGACCAGCTGATCAGGTCCTGCAGATACTGCGGGGAGATCGGGTCGAGGGCTTCGGTGGCGGTCGGCAGGCCCATCTCGGCCAGGTCCAGCAGCAACTGACGACCGATGTGCAGACCGTCCTGAATCTTGAAGGAGTCGTCCAGGTACGGGTCGTTGATCAAGCCTTTCCAGCCGACGGTGGTGCGTGGCTTCTCGAAATACACGCGCATGACCAGATACAAGGTATCGGACACTTCCGCAGCCAGTACCTTCAGGCGCTCGGCGTATTCGTGGGCAGCCTTGATGTCGTGGATCGAGCACGGCCCGATGACGACAAACAGGCGGTGGTCGGTGCCGTCCAGGATGTTGCGAATGACTTCGCGACCCTTGGTGACGGTGCGCAGGGCAGCGTCGCTCAGAGGGATATCACGCTTGAGCTGATCGGGAGTGATCAGCGTCTCGTTGGAGGCGACGTTTAGGTCGTTGATCGGTAAATCAGCCATCGTTTACTCGTCAGGTCACGGGTGCCGGCCGCCAGCGAACCCGCGCGGCGGAGCACAGCAAATTAAGCGCGTCGGGGAGCGGAACCTTAGCGCGTTACACCGTGGCTCGACAATGGGCAGACAGCGGTTTAAGGGGCATTCGCAACGAATTGATAAGGTCCCTTAATCCATCACCGCCTGCGCAAATGCCCTGCGAACCGTGTCGTGGGAGAACTCGTCGGCGTGTTGCTGGACCCATTCGAGGGCCAGCGCCTGGGTTTCCTGCAGGTCGTCGTGGGCGTCATGCTGGCGACAATAACGTTCGATCTGGCACACCTGTTCGCCCATTCGGGCACTGAACATCATCTGTTCGTCGACAAAGGCAATGCCCACCAGATAACCGTGTTTGCGTCGCAGGCACCAGGCTACGTAGCCCAGGAAACGCAAATCGGGGTTCAGGGTCGGGATGCGAACTTCCAGCGCCGTGCCGTGACGCCAGGCGCGGTGGTAATTGCAAGCCATGCCCCCGAGGCTGATAGTGTGCAGCTGTTGTCGTGAAATACACTCAGGTTTCAGCAACGTTAATTCGACGGGCACATCGTCAGGATGAGGAATGAAACGTCCCATGAGCACGGACTCCATGTGTCGGCCATCTGACATTGTTTCCCCCAGTATAGTGGTCGAATTGGAATTGACCGATTTCGACGCCGACCAACGGTTGCTGGCGATGAGCGGCGTGTCGCTGGTTATTTTCACCAGCGTCGGCTGCGCCAGCTGCCGGTTTGCCCGTGAGCAATTGCCAAGGCTCGACCTGCAGGTCGATCGCTTGTGCTGGATCGATGCCGGGAACAATGGCGGAGTGGTCGAGCGTTATCAGGTCTTTCATTTGCCGGCGCTGTTTGTGGTGCGCGACGGTGAGTTTTTCGGAGCGTTAAAATCGCGCCTGACCAGCACCGAGCTCAATGTGGCCGTGGGTCAGGCGCTGACCAGAACAGCAGAGGAGTTGCCATGACGGGAGCAGTTGCCAGGCCGACCATCGGTATTATCGGAACCGGTGCGATCGGTGGTTTCTACGGGTTGATGCTGGCGCGTGCCGGTTTCGATGTGCACTTTCTGTTGCGCAGCGAGTTTTCAGCGGTGGCCGAACGCGGGTTGCAACTCGACAGCGCGGTGCACGGCGCGCTGACGTTGAATCCGGTCCAGGCCTATTCGTCGGCCGAAGACATGCCGCCCTGCGACTGGCTGCTGGTGGGTGCGAAGACCACCAGCAATGCCGGTCTGGCGCCGGCGATCATTCAAGCGGCGGCACCGAACGCCAAGGTGCTGTTGCTGCAAAACGGCCTGGACGTCGAAGACAGTCTGCGAGCCTTGCTCCCGGATTCCCTGCACCTGCTCGGCGGGCTCTGCCTGATCTGCGTCCATCGCACCGGCCCGGGAGCGATCACTCATCAGGCCCTTGGCGCGGTGAACGTCGGCTACCACAGTGGCCCCGCCACCGATGAACAGGCGCGCATGGCGATTGTCGAGGAGGGCGCCGGGTTGTTCCGCAGCGCCGGCATCGACTCCCAGGCCATGCCGAACCTGCATCAGGCACGCTGGCAGAAACTGGTCTGGAATATCCCTTACAACGGCCTCTCGGTACTGCTTGGCGCGGGCACGACGCCGTTGATGGCCGATGCCGACAGCCGGGAACTGATCAAGGCCTTGATGGCCGAAGTGGTGCAGGGCGCCAAGGCCTGCGGTCACGACATGCCGACCGGTTACGCGGACTATCTGTTCATGATGACCGAAAAGATGCCGGACTACTGGCCGAGCATGTACCACGATTTTCTGCACAAGCGGCCGCTGGAACTCACAGCGATTTACGCCCGGCCACTGGCGGCGGCCAAGGCTGCCAGTTGCGAATTGCCGCGAATCGAAGCGTTGTATCGCAGTTTGAGTTTTATCGATCGACGGAACACCTGAGTCGATCAACCCGAGGGGGAAGGGCATGGCGAAGACGATTGACGACAAACTGGTGCTGGCGATTTCTTCGCGTGCGCTGTTCGACCTGAGCGAAAGCCACAAGGTCTACCTGTCGAGCGGCGTCGAGGCTTATCGGCAATATCAGATCGAACACGAAGACGAAATCCTCGAACCCGGTGATGCATTTCCGTTGGTGGAAAAACTCCTCAGCCTCAATACCCGTCTCGGCCGCGCCAGGGTCGAGGTGATCCTGGTGTCGCGCAACAGCGCCGACACCGGGCTGCGGGTGTTCAACTCGATTCACCATTACGGGCTGGCGATTTCCCGCGCGGCGTTTGTCGGCGGGCGCAGCCCGTACCCGTATCTCAAGGCCTTTGGTTGTGACCTGTTTCTGTCGACCCACGCCGAAGACGTGCGCAGCGCGCTGGACGCCGGTTTCGCAGCGGCGACCATTCTGTCGGGCGGTGCCAGCCGTGCCGCGAGCGATGAATTGCGCATTGCCTTCGATGGGGACGCGGTGCTGTTTTCTGACGAGTCGGAGCGCGTTTATCAGGCGGGCGGCCTGGAAGCGTTTCAGGCCAGCGAGCGCGAAAGTGCCCGCGAGCCCCTGCGCGGCGGGCCGTTCAAAGGTTTTCTCGCAGCGCTCAATCTGTTGCAGCGTGAGTTCCCGGAGGACGCCTGTCCGATCCGCACCGCACTGGTCACGGCGCGTTCGGCGCCGGCCCATGAGCGGGTAATCCGCACGTTGCGCGAGTGGGACATTCGCCTGGATGAATCGTTGTTCCTCGGCGGCCTGACCAAGTCCGCTTTCCTCGAAGCCTTTGCCGCCGACGTGTTTTTCGACGATCAGGCCGGCCATTGCGAGTTGGCCCGCGAGGTGGTCGCTACCGGCCATGTGCCCCATGGCATAAGCAACGAGCAAAAGGTTTAAGCCCGCCGTTCAACGCGTTACGCGGGACGTCGTACTCGTCAAGGCACTGCTAAGCTGAATCAATCTCCGCCATGTTGGCATTCGAGGAGGTCATATGATTCGTTCGATGCTGTATGCCACTGACCTCGGTCTGTACGCACCGTTAGTGATGCAGCATGCCCTGGAGCTGGCTCGAACATTCGATGCTGACTTGTATGTGGTGCACGCGGTTGAGCCGATGGGTTTGTTTGCCGAATCGGTGCTTCAAAGTTACCTCGATGAACAGGCGTTGAACGAGTTTCACAGCCAGGGCCTGAACACCGTCATTGCCAGTATCGAGCAACGGGTGCTCGACAGTTTTCGTGAGGAGTTGGGGGAAGAGGGGGCGCACGATCTGGACCGGATTCAGGCGGTGCGGGTGCTTCAGGGCGATCCGTCGCAGGTGATTCTCGACCAGGCGCAGAAACTCTCCGTGGATTTGTTGATCGTAGGTAGTCATAGCCATGGTGCTGGCGCGGAAACGCCTTTGGGCAGGACCGCAGCGCGGGTGTTGCAGTTGGCTCGGGTGCCGGTCTATCTGGTGCCGCTGGTGGAACGTCGTCGCCAGGGAGACCGCTAGTGTCCTGCCTCGCAAATACTGTTCCTCTTTTGGCGGCGTCTGTTTCTGCCATGCTGCGTTGCCGCTCCTCGCCATAGCGGGCTATGACTCGTCGCGGCGCCTTGCCTGGCAGCAACAGCCACTCGTCAAAAGAGAAACGTATTCACGAGGCAGGGCACAGAACACGAATAGTGGCGTTTTGATAAAAAAGTTCTAGATTTATTCTTCAAACCATTAATATAGTTATATACCGTCGCTGATGCCCGTGGCGTCTACCTGCTTTGAGGGATTCATATGAAGCTTCAACAACTGCGCTACATCTGGGAAGTGGCGCACCACGACCTCAACGTTTCCGCTACAGCCCAAAGCCTTTACACCTCGCAACCGGGTATCAGCAAGCAGATCCGTCTGCTGGAAGACGAATTGGGCGTCGAGGTTTTTGCCCGCAGCGGCAAGCACCTGACCCGCGTCACCCCGGCCGGCGAGCGCATCATCACCACCGCCGGCGAGATCCTGCGCAAGGTTGAAAGCATCAAGCAGATCGCCCAGGAATTCTCCAACGAGAAGAAAGGCACCCTGTCGATCGCCACTACCCACACCCAGGCGCGTTACGCGTTGCCGCCGGTGATCAGCAATTTCATCAAGCAATACCCGGACGTTGCGCTGCATATGCACCAGGGTTCGCCGATGCAGATCGCCGAAATGGCCGCTGACGGCACCGTCGATTTCGCCATCGCCACCGAAGCCCTCGAGCTGTTCGGTGACTTGGTGATGATGCCGTGCTACCGCTGGAACCGCTGCGTGGTCGTGCCTCAGGGCCATCCGCTGACCAAGCTGTCGAAGCTGACCCTCGAAGCGCTGGCCGAATACCCGATCGTGACGTACGTGTTCGGTTTCACCGGCCGTTCGAAACTCGACGAAGCGTTCAGCCATCGCGGCCTGACGCCGAAGGTGGTGTTCACCGCCGCCGACGCCGACGTGATCAAGACTTACGTTCGCCTGGGTCTGGGCGTGGGTATCGTGGCGAAAATGGCGGTCGATGCCAAACTCGATAGCGACCTGGTCATGCTTGATGCCAGCGATCTGTTCGAATCCAGCATCACCAAAATCGGTTTCCGTCGTGGCACCTTCCTGCGTGGCTTCATGTGCGACTTCATCGAGAAGTTCGCACCGCACCTGACCCGCGAAGTCATGGCCAAGGCCATCCAGTGCCACAACAAGCAGGAACTGGAAGAGCTATTCGACGGCGTTGAACTGCCTGTCCACTGATTTTTAGACCACCTCGGTGACAGAAAACTGTTGCCGAGCGCCCGCCACCAGAATCTCCACCTCGTCCCCTTCGAACTTGCCCAGCAGGCTTTTGCCCAGCGGTGAGCGAGGGGTGATGACGGTAATCATTTGCCCCACCAGATCGACCTTCAAGCCCGCCGCATCGGGGGCCAGAAACAGCCACTGTTCACGACCCTTTTCGTCTTCCAGGCCGAGCAGGGCGCCGACTTCGATACCGCGTTGATCATCGTAAGGCCGCAGGTTCAGGTTCTGGCACAGCGCCAGCGATTGCCTGATTTCCTCGACCCGTTTCGCCTGCCCGGCCGCCAGGTATGACGCCTCCAGCCCCAGCGTGTCGTACTTGTTCTCGGCGATGTTTTCTTCGTGAGTGGCGGTTTCGTAAGCGGTTTGCGCGGCACGCTCGGCGATGTCGAGGTCGACCCGCAGCTTGTCGATAATCAATTGGTGGACAGTCAGTTTATTCATGATCAGTCGCAGAATTGCAGGACGTTGGCGCGGCTTTTTTCGCTCGGCGCGGTCTGGTCCTGTTGCAGCCAGAACTGGCATTTCGGATTGGCCAGATTGCGGCCGGTGCTGCGGGCCTGATCCAGTCGTTGCTGCTGTTCGTTCTTGCGCAGGTTCTCTTCGTACTGGTCGAACAACGGGCTCTGCGGCGGAATGTCCGGTACCGGTTGCGCGACCACGGGCGGTTTCGCCAGTTGCTCTATCGCTTGTGCAACCGGTGCCAATTGTTCGTTGAACAACAGCCGGGAAGCCAGCCAGCACGTCAGCGCGATGGCGAGGAATCCCAGCCACAAGCCGAGGGCAATGCTGCCGGTCAGTTGCAGGGTACTGAGCTGGATCGGCAAGGGGCGGCGCGGGTTGGGGCGGTAGGGCATGACTGCCTCCTGGCGGGTGGTCGCGGGCGAGTGGCGATTGTCGCATGAAGATTAATCGCCGTCGGCTCTTCTGCACGGAGTAATTTATGCGGACAATCGGCGCCTTTGCCAACGGGAGCCTGGAATGCCTGAAATGAACACCCGCTGGGATATTTTTTGCGCCGTGGTCGACAACTTTGGCGACATCGGCGTGACCTGGCGCCTGGCCCGACAACTGGTCGCCGAGCATTCGCTGGAGGTGCGTTTGTGGGTCGATGACCTGCGGGCCTTCGAGCGGCTCTGTCCCGAAATCGACATCCATGTCGCGCAGCAATGGCAGGAGGGGGTCGAAGTCCGGCAATGGCCAACCGACTGGCTGCCCACCGACGCCGCTGATGTGGTGATCGCCGCATTCGCCTGCCAACTGCCGAGTGGCTACATGGACGCCATGGCCGCGCGCGAGAAGCCGCCGTTGTGGCTGAACCTGGATTATCTGAGTGCCGAAGACTGGGTCATCGGCTGCCACGGTTTGCCGTCGGTGAAGTACAAAAGCGTGCAGAAGTATTTTTTCTTTCCGGGGTTCCAGAAGGACACCGGTGGCTTGCTGCGTGAAAGCGGATTGCTCGAGCGACGTCGGCAATTTCAGCAAAGCCCCGAGGCTCAGCGAACATTCCTGCAAGGGTTGGGGATTGATCGCGCGCCAGGTGCGCAGCTGATCTCACTGTTTGCTTATGAGAATACCGGCCTGGCGAGTTGGCTGGAGGTGATGGCCGCCGATTCGGTGCCCACCCATCTGTTGGTGCCCGAAGGGCGGATTCTGGGTGATGTCGAACGCTGGCTCGGTGTCGACGGATTGGCGGCGGGCGCCGTGCATGTGCGCGAGGCCTTGACCGTGCAGGTGCTGCCGTTCGTCCGACAGGACCAATATGACCGACTGTTGTGGAGCTGCGATTTCAACGCCGTGCGCGGCGAAGATTCTTTTGTCCGCGCCCAGTGGGCAGGCCGGCCACTGCTCTGGCACATCTATCGGCAGGACGAAGACATTCACCTGGACAAGCTCGACGCCTTCCTGACGCTGTACACAAAAGGCTTGTCGGCGCCTGCTCGCGAGGCGATCAGCGGTCTTTGGCAGGCGTGGAATGCCGGGCATGATATGTCCGGTCACTGGCTGACGACCCGTAAACACTGGCCGGAACTGCAAAAACATGCCGAAGACTGGTGTCTGGAACAAGCCTTGCAGGCCGATCTTGCCGCAGCGCTGGTACAGTTTTACCTAAATTGGATATGATACGCGGCCTAGATTTTTGTAAATCCCATCCAAATTCGGATATTCGCAATGAAAACTGGTAAAGAACTGAAACCCGGTACCGTGATCCGTCTCGAAAACGATCCTTGGCTGGTTCAGAAAGCTGAATTCACCAAGTCGGGTCGTAACAGCGCGATCATGAAGACCAAGCTGAAAAACCTGCTGACCGGTTACAAGACCGAGATCGTTTACAGCGCCGACGACAAACTGGACGACGTAATCCTCGACCGCAAAGAAGCGACCCTGTCCTTCATCAGCGGCGACACCTACACGTTCATGGACACCACCGACTACACCATGTACGAGCTGAACGCTGAAGACATCGAAGCCGTTCTGCCTTTCGTTGAAGAAGGCATGACCGATGTTTGCGAAGCGATCTTCTTCGAAGAGCGTCTGGTTTCCGTAGAACTGCCGACCACTATCGTGCGTCAGGTTGACTACACCGAAGGTTCCGCTCGCGGCGACACTTCCGGCAAGGTGATGAAGCCTGCCAAACTGAAGAACGGTACCGAACTGTCGGTTGCTGACTTCATCGAAATCGGCGACATGATCGAGATCGATACCCGCGAAGGCGGTTCCTACAAAGGCCGTGCTAAATAAGCACCGCTTCAGGAATGAAAAAGCCCGACCATTGAGTCGGGCTTTTTTGTGCCTGAAATGCACAACCCCCCGTAGGAGCGAGGCTTGCCCGCGAAGGCGATTTGTCATCCAACATTTATGTCGACTGACACTAAGCCTTCGCGGGCAAGCCTCGCTCCTACAAGGGGCGGTGTTATTTCTTCAGGTGTTGTTTCAGTTCTTCAGACGCTTGCAACATCGCCGAACGCACCGCTGGCACCTGGCTCACCACATTCAGCAAACCGTAGTCGTGAATCATGCCGTTGTAACGCACCGACGTGACCGGCACACCCGCCTCATCGAGTTTGCGGGCATAGGCTTCACCTTCATCGCGCAGCACATCGGCGCCGGCCGTCTGCACCAGCGCAGGTGGCAAGCCTTTGAGTTGCGCGGTGGTCGCCCGCAGCGGAGAGGCATAGATCTCGTTACGTTGCTTGGCGTCGGTGGTGTAGTTGTCCCAGAACCACTTCATCATGTTTTTGGTGAGGAAGTGCCCCTCGGCAAACTGGTTGTAAGACGCCGTTTCGAAGTTCGCATCCGTCACCGGCCACAGCAGCACCTGGAACTTGATCGCCGGGGTGCCCTTGTCTTTGGCCATCAGCGCAACCACGGCCGCCATGTTGCCGCCGACGCTGTTGCCGGCCACCGCCAGACGCTTGCCGTCGACATTGATTTCTTTACCGTGCTCAGCCACCCATTTGGTCGCGGCGTAAGCCTGGTTGATCGCCACCGGGTAATGCGCTTCCGGCGACGGGGTGTAATTGACGAACACCGCCGCCGCACCCGAACCCGCGACCAGATCCCGAACCAGGCGTTCGTGAGTCGGGAAATCCCCCAGCACCCAGCCGCCGCCGTGGAAGAACATGAACACCGGCAGCTCGCCTTTGACCCCGGCCGGCCGGACGATGGTCAGGCTGATCGGTTGGCCGTCGACTTGAATGGTCTTCTGGCTGACGTCCGCTTTTGGCAGCGTCAATTTCACCCCGGCTTGCGCGCCGACCAGAATGGCCCGGGCATCTTTCGGTGAAAGCTGTTCCATCGGTTTGCCGGTGCCGGCATTCAGGACATCGAGGAACGCCTGGGTGTTGTGCTCAACCCCATCGCCCGCGAATGCACTGTGGATGGACAGGGTCAGAAGGGTACCGGTCAAGACTTTGCTGAAAGTGTTCATGTTCGTTTCCTGTTCGGTCTTGGAGTCAGCGGTTAGACGGTAACGTGCAGGCGCACATCGACGTTGCCACGGGTGGCGTTGGAGTACGGGCAGACCTGGTGGGCAGCATCGACCAGGGATTGCGCATCGGCCTGTTCAAGACCTGGCAGGCTGACGTGCAGGTCGATGTCCAGACCGAAACCACCAGGAATCTGACCGATGCCGACATGGGCGGTGATCGATGCGTCGTTCGGGATGCTGCGTTTGGTCTGGCTGGCGACGAATTTCAGCGCGCCGATGAAGCAGGCCGAGTAACCGGCGGCGAACAGTTGTTCAGGGTTGGTAGCAGCGCCACCCGCACCACCGAGTTCTTTTGGAGTAGCGAGTTTGACGTCGAGGATGTTGTCGCTGGAAACCGCACGACCGTCACGGCCGCCAGTGGAGGTTGCGATTGCGGTGTAGAGAGTTTGCATGATGTACGCCTCGTTCGGGTTTGAGTGTTTTTGCGCTAAATGTTTGCGCGCTAAGTAAGTGCGAGGTGAATGTAGCGCGCATGTATTTAGCGCGCAAGATAAATTTTGAAAAAAGTTTGGCAAGCGTGGTGAGACCCGGGAGTGATTGCCGGCAAGACTATGGAATTAGAGCGGTTCAGGCAGGATTTTCGGGCAGTAAATTTTTTCGAGGCGAGGGGCAGATGAAGCGGAGTCCCGAGGTCACTACAAAAAAATGTGGGAGCGGGCTTGCTCGCGAATGCGGTGTGTCAGTCAACACATGTGCTGAATGTCACACCGCATTCGCGAGCAAGCCCGCTCCCACAGTGGATGTGTGATGGTTTGAAGATTATAGGCTGTCTTGCAGATTGCTCCGCAGCACTTGCAGCTCCGCCTGCAGTTTCTGCAGTCTCTCCAGCGTCATCCCGCTGGCGCCGAGGATGCATTGGGGAACACCACGAGCCTTTTCCCGCAAGGCGCGGCCCTGTTCGGTGAGTTCGACAATCACCACCCGCTCGTCTTCGCGGCTGCGGGTGCGGCTGAGCAAACCTTCGGCTTCCAGGCGTTTGAGCAGTGGCGTCAGCGAGCCGGGATCGGTCAGCAGGCGCGTGCTGATTTCGCCTACGGTCAAGCCGTCCTGTTCCCACAACACCATCATCGCCAGGTACTGCGGATAGGTCAGGCCCAGCGCTTGCAGCAGCGGCTTGTAGACCTTGGTCATCAGCAGCGAGGTGGAATGCAGGGCGAAGCAGGCCTGATTATCCAGCAGCAGGGCATCGCAGTTATCGGAGGTGTCGCGCTCGGTGGTCATTTCGAAGCCTTGATCAGTGATCTTCATAAATCTAGCGGGCGAATCTTTAATGCGCCAGACAATTCTGGACTAGTGCCGGTCCAGGTTGGTTTGCAGCGCCAGGTCCCACGGCGGAATCGGGCTGAAGCGGGTTTTCAGGTATTCCAGCAACAGGCGACTGCGGGAATTGGGTTGTTGCTCCAGGCGCAAGGCATAGATACCGGTGGTTTCCGGTGGTGGCAGGCCGTTCTCGCAAAACAGCGGCAGCAGCTCGCCACGCAGCAAATATTCGCTGGCCAGCCAGGTCGGCAGATGCGCGATACCCAACCCGGCCAATGCGCCGCAGACCAGCGCCTCGGCATTGTTGGCGCTCATGCGGATGCGCGCCGGGCGGTGCAGGTGCATTTGCCCATCCCGCTCGAAACGCCAGGCGAAGGGCGGGGCGAGGCCATCCCAGTCGAGGCCGTCGTGTTCAATCAGCTGGGCCGGGTCGGTCGGTACGCCGCGACGCTTCAGGTAGTCGGGGCTGGCGCAGGCGATGCGCACCATGCTCGCCAGCGGCGTGGCCACCAGGCGGGTATCGGCCATTTGCCCGGCACGCAGCACCAGATCGACCTTGCCCAGGTTCAAACCCTGCATGTCGACAAAACTGTCGATCAGGTGCAGTTGCACATCGAGACCGGGGTAGAGCATCAGAAAATCAGCGATCACCGGCGCCAGATGCCGCCGGCCAAACGCGGCGGGCGCGTCGATCCGGATCAGGCCTTCCGGCGCACTGCTCAGGGACACCGCTTCTGCCCGGGCCAATTGCAGCTCCGCCACAATCCGCCGCGCACGTTCGGCGAACGCCAACCCGGCCGGCGTCGCACGCACCGCATGGGTGCTGCGGATAAATAACTGGCTGCCCACGGCGTTTTCAAGGCTGTCGATGCGCCGCGCCACGGCCGACGGTGTCAGCGGATGGCGGCGGGAGGCGCCGGAAAAACTGCCGGTTTCCAGTACATCGAGGAACAGACCCAGTTGCTCGGTCAATTGATTGGGATTCATGTGTTATCTGCGCTTGTGCGAAGTTGGCACAGCCATTGTGCGTTGCTGTGCGTTTCCCCGCCAGCGTCGACTGCGTAGGATGGATCGCCAGAGATGAAAGGAAATCGGCCGTGATTGAGTTTTTGATGTATCTGGTATTCGGCGCCGCCCTGGGAACCCTCGGCGGTTTGTTTGGCATTGGTGGCGGACTGATCGCCATTCCCTTGCTGGGGGTGTTGTTCGGTCTCGATCAGCAGATTGCCCAAGGCACGGCGCTGGTGATGGTGGTGCCGAACGTGATGCTGGCGCTGTGGCGCTATCACCAGCGCAATAAAATTGAATTGCGTCACGCGCTGCCACTGGCGTCGATGGGTTTCTGTTTTGCGTGGATCGGGTCGATCTGGGCGGTGGGCATCGATGCGCAAACCATGCGCGTAGGGTTCGTCGCGTTCCTGATCGCACTGTCGGCCTACAACCTGATGCGAATGTTCTACACCAATGCGCCGGCCAGTTCGCAGATGAATTACTCATGGCCATGGCTCGGCGTGCTCGGCGCGGCTTCCGGGACCATGGGCGGATTGTTTGGCGTGGGCGGGGCGGTGGTGGCAACGCCGGTGTTGACCAGCCTGTTCGGCACCAGCCAGGTGGTGGCCCAAGGCTTGTCACTGGCGCTGGCGTTGCCCAGCACCGGCGTCACGCTGGTGACCTATGCCGTGCATCATCAGGTGGACTGGATGATCGGCGTGCCTTTGGCCGTCGGCGGTCTGATGAGCATCAGTTGGGGCGTGAAGATCGCCCACGCCATGCCGGAGCGGCTGCTGCGCGGGCTGTTCTGTGGCTTCCTGGTGCTGTGCGCGGTGATGCTCGCCTTTAAAGTTTGAACCCTTCGACGATGTGTTCGGCCAGGCATTCGGTGATCGGCGACGGATTGTGCAGGTTGCGCAGCAGCATGATGCTGGCCTCGGGCAGCACCGGCAAACCTTCGGCCTCACCCAGAATGCGCATGTCGGGCGTGATCAGGCTTTCGAGTTGCGCGGTGACGGCCAGACCGGCGCTGACCACCGCCATGATCGCCGACAGGCTGTCGCTGTTGTACGCCACGCGGTAATCGCGCCCCACGGCATCGAGGGCATTGCACGCCCACAATCTGCAGAAACAATCACTGTTGAACATCGCCAGCGGCAGCGGCGTCTGCTCATGGGCGCTGAAACATTGCGCTTCGGCCCAGACGAAATGCTCCTTGCGCAACAATTGGCCGATTTCGCTGCCCGGCTCGCGGGTGACGATGGACAAGTCCAGATCCTGGCGCATCAGCAATTGTTTTGATGATTCGCAGTGCACCTCGATCTGGATCAGCGGATAAGACTGGGCGAATCGCCGCAGAATCCCCGGCAGAAAACGCATCACATAATCGTCCGGCGTGCCGATGCGCACCATGCCGACCATGTGCGGCTCGCGCAGCGTGTTGAACACCTCGCTGTGCAGCTTGAGGATGCGTCGGGCATAACCCAGCAGCACCTGGCCCTCAGCCGTCAGGCGCACCTGCCGTCCGTCACGCTGGAATAGTTGACGCTGCAACACATCCTCTTCCAGCCGCTTCATCTGCATGCTCACGGCCGACTGGGTGCGATTGACCAATTCGCCGGCTCGGGTAAAACCGCCCTGGTCGGCGATGGCGACAAAGGTGCGCAGCACTTCGGTGTCGATACTTGGGAAGGCTGACATTCATCAATCTCCGAGATATGTGACATCAGAAACATTCGTTGGATTGATCTTAGTCCTGGGGCGAGACTGGAACCACCTAAACGGAGGGCAACAAGATGAAAGGTCAACATGAGTATCCAGCCGTAGAAAAACACTCGGTCCACCTGGTATCCGATCTGCTGCATAAATTCAGTCGGTGGTACGAACTTCACCGGGAGCGCGAGCTGTTGGCGAGTCTGAGCGACGAAGCACTGAAGGACATTGGCATGAGCCGTGCGGATGTGGAGTTCGAGTCGGTCAAACCATTCTGGAATGACCCGATGCACAAATGAGTAATCCACAACTACACAAACCGTCTCCCGGTGAGGTAGGTTGCGAGCAGACAAGGAGATGCCCATGCCCGCAACGCTGTCCTTTTCCATCAAACAGGCTCGACGCCTGGCGCTGGCCGCCCAAGGGTTCAACGGGCGCCAGCCGCCAGCGGCGATCAAAGCGGTTCAGCTCAATCGCCTGATCGAGCGGCTGGGCATTTTACAGATCGATTCGGTCAATGCGTTGGTGCGTTCGCACTACCTTCCCTTGTTTTCCCGCCTCGGCAACTACTCATCCGACTTGCTCGACCAGGCTGCCTGGAGTTCGGGCCGTCGACGCACGTTATTCGAATACTGGGGCCACGAAGCGTCGTTGCTGCCCCTGTCGATGTACCCGTTGATGCGCTGGCGCATGCGGCGTGCGAGCCGTGGTGAAGATATCTATCAGCAACTGGCGCGTTTCGGGCGTGAACAACAGGACACCATTCGTCGGGTACTGGCCTCGGTTCAGGAAATCGGAGCACTGGGTGCCGGGAGTCTGTCGACTCGCCAGGAGCGGGCAGGACCGTGGTGGGACTGGAGCGCGGAAAAGCATGCGCTGGAATGGCTGTTTGCCGCCGGTGAGGTGACCGTGGCCGGACGACGCGGATTCGAGCGGCTTTATGATTTGCCGGAGCGGGTTATTCCTTCAGCGATTCTGCAGCAGCCGTTGCTCTCGGAAGACGAGGCCCAACGGGGGCTGTTGCTGCATGCGGCACAGGCCTTGGGTGTGGCGACCGAGAAAGACTTGCGCGACTACTTTCGCCTGGGCCCCGGCGATGCGCGGCCGCGTCTGGCGGAACTGGTGGAGGCGGGTGAGTTGTTGACTTGCGAAGTCCAGGGTTGGCGGCAACCGGGGTTTTGCCTGCCTGAGCCAAAAATGCCGCGCAAGGTCCAAGCGAGTGCGCTGCTGTCGCCGTTTGATTCGCTGATCTGGGAGCGTAGCCGCACCGAGCGTTTGTTCGATTTTCGTTATCGGCTGGAGATTTACACGCCGCCGGAAAAGCGGGTTTTCGGCTATTACGTGTTGCCGTTTCTGCACAACGAACGGATTGCCGCGCGGGTGGATTTGCGGGCGGAACGGGCGTTGGGGCGGCTGGCGGTGCATGCCGTGCATGAGGAAGAGCCGGGGCTGGACGAGGAGGGGATGCTGGCGTTGGCGGTAAATTTGCGGCGGATGGCGGATTGGTTGGGGTTGGAGCGGGTGCAGTTGAATTGCCCGCGGGCGAGTGCGGCACGGTTGCGGGTGGCATTGGCTAAAATTGATGTCGCCTGAACGGGCCTCATCGCGGGCAAGCCCGCTCCCACATTGGACCGCATCCGTCCGGACAACTCAGTCAACTGTGGGAGCGGGCTTGCCCGCGATAGCGGTATGTCAGACACCTATAGGCTTACTGGCTCAGCGTCGGACTTGCTTCAGGGTTTCAGCAATCAAAAACGCCAGCTCCAGCGACTGATCAGCATTCATCCGCGGATCACAATGGGTGTGATACCGGTCCGACAAACCATCCTCGGTAATCGGCCGCGCACCACCAATGCACTCGGTGACATTCTGCCCGGTCATCTCGATATGGATGCCGCCGGCATAACTGCCTTCCGCTTCGTGAACCTGGAAGAACTGCTTCACCTCGCCAAGAATCTGCGCAAAGTCGCGGGTCTTGTAGCCGCTGCTGGCCTTGATGGTGTTGCCGTGCATCGGGTCGGAACTCCAGAGCACTTGCTTGCCTTCGCGTTGCACCGCGCGGATCAGCGCCGGCAGGTGATCGCCGACCTTGTTCGCGCCCATCCGTGCGATCAGGTTCAAGCGGCCAGGATCGTTGTCCGGATTGAGCACGTCGATCAGACGAATCAAATCATCCGGGTTCATGCTCGGGCCGACCTTGACCCCGATCGGGTTGTTAACCCCGCGCAGAAATTCGACGTGAGCACCGTCCAGCTGGCGGGTGCGGTCACCGATCCACAGCATGTGCGCCGAGCAGTCGTAGTAGTCGTTGGTCAGGCTGTCGCGACGCACGAAGGCTTCTTCGTAGTTCAGCAGCAGCGCTTCGTGGGCGGTGAAGAAACTGGTCTCGCGCAGTTGCGGCGAACTGTCCATGCCGCAGGCGCGCATGAACGCGAGGGTTTCATCGATGCGGTCGGCGAGGTGGCTGTATTTTTCCGCCAGCGCCGAGTTGGCGATGAAATCCAGGTTCCACTTGTGCACCTGATGCAGGTCGGCAAAACCGCCCTGGGCGAAGGCGCGCAACAGGTTTAGCGTCGCGGTGGACTGGTGGTACGACTGGAGCAGCCGCTCCGGGTCCGGGACGCGGCTTTTTTCGTCGAAGCCGATGCCGTTGACGATGTCGCCACGGTAGGCCGGCAGGGTCACGCCGTCGATGGTTTCGTCGTTGGCCGAACGGGGCTTGGCGAACTGGCCGGCCATGCGCCCGACCTTGACCACCGGGCAACCGGCCGCGAAGGTCATGACGATCGCCATTTGCAGCAGCACTTTGAAGGTGTCGCGGATTTTCGCGGCGGAGAACTCGGCGAAGCTTTCGGCGCAGTCGCCGCCCTGCAGCAAAAATGCGCGACCCTGGGTCACTTCGGCAAACTGACGGCGCAACTCCCGGGCCTCACCGGCAAACACCAGCGGCGGATAGCTGGCCAGGGTTTGCTCGACGTGCTGCAAATGCGCGGCGTCGGGGTATTGGGGTTGTTGCTGGATCGGCAGGGCGCGCCAGCTGTCAGGGCTCCAGGGTTGGCTCATCACGGTCTCGGTTGTTTTACGCTCGGACGTTCATGTTATCAGCAAATTAGTGCGTGACCTGTTCCCGTCGCTTCGCGGACAATCGCGCTTTTGCCGCTTCATGTTGCGGTGTACTACGTTGCCGACCCGGTAACGATCAGGAGACGAAATGACTGAGGAGCGCGTCGAGCATCTGCTCGCCGAGGTACAGGACGAGTTCGGCGTGATCCGTGTGCTGGAAGTGGCCGATTACCGGTTTCTCGAGTTCGGTGATGCCATCGAACAGAGCTGCGTGTTCACCGCCGATCCGAGCTGGCTCGAATACGATTACACCCGGGCGATGCTGATCGGTGCCTTGTGCCACGAGCAACCGGAAAGCGCGCTGTTCCTCGGCCTCGGTGCCGGGACATTGACCCAGGCCTGCCTGAAGTTCCTGCCGCTGGAAGATGTCGAAGCCATCGAGCTGCGCCCCGACGTGCCGCGCCTGGCCATCGAATACCTCGGGCTGGATGACGATCCCCGGCTGTACATCCGGGTGGGCGATGCGCTGGAATTGCTGGAGACCGCCGAGCCGGCGGACCTGATTTTCGTCGATCTCTATACTGATGTCGGGCCGGGTGTCGGGCATCTGGCCTGGCGTTTCCTGGAAAACTGTCAGAAACGCCTGAATTCCGGTGGCTGGCTGATCATCAACCAGTGGGCCACTGACGATGGCAAGCCACTGGGCGCGGCGTTGTTGCGTGGGCTCTATCATCGGCATTACTGGGAACTGCCGGTGAAGGAGGGCAATGTGATTCTGATCGTGCCTTCGGAGCTGGATCAGGAGCTGGATATGGATGGGTTGGTTGCGCGGGCCGAAGGGCTGGCGCCGCGGTTGGGGTATTCGTTGCAGTCGTTGATCAAGGCGATTCGCCCGGCGACCTGAAGTCGGTGAGATCCCCTCGCCACAGAAGCTCGCTTGTCACAGAAGCCGGTTTGTCAGCAGCCTTTGAAAATGCCCGGTCGCTTCTCCAGCATTGACCGCACGCCTTCCTTCGCATCCTCACTCGCCAACAACTTCTTCACCAAGGGCGGCAATCCCTGCGCCGCCGCGGTTTCCCCTTCATAACGTGCCTGTCGGGCCGACAGCAACGTCGCCTGAACCCCCAGCGGTGCCTGCCGGGCAATCCGTTCAGCCAGTTCAATCGCCCGCGGCAACAAATCTTCACTGGCCATGACTTCCTGCACCAGGCCCAGATGCAGCGCATCATGGGCATCGAATTCATCGCCGGTGAGCAGCCAGCGCATGGCATTGCCCCAGCCTGCAACCTGATGCAGGCGCAATGTCGCGCCGCCAAACGGGAAAATCCCGCGCTGCACCTCTTTCTGAGCGAATCGGGTGTTACTGGCACACAGATTGATGTCGGCGGCCAGCATCAGCTCGATGCCGATGGTCAAGCAATAGCCTTGCGCGGCGACAATCACCGGTTTGCTGACCCGCGGACCTGCAAACACGCCCCACGGGTCGCACCCGCCGGGCGGTGCTTGCCAGCCTTCGGCCAGCGCCGCGCTGGCGTTGACCAGGTCGAGCCCGGCGGTGAAATGCTCGCCGTGGCCGAACACCACCGCCACCCGCGCCTCGCTGTCGGCCTCGAATTCGCCGTAGGCCAGGCTGAGGGCATTGAGCAGGTCGAGATCGAAGGCGTTGCGCTTGGCCACCCGATCCAGGCCGATCAACAGGACATGGCCGTGCCGTTCGCAGGTCACTCGGCTGGTAACAGGTTGATTCATCAAGCAATTCCTCGGCGGAGAGGGGATTTGAGGCCGCGGGGCCGCGTCACCAGGGTGAACCGTTTTAGCGTCATCGCCAGCAGGGCCGGGCCTTTGAAAAGTAGACGGCTGCACGATTATCTGCAAAGCCTGTGACACAACGGTGGATGCGTCAGATTTCCGACAAATAATGCTCCCTTTTTGGGCTATTTCCGGTATAGTGCGCGCCGGCCTTTAACCGGGCCGCGTTTAGGTAGCGCAATTCCCCGAAGTCAGCTTCGGCTGCACGTCCGCACAGCGGACTCTCCCTTGACGAATCTTTTTCATTCATTCGTTTTCGCAAATCCCCGCCGACAAAGCAGCCAGGGCGACTCTTGAGTCTTACACGGCATGCGCAGCTTTGGAGCATGGGTCTTTGCGGATGCACTTAGAGGCAGACCCATGACCCAGGAAACCGGCGGCTTCGCCGCTTTTAATCTTAATCCGAATATTCTTGCAGCCGTCATCGCGACTGGCTACGAAGAGCCTTCGGCTATTCAGCAGCAATCGATCCCGATCATCATGGCCGGTCACGACATGATTGGTCAGGCGCAAACCGGTACGGGTAAAACCGCTGCGTTCGCCCTGCCTATCCTGCATTGCATCGATCCTGCCAAGCGCGAGCCGCAAGCCCTGATCCTGGCGCCAACCCGTGAGTTGGCGCTGCAAGTAGCAACCGCTTTCGAAACCTACGCCAAGCAAATGCCGGGCGTTACCGTTGTGGCCGTTTACGGCGGCGCGCCTATGGGCCCACAACTGAAAGCAATCCGTAACGGCGCACAGATCGTTGTCGCCACTCCGGGCCGTCTGTGCGACCACCTGCGTCGCGACGAAAAAGTCCTGTCGACCGTGAACCACCTGGTTCTCGACGAAGCTGACGAAATGCTCAAGCTGGGCTTCATGGACGACCTGGAAGTCATCTTCAAGGCTCTGCCAGCGACCCGTCAGACCGTACTGTTCTCGGCTACCCTGCCACAGTCGATCCGTGCCATTGCCGAACGCCACCTGCGCGATCCGCAACACGTGAAGATCCAGACCAAGACTCAGACCGTTACCGCGATCGAACAGGCTCACCTGTTGGTTCACGCTGACCAGAAGACCTCGGCTGTATTGAGCCTGCTGGAAGTCGAAGACTTCGACGCCCTGATCATGTTCGTGCGCACCAAGCAAGCGACCCTGGACCTGGCCAGCGCCCTGGAAGCCAAAGGCTACAAAGCCGCTGCGCTGAACGGTGACATTGCCCAGAACCAGCGTGAGCGCGTGATCGACTCCCTCAAGGATGGCCGTCTGGACATCGTTGTGGCGACCGACGTTGCTGCTCGTGGCCTGGACGTTCCGCGCATCACTCACGTGTTCAACGTTGACATGCCGTACGACCCGGAATCCTACGTTCACCGTATCGGCCGTACCGGCCGTGCCGGTCGCGAAGGTCGTGCGCTGCTGCTGGTGACTCCGCGTGAGCGCCGCATGCTGCAGGTGATCGAGCGTGTAACCGGTCAGAAAGTTGCCGAAGTCCGCCTGCCGGATGCTCAGGCTGTTCTCGATGCCCGCATCAAGAAACTGACCAACAGCCTGTCGCCGCTGGTTGGCGATGCCGAGTCGACCCACGGTGATCTGCTGGATCGCCTGACCGCCGACATCGGTTGCACCCCGCGTGCCCTGGCCGCCGCTCTGCTGCGCAAGGCCACCAACGCTCAGGCGTTGACCTTGGCTGCGATCGAGAAAGAACGTCCACTGGTGCCGAACAACGCACCGCGTGGCGATCGTCCAGAGCGCACCGGTGATCGTCCGGACCGTGGTGATCGTGAGCGTCGCGCTCCGGTTCCATTGGCTGAAGGTCGTGCTCGTTGCCGTACCGCGCTGGGTGCGCGTGATGGTATCGCTGCCAAGAACCTGCTGGGCGCCATCCTCAACGAAGGTGGTCTGGCGCGTGAAGCCATCGGTCGCATCCAGGTGCGTGACAGCTTCAGCCTCGTCGAGCTGCCGGAAGATGGTCTGGAGCGTCTGCTGACCAAGCTGAAGGACACTCGCGTTGCCGGTAAGCAGTTGAAGCTGCGTCGCTATCGCGAAGATTGATCCGCTCTCGGGCTGATTGATCGAACATAAAAAATCCCCGACTGGTTCGGGGATTTTTTTTGCCTGCGATTTGTTGTCACTGCCTTGTAGCGGCTACAGAGTTATTCCGTTACTTGGCCGCCACCCGCCGTCACCACTTGCACGGTCATGCGCGGCATCGCCAGATCAAGCCCGGCTTCGTCCAGGTGGCGTTTCAGCGACAGGTTGAAGGCGCGGGAAACCTCCCACTGCTTGATCGGAGCGGTCTTGAACCGGGCCCGGAGAATCGCGTTGCCGGACTCGAAACTCTCGACCCCTTGTATTTCCAGCGGCGACCAGATATTGCGTCGTTGCAGCGGATCGGTGCGCATCTTCTGGCCGACGTCGCGCATCAGTTTGATCGCGTTATCGATGTCCATGTTCGAGGGGATCGCCACGCGGAAGATCGCGTAGCCGAACTCCCGCGAGTAGTTCTTGATGCTTTTGATCTCGCTGAACGGAATCGTGTGGACGATGCCGTCGATGTCCCGCAGGCGCACGGTGCGAATGGTCAGGCCCTCGACCGTGCCGAGGTGACCGCCGACATCCACATAGTCATCGATGGCCAGGGAGTCTTCGATGATGATGAACAGGCCGGTGATCAGGTCGGCGACCAGTGACTGTGCGCCGAAACCGATGGCCAGGCCGATGACGCCGGCACCGGCCAGCAGCGGCGTGACGTTCATGCCCATGTTCGCCAGGGCGACGATCAGCGCGACGATGAAGATCGCCACGAACAGCACGTTGCGGATCAGTGGCATCATCGTTTGTGCGCGGGCATTGGCCAGGCCTTTGCGCGAGCGGGTGAGGGCGTGGTGCACCGCGGTGTCGCTGAGAATCCAGATCAGCCAGGCGAAAATCAGCGTACCGCCGAGGCTGAACAGTTTGACGCTGACTTCATGGCCTTCGCCTTCGGTGAACGCAATCAGCGACATGCCCCACACGCGTAAGCCAAGTTCGATGAACGCCAGCCACACCAGCAAATGGGCGAGGGTATAGAAGAAGCTTTTCAGGCGTTCGGAATACAGCGCATGACGCTTCACCCCGCGTTGCGGTTTCAGCGCATGGCGACGCACCAGCCCGTTGATGACCATGCACAACACCAGCAGCACGGTGCAGATCAGCGACTGACGCAGTGCGGTGCTGGTGTCGCCGGCCGAGACGAAGGTGGCGAACAGCGAGATGGCCACCAGCACCAGCGCCGGCACGTACCAGAAAGTCCCGAGAATATCGATGGTGTCGCTGAGGGCGCGGCGGGTCAGGCGCCGGGACAGCGGCTGGTTGCGGATCAGGTGGGCGATGGGGCGACGGAAGCGCAGGATGAACAGCCCGGTAGACAACGCGGCCAGCACGTTGGCGATGGTGGCGGCGGTGTGCGCCAGGTGGCTGCCGAGGCTGGTGACCAGGCGCGGATCGCTCAGGGCTTCACCAAACGCGGCGAAACTGCCGATCAGCCACAACGGCCGAAAGGCCTGATGCCGCAGGATGTACAAGGCGCGGTGACGGTGCGGGCCGTCGAGCAGGGAAAAGGCGATCACGCAGATCGCCGAAAAACACGTGCCGACCACCAGCGCGTAGGCCAGCACCATGGCCAGGCTTTTGCCCAGCGATGAGGGCAGGGCGTAACTCATGTACACCGTGATGACCAGGGCAATCAGCCAGGGGCCGAGTTTGCGCAGGGCGAAACGCAGCATGTCGAGGGCCTTGGGGTGTTGCGGCAATTCTTCGGTCAGGCCGAAGCGCATCCGCACCCGATGGCCGAGCCAGATCAATGCGGCGGCCAGCAGGCTCCAGACCATCAGGATCATGGCGAAGGCAAAAATGATCGGCAGCCATTCACTGGCCGGCAGCGCCAGTGCAGTCAGTTCATCCTTGGCCTGGTTGAACTCTTCGGACCAGCGCGTGAGCGGGCTGTCGGCGCCGGAAAACTGCTTTTCGAAATTGGCCAGGGTCCCGCCAATCAGGCCCAGCACGCCTTCTTCCTTGGCTGGCTGGACTTTTTTGGTGGCGTCGCGCAGCTTCTTCAGGTCGGCCAGCAACTTGCTGCGTTGCTGATCGTTCTCCAGCGACTTGATGACTTCGTCGAGGGATTGTCCCAGCGGTTCTTGCGCCTCTGGCTGGGTTTTCGCGGAGCCGTTGAGCAGGCTCGGCAAACCGGCGGCCTGGGCGGGCATGATCGGCAGCAGTGCCATGAGGCAGACGAGGAAAAAACACGGCAGGGCAAAAAGACGAGCGAACACTAGGCGGTCAACCTTGAAATGAGCAGATCGACCGAGTGTACGAGCCCGCCAAAATCAATGCGAGCCAGGGGCGAGGATTTATTCGTTGAGTTTGGCGAGGATCTTGAAGACGACGGTGGCGAGGATGGTCAGCATGCCGATCCACATCGCGAACACGCCGGCATTCTTGTCACGGAAATTGAAGCCGATGGCCAGCAGGATCATCCCGGCAAGAATCGGGATCAGCATGGCGTGGAATGAAGACATCGAGATCATGAGCGACTGCCTTGTCGAAGGGGGTATTTAAAGTCTAGGTGGCTTTTGGGTGGCCTGGGGTGATGTGTATCAGAAATGAGCCACACATAAAACGCAGTAAGTGTGGAGAAAAAGCTCTTTGTGGCGAGGGGATTTATCCCCGTCCGACCGCGAAGCGGTCGTAAAGCCAGCGAATGCGGTCTGTCTGAGAAACCGCGGCGCTGGTTTTGGGGCTGCGGCGCAGTCCAACGGGGATAAATCCCCTCGCCACAGAAAATCCCCTCACCACAGGTGGATCGCTGTATCAGGGATTACGGCAATTCCTGGCAGGCGTAAAACGCGCTCAGCACTTTCACCAGGTGCGCCAGGTCATGGCTGCCGCACAGCTCGCGGATCGAGTGCATGGCGAATGTCGGCAAGCCGATGTCCACGGTGCGCACCCCCAGATGGCTGGCGGTGATCGGGCCGATGGTCGAGCCGCAGCCCATGTCGCTGCGCACCACGAAGCTTTGCACCGGTACTTCTTCGGCCATGCACAGATGGCGGAAGAACCCGGCGGTTTCGCTGTTGGTGGCGTAACGCTGGTTGCTGTTGACCTTGATCACCGGGCCGGCATTGAGTTTCGGGCCATGGTTGGCGTCGTGCTTGTCGGCGTAGTTGGGGTGCACGCCGTGGGCGTTGTCGGCCGAAACCAGCAGGGATTTCTGAATGGTGCGTACGAATTCATCACCTTCAGGCAGCAGGCGACGCAGGGTCTGCTCAAGCATCGGGCCGTCGGCGCCGCACGCGGAGCAGGAGCCGACTTCCTCGTGGTCATTGCAGACCAGCACGCAGGTCTCATCGGTTTCAGCCGTCAGCAACGCTTGCAGGCCGGCGTAGCACGACAGCAGGTTGTCCAGGCGCGCGCCAGCAATGAAATCTCCATGCAGGCCGATGACCGCTGCGCTTTGGGTATCGTAGAAGCTCAGCTCGTAATCGAGCACCACATCGGCGTTCAGGCCGTGTTCCAGCGCCAGCTGGTTGGTGAGCACGGCGCGAAAATCCACACGCTCGTCACCGGCAAACTGCGCAAGGATCGGCGGCAGCTCGGTCTGGGCGTTGATGGCCCAACCCATGTTGGCTTCACGATTGAGGTGAATGGCCAGGTTCGGAATGATCGCAATCGGTGCCTTGAAGTCGATCAGCTGGCTCTCGACCTTGCCGTCGCGGCGGAAGGTCACGCGGCCGGCGAGGGACAGGTCACGGTCGAACCAGGGCGCCAGCAACGCGCCGCCGTAGACTTCGACACCCAGTTGCCAGAAACCCTGGCGTTGCAGTTCCGGCTGGGGTTTGACCCGCAGGCACGGGCTGTCGGTGTGGGCGCCGACCAGGCGAATGCCGCCATGCAGCGGTGAGTGACGGCCCATCTTGATGGCGACGATCGAAGAGTCGTTGCGGGTGACGTAGTAGCGGCCGTTGGCCTCGGTGGACCAGGGCTCGCGCTCATCGAGACGCTGATAGCCCGCCGCTTCCAGGCGCTGAACAAGGCTGGCGGTGGCATGGAACGGGGTAGGGGAGGCCTTGAGGAAATCGATCAGGCCTTGGTTCAACTCTTCGCGCATAAGTAGCTCCAGACAGCAATGGCGCCAGTTTAACGTATTGGTCAGAGAATTGGCGGTGGGCTGAGGGTGTTGCGTCTGCAGATGATCCCTTGTGGGAACGGGCTTGCCCGCGATGGCGGCGTGTCAGTCGACATGGATGGTGGCTGACAGTCCGCCTTCGCGGGCAAGCCCGCTCCCGCAGGGTGAGGTGAGTTCTTGCTAGAACGGTGCCGGGCACTCGAAGCGCAAGCGTTCACCGGTCTGCGGATGGGTGAAGCTGAGCATGCTTGCGTGCAGGCACAGACGAGGCCAGGCCGCCAGCGCTTGCTCGTGGGCGTATAGCCCGTCACCGAGCAGCGGGTGGCCAATCGAAAGCATATGCACGCGCAACTGATGGGAACGGCCGGTGATCGGGGTCAGTTCAACCCGGCACCAGTCGCCGCAACGTTCAAGCACGCGCCAGAAGGTCAGGGCGTTTTTGCCGAACTCGTAGTCCACCACGTGGCGCGGCTTGGTCGGCGGATCGTAGCGCAACGGCAGATCGATGCTGCCGCTGTCCAGCTCCGGTTGACCCCAGCAAAGGGCGGTGTAGGCCTTTTCGGTTTCGCGGTCGTGAAATTGCCGAGACAGTTCGCGATGAGTGTCCGGGTCGCGGGCCAGAAGAATGATGCCGGACGTTTCCCAGTCCAGTCGATGGACGATGCGGGCTTCCGGGTAGCCGTTTTCTTGCAGGCGGGTGATCAGGCAATCCTTGTTGTCATCGGCCCGGCCAGGGACGGAAAGCAACAGGGTCGGTTTGTCCACCACCAGTACGGCGGCGTCCTGATGGATGATGCGGATGTTGGACAGCGGCATTAAACAGCCTCGTAACAAACGCCAACGGCGGCTCAGGCCCCCGCAACCCGTAGGAGCGAAGCTTGCTCGCGAACGCATCACCTCGGTCTATGAGATAAACCGAGTTGCCTGCTTCGCGAGCAAGCTTCGCTCCTACGGAATGCGTAAAAGCCTGAGCCGCCGTGGCTCCAGCCGGATCGACTCAGCGATCGGGCAGGGTGATATTGAGTTCCAGAATCGAGCAGCTACCCTGGTTTTCCAGGGCGACATGCACGTCATCGGACCCGATATTGACGTACTTGCGGATCACCTCGACCAATTCCTTCTGCAAGGCTGGCAGGTAGTCCGGCGTACTGCGTTGGCCGCGTTCATGCGCCACGATGATCTGTAGACGCTCTTTCGCTACCGAGGCGGTACTTGGCTTCTTGTTAGCACGAAAGAAGTCAAAAATGTTCATTACCGGCCTCCAAACAGACGCTCAAAGAATCCTTTCTTCGTCACATCGAGAAACCGATGCTCCACGGTTTTGCCCAGCAGGCGGTCGACGGCATCGCTGTACGCCTGACCGGCGTCGCTCTGGTCGTCGAGGATCACCGGCACGCCGGAGTTGGACGCCTTGAGTACCGCTTGGGACTCAGGGATCACACCCAGCAGGGTCACGGCGAGAATTTCCTTGACGTCTTCGACGCCGAGCATTTCACCGTCGCTGACGCGTTGCGGGTTGTAACGGGTCAGCAGCAAGTGTTCCTTGATCGGCTCTTCGCCGTTTTCAGCGCGACGCGACTTGCTGGCCAGCAGGCCCAGCATGCGGTCCGAGTCACGGACCGAGGAAACTTCCGGGTTGGTCACGACGATCGCTTCATCGGCGAAGTACATGGCCAGGTGAGCACCTTTCTCGATGCCCGCCGGCGAGTCGCAGACCACGAATTCGAAGTCTTCCTTCAATGCCATCAGGACTTTTTCCACGCCTTCGACGGTCAGCGCGTCTTTGTCGCGGGTCTGACTGGCGGCCAGTACGTAGAGGTTTTCCAGGCGTTTGTCTTTGATCAGGGCCTGTTGCAGGTTGGCTTCGCCGTTGACCACGTTGACGAAGTCATACACGACGCGACGCTCGCAACCCATGATCAGGTCGAGGTTACGCAAACCGACGTCGAAGTCGACGATAACTGTTTTGTGACCGCGCAGTGCGAGGCCGGTACCGATAGCAGCACTGGTGGTGGTCTTACCCACACCACCCTTGCCGGATGTAACCACGAGAATCTTGGCCAAGGTGTTTCACCCCTAAGGAAAAAGGACATTTAGCCCCTGAAAAACATCTCTAGAAAAACTACTGCAGTCGGACAGCCTTGGCTGGAATCCGGTCCAGAACGGCGCTTACCTTCGATAAACACTGCTTTTGGCCTTTTTCCTACTTCGTTTGAGCCGTATTCGCTACGTTTTAGAGATGCTTGGAAAATGTGGCAGTATCCGTTAAAGCCGAATGATGTTCAACACATCGCCCGACAGGCTGACCTGAACGCCGGCACCCCATAAAGGGTCGCGACGCAGATCCTCCGAAACCTTGTAGTGGCCTGCGATGGAGACCAGTTCAGCGCTCATTTGCTGACAGAAAATCCTGGCTTTCGTGTCGCCTTTGACCCCGGCCAATACACGACCGCGCATCGGTCCGTATACATGGATGTTCCCGTCGGCGAGAAGTTCCGCCCCCGGGCTGACCGACGAGATCACGACGAGGTCGCAACCCTGGGCATAAATCTGCTGGCCGCCGCGCACGGGCGAGGTGATGATTTTCGTCGGTTTGATCGTCGGTTCCGCCGGTTTTTCCGGTTTCTTCGCAACGGCCCCTTCAAGCGGGTCCAGCGACCGCTCGCGGGCGCCGGATGGCGGCAGCACCGGCAGGTCGACCGCGATGGCGGCGGCGATGTCTTCGATGCGGCTGGCACGGATCGCCAGGGTGCGCAGGCCGTGCTGGCGACAGACGCGCATCAGACCCGGCAGATCGACCGCGCCTTCGCTGGCCGGAAGCTTGTCCAGCGCCAGTACCAGCGGTGCGTTGCTGAAGAAGTTGGGCGCCTGGGCGACTTTCGCGGCCAGTTGCCGATCGAGGCTCTCGAGGTCGTTGCGGGCCAGCTCCAGCACCGTAATGGCGAGCATGCTGCCCTTCAACTGGAACACGGGATCTTGGTCTAGCGGGTCGATTTGGCTCATGGTCGGCATACAACGGCTTGTCACTAAAAGTGCCGAGACTTATAACGAGAACGCTCGCCAGCCGCAAGCCGGGTCGAACGATGTAGAATGCGCGGCCATCGTCTTTCCGGAACCTTTAATGGATCGCCCGCGTTTTCAAAAAGCATTTCTGATGCCGCGTTTCTGGCCGCTGTGGTGCGGCTTGGGGTTGTTGTGGCTGATTGTTCAATTGCCATACCCGGCGCTGCTGTTTATCGGTCGCGGCCTCGGTGCATTGATGTATCGTGCGGCCGGCGACCGACGGCGCATTGCCCGGCGCAATCTTGAGCTGTGTTTCCCTGAAAAATCTGCCGCCGAGCGCAAACGCCTGCTCAAGGAAAACTTTGCTTCCACCGGCATCGCGTTCTTTGAAATGGCCATGAGCTGGTGGTGGTCCCGGGAGCGTCTGGCGAAACTGGCCCATGTCGAAGGGCTGGAGCATCTGAAGAAAGCCCAGCGCGAGGGCAAGGGCGTGATCCTGATGGCGGTGCATTTCACCACGCTGGAAATCGGCGCGGCGTTGCTCGGTCAGCAGCACACCATCGACGGCATGTACCGCGA
The DNA here is from genome assembly GCF_024169315.1 of Pseudomonas migulae. Classification (NCBI taxonomy): domain Bacteria; kingdom Pseudomonadati; phylum Pseudomonadota; class Gammaproteobacteria; order Pseudomonadales; family Pseudomonadaceae; genus Pseudomonas; species Pseudomonas migulae. The sequence goes on along the minus strand of NZ_JALJWR010000001.1, from coordinate 1,669,520 downwards.
GCACAAGAACCCGTTGTTCGATTACATCCAGCGCAGTGGGCGCGAGCGGCATAACCTCGACTCGCTGGCGGTGGAGCGCGAAGACGTGCGCGGCATGCTCAAGTTGCTGCGGTCCGGCCGGGCGATCTGGTACGCGCCGGATCAGGACTACGGCGCCAAGCAAAGCATCTTCGTGCCGCTGTTCGGCATTCAGGCAGCGACCGTCACCGCCACCAGCAAGTTTGCGCGGCTGGGCAAGGCGCTGGTGGTGCCGTTCACCCAGGAGCGTCTGGCGGACGGCAGCGGTTATCGACTGGTGATCCATGCGCCGCTCGAGGGTTTTCCCGGCGAGACCGAAGAGGCCGATTGCCTGCGGATCAACCAATGGGTCGAAGGCGTGCTGCGCGACTGCCCGGAGCAATACCTTTGGGCCCATCGCCGCTTCAAGAGCCGTCCGCCGGGCGAGCCCAAGCTGTACGAAAAACGCGGTTGAACCACGATCCCCTGCAGGCGCGAGGCTTGCCCGCGAAGGCGTCATCTGCGACACCCAGAAACCGAGGTGAAGCCTTCGCGGGCAAGCCTCGCTCCTACAGGTTTTGTATTAGACAGGGCTGGAGTAATGATCCCGCCCAGCACCATGGAGCGTTGCGATGAGTCCTGCTGAACCGGTTACAGGGTTGATTCTTTCCGGCGGCGGGGCTCGGGCGGCCTATCAGGTTGGGGTGCTGGCGGCGATTGCCGAACTGCTGCCGCTGGGGGCCGACAATCCGTTTCCGGTGATCGTCGGCACCTCGGCCGGGGCGATCAACGCCGTCAGCCTCGCCAGCGGGGCGATGGATTTCCGTGGTGCGATCGAACGTCTGACAGCCTTCTGGCAGGGCTTCCGCAGTCATCTGGTGTTGCGCAGCGATTGGCCGGGGGTGATCCATCAGGCCAGCCGGTTTGTCAGCCACAGTCTGCTCGGCATCGGCGCCCAGGTGCCGGTGGCCTTGCTCAACAGCTCGCCGCTGCGCGGGTTGCTCAACGACAAACTGCAGATGACCGGCATCGCTGAAGCCATTGCGCACAAGCAGTTGCAGGCCGTCGCGGTCACCGCGTTTGGCTATGAATCCGGACAGGCCGTGACGTTCTATGAGGGCGGCGGCACCATCGACGCCTGGTTGCGCCATCGGCGAATCGGCGTGCCGACGCAATTGACCGTCGACCATTTGCTCGCCAGCTCCGCCATCCCCTTGCTGTTTGCACCGGTGAAAATCGGCGAAGAATATTTCGGCGACGGCGCAGTACGCCAATCGGCACCGATCAGCCCGGCCCTGCACCTGGGCGCCAGCCGCGTGCTGGTGGTGGGCGTCAGCGGCAACCCGCGCGGCGTCGACCCGGAGCAACCGCTGCAACGCGCCTACACCGGCCAGCAACCGACGCTCGCGCAGATCGGCGGGCACATGCTCAACAGTACGTTCATCGACAGCCTGGAAAGCGACATCGAGTTGCTGCAGCGTCTGAATCAGTTTAGTCATCTGATGCCCGCTGGCACGCCGACCCGTGCGCTCGGCGTCGCGCCGGTGGAGGTGCTGGTGATTTCACCGAGCCAGCCGATCGATGAAATTGCGGCGCGGCATCGCCAGGAGTTGCCGGCGGCGCTGCGTCTTTTCCTGCGCGGGCCGGGGGCGACCAAGACCAGCGGGGCGGGGGTGTTGAGTTATCTGTTGTTCGAGGCGGGGTATTGCAGCGAATTGATTGATCTGGGGCGGCGGGATGCGTTGGCCAAGCGGGATGAGTTGAGCCGGTTTCTTGGGCTAACGGTGCCTGAAGTCGCTTGAACTGTCAGTTGTGACAGTAGACAGTTACTTGCCTCTACGATCAGATTGAAACCCTCATCAGAGGGATCGAACATGGCGGCCGCGCAATGGATTGATGCTCACACGCCAACAGTGACGGTGACGGACCCGCGTGGGTTGGATGTGCGAAATGTCGCTTATTGTCGTCATCCGCTGAACACATCGGTTGATACGCGCATTACCCGAAACCACTTCGATCCTGCCGGACGGCTTTTCGCTTCCTGGGACCCGCGCCTGTGGGGAACCGCGCCGAAGCCGAATCTTGAAAACACCTTTGATTTGCAAGGCCGGGCTCTGCTGGTGGAGAGCGTCGATGCCGGTTGGCGACTGAGCTTAATGAATCAGGCGGATGCGATCTGCTCGTTCTGGGACGGCCGCGGCAGCCAGCGTCACACTGAGTACGATGAGCTTCTTCGTCCGGTAACCGTCACCGAACAAATGGCGGGGGAATCGGCGCGGGTTTCCGATCGGTTTGCATATGCTGATGCCGGTCACGGGTTTGCCGTACATAACCAATGCGGAAAACTGATCTGCCATGACCACCCGGCCGGCAGTCGGCGCCTCTGCGAATACGGTGTGGGTGGTTTGCTGCTGTCGGAGCGAATGCGTTTCCTGCGCGATCTGGAGCCGCCGAATTGGTCGTCCGCGTTCGCCGATGCCGGACTGGAAGACGAGGTGTTCGAGACGACGCAGCTGTACGGTCCTTTGGGAGACATGCGCAGTCAGACTGATGCCATGGATAACGTCAGATCATTCGCTTACGACCGGGCCGGGCAATTACGCGAGGCTCGACTGAAGCTGGTGGATTCCGCTGATGAACCTCGCTTGCTGGTCAGTGAAATCCGCTACGACGCCTTGGGCAGGGGCATCAGCGAACGGGCGGGAAACGGCGTGTCCACCAGCACGCGATACGCCGATGAAGACGGGCGTTTACTGCAACTGCAGTCTTGCGATGCCGATGGCCAGCCGCTTCACGATTTTAATTATGCATACGATCCGATGGGCAACATCACCAGCATCGAAGACAAGGCTCAACTGACGCGTCATTTCAACAATCAGCGAATCGATCCGGTCTGTAGCTATACCTACGACAGCCTTTACCAACTGATCGAAGCCACCGGCAGCGAAGTCAGTCAGCCGAGCTACGGCCCAGCGTTGCCGTCGTGGCAAACCACACCACTGGATCCCAGCCAGTTGCGCAATTACATCCAGACCTTCAACTACGACGCAGCAGGTAATCTGCAAACCCGCCATCACAGCGGTGCAGAAACCTTCGAGATGTTTACCTCGCCAGACAGCAATCGAAGCGTTGCGGATGAAGGCAATCTGGTCGACGGCTTCGACGCCAATGGCAATCAACTGGCGTTGTTGCGCAGCCAAAAGATGAGCTGGGACATTCGCAATCAGTTAAGCCGGGTCACGCTGGTCAGGCGTGGCGACGGCCCTGACGATAGCGAATGTTATTGCTACGACAGTCCTGGACATCGACTGCGAAAGGTCCGACTTACCCAGGCTGCGAGTCGTACGTTGCGGGCGGAAGTTCGCTACTTGCCGGGGCTGGAAATTCATCGTGATTCGGCGACTGGCGAAGAACGGCACGTCGTGAGTGTCGAAGCCGGGCGCAGTCAGGTTCGAGCCTTGCACTGGGTTACGAAGTTGCCTTGCGATATTCCTGACAACCAGCTGCGGTTTTGCCTGAGCAATCACCTGAATTCCAGCACGCTGGAGTTGGATGAGCAGGGTGGCGTGCTGAGTCGGGAGCATTTTTACGCGTTTGGCGGGACGGCGTTGTGGGCGGGTGCCAGCGAGATTAAGGCAAAGTACAAGACGATTCGTTATTCGGGTAAGGAGCGGGATGCCACGGGGCTTTATCATTATGGGTATCGGTATTACGCGCCGTGGTTACAGCGGTGGGTAAATCCTGATCCGGCGGGAAATGTGGATGGCAATAATTATTTTTTGTATGTGTCAAATAATCCAGTCACGTACATGGATAGTCAGGGCTTGATGAAAAGGAGGCCGGTTTTTGCATCGATGACGTTGACTATCGATGCCGATAGCATTGTTGCTCATTCTGGTGTCCGCTTCAGTAAAGGCAAGCTTATGGAGCACAGTGAAGGCGCTAACTTTTTTCATGGGTCCGATTCTTCAAGTTTGTTGATGTTTACACTGGATGATCCCTCTTATTCAGGCTATTTGTTGCCGATGGGGGCGTTGTTGGAGCAAAAAATATATCCGTTTGGTGGGGAGGCGGGAAATGCCTTGCGAGAAGGCGCTCTTAATAAAGAGTATATATCCACGGTTGATCTTGATAACTTCGGTGGGGCTTACAACTACAGTCAATTGAAAAGTAAGGAACCTTGGAGCTTCCGTTCTGGAGGGGCGGAGTTAAGCGCACACATTGAGGATGTTACCTCGAGAGAATTTGACCCAAAATTTCATGAAGCAAAACAAAATCTGTTGCAGGGGCGGCTCGAAAGGTGGAATGCACTGGAGCCGGGTTCCAGGCGGTTGGTCGATTTAGGCTTCCCGGTCGTCTATGGACTTTCACCCGTTGGTGACGACGAAGGACGAATAAAAAGAGTGTCTTCAGATGTACCTGGTGAAACGGCAATCCGATTCGGTGTTTCTCCTGAGGAAATTCGTGTGATCTACACGGAAGAGCGATACGTTGAATTAGCCTCTGAAGTTGTTAATAAACTTGTAAGTGCTAGAGGTATAAGTGTGAAAGCGTTTAGTGAAATACGGAAGTGATTGATTTTTTAGACTCAGCACCTATAAAAGGTGCTGAGTAAGTTTGTGTCGTAGGTCAGAAGTGAAACTTCACCAAAAAGCTCGTAGTGCTCTGATCGGTCTTGAACACCTGGCTATCTTTAATTCCGTACTTATCCGACCAATAGTCATACTCCACCCCCACATACAACTGCTTCTCGCCAAAATTCAGCGCCTTGCCCAAATCATATTTAACCTGTGGGTTGAAGTGCAGGTTGGCGTGGTAGTCGCCTTTGGAGTTCGAGTCGTTGTCGACCACCCAGTCCATGAAACCATCGATCAGGATGCTCGAATCCCCAACCGGAATGGTGTAGGACCACACCGGGGTGATCTGCCAGACGTTGTCACCGGCGCGCGAGCCCTCGGTGTGACGCTGATAGAAGTTCAGCTGGAAGTAATCAAAGCCCGGAATCGCCAGGTCGAAACCCGGACCGATCAGGTAGGACTCGGTATCGCCCTCGCCGAACTCGTACGTCATGGCCAGCAACACGTCTTTGACCGGGCCGAATTCGATCTTCTGGTCGAGGACCTTGCCCAGGGAAATACGCGGCTGGAACTCACCGTAATACGTATTCGGGCCAGCGTTGAAGTCCTTTTCACCGTTGTAGAAGATCTTGTCGACGAAGAAGAAGTTATCCCCGTATTTCCAGGCGTCAGCGTGTTCGAAGGTTACGGTCTGCTGAATGCGCGGGTTGACCTGGAAGTCCTTGCCATACAGGTAGGTCAGGCTGTTGTTCTGCCATTGCAGCAAGTCGCCGGCCATGGCCTGGCCCCCGGCCAGCAAGGATCCCGCCAGCATCAGGCTAGTGCACGTGCGTTTCATTCGGTTGCTCCCAAAAAGTAGGTGTTCCACGTTGTTTTTTTAAGATCGGCGCTCTGGTGTGGCGCCTTTTTCCGTAACGGTAAAAAATCATCCAATCGGTCGGCTTCAGTGCTATTGGCAAGCGCTGCGCCAAGGCTTTCGAAAAGCAAAAAAACTCCCGTTCGGCGGCTCAAGAGCAGTCGATTGAGAGGGGGGTTGGAATGCCTTGTTACCGTCCAGGGCCGGGATAAGTTGGCTTTCTGGTCAGGAATAAAATCCGGGCTTTTTTTTAAAGCGGATTTAGGCGGCCGCGGAGAATACTGACTCCTTGGCCAGGTCTCAAGTGCCCCGCAACAGCGCACCGACGACAGGTTTGGAGCGCGGTTGCGGATCATCTAGAAATGCACCTTCACCAGCAGGCTGCTGGTGTTCTCATTCGTGTCGAAGTTGCCGTTGTTTTCGATGCCGTATTTGTCTTTCCAGTAGCTGTATTCGACGCCGACGTACACTTGTTTCTCCCGCCAGCCCAAGGCCTTCCCCAGGTCATATTTGACCTGTGGGTTCAGGTGCAGGTTGGCGTGGTAGGTGCCATGTGAGTTCTGGTCGTTATCCACGACCCAGTCGATATAGCCGTCGATCAACAGGCTCGAATTGCCCACTGGCAGGGTGTAGGACCAGGCCGGTGTGATCTGCCAGACATCGTCGCCGGGGCGCGAGCCTTCGGTCTGGCGGTTATAGAAGTTCAAGGTGAAATAGTTGAAACCCGGTACCGCGAGGTCGAAACCGGGGCCGATCAGATAGGCCTCGGTGTCGTCTTCGCCATTCTCGTAGGTCATGGCCAGCAACACGTCCTTGATCGGGCCGAATTCGAAACGGCGGTCGAGGATTTTGCCGAAGGAAAGGCGCGGACTGAACTCGCCGTAATAGGCGTGAACGCCTTTGTTCCGGTCTTTCTCGCCGTTGTAGTAAGTGCTGTCGACGAACAGGAAGGTGTCGCCGTACTTCCAGCGGTCGGCGTGCTCGAAGGTTATCGTCTGCTGGATCGAAGGGTTGACCGCGAAATCCTTGCCATACAGATAGCTCAGGCTGTTGGTCTGCCACAGCAGCAAATCGCCGGCCATGGCTTGGCTCGCGGCCAATAGACCACCGCCTAACAGCATGTTTGTCTGTGTCCGAATCATTGTTGCTCCCTCTTGTTTTTATTGTTTGAGGCACAGGCATCCCCGCCCCTTGTGGGAGCGGGCTTGCTCGCGAAAAGCGGTTTGCCAGTCAACATTGATGTTGGATGTGCCGACCTCTTCGCGAGCAAGCCCGCTCCCACATGGGTTTGTGTTGTTACTTGTTAGTGCGCGTGGCAGTCGTTGATCGCCGCGCGTTCGCGGCCGCCGAGGATGTTGAACAGCAGGTTCAGCGCCAGTGCACTCAACGTCGCCATGGCAATTCCGCTGTGAGTGATCGGACTCATCCACAGTGGCAGGTGCGCAAAAAACTCCGGACGCACCACCGGAATCAATCCCATGCCGATGCTCACCGCCACCAGCAACTGGTTGCGACGGTCACCGATGTCGGCTTCCTGAAGAATCTTGATCCCGGTGGCGGCAACCATGCCGAACATCGCGATGGCCGCGCCGCCCAGTACTGCTGGCGGAATCGAGGCCACCAGGAACGCTGCCTTGGGCAGCAAGCTCAGCACGATCAACAAACCGCCGGCGACGATGGTCACCGAGCGGCAGCGCACGCCGGTCATCTGCACCAGGCCGATGTTCTGTGCGAAGGAGGAGTGGGTGAAGGTGTTGAAGAATCCGGCGAAAAATGAGGCGCCGGCATCACACAACAGGCCGCGACGCAGCATTCGCGGACAGACGTCCTGGCCGGTAATTTTGCCCAGCGCGAGGAACATCCCGGTGGACTCGACGAAGATGATCACCACCACCAGGCACATTGACAGAATCGGTGCCAGTTCAAACTTCGGCATCCCGAAGTGCAGCGGGGTGACGATCTGCAGCCAGGGCGCCTGGGCCATGCCGCTGAGGTCGACCATGCCGATCAGTCCGCAGATCACGTAGCCCAGGCACATGCCGATCAGTACGGAAATGTTGACCCAGAATCCGCGCATGAAGCGATGGACCAACAGGATGGTGGCCAGCACCAGCGCGGCGATGGCCAGGTAAATCGGTGAGCCGAATTGAGTGGCACCGGCACCGCCGCCCGCCCAGTTGACGGCCACGGGGAACAGCGACAAACCGATCGAGGTGATGACGGTGCCAGTTACCAAAGGCGGGAAGAAGCGCACGACTTTGGACATGAACGGCGCGATGATCATGCCGAAGAAGCCGGCGGCAATGGTCGCGCCGAAGATGCCCTGCAGACCGATACCGGGCATGCCGGCCATGGCGACCATGCTCCCGACAGCCGCAAAACTGGCGCCCATCATCACCGGCATGCGAATGCCCATCGGGCCGATGCCCAGCGATTGCACGATGGTGGCGATGCCGGCGACCAGCAGGTCGGCATTGATCAGGAAGGCGATTTCTTCACGACTCAGGCCAGCGGCCTGTCCGATGATCAGCGGCACTGCGATGGCGCCGCCGTACATCAGCAAAACATGTTGCAGACCGACCAGGATCAGTTGCAAAAGGGGCAAACGCTGAATGGCGGGTGCGTCGGGGATGCGCGCTTCGGATAGCTCGGACATGCAACACCTCGGATCTTTTTTATTCTTGTGATTTTGTGCATCAGGGTTGACCGCGGCGCGGCCAATCGCGGGCAAGTCGGATCGCCGCACCGCTCGCTCCTACAGGGACACTGCATATACGTAGGAGCGAGCGGTGCGGCGATCCGACTTGCCCGCGAAGCTTTTCAACGCTTAGTTGGTCGGAGCTCCCTGAACAATCCACGCGCCAATCAGGTCACGTTCCTGCTGGGTCATCTGAGTGATGTTGCCCAGTGGCATGATCTGGCTGGTGACGGCTTGCGCCTGGATGCGTGCCGCGTTCTGGCGGATCTGCTCGGGGGTGTCGAACATCACGCCGGCCGGTGCGGCACTGAACAGCGGGCTGGTTGGTTTGGCCGAGTGGCAGACCGAGCAACGTTCCTGGATCACGCTGTGCACCTTGTCGAAACTCGGGCCGGCGTTGGAGGCTTGCACCGGCGCGGCGGCAGGTGCTTCTGCAGGTTTGGCTTCAGCCGGTTTCAAACCACCGCCCAACGCCGTTTCCGGCAATGGCTGGTACTCGATGGTGCCGGGAGCCTTGGCCACTTCCGGTGCGCTTGGCATTTGCGCCGGGCCGGTCACGTAAGCCAGGCAGATCATGCCCACAGCGGCGACAGGCAGGGTCCAGGCGAACTTGTGGCTGTCATGGCGGGTGTTGAAGTAGTGACGCACCAACACCGCCAGCACCGCGATCCCCGCCAGGATCAGCCAGTTGTACTGGCTGCCGTAGGTGCTCGGGAAGTGGTTGCTGATCATGATGAACAGCACCGGCAAGGTGAAGTAGTTGTTGTGACGCGAACGCAGCAAGCCTTTGGCCGGCAGCGCCGGATCCGGCGTGCGGTTTTCGGCAATCGCCGCCACCAGTGCGCGCTGCGCCGGCATGATGATGCGGAACACGTTGCCGACCATGATGGTGCCGATGATCGCGCCGACGTGCAGGTACGCACCACGACCGCTGAACACTTTGCTGAAGCCGTAGGCGGCGCCAATGATCAGCACGAACAGGATGAAGCCGAGCAGGGCAGGGCGTTTGCCCAGGGCCGAATCGCAGAGGAAGGAGTAGACGAACCAGCCGACGAACAACGAGGCAATGCCCAGGGCAACCCCTTCAGGGCCGGTCAGGCTGCTGCCCGGTGCCAGCAGGTACAGCGTCGGGTTGGAGTAGAACACCACGCACAGCAGCGCGATCCCCGACATCCAGGTGAAGTAGGCTTCCCATTTGAACCAGTGCAGGTTGTCCGGCATGGTCGGTGGAGCCAGTTTGTATTTTTCCAGGTGGTAGATGCCGCCGCCGTGGATCGCCCACAGATCACCGGCCAGACCGCTTTTCGGGTTGACCCGATTGAGGTTGTTTTCCAGCCAGACGAAATAGAACGACGCACCGATCCAGGCCACGCCAGTAATCATGTGAACCCAGCGCACGCTCAGGTTCAGCCATTCCAACAGATGTGCTTCCACAGTCTTTACCTCTCGCCTGTCACTCTGTTGTCGAGTGATCAGACCTTCTCTTATTGGTGGGGGGCGAGGATCAAACGCTCATCCTCTTTGAAAAAATGCTCATCGCAGTTATTGCCTGTGCCACTGCGATCAACCACCAGGAAGTCATCCCGCTTTTCGATCGTCAGCACCGGATGGTGCCAAACGCCGCGATGGTAATTAATGCCCTGCCTGCCGTTGGTGACGAAGGCGCGGACCAAGCCTGATACAGGTTCATCGCCAAGTGGCGCGACCACGATCAGAAAGGGGTTGCCGAGCAGCGGAATGAAAGCCTGGCTGCCCAGCGGGTGACGCTCCAGCATGCAGACGGTCAGCGGCATGTCCTGCGCGTCGGCGCGGAAAATGCTGATGATCGCGTTGTCTTCTGGCTTGGCGGTTTCCACCGTTGCCAGTTTATGGAAGCGCATGGTCGAACCGTTGTTGATCATGAAGTGATCGCTGCCGTCGGTTTCGATCACGTCACCGAAAGGGGCGAAGGCTTCTTTGGTCAGCGGTTCAATCGTCAGTGTGCGCATGCTGGTCTTCTTACCTTGAATTCGTTGTTGTCTGTTCTATTGCTATCGCTGGCGAGCCAGCTCTCACATAGGTTTTCGTCGTTCACAAAACCTGTGGGAGCTGGCTTGCCAGCGATTCGGTTCACCGCTTACTTCGCGATCTTGCCGAGAACGCGCAGGCGACTTACACCACCATCCGGGAACACGTTCAGGCGGATGTGGGTGATCGGGCCCAGCGCCTTGATCTGCTCGGCGAAGGTGTGTTCAGCGTGCATTTCCAGTTTCTGCGCCGGCAGCAGTTCGCGCCAGAACAGCGATTGGGTTTCGATCTGGCTGTCGGTGCCGCCCTTGACGAACGCGCCCTGGATCGAGCAAGTGTCCGGGTAGTTGCCCTTGAAGTGCAGGGTGTCGACGATGACTTTTTCGATCTCGCCTGCGTGGCCCAGCGCGACGATCACCCAGTCATTGCCCGGCGTGCGACGGCGTGCGGTTTCCCAGCCGTCGCCCATGTTGATGCCACGGCCCGGGTTGAGGATGTTGCTCATGCGGCCGAAGTGTTCGTCGGAGCAGGCGAGGGCGCGACCGCCGTTCAAAGCTGCGGCCAGGTCGACTTGCTCGTTGTCGCCGACAGCGGACCAGTCGCGGAACGGAATACCGTACACACGCAGACGGGCCACGCCACCATCCGGGTAGATGTTGAAACGCAGGTGGCTGAACGCCTGGTCGTTGCTGATTTCGTGATAGTGGTGGCTGTTGCCTTGCAGCTCGACGGCCGACAGGACTTCAGTCCACTGGGTGTTGTCGTCCGGTTCGCCCGAAGCCAGGAAGCAGGCTTCCAGCGAAGCCGACGGCGGGAAGTTGCCGGTGAAGAATGAAGTGTCGATGTCCACGCCTTTGATCGAGCCCGGTACACCCAGGCGGATTACCGCGCTGTCGTAGCCTTCGAAGCGCTTGCGGCGCGACTCCCAGCCGTCCATCCACTTGCCGTTGTCATCGAACACGCCCTCCTTCCACACGGCCGGGGTCGGTTGGAACAGACGGTTGGCGTCTGCGAACCAGTCATCGGTGACCGAGATGATTTTGGTGCCCAGGCGGGCGTCGGCCAGGTTGACGAACTTCTCGAAAGGTACGGCGTAAGCTTTCATTCTTCTTGTCTGCCTTTAATTAGTTGGCTTGGGATGCTCTCAGGGCCCTGGGCGATGTATGCGTTCAGTGTCGCTCGGGCCAAGGTCGCTATAGGGTCAGTAATCGGAACAGGGCGATCTTGTTGATCTCCGCCAGCGCGCACTTGAACTCGGTGTCTTCCGGGTTGTGAATGCGCGTTTCGAACGCCGCGAGGATCTGATGCCGGTTGCTGCCTTTTACCGCCATGATGAAGGGAAACTTGAACTTCGCTTTATAGGCGTCGTTCAGCTCGGTGAAGCGCTGGAACTCTTCGGCCGTGCATTGGTGAATACCGGCGCCAGCCTGTTCATTGGTGCTGGCTTCGGTCAGCTGGCCCTGGACGGCGGCTTTGCCGGCCAGGTCCGGGTGAGCGTTGATCAGGGCCAATTGGCTTTCGTGATCAGCACTCAACAGGATGTCGCTCATGCGCTGGTGCAGGGTTTCGATCTCGTCGATCGAAGCGTCCTGGCCCAGGTCGAAGGCCTTCTCGGCCACCCATGGCGAATGTTCGTAGATATCAGCGAAGGCTTTGACGAACGCGTCGCGGCTCAGGGTCGAGGGTTTCAATGTCTGGAAGTGGCTCATTTCGCAGCCCCTTGGTACGGGTGGGTTTCATGCCAGTGGCGAGCGATGTCGACGCGGCGGCTGAACCACACCTGTTCATGACTTTTAGCGTATTCGATAAAGCGCTTGAGCGAGGCCAGGCGCGCCGGGCGGCCGATCAGGCGGCAGTGCAGGCCGATCGACAACATCTTCGGTGCTTCGGCGCCTTCGGCGTACAGCACGTCGAACGCGTCTTTGAGGTATTCGAAGAAGTCGTCGCCCTTGTTGAAACCCTGGACCTGGGTGAAGCGCATGTCGTTGGTGTCCAGGGTGTAAGGGATCACCAGATGCGGCTTGCCGGTCGGGTTGTTCGGTTCCCAGTAGGGCAGGTCGTCGTCGTAGGTGTCGCTGTCGTAGAGGAAGCCGCCTTCTTCCATCACCAGGCGACGGGTGTTCGGGCCGGTGCGGCCGGTGTACCAGCCCAGTGGGCGTTCACCGGTGATTTCGGTGAGCACGCGGATCGCTTCGAGCATGTGCTCGCGTTCCTGCGCTTCGTCCATGTACTGGTAGTCGATCCAGCGATAGCCGTGGCTGCAGATCTCGTGACCGGCATCGACCATCGCGCGGATCACGTCCGGGTGACGCTGGGCGGCCATGGCCACGGCGAAGATGGTCAGCGGAATGTCGAATTCCTTGAACAGTTTCAGAACCCGCCAGACGCCGGTACGGCTGCCATACTCGTAAAGGGATTCCATGCTCATGTTGCGCGCGCCTTGCAGCGGCTGCGCCGAGACCATCTCCGAGAGGAAGGCTTCGGATTCTTTATCGCCGTGCAGGATGTTGCGCTCGCCGCCTTCTTCGTAATTGAGCACGAAGGACAGGGCGATGCGGGCATTGCCCGGCCAGTGTGGGTGAGGAGGGTTACTGCCGTAACCGATCAGGTCGCGTGGGTAGTCAGCGCTCACTGCAGTCTTCCTTCTTATTCGTGTTGACAGGTTGTGTGGCGTGCCTGCATGTGGGAAGTCAGGCTGGCGTCACAGCGATGGGCTGATTGTATACAACTTTATATCCACTTTGTAAGCCTGAATTTTCGCATTTTTCATCAGCTGTCATCTTCACATGTTATTGCAAGAAACCTGCCTGATTGGTCAGCTAATGGATGGAAGGTCCTTTGATCCCATGGTTCGGCGGCAGATTCGCCGGTAAACCGTGAATGGCGGGGGTAGCATTAAAAATGTCGTTTTTATTGTGTACAATTTTTTTTAAAAGTGTCTTAATCAGTCGCTCGCCGCAGCTTTTCGTGCTCCGAATCGGTGCGGTCTCCTTTTCAACTGACTTCGGGAGGCGCGAGGTCTGACTGCTCCACGCAGGCAGGCGCGCAGAATCAATGGGACGTTTGACTACACACGTTTTGGACGCTGCACACGGTTGCCCGGGCAGCTCGATCAAGGTTGAGCTGTACCGCGTTGAAGGTTCGCAACTGGAATTGGTCGCCAGTGCGATAACCAACAGCGACGGCCGTGTCGATGCACCGCTGTTGCAGGGCGATGACTATCGCACCGGGGTCTATCAGGTTCAGTTTCATGCGGGCGATTACTACCGCGCCCGTGGCGTTCAGCTGCCGGAGCCGGCGTTCCTGGATGTGGTGGTGCTGCGGTTCGGCATCTCTGCGGAGCAGGATCACTACCATGTGCCGTTGCTGATTTCGCCGTATAGCTATTCCACGTACCGCGGCAGCTGATCCCCCAAGCAGCTGCCTCCTCCGAGAAGCGACTGCGCATATAGCTTCTTTGGTCTTTCGCCCGCTCACACTGCGGGCTTTTTTTGGCCCCGGGAAATGTGGTGTCTGAGAGGGCCCCTTCGCGAGCAAGCCCGCTCCCACGTTTGATCTTCAGTGCGACGAAGATCAAATGTGGGAGCGGGCTTGCTCGCGAAGCTTTTGCTTTTAGCTGCTCAACAGTGAAGCCGCACCCGCACCACTGAACAAACCCGCACTCACCCGGTTAAACCAACTCTGCCCCTTGCCACTGCGCAAGTACCGCGCCGCCCCATGCGCACCCAGCCCATAAGCCAATTTGCACAGCAGATCCAGCACGGTCCACGTCGCTATCATCACCAGCAACTGCGGCAGGAACGGTTGCTCGGCGCTCAAGAACTGCGGCAGGAAAGCGGCAAAGAACAGAATGTCTTTCGGATTGCTGGCGCCCAACATGAATGCGCGCCCGAACAGGGCACGGAAGCGAGGGATCGGCGCCGCCTGGGGCACTTCGGCGCCTACGGATGGCTGGCGCGATTGCTGCCAGCTCTGCCAGGCGAGGTAGAACAGGTACAGCGCACCGACGATTTTCAGCGCGCTGAACAGCTGTTCCGACGCCAGCAACAACGCGCCCAAACCCAGGGCCGACGCACTGAGCAGGCAGATCGAAGCAAACACGCCACCCAGAAACGCCGGGTAAGAACGACGCAAACCGTAATTCAGACTGTTGCTGATCATCAGCAAAGACAAGGGCCCCGGGATCAGGATCACCACCAGCGCAGCGCCGCTGAACAGCAGCCAGGTTTCCAGACTCATCACTTTCCTCCATTTGCACAAAAGCCTCACCCGACGGGGTGAGGCTGTTTTGAATCGTCTACGGCTTACAAGAAAACGAACTTGGCGATGAAGATCGCGCAGAGTACCCACAGACTGACGGATATTTCCTTGTACTTGCCGGTGCCGGCCTTCAGCGCCACGTAGGTGATGAAGCCCAGCGCGATGCCGTCGGCGACCGAGAAGGTCAACGGCATCATGATCGCGGTGACGATCGCCGGAATGCTGTCGGTGGCTTCGTCCCATTCGATGTGCGCCATGCCGCCCATCATCAGCATTGCTACATAAATCAGCGCACCGGCGGTGGCGTAGGCCGGGATCATGCCAGCCAGCGGTGCGAAAAACATGGCTGCAATAAATAGCACACCTACGGTCACTGCGGTAAGACCAGTCCGACCACCCGCGGCGACACCCGCAGCACTTTCAACATAACTGGTGACCGGCGGAACCCCGACCACCGCACCAAATACGCTGGAAGCACTGTCGGCTTTCATGGCACGGGAAAGGTTTTCGATCCGGCCATCCGCGTTCACCAGGTTGGCGCGCTGGGCAACGCCCATCAGGGTGCCGGCGGTGTCGAACATGTGCACGAAGAGGAAGGCCAGGACCACGCTGATCATGCTGACGTTGAACACGCCGGCGACGTTCATGGCCATCCAGGTCGGGGCCAGGCTCGGCGGTGCCGACATGATCCCTTCGTAATGCACCAGGCCCAGGCCCCAGCCGGCCAGCGTCACGGTGATGATGCTGATGAGGATCGCACCGAAAACCTTGTGGTAGCTGAGCACGGCGATCATCAGGAAGCAGATGGCGGCCAGCAGCGGGCCAGGTTCGCGCAACGAGCCAAGCTTGATCAGGGTGGCCGGGCTATCGACGACGATACCGGCGGTTTTCAAACCGATCAGCCCGAGAAACAGACCGACCCCGGCGCCCATCGCATAGCGCAGGCTCACCGGAATGCTGTTGAGCAGCCATTCGCGGATCCGTGAAAAGGTCAGGAACATGAACAACACGCCGGAGACAAACACCGCACCAAGAGCGGTTTCCCAGTTGTAGCCCATGGTGCCGACCACGGTGTAGGTGAAGAAGGCGTTCAAACCCATCCCCGGTGCCAGGCCGACCGGCCAGTTGGCGTACAGGCCCATCAGCAGGCAGCCCAGCGCGGCGGCGATGCAGGTGGCGACGAAGGCGGCGCCATGATCGATCCCGGCGTCAGCCATGATGTTGGGGTTGACGAAGATGATGTAGGCCATGGTGATGAAGGTTGTCAGGCCGGCAATCAGCTCGGTCTTCACCGTGGTGCCATGCAAGCTGAGTTTGAAGATGCGCTCCAGCCAGCCATTGCGTAACGGCGGCGAGAGTTCGAGCGTCGGGGCTTCGGATTTGCGGCTTTCCACAGCGAGTACTCCTCAAGAGTTTTATTGTTATTTCCAGGGCCGGACCCATGAGGGTGGCAGCGGCCCTTTGAGGCATTCGCGAATTTGTTGACCGCTTGGTCAGGAACTCGCACGCAGTGGATTATGCTTTTGTATACAAATAATGCAAATAATGTTTTTGGTTTTGTAGACGAAAAGTTTGGCAATAGGGATATATCGCCTCACAGGACGCCATCGCGGGCAAGTCGATACAGCTACAGCAGATGGATTGCTTGATCAGCCGCCACCTGGCTTTTACCCAGGCGCGGCAGAATGAAGGGTTGAAGCAATTGGCGGCGGTGGTGAGGCAGGCGCAGGCGGCGAAAGCGGCTTGAGGGGAGGGTGGAAATAAATAAACCGGCCAATGGGCCGGTTTATTTTTGTCTGGATTTTGTGGTGTTTGGGCGGGCCTCATCGCGGGCAAGCCCGCTCCCACAGGGTTCAGCGTCAATCACATATTTTGAGCACGACACGGATCCTGTGGGAGCGGGCTTGCCCGCGATAGCGTCAGTCAGCGACCACAAAAACCTCAGGCTGCCGCGAATCGCTTATCCAGATAATCAATAATCATCTTCGACTCATACATCCACGTGGTCTGGCCATTCTCCTCAATGCGCAGGCACGGCACCTTGATCTTGCCACCTTGCTCCAGCAGGGCCTGGCGATCCTGCTCGCTGTTCTTCGCATCGCGCAAGGCCACCGGCACGTTCAGGCGGCGCAAAGTGCGGCGGGTTTTCACGCAGAACGGGCAGGCGTGGAACTGATACAAGGTCAGGCCTTTGGCGGCCGCTTCAACCTGGGCCTGAGCCTCGGCAGGACGCTGCTTCTTGCCAGGACGGGTGATGAAGTCGATGAAGATGATCAGTTGGCCAAGGCCGACACGAAGCGCTTTTACGAACACGGTATAAGCCTCACGGGGCGAAAGAAGTCGCGCAGCTTACCTGATTTTTCACAGGCGAAAAAAAACCGGCGATGAATGCCGGTTTTCTTCGTGTTGCAAATTATTTGATCAGGCTGAGGAATTCGCTGCGGGTGGCCGCGTTTTCGCGGAACTCACCGAGCATCACCGAGGTGATCATCGACGAGTTCTGCTTTTCCACACCGCGCATCATCATGCACATGTGCTTGGCCTCGATCACCACCGCAACGCCCAGGGCGCCGGTGACTTGCTGGACCGCATCGGCGATCTGGCGGCTGAGGTTTTCCTGGATCTGCAGGCGGCGGGCGTACATATCGACGATCCGCGCGACTTTCGACAACCCCAGCACTTTGCCGCTCGGGATGTAGGCAACGTGGGCCTTGCCGATGAACGGCAGCAGGTGGTGTTCGCACAACGAGTACAGCTCGATGTCTTTCACTAGCACCATTTCGCTGTTGTCGGAGCTGAACAAGGCACCGTTGGTGACTTCTTCGAGTGTCTGTTCATAACCGCGGCAGAGGTACTGCATGGCTTTGGCGGCACGTTTTGGCGTGTCGAGCAGGCCCTCGCGGGAGACGTCCTCGCCCAGTTGGCCGAGAATCGCGGTGTAATTCTGTTCCAGTGTCACAGGGGCTGATTCCATAAGGGTTTCAGAGGGGTACTGTTTCTGTCTGTACCAATTGTGTGCCAATCAGGCTCTTTTCAAGCTTCCCGGGTTTACTCCAATCGCTGCTGGAGTTGCTCCATCGGGCGCAGGTCGATAGCAATATCTGAACGCTATGACTGAGCTGACTGGCAATAAACGCAGGGTTCATCCCCGACATGGGGCACATGGTAGCGTATGTGTGACGGCAGTTGTATTGCCAGCGGGCGCGAAGCCCAAAAACGGCATTGCAGCCCGGAGGTGTCTGTCGGTCACGCGGGCCTGCCGGATTTTATCCGCATCCCGCTACAGCCTGTCGCCAGGCTGCAGCAGTGATGCTTCCCTGAAATCTGTTTTGTTCATAAGGCCGAACAGATGGTATCAGGCGTGAGTGATCGACAGATCGCTGATGATGCAGACAGAACCGTCCAGCGGGTCGGTGGTGTCGGAGTAGTCGATCTGGTTATACACGCCGCCGTGAAAGGCAAGAGCTTTCGTGTCCCAGGTGTTGTCGAGGCGCATGATCGCGGAAGTGGATTTGACGCCATTACAGCTAGCGGATACAGAGATGGCGCCGTTCGAGTTGGCGTGAATGTTGATTTTGAAAAGTGCTCCGAGCGGTACATTCTCCAACACCGTCGAGTTGACCGGATCGTCCTGGAGGTAGCTTGACCGGAACCCCATGGTGATTTTTCCTTTGTTCCAGAACACCTTTACCGGAGGTCGTTCTGAACCCTTCACATGAATCTGGCCAATCACGACTTTCTGCAGCGAGTTGACTTTGGTCAGTCGCATTTCCTGGCGGTTCCAGTGGTCCGCCGCGCTGGAGAACAGCCAGTAACCTGGCTCCTTCCACTCACAGCGAGTTCGATGCGTGCTCTTGCTCGAGGCTCCAAGTGTCGGCGCCGTCATCTGCACTGAACCATCATCAAGCATCGAGATGACGTCGGGGCATTCGAGCAGTGCTCGCCAGCCGATGAGCTCAAGTGCAATCGGGTTGGTGTCGGAGATTGGAAGCGGGGTAGCGATGGTGAAGTTGCTGATGTCTACAGTCATGATTTTTGCCTCAGTCCATTGATGTTGCTTTTTGCTCTGGTGAGCCTTGCGTTTGATGCAGGCCTACATCCCACTGCCCACTCAATGAATGGGCAGAAGTGATAGTTGGCAGCTCCCGGACGATTTCCCGTTCGCTTGAATAGAAATATAGGCGCTCCCATATTTTATGTAAATGGGTATTCCCATATTTTATTCTGTGCCTATATTCCAGGCGAAAAAAAAGCCCGCGCTTGGCGAGCTCCTCATGGATGGGCGTCGATTTGCCGTATTGCACGTCATGGCACTGGACGCTCACGAATCACCGCAACTCAGTTCACCGCGAATACATCGCCCACCAGAAGACATGACCCAGGATCGCAATCTGCTGCTCCTGGATCTCGGCGAAGGTGTAGTCCTCGTCCGGATGCTCGTCACGGTTGAAGCTGCGCAGGCGGATCCCACTGGGCAGTCGGTAGACTTGTTTCACGCGGAGCTGGCCGTTGTGATTGATCGCGTACATGTCGCCGTCGACGATGTCGCCCAGCGAATTCTTTCCGATGTTCATGCCAACGGTGGCACCGTCGCGCAGCACCGGGAGCATGCTGTTCCCGCTCACCACCACGCACTTGGCATTGTTGAACTGAACGTTATTGTGACGCAGATCTTTCTTGAAGAAACGCAGCCTGGCACTTTCGTTTTCTGCGATTACGAAACGGCCTGACCCAGCCGCCAGCTCAACTTCACGCAGGAAGGGGACATAAACCTCATCATCATCCAGGGGGGTGCTGTCGTCCCAAGGCTGGATGTCTGACATTGAAATGCCTGGAGGGGGGCGATTCAACGAAGCAGCATCGGACACCCCTTTAAGCATGTCACCGACACCTTCAGCCAGCCACATCGGTGAAACGCCACACACTGAGGCGATCTGGGCAACAAAGGCAGTCGCCTTCGATTTCCCGCGCTCGAGGTCGGAGATTGAGGTTTGCGTCAGCCCTGCGCGCTCGGCAAGCTCAGTCTGATTGAGCTTGGCGTGTTGGCGGGCTGTTTTGAGTCTTTCTTTAAATTCCATCTGCGAAGTATTACGGGAGCTCCCATATCATTGCAAGTCGGCATGCCTGTACTGAGTGGTCAGCCAGGAGCCAAATCAGTGTGGCGGATACGACTGCAAGGGGAGCGCAACGACTTTACTCGTCGCGACCTTCCATCATGGTGCGCTTGAGCATCACATAAACCGCGCCGGCGCCGCCATGCCTGGCCTGGCACGAGGTGAAGCCGAGCACTTGTGAATGCTGGCGCAGCCAGGTGTTGACGTGGCTTTTGATCATCGGTCGCTTGCCGTCCAGGCGCACGGCTTTGCCGTGGGTGACGCGTACGCAGCGGATTTCGAATTTGGTTGCTTCGGCGAGGAAAGCCCAGAGGGTTTCCCGGGCCTTTTCCACGTTCATGCCGTGCAGGTCGAGGCTGCCTTCGAACGGGATCTGGCCGATCTTGAGCTTGCGCATCTGGCTTTCCTGCACGCCGTCGCGCGCCCACATCAGCTCGTCTTCCGGGCCGACGTCGATGACGAACTGATCGGACAGGCCGTCAACGGTGGTGGCATCGGTGCGCACAGTGGCGGCCTGACGCAGCTTGGCGATCTGTGCGCGGTCAGCCTTGGGTTTGCCGGTTTCGGCGCGATCGTGCTTGATCGGCTTTACGCCTTGGATCGCGCTTTTGAACAGGGAAAAATCGTCGTCTTGCATGTCAGCCTCCGCGAAGGGCGGCCAGTTTACCCAAGTCGAGACACGATCGATAACAATTGGGGCCTGCTAAACGCCAGACCGTCAATTCAGTCGTGTTTTTTCATCAAATGCGGGGACATGTTCAGCTCTCGCGACTGGCGCGCGCGGCGACGGCAGCGACGCCACAGCCAAACGCCCACGTAGAGCAGGAACAGGCCGACCGCCAGAATGATTGCCGAACCCAGCGGGCTGGCGTTCAGCTCGCCGAGTGCCGGCGGGCGACCGAGCAGGCTGGCGGCGCCGGCCATCGCCAGCAACACACCGCAGGTCGCCAGCAAGGCAGCAAACGCTGCGCCGAATCGAAAACGCCAGTTGCTTTGGCCTTTGGGCCGCAAGCGGCGTGCGTCAAAACCATCGGATAACTTCATTCCGACCTTCCTCAATGGGTATCGGCCCTTCGACCGGGAGTTGACCGGGATGTTCCTGAGGCTATGACATTTACAGCTAATGAGAGGCTTTTGCGGATGAGCGGCGGCATGAGCCGCTCATCGAGCGTCGATCAGATCAGATCGTGGGTCAGGGCGAGGGTGGCGAAGTTGTCCGCCATGATCGCCATTTCGGTCTGTTGAACGTGGTCAGCGCTCAACACTCCGCCCTTGTACGGCAGATCGCGCGTTGCGCAGGCGTCTTCCACCAAGGTACAACGAAAGCCCAGGTTTTTCGCGGCACGCACGGTGGTGCTGACGCTGGAATGGCTCATGAAACCGCACACGATCAGGTCCAGCGAACCGAGATTCTGCAGGCGTTCCAGCAGTTCGGTGCCATGAAACGCACTCGGCAGCAGTTTGCCGATGATGGTTTCGTCGACCTGTGGTTCCAGGCCCGGGATGAACTCACCGCGTTCGCCTTGCGGGTCGAACAACCCGCCGACGGTGCCGAGGTGGCGCACATGCACGATGGGCCGGCCGGCTGCGCGGGCAGCGCTCACCAGTTGCTTGATGTTCGCGACGGCCGCATCCATGCCGACCAGGGCCAGGGGGCCGCTGAGGTATTCTTTCTGGGCATCGATGATGACAAGGGTCGCGTGACCCAGTTTGGCTGCTGCGTAACCGCGGCCGCTGAGTTGAAACATCGTTTGTGGAACGGACATTCTGGGGCTCCTTCGGGTGGGGCTTTTGCGACATTGTCCTCTGGCTGAGCGCTTCTGTGAATCGCTACCATCGCAGGGGCCGTCGTTGCTGGCCCGCAGCGTTGTCAAGATACTCGTTTTGTTCAATAGCCAGCGCGAAAAATGGAAGTGTCCTACATCTGGGCGGATGTTTTTCCTGCGTCGTCGTGGAGCGTTTTGGCTGTTAGAATCGCCAGTCGTTTTTTCTGGAGTTTGCCCCCGTGATCACTTCCCGACTTCGTACCCTGCGCGACCATATCCGTTGGGCCGTCAGCCACTTCCATGGGGAGGATCTGTTTTTCGGCCATGGGACCGACAACGCCTGGGACGAAGCCCGTCAACTGGTGTTGGGCGCGTTGCACCTGCCGTGGGAAATTGCTGACAGTTACCTCGACTGCAACCTCGAAGAAGACGAGGTGGTCAAACTGCAGCGCATGCTCAAGCGCCGTATCGAAGAACGCATCCCGACCGCTTACCTGCTGGGCGAGGCCTGGTTCTGCGGCATGTCGTTCATTGTCGATGAGCGTGTGTTGATCCCGCGTTCACCGATTGGCGAGCTGATCGAAAAGCGTTTCGAACCGTGGTTCGGCGCCGAGCCTGCGCGGATTCTCGACCTGTGCACCGGTTCCGGTTGCATCGGTATTGCCTGTGCCTATGAATTCCAGAACGCCGAAGTGGTGCTGGCTGACCTGTCGTTCGAAGCGCTGGAAGTGGCCAATCAGAACATCGAGCGCCATGGCGTCGATGAGCGAGTGTACACGGTCCAGGGCGATGGTTTTGACGGTTTGCCGGGACAGCGCTTCGACCTGATCGTGTCGAATCCGCCTTACGTCGATGCCGAAGATTTCGCCGACATGCCGCAGGAATACCAGCACGAACCCGAGTTGGGCCTGGCCTGTGGCGACGATGGTTTGAATCTGGTGCGGCGCATGCTGGCTGAGGCGGGGGAGCACCTGACCGAGAAGGGCTTGCTGATTGTCGAAGTGGGCAATAGCCAGGTTCACGTCGAGGCGCTGTACCCGGAGGTCGACTTCGCCTGGCTCGATTTCGAGCGCGGCGGGCATGGCGTGTTCATGTTGACGGCGCAGCAGTGCCGGGAGCATCAGGCTTTGTTCGCTTCACGCGTCTGACTTTAGGACGCCTTCGCGGGCAAGCCCGCTCCCACAGGGATTGTGCCGTGTCTGAATGATGCGGCACACACTTGACCTGTGGGAGATTCTATGTTTGGGGGCAACCCCCAAACATAGAACTTGGCTTGTACTCGCTTTGATTTTTCATCAAGGCAAACAGTACTCTGGCCAGCTTACGGGCAAGTATTACCATGGCTTGAGTGCCCTTCATGCCTCTTGCCAGATAGCTTTGATAGTAAGGTTTCCAGGCTGGAGAGCGACTCGCGGCCATGGCGCTGTTATGAAATAAGCGCCGGAACTCCGAATCGCCTCGTTTGGATAAGTATCGTTTCTGATCCTTCTTTCCCGATTGTCTGACTCGCGGATCCATTCCTAGAAAGGCAATGTAGCCATCGCTGTCGGAAAAATCTCCACGCATAAAGGCGGTGACTGCAGCTGTAGCCGTCAGGACGCCTACACCCTCAACCGCTTGGCAGCGTTTTACCTGCGCGTCCATGTCAGCTTCGCTGACAATGCTCTTCAGCACTTTCTGTATGTTTTTTTCAATCTGCTCAAGGCATGCCAGATAGTCGGCCAATGCCTCTTCGAGCAACGGTTCGTCCTTCCAGCTTTGTTTGATGGCCACACGATGCCGAACAAGCTCGGCCCGACGACGCAGCAAGCTTTTGAGTTGTGTGTAGGCCTTTGGAGGCGGACTCCAAATCCTCAACTTGTCGGACTCTTTACTCAAGTAACGAGCCAGCAACGCTGCATCCAGGGCATCTGTTTTAGCCCGAATACCTATCCCTTCGCGGTATCGATTAAGACGGCTGCCATCGATGACGTAAACGTCATGACCCATTTCATGGGCCATCTCTGTCGTATCGAGGTGATAGGTGTTGGTGGCTTCGAGGGCAATGGCGCTGTTTGCGGGCAGCGCCTTGAGCCACTTCTTAAGGGTCGATCGCTCGTTCGAAACAATCAAGACTTGCTCCAGATCGGATCGATAAACAACGATCTCGTCCTTCGCGACATCCACACCCACGACCACCTGCGAAACATGAATTGTCATGGCACGCCCTCCGAGCTAGGGTTTAAAGACTTGTCGGGGTTCACCGTTGCGCTGGCTTGTTTCTATCGTCGGTCTAGGCCGATGCATTCCTTATCGGCGCATTAGGTGAAGGGGCGGGACGAAGTCTCCCACGGTCTGTACTGGTCAGAGTCAGAAGCTAGGCTTTAGTCCCGCCCACCCCTTCAAGTCTAAACATACAAGCTGGCTTGCCAGCGAAGGCCGCGCCGCGGTCTCAAGCCTTTACCGGTGCGTCGCAATCCAGATCAACAACCCCGCCTGAAACACCGCAAACGCCACCAGGCACGTAATGGTGAAACGCAGTCCCGCGTCTTCACGCTTGTACTTGCTGACCTTCTCCTCGTGCTTCTTCAGTTTCACTTCCTGCTCGGCCAGGTTCTGCTCGGCCTGCTGGAGCATCTGCGCCGCTTCGAGAATTTCCACCTGCTGCAGCTTCTCGGTGTTCCAGTCGGCCAACAGGTCGCCGACCTGCACCTCTTTGACGCTGCCCTTCAAATGCTGGGCGTCGGCATACGCCACTTCAAACCCGTGCGCCTTCAGAAAACGATCGCGGCGCAGGCGCGTATCTTCGTTCAGCGCGTCCTTGTTGTTCAGGTCGGTGCCGTCGACGGTGTAGCCGGGCCAGCGTTTTTTCGCCCAGGTAATGCCCTGGGCCGCCATATAGCGCCCGATGCCACGGTTCATCGGCTCGATCTGCAAACCGCTGTCCGGCCCGAAATGCACGCGTTTGGTGGTGTGATCGACCCACACGTCGAGGTGGTTCTGTTCCTTGCGCACGCGCTGGCCGGGCAGCGAAATGGTCATGCGCAACAGGCTGCGTTGCTTGTCGTTGCGTTCGGCGTAGCCGAATTCGACAAAGCGCAATGGCCGTCCGCCGGTGTTGCGATCGGTCTGCAACGGCGCCAGACGGAGCATCTTGTGGTGCTCGACGTGGACGTCCGCCCACGGCAGCTCGACCACTGGCGGTGCGTCTTTTTCAGCGGTGGTGTCGGGTGAAGTCGGGGTATCAGTCATAACGGCGAGATCCTGTCCAAGCTCAGCTTGTCGCCAGTCATAGCGCTGGCGACAAAGGCTTATCGGCCGTTTTTTATAAGTCTGGAGGGCAAAAGCGCTTAACTGGAGCGAAGTCCGTCAATAAACCCGAGGATACGCGTGCCGAGCTCGGCGGCCAGCGGCAATTGCGGATCTTTATAAGAAGCCAATTGCCGTTTGACGTCGTTGGGCACGATGCGCATGACGTGGTTCATGCCGTCGATCAGCGCCAGTTCGGCGTCGGGTTTGGCGGCCTTGAGCAGCCGGGCGTCATCGACACCGACCTGAATGTCGTTGCTGCCCTGAATGATCAACGCCGGCATCTTCAATTTAGCGAACGCTGCCGCCGGGTCCTGGCGGAACAGTGAAATCAGGTACGGCTGCACACTCGGGCGGAAAATCACCTGCAATTGCGGCGGCACGTTGTCGTCGGTTTTCCCGGCCTTGAGGCTGTCCAGCAATTCGTTGCTGCGCAGCATCAGCGGTGGCGGCAGGCGATTGCTCAGTTGCTGGCGCAGCACCTGATCGATCGGCCGGGCGCTGCCGGACATGGAAATCACCGCTGCGGCATCGATGCTCGGCGCCGCAAGGCTGGCGATCAACGCGCCTTCGCTGTGGCCCAGCAGGATCAACTGGCCGAATCGCGGATCGGTCTTGAGCTTCCGGCCCCAGGCTTCGGCGTCGGCTACATAGGCTTCCACCGACAGATTGCGTTCGTCCGGGGTCGCCGCGAGGCTCGCCGCTACGCCGCGTTTGTCGTAACGCACGCTGGCGATGTTGTGTTTGGCCAACACCCACGCCAGCCGTTTGAGGCTGTCGTTGCGCCCACCGTCGGGGTTGTTGCCGTCGCGATCCGTCGGACCGGAGCCGGAAATGATCAGGACAACCGGCACGGGTTTGTCGGATTTCGGCAGCAACAGCGAGCCGAAAAGCTCCCCGGTGCCGGTATCCAGCGTGATCGGCCGTTGCAGGACAGTGGCCTGTACAAAGCCGGTAAACAAGGTAAGGCTCAAGGCTAAAACTCGCAGCATCATCACGCCATCATTCACAAAGGTGCCGGTTGGACTCGCGGGCACCCATAAGGTTCGAGGATGAACTACTTGGGTAGCCTGCGTATACTGGCGCGCATTACGTATTCAGGTTCATTTCACGGAGCGTCCTGCATGTCCGGCAATACCTACGGCAAGCTGTTCACTGTCACCACCGCAGGCGAAAGCCATGGTCCGGCGTTGGTCGCCATTGTCGACGGCTGCCCGCCGGGTCTGGAGATTTCCCTCGAGGATTTGCAGCGCGACCTCGACCGCCGCAAGCCCGGCACCAGCCGCCACACCACGCAGCGTCAGGAAGCGGACGAAGTTGAAATCCTCTCCGGCATTTTCGAAGGCCGCACCACCGGTTGCTCGATCGGCCTGTTGATCCGCAACACCGACCAGAAGTCCAAGGACTACTCGGCGATCAAGGATCTGTTCCGCCCGGCCCACGCCGACTATACCTATCACCACAAGTACGGCGAACGCGATTACCGCGGCGGCGGTCGCAGCTCGGCGCGGGAAACCGCCATGCGCGTGGCGGCCGGCGCGATTGCCAAGAAGTACCTGGCCACCCAGGGCATCGTCATTCGCGGCTACATGAGCCAGCTCGGCCCGATCGAAATCCCGTTCAAGACCTGGGATTGCGTCGAAGAAAACGCCTTCTTCAGCCCGGACCCGGACAAAGTGCCGGAGCTGGAAGCCTATATGGACCAACTGCGTCGCGACCAGGATTCGGTCGGCGCGAAGATCACCGTGGTTGCCGAAGGCGTGATGCCGGGCCTCGGCGAGCCGATCTTCGACCGCCTCGACGCCGAACTGGCCCATGCGCTGATGAGCATCAACGCGGTCAAGGGCGTGGAAATCGGCGCCGGTTTCGCCAGCGTTGCCCAGCGCGGCACCGAGCACCGCGATGAAATGACCCCGGAAGGTTTCCTCAGCAACAACGCCGGCGGCATTTTGGGCGGTATCTCGTCCGGTCAGCCGATTGTTGCGCATTTGGCGTTGAAGCCAACCTCGAGCATCACCACGCCGGGGCGTTCCATCGACATCCATGGCAACCCGGTGGAGGTCGTCACCAAAGGTCGCCACGACCCGTGCGTCGGCATCCGCGCCACGCCGATTGCAGAAGCGATGATGGCCATTGTGCTGATGGATCACCTGTTGCGTCACCGCGGGCAGAACGCCGATGTGCGCGTGAGCACGCCGGTGCTGGGTCAGCTTTGATGGCTGACCTTTACGCCACTGCGGTCTGACGGCCGTGGCGGCGCTTCCGTACTGGCGGCTCTCCAGTTTCTATCTGTTCTATTTCGCCTTGCTCGGTTCGACAGCGCCGTTTCTGGCGCTGTACTTCGATCACCTGGGTTTTTCCAGCGCACGCATCGGCGAGCTGGTGGCGATCCCGATGCTGATGCGTTGCGTCGCGCCGAACATCTGGGGCTGGCTCGGTGACTACACCGGCCGGCGCCTGGCCATCGTGCGTTTCGGTGCGGTCTGCACGTTATTCACGTTCTCGCTGATTTTCGTCAGCAAGTCCTACGCCTGGCTGGCGATGGTCATGGCCTTGCATGCGTTTTTCTGGCATGCGGTGTTGCCGCAATTCGAAGTCATCACTCTCGCGCATTTGAAGGGCCAGACGCAGCGCTATAGCCAGATTCGTTTGTGGGGCTCCATCGGTTTCATCATCACCGTGGTGGCGCTGGGGCGCTTGTTCGAATGGCTCAGCCTCGACATTTACCCGGTGGCGCTGGTGTTGATCATGGCCGGGATCGTGGTCAGCAGCCTGTGGGTGCCGAATGCCCAACCGGTCCAGGGTGAGCGAATCACCGGAGACGGATTTCTCAAGCAGATGCGCAACCCCGGCGTATTGGCGTTCTACGGTTGCGTGGCGCTGATGCAGATGAGCCACGGTCCGTATTACACCTTCCTGACCTTGCACCTCGAGCGGTTGGGTTACAGCCGTGGCTTGATCGGCATGCTCTGGGCCCTCGGTGTGGTGGCCGAAGTCCTGATGTTTCTGGCCATGAGCAAGATCCTCGCGCGTTTTTCCGTGCGCCGGGTGCTGCTGGCGAGTTTTCTGCTAGCGGCGCTGCGCTGGTTATTGTTGGGTTCGTTCGCCGAATTCGTCTGGGTGCTGCTGTTCGCCCAAGTGCTGCACGCTGCGACGTTCGGCAGCTTTCACGCCGCTGCCATCCAGTTCGTGCAACGTAGCTTCGGTGCGCGCCAGCAAGGGCAGGGCCAGGCGTTGTATGCCGCGCTGGCCGGCACCGGCGGCGCACTGGGCGCCTTGTACTCCGGCTACAGCTGGAATGCCCTCGGGGCCACGTTCACCTTTAGTATTGCCAGTCTCGCAGCCTTCGCCGCTGCCGTTATCATTGCCACACGTATGCAAGAGGACAGGCCATGAGCCTTACCCGTGAACACCTCGCCCAGGAAATCATCGACGCCGGGCGTTTTCTGTATGGCCGCGGCTGGTCGCCGGCAACCAGCAGCAACTATTCGACCCGGCTGTCGCCGACCGAAGCCTTGCTGACGGTGTCCGGCAAGCACAAGGGCCAGTTGGGCCTCGACGATGTGCTGGCCACGGACCTGTCGGGCAACAGCCTGGAGCCGGGTAAGAAACCGTCTGCCGAAACCCTGTTGCACACCCAGCTCTACAGCTGGCGCGCGGAAATCGGCGCGGTGCTGCACACCCATTCGGTGAACGCCACGGTGCTGTCGCGCCTGACGCCTGAAGACTTCATCGAGTTCGAAGACTACGAACTGCAAAAAGCCTTCAGCGGCGTATCCACCCACGAATCACGGGTGCGGGTGCCGATTTTCGACAACGATCAGGACATTGCGCGGCTCGCCGCCAAGGTGCAGCCTTGGCTGGAAGCCCATCCCGATTGCGTCGGCTATCTGATCCGCGGTCATGGCCTCTACACCTGGGGGGCGCGCATGAGCGATGCGCTGCGGCAAATCGAGGCCTTTGAATTTTTGTTCGAGTGCGAGTTGAAGACCCGCTCGGTTTTAAACCGCAAAGCATGAACCGTTAAGGAGTTGCCCTGATGAGCAGCCTGTCCGTCTACCACGTCTCAAGCCCTGACATTCCGAACAAGGTGCTGACCCATTTCGAAGACATCGCCTCGACCCTGGCCGAGCAGGGCGTGCGCTTTGACCGCTGGCAAGCGACTGCGAAAATCCAGCCGGGCGCCAGCCAGGAAGAGGTGATCGCCGCGTATCAGGAGCAAATCGACACACTCATGACCGAGCGCGGCTACATCACCGTCGACGTCATCAGCCTGAACAGCGACCACCCGCAAAAAGCCGAATTGCGCGCCAAGTTCCTCGACGAACACCGCCATGGCGAAGACGAAGTACGATTTTTCGTTGCCGGCCGTGGCTTGTTCACCCTGCACATCGACGATTACGTGTACGCCGTGCTGTGCGAGAAGAACGACCTGATCTCGGTGCCGGCCGGCACCCCGCACTGGTTCGACATGGGCGAGCATCCGCATTTCGTCGCCATTCGCCTGTTCAACAATCCCGAAGGCTGGGTGGCCAATTTCACCGGCGAAGACATCGCCAGCCGCTTCCCGCGTCTTGAGGACTGAGCCGATGCCGATCAAAGCGATTCTCACCGACATCGAAGGCACCACCAGCGCGGTGAGTTTTGTGTTCGACGTGCTGTTTCCATACGCCGCCAAACACCTGCCGGACTTCGTTCGCCAGCACGCCACGCGCGCCGATGTCGCCGAGCAACTGGCCGCCGTGCGCCGAGACAGCGATGAGCCGGACGCGGACGTCGAGCGCGTTATCGAGATCCTTCTGGGCTGGATCGCCGAAGACCGCAAAGCCACGCCGCTCAAGGCGTTGCAAGGCATGGTCTGGGAGCAGGGCTATCAGGCCGGGCAGTTGAAAGGCCACGTGTACCCGGACGCCGTCGAAGCGCTGAAGCGCTGGCATCAGGAGAGATTCAAACTGTTTGTCTACTCCTCCGGTTCGATCCAGGCGCAGAAACTGATTTTCGGCTGCTCGGAGGCGGGGGACTTGTCACCGCTGTTCAGCGGCTATTTCGACACCACGTCGGGGCCCAAGCGTGAGGCGCAGTCTTATCAGCGCATTACCCGGGCGATTGGCTTGGAGGCGGCGCAGATTCTGTTTTTGTCCGATATCGTCGAAGAGCTGGATGCGGCGCGCACGGCGGGTATGGCGACCTGCGGACTGGCCCGTGAAGGCGGGGAATTGGCGGGGCATGTGACCGT
Source organism: Pseudomonas migulae (assembly GCF_024169315.1). Taxonomy (NCBI): domain Bacteria; kingdom Pseudomonadati; phylum Pseudomonadota; class Gammaproteobacteria; order Pseudomonadales; family Pseudomonadaceae; genus Pseudomonas; species Pseudomonas migulae. Next base: position 1,639,721 of record NZ_JALJWR010000001.1, on the reverse strand, counting down.
GGACAGCTTCGCGCGGATCGATCCTTCCACGTTCTAACTGTGCAGAAACTGATCCCTGTGGGAGCGGGCTTGCTCGCGAAAGCGGTGTATCAGTCGGTTCAATATTAACTGACCCACCGCTTTCGCGAGCAAGCCCGCTCCCACAGGGAGAATGGGTGTGATTCCAGAAACAACTCAGGCCGTGCAGCGAAAGCTGGCACGGCCTGTTTGTTTACAGCGAGAGCGCGTTTATGCCGAATGATAAGTCGGCAACGCAAACCGCTGCTGGCTTTGCAGCATGGAAATCTGCGGCAGTTCGCTGGCCTGTTCAGCCAGGTCACGACGGATGGCGCTGATCACCCACGACAGCTGATCACCGGCATGCAATTGCTGGTAGGAAATCGAGCGTTTGAACACTTTGCCTTCGGTGCTGCGCAAGGTCAGCAGGATGCCACCGTCCGGACGAGGCTGGGTGGTCACTTCGAAGTTGGAGAACAGGGACGAAAATTTTTCTTGGATCAGGTTCATGTCTATCGGCTCCGTAAGCTCTTGAATGGCAAGCATGCAGAGGTAGTTGCAGTGATTGTGCCAGCACCTGATTTTTTAAAAACCGTTATAAATCAATAAGTTAATTTTTAGTCTTTTTTTCGCTTTCGTGCAATCTGCATGAATGGCCATCGTGCATCCTGCATTTTGCGAGGTTGGCGTCGATTCCATGGAACCAATCAGGGCGTGGACGATCGCGATGTTGCAGGCCTTTTCCGCGGATACAAAACATTTCAAAAACCGCGTGTACAGCTCAAGAACCGTTGACGTATTTTCGGGCTCAATCACCGTCGCCCGACAATAAGAACATCGCACGGGAACCACCATGAGCCGCACGACGAACGACACGATCACCTGGGGCATGATGCTCCGCAAGCTGCCTTCGATTGCCAAGGCCATCCCTCGGGTGGTGAAGGGCATGAAGGCCGCCAACGTCAAGGACCCGACCCAACCGTGCGGCCTCGGCTGGAGTTTCGAGCAGGCAACCTTGCGCAATCCCGAGGGCCCGGCGTTGCTGCAAGGCGCCGTGGTGCTCAGCTATTCACAGGTCAATCAGTGGGCCAACCGCATTGCCCACCACTTGATTGCCCAAGGCCTGCGCAAGGGCGACGTGGTAGCGGTCTTCATCGAGAATCGTCCGGAACTGCTGGTGACGATCCTGGCGGTGGCCAAGGTCGGTGCGGTCAGCGCCTTGCTCAACACCTCGCAGACTCGCGATACCCTGGCCCATAGCCTGAACCTGGTGGCGCCTGCGGCGATCATCGTCGGTGAAGAGCTGGTCCCGGCGTTTTCGGCGGTGCGCGAGCGGGTTTCGATCGACGCGGCGCGCACCTGGTTTGTCGCCGACCAGGACACCTGGAGCCAGCCGGGCATTGCGCCAGACGGCTTCATCAACCTGATGTCGGCAACGGCCGACAGCCCCGACGACAACCCCGCCAGCAGCCAGCAGGTTTTTTTCGACGATCCTTGTTTCTATATCTACACCTCGGGCACCACCGGGTTGCCCAAGGCCGGCGTGTTCAAGCACGGCCGCTGGATGCGCAGCTCCGCGAGCTTCGGCTTGATCGCCCTGAACATGCGCCCCGAGGACATCGTCTATTGCACCTTGCCGCTCTATCACGCCACCGGGCTGTGCGTGTGCTGGGGCTCGGCGATCAGCGGGGCGTCGGGGTTCGCCATTCGCCGCAAGTTCAGCGCCAGCCAGTTCTGGAGCGATGTGCGCAGCTACCGGGCGACCACCCTCGGTTATGTCGGTGAATTGTGCCGCTACCTCGTCGATCAGCCGCCGAGTGCCGACGACAGCCGCCACGGTGTGACGAAAATGATCGGCAACGGCCTGCGCCCCGGCGCCTGGCGCGAATTCAAGACGCGCTTTGGCGTGAACCACATCTGCGAGTTGTACGCGGCCAGCGATGGCAATATCGGTTTCACCAACATGCTCAACTTCGACAACACCGTCGGTTTTTCCCTGATGTCCTGGGAACTGGCGGCCTACGACCACGACACCGGCGCGCCGACCCGGGACGCCACGGGTTTCATGCGCAAGGTAGCCAAGGGCGAGCAGGGGCTGTTGCTGGCGAAGATCGACGAGAAGGCGCCACTGGACGGCTACACCGATCCGCAGAAGACCGAAAAAGTCGTGCTCCACGACGTGTTCGAGAAGGGCGACCGTTACTTCAACACCGGCGACCTGCTGCGCAACATCGGTTTTGGCCACGCGCAATTCGTCGATCGCCTGGGCGATACCTACCGCTGGAAGGGTGAAAACGTCTCGACCACCGAAGTCGAGAACATCCTGCTGCAACACCCGAACATTTCCGAAGCCGTGGCCTATGGCGTGGAAGTGCGCAACACCAACGGGCGGGCGGGGATGGCGGCGATCACACCGGCCGAATCCCTGGCGACCCTGGACTTCAGCGAACTGCTGGCCTTCGCCCGTGAACACATGCCGGCATATGCGGTGCCGTTGTTTTTGCGGGTGAAAGTGAAAATGGAGACCACCGGCACCTTCAAATACCAGAAGACCCGGCTCAAGAATGAAGCCTTCGACCCTGGCAAGACCGGCGACGATCCGATCTACGCCTGGCTGCCGGGGAGCGAGACTTACGTGCAGGTCACCGAACAATTGCTGGCGGACATTCACGGTGGCAAGTACCGCTATTGAATGTGGCTATGGCGTGCCTTGAGAAAAAAGAAGTGACAGTGTCGGGGCCGCTCGGGAAACTGTCGGCTTTGCGAATAACTGTAAGTGGAGTCCCCAATGTCCGATCAAAGCCGCCAGATGTCCCCCGAAGAAGCCGCCGAGTTTGCCGAACAGGTCTTCAACAAGGCGCGCGAGGGCGATGCGGCCATGATGGCTGCGCTGCTGACCAAAGGCCTGCCGCCGAACCTGCGCAACCACAAGGGCGATACCCTGTTGATGCTCGCCGCTTACCACGGTCATGTGGAAACCGTGAAAGTCCTGCTGGAGCACAAGGCCGACCCTGAGATCCGCAACGACAACGGCCAGAGCCCGATAGCCGGTGCGGCGTTCAAGGGCGACCTGGCGGTGGTCAAGGCACTGGTCGAAGGTGGCGCGCAAGTGGAAGGCTCGTCGTTCGACGGCCGTACGGCGCTGATGATGGCGGCGATGTTCAACCGCGTGGAAATCGTCGATTACCTGATCAGCAAGGGGGCTGACCCGAAAGCCAAGGATGCCAATGGTGTGTCCGCGCTGGACGCCGCTAAAACGCTGGGCGCGGTGGATACCACGGCGCAGCTTGAGAAACTGCTGGGCTGATTTTGCAAAATCCTGAGGCGAGTAGAAATCCTGTGGCGAGGGGATTTATCCCCGTTGGGTGGCGCAGCCACCCCATTCCAGTCACCGATGTTTTTCAGGAAGACCGCGTTAACCGGATTGACGACTGCTTCGCAGCCGAACGGGGCGGTGCGACGTTTCGCTAAATCCCCTCGCCACAGGTAATTCCCCTCACCAGACTGCGGTAACTGAATCAGGCGGGTTTCAGTACACCCAAACCTCAACCCGCCGATTCTTGATCCGCCCTTCATCCGCACTGTTGGCCGCCACCGGCATCTCGGCGCCAAAGCCGCGAATCTCGCGAAACACCACGCCGCTTTTCACCAGCTCCCGCCGCACCGCCATGGCCCGCAGTTTCGACAGCAGGTCGGCCCGCGCCGGATCGCTTTTGGCATCGCCAAACCCCACCAGCGTCACCTGCCGGTTGGTCTTCTCGTTCTGCCGGATGTAATCGAGCACCCGCGTCAGGTCCTGCCGGGCCTTGTTGTCCAGCGTCGCGCTGCCTTCTTCAAAACGGAAATTCACGGTCAGGCGCTGGGCGTGGCGGCTGAGTGCCTGATAGCCTTCGGGCATCAGCGCATTCGGTGTGACGGCCATGGCCTGGACGGTCTGGGCAATAAACCCGTTGGCCGCGACGATGGCCTGGCCTTTGCTGCTCTGTGCGAATTTCACCAACGCGTCGGCCCAGGGATTCTTACCGTTGGGCGGCAGGTATAAGAACAGCCGGCGCGACAGCGGATAGTCTTCGGTGGCAATCAGGCTGTTGAGCGGCAACATGGCCTGGGACTGGCCGTCGACGATCGCCACGGCTTTGGCCTGGCGCACGTAGGGCAGGCCGATGAAGCCGATGCCTTGCGGGTCGAGGCTGACTGCGTCAGACAATTGCTCGCTCGATTCGAAACGTTTCGCTGCGCTGTTCAGCGTTTTCCCACGACGACTGAGCACCACTTCCTTGAAGGTGTCATACGTGCCCGATTGGTCATCCCGCGCATACAGATGAATCGTCCCACCGCTGCCGCCGATCTCTTCCCAGGTGCGTGCCTCGCCACTGAAGATGCGCGCCAGTTGTTCGGTGTTGAGTTGATTCAGCGGGTTTTGCGGATGAAGGATGATTGCCAGGCCGTCGATGGCGATGACCTGTTCGGCGCCGGGGCTCTTCAGATCGCCGAGGGACTGCAGGGCCAGCAGTTCGCTGTCCTTGATCGGACGCGAGGAGGCGGCAAGGTCCGCGGTGGCGTTTTTCAGGGCGCTGAAGCCGGTGCTGGAACCGTGGGCCGCGATTTCCACCTCGACCCGTCGCCCTTGCACGGTTTCGCCGACCACCCGCAGTTCGTTGGCGGTGTCCGGGGCTTCGCTGTGAACCTTGAGCAAGCCTTGCTCGCGCATCAAACCCTCGACCAGCGCGGGCCCCAATGCCGCGCCAATGGTGTTGGAACCCTGGATGCGCAACACCGGACCCTGCTTGGGCGTCGGCAAGTCACCCGCCGATGCGGTGACTGGCAGCCCGGCGCACAGTATCAACAGGAAAAAAACGCGCAGCGTCATGCCCGCACCTTATAAAGCCAAAGAAAGTGCGGGGAGAATAAGTCAGTAAGGTTTCTGAAAGATGACAGATCATTCCCACGCTCTGCGTGGGAATGCATCCCGTGACGCTCTGCGTCACCCTCACATTCGGGACGCGGAGCGTCCCAGGCGGCATTCCCACGCGGGAGTGGGAACGATCACTGCAAATTTCAGCTCAACTCAAGCCAGATCGGCGCGTGATCCGAAGGCTTTTCCATCCCGCGCAGGTCGTAATCCACGCCGGCGTCCTTCACCCGCGGCAACAAACCGTGGGACGCCATGATCACGTCGATCCGCAGCCCGCGCTTGGGTTCATCTTCGAAGCCGCGGCTGCGGTAGTCGAACCAGCTGAAACGGTCGGCCACGTCCGGGTTCAGGTGGCGGAAACTGTCCACCAGGCCCCAGTTCTTCAAGCGGGCCATCCACTCGCGTTCTTCCGGCAGGAAACTGCATTTGCCGGTTTTCAGCCACCGTTTCATGTTGTCCGGGCCGATGCCGATGTCGCAGTCTTCCGGGGAAATGTTCACGTCGCCCATCACCACCAGCGGCTGCTCGTTGTTGAACTGGCTTTCCAGCAGGTGCTGCAGATCGTTGTAGAAACGTTCCTTGGCCGGGAACTTGGTCGGATGGTCGCGGCTTTCTCCCTGTGGGAAATAGCCGTTCATGATGGTCACCGGCACGCCATTGGCGTCGGCAAACGTGCCCCAGATGAAGCGGCGCTGAGCGTCTTCTTCATCGGTGACGAACCCTTTGTGCAGCGCCAGCGGTTCCTTGCGCGAGAGCAGGGCGACGCCGTAGTGACCCTTTTGCCCGTGGAAATACACGTGATAACCCAGCGCCTGAACCTCGGCCAACGGGAACTGGTCATCGTGGACCTTGGTTTCCTGCAGGCCGATCACGTCGGGTTGATGCTTTTCGATCAGCGCCGCCAGCTGATGGGGGCGAGCGCGCAGCCCGTTGATGTTGAAGGAGACGATCTTCATGGTCGGCAGTCCTGGCAAAAGGGCGATGCTAGCTGACCTGTGGGATTGGGGCCAGTCTGGGGTGAGGGGATTCTCGGTGTTCTGTCAGATCTTCATTGGCTGTTTCGGGCCTCTTCGCGGGCAAGCCCGCTCCCACAGGTTCCGTGTTTGCCGAATCATTTGGGTACGACACAAAACTTGTGGGAGCGTGGCTTGCCCGCGAAGAGGCCGGTTCAGTCGATAAAGATCCTGACTTTGGTCTATACCTGTCTGGGGAACTGTGAAGCCACCCAAACGCTCGTACCAATAAGAGCACAGCCATTTGAGCTGTGCCGGGGAGATCTACCGCTATGCCCGAAACCTCGACCGCCATCGCCGATATCCACATGCTCGACAGCGGCTACTCCCGCGAAGCCCGCTCCCTGCTTTATCAGGCCTACCGCCACGAACCGACGTTCGGCTACCTCTTCGAAGCCGAGCGCCCCGGGTATGAACAGCGGGTCCGAGCCACCGTGCGCGAACTGGTCAAGCAACACTTCCTTCAGGACTTGCCCGCCATCGGCCTGCTGGTCAACGACCGCTTGATCGGCATCGCCCTGATCGCGCCGCCGCAACGTCGCCTGGGCATTACCGAAAGCTGGGCCTGGCGCCTGCGAATGGTGCTCAGCACCGGGTTTCGCTGCACGCGCCGCTACCTCGAATACCACGATGCGGTGATGGCGTGCGTGCCGTCCGACTCGGTGCACTTGCTGCCGTTGCTGGGGATTCATCCGCAATTCCAGGGCAAACACTTCGGCGAGCAGCTGTTGCAAGCCGTGCACAACTGGTGCGCGGTCGATGAGCACTCTGAAGGTGTAGTGCTCGATACCGGTAATCCGCGTTATCTGGAGTTCTACAAGCGTCAGGGTTATGAGGAAATCGGTGAGGTCGCCGTAGGACCGATCCGCGAACACGTGTTTTTCCATGCCAATCCGCAGGTGCTGCAAACCGCTTCGGCATAAACGGTAGAACTTTCGCGGGACGCGAGGCTCTATCACGCTCCCAAGCTCGTGATAGCATCCGCGCCTATGAAGTTTCCAGGAAGAATTACCAGCGGCGTGCTGATGCTGATCACCAGCTGCGCGGCGCTGGCGCAAAGTGAATTGGATGTGCGGATCAAACCGTCCAACGACGAACTGAAGGCCAATATAGAAGGCTATATCGGCAGCCTCGGCGATCGTGATGAAGAAGCCTTGTTGCGCTTCAGTCGTGGCGCCGAAGAACAGGCACGCAAGGCCGCCCAGGCCCTGGGTTATTACCAGCCGCAGATCGACACGGACGTGAAGGGCGGCAAGACGCCGCGCCTGGTCATGAACATCGAGCCCGGCGAACCGGTGCATTTGCGCACTGTCACCATTCGCATCGACGGTCCGGCCGCTTCCCTGAAATCCTTTCGCGTACCGAAAAGCGACGCGCTGAAAACCGGCGCAGTGCTCAATCATGGCCGCTACGAAGACGCCAAGCGGCTGATCCAGAACCAGGCGTCGCGTTTCGGTTTTTTCAGTGGCCACTTCACGCGGCAGAAACTGGCGGTCGACCCGCGAGCGGGCGTTGCCGACATCGAACTGATCTATGAAAGCGGCCCGCGCTACGCCCTCGGCAAGGTCAGTTTCGAGGGGGATACGCCGTTCGACGAAGAACTGCTGCAACGCATGGTGCCGTTCAAGGCGGGTGCGCCTTACGACTCCGAACTGATCGCCGAACTGAATCAGAATCTGCAATCGAGCGGCTACTTCGAAGGCGTTCGCGTTGATGCCGCGCCAACGGCGTCCAAGAACGACGTGATCCCGGTGGACGTCAAACTCGAAACCCGCAAACCACGGACGATGGGCCTCGGTCTGGGTTATTCCACCGACGTTGGCCCACGGGTCAAGGCCAACTGGACCCGGCACTGGGTCAACCCGCAAGGCCACAGTTATGGCTGGGAAACCGAAGTCTCGGCGCCACGGCAGAACGTCGGGCTGTTCTACGACATTCCGCTCGACCCGCCGCTGACCGACAAGCTGCGCTTCGCCGGTGGCTATCAAAGTGAAGAAATTGCCGACAAGGACAGCCTGAGCAAATTGCTGACCCTCGGTCCCGAGTGGCACAGCAAGTTGCCCAGCGGTTGGCAGCGGGTGGTGTCGCTGAAATGGCAGCGCGAAGAATATCGACTTGGCGACGACTCGGGGCTGAGCAACTTGCTGATGCCCGGCGTCAGCTATTCGTACCTGAAAAGCGACAACCGCATCGATCCGCACAACGGCTATCGCCTGCAATTCGAAACCAAGGTTGCCAAGGAAGGATTGGGTTCGGATACCAACCTGGTTTACGGCACGGCGCTGGTGAAAGGCCTGACCACGGTGTTCGATAAACACCGCTTGCTCGGTCGGGTACAAGTGGGCGGCAGTGCCACCAACGGCTACAAATCGGTGCCGCCGTCGCTGCGTTTCTTTGCCGGTGGCGATCAGAGCGTGCGCGGTTACGATTATCAAAGTCTGTCCCCGGAAAACTCTGACGGCGACCGCATCGGTGGCCGCTACATGATTGCCGGCAGCGTCGAGTATCAATATTCCATCGCCGAAAAATGGCGGGTTGCGACCTTCATCGACCAGGGCAACTCCTTCAACAAACTCGAACTGCCCGATCTCAAGACCGGCGTCGGCATCGGCGTGCGCTGGGTATCCCCGGTGGGGCCGATTCGCCTCGACCTGGCCCACGCGATGGACGACGACGGCGGCATTCGACTGCACTTTTCCATGGGGCCTGAGCTGTGAAGCGTGGTTTGAAAGTAACGCTGCTGGCGATTCTGGCGCTATTGATGCTGGTCCTGCTGACCGTGACCACGGTGCTGGGCACGGCGACCGGCAGTCGTTGGGCGCTAGGGTTTGTGCCGGGTTTGACCCTCGAGAATTTCCAGGGCCGTCTGGGCGGGCAGTGGAGCGCTGACCATCTGGTCTGGCAGCAGGACACCAGCCGGGTTGAACTGAGCAAAGTGATTTTCGCCTGGTCGCCGTTGTGCCTGACGCGCATGACGTTGTGTATCGAGCAGTTGAAGGCCGACCAGGTCAGCCTGCAATTTCCACCGGGCGACGAAGAAGCAAGCAGCGGACCGATTACGCTGCCGGACCTGAAGTTGCCATTGGCGATCGAACTGGGCGACGTGCAGATCGGCAGCTTGCTGTTCAATGGCAGCGAAGAACTCAAAGGCCTGCAACTGGCGGCGCACTGGACCGAACAGGGCTTGCAGATCGACGCCGTGAGTCTGCAACGCGACGAGCTGAGCCTGAATCTGTCGGGCCTGCTGCAGCCCTCCGGCAACTGGCCGCTCAAGGCCGAGGGCAAACTGACCCTGCCAGCCCCGGAACCCTGGGCGCTGGCCCTGAAGATTGACGGCGACCTGCTGAAAACCCTGAACCTGAAAGCCGACAGCAGCGGTTACCTGAACGGCCAGTTGACCGGCGAATTGCAGCCGCTGGTGGATAACCTGCCAGCCAAGGTGCGAATCACCGCTGACGGGTTCAAACCCGCCGCCGACCTGCCGGACACCCTGCAACTCAATCAACTGGAGCTCACCGGCGACGGCGACCTGAAAAACGGCTACCAATTGCACGGCAGCGCCACGCTGCCCGCCGAACAAGGCCCGGTCGCGTTGTTGCTGCAAGGCAAGGTCGACGCCAACGGTGCGCAGATCGCCGCGCTGGACCTGACCGCCAACGACAAGCAAAGCCTCAAGCTCACCGGCGTACTGGACTGGAGCAAAGGCCTGAACGCCACGGCGAAAATCGATTGGCTGGATTTCCCCTGGCATCGGCTCTATCCGGTGATCGACGAGCCGGAAGTGGCCCTGCGCAGCTTCAACGGTGAAGTCTCTTACACCGACGGCAAATACCTCGGCAACTTCAAGGCCGCGCTGGATGGCCCGGCCGGCGCGTTCAGCCTGAGCAGCCCTTTCGCCGGTGACCTGACGAAAATCTACCTGCAACAAATCCAGCTTGAAGCCGGACAGGGCAAGGCCGAAGGGCACTTGAACCTGCAATTTGCCGATGGCATTGCCTGGGACACTGCGCTCGACCTTTCGGCGATCAACCCGGCGTATTGGGTCGCCGAGTTGCCCGGCACCCTGGCCGGACCGTTGCGCAGCAAAGGTGAGATGAAGAATGAAAAACTCAGCCTGAACGCGGACCTTGATCTGAAGGGCAAGCTGCGCGGCCAACCGGCCGTCCTGCAAGCCAAGGCGGATGGTGCCGGAGAACTGTGGAACCTCAGCGCGCTGCAAATCCGTCTGGGTGATAACAGCATCACCGGCAAGGGCAGCCTGCAACAAAAACTCACCGGCCAGATCGACATCAAACTGTCGCGCCTGGCCCAGCTCTGGCCGCAATTGCGAGGTCAGCTCAACGGCCGCGTCGATGTCGCCGGCACGCTCAAGGCGCCACAAGGCAAACTCGGGTTGCAGGGCACGCAATTGGCATTCCAGGACAATCGCCTGCAAAGCCTGAACCTCGACGCTACCCTCGACAGCGCGCAGCGGGCGAAAATCGACCTCAAGGGCAGCGGCATCCAGGCCGGCGATACCTCGCTGGGCACGCTGACCGCCAGTGGCAGCGGCGATATCAAAAACCAGAAACTCAGCCTCGACCTGCAAGGCCCGCAACTGAAGCTGGCCCTGGGACTCGACGGTAATCTGGACAAAGGCAACTGGCGCGGGCGTCTGGCCAGTGGCGATATCCAGGCCGGCGGTCAGGACTGGAAGCTGCAAGGGCCGGCGAAACTCGAACGGCTGGCGGACGGCAAAATCAATTTCGGCGCCCATTGCTGGATGTCCGGACCGGCCAGTCTGTGCGGTGAAGACCAGCGGCTGATGCCGGAGCCGAAGCTGCGCTACCACCTCAAGCAATTCCCGATCGACAGTATGGCGCAGTGGTTGCCGAAGGATTTCGCCTGGAAGGGCCGGCTCAACGCCGACCTGCAACTGGACCTGCCGGCCAGCGGCCCGAACGGCCAGATCAGCCTCGATGCCAGCGGCGGCACCTTGCGTATCAAGGACAAGGATCAGTGGCTGGATTTTCCCTACCAGACCTTGAGACTCATCAGCAAACTGACGCCCAAGCGCATCGACACCGACTTCAATTTCGTCGGCGGCAAGCTCGGCGAATTGAGTGTGCAGGCGCAGATCAATCCGCTGCCGAAGAACAAACCGCTGACCGGATCGTTCCGTCTCAATGGCCTGGATTTGTCCGTCGCTCGACCGTTTGTGCCGATGGTCGAGAAACTGACCGGACGCCTGAACGGCAGCGGCACGATTTCCGGTGGCTTGATGGCGCCTTTGGTCAACGGCAACCTGTTGCTCAGCGACGGCGAAATCTCCGGTCCTGAATTGCCGATGGACCTGGAAGCCTTGCAGCTTCAAGCCGTGATCGCCGGTGAAACCGTGCAATTGAATGGCGGCTGGAAAAGCGGCAAGAACGGGCAGGGCAGTCTGAACGGCAATATCGCCTGGGGTCAGGCGCTGGTGGTGGATCTGGCGCTCAAGGGCACGCAATTGCCGGTTACTGTCGAGCCTTATGCCAAGCTGGAAGTGGCGCCAGACCTGAAGATCTCAATGAAGGGCGACGAGTTGGCCATCGCCGGCAAAGTGCTGGTGTCGCGGGGGGACATCACCGTGCGCGAGTTGCCGCCGTCGACGGTCAAGGTGTCCGATGACACGGTGATCATCGGTCAACAGACCGAAGAGGGCAAACCGCCGCTGGCAATGAAAATGGACATCGATGTGGTGGTCGGCGAGGACAAACTGAGCTTCGCCGGGTTTGGCTTGACCGCCAATCTGCAAGGGCACGTGCACATCGGCGACAACATGGACACGCGTGGCGAGCTGTGGCTCAACGACGGGCGTTATCGCGCCTATGGCCAGCGGTTGACGGTGCGCCGGGCGCGCTTGCTGTTTGCTGGCCCGATCGATCAGCCCTATCTCGACATCGAAGCGATTCGCCAGACCGACGACGTCATCGCCGGTATTCGCCTGAGTGGCAGCGCCGAGCAGCCGACCACGCAGATTTTCTCCGAGCCGGCGATGAGTCAGGAACAGGCCTTGTCCTATCTGGTGCTCGGCCGTCCGCTGAGCACCACCGGTGAAGACAACAACATGCTGGCCCAGGCCGCACTCGGCCTGGGGTTGATGGGCAGTTCCGGGATGACCGGCAAACTGGCCAGCGATCTGGGGATTCAGGATTTCCAGCTGGATACCGAAGGCAGCGGCAACACGACGAGCGTGGTGGCCAGCGGCAACATCTCCGAGAAGCTCAGTTTGCGGTATGGCGTTGGGGTATTCGAGCCGGCCAACACCATTGCCTTGCGCTACAAGCTGAGCAAGAAGGTGTACCTCGAAGCGGCGGGCGGCGTGGCCAGTTCGCTGGATATCTTCTACAAGCGGGATTTCTAGACCTGTGGCGAGGGGGCTTGTCGGAGCGCCGCATCGCCCCGTTGGGCCGCGCAGCGGCCCCCTCAGCTGCAACTCCATTCCTTCTGAAACCCTGCACATCTAAAAGTGACGACTGCTGCGCAGCCGAACGGGGGTGAACCCCCTCGCCACAGGATTTGTGGGTCGCCATTTATCCGCTAAATACAAAGCAACCTAACTATTACGTTGACATTCGCTGCCTAGGCAGTAACATCTCGACATACATTCTCTGCCTAGGCAGCTAATTGGTGGTCAGATGAAGCATTTCACCCCGGACGAATTCCACACCTGCCATCTCGGCCTCTTGCTCGGGCGCGCTGCGCTGCTCAAAGACCGGATCATCGACACGCACATGGAACCCCATGGCATCACCGCCGCGCAGTTCAAAGTGCTGATCATCATGGCTCAGTTCGGCGTTGATACCCCGGCCGAGCTGTGCCGCCACCTGTCGCTCGACAGTGGTTCGATGACCCGCATGCTCGATCGTCTGGAACAGAAAGGTTTCCTCGCCCGCCAGCGTTCCGAGGCAGATCGCCGTCAGGTGCAGCTTGTGTTAACTGAGCAAGGCCAACGGTTGACCGACCGCCTGCCGGAAATCGGCGCCGACGCCATGAACGAACTGGCCGGCGCGATCACCCCGGAAGAGTTGAAAACCCTGGAACAGATCCTGAAGAAAATTTTGGTGGCAGCCGGTGACTCGATCACGCTGCTGCGGGTAGGTGACAAATGAGCAGCAAAACCTTGCGCGCCGGCCTGAGCCTGGTGCTCGCGGCCATGACCCTGGCCGGTTGCGCCAGCTACAGCGGCCTGACCACCGAAGGCAAAAGCCTCGATGCGAAAACCCTCAAGGCCGGGCAATCCCTCAGCGGCGTGACCCTGTCGCCGGCGGCCTGGCCGAAAAGCGACTGGTGGAAAAGCCTCGGCGACCCACAGCTTGACGGTCTGATTCGCGAAGCCCTGCACGACAGCCCGGACATGCAGATCGCCGACGCTCGCGCCCATCAGGCCAGCGCCGCCGCGTACGCCGCCGATGCTGCGCGCATGCCGACCCTCGATGCCAGCGCCGGCGTCAGCCGTTCGCGTCTGGCCCGGGATCAAGACCCGCGAGGCGAGGGCGATGCGTACTCCACCGTGCGTAACATCGGCGCCAGTTTCAATTACAACTTCGACCTCTGGGGCGGTCAGCGTGACGCCTGGGAAGCGGCGTTGGGCCAGGCCCGCGCGGCCGAAGTCGATCAGCAGGCCGCGCAACTGACCTTGGCCGCCGACGTTGCCCGCGCTTATAGCGATCTGGGGCAGGCGCATATCGTCCATGACCTGGCACAGGAAGATCTCAAGCGCACCAAACAAATGCTCGACCTGAGCCAACGGCGCCTGAGTTCCGGGATCGACAGTCAGTACCAGTTCCAGCAAACCGAAAGCCTTGAAGCTACCTCCGAAGCCAGCCTGATCGACGCCGAAAAACGCCTGCAAAGCGCGAAAATCGCCTTGGCGGTATTGCTCGGCAAAGGCCCGGATCGGGGCAACGACATCGCCCGGCCGAAGATTCTGCAGGCCAGCGCCGTCGCATTGCCATCGGTCCTGCCCGCCGAGTTGCTCGGTCGGCGCCCGGATCTGGTCGCCGCACGTTGGCGCGTAGAAGCCGCGAGCAAGAACATCGACGCCGGCAAAACCCGGTTCTATCCCAACCTCAACCTGAGCGCCGCCGCCGGTGCCGAATCGTTGCTGGGTGACGCGATGTTCGGATCGGCCAGTCGTTTCTTCAACATCGCGCCGACGATCTCGGTGCCGATTTTCGACGGTGGCCGCCTGCGCGCCGACCTCGATGCTCGCGACGCCGATTACGACCTCGCGGTGGCGCAGTACAACAAAAACCTGGTGAGAGCGCTGGGTGATGTCAGCGACACGATCAACCAGTTGCGCGATATCGGCCGGCAGATCGGCGCTCAACAGCACGCCACCGACATTGCCCAGGATTCTTACAACACCGTGGTCCAGCGTTACGGTTCCGGCATCGGAAACTACCTGGACGTGCTCAGCATCGAGCAGCAATTGCTCCAGGCCCAGCGTCAGCTGGCCAACCTGAATGCCGAGCAGATCGACCTGTCGATCCAACTGATGCAAGCGCTGGGCGGCGGTTTTCAGGGCGAAACCCTGACCGCGGCCAACGCAACCCCAGCCACGCAGCACAACTAATTCAAGGTAATTGTCATGGCCACTGCCGATACAACTCCTGCTTCAACTGACAACGCACCAGGCACCAGCAATCCGCGCAAACGCAAAGTCATGCTGGTGATCCTCGCGATCGTGGTGATCCTCGCCGGTATCGGCGTCTGGGGTTATCACGAGTTCTACGGGCGCTGGAACGAAAGCACCGACGATGCCTATGTGAACGGCAACGTGGTGGAAATCACCCCGCTGGTCACCGGCACCGTGGTCAGCATTGGCGCCGACGATGGCGACCTGGTCCATGAAGGCCAGGTGCTGATCAACTTCGACCCGAACGACGCCCAGGTCGGTCTGCAAAGTGCCCAGGCCAACCTGGCCCGCACCGTGCGCCAGGTGCGCGGTTTGTACAGCAACGTCGACGGCATGAAAGCCCAGGTCAACGCCCAGCAGGCGGAAGTGCAAAAGGCCCAGGACAACTTCAATCGCCGGAAAAACCTGGCCGCTGGCGGGGCGATTTCCCAAGAAGAGCTGTCCCACGCTCGTGACGACCTGACCTCGGCGCAAAACGCCCTGGCCAATGCCAAGCAGCAACTGAAAACCACCAGCGCCCTGGTCGATGACACCGTGGTGTCGTCGCACCCGGACGTGATGTCGGCCGCCGCGCAATTGCGTCAGGCCTACCTCAACAATTCCCGCAGCACCCTGATTGCACCGGTGACCGGCTACGTCGCCAAGCGCTCGGTACAACTCGGTCAACGGGTCCAGCCGGGCACCGCGCTGATGGCCGTGATTCCGCTGGATCAGCTGTGGATCGACGCCAACTTCAAGGAAACCCAGTTGCGCGACATGCGCATCGGTCAGCCGGTGGATATCCAGGCCGACCTCTACGGCAGCGACGTGAAGTTCAGCGGCACCATCGACAGCCTCGGCGCGGGCACCGGCAGCGCGTTCGCTTTGCTGCCGGCACAGAACGCCACCGGTAACTGG
The DNA here is from genome assembly GCF_024169315.1 of Pseudomonas migulae. Lineage (NCBI taxonomy): Bacteria > Pseudomonadati > Pseudomonadota > Gammaproteobacteria > Pseudomonadales > Pseudomonadaceae > Pseudomonas > Pseudomonas migulae. The sequence continues at coordinate 1,624,240 of NZ_JALJWR010000001.1, read as the reverse complement.
ATCAAGATCGTGCAGCGGGTGCCGGTGCGGATCCACATCAACGCCGAAGAACTGGCCAAGCACCCATTGCGCGTGGGGCTGTCGACGCAGGTCGATGTGAACCTGCGTGACCAGAGCGGCCCGGTGCTGGCGCAACAGCCACCGCAAAAGGCCTCGTTCAGCACCAACGTCTACGACCGTCAGTTGGCCGAGGCTGACGCGATGATCACGCAGTTGATTCACGACAACAGCGCTGCGGTCAGCAAGACCGTTCAACGCTGATTCGTCCATCACACAGAATCTGTGGGAGCGGGCTTTTGTGGCGAGGGGATTTATCCCCGTTCGGCTGCGAAGCAGTCGCAAAGCTTTTGGGGCCGCTTCGCGACCCAACGGGGATAAATCCCCTCGCCACAAAAGCTATCTCGCCACAAAAGCTCCTTTGCCACAAAGGCTCGCTCCCACACGGTCAGCTGCGTCTGTAACAGGCGCAGCGCCCATCAGGTTTCAAAGGACTCGCGATGAGCAATAACGCGTCTTTCACGCCGCCCAGCCTGCTGCTCAGCACCATCGGCCTGTCGCTGGCGACCTTCATGCAAGTGCTCGACACCACCATCGCCAACGTGGCGTTGCCGACGATTTCCGGCAACCTGGGCGTGAGTTCTGAGCAGGGCACCTGGGTGATCACCTCGTTTGCGGTGAGCAACGCCATCGCGCTGCCGCTGACCGGTTGGCTGAGCCGGCGGTTTGGTGAGGTGAAGCTGTTTTTGTGGGCGACGATTCTGTTTGTACTGGCTTCGTTTCTCTGCGGTATTTCCACCTCGATGCCGGAGCTGATCGGCTTTCGCGTGCTGCAGGGCCTGGTGGCCGGGCCGTTGTACCCGATGACCCAGACGCTGCTGATTGCGGTCTATCCCCCCGCCAGGCGTGGCATGGCCCTGGCGTTGCTGGCGATGGTCACGGTGGTGGCGCCGATTGCCGGGCCGATTCTTGGCGGCTGGATCACGGACAGCTACAGCTGGCCGTGGATCTTCTTCATCAACGTGCCGATCGGGATTTTCGCGGTGATGGTCGTGCGCTCGCAGCTCAAGGCGCGTCCGGTGGTGACCAGTTATCAGCCGATGGACTACGTCGGTCTGATCACGCTGATCATCGGCGTCGGTGCGTTGCAGGTGATCCTCGACAAGGGCAACGACCTGGACTGGTTCGAATCGAATTTCATCCTCATCGGTGCAGCGATTTCGGTGATTGCGCTGGCGGTGTTCGTGATCTGGGAAATGACCGACCAGCACCCGGTGGTCAACCTGCGGTTGTTTGCGTATCGCAACTTCCGCATCGGCACGATTGTGCTGGTGTTGGGTTACGCCGGGTTCTTCGGGATCAACCTGATCCTGCCGCAATGGCTGCAAACGCAGATGGGCTACACCGCGACCTGGGCCGGCTTGGCGGTCGCACCGATCGGGATTCTGCCGGTGCTGATGTCGCCATTTGTCGGCAAGTACGCGCACAAGTTCGACCTGCGGTTACTGGCGGGCCTGGCGTTCCTGGCGATTGGCCTGAGCTGCTTCATGCGCGCCGGGTTTACCAACGAGGTGGACTTCCAGCACATCGCCCTGGTGCAACTGTTCATGGGCATTGGTGTGGCGCTGTTCTTCATGCCGACCTTGAGCATTCTGATGTCGGACCTGCCGCCGAGCCAGATCGCCGATGGTGCGGGCCTCGCGACCTTCCTGCGGACGCTGGGCGGCAGTTTTGCGGCGTCGTTGACGACCTGGATCTGGATTCGCCGGGCGGACCAGCATCATGCCTACATGAGCGAAAGCATCAGCACGTATGAACCGGCGACCCGTGAGGCGTTGAACAGCCTGGGCGGTGCGAGCAACCCGGCGTACGCGCAGCTCGATCATGTGCTGACGAGTCAGGCGTACATGCTCTCCACCGTGGATTACTTCACGTTGCTGGGGTGGGCGTTCATGGGGTTGATCGTGATTGTGTGGCTGGCGAAGCCGCCGTTTGCGGCGAAGGCGGGGCCTGCGGCTTCCGGTCATTGAGATAAACACAAACCCCTGTGGGAGCGGGCTTGCCCGCGATAGCGGAATCACATTCAACAACGTTGTTGACTGATCCACCGGCATCGCGGGCAAGCCCGCTCCCACAGGTTTTTGTGTTTGGTCGTTAGTTTGTGGGTGCTGCCAACTGAGGTGGCGGGGCAAAGTCGAACGGCGCCAGCGCAAACCCGTGCTCATCCACCTGCAATGCCCAGCCTTGACGATCCCAATCCCCCAGCACAATACGCCTGGCCGCCTGATCGCCAATCTGCAACTTGTGGATGGCGGGGCGGTGGGTGTGGCCGTGGATCAGGGTTTTCACGCCATGTTCCTGCATGATCCGTGGCACTTCTTCCGGGGTGACATCCACGATGTCATTGGCCTTCATCCGAGTCTGCGTCCGGCTTTCGCTGCGCAGCTTGCGCGCCAGTTTGTGCCGGGTGCCCAAGGGCAGGTGGCGCAGGATGAATAGGGTAATCGGGTTGCGCAGATAGCGACGCAGCTTCATGTAAGCCTCGTCGCGAGTGCAAAGGCTGTCGCCGTGCATCAACAGCACGGGCTCGCCTGCGAGTTGCACGACACTCGGGTCCTTCAGCAATGTGCAGCCGGCCTGTTTGCAGAAGGCCTGGCCCAGCATGAAGTCGCGATTGCCGTGCATCAGAAAAATCGCCGTGCCGCTGTCGCTGAGGTCGCGCAGGGCCTGGCAGATGGAACGCTGGAACGGCGTCATGGCATCGTCGCCAATCCACGCCTCGAAAAAGTCGCCCAGGATGTACAACGCACTCGCCGAACGGGCGCGTCCGGCGAGCAAATCCAGAAACGCCCGGGTAATGTCCGGGCGCTCCTCTTCCAGATGCAAGTCTGAAATCAGCAGTATCACTCAATGATCTCGGCTTTCTCGATGATCACGTCGTCTGCTGGTACGTCCTGGTGGCCGGCTTTGGAAGTCGTGGCCACACCTTTGATCTTGTCGACCACGTCGGTGCCTGCGACGACTTTGGCGAATACGGCGTAGCCCCAGCCCTGGGTGGTCTTGGCGCTGTGGTTCAGGAAGCCGTTGTCAGCCACGTTGATGAAGAATTGCGCGGAAGCCGAATGCGGCTCCATGGTGCGGGCCATGGCCACGGTGTACTTCTCGTTCGGCAGGCCGTTGTCGGCTTCGTTCTGGATGCTCGGGCGCTTGTCTTTCTTTTCTTTCATGCCTGGCTCGAAACCGCCGCCCTGGATCATGAAGTTACCGATGACGCGGTGGAAAACGGTGTTTTCGTAGTGACCGGCTTTGACGTACTCGATGAAGTTGGCAACGGTGAGCGGTGCCTTTTCAGCGTTCAGTTCCAGGACGATGTCGCCATGGTTGGTGGTCAGTTTGACTTGGGTCATGATCGGTACTCTTTCAAGGAATTCATGGGTTTCGAGGCTCTGCAGCCCTCAACCGGTCCGGCCAGATTCGGCCAAGGCAGGCAGTTTAGCGTGCCGGGCGCGAATTTCGAGGCTGTTTTTCATTGGCAACCGATTAAATGCAGCCGATTGCCGGCCTGTACTGTCAGCGGCTTGACGGCATCGGCTATGATAAGCCCCTTTGTTTTAACCGCCGCTTTGATTTGGCCAACTGGCCGCGCACTTGTACGTTCAAGGATCCTATGAGCAAGCCCACTGTCGACCCTACCTCGAATTCCAAGACCGGCCCTGCCGTGCCGGTCAATTTCCTGCGCCCGATCATCCAGGCGGACCTGGACTCGGGTAAGCACACGCAGATCGTCACCCGTTTCCCGCCTGAACCCAACGGTTACCTGCACATCGGTCACGCCAAGTCGATCTGTGTGAACTTCGGTCTGGCCCAGGAGTTCGGCGGCGTCACCCACCTGCGTTTCGACGACACCAACCCGGCCAAGGAAGACCAGGAATACATCGACGCGATCGAAAGCGACGTCAAGTGGCTGGGCTTCGAATGGTCCGGCGAAGTGCGCTACGCCTCGCAGTATTTCGACCAGTTGCACGATTGGGCCGTTGAACTGATCAAGGCCGGCAAGGCCTACGTGGACGACCTGAGCCCTGAACAGGCCAAGGAATACCGCGGCAGCCTGACCGAGCCGGGCAAGAACAGCCCGTTCCGTGATCGCAGCGTCGAAGAGAACCTCGACTGGTTTGCCCGCATGCGCGCCGGCGAATTCCCGGACGGCGCACGGGTGCTGCGGGCCAAGATCGACATGGCCTCGCCGAACATGAACCTGCGCGACCCGATCATGTACCGCATCCGTCATGCGCATCACCACCAGACCGGCGACAAGTGGTGCATCTACCCGAACTACGACTTCACCCACGGTCAGTCGGACGCCATCGAAGGCATTACCCACTCGATCTGCACCCTGGAGTTCGAAAGCCACCGTCCGCTGTACGAATGGTTCCTCGAGAACCTGCCGGTCCCGGCGAACCCGCGTCAGTACGAGTTCAGCCGTCTGAACCTGAACTACACCATCACCAGCAAGCGCAAGCTCAAGCAACTGGTCGATGAAAAGCACGTATTCGGTTGGGACGATCCGCGCATGTCCACGCTGTCCGGCTTCCGCCGCCGTGGCTACACGCCGGCGTCGATCCGCAACTTCTGCGACATGGTCGGCACCAACCGTTCCGACGGCGTGGTCGACTTCGGCATGCTTGAATTCAGCATCCGTCAGGACCTCGATGCGAACGCCCCGCGCGCCATGTGCGTGCTGCGTCCGTTGAAAGTCGTGATTACCAACTACCCGGAAGACAAGGTCGATCACCTCGAACTGCCGCGTCATCCGCAGAAAGAAGAACTGGGCGTTCGCAAGCTGCCGTTCTCCCGTGAAATCTACATCGACCGCGATGACTTCATGGAAGAGCCACCGAAGGGCTACAAGCGCCTGGAGCCGAACGGCGAAGTGCGCCTGCGCGGCAGCTACGTGATCCGTGCCGACGAAGCGATCAAGGACGCCGATGGCAACATCGTCGAGCTGCGTTGCTCCTACGACCCGGAAACACTGGGCAAGAACCCTGAAGGCCGCAAGGTCAAAGGCGTGGTTCACTGGGTGCCGGCCGCGGCCAGCATCGAGTGCGAAGTGCGTCTGTACGATCGCCTGTTCCGCTCTCCGAACCCTGAGAAGGCCGAAGACAGCGCCAGTTTCCTGGACAACATCAACCCTGACTCGCTGCAAGTTCTCACTGGTTGTCGTGCCGAGCCTTCGCTGGGCAACGCACAGCCGGAAGACCGTTTCCAGTTCGAGCGCGAAGGCTACTTCTGCGCGGATATCAAGGACTCGAAACCCGGTCATCCGGTATTCAACCGTACCGTGACCTTGCGTGATTCGTGGGGCCAGTGATTCAAGGAACCTCTAACGTGCTTTCGATCTACAACACGCTCACCAAGAGCAAAGAAGTCTTCAAGCCGCTGGATGGCAACAATGTGCGCATGTACGTCTGCGGGATGACCGTGTACGACTACTGCCACATTGGCCATGGTCGCAGCATGGTCGCGTTCGACCTGGTGACCCGCTGGCTGCGGTTCAGCGGTTATAACCTGACGTATGTGCGCAACATCACCGACATTGAAGACAAGATCATCAATCGGGCCAAGGAGAACGGCGAGCCGTTCGACGTGCTGACCGAGCGCATGATCACCGCGATGCATGAGGACGAGGCGCGCCTCAACATCCTCAAACCGGACATGGAGCCGCGGGCCACCGATCACATCGCTGGCATGCAGACCATGATCCAGACCCTGATCGACAAGGGTTATGCCTACGCACCGGGCAATGGCGACGTGTACTACCGCGTCGCCAAGTTCATGGGCTACGGCAAGCTGTCGCGCAAGAAAATCGAAGACCTGCGCATCGGTGCGCGGATCGAAGTCGATGAATCCAAGCAGGACCCGCTGGACTTCGTGCTGTGGAAAGGCGCCAAGCCAGGCGAGCCGAGCTGGCCTTCGCCGTGGGGCGATGGTCGTCCGGGCTGGCACATCGAATGCTCGGTGATGTCGACCTGCTGCCTGGGCGAGACCTTCGACATTCATGGCGGCGGCAGCGACCTCGAGTTCCCGCACCACGAAAACGAAATCGCCCAGAGCGAAGCGGCCACTGGCAAGACCTACGCCAACGCGTGGATGCATTGCGGCATGATTCGCATCAATGGCGAGAAGATGTCCAAGTCCTTGAACAACTTCTTCACCATTCGCGACGTGCTGGAAAAGTACCACCCGGAAGTCGTGCGCTACCTGCTGGTGTCGAGCCACTACCGCAGCGCGATCAACTATTCGGAAGACAACCTCAAGGACGCCAAGGGCGCACTCGAGCGTTTCTACCATGCGTTGAAAGGCCTGCCGAGCGTGGCGCCGGCCGGTGGCGAAGCCTTTGTCGAACGCTTCACTCAGGTGATGAACGACGACTTCGGCACGCCGGAAGCCTGCGCGGTGCTGTTCGAGATGGTCCGCGAGATCAACCGTCTGCGCGAGAGCGATCTTGAGGCGGCGGCGGGTCTGGCGGCGCGCTTGAAGGAACTGGCCAGTGTGTTGGGGGTGTTGCAGCTTGAGGCGGATGACTTCCTGCAGGCCGGTGCCGAAGGGCGGGTTGATGCGGCTGAAGTCGATGCGCTGATTGCTGCGCGTCTGGCGGCTCGTGCGGCCAAAGACTGGGCCGAATCCGACCGCATCCGCGACCAGCTCACCGCCATGGGCGTGGTGCTGGAAGACGGGAAGGGCGGCACGACCTGGCGTCTGGCTGACTGATTGCTGTGATTGCTTCAAAACAAAACCCGCCTTGTGCGGGTTTTTGTTTGTGCGCTGGGCTCATTTGCCGTGGTGTCTGGGCCGACGCCTTCGCGGGCAAGCCCGCTCCCACAGTGATTGAGGTGGATTCCGATTTTGCGAACGACACAAAACCCTGTGGGAGCGGGCTTGCCCGCGATTGGTCTCGAGCCGGGCAAAGCCAGTGCGGTCAACTCATCACTCGGTCTGGCGCAACCGCTTGTAAAGGGTGTTACGGCTAACCCCGAGTCGCCGGGCCAAGTGCGAAATATTCCCCCCCGCCGCCTGCAACTGCCGATTCAACGCTTCGGCATCATTCAAATCCACTGCCAGGGTTTCCGGCGAATCCACCGGCTCCATCTCCAGATCGACAAAAAAATCATCCGGCAAATGCTCAGGCCGCACCGGTTGTTCCTCGGCCATCGCCAGCGCCACCTGCATGACGCTGCTGACCTGCCGCAGATTCCCCGGCCACGGATGACGGCTGAACAACTCCATCACCTCACCGCTCAAGCCGGCCCACTGTGACGGTTCACGGTGCTGCTCCCACAAGCGCTTGAACAGCGCCTGTTTGTCGCTGCGTTCCCTGAGCGGCGGCAACTCCAGGGTCAAACCGCCGATGCGGTAATACAGGTCTTCACGGAACCGTCCCAGCTGCACTTGCTCACGCAGCGAGCGGTTGGTCGCCGAAATGATGCGGATGTCCACCGGGAACAGTTCGCTGCTGCCCACCGGTTGCACGCAACGTTCCTGCAACACCCGCAAGAGTCGCGCCTGCGTCGGCAGCGGCATGTCGCCGATTTCATCGAGGAACAGCGTGCCTTTGTCGGCCTTGCGGATCAGCCCGATGCTGCCTTTCTGATTGGCGCCGGTGAACGCACCTTTCTCGTAGCCAAACAGCTCGGACTCCACCAGTTCGGCGGGGATCGCCGCACAGTTGACCGCAATGAACGGTTGTTTGCTGCGGGAACTCGCTTGATGCAGGGCTTTGACGAAGACTTCCTTGCCGACTCCTGTTTCACCGTGGATCAACAGGGGAATGTCTTTTTCCAGCAAGCGTTCGGCCTGGCGCACGGCTTTTTCCACGCGGCTGTCACCGAAGTGAAGCGTATTGAGGCTGATCACGGCGGGCGCGTTTACGGCAGGTTCGGCACTCTTGGTTTCAGAGAACAGCCGCGCCTGAATCGGTGCTTGTTTCGGTCGCTTCAACAGACACTGGAAGCGGTTACGCCCGGAGGCCTGGAGGGAGAAGGGCAAGCCGTCCGGCTGGTTCAGCAATTCCAGGAGCGACACCTTGAACAGGCTTTCGACACTGACCCGCGACAGGCTGATGCCCAACAGATTGTCGGCGCGACGATTGGCAGACAGTACCTGACCGCTCTCATCGAAAATCAACAGTCCGGCCCATTGGCTGTCGAGGTTGTTCAAACCGGTGTTGAAGGTGAGTTGAAAGTGCTGGCCATGAAACAGGTTGAGGATCAGCCGGTTTTCCACGGTCTGGCTCATCATCTTGACCATGCCGAGGGTGTGGGACGGCGGCAGGTAGCTATCGCTGGACACGTCCAGCACCGCGATCACCTTGCGTTCGGCATCGAAAATCGGCGCGGCGGAACCGGTCATGAAGCGGTTGGCCTTGAGGAAATGTTCATCGTGTTCGATGTGCACCGCCTGCTCACAGGCCAGTGCGGTGCCGATGGCATTGGTGCCGCTGCAACGCTCCATCCAGCTCGCGCCGGCGCTGAAACCGCGGGTCAGGCTTGGCTCGATGAAGCGCTGGGTTCCCCATGACGTCAGCACCTGGCCCTGGTTGTCGGCGAGCATGATCAGGCAATTGGAATTGCTCAGGATGTTCTCGTAGTAGGGCAGGACTTCCTGGTGGGTGGTCTGCACCAGTGAATGCTGGCTCTCCAGCAACTGGGCGATGCCTTCCGCCGGCAGTTGATCGAACGCCGGGGCACTCTGATGGTCGAGGCCGAACGCGCGGCAACGGGACCAGGAGTCCTGGATGATGGCGTCGTGGGAGAGCGGCGAGGCGGGTGCGGCCATGGCAGTCGATCTCTGAGCAAGCTTTTATTGTTTTTATAGGTTTCCCGCACATCACGTTGAATCTCTCGCGTGATGGTTCTGGCACACCACTGACCTGTAGGAGCCAGGCTTGCCGGCGAAGGCGTCATTGAAATCGCCTTCGCCGGCAAGCCTGGCGCCTACAAGGGGAGTGAACAGTCCGTAGAGTGTTGTTCACTATTGTTCATTGTCAACCGTTGAGCTGTTCAATTGTTCAGTCGTGGTTGTTCATTTCTGTTCAGCAACGAAAGCGGTTTTTCCTCTGTTTCCATAAATTCCAAACCACATCAACGACTTGCAATTTCTGGCACGAAAGTCGCTCTGTAGCTTCGGTCGCTTGACTCCAATAATAAAAAGGCCGAGCCATGTCACTCACTCTGGAGCACGTCAGCCGCACCGTCGAGGGTCAGACCTGGATCGACGATGCGTGCCTTAGTTTTGAACCCGGTTCCTTCAACGTTTTGCTTGGCCGCACGCTGTCCGGCAAAACCAGTCTCATGCGCCTGATGGCCGGTCTGGACAAGCCCGACAGCGGCCGCATCCTGATGAACGGCGTCGACGTCACCCAGCGCCCGGTGCGTTTGCGCAACGTGTCGATGGTCTATCAGCAGTTCATCAATTACCCGACCATGACGGTGTTCGAGAACATCGCCTCGCCGTTGCGCCAGGGCGGTGTCTCCAACGAGCTGATCCAGAGCAAAGTGCTGGAAACCGCGAAGATGCTGCGCATCGAGAAGTTTCTCCAGCGCTACCCGCTGGAGCTCTCCGGTGGTCAGCAACAGCGCACGGCCATGGCCCGCGCATTGGTCAAGGACGCCGAGCTGATCCTGTTCGACGAGCCGCTGGTCAACCTCGACTACAAACTGCGCGAAGAACTGCGCCAGGAAATGCGCGAGCTGTTCAAGGCGCGGCACACCATCGCCATTTACGCCACCACCGAGCCCAACGAAGCGCTGGCACTGGGCGGCACCACGACCATTCTTCACGAAGGCCGGGTGATCCAGAGCGGCAAGTCGTCCGAGGTCTATCATCAGCCGCAATCGGTGCTCGCTGCCGAACTGTTCTCCGAGCCGCCGATCAACCTGATGCCGGGGCGCATCGCCGGCAATGAAGTCAGCTTCGCCAACTTCGTGCACTTCCCGCTGAACGTGGATTTACGCCCGGTGGGCGAGGGCGAGTTCCGTTTCGGCGTGCGTCCCAGCCATATTTCGCTGGTGCCGAGCAACGACGATGACCTCGAACTGGCGGTGACCGTCGAGGTCGCCGAGATCAGCGGTTCGGAAACATTCCTGCACGTGCGCAACGAGCATTTCCTGCTGGTGCTGCACCTTCCGGGCGTGCACGAGTACGACGTCGATGCGCCGATTCGCATTTACATCCCGACCCATAAACTGTTTGTGTTCGATGCGCAGGGACGACTGGTCCAGGCGCCCGGCCGCCGTATCGCGAGGGTTGCCTGATGGCCGAAATCCGTTTGCAGAACCTCGCGCACAGTTACACGCGCACGCCGAGCGGTCCCGAGGATTACGCGATCCGCGAGATGGACCACATCTGGGAGCAGGGCGGTGCCTATGCCTTGCTCGGACCTTCGGGCTGCGGCAAGTCGACCTTGCTCAACATCATTTCCGGGTTGCTCAGTCCGTCCCAGGGCCATGTCCTGTTCGACGGCAAAGCGGTCAACGACCTGACCCCGGAGAAGCGCAACATTGCCCAGGTGTTCCAGTTCCCGGTGGTCTACGACACCATGACGGTGTTCGACAACCTGGCCTTCCCACTGCGCAATCAGGGCATGGCCGAAGCGAAAATCCACAGCAAGGTGCAGGAAATTGCCGAGGTCCTCGACCTTCAGGCACTGCTGAGCAAGAAGGCGCGCAACCTCACCGCCGATGAAAAACAGAAAGTCTCCATGGGTCGCGGGCTGGTGCGCGATGACGTCTCGGCGATCCTGTTCGACGAGCCGCTGACGGTGATCGACCCGCACCTGAAGTGGAAGCTGCGGCGCAAGCTCAAGCAGATCCACGAGCAATTCAACATCACCATGGTCTACGTGACCCACGATCAGCTGGAGGCCTCGACCTTCGCCGACAAGATTGCGGTGATGTATGGCGGGCAGATCGTGCAGTTCGGTACGCCGCGAGAACTGTTCGAACGGCCGAGCCACACGTTTGTCGGCTACTTCATCGGCAGCCCGGGGATGAACCTGATCGAGGTGCAGCCGCAACCGGGTGGTGTCGGTTTCGCTTCGACGCATTTGCCGTTATCCGACGCGCAACAAAAACGCATTGCCGAGTCCGAGTGGAAAACACTGAAGGTCGGCATCCGTCCGGAGTTCGTGCATGTGTGGGACGAGCCGTTTGATGACGCGATGCAGGCACAGGTCGTACACGTCGAAGACCTGGGGACCTACAAGATCATGACCCTGAACCTCGACGGCGCGCCGTTGAAAGTGCGCCTGGCCGAGGACAAACCCGTACCGGAGGGCACGGCGTACATCAGTTTTCCGGCGCAGTGGCTGATGGTCTATGCCGACGATTACCTGCTGGAGGTGCAGCCATGAACAAGGTGCAGAACAACAAGGCCTGGTGGCTGGTCCTGCCGGTGTTTTTGCTGGTGGCGTTCAGTGCGGTGATCCCGATGATGACCGTGGTCAACTATTCGGTGCAGGACATCTTCGACCAGTCCAGCCGCTACTTCGTCGGCGCCGACTGGTACAAACAGGTGCTGCTCGACCCACGCCTGCATGATTCGCTGCTGCGCCAGTTCATCTATTCCGGCTGCGTACTGCTGATCGAAATTCCGCTGGGCATCGCCATCGCCCTGACCATGCCGACCAAGGGCCGCTGGTCGTCGCTGGTGCTGATCATCCTGGCGATTCCGCTGCTGATTCCGTGGAACGTGGTCGGGACGATCTGGCAGATCTTCGGCCGGGCCGACATTGGCCTGCTCGGGTCGAGCCTCAACGCCATGGGCATCAGCTATAACTATGCGGCGAACACGATGGACGCGTGGGTCACGGTGCTGGTGATGGATGTCTGGCACTGGACGTCGTTGGTGGCGCTGTTGTGTTTCTCCGGGTTGCGGGCGATACCGGACGTGTATTACCAGGCCGCGCGGATTGATCGCGCATCCGACTGGGCGGTTTTCCGACACATCCAGTTGCCCAAGCTCAAGAGCGTGCTGTTGATCGCGGTGATGCTGCGGTTCATGGACAGTTTCATGATCTACACCGAGCCGTTCGTGCTCACGGGCGGCGGGCCGGGGAATGCCACGACCTTCCTCAGCCAGACCCTGACGCAAATGGCCATCGGGCAGTTTGACCTCGGCCCGGCGGCGGCTTTCTCGCTGGTGTACTTCCTGATCATCCTGTTGGTGTCCTGGCTGTTCTACACCGCCATGACTCACTCTGACGCCAACCGCTGAGGCCCATCATGAGCAAGAGAAAGCTGATTCCATTGCTGATCTACATCCTGTTCCTGCTGGTGCCGATCTACTGGCTGCTGAACATGTCCTTCAAGAGCAACACCGAAATCCTCAGCGGCCTGACGCTGTTTCCGCAGGATTTCACCTTCGCCAACTACAAGGTGATCTTTACCGATCCGGCCTGGTACACCGGTTACCTCAACTCGCTGTACTACGTGAGCCTGAACACGGTGATCTCCCTGAGCGTGGCGCTGCCGGCAGCGTATGCGTTCTCGCGTTATCGCTTCCTGGGCGACAAGCACCTGTTCTTCTGGCTGCTGACCAACCGCATGGCGCCGCCGGCGGTGTTTCTGTTGCCGTTCTTCCAGCTGTACTCCTCGATCGGTCTGTTCGACACGCACATCGCGGTGGCACTGGCGCATTGCCTGTTCAACGTACCGTTGGCGGTGTGGATTCTCGAGGGCTTCATGTCCGGCGTTCCGAAAGAAATCGACGAAACCGCCTACATTGATGGCTACAGTTTTCCCAAGTTCTTCGTGAAGATTTTCGTGCCGTTGATTGGCTCCGGGATCGGTGTGACGGCGTTCTTCTGCTTCATGTTTTCCTGGGTCGAACTGCTGCTGGCGCGGACGCTGACGTCGGTGAATGCCAAGCCGATTGCGGCGGTCATGACCCGCACCGTCTCGGCATCCGGCATCGACTGGGGGGTGCTGGCGGCGGCAGGGGTGTTGACCATCCTGCCGGGCATGCTGGTGATCTGGTTTGTCCGTAACCATGTGGCCAAGGGCTTTGCCCTGGGCCGGGTATGAGGAACTGATGATGGAATGGATGAGCTGGACCGTCCCGACGGCAACGTTTTTCTGCGTCATAGCCTTGATCCTGGTCGGCATGACGACCTGGGAATTGCGTTCGCCGAGCATTCTTCGGCGTGGTTTTTTGCCGATTGCCACCACCCGTGGCGATCGGCTGTTTATCGGTCTTCTCAGCAGCGCCTACCTGCATTTGCTGGTAATCGGCGTCACCGACTGGAGCATCTGGGTAGCGTTCGCGTTGTCCCTGGTGTGGCTGTTGGCTGTGATGCGTTGGGGCTAGTCGAATCGCTCGGCAATGTTGCTCCGAAACCCAATAAGGAGGTCTCTATGTTCGACAAAAACAATAAGCTGCGACATAGCATTTCATTGGCAGCCATGCTGGCACTCAGCGGTCTGAGCGCTTCGGCCTGGGCCGATGCCTATGAAGACGCCGCGAAGAAATGGATCGGCAGTGAGTTCAAGCCGTCCACGCTGACGGCCGAACAACAACTCGAAGAGTTGAAGTGGTTCATCAAGGCGGCCGAGCCGTTTCGCGGGATGAGCATCAAGGTGGTGTCGGAAACCATCGCGACCCACGAATACGAATCCAAAACGCTGGCCAAAGCCTTTACCGAGATCACCGGGATCAAGCTGACCCACGACCTGCTGCAGGAAGGCGACGTGGTGGAAAAGCTGCAGACCCAGATGCAATCGGACAAAAATATCTATGACGGCTGGGTCAACGACTCGGACCTGATCGGTACGCACTTTCGCTACGGCAAGACCGAGTCGATCACCGACCTGATGGCCAACGAGGGCAAGAACTTCACCTCGCCGACCCTGGACATCAAGGACTTCATCGGCATCTCCTTCACCACCGCGCCGGACGGCAAGATCTATCAGCTGCCCGACCAACAGTTCGCCAACCTCTACTGGTTCCGCGCCGACTGGTTCGAACGCGCGGACCTGAAAGCCAAGTTCAAGGAAAAGTACGGCTACGAGTTGGGCGTACCGGTGAACTGGTCGGCCTATGAAGACATCGCCAAGTTCTTCAGCGAAGACGTCAAGGAAATCGACGGCAAGCGTGTTTACGGGCACATGGACTACGGCAAGAAAGATCCGTCCCTGGGCTGGCGCTTCACCGACGCCTGGTTCTCCATGGCCGGTGCCGGCGACAAAGGTATCCCCAACGGGTTGCCGGTGGACGAGTGGGGCATCCGCGTCGAAGACTGCCATCCGGTCGGTTCCAGCGTAACCCGCGGTGGCGACACCAACGGCCCGGCGGCCGTGTTTGCCACCACCAAATACGTCGACTGGCTGAAGAAGTACGCGCCTCCGGAAGCGGCGGGCATGACCTTCTCCGAATCCGGTCCGGTGCCGTCCCAAGGCAACATCGCCCAGCAGATCTTCTGGTACACCGCCTTCACCGCCGACATGACCAAGCCGGGTCTGGCGGTGATGAACGCTGATGGCACGCCGAAATGGCGCATGGCGCCATCACCACGCGGGCCGTACTGGGAAGAGGGCATGAAGCTGGGCTATCAGGACGTGGGTTCCTGGACGTTCATGAAGTCCACGCCTGAGAAACAGAAACTCGCTGCCTGGCTCTATGCGCAGTTCGTGACGTCGAAAACCGTATCGCTGAAGAAAACCATCGTCGGCCTGACCCCGATCCGCGAGTCGGACATCAACTCGCAAGCCATGACCGACCTGGCACCGAAACTGGGTGGCCTGGTGGAGTTCTACCGCAGCCCGGCCCGTGTGCAATGGACCCCGACCGGGACCAACGTGCCGGACTATCCGCGTCTGGCGCAACTGTGGTGGAGCCACATCGCCGAAGCCGCCAGCGGCGAGAAAACCCCGCAACAGGCATTGGACGGTCTGGCCAAGGATCAGGACGCGATCATGTCCCGTCTGGAACGCTCGAAGGCCCAAGCCACCTGCGCACCGAAAATGAACCCCGAGCGCGATGCGCAATACTGGTTCGATCAGCCGGGTGCACCGAAACCGAAACTGGCGAACGAGAAGCCTAAAGGCGAGACCGTGAGCTATGCCGAACTGCTGAAATCCTGGGAGGCGGCGCGTAAGTAAGCTGTTTGTACTGTGAAAGGCGAACGGCACCGGAAGGTGCCGTTTTTGTTGGTGTCTGTCCCACCGCTTTCGCGGGCAAGCCCGCTCCCACAGGTATTGCGTCAGTCGCAGTAGGTGCGTACACCCCAAGTCACTGTGGGAGCGGGCTTGCCCGCGAAGAGGCCCACTGTTCGCCAGTCTAAACACAGTCATCAGGACAACAGGTTACCTGTGCCCACTGAACGCAAAAACTACCCGAAGGTGCCGTTTCTGTTGGTGTCTATTCCACCGCTTTCGCGGGCAAGCCCGCTCCCACAGGTATTGCGTCAGTCGCAGTAGGTGCGTACACCCCAAGTCACTGTGGGAGCGGGCTTGCCCGCGAAGAGGCCATCTGAGCCACCACTGTTCGCCAGTCTAAACACAGTCATCAGGACAACAGGTTACCTGTGCCCACTGAACGCAAAGACGGTACCCGAAGGCGCCGTTTCTGTTGGTGTCTGTTCCACCGCTTTCGCGGGCAAGCCCGCTCCCACAGGTATTGCGTCAGTCGCAGTAGGTGCGTACACCCCAAGTCACTGTGGGAGCGGGCTTGCCCGCGAAGAGGCCATCTGAGCCACCACTGTTCGCCAGTCTAAACACAGTCATCAGGACAACAGGTTACCTGTGCCCACTGAACGCAAAAACGGTACCCGAAGGTGCCGTTTCTGTTGGTGTCTGTTCCACCGCTTTCGCGGGCAAGCCCGCTCCCACAGGTATTGCGTCAGTCGCAGTAGGTGCGTACACCCCAAGTCACTGTGGGAGCGGGCTTGCCCGCGAAGAGGCCATCTGAGCCACCACTGTTCGCCAGTCCAAACACAGTCATCAGGACAACAGGTTACCTGTGCCAACTGAACGCAAAAACTACCCGAAGGTGCCGTTTTTGTTGGTGTCTGTCCCACCGCTTTCGCGGGCAAGCCCGCTCCCACAGGTATTGCGTCAGGCGCAGTAGATGCGTACACCCCAAGTCACTGTGGGGGCGGGCTTGCCCGCGAAGAGGCCATCTGAGCCACCACTGTTCTCCAGTCTAAACACAGTCATCAGGACAACAGGTTACCTGTGCCCACTGAACGCAAAGACGGTACCCGAAGGTGCCGTTTTTGTTGGTGTCTGTCCCACCGCTTTCGCGGGCAAGCCCGCTCCCACAGGTATTGCGTCAGGCGCAGTAGATGCGTACACCCCAAGTCACTGTGGGGGCGGGCTTGCCCGCGAAGAGGCCATCTGAGCCACCACTGTTCTCCAGTCTAAACACAGTCATCAGGACAACAGGTTACCTGTGCCCACTGAACGCAAAAACGGTACCCGAAGGTGCCGTTTTTGTTGGTGTCTGTTCCACCGCTTTCGCGGGCAAGCCCGCTCCCACAGGTATTGCGTCAGTCGCAGTAGGTGCGTACACCCCCAAGTCACTGTGGGAGCGGGCTTGCCCGCGAAGAGGCCCACTGTTCGCCAGTCTAAACACAGTCATCAGGACAACAGGTTACCTGTGCCCACTGAACGCAAAAACGGCACCCGAAGGTGCCGTTTCTGTTTTCTACCGGGTATCGCTAAGCGATCAACCCGCCAACCCTGATTGTTGCACCAGGACCAGCAACGGCTGAGGATACAGCCCGAGGAAGAACGCCAGTACGGCGATGGCCAGCAACATCACACCGCCTGCTTTCTGTTCCCAGTGCAGTTGCGCATCGTGGCGACGCAGGTTGGGTTCCATCAGGTACAGGGTGACCATGACGCGCAGGTAGTAGAAGACGCCGATGGCGCTGCCCAGTACCAGGGAACCGACCAGCCACCATTGGTGCGACTCGACACCGGTGGCGATGATGTAGAACTTGCCGATGAAGCCCGCGGTCAGCGGGATACCGGCCAGGGACAGCATCATCACGGTCAGGACGGCGGTCAGGTACGGACGGCGCCAGAACAGGCCACGGTATTCGTACAGGGCATCGGCGTCACGGCCGTTGTACGGCGAGGACATCAGGGTGATCACGCCGAACGCGCCGAGGCTGGTGATGACGTAGGTGACCAGGTACACGCCGATGGCTTCCACGGCCAGACCCTTGCTTGCTACCAGAGCGATCAGCAGGTAACCGAAGTGAGCGATGGACGAGTAACCCAGCAGACGCTTGAGGTTGCTCTGGGTCAGTGCCAGCAGGTTACCGAACAGGATCGAGGCGATGGCGATGATGGTCAGCACGTCGCTGAGTACACCGCTGCTCGCCGCTGGCGAGATCTGGAACAGACGCACCATTACCGCGAACACCGCGACTTTGGAAGCCGTCGCCAGGAACGCGGCCACCGGTGCCGGAGCACCTTCGTAAACGTCCGGGGTCCAGAGGTGGAACGGCACCAGCGACAGCTTGAACGCCAGGCCGATCAGCATCATGCCCAGGCCCAGTTGTGCCAACGAGCTTGGCAGGCCAGTAGCCGCAAGCGCCTGACCGATACCGACGAAGCTCAGGGAACCCGAGTCTGCGTAGAGCAGCGCCATACCGAACAACAGGAACGCGGAACCGGCGGCCGACAGCACCATGTACTTGATACCGGCTTCCAGCGAACGCTTGTTGAAGAAGGCGTAAGCCACCAGACCGTAGACCGGCACCGACAACAGTTCCAGACCGATGAACAACCCGGCCAGGTGCTGCGCGCTGACCAGAACCAGGCCACCGGCGGCGGCCATCAGGATCAGCAGGTACAGTTCTTCGCGGTTGCCCGGGTAACCCGAACCGCCATCGCCGAGGTAGGCGTGGGCGAGGGTCACACAGGCGAGGGTGGCGACCAGGATCAGCGCCATGTACAAGCAGGCGAAGTTATCGATCTGCAGCAGTGGAGTCACAGCCAGTGGTGCGACTTTCAGGGCTGGCAGGATCGACAGCAGCGCCAGGTTCAGACCCGCCACGGAAATCAGGAAGGTCTGCGAGTGGTTGCGGCGCCAGGCGATCGCCAGCATCACCACGATGATCGTGGCGCTGGTGATCAACAACGGCGCTAGCGCGATAAAGTGTTGAGTCGTGAATTCCATAGCGCTCTTACCGGGCCGAAGCGAGTTGAGTGAAGGCGGTGCCGAGCCATTGCTGCACGCCATGCATCGTCGCGGCAGAGGTATCGAGGAACGGTTGCGGGTACACGCCGATGTAGATCAGCAGCGCCGCAAGCCCGACGACCATGATCAGTTCGCGACCGTCCATGCCGTGCAGTACCGCGTCCGATTTGGCCGGACCGAAGTACGCGCGGTGGATCATGATCAGCGAGTAGACCGAACCGAACACCAGGCCCGACGTCGCGATGATGGTGACCACAGGCGCCGCCGGGAAGGTGCCGATCAGGATCAGGAACTCACCGACGAAGTTGCCGGTACCCGGCAAGCCCAGGGACGCCGCTGCAAAGAACAGGCTGAGGGCCGGCAGGTAAGCGATCTTCGACCACAGGCCGCCCATTTCACGCATGTCACGGGTGTGGGTGCGTTCGTACAGCTGGCCACTCAGGATAAAGAGTGCCGCGGCCGACAGACCGTGCGCCAGCATCTGCATCACCGCGCCCTGCAGCGCCAGTTGGCTGCCCGAGTAGATGCCGATCAGTACGAAGCCCATGTGGGAAACGGACGAGAAGGCGATCAGACGCTTGATGTCGGTTTGTGCGAAGGCCAGGAACGCGCCGTAGAAAATCCCGATCAGACCGAGGGTCATGGCGATCGGCGCGAACTCGGCCGAGGCATTCGGGAACAGCGGCAGGGCGAAACGCAGCAGACCGTAGGCAGCGGTTTTCAGCAAGATACCGGCCAGGTCGACCGAACCCGCTGTCGGTGCCTGGGCGTGAGCGTCAGGCAACCAGGAGTGGAACGGCACGACCGGCAGCTTCACCGCGAAGGCGATGAAGAAACCGAGCATCAGGATGTACTCGGTGGTCAGCGACATCTTGGTTTTCAACAGGTCGGCGTAGTTGAAGGTAATCACGCCGGTGTCGTTGAAGTTGACCAGAACCAGACCGAGGATCGCCACCAGCATGATCAGGCCGGAAGCCTGAGTGAAGATGAAGAACTTGGTCGCCGCGTAGATCCGGGTTTTCTTGCCGTCCGAAGAACTGTGACCCCAGAGCGCGATGAGGAAGTACATCGGCACCAGCATCATTTCCCAGAAGAAGAAGAACATGAACAGGTCGAGAGCGAGGAACACGCCGACGACACCGCCCAGGATCCACATCAGGTTCAGGTGGAAGAAGCCAACGTGACGTTGAATTTCTTTCCACGAGCAGAGAACCGAGAGCACGCCCAGCAGACCGGTGAGCATGATCATCAGCAGCGACAGGCCGTCGAGGGCCAGGTGCACGCTGATGCCGAAGCGCTCGATCCAGATGTGCTTGAACTCAAGCGCCCAGGTCGGGTCGGCGCCAGGCTTTGGTGCAAATGAATAGTCACCGGTTGCCCACAGCCAGAGGCCGAGGGAGAGCAACAGGGACATGGTGATCAGCGCAATCCAGCGGGGGAGGGTGGCGCCGAAGCGCTCACCCATCCAGCACAGCAGGCCGCCGATGAAGGGGATCAGGATTAGCCAAGGCAGAATCATGACGGGCTCAATTCCTTTCGCAAGTTCGCAAGGTTCATATTCAGACCGCTACCAGCACGATGGCGCCGATGACCAGCACGGAGCCGGCTGCCATCGATGCCGCGTACCAACGCAGTTGACCGGTTTCGGTACGACTCAGGGCGGTGTGACCGCCTTTGGCCATACGCGGGATCAGACCGATGGTCTGGTCGAGCGGGTCTTTGCGCAGTACGTGGCTGATCGCCAGGTATGGCTTGACGAACAGTTTGTCGTAGATCCAGTCGAAGCCCCAGGCAGCGAACCACCAGGCCGAAAGGAAGCGGCCGATGCCGCTGTTGGCGATTGCAGTGACGAAACGACGCTTGCCAAGGAACAGCAGCGCGGCCAGCAGGATACCGGCCAGGGCGATGGCGCCCGAAGCGATTTCCAGACTGTGCTTGGCTTCGCCGCCGGCGTGGCCGACGCTCTGCGGCAGCACACCGTGCAGCGGCGGAACGATCATCGCGCCAATGGCGGTGGACAATACGATCAGCACCGACAGCGGCAGCCAGTGAGCAATGCCATGACCGGCGTGCGCTTCAGTCTTCGCTTCACCGTGGAACGCGATGAAGATCAGGCGGAAGGTGTACAGCGAGGTCATGAACGCACCGACCAGACCGGCGTACAGCAGACCGTTGTTGCCGCTGGCGAACGCTTCCCAGAGGATTTCGTCCTTGGAGTAGAAGCCTGCGGTCACCAGTGGCAGGGCCGCCAGGGCCGCGCCGCCGACGATGAAGCTGGCGTAGGCCAGTGGCAGTTTCTTCCACAGGCCGCCCATCTTGAAGATGTTCTGCTCGTGGTGGCAGGCAACGATCACCGCACCGGAAGCAAGGAACAGCAGGGCCTTGAAGAAGGCGTGGGTCATCAGGTGGAAGATCGCGCCATCCCAGGCACCGACGCCCAAAGCCAGGAACATGTAGCCGATCTGGCTCATGGTCGAGTAGGCGAGGATACGTTTGATGTCGGTCTGAACCAGAGCCGCGAAGCCAGCCAACACCAGGGTCACGCCACCGACGATTCCTACTAGATGCAGGATCTCCGGCGCCAGGGTGAACAGACCGTGGGTACGGGCGATCAGGTAGACACCGGCGGTCACCATGGTCGCGGCGTGGATCAGTGCCGAAACCGGGGTAGGACCCGCCATCGCATCCGCCAGCCAGGTTTGCAGCGGCAGTTGCGCGGATTTACCGACAGCGCCGCCCAGCAGCATCAGGGTGGCCATGACCATCCAGAAGTCGCCGGCCTGGAATTTCTGCGGTGCCAGCACCAGCAGTTCCTGAACGTTCAGCGTGCCCAGTTGGGCGAACAGGATGAACAGGCCGATGGCCATGAACACGTCGCCGATACGGGTGACGATAAAGGCTTTCAGTGCCGCGTTACCGTTGTTGCGGTTGCTGTAGTAGAAACCGATCAACAGGTACGAGCACAGGCCCACGCCTTCCCAGCCGAAGTACAGGAACAACAGGTTATCGCCGAGGACCAGGAACAGCATGCTGGCGATAAACAGGTTGGTGTAGGCGAAGAAGCGCGAGTAACCGGCTTCACCGCGCATGTACCAGGACGCGAACAGGTGGATCAGGAAGCCGACGCCGACGACCACACCGAGCATGGTCACGGACAGACCATCCAGGTACAGCGCGAAGTTCGGCGTGAAGCCTTCCACCGCCATCCACTGCCACAACACCTGGGTGTAGTGACCGCCTTCAGGTGGCGCGATGTTGAATTGCCAGATCACGTAAGCCGTGACGATGGCGGACAAGCCGATGGAACCGACGCCGATCAGCGCCGACAGGTTTTCCGAGAGGCGTCCACGGGAGAACGACAGCAGCAGAAAACCTATGAGAGGGAATACGAAAGTCAGATAGAGAAGATTCATCCGCGCATCTCGCTGGCAGCGTCGATATCGAGAGTGTGGAAGCGGCGATACAGCTGCAACAGAATCGCCAGGCCAATACTGGCCTCGGCCGCTGCCAGGCTGATCACCAGGATGAACATGATCTGTCCATCCGGCTGCGCCCAGCGGCTACCGGCAACGATGAACGCCAGTGCGGAGGCATTCATCATGACCTCCAGGCTCATCAGCACGAAGAGAATGTTGCGGCGGACCATCAGGCCGACCAGACCGAGGCAGAACAGGATGCCGGCGACCGCCAGACCATGCTCCAAAGGGATAGCAGGCATCGTCATTGCTCCTTGGCTTCGTTGCGGCCCAAGTGGAACGCCGTGACGGCTGCGGCGAGCAGCAGCATCGAGGCGAGTTCGACCACCAGCAGATACGGGCCGAACAGGCTGATGCCCACGGCCTTGGCGTCTACGGTGGTGTGACCGATGGCCTGGCCGCTCTGATGGGCGAACAGCACGTACAGCAGTTCAACCAGCAGCAGGCTGCCGAGAATCACCGGGCCGAGCCAGATGCCGGGCTTGAGCCAGACGCGCTCTTGCTGAACCGAGGCCGGGCCCAGGTTCAGCATCATCACCACGAACACGAACAGCACCATGATGGCGCCAGCGTAGGCGATCACTTCCAGAACACCGGCAAACGGTGCGCCGAGGGCGAAGAACGTCATGGCCACGGCGATCAGCGAAATGATCAGGTAGAGCAGGGCGTGCACAGGGTTGGTGTGGGTGATCACGCGAAGCGTGGACACCACAGCGATACCCGATGCGAAATAGAAAGCGAATTCCATCTTTCTTCCTTAAGGCAGCAAGCTCTTCACGTTGATCGGCTGGGCTTCATTCTGCGCGGAGCCTTTCGGCTTCCCGGCAATCGCCATACCTGCAACACGATAGAAGTTGTAATCAGGGTTTTTGCCGGGGCCGGAGATCAGCAGATCTTCTTTCTCGTAAACCAGGTCCTGACGTTTGAACTCGGCCATCTCGAAATCCGGTGTCAGCTGGATCGCGGTGGTCGGGCAGGCTTCCTCGCAGAGGCCGCAGAAAATGCAGCGCGAGAAGTTGATGCGGAAGAAGTCCGGGTACCAGCGACCGTCTTCGGTTTCAGCTTTCTGCAGCGAGATGCAGCCGACCGGGCACGCCACGGCGCACAGGTTGCAGGCTACACAGCGCTCTTCGCCATCAGGGTCGCGGGTCAGGACGATACGGCCACGGTAGCGCGGCGGCAGGTACACGGCTTCTTCCGGGTACTGCAGCGTGTCGCGCTTGCGGAAGGCGTGGCCGAAAATCATCACCAGGCTGCGAAGCTGGGTGAAGAAGCCATGCACGATGTCAAATATGTACTTCATGATTCTCTATCCTCACTGAGCCGCGACGGCGGGCGTGTTGAGCAACACGATCGCAGCGGTCACCAGCATGTTGACGAGGGTCAGCGGCAGGCAGAACTTCCAGCTGAAATCCATCACTTGGTCATACCGTGGGCGCGGAATCGAGGCGCGCAGCAGGATGAAGATCATGATGAAGAACGCGGTTTTCAGCGCGAACCAGATGAACGGGATCTGCGGCAGAATGCCGAACGGACCGTGCCAGCCACCGAAGAACAAGGTCACCAGCAGCGCCGAAATCAGCACGATGCCGATGTACTCGCCGACGAAGAACATGCCCCATTTCATGCCGGCGTATTCAATGTGGTAACCGTCGGCCAGTTCCTGCTCCGCTTCCGGCTGGTCGAACGGGTGACGGTGAGTCACGGCCACGCCAGCGATGAAGAAGGTCAGGAAACCGAAGATCTGCGGAATGATGAACCACAGGTTCTGCGCTTGATAATCAACGATGTCGCGCATGTTGAACGAGCCGACCTGGATCACGATGCCCATCAGCGACAGGCCCATGAACACTTCGTACGACACGGTTTGTGCCGAGGCCCGCAAGCTGCCCAGCAGGGCGAACTTGTTGTTGCTCGACCAGCCGGCGAACAGCACCGCGTAGACCGACAGACCGGCCATGGCGAAGAAGAACAGGATGCCGATGTTCAGGTCCGCCACGCCCCAGGTCGGGGTGATCGGGATGATCGCGAAGGCAATCAGCAGGGCGCTCATGGCCACGACCGGTGCCAACGTGAAGATCATCTTGTCGGCGAACGGTGGCGTCCAGTCTTCCTTGAAGAACATCTTGATCATGTCGGCCGCGATCTGGAACGCGCCGAACGGGCCGACGCGGTTCGGACCGTAACGGTCCTGCCAGAGGGCGAGCAAACGACGCTCGACCCAGCTCAGCAGCGCGCCGCAGACCACAACGGCGAGCAGGATCACGATGGCCTGGATGACCGAGATGATCACATCGATCACTTCAGGAGTGAACCAAGTCATAGCGCTGCCTCCTGCAGACCGTCAACGGATTTGCCAAAGATCGCCGGTGGAATGCCGGCGATGCCCGCAGGCAATGCAACCAGACCGGCACCCAGTTCTTCGTTGATGCGCAGCGGCAGACGCAAGGTCTGGCCAGCAACGTTCAAGCTGAGCATGGCGCCGTCATTGACACCCAGGCGATCGGCTTCGGACTTGGCCAATGCCACGTAAGCGGCCGGGATGCGTTCCTGGACCGGTGCGGCTTTCGAAGAGTTCTCTTCGCTGCCGAGCAGGTGGAAGAACGGCACAACCTGCCAGGTGCCCGGTGCCGGGTTGAATGCACGCGGTACAGCAGCGAACCAGTTCAGCGAGTCACCGCTGCTTTCGATCAGGCGGGTGCCCGGGTCGCCAGCGCGGATGTGACCACCGACTTCGTCCTGGAACTTGTTCCAGGCTTGCGGCGAGTTCCAGCCCGGAGACCAGGCGAATGGCACTTGCTGACGCGGTTCGACCGAGCCCGAGTAACCTTCCATCGAGAAGTTGAACGCGGTGTCATTGTCTTGCGGGGTACGCGGTTCGTGCACGCTGATATCGGCGCGCATGGCGGTACGACCGGAATAACGCAGCGGTTCGCGGGCCAGTTTCATGCCCTTGATGCGGAACGCGGCGGACGGAGCGGCATCGACGATACGCGCCAGTTGCGGTGTACTCGAAGCGACGGCAGCGGTGACGTGGTCCAGTTGGGTCCAGTCGATCGGCTGGTTCAGCAGGGTGGCGCGCAGGGCATGCAGCCAACGCCAGCCTTCGTGGACCAGGATGCTCGCGTCCATGTATTTCGGGTCGAAGACCTGGAAGAAGCGCTGGGCACGACCTTCCTGGCTGACCAGCGTACCGTCGCCTTCGGCGAAGCTGGCGGCTGGCAGAACCAGGTGCGCGCGATCGCTGGTGGCGGTCTTCTGATGGTCTGCAACGATCACCACTTTAGCGGCGGTCAGCGCAGCATCGACCTTGGCTTTGTCGGTGCGGGTGTACAGATCGTTTTCCAGCACGACGATGGCGTCGGCCTTGCCGTCGATCACTGCTTGCAGCGCTTCGTCGACCGAGTTGCCACCAAGCATGGCCAGGCCGAGGCTGTTGGCTTCTGGCACGATCAGGCTGATGGAACCGTTCTTCTCGCGCAGCTTCAGGGCTTTGGCGATGTTGGCGGCGGCTTCGATCAGCGCCTTGGAACCCAACGAGGTACCGGCAATGATCAGAGGGCGCTTGGCGGCGAGCAGGGCATTGGCGATGCGCTGAGCCAGTTCAACGGCTTCGGCGTCGAGGCCTTCAACCGCTGGAGCGCTGGCGTCGAGGGCGTGCGCCACGGCGAAACCGATGCGGGCCAGGTCGTCGGGCGCTGCGTGAACGCACTCTTCGGCGATGTCGTCGAGCTTGGTTTCTGCCAGGCTGGCGATGAACAGCGGGTTCAGTTCGTGCTGACCGATGTTCTTCACCGCAGCGTCGAGCCAAGGCTGAACGCGCATGGCGTCGGCCATGTCTTCGGCCTTGCCCTTGACCGATTGACGCAGGGACAGGGCCATGCGAGCAGCGGTCTGGGTCAGGTCTTCACCGAGGACGAAGATCGCGTCGTGGTCTTCGATGTCGCGCATGTTCGGGATCGGCAGCGGGCTGTCTTTCAACACCTGCATGACCAGACGAATGCGTTCCAGCTCGGAGGCTTCGATACCGGAGTAGAAGTGCTCGGCACCGACCAGTTCGCGCAACGCGTAGTTGCTTTCCAGGCTGGCACGCGGCGAACCGATACCAACGATGTTGCGACCGCGCAGCAGGTCGGCGGCTTTATCCAGCGCTTCGTCGAGGCTTAGCTTGGCGCCATTGGCCAGCAATGGCTGACGCGGGCGGTCTTCGCGGTTGACGTAGCCATAGCCGAAACGGCCACGGTCGCACAGGAAGTACTGGTTGACCGAACCGTTGAAACGGTTTTCGATCCGACGCAGTTCACCGTAGCGTTCGCCCGGGGAAATGTTGCAACCGCTGGAGCAGCCATGGCAGATGCTCGGCGAGAACTGCATGTCCCACTTGCGGTTGTAGCGCTCGGAGTGAGTCTTGTCGGTGAACACACCGGTCGGGCAGACCTCGGTGAGGTTGCCGGAGAACTCGCTTTCCAGGGTGCCGTCTTCAACGCGACCGAAGTACACGTTGTCGTGGGCGCCGAACACACCGAGGTCGGTGCCGCCGGCGTAGTCCTTATAGAAGCGCACGCAGCGGTAGCAGGCGATGCAGCGGTTCATCTCGTGGGAAATGAACGGGCCCAGTTGCTGGTTCTGGTGGGTACGCTTGGTGAAGCGATAACGGCGCTCGTTGTGGCCGGTCATCACCGTCATGTCTTGCAGGTGGCAGTGACCGCCTTCCTCACAGACCGGGCAGTCGTGAGGGTGGTTGGTCATCAGCCATTCAACGACGCTGGCGCGGAATACTTTCGCTTCTTCGTCGTCGATGGAGATCCAGCTGCCGTCGGTGGCGGGGGTCATGCAGGACATGACGATCCGACCACGCTTGTCGTTTTCGTCGGTGTACTGCTTGACCGCGCACTGGCGGCAAGCGCCAACGCTGCCAAGGGCTGGGTGCCAGCAGAAATAAGGGATATCGAGGCCTAGCGACAGACATGCCTGTAACAGGTTGTCTGCCCCATCGACTTCGAGCTCTTTGCCGTCTACGTGGATAGTGGCCATGGTTCAAAGTTCTTCGTTGGCCCGGTATCAGCGGGCGTGGCTAATGGAATCTTGTTGTTCGTCCGAATCCAAACAGCCCATGAAAGGCGTCATCGAACGAAAGGCGAAGGGCACGGACCCTTCGCCTTTTAAAGCGTTAAGCGCCGACTACGATCGGCCTTGCCAGAGGCGGGACGACGGCGCTGGTAGGCGCGATGCCGGCTTCGAACTCATGGCGGAAGTATTTGATTGCGCTGCCCAACGGCTCCACGGCGCCCGGTGCGTGAGCACAGAAGGTCTTGCCCGGGCCGAGGAAGCCGACCAGACCCAGCAGGGTCTCGATGTCGCCGGCTTGCCCTTCACCGTTCTCGATCGCGCGCAGCAGCTTGACGCTCCACGGCAGACCATCACGGCACGGGGTGCAGAAACCGCACGACTCACGGGAGAAGAACTCTTCCATGTTGCGCAGCAGGGAAACCATGTTGACGCTGTCGTCCACCGCCATGGCCAGGCCGGTACCCATGCGGGTGCCAACCTTGGCGATGCCGCCGGCGTACATTTGTGCGTCGAGGTGTTCCGGCAGCAGGAAACCGGTACCGGCGCCGCCTGGCTGCCAGCACTTGAGCTTGTAACCGTCGCGCATGCCGCCGGCGTAGTCTTCGAACAACTCGCGACCGGTGACGCCGAATGGCAGTTCCCACAGGCCAGGGTTCTTGACCTTGCCGGAGAAGCCCATGAGCTTGGTGCCCATGTCTTCACTGCCTTCGCGGGCCAACGATTTGTACCAGTCCACGCCGTCGGCAATGATCGCCGGGACGTTGCACAGGGTTTCAACGTTGTTCACGCAAGTCGGCTTGCCCCACACGCCAACGGCGGCAGGGAAGGGCGGCTTGGAGCGCGGGTTGGCGCGGCGACCTTCGAGGGAGTTGATCAGTGCGGTTTCTTCACCGCAGATGTAACGCCCGGCGCCGGTGTGGACGAACAGCTCGAAATCGAAGCCGCTACCCAGGATGTTCTTGCCCAGCAGGCCGGCTGCCTTGGCTTCTTCCACGGCACGGTTGAGGTGCTTGGCGGCGGTGGTGTATTCGCCACGCAGGAAGATGTAGCCACGGTAGGTTTTCAGTGCGCGGGCACTGATCAGCATGCCTTCGATCAGCAGATGGGGCAGTTGCTCCATCAGCATGCGGTCTTTCCAGGTGTTCGGCTCCATTTCATCCGCGTTGCACAGCAGGTAGCGGATGTTGATGGATTCGTCCTTGGGCATCAGGCCCCACTTCACGCCCGTGGGGAAGCCTGCACCGCCGCGACCTTTGAGGCCGGCGTCTTTCACGGTCTGGACGATGTCGTCCTGAGCCATGTCGGCAAAGGCCTTGCGCGCAGCGGCGTAACCGTTCTTGGCCTGGTACTCGTCGAGCCATACGGCTTCGCCGTCGTCACGCAGACGCCAGGTCAACGGGTGAGTCTCGGCCGAACGCTTGATGCGGTTGGCTGGACCGAAGGAAGTCAGGGTCATACGTAGCCCTCGAGCAATTTGGCAACGCCGGCAGGCTGCACATCACCGAAAGTGTCGTCGTCGATCATCAACGCCGGCGCCTTGTCACAGTTGCCGAGGCAGCAGACCGGCAGCAGGGTGAAACGACCGTCGGCGGTGGTCTGACCGAGGCCGATGCCCAGCTTGCCCTGGATTTCGCTGACCACGGACTCGTGGCCGCCGATGTAGCAGACCATGCTGTCGCAGACGCGAATGATGTGACGGCCGACGGGCTGACGGAAGATCTGGCTATAGAAAGTGGCCACGCCTTCAACGTCGCTCGCCGGGATGCCGAGGATTTCGCCGATGGCGTAGAGCGCGCCGTCAGGGACCCAGCCACGTTCCTTCTGGACGATCTTCAGGGCTTCGATCGACGCCGCGCGCGGGTCTTCGTAGTGATGCAGCTCGTGCTCGATGGCCGAGCGCTCGGTTTCACTCAAGGTGAAACGGTCTGTCTGGATAAGCGTGCTGTTCATGCTTAGCGGTCCACGTCGGCCATAACGAAATCGATACTACCCAGGTACGCGATCAAGTCCGCGACCATGCTGCCTTTGATCACCGAAGGGATCTGCTGCAGGTGCGGGAAGCTTGGGGTGCGAATCCGGGTGCGGTAGCTCATGGTGCCGCCATCGCTCGTCAGGTAATAACTGTTGATGCCCTTGGTCGCTTCGATCATCTGGAAGGATTCGTTGGCCGGCATGACCGGGCCCCACGAAACTTGCAGGAAGTGCGTGATCAGGGTCTCGATGTGCTGCAGCGTGCGCTCTTTCGGCGGCGGCGTAGTCAGCGGGTGATCCGCCTTGTACGGGCCTTCCGGCATGTTGCGCATGCACTGCTCGATGATCTTGATGCTCTGGCGCATTTCTTCGACGCGCACGATGCAACGATCGTAGGCATCGCCATTGGCGGCCAGCGGCACTTCGAATTCGAAGTTCTCATAACCGGAGTACGGACGCGCTTTGCGCAAGTCGAAGTCGCAACCGGTCGAACGCAGGCCGGCACCGGTGACGCCCCATTCGAAGGCCTCTTTGGTGTTGTAGGCTGCAACGCCGATGGTCCGGCCTTTGAGGATGCTGTTGTCCAGTGCGGCTTTCTGGTATTCGTCCAGACGCTTTGGCATCCACTCGACGAAGTCTTTCACCAGTTTTTCCCAGCCGCGCGGCAGGTCGTGGGCGACGCCACCGATGCGGTACCAGGCCGGGTGCAGACGGAAACCGGTAATGGCTTCGATCACCGTGTACGCCTTCTGACGGTCGGTGAACGTGAAGAACACCGGGGTCATGGCGCCGACGTCCTGGATGTAGGTACCCAGGAACAGCAGGTGGCTGGTGATCCGGAAGAACTCGGCCATCATGATGCGGATGACGTCGACCTTCTCGGGCACCTTGATGCCGGCCAGCTTCTCGACCGAGAGCACGTACGGCAGGTTGTTCATCACACCGCCGAGGTAGTCGATACGGTCGGTGTACGGGATGAAGCTGTGCCAGGACTGACGCTCGGCCATCTTCTCGGCACCACGGTGGTGGTAACCGACGTCCGGCACACAGTCGACGATCTCTTCACCGTCCAGCTGCAGAATGATGCGGAACGCACCGTGCGCGGAAGGGTGGTTGGGACCGAGGTTGAGGAACATGTAGTCCTCGTTCGCACCGGAACGCTTCATGCCCCAGTCTTCAGGCTTGAAGCGCGCGGCTTCTTCCTCAAGCTGTTGCTTGGCCAGGTTCAGGGTGAACGGGTCGAACTCGGTGGCACGGGCCGGGAAGTCCTTGCGCAGCGGGTGACCTTCCCAGGTCGGCGGCATCATGATGCGGGTCAGGTGCGGGTGGCCGGCAAAGTCGATGCCGTACATGTCCCACACTTCACGCTCGTACCAGTTGGCGTTCGGCCAGATACCGGTGACGGTCGGAACGCTGAGGTCGCCCTCGGACAAGGCGACCTTGATCATCACGTCACTGTTACGTTCGATCGACATCAGGTGATAGAACACAGTGAAGTCGGCGCCGCTTGGCAGCCCTTGACGCTTGGTGCGCAGACGCTCGTCCACGCCGTGCAGGTCATAGAGCATGACGTACGGCTTGGGCAGATTGCGCAGGAAGGTCAGGACTTCGACGAGTCTGGCGCGGGCAACCCAAAGTACCGGCATGCCGGTGCGGGTAGGCTGGGCGGTGAACGCCTCGGGGCCAAAACGGTTGTTCAGTTCGACGACCACATCCTGGTCGTCTGCCTTATAAGGCGGGATGTACAGAGCACTGCCTGTAGTCATGGTTATTTATCGCTTTCGGTCAACGTAAAGAATGAAGCCAGTGTCACGTTCTATTAAAGAAGCAGATCTGGATCAGACTTCGTCGGGGCTGCGCAGGTTGGTGACTGCGATTCGCTGTTCGCGGCGCTTTTCCTTCTCCGAAGGCATCTCGGCGCGGTATACGCCTTGATCACCAACGACCCAGGAAAGCGGACGACGCTCCTGTCCAATCGACTCCTGCAAGAGCATCAAGCCTTGCAGAAAAGCTTCAGGACGGGGCGGGCAGCCAGGCACGTAGACGTCCACGGGCAGGAACTTGTCCACCCCTTGAACGACAGAGTAGATGTCGTACATGCCACCGGAGTTGGCGCACGAACCCATGGAGATAACCCATTTAGGTTCGAGCATTTGCTCGTAGAGACGCTGAATGATCGGCGCCATCTTGATGAAGCAGGTACCGGCGATAACCATGAAATCCGCCTGGCGCGGCGATGCCCGGATAACCTCGGCGCCAAAGCGCGCGATGTCGTGGGGCGCCGTGAAGGCGGTGGTCATTTCCACGTAGCAGCACGAAAGACCGAAGTTATACGGCCACAGGGAGTTCTTGCGCCCCCAGTTGATCGTGCCGTTAAGCACGTCTTCGAGCTTGCCCATGAAGATGTTTTTGTGGACTTGATCTTCTAACGGATCGGAAACGGTTTCCCGTTCGCCAATCGGATACTGCTCGTTAGGAGCATCGGGGTCGATCCTGGTGAGATTGTATTGCATTGCCAAAGCCTCATTGTTTCAGCTTCGCCTGCCGCTTGCGACGAGCTTCCGGAGCCCAGTCAAGGGCGCCCACTCGGAACAGGTAGACAAGACCTGCCAACAGAATTGCTATGAAAACGAGAGCTTCGACGAATCCGGTCCAGCCGCTTTCGCGGACGGACACAGACCATGCAAAGAGAAAGAGGGCTTCGATATCGAAGATCACGAAGAGCATCGCGACCAGATAGAATTTGGCTGAGAGCCGCAAGCGGGCGCCACCTGTAGGTAGCATGCCGGACTCGAACGGTTCGTTTTTGCTGCGGCCCCAGGCTTTTGACCCGAGGAGGCTGGAGACACCGAGCATGAAGGCGCAAAGGCCGACAACGCCCAGAAGGAAAATGGCAAAGCCCCAGTTGTGGGCCATGAGTCCTGTCGCTTCGGGCATGCTGGTAATCCTTAACAGAGAGCAAAGGTCTCTGAGCTTGAAAAGAAACAAAGCAGTGACGATATGTCGCAGCAATCAATCCCGCTGATTTTATGGCACAACACCGTGCAAGTAAAATTCAGATAGCGAAATTATTTAGCGGAATAAGGACATAGCGAGCCTCCAAACCCACGCAGCCCATGCGTTGCGGGCATTAGCCGGCTTTTCATCAATATTGTTTTGTAAGGAATGTAACGAACATAGCTGCAGCTAAATGATAATCAATAGTGTTTGGCTTGGTTTTTAAAGTGTTTAACGGGTGGGTGGTTGGGAAGTTGTCTTATATGCGCGTTACTGCAAGTAGCGGGCGGGGTCGTTTTACCCTGTTTTCCGGGTCGTGAGACTGCTCTGGATCAAGGTTTTTGAGCACGGTTTTTCGGCTTGACACAGTCCTTGTGGGAGCCGGGCTTGCCCGCGATGGCGGCTTATCAGTCGGCATCCTCGGTGTCTGACACAATGCCATCGCGGGCAAGCCCGGCTCCCACAGGGTTCGCGGTGTTTATGAAATCCCGGGCAAAAAAACACCCCGAACCGGTCGGGGCGTCATATGTGCGGCGTTGCGGTCGCCTTTTTATTCGGTCCGCAACGGCCGATCGTTCCGGCATCTCTATATGCAGCTGTGACCTCCGTCGATAACCAGGTCGGCACCGGTCATCCATGCAGATTCATCAGATGCCAGAAGGATGGCAGCGCCGGCCATATCTGAAGGCATTCCGGCGCGCTGCATGGGAATGTCCTTTTTTCTGTTTTGCCAAATCTCCGGAGCGTCCCGCCACTGGTTGGCGTTACCACTGGTCGCAGTCAGTCCGGGTGAAATAGTGTTGACTCTGATGCCATAGGGAGCCAGTTCCAGCGCGCAGCTTCGTGAGAGCATCGACAGCGCGGCTTTGCTCGCCTGATAAGCTGACATTCGGCTGACCGCCCTGAAGGCGCTGACCGATGAAATATTAATGATGCTGCCGCCTTGTTTACGAGCAATGCAGGCTTTTGCAAAGCATTGAGTCATAAAGAAGGGAAAGCGGAGATTGACTTCAAGGGTCTGTTCATATTCGTCTTCGCTCAATTCCAGAAATGGAGTGCGGGTTATATAGGCTGGATTATTGACGAGTATGTCTAATGGGCCGATGGCAGCATGCGCTTTCTCAAGAAGTGCATCAGCACTAGTACTCGCAGCGTCCATGAGGGTGAAAGCGGCCCGCTGGCCAGGGTGCTTAGCTAATGCAATGACTGCATGAGCCCCGGTTTCATCGGTACGGGCGGTAATGAAAACATCGGCGCCCTCCGCAATGAAAGTTTCTGCGATAGCTCTTCCAATACCGGCCGATGCGCCAGTTATAAGTGCTCGTTTGCCTCTTAGTCTTTCATTCATAAGTGATTCTCTGCAGGACACGTCTGATGGCCGCGCGCGTGCGGCGGGCGGAGGAGTTGGTTTTATCTGATTTGCGGGAGGATTTAGTAAAGCTGATTATCACAGTTTCAGGATATGTAATGATTTTTCAGAGAATTCCTACGGATCATTCGTTTTCTGGTGAAGGGATTTTCTTGAGTGTTGGTAATGGGTGGTTTTTTTAAGCTGATGGAGAGTTTTTATTAGGTAGGATCAACCGCTAAATAGTTGGGGCGTATTGGATGTTGGCTGAGGGTTGTTTGTTCAGATGATCCTGTTATATAGGCTCTTATAAAAAGAGGTCGTGTATGCCAGAGCAAAAAAACAAGTATATAAATACCGCTAAGGCCGTCGAAATCGGTAATCCATCCTGGTCACTTGCGCAAGATTCCGGGCTTACCGATTTGAGTGTCGAGCATACTCGGCAGGGTCGCATGCAAGATCAGAGCGGTCATGAGTTCATGAATATGTGCTCTTGTTCATATTTGGGGCTTGAGGTCGATGAGCGTTTGGCGCGCCGTGCCGCAGACTACGTATTGAGCTGCGGTACCGTGAATTTGCCCACCTCGCGTATCAGAATAAGATTGAAAGAACTCGATGAGCTGGAAGACGCCTTGTCTGCGCATTTCAATTGTCGAGCATTTACAGCGACTTCTTGCAGCGCGGGCATCGTCGCGTCTCTGCCCCTGCTGGCAGCCGGTATGTTTACTGATGGCCAGCGCCCTGTGATGGTTTTTGATAAGCATGCCCATTTCGCATTGAACCAGGTCAAGGCCATCTGTGGAAATGAAACGCAGGTTGTCACTTGCAATCACAATGACGTCGACTTCATTGAGGATATGTGCAAGCGTCATCCTTTGGTCGCTTATATTGCCGACGGTGCTTACAGCATGGGGGGAAGTGCACCCATTGAGCGGCTGATGGATTTGCAGGACAAGTACGGGTTGTTTCTCTACTTCGATGACTCTCACTCATTGAGTGCCAACGGCCAACGGGGCGAGGGCTATGTTCGTACTTTCATGCCTGAGCTCAATCCACGGACTCTGCTGGTTTATTCATTGGCCAAGGCATTTGGCGCCAATGGTGGCGGCATATTCATGTCAGAGAAGGCCAACTATCAAAGTATTTTCCGTCGTTTTGGCGGTCCTATGTCCTATTCGCAATATATAAATCCCGCCGCTATAGGCGCGGCCATGGCTTCTCTGGATATTCACCAGACCAGTGAACTTGGTGTTTTGCAGCAGAAGCTCGATGCCAATATTCGTTTGTTCGACAGCTTGATTGAGACGGAATACTCGGGATCGGGTCTACCGATTCGGGTTATTCCATTGGACAGTCCGGATATGGCGATTGACGTTTCCGAGGGAGTCTTCAAACGAGGCTATTACACCTCGGCAGTATTCTTCCCCATCGTGGCCAGGAACAAGTCCGGCCTGCGCGTGATGATGCGTGCAGACATGTCCCACGGAGATGTTCGGAGTTTCTGCTCTGCTGTCGAGGCAGCAGTCGAAGAGTCCCGTCTGAACATGAAACCTGTCCAGCGTTGAGAGGATACGATGACCAATCCTATACCAAGAAGTTTGCTGTATTGCTCGGCCTTACACCCTGAACAATATGCCAAAAGTGCTCTGACAGATGTCATGGTGATTGATCTGGAGGATGGTGTTCCGCTTGCCAGGAAAGCTGAAGCCCGGTTGTGTGTC
The DNA here is from genome assembly GCF_024169315.1 of Pseudomonas migulae. NCBI lineage: Bacteria > Pseudomonadati > Pseudomonadota > Gammaproteobacteria > Pseudomonadales > Pseudomonadaceae > Pseudomonas > Pseudomonas migulae. The sequence goes on along the minus strand of NZ_JALJWR010000001.1, from coordinate 1,589,456 downwards.
GAACAGTTCTATCGTTCTCCTGTTGCGCAGCGTACGGCACTGCGTATCAATCCTCTGCGTGATAATCAAGGGTTGCTCGATCTGCTGCTGGTGCAGTCGCTTGAACAGCGGCCCGAATTTATTGTCTTGGCAATGACTGAAGCGGCGGCCGAGATAGAGGTGGTGCGCGCCAATTTATATCGCAATGGAGAAAGTCCGAAAATACTGGTCACCGTCGAAACACCGACCTGTCTGCGGGATATTTATGCCATTGCATCAAGTGCCGACGGACTGATCTTTGGTTCCGCTGACTATGCGGCCAGTCTGGGCGTGCAGATTGGTGGCTGGAGCAACATCCTGCATGCACGTGGGAGCATCGTCGCGGCCGCAAGCGCCGCGGGTATTCCAGCGTTCGACACCGCTTACTTCAATCTCGACGACGAGGCGGGGCTGCTGAAGGAATGCCAGGACACCCGGGAGTTGGGATTCAGTGGCAAGACCTCCATTCACCCAGGGCAGATTCCCATCATCAATGATGTATTCACTCCTTCCATTGCTGAGTACGAACATGCTTTGGCAGTTGTGCAGGCTGCGGAGAACAGTGGTGAAAAAATCACCCGGTTGAAAAATCTCATGGTGGGACCGCCGTTTGTGAAGCAAGCCAGGAAACTTATCCAGCGCGCCCAGGAACTGGGCCTTTGAGGAGAACGTTATGGAACCGATGATTTCGGCCCATGTACGGATCGGTGCAAATCGCTACCGGGAGTCTTATGGCCTGCATTACGAAGAGTTTGTGGTGGGGGATGTGTTCGAACACCGCCCCGGCCGAACTGTGACTGAGCTGGACAACATCTGGCAGTCACTGGTGAACATGAACAACCATCCTGCACATATCGACGTTGCTTATGCTCAGCGCACCGAATTCGAGAAGTTGCTGGTCAACAGCTCGGTGACCTTGTCGATTATCAGCGGCATGACGGTAGCGACAATGAGTGCCCGGGCAATCGCAAACCTGGGCTGGGACGAAATTCGTCTGCCCAATCCGGTTTATGTTGGCGACACCTTGTACGCCGAGAGCGAGGTTGTCTCCAAGCGTGAATCCCGATCGCGTCCCGGCCAGGGCATTGTCACCATCAGGGTTGTTGGGCGTAAGCAGGATGGCACCCCCGTGATCACTTACCTGCGCACCTTTCTGGTTCCAAAGCAGGGGTATTCCCAGGACTACCCGGTCGGCTAGATGTCTGTGCTGCCAGCTCGAGGATGGCTGGTTACTTCAGAAAGCGTTGATGGAAAAGGAAAAGCCATGCTGCTTCTTAATCGCGAAGATATCGGGCGTTGTGTCGAGTTGCCAACGCTTGTCCGCGCACTTGAAAAAGCCCACCAGGGGTTTGCGCTCTCGCCTCCCGTGGTTCCGCAGCGCTCGATCATCACTCACGAGCGACAAAAAGCATTCTCATTGTTCATGCCGGCCTTTTTGCCCGGAAGCCAGACGCTGGGCATCAAAGTGTCGTCGTTTCATCCCGGCAACGCGGTGCACGGATTATCGGCTGTCAATGGTGCGGTCTTGTTGATCGATATCGAAAGCGGGCAATTGTTGGCGATGCTTGACAGTGCAGCCCTGACGGCGATTCGTACCAGTGCCATGAGTGCGCTGGCGACGGACAAGCTCTGCCCTCGGATACGGCTTGATCTGGCGGTGATCGGCGCAGGGGCTCAGGCTGCTGCGCACATTAAGGCGATGGCTGCTATCAGGGATCTTGGCCAGATCAGGATATTTTCCCGTTGCCTGGCCCGAAGTGTCGCTTTGGCCGAGCGCCTGTCCATTGAGCTTTCGCTACCGATAGAGGCCGTGAGCCGGATGGAGGAGGCTCTGGCCAATGCGGACATTGTCTGCACGACGACCTCCCATGACAGCCCGCTGCCCTTGATTTGGGCGAATCAGCTCAAACCCGATGCACATATCAATGCCATTGGTGGCAGTACGCCGCAGGCGTGCGAAATCGATCCCCGGTTACTGGGCAATGCGCAGGTTCATGTCGATCATCTGGACGCCGCATGCCGTGAGTCGGGCGAAATTGCCGAGGCGCTGGCGTTGTCGGTGATTGATCTCAAGGACATTCAGGAGATCAGTGCCTTGGCTGTCGAGCAGCCGTCGCCGGCAACCCGCAAACAAGGTCTGAGTTACTTCCGCAGCGTTGGACATGCCAGTCAGGACATGGTGGTTGCCGCCTGCCTCTACGACGTGGCCGTGTCGGGGCATATCGGCAAACAGTGCGACTACCTCAGTGCCTGAGAGTCGCGAGGTGGGTAATTTTGAATCGGCGGTGCTGCCGGTCAGGGAGGGAAAAGGATGCCCATGAATATTCTGATGATCGATTCGCAGAGAGTGAATTATGTCGACCCCGGGGAGTATGTCCCGGGTCCGGAGCATCGACGCTATAGCGTTGAGGTCACATCCCGGCCCTCGGATGAACAATTGGCCCGGGCCGACGGGATCATCGCCTTTCATTCGGTCGTCATCGACGCGCCATTGGTTGCCAGGATGCATCGTTGCCGCGCATTGGTGAAGGCAACCATTGGCCTTGATGATGTGGATGTCGAGGCTTTGAGCGCGAAAGGCATTCTTTGCTCGAACATCGGCTCTGTGGGGGCGGAGGAAGTCGCGGAGCACGCCCTGGCGTTGATCCTCTTCGCCCAGCGCAAGCTTCTCGACTACGCCAGGCACACCCGGCAGGGCGGCTGGAGCTGGCGAGCTCATACCAGCGAGGTCAAAGCCTGCGCAGACACAGTTCTGGGGTTGATCGGTTATGGCGCAACAGGGAGAGCATTGGCGCGCAGAGCGACGGCCCTGGGTTACCGGATCCGTTTTTACGATCCAGGGGTCGAGCGGTGTGTCGAAGGTATAGCGCAGGGCGGCACACTGGAGTGGTTGCTCGATACGGCCGATGTCATATCGCTGCATCTGCCTCTTACCCCGGACACAGCGCATTTGATGAACGATGGGCGATTTTTGCGGATGAAGCGCGGTGCGACCCTGGTCAATACCGCGCGAGGTGGCATCGTCGATACCGATGCTTTGCTCCGGGCTCTGCAATCCGGTGGTGTGTCCATGGCACTGCTGGATGTCGTGGAAGAGGAGCCGGCACCTCCCCGGGCCTTGATCGAGCATGAGCGTGTGTTACTGACACCGCATGCCGCTTTTTACAGCGAGCGTTCTCTGGCGCAATTGAAGGCCAATGCCTTGGAAACGATGCTCTGTCTGCTACAGGGCAAAACAGTCAAAACGGTGGTTAATCCCGATTGCGTATCGGGAGGAGGCAAAAGGGAATGCCTGAACTAAAGCATGTGGGACTCGAACCTTCCCGAGCCGGGTTGCCAGCCTGGTTCGATGTGACGATCGGCAACAGCATTGTTCAATACGGTCAGCGTCTGGCGGCGCGACAGCTATTGGTCAATACGCTGGGCAATATCGCCGTACGCAGTCACTGCCCGTATTGGCAGCGCGAAGTGATCTACACCAAACATCGCGGCGTCTCCCTGGAAGAGTGCGGTCTTGAACATCTGGCTGTGCTGGATATGCAATCCGATGAGCTTTTGCACGGTCGTTTCAGGCCGAGCCTGGGGCATCAGATGCACCGGGAAATCATGCGCTGTCGCGCTGATGTCAATGCCACGGTGCATCTTCATCCCAATGAAGTCATTTCCTTCTTCGCTGTCATGCAGTGGCGTGAAATGGAGTACGTGTCGAACGACACGGCACTGGTCATGGGCAAGCCGCCGTGCATTCTGGGCGAAGGTGTGAATATAGAGCTGGATGTCAGTGCCATCGGCCGCTGCGCCAGTGACACCAACTGCATTGTCATGCCCAGTCATGGCATTACCTGTTTTGGCCGCGACCTGTCCGAGGCGTTTCATCGTGCCGTGGCATTCACTGCGGAAATCAGCCGTTTGATTACCAGCCAGTATTTGTCGGCAGCCACGGGGAAGTCGGTGGTGTATGCCAGCGGCGAAGAAGTCAGGCAGATGTATGCGGCTGGTGAACGGGTTATCTATGGAGGGATGCACAAATGAAGTTTCATGATCACATCTCGTGTTCCGGATTATGGAAAGCGCCGGAGCGCGATCTTTCATCGGTGTTGCTGGATCTGAATGAAAACCAGTTTTTACATAAGTTTCTGGCAGGGTTCATTGCCAGCGAATTGAAGCCCCAGGATCTGTTCGCCTATCCCAATTATCAGCCTCTCCTTAACGAACTGTCACAGTATTGCAAGGTTTCGACCGACAGTTTGCTGCTGACCAATGGGGCGGATCAGGCCATCGATCTGGTGATACGGTCAGTGTTTTCGCCAGGGGACAGGGTGGTGGTTCCTTCTCCGGTTTTTTCCTTCTATTACCAGATGCTCGAAGTCAATGGCGTGGTGCCGGTGATCGTGGGGTTTGAGAAGCAAGCCGAAAAATTCGTGCTACCCACCGAGGCTGTACTCCAATCCTTGCAAACCAGCCATGGACTGATCCTGTGTAACCCCAACAACCCCCTGGGCGTACGCATCGATCCTGAGCAATTGAAAGTTCTGGTCGAGGCTTGTGTAAGGCAAGACAAGCCGATGATCGTTGACGAATGCTACTTTGAGTACCTGCAACAATCGTGTCTGGATACATTCGGTGCGGTCAGGCAGCTATTTGTCATTCGTTCGTTCTCCAAGTACTTCGGTCTCGCCGGGTTACGCCTGGGGTATGTGGTCACGCGACCGGAATCAGTCCGTGAACTGTTGAAAGTGCGCGGCCCTTGGGATGTAAACCATGTGGCGGTGAAAGCGGCGTTGTTCTGTTTGCAGAACCAGCAAGCCTTGCAGCAGGCGCACGATAATCTCGCGCAGATCAAAAGTGAAATTGTCGAAGTCTGTCGGGCCAACTCGATCGTCGTGTACGAGAGCGATACGAATTTTCTGCTGCTACAGGATGAGTGCGATGGTCGTCTGGCCAACGCTTTCGCTCAGGCCAATATTCGCGTAAGCAACTGTTCGCAATATCCTCACAGCTTTGGCCTGCTCAACAATTTATTGCGTGTGGCCGTTCCTTCGTCGTCGGATCTCAAAACATTCCTGATGGCGATATTGCGTGGGAGCTGCAGTGCGGCTTGCTTGAGCGATGTGAAACTGGAGCACTGGATTGCCCAAAGGCCGGCGTTGTGAACCTGCGGAGTATCAAGGTGATCCTCAAGTGACGGTGTGGCTGAAAAGGATCGGTCTGGCGGCAGGGATGCGCAATATCGTTCTTCTCCGGTTGTTGTTTGTCATGGCCAATGCGTTGGGGCCTTTTGCTGCCCTGTTTTTCCAGCGGCACTACCAGCTCGACAGCTCGGCGGTGGCCTGGGTGATCACGCTGATGTCGGCGTTTTATCTGCTGGGCAATCTGTTGGGCGGGGCGCTGATCGGTCGTTGTTCCTTCCGGTCACTTTTGATCTGTACCTCTTCCTGTTCATCGCTGTTTTTGTTGATCGCTGCCGTGCTCGGTTCATCGATCGCATCCATTGCGATGGTGCTGCTGTTCATGCTGTGCGCGGGCCTGATCACGCCGGTATTCAGCGTTCTTACGTCCCTGGCGGCGGACGAAAGCAATCGCATCGCCTCTTTTGGCTATCTGCACCTGGCCAGCAATCTGGGGGGCGCGTTGCTGTTCGTGATCGGTGGGTACTTGCTCGGCCTCGACAGCCACTATCTGGTGCTGTTTGCGATGGTCGCCAGCGTGTTGTGCCTTTTGGCGAGTGGCTTTCTGGCGCTGCCGGAACGCCAGAGCGCTATGACTGAAGCCAGAAGGACCTCCATTGGCGCTTTAGTTGATGTGCCAAGGATCGTGATCGTTGCGGGCGCGATGTTCTTTGCGTTGTCGGTGCTGGATGCGCAGCGCGAATATCAATTGCCTCTATGGCTTGATGGGGTGACGGCGGGCAAGGCCGCCGGCCTGTTCGGTGCGGTAGGTATCGTCAATGCGTTGCTAGTGGTCGTGTTGACGCAACCACTGATTGCATTGACGTCGCGTTTCGGAGCGTTGACCAATCTGTCCCTGGCGGCGGTTTTTTACGGTATCGGATTTGGCGCCTATGCCTTTTTCGAGCAGACCATTCTGATCCTCTCGTTTGTGTTTTTCTGGACGCTGGGTGAGATTCTCGGCGTTACCTACGTCACTGCGTTGATTGCGCAGAAAACCACATTGCAGACCCAGGCCAGTCTGTTTTCCCTTATTCCTATCCTGCTGGCGGGGGCGAGGATGGTGTCCGTAGGCATTGGCGCCTCGTTGATCACAGGGGTCGGTTTCCAGCTGAGCTGGAGTATCTATGGGCTGTTGGGCGTCTTGTTCGGGGGAGGTTGTCTTCTGCTTGCTGCCAGGAGGAACCGCTACGCGACCTCAGTATGATCGGGCGCAGTGATGGAAAAAACGCAGGCAAAAAAAAACGCCCCGAACCAGTCGGGGCGTCAGATGTGCGGCGTTGCGGTTAGCTTTTTACTCGGTCCGCAACGGCCGATCGTTCAGGCGAAGCAGATCAGTGGAACTGTTCTTCTTCAGTCGAACCGGTCAGTGCGGTTACCGAAGACGAGCCGCCCTGGATCACGGTGGTCATGTCGTCGAAGTAGCCGGTGCCCACTTCCTGCTGGTGAGCCACGAAGGTGTAACCCTTGGCGGCGTCAGCGAATTCCTGCTCTTGCAGTTTCACGTAGGCAGTCATGTCGTTGCGGGCGTAGTCGTGCGCCAGGTTGAACATGCTGTGCCACATGTTGTGAATGCCGGCCAGGGTGATGAACTGGTGCTTGTAACCCATGGCGGACAGTTCGCGCTGGAACTTGGCGATGGTCGCGTCGTCCAGGTTTTTCTTCCAGTTGAAGGAAGGCGAGCAGTTGTACGACAGCAGTTGGTCCGGGTATTCCTTTTTGATCGCTTCGGCGAAGCGACGAGCCTCGTCCAGATCCGGCTTGGCGGTTTCGCACCAGATCAGATCGGCGTACGGCGCGTAAGCCAGGCCGCGAGCGATAGCCTGGTCGAGACCGGCGCGCACTTTGTAGAAGCCTTCCTGGGTACGTTCGCCAGTCACGAACGGCTGGTCGTACGGGTCGCAATCGGAAGTCAGCAGGTCAGCCGCGTTAGCGTCGGTACGGGCCAGAATGATGGTCGGCGTGCCGGCAACGTCAGCTGCCAGACGGGCAGCGGTCAGCTTCTGCACAGCTTCCTGGGTAGGAACCAGTACCTTGCCGCCCATGTGGCCGCATTTTTTCACGGAAGCCAGTTGGTCTTCGAAGTGAACGCCGGCGGCGCCTGCTTCGATCATGCTCTTCATCAGCTCGTAAGCGTTCAGTACGCCGCCGAAACCGGCTTCAGCGTCAGCCACGATCGGCGCGAAGTAGTCGATGTAGCCTTCGTCGCCCGGGCCTTTGCCGGCTTTCCACTGGATCTGGTCGGCACGACGGAACGAGTTGTTGATGCGCTTGACCACGGTTGGAACCGAATCCACCGGGTACAGCGACTGGTCCGGGTACATCGATTCGGCGGAGTTGTTGTCCGCAGCAACCTGCCAGCCCGACAGGTAGATCGCCTGGATGCCGGCTTTGACTTGCTGTACAGCCTGGCCGCCGGTCAGGGCGCCCATGCAGTTGACGAAATCTTTCTCAGGACGGAAGGACGGCTTGGCGCCCTGGGTCACCAGGTTCCAGAGCTTCTCGGCGCCGAGTTTCGCAAAGGTGTGCTCAGGTTGAACCGAGCCACGCAGGCGGACGACGTCAGCAGCGGAGTAAGCGCGTGTCACGCCTTTCCAGCGTGGGTTTTCAGCCCAGTCTTTTTCGAGGGCTGCAATTTGCTGTTCGCGTGTCAGTGCCATGGAGATAAACCTCGTCGCGTCTTTTACGGAAAGTTGTTCTGCGGTGGAAAATTCATGCGCTCGCTGACCAGAAGCTTAGGTGGTCAAGGAGGATTCGGCGGGATTGGCGACGGGATGAACGATGGGCTCGAGGGGAAGTGAGCAGGTAAGGGCGGACTGGCGAGCGCATTCGGGCGTCGTGGGCCTCTATACGAACTTCAGTGTGATGCCGGGTTTACCTAAATACGCTTCCGTCCCTCGGGACAACTTCGTTCCAGTCGGCAACCTCGTCAAACACACCTTTTGGGCGGTACAGACACGAAACGGCTCACGGGGTAGGTGCGAGCATCGCTTCGAAGGCCCTTGCCAGGGCCCCTGATTAGCGGGAGCGAGGCCATCATGCCTTTGCTTTTTTGGCTCGTCAAACGTTTTGTAGTGCTTTTTTTCAAGCACTACATCTTTGGTCTAATACGACTAATCAGTCAGTTTTCGGTGGTTTAGTCCAAAGTATCGACTTTCACCCGCAGGGTCATGTCATCCCGGCCCTGAGTCGAGTAGCTGCGGGTCAGGCCCTGTTTGTCGGCCTGAGTCTGGCGATTTACGCCGGCCAGAGTGATCCATTCGCCGAGCCGTCCGGTGACGGTTGTGTCGGTGCTTTGCACGTTCACTACATCGGGACGTTCCTGGCTCATGCGGTCACGGTTGGTACTGATCGACAGGTGAACGATGTCGCCGGTGACGCTCGCGGTGACGTAGAAGCCCTGGGTGACGTTGCGGTATTCCGTCTGGCTGCGCGGATCGCCGTAGGAATCGGTCTGCGTACTGGTCAGCGGCACGCTCTGGCCGACCTGGATCAGTGCGGGTGCGCCTTCGCTGGCCTGGACTTGCTGGATGCCGCCGTCGCGACTGTCGGTGCTGCGATTGATGATTCGGGTCTGGCTCGGTTTGGCGCCATTGACCGAATAACCCTGGTCGCCCTGGAAGTTGTTTTCGTTGGTATCGACGGTGATCAGCAGGCGCTTTGGCTGAGTGTCGAGTTGGGCGATAAGGGCTTTAAGTTCGTCGATCTTGCGCTGATCCGCGTTGACGATCAGTTGGTTGCCATAGGCGCTGACCTGGCCATCCTTGCCGATGAAATCCTGGGCCATCGGCAGCATGTCGGCGCTGGTGTGGTAGTTCAGCGGCACGATCTCGGTGGCGGCCATGACCGAAAAACTGCAGGTCAGCAGCAGCGTGGTGAGCAGGGTGCGTAGGGACATATCCGTTATCTCCGACTTCTTGATGTCTTGAGTTTGCCAGTTTGTCGGCCCGGCGTGGGGCAAGTTGAATCGTAGACAGCAAAACGCCCCGGCATCTGAAGATGGCGGGGCGTTTTGTGTGTTCTTTCGGGCCTCTTCGCGGGCAAGCCTCGCTCCTACAGGTTCAGTGCAATCCCTGTAGGAGCGAGGCTTGCCCGCGAAGGCTTCACCTCGGTTTCAGGCGGAGTGCCGCACCATGTCCACATGCGGAATCCCGGCTTCCAGGAATTCCTCACTGACCAGGCTGAAGCCCAGGCGTTCATAGAACGCCGTGGCCTGAACCTGCGCACTCAGCATCTGCTGTTTCAGCCCGCACTTCTCGGCTTCACCGATCACCGCTTGCATCAGCGCATCGCCGACCTTCAAGCCGCGCCAGTCTTTCAGCACCGATACCCGGCCAACATGCCCGTCGGGCAGCAGGCGAGCCGTGCCAATCGGAAAGTCGCCTTCGAAGGCCAGGAAATGCACAGCTGTTGCGTCATCTGCATCCCATTCCAGTTCAGGCGGAACGGATTGCTCGGCGATGAACACCGTCTCACGAATGCGCCGGATCTCGGCGTTGTCCTTTTGCCAGTCTGCGACACGTACGTGAATTTTATTCATCAGCGAACCCCAGGCTTCCCTGTTTGACCAATTCGCACAGCAGGCCGCGACCGTCTTCGTCGCTCAGCCACTCGCCGAGGTTGTCGATGTGCAACGCATCGGCGGCGCAGACCATTTTCAGCAGCTCACGCAGTTTGCCTGGCAGGTAGCGGCTCTGGCCGCTGGCGAACAGCAGCAGGTCGTCATCGACTTCGGACCAGGCCATGCGCGCGCTCGGGTTGCGGATCAGCACAGCGCCTTGCTCGAGGCTGGCGAGCAGGTCGTCTTCTTCGATCTCTTCCGGGCCGACCACCAGTTCCGGGTAGCGCGGCTCGGTCATGAACTGGCCGAACCAGGTCAGCAGCAGGCGCTCGTCGCTCATGTGCTCGGCCAGCAAGCCTTTCAAGCGATCAAGGGCGTCGTGCTGGATCTGGTGCGGATCGACCGCAGGCAGGGCGTCGGCGTCGGTGTAGCGCTCTTCGTCCGTCAGGAACTGGCTGAGGAAGTCAGTGAAGTGGGTCAGCACTTCAGCGGCGCTCGGCGCACGGAAACCGACGGAGTAGGTCAGGCAATCATCAACGGCCACGCCGCAATGGGCCAGGCGCGGCGGCAGGTACAGCATGTCGCCCGGTTCCAGCACCCACTCATCGGTGGCTTCGAAGTCGGCGAGGATGCGCAGGTCCGCGTGTTGCAGCAGCGGGCTCTCGGAGTTGCACATCTGGCCGATCTTCCAGTTGCGCTTGCCGTGACCTTGCAGCAGGAACACATCGTAGTTATCGAAATGCGGACCGACGCTGCCACCTGGGGCGGCGAAGCTGATCATCACGTCGTCGATGCGCCAGCTCGGCAGGAAGCGGAACTGTTCCAGCAACTCGCTGACTTCCGGCACGAACTGGTCAACCGCTTGAACCAGCAGGGTCCACTCGCGTTCCGGCAATTTGCTGAATTCGTCTTCGGCAAACGGGCCGCGGCGCAATTCCCAAGGACGCTCGCCGTGCTCGATGATCAGGCGCGATTCGACTTCCTCTTCCAGCGACAGGCCGGCCAGTTCGTCGGCGTCGATCGGGCTTTCGAAATCAGGAATTGCCTGGCGGATCAGCAGTGGTTTTTTCTGCCAGTAGTCGCGCAGGAATTCGCGCGCCGTGATGCCGCCCAGAAGTTGAAGAGGAATATCAGGATTCATGTGTAACCTATTGAAAAAAAGCACTTTTCAGACGGGAATAAAAACGCCCGGCGCTGCCGGGCGTCTCAAACGGGTAAAGCGGTCGATCAGATGCGTTTGGCTTGTTCTACTGCGTTGCCGATGTAGTTCGCCGGGGTGAGCAATTTCAGCTCGGCCTTGGCGGCGGCAGGCATGTCCAGGCCGTCGATGAAAGTTTGCAGCGCTTCAGGGCTGATGCCCTTGCCGCGGGTCAACTCTTTCAGCTTCTCGTACGGGTTTTCGATGTTGTAGCGACGCATGACGGTCTGGATCGGCTCGGCCAATACTTCCCAGCACGCGTCCAGGTCGGCAGCAATCTTCTGAGCGTTGAGCTCCAGTTTGCTGATGCCTTTGAGGCTGGCTTCGTACGCGATCACGCTGTGGGCGAAGCCGACACCGAGGTTGCGCAGAACGGTGGAGTCGGTCAGGTCGCGCTGCCAGCGGGAGATCGGCAGCTTGCTCGCCAGGTGCTGGAACAGTGCGTTGGCGATGCCCAGGTTGCCTTCGGAGTTTTCGAAGTCGATCGGGTTGACCTTGTGCGGCATGGTCGACGAACCGATTTCGCCAGCGATGGTGCGCTGCTTGAAATAACCCAGGGAGATGTAGCCCCAGATGTCGCGGTCGAAGTCGATCAGGATCGTGTTGAAACGGGCGATCGCGTCGAACAGCTCGGCGATGTAGTCGTGCGGTTCGATCTGCGTGGTGTACGGGTTGAAGCCCAGGCCCAGCTCGTCTTCGATGAAGGCGCGAGCGTTTTCTTCCCAGTCGATCTCAGGGTAGGCCGACAGGTGCGCGTTGTAGTTGCCGACGGCGCCGTTGATCTTGCCCAGCAGCGGAACGGCAGCGACTTGAGCGATTTGACGCTCCAGACGGTAAACCACGTTCGCCAGCTCTTTACCCAGGGTGGTCGGCGAAGCCGGTTGACCGTGGGTGCGCGACAGCATCGGCACGTCGGCGAAACGGATGGCCAGTTCGCGGATGGCTTCGGCGGTCTGGCGCATCAGCGGCAGCATCACGTCATCACGGCCTTCGCGCAGCATCAGGGCGTGGGACAGGTTGTTGATGTCCTCGCTGGTGCAGGCAAAGTGGATGAATTCGCTGACGGCCGCCAGTTCCGGCAGCTTGGCCGCTTGCTCTTTGAGCAGGTATTCGATGGCTTTGACGTCGTGGTTGGTGGTGCGCTCGATCTCTTTGACACGCTCGGCGTGCTCCAGAGCGAAGTTTTCCGCCAGGGTGTTCAGCACCGCGTTGGCTTCGGCGGAGAACGCCGGCACTTCGCTGATGCCAGGGTGAGCGGCCAGGCGCTGAAGCCAGCGCACTTCAACCAGAACGCGAGCACGGATCAGACCGTATTCGCTGAAAATTGGGCGCAGGGCCTGGGTTTTGCCGGCGTAGCGGCCGTCAACAGGGGAAACCGCAGTGAGCGAAGAAAGCTGCATGGGGTGTTCTCGGACAGTCGGGCAACGAAATGGGGCGCGTATCATACATGAAAAAATCCGCCGGTCCGTCGCCAACTGACCAGCGTATTACGCGTTACTGACTACAAAACGGTGTTGCGGGCGCGCTTCAGCTGCTGCGCATCAGCGGGTAAAGCTCTTTGAGCAATTTGCGACGGCTGACCACCAACTGCCAGCGATGACCGCCCAGCTGCCGCCACAGTCGCGCCGAACGAATCCCCGCCAGCAACAGCGCGCGGATCTTCGAGGCGTTGCTCGGTTGCTGCAGATTGCGCATGTCACCGTGGACCTGAATCCGTTGGCGCAAGGTGCTCAGCGTGTCCTGATACAGCGCACCGCACGCCGCGATCACGTTTTCATGCGCCGGGCCGAAGTGCTCGACCTGCGACTGAATCTGCGGCAGGCGCTTGCCGATCACGTCCAGCATGTCGCCACGCTTGGCCAGTTGACGCTCCAGCCCGAGCATCGCCAGGGCGTAACGCAGCGGTTCGCGCTGCAGGGTGCTCGGGTCGCGTTCGAGGGCACCGATCAGTGCGCGATAACCTTCGCGCAAGTTGATGTCGTCACCGCCGTAGACCTCCAGGGTGTCCTTGGGGTCGCGAATCAGCAGGCTGCCGAGCATACAGGTCAGGCCGGCTTCGGTGGTCTGGCCGGTCTTGGCGATCTTGTCCACCAGCACGGCAGCGAGAAAAACACCGCCCAGCGCCGTTAGTTGCTCCTGAGTCGGGCTCATTGTTGCTGGCCTTTGCTGGTCCACGGTTCCGCCACTTCGATGACGCCGCCGCCAAGACAGATTTCACCGTCGTAGAACACCACGGACTGGCCTGGGGTGACCGCGCGTTGCGGGTCATCGAAGGTTGCGCGGTAGCCGGTGGCGGTTTTTTCCAGCGTGCAGGGTTGATCGCTCTGGCGATAACGAACCTTGGCGGTCAGCTTGCGTGGTTCGGTGAGGTCGATCGGGTTGACCCAATAGATGTCCGAAGCGAGCAGGGCGCGGGAGAACAGGTACGGGTGGTCATTGCCCTGGCCAACGATCAGCTCGTTGTTCACCAGATCCTTGATCAGGACGTACCACGGCTCGTCACTGGCGTCTTTCAATCCGCCGATGCCCAGGCCCTGACGCTGGCCGATGGTGTGGTACATCAAGCCGTGGTGGCGGCCGATGACTTCACCTTCGGTGGTCTTGATTTCGCCAGGCTGCGCGGGCAGGTATTGCTTGAGGAAATCGCTGAAGCGGCGTTCGCCGATAAAGCAGATCCCGGTGGAATCCTTTTTCTTCGCGGTCGCCAGGTCGTGTTTCTCGGCAATCGCCCGCACTTCGGGTTTTTCCAGTTCGCCGACCGGGAACAGGGTCTTGGCGATCTGTTCGCCGCCGACGGCGTGCAGGAAGTAGCTCTGGTCCTTGTTCGGGTCCAGGCCCTTGAGCAGTTCGGTACGGCCATCGATGTCGCGGCGGCGCACGTAGTGACCGGTGGCGATCAGGTCGGCGCCAAGCACCATGGCGTAGTCGAGGAACGCCTTGAACTTGATCTCGCGGTTACACAGGATGTCCGGGTTCGGCGTGCGACCGGCCTTGTATTCGGCCAGGAAGTGCTCGAACACGTTGTCCCAGTACTCGGCGGCGAAGTTGGCGGTGTGCAGCTTGATGCCAATCTTGTCGCACACGGCCTGGGCGTCCGCCAGGTCATCCATGGCGGTGCAGTATTCCGTTCCATCGTCTTCTTCCCAGTTCTTCATGAACAGGCCTTCCACCTCGTAACCCTGCTCGATCAGCAGGAGAGCGGAAACGGAAGAGTCCACGCCGCCGGACATGCCGACAATGACGCGCTTCTTTTGTGTGTCAGAAGGGGCTGGATCACGCATAGGGATTCAATGAGTGTCTTGAAAAAGGACGCGATTCTAGCAGGCCGAAGCCCGCAAGGCTAAAGAGAAGGGCGGATCAGTTCGAGACTGAAGTGTTTGCCGTCCAGATAATCATCAATACAGCGGATGATCAGCTCACTGCGCCAGTTTGCGCGCTGTGCCAGCAGTTCGTCACGCGTCAGCCATTTTGCGCCGACAATACCGTCGTCCAGTTGGTAGTCGGGGTGATGCTTGAGTGGTTTTGCGGTGAAGCAGACCCGCTGGTAGGTCACGCCGTTGCTGGGGGCGGTGTAGAGGTAAATGCCCACCACGCCGGTCGCCTCGACGTCCCAGCCGGTTTCTTCAAGGGTTTCGCGCACGGCGGCTTCGATCAGGGTTTCGTCCGGGTCGAGGTGGCCGGCGGGCTGGTTGAGCACCGTTCGTCCGTGCTTGGTTTCTTCAACCATCAGGAAGCGGCCGTTGTCTTCGACGATGGTGGCGACGGTGATGTGGGGTTTCCAGTCCATGAAGCTTCCTCAATTCTTGAAAAATGAAACACGGTCAAATGTGGGAGCGGGCTTGCTCGCGAAAGCGGTAGGCCAGTCAGTAGAGATGTTGAATGATAAACCGCATTCGCGAGCAAGCCCGCTCCCACATTTGATTTGTGTGATGGCTGAAAAACAGAAACCCCGGCACTAGGCCGGGGTTTCTTTGCATCCTTACAACCTTAAACCAGCGCAGCGATCGCGGCGTTGAAGGTGTTGCTCGGGCGCATCGCCTTGCTGATCAGCTCGGCATTGGCGTGGTAGTAACCGCCGATGTCCACTGGCTTGCCCTGAACGGCATTGAGCTCGGCAACGATGGTTGCTTCGTTCTCGGTCAGAGTCTTGGCCAGTTCACCGAACTGCGCTTGCAGTGCAGCGTCTTCAGTCTGGGCGGCCAGGGCCTGAGCCCAGTACAGCGCCAGGTAGAAGTGGCTGCCGCGGTTGTCGATGTTGCCGACTTTGCGCGATGGCGACTTGTTGTTGTCCAGGAACTGGCCGGTGGCCTGATCCAGGGTCTTGGCCAGAACCAGCGCCTTAGGGTTGTTGTAGGTCACACCCAGGTGCTCGAGGGAGGCGGCCAGGGCCAGGAACTCGCCCAGGGAATCCCAGCGCAGGAAGTTCTCTTCCAGCAGCTGCTGAACGTGCTTCGGTGCCGAACCGCCGGCGCCGGTTTCGAACAGGCCGCCGCCATTCATCAGCGGAACGATCGACAGCATCTTGGCGCTGGTGCCCAGTTCCATGATCGGGAACAGGTCGGTCAGGTAGTCGCGCAATACGTTGCCGGTCACCGAAATGGTGTCCTTGCCTTCGCGGGTGCGCTGCAGGGTGAACTTCATCGCGTCAACCGGCGCCATGATGCGGATGTCCAGGCCCGACGTGTCGTGATCCTTCAGGTAAGCCTGAACTTTCTCGATCACTACGCCGTCGTGGGCGCGCATTGGGTCCAGCCAGAAAATCGCCGGAGTGCTGCTTGCGCGAGCGCGGTTGACGGCCAGTTTGACCCAGTCCTGGATCGGCGCGTCTTTGGTCTGGCACATGCGGAAGGTGTCGCCGGCTTCAACCGACTGTTCCAGCAGCAGGGCGCCTTTGCTGTCCGTAACGCGGACAACACCGTTGCTCTTGATCTGGAAAGTCTTGTCGTGCGAGCCGTACTCTTCGGCTTTTTTCGCCATCAGGCCAACGTTTGGCACGCTGCCCATGGTGGTCGGATCGAAAGCGCCGTTGACCTTGCAGTCTTCGATGACCGCCTGGTAGATGGTGGCGTAGCAGCGATCCGGGATCACAGCCTTGGTGTCGTGCAGCTGGCCGTCAGTGCCCCACATTTTGCCGGAGTCACGGATCATCGCCGGCATCGAGGCGTCGACGATGACGTCGCTCGGCACGTGCAGGTTGGTGATGCCTTTGTCGGAGTTGACCATGGCCAACGACGGACGAACGGCGTAGACCGCCTGGATGTCCGCTTCGATCTGCGCTTGTTGCTCGGCAGGCAAGGCCTTGATGCGAGCGTACAGGTCGCCGATGCCGTTGTTCAGGTTGAAGCCGATCTGTGCCAGCACGTCTGCGTGCTTGGCCAGTGCGTCTTTATAGAACTCGGCAACGATCTGGCCGAACATGATCGGGTCGGAGACCTTCATCATGGTGGCTTTCAGGTGAACCGACAGCAGCACGCCCTTGGCTTTGGCGTCTTCGATCTCGGCAGCGATGAAGCTGCGCAGAGCGTTTTTGCTCATGACCGCGCAATCGAGGATCTCACCGGCTTGTACGGTGGTCTTTTCTTTCAGGACGGTGGTGGTGCCGTCTTGAGCGATCAGTTCGATTTTGACGGCGTCAGCGGCGTCGATCAGGGCAGCTTTTTCGCTGCCGTAGAAATCACCGGTGCTCATGTGCGCGACGTGGGACTTGGAGTCCGCAGCCCAGGCGCCCATTTTGTGCGGGTGCTTGCGTGCGTAGTTCTTGACCGACAGCGGTGCGCGACGATCGGAGTTGCCTTCGCGCAGAACCGGGTTCACGGCGCTGCCCTTGATCTTGTCGTAACGCGACTTGGCTTCTTTGTCGGCGTCGCTGGTCACGGTTTCCGGGTAGTCCGGCAGTGCGAAGCCCTGGGCTTGCAGCTCTTTGATCGCGGCCTGCAGTTGCGGAACCGAAGCACTGATGTTCGGCAACTTGATGATGTTGGCTTCAGGCGTAACGGCCAGGTCGCCCAGTTCGGCGAGGTGGTCGGCTACGGCTTTGTCACCCAATTGCTCGGGGAAGCTGGCCAGGATGCGCCCTGCAAGAGAGATATCGCGGGTTTCAACGGCGATATCAGCCGAAGCGGTGAACGCTTCTACGATAGGCAGCAGTGAATAGGTGGCGAGGGCGGGAGCTTCGTCGGTGAAGGTATAGATGATCTTCGAGCGGGTGGGCATATTCGGATTAACTCTCTCTTCTTTGCTAAAGCGTGCGCAGAAACTCGAGGGGCGCCGGGTAAGCGCGTTCGTTCAAAGTCATCCATGAGCCGAATGTCGAGGTTTGTGCGCGGTGATGTTGGGTGCATCAGTCGAGCGGCAAGCGGGTGGACTGCGATAACAATCCTGCTTTTTCAGGTCCAAAGTCTCGTGCTAGAGAGGTCGGCCGTCGTGACTCTGTGGTCAGCGGGCGGCATTATACATAGGTAGCTGGCAATCTGCCGATGGTTCATATGCAACGATTCTCGTCCATTGGTCTAAAGGTCGCAGGGGAGCGGGGGGCGTAGAGTCTTGCACCGTGCTTGAGTTTGGCGCTTTTCCCTTTGCTTTCAGGCTTGTACGTCGCGAACTGTGCAGCTTTGCGGCAGATGGATGGAACATAGGGTTTGCGTGCCGATTTAACTGGGGTACGCTCGAACGAAGCCAGATGTTCAATCCAAACAATGGAGTTCAGCATGGGATACAAGAAGATTCAGGTTCCAGCCGTCGGCGACAAAATCACCGTCAACGCGGACCATTCTCTCAATGTTCCTAACAACCCGATCATCCCCTTCATCGAAGGCGATGGTATTGGCGTTGATATCAGCCCGGTCATGATCAAGGTTGTCGATGCTGCTGTTAAGAAGGCTTACGGCGGCGAGCGCAAAATTTCCTGGATGGAAGTCTACGCCGGGGAAAAAGCGACTCAGGTTTACGATCAGGACACCTGGCTGCCTCAGGAAACCCTGGACGCAGTCAAGGATTACGTGGTTTCCATCAAGGGCCCGCTGACCACTCCGGTCGGTGGCGGCATCCGTTCCCTGAACGTGGCCCTGCGCCAGCAACTCGACCTGTACGTCTGCCTGCGCCCGGTGCGCTGGTTCGAAGGTGTGCCGAGCCCGGTCAAGAAACCAGGCGACGTCGACATGACGATCTTCCGCGAAAACTCGGAAGACATCTACGCCGGTATCGAATGGAAAGCCGGTTCGCCGGAAGCGACCAAAGTCATCAAGTTCCTCAAAGATGAAATGGGCGTGACCAAGATCCGTTTCGACGAAAACTGCGGTATCGGCATCAAGCCGGTTTCGCTGCAAGGCACCAAGCGTCTGGCGCGCAAGGCCCTGCAGTATGTGGTCGACAACGACCGCGACTCGCTGACCATCGTGCACAAAGGCAACATCATGAAGTTCACCGAAGGTGCCTTCAAGGAATGGGCCTACGAAGTGGCGGCTGAAGAGTTCGGCGCGACCCTGCTCGACGGCGGTCCGTGGATGCAGTTCAAGAACCCGAAAACCGGCAAGAACGTCATCGTCAAGGACGCCATCGCCGACGCCATGCTCCAGCAGATCCTGCTGCGCCCGGCCGAATACGATGTCATCGCGACCCTGAACCTGAACGGCGACTACCTCTCCGACGCCCTCGCGGCCGAAGTGGGCGGTATCGGTATCGCGCCGGGTGCCAACCTGTCCGACACTATTGCCATGTTCGAGGCCACCCACGGTACTGCGCCGAAATATGCCGGCAAGGACCAGGTCAACCCGGGTTCGCTGATCCTGTCTGCAGAGATGATGCTGCGTCACATGGGCTGGACCGAAGCGGCTGACCTGATCATCAAGGGCACCAACGGCGCGATTTCCGCCAAGACCGTGACCTATGACTTCGAACGTCTGATGGACGGCGCGAAGCTGGTGTCGTCTTCCGGGTTTGGCGATGCACTGATTTCGCATATGTAAGCGAGTCGGCACAAAAAAAACCGCCTTCGGGCGGTTTTTTTATGACTGGGTGACGGGTTTATTCAGTTCGACACGGTGTCCTGCCGGGTGACAGGCGAGGTGTGTTCGTTCGCAACGGCCGCAGACGTAATCTTCACGGCGTGCAGGCCTTTAGGGCCCTGAACGATTTCGAAGTTGACGGCTTGTCCGGCCTTGAGGGTCTTGTACCCGTCCATGTCAATGGCCGAATAGTGGGCAAAGAAATCGATATCCTTGCCATCCTCGTCACGACCTTCTCTGGCGTCGGTGTTAATGAAACCGAACCCTTTGGCATTGTTGAACCATTTCACCTTACCGACAGCCATGCTCATATCCCTCTGCAACAGACTCCATCACTGGAGTATCATCCAGTACATCCGCAGCCAGATCCTGTAAATAAGATTGACTCCGCGGACCTTTTTTACCCACTGTGGGCTCTATTGGTTGTAACACCGTTTTGCCGATAGTCAAGGTGACCAGGCAGTCGGAGTTGAAATCGTTGATAGCCGTCCCCACTACTGTATTCGCACAACTGACGAACCTTTCTTTCCATGCATGCAATCAGCCAGATTCGACTAACATTCAATCAGGATCGCCCTGATTTACACGACGACGATTCCGCAGGCATTGCTGTTCAGGAGGCCAAGCCTGCTTTACAGGCGCCGCCGATGTACAAGGTGGTTTTGTTTAACGATGACTACACACCGATGGATTTCGTCGTCGAAGTGCTCGAGGTGTTTTTTAACCTGAATCGCGAGCTGGCGACCAAGGTCATGCTGGCCGTCCACACAGAAGGGCGGGCAGTATGTGGAGTGTTTACCCGCGACATTGCCGAGACCAAGGCCATGCAGGTCAACC
This sequence comes from Pseudomonas migulae, assembly GCF_024169315.1. NCBI lineage: Bacteria > Pseudomonadati > Pseudomonadota > Gammaproteobacteria > Pseudomonadales > Pseudomonadaceae > Pseudomonas > Pseudomonas migulae. The sequence goes on along the minus strand of NZ_JALJWR010000001.1, from coordinate 1,569,671 downwards.
AGTACGCCAGGGAAAGCCAGCATCCGCTACTCTGTGAAATCGAGAAGGACGGTTAATCGCCGACCACTTGGGTATGAGGTGAAGCTATGTTAAACCGCGAGCTCGAAGTCACCCTCAATCTTGCCTTCAAGGAAGCCCGTTCGAAGCGTCATGAGTTCATGACCGTCGAGCACCTCCTGCTGGCCCTATTGGATAATGAGGCTGCCGCCACCGTTTTGCGTGCCTGCGGCGCAAACCTCGACAAACTCAAGCATGATCTGCAGGAGTTCATCGACTCCACCACGCCGTTGATCCCCGTCCATGACGAGGATCGCGAGACCCAGCCAACCCTGGGCTTCCAACGTGTCCTGCAGCGTGCTGTTTTCCACGTACAGAGCTCGGGCAAACGCGAAGTGACTGGCGCCAACGTGCTGGTCGCGATCTTCAGTGAGCAAGAAAGTCAGGCAGTGTTCCTGCTGAAACAGCAGAGCGTTGCGCGCATCGATGTCGTCAACTACATCGCTCACGGCATTTCCAAAGTGCCGGGGCATGGCGATCACTCTGAAGGTGAGCAAGATATGCAGGACGACGAGGGCGGTGAGTCTTCTTCTTCAGGCAATCCTCTGGATGCTTATGCCAGCAACCTCAACGAACTCGCGCGCCAGGGTCGAATCGATCCGTTGGTAGGCCGTGAGCTGGAAGTCGAGCGTGTCGCGCAGATCCTCGCGCGTCGTCGTAAAAACAATCCGCTGCTGGTGGGCGAGGCGGGCGTGGGTAAAACCGCGATTGCCGAAGGCCTGGCCAAACGTATTGTCGACAACCAGGTGCCGGACCTGCTGGCCAACAGCGTGGTGTATTCCCTCGACCTGGGCGCCTTGCTGGCCGGGACCAAATACCGTGGCGATTTCGAGAAACGCTTCAAGGCGTTGCTCAATGAGCTGAAAAAACGTCCGCAGGCGATTCTGTTCATCGACGAGATCCACACCATCATTGGTGCGGGTGCCGCGTCCGGTGGCGTCATGGATGCCTCGAACCTGCTCAAGCCGCTGCTGTCGTCCGGTGATATCCGTTGCATCGGTTCGACAACCTTCCAGGAATTCCGCGGGATCTTCGAGAAAGACCGTGCCTTGGCACGACGTTTCCAGAAGGTCGATGTGTCGGAACCTTCGGTGGAAGACACCATCGGTATCCTGCGCGGCCTGAAAGGGCGTTTCGAAGCGCACCACAATATCGAATACAGCGATGAAGCGTTGCGTGCGGCGGCTGAGCTGGCCTCGCGCTACATCAACGACCGGCACATGCCGGACAAAGCCATCGATGTGATCGACGAGGCGGGCGCCTACCAGCGTCTGCAGCCGATCGAGAAACGCGTGAAGCGCATCGAAGTGCCTCAAGTCGAGGACATCGTCGCGAAAATCGCGCGGATTCCGCCAAAACACGTCACCAGCTCCGACAAGGAGCTGCTGCGTAATCTTGAGCGTGACCTGAAGCTGACGGTATTTGGCCAGGATGCTGCGATCGACTCGCTGTCGACTGCGATCAAACTGTCCCGTGCCGGCCTCAAGTCGCCTGACAAGCCTGTCGGTTCGTTCCTGTTCGCAGGCCCGACCGGTGTCGGTAAAACCGAAGCGGCGCGTCAGCTGGCCAAGGCGTTGGGGATCGAACTGGTTCGTTTCGACATGTCCGAGTACATGGAGCGCCACACCGTATCGCGTCTGATCGGTGCGCCTCCTGGCTATGTCGGGTTCGATCAGGGTGGTCTGCTGACCGAAGCCATCACCAAGCAGCCTCACTGCGTGCTGTTGCTCGATGAGATCGAGAAGGCGCATCCGGAAGTCTTCAACCTGCTGCTGCAGGTCATGGACCACGGTACGCTGACCGATAACAACGGGCGCAAGGCGGATTTCCGTAACGTGATCGTCATCATGACGACCAACGCCGGTGCCGAAACCGCAGCGCGTGCTTCGATCGGTTTCACCCATCAGGACCACTCGTCCGATGCGATGGAAGTGATCAAGAAGAGCTTTACGCCAGAGTTCCGCAACCGTCTGGACACCATTATCCAGTTTGGTCGCCTCAGCCATGAGGTCATCAAAAGCGTGGTGGACAAGTTCCTTACCGAGCTTCAGGCGCAGCTGGAAGACAAGCGCGTGCAGCTGGAAGTGACCGATGCTGCGCGTAGCTGGCTGGCAGCGGGTGGTTACGATTCGGCGATGGGCGCTCGACCAATGGCGCGTTTGATCCAGGACAAGATCAAGCGTCCGCTGGCGGAAGAGATTCTCTTTGGCGAACTGGCTGACCATGGTGGTGTGGTGCATATCGATCTGAAGGACGGCGAGCTGACCTTCGAGTTCGAAACCACGGCAGAGATGGCCTGACGTTAAATCGCAACAAAGCAAAAGGCGCCGAAAGGCGCCTTTTTGCTGTGTAGCATTCGACACATAACCCTGTGGGAGCGGGCAAGCCCGCTCCCACAGAGAGCGATGCGCGGCAAGCAAATCCCGGACAAACAAAAACGCCCGGCATAAGCCGGGCGTCTTGTATTGACTTGATTAACGAGCGCGGTAAGTGATGCGCCCTTTGCTCAAGTCATAGGGCGTCAGCTCGACGCGCACTTTGTCACCGGTAAGAATACGAATGTAGTTCTTGCGCATCTTGCCGGAGATATGCGCGGTTACGACGTGCCCATTTTCCAACTCCACGCGAAACATGGTGTTGGGCAGGGTGTCGACGACAGTGCCTTCCATTTCGAAGCTGTCTTCTTTCGACATGCAGTAAAGCCCTCGGTGTCCAATGAATGGCCCGGTGCAACTGCGCCAGGCAAAAGCGGCGTGCATTGTGCCCGAAAAATGGGGTTTAAGCCAAGGGGTTCTAGTTCAGGATGACCCAGCGCTGATTAATCAGCAGTTCGATAGGGCGATATTGGGTCTTGTAGCTCATCTTTTTGCAGTTTTTGATCCAGTAGCCCAGGTAAACCGCTTCCAGCCGCAGTCGTTGGGCCTCGGCGATTTGCCAGAGAATCGCATAGCGCCCCAGGCTGCGTCGTTCTTCAGCGGGTTCGTAGAAGGTGTACACCGCCGACAGACCGTTCGGCAGCAAGTCGGTGACGGCCACCGCCAGTAGTTGGCCGTCCAGGCGAAATTCGTAGAAGCGGGAAAACGGCAGGTCGCGCACCAGGAACGTCGAGAACTGGTCACGGCTCGGCGGGTACATGTCGCCATCGGCATGCCGCTGTTCGATGTAGCGCTGATACAGGTCGAAGTATTCTTCGCTGAACTTGGGTTTGGCGGGGCGTACCTGCAAGTCGGCGTTGCGCTTGAAAATGCGTTTCTGCTGACGGTTGGGCGTAAATTGCGCCACGGGAATGCGCGCCGGCACACACGCATTGCAATTCTGGCAATGAGGCCGGTAAAGATGATCGCCGCTGCGGCGGAAACCCATTTCAGACAGGTCTGCATAGACATGCACATCCATGGGCTGACTAGGGTCGAGGAACAAGGTCGTGGCCTGCTCCTCGGGCAGATAGCTGCAAGAGTGGGGCTGAGTGGCATAAAACTTCAAACGCGCCAACTCGGTCATGATCAACCCTCGGGGATAAGCTTTGAATTAAGTGTAAGCCACACGGGCAAAAGTCGCTCAGCAAACCCAGCTGGCGCGGTTGGGTTGATCCAGATGCTGCGCCAGGTAGCGGGCAAACTCGCGACGGGGAATGGCGCGGGCCCCCAGGCTGTGCAGATGGTCGGTGGGCATCTGGCAGTCGATCAGTACGAACCCTGAGTCTTTCAGATGTTTGACCAGGGTGGCAAAGCCAAATTTGGAGGCATTGTCGGCGCGGCTGAACATGGATTCGCCGAAAAACAGCTGGCCCATCGCCAATCCATACAGCCCGCCCACCAGTTCGCCCTGGTCCCAGACCTCAACCGAATGCGCGTAGCCACGCTGGTGCAGGGCGAGGTAGGCGTTCTGCATGGCTTCGGTGATCCAGGTGCCGTCGGCGTAGTCCCGCGGCGCGGCGCACGCGCGGATGACCGCCGAAAAATCCTGATCGAAGGTCACTTGATAGCGTTGCTGGCGCAGCAATTTGTTCAGGCTACGCGAGACATGCAGTTCGTCGGGAAACAGGACGGTGCGCGGATCCGGCGACCACCAGAGGATCGGCTGGCCTTCCGAGAACCAGGGAAAGCAGCCGTGGCGATAAGCCTGAATCAGACGATCGGCAGACAGATCACCCCCCGCAGCCAGCAATCCGTTGGGATCGCGCATGGCTTTTTCCAGCGGCGGGAACGTCAGGGTGTTGCGTTGTAACCAAGTCAGCATGGCATCCGGGCTTACAGAAGGGGAGGGCAGTGGTGGGCGTCAGGCCCACCGTCAAGTTTGCCGTCAAACGCTCGGAATGTCGTCGAGGTATTTCTCGGCGTCCAGCGCGGCCATGCAACCGGCCCCGGCGGAGGTGACGGCCTGGCGATAAACGTGATCGGCCACATCGCCGGCGGCAAACGCGCCGGGGATCTCGGTGGCGGTGGCTTCGCCTTCGCTGCCGCCCCTGACTCGCAGGTAGCCGTCGTGCATCTCCAGCTGGCCGATGAACAGGTCGGTGTTGGGTTTGTGGCCGATGGCGATGAACACGCCGGCCAGCGGCAGCTCGGTGGTTTCACCGGTATGGCTGTCACGCAGGCGGGCGCCGGTCACGCCGCTGGCATCGCCCAGGACTTCGTCGAGATTTTGATTCCAGTGCAGGCGAATATTACCGTTGGCGGCTTTTTCGAAGAGTTTGTCCTGCAATATTTTCTCCGAGCGCAACTTGTCGCGTCGGTGAACCAGGTGAACTTCCTTGGCAATGTTGGACAAGTACAGCGCTTCTTCAACGGCAGTATTACCGCCACCAACGACGGCGACCACTTGATTGCGGTAGAAAAACCCGTCGCACGTCGCGCAGGCTGAAACTCCTCTGCCGGCAAAGGCTTCTTCGGAGGGCAGGCCCAGGTATTGCGCCGAAGCGCCGGTGGCGATAATCAGTGCGTCGCAGGTGTAAGTGCCGCCATCACCGATAAGTTCGAACGGGCGCTGTTGCAACTTGGCGGTGTGGATATGGTCGTAAACGATCTCTGTGTCAAAACGCTCGGCGTGTTTTTGCATGCGTTCCATCAGTACCGGGCCGGTCAGGCCTTCGACGTCACCGGGCCAGTTATCGACTTCGACGGTGGTGGTGAGCTGGCCACCTGCCTGTATCCCGGTAATGACCACCGGTTTGAGGTTGGCGCGGGCGGCATAGACGGCTGCGCTGTAACCGGCAGGGCCGGAACCCAGAATGATCAGGCGGCAATGCTTGGATTCGCTCATAAAACACCTCATAAGCCTTTGTCACAAAAGAGAATGCGTGCTCAAATTGAATCGCAGGTGATGTGCCGTTAGCTATGCTGTTCCATGGCCTGCCAGCATGGCATCGTACGAACAAACCCGTACAATGCGTGCCGGTCACTTGAATATTCAGTGCATGCCGTGTTTATAAAAACCGGAGTGCAGTGTTAAAAGTAGTCCCAGTTGCGCCAGTTAACTTTTTTACCTGCCTGGATTGGGCAGTTTTTATAGTCATTCAACAGATGGACGCGCCATAGGCGCAGGAAAAGAAGCGTTTTGAAGAAATCCACCGCAGCACCTAAACCAGCCGTCGTTCCGCTTTGGCGCCAGCATTTGCACTACCGACTCAAGGAAGGTGCATTGATCGCCATCGGCGGCTTGTGCCTGTTCCTGATGATGGCCTTGCTGACTTACGGCAAGGACGATCCGGGCTGGAGCCATAACAGCAAGATCGACGATGTGCAGAACTTCGGCGGACCGGTCGGCTCCTACAGCGCCGACATCCTGTTCATGGTGCTGGGTTACTTCGCTTACATCTTCCCGCTGTTGCTGGCGATCAAGGCCTGGCAGATCTTCCGTCAACGCCACGAGCCGTGGCAGTGGAGCGGCTGGCTGTTCTCCTGGCGCCTGATCGGCCTCGTGTTCCTGGTGCTGTCGGGCGCGGCGCTCGCGCATATCCATTTCCATGCCGCGACCGGTCTGCCGGCCGGTGCGGGCGGTGCGCTGGGCGAAAGCCTTGGCGACCTGGCCCGGAACGCGCTGAACATCCAGGGCAGCACCTTGCTGTTCATCGCCCTGTTCCTGTTCGGCCTGACGGTGTTCACCGACCTGTCGTGGTTCAAGGTGATGGACGTCACCGGCAAGATCACCCTCGACCTGTTCGAACTGTTCCAGGGCGCGGCCAATCGCTGGTGGGCGGCCCGTGTCGAGCGCAAGCAGCTGGTTGCGCAGTTGCGTGAAGTCGACGACCGCGTGCATGACGTGGTGGCGCCGACCGTTACCGACAAACGCGAGCAGGCCAAGGTCAAGGAGCGCTTGATCGAGCGCGAGCAAGCCCTCAGCAAACACATGTCGGACCGCGAGAAGCAGGTGCCACCGGTGATTGCCCCCGCGCCACCCAAACCCGCCGCGCCGAGCAACCGCGTGGAAAAAGAGAAACAGGCGCCACTGTTCGTCGACAGTGCCGTCGAAGGCACTTTGCCGCCTATCTCGATTCTCGATCCTGCAGAAAAGAAACAACTCAATTACTCGCCTGAATCCCTGGCGGCCGTCGGCCATTTGCTGGAAATCAAGCTCAAGGAATTCGGCGTCGAAGTCTCGGTGGATTCGATTCATCCGGGGCCGGTGATTACCCGTTACGAAATCCAGCCAGCGGCCGGGGTCAAAGTCAGTCGTATCGCCAACCTGGCGAAAGACCTCGCGCGTTCCCTGGCCGTGACCAGTGTGCGAGTGGTGGAAGTGATTCCGGGCAAGACCACCGTCGGTATCGAGATTCCTAACGAAGACCGCCAGATCGTGCGCTTCTCCGAAGTGCTGTCGACCCCTGAGTACGACAACTTCAAGTCGCCGGTGACCCTGGCCCTGGGCCACGACATCGGCGGCAAGCCGGTCATCACCGACCTGGCGAAAATGCCGCACTTGCTGGTGGCCGGTACGACCGGTTCCGGTAAATCGGTGGGTGTGAACGCGATGATCCTGTCGATCCTGTTCAAGTCCGGCCCGGAAGACGCCAAGCTGATCATGATCGACCCGAAAATGCTTGAGCTGTCGATCTACGAAGGCATCCCGCACCTGCTGTGCCCGGTGGTGACCGACATGAAGGACGCGGCCAACGCCCTGCGCTGGAGCGTGGCGGAGATGGAACGTCGCTACAAGTTGATGGCGAAGATGGGCGTGCGAAACCTGTCCGGCTTCAACGCCAAGGTCAAGGAAGCCCAGGACGCCGGCACGCCGCTGACCGATCCGTTGTACAAGCGCGAAAGCATTCACGACGAAGCACCGCTGCTGACCAAGCTGCCGACCATCGTTGTGGTCGTCGACGAATTCGCCGACATGATGATGATCGTCGGCAAGAAGGTTGAAGAACTGATCGCCCGGATCGCCCAGAAGGCCCGTGCGGCCGGTATCCACTTGATCCTCGCGACCCAGCGTCCGTCGGTTGACGTGATCACCGGTCTGATCAAGGCGAACATTCCGACGCGCATGGCGTTCCAGGTGTCGAGCAAGATCGACTCGCGGACCATCATCGACCAGGGCGGCGCCGAGCAACTGTTGGGCCACGGTGACATGCTCTACATGCCGCCGGGCACCAGCCTGCCGATTCGTGTTCACGGCGCGTTCGTGTCCGATGACGAGGTTCACCGGGTGGTTGAAGCCTGGAAACTGCGCGGTGCACCGGAGTACAACGACGAGATCCTCGCCGGTGTCGAAGAGGCCGGCAGCGGCTTTGAGAATGGCGGCGGTGGCGGTGATGACGATGCCGAAACCGATGCGCTGTACGACGAAGCGGTGCAGTTCGTCCTGGAAAGCCGTCGTGCGTCCATTTCCGCGGTTCAACGCAAGTTGAAAATCGGCTACAACCGCGCCGCACGCATGATCGAAGCCATGGAAATGGCCGGGGTCGTGACGTCCATGAACACCAACGGTTCCCGTGAAGTCCTGGCTCCTGGCCCGGTACGCGACTGATTTTGATTTGAAAGGACGGTGCAGTGACGCGCCGCCCGAACTCCCACGAATGTTAAGAGGACTCCCATGCGTCTTATCCGCATGCTGTTGCTGCCGGTTCTGGCTTTGACCACGCTCTCGGCCCACGCCGATGACAAGGACGTGGCGCGTCTGACCCAACTGCTGGAAAAATCCCAGACCCTGACGGCCCGTTTCTCGCAGCTGACCCTCGATGGCAGCGGCACCCAGTTGCAGGAAACGGCGGGTGAAATGTCCCTGCAGCGGCCGGGCCTGTTCTACTGGCACACCGATGCGCCGGCCGAGCAGGTCGTGGTTTCCGACGGCAAGAAGGTCACGTTGTGGGACCCGGACCTGGAGCAGGCCACCATCAAGACCCTTGATCTGCGCCTGAGCCAGACCCCGGCGTTGCTGCTCTCCGGTGACGTGTCCAAGATCAGCGAGAGCTTTGCCATCAGCGCCAAGGAAGCCGGCGGCGTGATCGACTTCACCTTGAAGCCGAAAACCAAGGACACCCTGTTCGACAGCCTGCGCCTGTCGTTCCGCAATGGGCTGGTCAACGACATGCAACTGATCGATAGCGTCGGTCAGCGCACCAACATCCTGTTTACCGGCGTGAAGGCCAACGAGCCGATCCCTGCGTCGAAATTCAAGTTCGACATCCCTAAAGGTGCGGACGTGATCCAGGAGTAAACCGCATAACCTGCGGGGTGAGCCTTTGTGGCGAGGGGATTTATCCCCGTTGGGCCGCGAAGCGGCCCCAGATCTGCCAGTGCGGTGTATCAGGAATACCGCATGCAATGATTTCGCGACTGCTGCGCAGCCGAACGGGGATAAATCCCCTCGCCACAGGTTTTCGGCAGGCTTGAGAGAGTTGTTCTAACCCGAGGTTTTAAACGTACGTGATGGACCTGTTTCGCAGCGCCCCGATCTCCCAGCCCTTGGCCGCCCGTTTGCGCGCAGCCAATCTGGACGAGTACGTCGGTCAGGAACACCTGCTCGCTCGCGGCAAGCCATTGCGCGAAGCGCTGGAGCAGGGGGCCCTGCACTCGATGATTTTCTGGGGCCCGCCGGGCGTGGGTAAAACCACGTTGGCGCGGTTGCTGGCGGAAGTCTCGGACGCGCATTTCGAAACGGTCTCGGCTGTCCTGGCCGGGGTGAAGGAAATCCGCCAGGCGGTGGAAGTCGCCAAGCAGCAGGCCGGTCAGTACGGCAAGCGCACCATCCTGTTCGTCGATGAAGTGCATCGTTTCAACAAGTCGCAGCAGGATGCGTTTCTGCCGTACGTTGAGGACGGCACGCTGATTTTCATCGGCGCGACCACGGAAAACCCCTCGTTCGAACTCAATAACGCCTTGCTCTCCCGGGCGCGCGTCTATGTGCTGAAAAGCCTCGACGAAGCGGCCCTGCGCAAGCTGGTGCATCGTGCGCTGACGGAAGAGCGGGGCTTGGGCAAACGGCAACTGACCCTCAGCGATGAAGGTTTCCAGATGCTGTTGTCCGCTGCCGATGGCGATGGTCGGCGCCTGCTCAATCTGCTGGAAAACGCCTCGGACCTTGCCGAAGACAACAGTGAAATCGGCATCGATCTGCTGCAAAGTCTTTTGGGCGATACCCGCCGCCGATTCGACAAGGGCGGCGAAGCGTTTTACGACCAGATTTCCGCGCTGCATAAATCGGTACGCGGTTCCAATCCCGACGGTGCGCTGTACTGGTTCGCGCGGATGATCGACGGCGGTTGCGATCCGCTGTACCTGGCCCGGCGCGTGGTGCGCATGGCCAGCGAGGACATCGGCAATGCCGATCCCCGCGCCCTGAGCCTGTGCCTGGCGGCGTGGGAAGTGCAGGAGCGCCTCGGCAGCCCGGAAGGCGAACTGGCGGTGGCCCAGGCCATCACTTATCTGGCTTGCGCGCCGAAAAGCAACGCGGTGTACATGGGCTTCAAGGCGGCCATGCGCAGCGCCACCGAACATGGCTCGCTCGAAGTGCCGTTGCACCTGCGCAACGCGCCGACCAAGCTGATGAAGCAATTGGGTTATGGCGACGAATACCGTTATGCCCACGATGAGCCAGACGCCTACGCCGCTGGCGAAGATTACTTCCCCGAAGAGCTTGAGCCACAACCGTTCTATCAACCGGTGCCCCGTGGCCTGGAGCTGAAGATCGGCGAAAAGCTCAATCACCTCGCGCAACTTGACCGTTTAAGCCCCCGGCAGCGGAGAAAATAGTGCTTCCATTGATCGTTGCGGTTTCCGTCGGCGGGATCGCTGGCACCCTGTTGCGCTTCGCCACAGGTAATTGGGTCAACGCTAATTGGCCGCGGCACTTCTATACCGCGACGCTGGCCGTTAATATCGTCGGCTGTTTGCTGATCGGCGTTCTATACGGTCTGTTTTTGATACGCCCGGAGGTGCCGATCGAGGTGCGTGCCGGGTTGATGGTCGGCTTCCTCGGGGGGCTGACGACTTTTTCATCCTTTTCACTGGATACGGTGCGCCTGCTGGAAAGCGGGCAAGTGCCGCTGGCCCTGGGCTATGCTGCCATCAGCGTATTCGGCGGGCTGCTCGCCACCTGGGCCGGCCTGTCCTTGACCAAACTTTGATAACGAGAGACCGACATGCTCGATTCCAAACTGTTACGTAGCAACCTTCAGGACGTAGCGGACCGCCTGGCTTCCCGTGGCTATACGCTGGATGTTGCGCGCATCGAAGCGCTGGAAGAACAGCGCAAGACCGTCCAGACCCGCACCGAAGCACTGCAGGCTGAACGTAATGCGCGCTCCAAATCCATCGGTCAGGCCAAGCAGCGCGGTGAAGACATCGCGCCGTTGATGGCGGACGTCGAGCGCATGGCGAATGAATTGAGCGCCGGTAAAGTCGAGCTGGACGGCATCCAGACCGACCTGGATTCGATCCTGCTCGGCATCCCGAACCTGCCGCACGAGTCCGTGCCGATCGGCGATGACGAAGACGGCAACGTCGAAGTGCGCCGCTGGGGCACCCCGACCGCGTTCGATTTCCCGGTCCAGGACCACGTTGCACTGGGCGAGAAGTTCGGCTGGCTGGATTTCGAAACTGCCGCCAAGCTGTCCGGTGCCCGTTTCGCTTTGTTGCGCGGCCCGATTGCGCGTCTGCACCGCGCCCTGGCGCAGTTCATGATCAACCTGCACACCAGCGAACACGGTTACGAAGAGGCTTACACGCCTTATCTGGTCCAGGCGCCGGCGCTGCAAGGCACCGGTCAGTTGCCGAAATTCGAAGAAGACCTGTTCAAGATCGCTCGCGAAGGCGAGGCCGATCTGTACCTGATTCCGACCGCTGAAGTGTCGCTGACCAACATCGTGGCCGGCGAAATCGTCGATTCGAAACTGCTGCCGATCAAGTTCGTCGCTCACACCCCGTGCTTCCGTAGCGAAGCCGGCGCATCGGGTCGCGATACCCGCGGCATGATTCGCCAGCACCAGTTCGACAAGGTCGAGATGGTCCAGATCGTTGAGCCATCGACCTCGATGGAAGCGCTGGAAGGCCTGACCGCCAACGCCGAGAAAGTCCTGCAACTGCTGGAACTGCCTTACCGCACACTGGCGCTGTGCACCGGCGACATGGGCTTCAGCGCGGTCAAGACCTACGACCTGGAAGTGTGGATTCCGAGCCAGGACAAGTACCGCGAAATTTCGTCGTGCTCCAACTGCGGCGACTTCCAGGCCCGTCGTATGCAAGCGCGTTTCCGCAACCCGGAAACCGGCAAGCCTGAACTGGTTCACACCCTGAACGGTTCCGGTCTGGCGGTCGGTCGTACGCTGGTGGCGGTGCTGGAAAACTACCAGCAGGCCGACGGTTCGATCCGTGTGCCGGAGGTGCTGAAACCGTACATGGGTGGCCTTGAGGTCATCGGCTAAATGGACTATCTGCCGCTGTTTCATAACCTTCGCGGCAGTCGTGTGTTGGTCGTCGGCGGGGGGGAGATTGCCTTGCGCAAATCCCGCCTGCTGGCCGATGCCGGTGCGCTGCTGCGGGTGGTCGCACCTGAAATCGAACCGCAACTGCGCGAGCTGGTTTCCGGCAGCGGTGGCGAGTGCCTGTTGCGTGGCTACGTTGAAGCGGATCTGGATGGTTGCGGGCTGATCATCGCCGCCACCGACGACGAACCGCTGAACGCACAGGTTTCCGCCGATGCCCATCGGCGTTGCGTGCCGGTCAATGTGGTGGATGCGCCTGCGCTGTGCAGCGTGATTTTCCCAGCCATCGTCGACCGTTCGCCGCTGATCATCGCCGTGTCCAGCGGCGGCGATGCGCCGGTGCTGGCGCGTCTGATCCGCGCGAAAATCGAAACCTGGATTCCTTCCACCTACGGTCAACTGGCCGGGCTGGCGGCGCGTTTTCGCAACCAGGTCAAAGGTCTGTTCCCGGATGTACAGCAGCGTCGGGCGTTCTGGGAGGATGTGTTCCAGGGCCCGATTGCCGACCGGCAACTGGCCGGGCAGGGCGCCGAAGCCGAGCGTCTGTTGCAGGCAAAAATCGATGGTAAAGCGCCCGTCGCCACGGGCGAAGTCTATTTGGTCGGTGCCGGTCCGGGTGATCCGGATCTGCTGACCTTCCGCGCCTTACGCCTGATGCAGCAAGCCGATGTGGTGCTGTACGACCGCTTGGTGGCACCGGCGATTCTCGAGTTGTGCCGTCGCGATGCCGAGCGCGTCTACGTCGGCAAGCGTCGCGCCGATCACGCCGTGCCGCAGGATCAGATCAACCAGCAATTGGTGGACCTGGCCAAACAGGGCAAGCGTGTCGTGCGGTTGAAGGGCGGTGATCCGTTCATCTTCGGCCGTGGCGGGGAAGAGATTGAAGAGCTGGCAGCCCACGGCATCCCGTTCCAGGTCGTGCCGGGCATTACGGCGGCCAGCGGTTGCGCGGCGTATGCCGGGATTCCGCTGACCCACCGCGATTACGCGCAGTCGGTGCGATTCGTTACCGGCCACTTGAAGGACGGCTCCACCGATTTGCCATGGGCCGATCTGGTCGCACCGGCGCAAACCCTGGTGTTTTACATGGGGCTGGTGGGCTTGCCGATCATCTGCGAGCAGTTGATCAAGCATGGTCGCGGAGCGGATACCCCGGCGGCGTTGATCCAGCAGGGGACCACGGTCAATCAGCGGGTGTTTACCGGCACCCTGGCCGATCTTCCACGGCTGGTGGCGGAGCATGAAGTGCATGCGCCGACGCTGGTGATTGTGGGGGAAGTGGTGCAGCTGCGCGAGAAACTGGCGTGGTTTGAAGGGGCTCAATCACAAGTCTGAGCACCGCATTGTCCCCATCGCTGGCAAGCCAGCTCCCACAGGTTTTTTGGTGAAGCTGCAATCTCTGGCATCACAAAAATCCCTGTGGGGGCTGGCTTGCCAGCGATGGGGCCCTCAAATACTGCACAAACCTCAGGCCTTGCGCCAAACCCCTTTCCCGCTCAACCGTGCCCGATCATGGGCTGCGGTGAAATCCTGCTCCGGCCCTTTCGGCACGATACCCGTTGGGTTGATGGTCTTATGGCTACCGTAGTAGTGGTTCTTGATGTGAGTGAAATCCACCGTCTCGGCAATCCCCGGCCACTGATAAATCTCCCGCAGCCAGTTCGACAGGTTCGGATAATCGGCAATCCGCCGCAGGTTGCACTTGAAGTGTCCGTGGTACACCGCATCAAAGCGAATCAACGTGGTGAACAGCCGAATGTCCGCCTCCGTCAGGTATTCACCGGTCAGGTAGCGATTGGCGCCGAGCAATGACTCCAGCCGATCCAGCTCGGCAAACACCTCATCGAACGCCTCTTCATAAGCCTTTTGCGACGTGGCAAACCCGGCACGGTACACGCCGTTGTTCACCGCCGGATAAATCCGTTCGTTCAGCGCATCGATCTCGCCCCGCAACGGCGCCGGATAGAAGTCCAGGTCATTACCGGTCAAGTCATCGAAGGCACTGTTGAACATGCGGATGATCTCCGCCGATTCATTGTTGACGATGCGGTTCTGCTGTTTGTCCCAGAGCACCGGCACGGTGACGCGCCCGGTGTAGTCGGCGGTATCGGCGGTGTAACGTTGGTGCATGAAGTCGAAGTGATCGAGCTTGTCGCCCGTCGAGCCAAAGTGCTTGTCGAAGGTCCAGCCGTTTTCCAGCATCAGCCAGCTGACCACCGACACGTCGATCAGGCTTTCGAGACCTTTGAGTTTGCGCAGAATCAACGTGCGATGCGCCCACGGACAGGCGAGGGACACATACAAATGATAGCGACCCGCTTCGGCCGCAAAGCCACCGACACCGGTCGGACCCGGTATGCCGTCGGCGGTCAGCCAGTTGCGACGCTGTGCCTGTTCACGCTGGAACGCACCGTCCTTGCTGCTTTCGTACCACTGGTCATGCCAGCGACCTTCAACTAACAAACCCATGTTCAAGACTCCTCAACCGATAAGCGTTGGAGAGGAGTCTATTCCGATAGGTTCGATAAAATAGCGCAAAGATTGCAGGGTTATGATCGGTTAAATCGATCTGTCCCGGGCATCCCAATACTGCTGGGCAGTTGCAAAGGCTTGTTCGCGCGTCTGGCCAAGGCCGCGCAAGGCGAGGGCCATGGTCGCGATCAGGGCCATTTGCGGGTAGCTGTCGACCACATCACCACGCCACACGGCTTTCAAATGTCCGGGGTCGAGCGAGGCGGGTTTGACGTGGCGCTGGCCCGACAGCTGCGGCCATTCCTCGTCCCAGCTCTCGCCGCCGGTGGTGCCGTACAAGTGGCTGTCGGCGTCCGGGTTGATCTCGATCTCGCCGCCATCACCCTTGACCACGATCGCCGTGTCGCCGAGCAAGCCGCTGGCATCGCGGTGCACTGCCTGATAGCCGGGATGGAAAATGCTTTGCAGGCCACAGCGAGCGCTCAACGGGTTGAGAATCCGCGCCAGGGAATGGATCGGCGAGCGCAGGCCGAGGGTGTTGCGCAGGTCGATCATGCGTTGCAGTTGCGGCGCCCAATCCACCAGCGGCATGAATGCGAGGCCGATGTTATCGAGGGCTGCCCCGACCTGTTGCCAGTTGCGGCACAACGGGATTTTCAACTCTTCCAGCAGTTGCTCGCTGTACAGCCGCCCGGCAGTGTGCGCGCCGCCGCCGTGCATGAAAATCCGCACGCCGTTCTGCGCCAGGCACTTGGCCGCCAGCAGATACCACGGCAAATGACGCTTCTTGCCGGCGTAGGTCGGCCAGTCCAGATCGACATTCAATGACGGTGCCAGCAAACGTTCACGCAAGGCTTCGGTGAACCCGGCCATCTCTTCGGCGCTTTCTTCCTTGTGCCGCAACAGCATCAGAAAGGCGCCGAGCTGGGTGTCCTCGACCTTGTCGTCGAGCACCATGCCCATGGCTTCGCGGGCTTCTTCCCGGGTCAGGTCCCGGGCGCCACGCTTGCCTTTGCCGAGGATCCGAACGAATTGGGCGAACGGGTGTTCGGCGGGCGTTTCGAGGGTCAACGCTGGGTAGTCGGTCATAAGCAGTTCGTCGGTTTGGGCAGGCCCGCCAGTTTCGCGGCGAGTTTGGCAGGGGTGCCTTTGAACAATCGGTTCAGGTGCAGGCTGTTGCCTTTCAGCGGGCCGAGCTTCAATGCGGTGTACTTGATCAGCGGACGAGTGGCCGGCGACAGCTGGAATTCGTCGTAGAAGCTGCGCAGCAGTTCGAGGATTTCCCAATGGTCCGGGCTCAACTCGATGTCTTCGGCCGCGGCGAGAGCGCTTGCTACCTCGGCGGACCAGTCACTCAGTTCAACCAGGAAGCCATCCTTGTCCAGCTCGATGGCGCGGGCGCCGACGGTCAGTGAATTCATAGCCAGCTGTTGACCTTGTCGTAGTGAATCGACAGTTCGACGAAGGCGGGA